>SUTV01000003.1 GCA_015152515.1 Cyanobacteria bacterium SIG29
TCAATAATAGTAGCTGGTGGTGATAATGATAAATTAGCTCAAGTACAAAAATTAATTAATGATAATAATTTAATCGATAAAATCAATACTAGCAAAATTGAAAATAATATTAAAACTTCACTAGTAGAAAAATTAAATGAAATTAAAGGTAAAGAAGTATCTACCGTTGGTAATTATAACGGCATACCATATGATGCTGAAACCGGCGAAGAACTTTATAACGCAGCACAAGCAATGTTAAAGAAATATGGCAGTTCAACAGGTCTTTGTGCAACTGGTGTAAGCAGAACCTTTGCAATTGCATTTGATATACAAATGGGTGGACACGGCTATCAATGGACCGGTAATATGAACAAATTAGTAGAACAAGGTTCATTTATTGATGTTACATCTGAATTTAAAACATCTGCAGACTTAGCAAACTTACCAGCTGGTGCAGTAGTAACTTGGGATGAAACAGGCGGTAGCAGTGGCGGAGCAAAATATGGTCACGTTTGCGTAGCAGACGGTAAAGGTGGCGAAATTTCAGACCACGCACAATCAAGCATTTACAAGAGCGTTGGTGGAAGTAGCACAACCTATCATGTATATTTCCCAATTGAAAGACCAGTAATAGCAGTTTAATACAAATATTTCACAACATAGGAAACTTTTATTGAATTTTGAATCACTAAAAATTGGATTTGTCCAATACATAAAAGAAAAAAATCAATCAGAAATGTCAAACTTACCTAATGACATTTCTGATATTAGTATTTTTATGTATGCTAGTGAATTCAAAGAATATATTGCAGAAGAACTAAACATTGATACTTCAATATTAAATAAAAGTATTAATGAAATTCTTAGTATGGAAATCGAAAATGGTAAATTAGTAGATCCTAACGAAGAAAATACAAAATCACTAGTAAATAATGATGAAAATGGAGACATTAATCAACAACCAATTATAGCTCCTGACACACAAGAAGGTTTACCTACAGGAGCACCAACTAGTGAAAATGCACAACCAATGATTCCTTCTGAAGGAAATCCACCTATTGATGCAAGCGAGTTAATCACAGGTTTATTAAATAATCTATTTAATGATGAAAACTTTATGAACTTTGTTGATAACGATAAAAATGGCGAATTAAATAAAGATGAAATGATAAATTTCTTCAATAGCATAAAAAATAATGATTACAACGAAGAAAATATTTCTCTAGAAGATATTTTAATTGCAACAGACGAAATTAAAGAAAATAGTTTTAAAATTACAACACCAGAAACTGTAAAAGAAAGTGTTCAAGCTGAAGTTCCAATTACAAAAGCTCCAAGTTCTAGTGGATATTCAAATGGTGGCGGTTCTTCATATAATAATTATTCTTCAAGTGATACATCATCAAAAACTGAAGAAAAAAACATTTCAAATATGTCAGAATCTGACCTAAAAAATGAATTAAAAATATCTGAAGGCGATTTAGAAAAAAATCAAAAAGCTTTATCTAGTCTATATGATGGCTCAGATGAAAAATTAAAATCAATGAACGAAAATGCTGAAAGTCTTTATACAACATATCAAGAAAAACTAAAACTTGTAGATGTTGAAATGGCAGAACAAGTTGATACTCTAAAAACAAATATAACCAATAAGGAAACTGAACTAAATAATAAAGACCAAGAAATTTCAACACAAGAAAACACAATTTCAAAAGCAGAAAATACATATAAAAATGCAACTGCTTCAAAAGAAAATTTAAAAGCTACAAAAGAATCACTTGAAAATGTTGATAAAAGTGAAATGAGTAGTGAAAAATCTGCTGATTTAAGTAATAAAATCAACACAATTAGTGAACAAATAACTCAAGCTGAAGAAGCAGAAAAAGCTGCACTTGAAGTACTTAATGAAGAAAAAGAAAAATTAAATACATTAAATGAACAACGAAAAACTATAGAAACTGATTTAAATACATTAAAAACTGAAATGAGTGGATTAGAAGAACAAATTTCTACAGAATATCCAGAAATTGCAGAATATATGAATCAGTATAATAAAGCAAAACAAGATGCTGATAAATATAAAGAAGAACAAATATCAGTAGAAAAAGGAAATATTCAAACCACTCAAAATAGAATAAACGAAATTAATAGTGCATTAAGCAAAATAAAAGACAGAGACACTGTCAAAGATTATATGCTTGATGGCTTAACAGAAGAAACCAGAAAAGCTATTGAGCTAGCATATTCTCAATTAGGAGTATATGAAGACAAAGGCGACAATAGAGGAACTATGGAAAAATATGGCGGACGCGCTGGAGATCCTTGGTGTGCTTCATTCGTATCTTGGTTATATGGAAAAGGCCAAGAAGGAAGCGATTCTCCAATAACATACACTGCTGCCGTTTCCGGATTAAGAGACCAGGCACAAAAAGCTGGTTACTATTCTAAAGTTGGAACATATACACCAGTTCCTGGTGATATTATGATTCAAAAAAGCAATGGAGCTTCACATACAGGTATAGTTGTTGGAGTTGATGATAAATACATTTACACAATTGAAGGCAACTCTGGCGATGCTGTTAGAGAAAGAAAATATGAAATTGGAAGCAGTGCATATAGCAAAATTTCAGGATGGATTAGAATGAACGAATGGACTGGCGGTTCTTCTGACATTCCAAGAGATACATATCTAGCTAACAATAATAGTGAAGATGCAGAAAAGAAAAACCGTTCAACTGTATAAAAAAAGACCTTACTCGTCAGTAAGGTCTTTTTCTTTGTTGACTAACGTCTTAGTCTTCAAAATTTATTAAACAGCAACTGCACCTTTAGCTTGTTCAACAACTTTTTGTAATGCTTCTAAAGCATCAGCAGGAAGTTTGTCGATACCAGCTTTTTCAGTTTCTCTAGATTCAACGAATGCAATTCTGTCATTCATACGAGCAACAAATTCTGCAGCATATTCTTTATTTTCGAAAGAAGCATCAAAACCTTCAACATCCATAATTTCGATATCAGAGAAGTTACCCCATTTATGGAAGTTAGCTGTTCCTTCCACGATAGCTTCAATAACACCTAATGTATGAGCAGGTTTTACTTTTGTGCCCATAAAGTCACCTGTATTTAAGATATAGCAATCTACACCATCTTCAATCAACTGTTTAAATCTAGAATAATCAGTTGCAAGTGGGTAAACTCTGAATGGGTTTGCATATGGTTCAACTACTAACGCGTTAGGGTCAACACCTTTAGCAAGTCTTTCAGCTGATGAACGTTTTGTTGCTAAAGTAGCACCCATAGCAGAACCTAATGAAGCACCTGATAATTTTAATACAGGAGGAATTGTAGGGTCTTTCATTAACCAGAAAATAGCGTTGATAGGTTGATCGATTCTATCAACTCTGTTTGGTGACCATAATTTTGATTTAACAGCACGACCATTACCGTTTCTGATATCTTCAGTTACAGAAACTAATTTGCCGTCTGCCATAGCAATAACACCATTATTTTGTTGAGTTAAAATATATTTGTTGTCATCACAACCAATTGGATAGTCTGCAGTTTTATCAAAATAAGCTGGTTCTAATGCAATAGTATATTTATCTTCAACATTAATAATAAATGCGTCATCGTGAAGAACTGTGATGTCATATTTATTATTGTGTTTTGCGTGAGTAATTGTAGATTTACCAGAACCTGATAAACCGAATACAGCTACTTGGAATGATTTGTTATCAGCTAAATTATAACGTTTCATACCACCGTGGCAAGATGCATAACCATTTCTTGCAGCAGCGCCCCAAGCAAGAGTTAATGTACCTTTTTTATGTTCACCGAAGTATCTCATACCTAAGATAGCAGCACAGTTGTGTTCTGGATCAAAGAATGTTAAACCATATGGGAAGTCTGGGTGAGTCCAATCTGGATCAGAGAATACATAGATATCACCTTCATTGATTTTTCTAGATTCACCATACATTTGAGCGTAAGTTTCGCTTACATATTGGAAGTTTAACATCCAAGAATACATAACATTTTCGAAGCCTTCTGGAATTAATAAGTGAGCTTTAATCATAAAGTCATTATCTAAACCAACAACAGCTTCTGTTGAATACATTAATTTGTCACGTGTACCATAAACAGCTTCTCTAATGATAGGTAATAAATAACCCATATCACAGTTTGGTTCACCAACAATTTTTCTAGCAGCAGCACAACGACCTACTACTGTACCATCATTGAATAACAATTGATTTGCACCTGATGGTAAGCCTAATTTTTCAGGCATATAAACTGGCATACCTGTTAATTCAACAGTACCAGGACTATTTTTAGCTAATTTGTATGCTTCAGCTACTGATTTTACATTTTCTACATTATTTCCGAAGAATGGAGCAGTTAATGTTGCTCTTGCAGGAGACATTATTTTATGCAATTCTTCTGAGTTTGAAAAATATTCAATAGTACTCATTTTTTTCTCCTTTCTTAATTGAGTATTTATATTTTCACAAATAATATTCTATTTAATAATCTCAGATGGGATAACCTCCGAGAATAGTATTTTTAGTGTGGGATTAACGCAAGTAATACACCAGCAGCAACAGCTGAACCGATTACACCAGCAACATTTGGTCCCATAGCGTGCATTAACAAGAAGTTTTGAGGATTAGCCTCTAAACCAACCTTGTTAGAAACACGTGCAGCCATTGGAACTGCTGATACACCAGCTGAACCAATAAGCGGATTGATTTTTTCTTTTAAGAATAAATTCATTATTTTTGCCATTATTAAGCCTGCAGCAGTCGCTAATGAGAATGCTAAAATACCTAATAATAAGATTTTTAATGTTTCTATGGTTAAGAAATGATCAGCTTGTAATTTTGAACCAACTGTCAAACCTAAGAAAATAGTTACAATGTTGATTAAAGCATTTTGCATTGTATCAGATAATCTATCAACTACACCACATTCTTTACATAAGTTACCGAATGTCAAAGCACCAACTAATGGACAAGCTGATGGTAAGAAGATTAAACAAAGAACTAAAACTGCAATTGGGAATACAATTTTTTCTCTTTTTGAAACTTCTCTAGCTTGTTTCATAACAATTTTACGTTCAGCTTCTGTAGTTAATAACTTCATAATTGGTGGTTGAATAACAGGAACCAATGCCATATATGAATAAGCAGCAACTGCGATTGAACCTAATAATTCTTGTTTTAATTTAGATGTTACATAGATTGATGTAGGACCATCAGCACCACCAATGATACCGATTGAACCAGCTGCTTGCATATCAAAACCAAGTACAATAGCTAAAAGTAATGCACCAAAGATACCAAACTGAGCAGCACCACCTAATAACAATGTTTTAGGATTAGCAATCAATGGTCCAAAGTCTGTCATCGCACCTACGCCCATAAAAATAATCAATGGAAATAAGCCTTTATCAATACCAGCTGCAAAGATAATTCCTAAAAATCCATTTGGACCTGCAATTTCTTCACCTAAAGGCATTGGAATATTTGATAAAATACCACCAAAAGCAATCGGAACTAATAATAATGGTTCATATTGTTTTTTAATACCAAGCCATAGTAAGAAACAACAAATAAGAATCATAAGTGGTTGACCAAAATGTACTAAAAATTGATCAACACAAGTGCCTTCAACTGTTGCTCTAGCTGATTGTATAAAGTTATAAATACCAGTTGATTGCCAAAGTTGTGTTAAACCATCTGTTAATTGCATATTTAACCTCCTAGCCTACTGTTGCCATTACTTGACCAGAAGCAATTTTATCACCTTGTGCTACTGATAAAGAAGTAATTGTACCAGCAACAGGAGCTTTGATTGGTGTTTCCATTTTCATAGCTTCAATAACTAAAATTTCTTCGTTTTCTTCAACACTATCGCCAACAGATTTTAATACTCTTAATACAGCACCTGGCATTGGAGCTTTAACTTCTGTACCCTCACCTGTTGAAGCGGCAGATGATGTTTCTTCAATACCATCTTTAACATCAACACTGTATTCTTTACCATTAACAATAGCTTTTCCATTTTCAAATTTAACGCCATATTTTTTACCATTAACAGTAACTGTACAAGCATTTGAATTTGAAGCTGTAGGAGCAGCAGCTTGAGTTTGTTGAGCTGATTTATTAACAGAAACTTGACCTTTACCAAGTAAGAAATCAATACCTTTATCAACATTGCCATCTTTACAAGCAGCAGCGATGAATAAGTTTTCATCTGTTACAGGAAGACCTGCAGCAACTAATCTAGCTTCAGCAGCTTTTAAACCTTTTTCTGGGTCTTTTTCATTTAAATCAACAACTTTTTCAGTGGTTGGTTCCATATTTAATTTTTCACTTGCCCATTTTACTAATTCTGCATCAGGTTCACATGGAGTTTTACCAAAGTAACCTAATAACATTTTTGCATAACCTGGGTTAGCTTGTACCCAAGGACCTTGAACAGCATTTAAGAATGCTTGTTGAGCATAGAATTGAGAAACTGGAGTTACTGATGTTGCAAATCCACCTCTTTCAACACATTCTTTCATTGCAGAAATAAGTTCTGGGAATTTATCTAACATACCCATATCTTTTAATTGGTTAACAGTTGTAGCTGTAGCACCACCAGGTAATGGAGCTTGAATTAAAATTGGGTTAACAGCTAATGAAATTGGATCAAGAGCATAATCTTTCATACATTCTTTGAAGATTTCTTCTGTTTCCATAACTTTAGCGATATCAATACCTAAATCATAATCAGTACCTTTTAATGCGTGCCACATAGAAATAATATCAGGTTGACCTGTACCACCAGAAACTGGTTTCATAGCCAAATCGATACCATCTGCGCCACCATCTAAAGCAGCTAAGTATGCAGCTAAACCTGTACCTGCTGTTTCGTGAGAGTGGAATCTAATATGAGCATCTTGACCTAAGATTTCTCTAGCCATTTTTACTGTTTCATATACTTTTCTTGGATTTGAAGTACCAGAAGCATCTTTGAATGCTAATGAATCAAATGGGATACCAGCATCTAAGATATTTCTTAAAACTTTTTCATAGAATGCTACATCATGAGCACCTTCACAACCAAATGGAAGTTCCATCATTGTAATTGTAACTTCATGTTGAAGTCCGTGTTTTTTAATACTATTTGCAGAATCAATTAAGTTGTTAACATCATTTAAAGCATCAAAGTTTCTGATAACATTAACGCCATGTTTTGCAAACATTTTAGCGTGTAAATCGATAACGTCACGAGGTTGAGAGTTCAAACCAACAACATTAACGCCACGAGATAATGATTGTAATTTTACATCAGGACCAACAGCAGCTCTGATTTTATCCATCGTTTCAAATGCATTTTCATTGCAAAAGAAAATTGGAGCCTGAAATCTAGCACCACCAGCAGTTTCAAAATGTTTAATGCCTGCATTAACAGCGGCTTGAAGAGCTGGAATAAAGTCATCTACAAGAACTTTAGCGCCATAAATAGATTGGAATCCATCTCTAAAAGAAGTATCCATAACTTTAATTAATTTTTTTGCCATTTTCTTTCCCTCTTATAATATGTCTATCTAATTATTTTCTTAATTTTGCTGCAGCAAGAGCAATCGCAACTTCAACATCACCTGCAACTTTTTTTACAGTTGTTGTTACTGCTTGTACTTCTGCAGGGAATATTTTATTTAAATAACCAACAACTACCCCTAAAAATGCAACAACTGCCCATAATATTAATAAGAAACTAAAAACAGTTCCCATACCAACAGCCATTGTTGCAATACCTTCGTTTAGCATAAAACGTCTCCTGTTATTATCTTACATTCATTATTTAATTCATCAATTGCAACCAATAATCCTTCATCATCTATTGATTTTGCAAAATACGGTTTTCTTTCTCCAGACTCTCTAATTAAAATATCTTTTCCTAGAAAACCACATCTATTGATGTATTCAGTCTTAATATATTCAAAACCGCCTTTTATAAAAGCGTCATAATTTTCAAAAAATTCATCACAAATTTTGCGTAAAATCACTTCAACATCATATTGTTTTTCTGTTAAAACGCCTATAGATGTTGCTCTTTGGTCAATTTTATCCAATGTTTCTTTTTTCATATTAACATTTAAACCAAGACCTAAAACCAATCCAATTATTTGATTTTTTTCAACACAAGATTCAGCTAAAATCCCAGATATTTTGGCATTTTCAACCAAAATATCATTTGGCCATTTTATACTTGGTTTTAATGAAAATTCTTTTTCAAGAACCTTACAAACCACAACTGATAAATATTGAGTTAAATTTGGGAAAGGGTAATTGGTAACATTTTCTGGTTTTAAAATTATCGACATAAACAAGTTTTCAGAATTATCGCAAACCCAATGTCTATCAAATCTCCCACGACCCGAAGTTTGATGGGATGTAAATACAATGTTTTTATCTTCATAAAAACGAATATGTTCAAGTGCATAACTATTCGTTGAATGTACTTCTTCTAGTGTTACTATAGTATATTTCGACATGTCATTTGTTACCATAATCAAATTTATACTAACACAAACAAATTATTTTTTACATTTTTCTACTAGATTTTTGTTAAAAAAGGCATCAATTGTTCAAACATAAATTTCAAGGCTAATTTATTATAAATTAAGAAGGTTTTAGGGATATATTTTACCCCATATTTACTAGCTATATATTCAATATTGCTCATAGAAGAAATTAAAATTATATTCGTTTTATTATAAGCCTTTATTTTTTGGATATTTTCAACCAACCATTCTCCTGCAAGCAACGGTTCATAATCCATTTCCATTTGCAAATCCGAAATTACAACATCAAAAGGTATTTCTAAATTATGTCTTACAATATCGATAGCCTCTGTTGCCGAAGAAGAAACAGTTATTTCAAACAAATCACCATATAACTGAGTAATAAGTTCTTTATGAAATGCTAGCCATGCATTTGTATCATCAACAATTAAAATTTTCTTACTCATAATTAAATTATACACAAGTAGAATGTTTTAACAAAAAAATAATTCTATAATAAAAATAAAGTTGGAAAAATTATGAAAATATTTAATTACTTCACTCAAATAAAAGAGCGAATTAATCGCATTAACAAATATACAACGAACCCAATGAATTACAAAGATTTAAACAATCCTTTTGCTTCTACAATGCCAAAAACATATGTTTGGATTGATGAAGAAAAACAAAATAAATAAAACCCGAATTTTAAAATAAAATTCGGGTATTCCTAATCTACAACAAAGAACTAGTCTTTTTTCGTAAGAACATTCAATATTTCTTCTTTTGAAGATTTTGTTTCAACCATTGAAAGAAAAGTATTTATCTTTTTATCGTCAATAAAGCCATCATCATCTCTACAAGAATCTAATACTTGTTTTACTTCGTCAAATGATGCACCTAGAACATACATATCCCATAAAACTTGTGCCATCTTTTCATCAACTTTATTATTTCCATCAAAACAAGCTATCAAAGCTTCTTTTACCTTAGAAATACTTTCATTTGATTTAGTCATTATTGCACAAATTCCAGCAGAATCATCTGAAATTTCACCATGTTCATTTTTTGCTATCAACATAATTTCCTCTGCAAGTTTAAGGAAATCATCATCTTTTCCATAATTATCTTTTTCAGAGAAGAAGGTTGATGCTAAATCATAGAAAAATTCCATTTCATTTTCACCATATTCACCATCAGGTTTTTTCATTAAAGCCAATGCTTCAAATAAATTTTCATTCCTATCAAAATATGGTGCACAAAGCATAATGATATCTTTTATTTCATCATTAGCTTTCATTACAGGGAGAAGAGAACAAACTTCATTACCGCCAATAATACAAGAGGTTAAATCACTAATTAATTGTACATCTACAGGGTCATAGTCACCATTTTCATTTCTTGAACATGCATCAAGCAACATAGGAATATCAAATGCTAATGCACCAGCGTCTTTAAATGTTTTTAAAGTTTTTAATTTTTTCGCATCTATTGAACCGTCTTCTTTTATGCAAGAATCAATTGCATTTAAGAAACCATCATAAACCATTCCTGCATTTCTTAAGAAAGTTGCAACTCTAATGTATTTACTGTCTATAGAACCATCTTTACTTTTATATTTTTCAGCAAATTCTAATAACATTTCATTTTCTATAGATTCAACTAAATCATCATATCTTTGTTTTTGAGTTTCATAATCATCTTCAAAGAACGAAGATACATGTATTACTTTTCCATTTTTAGTATGCATTGAAAAATCACCAGCAGAGAATATTTTAACGCCAAGTTGATTTATAGGATTTTTTCTTTCTGCTGTTTCATTTTTACGATTTGAAGCTAAAATTTTTCTAAATGTTAAAACTGTATCAACGCTTTCAGGAACAACATTAAATTTTCCATCTTCATTTTTAACCAATAAAGTCTTCATTAATTTAATAGAAGAATCTACATCTAATCCATCACCTGTAAGCTTAAATAAAGAATTTTTTACTGAAGCTTTATCTACAAAATTAGCAGATAAAAATTTAGACAATTTTAATGCAGAATCTTGAGATACACCTTTAGATAGAAAATCCATATATTGAGATACAGCATCAACATCAACATGTTTTTTGCTTGAATTTTTCACATCTTCTGTGAATAAATTCATTATTTCAAAAGATGAATCTACATCATATCCAGCTTTTAATAATTTATTCAAAAGTGTTTTTGCGTCATCATTATTTTCAACATCTGAAGACAAATATTGCATAATAAATTTCACATCATCTTCAGGGATACCATCTGCAACCATACCCATATATTGGTGCACAGAATCAGTATCAACATGTTTTTTACTTGTAATTTCATCGACTTCAGTAAATAAACTCATTATACCTAATGATGCAGCTACATTATGCCCTGTTTCTAATAATTCATCTAAAACAATTTTTACATCAGCTTTATTATCAATATCATCAGACAAATATTGCATAATAATTTTTACATCATCTTCAGCAATACCATCTGCTAGCATACCTATATATTGATTAACAGCATCAATATCAACATGTTTTTTGCTTGTAATTTCATCAACTTGAGTAAATGAATTCATTATTCCTAATGATTCATCTACATTATGCCCTGTTTCTAATAATTTATTTAAAGCTATTTTTACATCAGCTTTATTATCAATATCATCAGATAAATATTGCATAATGATTTTTACATCATCTTCAGAAATACCATCTGCTAGCATTTCTATATATTGATATACAGCTTCAGTATCAACATGTTTTTTATTTGTACTAGTATCAACTTTAGTAAATGAACCCATTATTCCTAATGATGTATCAACATCACGACCAGTTTCTAATAATTTGTTCAAAACTTTTTTTGCATCAGCTTTATTATCAATATCATCAGATAAATATTGCATAATAACTTTTACATCTTTTTCTGAAATTCCTTCTGCAACCATATCAATATATTGATATACAGCATCAATATCAATACGTTTTTTGTTTGTATTAGCATCAACCTGTGCAAATGAATTTAATATATTTAAAGAAGCACTAAGATCACGACCTGTATCAAACAACTCATAAAAAATATCTCTTACTTCAAGTTTATCCTCAACTACATCAGATAAATATTGAACAACAATTTTTGCATCATTTTCATCTACACCATCTGAAACAAAGCCAGTAAATGTAGAGAAAGCTTCAATATCAATAACTTTATCAGATGAAGAAGATTCTTTCGTATATTCAGTTAAATAACCACCAATTTTTGGAACAGGAATTCCACTTTTTATCAATTTATTAGAAATATCATCTTCAAATTTTGATAATTCATCAAAATCAACAGATTTTTTATGTCCAGCTGGTTTAGGTGCAACAAATGAATTAACTATATTGAAAGAAGTGTCTAAATTAAAACCAATACCAACTAAATCTGTCAATTTCTTTTCAACAGAAGATGTTTCTTCAAAATCACTTGAATATTGCATAATACTCAACGCATCTGTATCAGATAAGCCACCTGATACTAATCCAGCCAAGTGATTAATTGAAGCCATATCAATAGAATCTCTTCCAAGACTAGAATCATGACTTGTGAAAGATTCAATATAGCTTGGAATTTTATCAACAGGAACACCAACCTTTGATAATGTAATCACAGGTTGCATTTTTTCTTTATCAAATGTTCCATCAGGTAATCTACAAAAATCCACGACTTGAGAAATATGAGAAAATTCACTACCTTGAACATTTAAAGAAGCCAATAAAATCTCAGCATTAGGATCTAAAAATCCATCTTTAGTTTTGCAAGAATTTAGTAAACCAACTAATTGAACATCAGGTCTTTCTTGCTTTTTCTTCTTTTTAGGAACAACACTAACTGGTTGATAATAAGCATTAACAATATTATTTATTTTAGAAGCAGTTAATTGTTCTTTTACCGCAGATAATTCTTTTTCTATACTTCTAACTTCAGCTGTAAGTTTTTCTTTTTCAGCCAACTTTTTCAATTCAATAAGCATGTCATATTTTTTCTGACAAGTTGTAGGTGCATTTGCAAAATCAGTACCAGCTACTTGCGCTTCAAAACGCATATACTCAGTTTTTAAACGAGTAAATGGACTAGTTCTACCAGATGGGAACTTATACTCTATTTGCTGTGAAGCCTTGTTTATTGATGAAAATTTCTCCATACAAAATACCTTTATGCGAACACGCACACTCCTATTATTCCGAATTAATAATTATATTTACGGATAAAAACGGAAAAACTTTAGTATTATTTCTTATATTTAAAACTATATTTACATTTATTTACAGAATTTATGTTAAGAAAAGTAAAACATTAAATGTTTTTTGTAAATTCAAAATCTTGAGGTTTCTTTTTTCACTCGGAGTATGAATACAAATTTAAGGTAAGAAACAATGTTAAAATCAAGCAAAAAAGTAACAGTAGAAGTAATCGACAGAGCACATGAAAATAAAAATAACATGTCTAATTCGATTAAAATTAACGAAGCTAATAGAAATAAAATATCGTTAATGATTAATGATATTTTAAGCAAAGAATTCCCTCATTTAAAAAATAATTCTTTGTTAAAAGACTTGGTTTTATACTCATTAGCAGAGAAGATGAGCACTGTACAAACAATGGAAAATGTTTTATCATATATAAAAGGAAGCAATGCAAAGGTAGTGCAAGATGTTTCTTTCAAGAATGGAGAAATTCGAATCAAATGTTCAACTTAAAACAATTTAAACTTGTAAAACAACTAAAAGAAACAAACCTACAAAATGCTTGGGTTAGATTTTCAGCGCTAAGCAAAAATCAAACTAGAAATGATTTTATGAGCTCTGTAATTTCTGATAACAAATTTGTGCAAGAAGACTTAAAACTTCGTGCTATGGTTGAAGAAATGATTAAAAAAGAATTCCCAGAAAGATTACAAAATAAAGAATCTTATGAGTTTCTTGTTGATTCTGTTGTTAGCAAACTTAAACAAAAACAGCTTGGTAATTTATCTGTTGAAGATAGTTTAAATTAGTATACCCATCAGTCCTAGACGATTTGGGAATGTAATATAATTTTTTTAATGAAAACATATCGAGTAACAAATGTTACTCGATATATTTTTATAGGAGAATTATATGAAATATTTACTAAAAAAACCTGATACTTTTTTAAGCACATTAAATGATGATATCAATGCTATTTTACAAAAAAGTTTTGATAATATGTTTCCTGAATACATCTTTCACAAAGAATTAAATGGTATGGCAATGCCTGTAGATGTAAAAGAATATGATAATCATTACTGCGTTAAAATCGAACTTCCAGGTATTAACAAAGAAGATATTAATGTTGATATTAATAAATCATATGTAAAAATCGAAGCAAAAAAAGAAATAGAAAAAGAAGAAAACCAATCTCATAAATATCATAAATCAGAATTCAGATATGGAAATTATTCAAGAACATTATATTTCCCTTATGAAATCGACATTGAAAATTCAAAAGCAGAATTAAAAAGTGGTATTTTAAAACTTCATTTACCTAAAAAGAAAAACGAAAATGAAGAAACTAAAAAAATAGAAATTAAAGACTAATTATGACCATTTTCATAGGAATAAAAATTCCTGATAAAGAAATTCAAGCTGTTGAATTGCAAAAAATACTTACTAAATTCAACTGTGTAATAAAATTAAGAATCGGAATAAATTCTTCAATTTTTTGTTCAAAAACAGGAATAATAATTTTGCAAATTGATTCAAACAATGACGCTATTTTATTAGAAAAAGAATTAATCGAAATTAGCGAAATAGAATTACAAAAAATGATTTTTTAAGGAAATAAAATGCCAGAAAAAGTTGTAATTATTGGCGGAGGAGCAGCCGGACCCAAAACGGCTGCTAAACTGCGCAGAGAAAACAAAAAAATTCAAATTGATTTATACACGCAAGAAGATATAATCTCATATTCTGCTTGTGGTTTACCATATTACATTGAAGACATAATAAAAGACAGTAAAACATTAATTGTTAGAACCCCAGCTGATTTTGAAAAAGAAAATATCAATATTCACTTAAAGCAAAAATGCATAAAAGTTGATACTGATAATAAAAAAGTAATACTAGAAGATTTAACATCCAATCACAAATACGAAGTTTATTATGACATTTTAGTTCTAGCGACAGGAGCAATACCAATAATTCCTGATATAAAAGGAATTAACTTAAAAAATATTTTTTCCTTAAGAACGATTGAAGATGGCATAAAAATCAAACAGAAAATGCGAACATCTCAAAATGCTGTTTTATTAGGTGGTGGTTACATTTCAATTGAAGTTATGGAAGCTTTAGTACACAACAAATTAAATGTAACACTAATTGAAAAAAACAACCAAATTTTAAAAATGTTTGATGAAGATTTTTCGCAAATGATAACCGACTACATAATTGGACACAACATCGGCAAAGTTAATATCTTTACGAATGAAGAAGTTATTGAATTTGTAGGAAACGAAAACAATGAAATAACAAAAGTAATAACAAAATCAGGAAAAGAAATTGAAACCGACTTTGTTGTTTTAGGAACAGGAGTTAGACCAAATACCGATTTTCTTGCTGGTAGCAATATAAAATTAAGCATAAACAATAGTATAAAAGTAAACAAAACAATGGGAACATCAAAAACCAACGTATATGCAGTTGGTGATTGTACAGATAATTTTAATTTGATTACAAATAAAGAAACTTGGCTCCCTATGGGGTCAACTGCAAACAAAGAAGGACGATGTGCCGCAATAAATATAGCAGGAGGGGATTGTTCTTTTGATGGAATTCTAAATTCTACAATTACAAAATATTTTAACTATACAATTTCTATAATTGGAATTAGTTATAAAGAAGCCCTTATACAAGGTTTTCAACCAGAATTTGCCATAGTTACAAAAAGAGATAAAGCAGGCTACATGCCAGATACAGGGACTGTAACTTTAAAACTGATTGTTGATAAAAACACCCATAATATTTTAGGGATACAAGGAATAGGAGAAGGTGATGTAAACCAACGCATAAACACTGTAATTCCTGCAATATTAGAAAAAACAAAACTTGAATCTTTTATGAATTTAGATTTACCTTATTCCCCACCATATTCACCAGCAATAGACCCTGTGCTAAATGCAGCACAAATAATCTACCAAAAAATTTGCAATTAAAAACCGAAGATTAACTTCGGTTTTTAATTTTAATTTACTGACATTTTATCATTTTGTATCATCTGTAATAAAACTTCTTGAGCTTTCTTTAATTGAACATCATCTTTATTTTTTATATTTTCCTCAGAAAACTTAACTTCGATATCAGGAGCAATACCTTTCTTATTTATGTCAGTACCATTTGGAGTCAAATATTTTTGAACCGTAATATTTATACCAGCACCAAAAGGTAATAAACTTTTAACTTCTTGAACAAGGCCTTTTCCAAATGTATTTTCACCGATTAAAATTGCTCTTTGATTATCTTTTAAAGCACCTGATAAAATTTCACTAGCAGAAGCACTTGCACCATTAATCAAAACAACCAACTGTTGATCAGAAGAATATCTTTTTGTTGAACGAGATGTATCTTTATAACCATCTCTATCAACAGTACTAACAATAATATCATCATCTAAAAACATATCAGCAATTGAAATGGCATTAGATAAAAGTCCACCAGTATTTGCTCTAAGGTCAAGGATAATACCTTCTTTATTTTTATAATCCAATAATACTTCTCTAAAATCAGTTGCAAGATTTTTCCCCATAAAAGAACTCAATCTTACATAACCAATTTTTTCATCTAAAGTAATATTTTCTGGAACTTTAACAGAAATAGATTTTATTTTAATTTCATCTCTAACAATTCTATATGTTTTATTTTCAGCAACACCTTTACGCTTAATAACAAGTTCAACTGTAGTTCCTTTTTCACCACGAATAGCATCTGCCGCTTTTTCAATTGACATATCTTTTGTTAAAGCACCATCAATAGAAATGATTTCATCCTCAGGTAAAAGACCAGCTTTTTCCCCTGGAGTATTTTCAATAGGAGAGATAACAAGAATTTTTCCATCTCTTAAGCCAATATGAACCCCAATTCCAAATAAAGACGCTTTTATAGCATTCTTTTCTTCATCAAAATCTTTTGGTGGCAAAAACCTAGTATATCTATCATTTAAACTTGCAATCATAGTATTAATTGCAACATAAGAATCTTCAGGCGTCTTAATTTTATCATCATACTTATTGCGCCATCTTGACCAATCTTGACCATTGTTAGTTTGATCAATATATTTAGAATTTACTAATTTCCAAACCATATCATATAATTCTGTATCACTTTGAGCTAAAGCAGTATTACTACGACAACAGAATAAACTAACTACTAAAAGAGACAAGGTTATTAATGCAATATTTTTAATAAATTTTTTCACAACTCTCTCCTTATTCTTCCTTATTATAATATAAAATCACACTTTGTAGAATAAGACTGAGTTTAAAAAATAAAGTTTCATCTATAATCATTTAGGGAATAAATCTTCTTTAATTTACTAATAGTATATAAATAAAGGAGGTTTATATGAATTACTTAAATATATTAATCAAAGGGATAAACGAGAATGGTGAAGAAAAAGAATATAAATTAAAAGACTTTATAGGGAATAATTTAATTCTTTATTTTTACCCTAGTGATGACACCCCTGTTTGCACACAAGAAGCTCAATCTTTTAGAGATTCTATACAAGAACTTAATAAATACGCAAAAATTATTGGCGTAAGTAATAACGATATTCAAGACCATATAGACTTTCATAACAAACACAACCTCAATTTTATAATGCTTTCAGACATAAAAGAAGAACTAAAAAACAATTTTAAAAAATACCTAAAAACTTTTTCTACAATACATAGGGCAACCTTCATTTTAAATAGAGATGGTGAAATAATCAAAGCTTGGGAAAAAGTTGATGTAAATGACCAAATTGATGAAATAATTTCTTTTTTTAAAACAAAAAACAAAACATTTTGATTTTGTATTGACATTATCAAATTGCAAAACTATAATTTTATTAAAAGTTTTAAGGATATTTTTTGATGCAAAATAAATGTAAATGGGGTGGAAAAAGAAAAGATGCAGGTAGAAAGAAAACCTGTTTAAAGAAAGTCCCATTCAATAGAAGAATTGATGAGAATATTTTAAATATTTTAAAAGAATACGCTCAAAAGCACAATTTAACAGAAACACAAGCATTAGAAAGCGCAATATTATTACAAACAAATATAGATAAAAGAGGAGGAACTCAAATGAAAATAGCTATTCCAACATTAGAAGGAAATTTATGTGCCCACTTTGGACATTGTGAAACATTTTCTTTTGTAGATGTTAATTTAGAAACAAAAGAAATTTTAAACATAGAAGAAAAATGTCCTGAAGAAGGGATTTCTTGCCAAAGCGCTAGCTGGCTAGCAGCACAAGGTGTAAATTTAGTTTTAGCAGGAGGAATGGGCGGAAGACCAGTTGGAATTTTAGCTCAAAACGGAGTTGAAGTTGTTCTAGGCTGTCCAGAAATTGAAATCAAAGAAATTGTTAAATTATTTTTAGAAAACAGTATTGAATCAGGGGAAAATCCTTGTGGTGGAGAACATCATCATTGTGGCGGACACGATCATGAGCACCATCACCATTGCGGTGGACACCACTAAATAAAAATTAAACCCTGCATTTTGCAGGGTTTTTTTTATTAGGAGGGGGATTTTCGAGAGAACGAAAGGATATTTGTGAGAGACTATTTAAAAAATTCCAGTTATTCCATTAAAACCAACTATTAATAGAACCAATATTGTTAAAGCTAAAATATATTTGAATAACAATACAAAAAGTACAATTCCAATGCTTGTATAAAGTGTTTTTGATATAGCTGTCATATTAATTTTCTCCTACCTTTTTTCTTGACAAAATTATTATATTTTTTAATTATGACATTTTCGGTCGTATAAAATATTTTTTTCTTACGACCATTTTTGACACAAACATTTTTTATAATATGAACAATAATTTAATTGATTCGTTATATTAATTAAGATGAAGGGACGTGTTATGAAAAAGATTTTAGTATTATTAATGTTATTTGTTTTTGCAGGAAATGCTTTTGCAATAAATGTATATGATAAAAATGGGCACAAAACTGGCAGTTACAGAAAAACTTCAAGTGGCTATGACATAATAGATAGAAATGGACACAAAACAGGTTCATTAAGAAAAGATTTTTCTGGCAGAATTACAGAATATGACAGAAATGGGCACAGAGTAAAAACTTATAGATATCCATAAATAATATGCTAGAATATAAAAAAAAGGAAATGCAAAGATGGAAAATAAACCTCGTTACTCTAGACTTTCAGACATAATAGATTTAGCTACATTTATGCAAGCAAGCCCTATGGGTGTAACAATAAACGAAATAGCTCAAAGGTACGATGTATCAAGAAGAACAGCTGAAAGAATGAGAGATAGTTTAACTGCAATTTTTCCAACTGTGGATGAAATAGAATGTAACGACAACCAAAAGCACTGGGGATTTATAAATTACTCTATTAGCCACCTTATTTCCTTTGACGCAAAAGAAATCGGCAATCTTGAACAACTTTCAAGAAGAACAACAAATGCAGAATTAAAAGAAGAATTAAATAAAACAATTGAAAAATTAAAAGCACTAAATCATAAAAATAAAACAACAATTGAAGAAAATATTGAAACTTATATGAAAACTGAAGGCTATGCTGTAAGACAAATGCCAAAGTTTAAAATAGATATTAAAATTTTAGATATAATGCGAATAGCTTTGCAACAATCTAAAATGGTAGAATGTACATATCACGATAAACCTAGATTATTAGAGCCACTAGGGCTTATTTATGGCGACAAAATCTATTTAGTTGCAAGAGAAAAAGCGAAAGGTGATGAAATTTATAATTATTACCTACACAAAATTACCGATTTAAAACTTACAGATAAAGTCTTTGATAAATCAGATTTTAATTTGCAAGAATATACAAACCAATCTTTTGGCGTGTACCATGGTGAAATTTTAAATGTCAAACTGTCTTTTTCTCCTGAAATAGCACAAACAGCAAAAACATATAATTTCCATCCAACTCAAAAAATGAAAGAAGAAAATGATGGTTCTTTAACAGTTACTTTCAGAGCAAGTGGTGATAAAGAAATAATTTGGCATATATTTAAATGGGGTGCTGGTTGCAAAATTTTAGCACCTAAATCTCTTCAAGATGAATATCGAAAATATCTTCAAGAAAACATTAATAATTATAATTAATTATTTTCTTTTGTATATTTCTTATAAAAAGCAACTATTACTATGATAGACATAGCTATTGCAAAAATAGTTGATATTTGAGCATTTAAATTCAAACCAACCTTTGCATTTGCAATAAAATTCATTGTTATAAAAGTCATAAACAATGCTGGCAAAAATGCCAATAAATAATTTTTCTTCTTTTTATATAAATATACTGAAGCTATTAAAAGAACTGGAACCGAAATTAGTTGATTGCAAAAAGTAAAATATCGCCAAACTATAAAGAACTTTTCATTATCTAACTTTGCATAAACTAAAACACACAAAACTAAAATGATTAATGGAAAAGCAACTAAAATTCTATTTTTAATTTTCTTTTGTTCTATATTAAACGCTTCGGCAATAATCATTCTAGCCCCACGAAGAGCGGTATCTCCAGAAGTTATAGGTAAAACAATAACAGCCAAAACTACAATGATAGTGAGATATTCCGGCACAAAAGTATCAGCAATAATATTCACAACATTAACTTTTCCAATCAAATTTTCAGGAACCAATCCATTTGAATATACATGCATAGCACCAGCCGCCCAAATCATAGCAATTAATGATTCTAAACACATAGAACCATAAAATACAGTTTTAGCATCTTTTTCATTATTCAATGTTCTAGAAATAATAGTTGATTGTGTAGAATGAAAACCAGATAATAAACCACAACTAACCGTCATAAAGAACATTGGAATCAACGCCATTTTATCTGGATGTTTGTTTAATTGTGAAAAATCAATTTCTTGTAACGCTACACCTTTAACTAAAAATCCACATAAAATCAAACCTGTACCAATTATTAATAATGCACCAAAAAACGGATATAATTTACCAATAATTTTATCAACAGGAAACATAGTTGCAGTAATAAAATATATTAAAACTAAAGAATAAAGCATAACCATAATAGGATTAGAAAGTGAAAAATCAGTCACATTAAAACATTCATCTGCAATAACATCACCAGAAGAAAATAAAAATACGCCAGCCAACATCAATAACATAATAACTATTAGAACCAAGAAAAACTTATTAACATTTTTTCCTAGATATTTTTCAATCATGCCGGTAACTTGCGCACCTTTTGTACGAACAGAAATAATACCAGTTGCAAAATCATGAACACCACCCATCAAAACACAGCCAATAGGAATTAATAAAAATGCAATTGGACCAAATAAAATACCCTGAATAGCCCCTAATATTGGTCCCATTCCAGCAATATTTAAAAGTTGAATAAGAAAATTACGCCATTTTGACAAAGGAACATAATCAAATCCATCATAATTTGAATTTGCAGGAGTTGGTTCATCAGATATTTCAAAATTTTTAACTACAAATTTAGAATAAAAGATATAACCAATTAATAAAATTAAAAGACCACTCAAAAAAGTAAACATAATTTTCTCCTCATAAAAAAATTATACAACTTTTTTGAAAATTCCAAATAAAAAGCAAGACTTTATTTTGCCATTCTTACAAAATAAATTATTATATTTATTCTTGGCTAATATTTTTCATCACTTCAATAGATTTTTTATATAATTGTATGCGAGTCAAAGAACGAGGACTATCAAGACCAAGACACATTTTAAACGCTTTATTTTCATTTTGATATGCTTCTATCTCTTTTTCAAAATTATTTATTGCTATATCAAAGAATAATTTCTTATCTATTTGAATACCTTGCTCTTCTTCAATATTTTTAATTCCAACTGCTATTTTTTCGTTAATATATTCTTCAAAGTCCGTAATTTTATTTTTTCTACACAACCAATCAAACATATCATTTTTGCCCATTTGCAAACGATTAAACGCAAGCTCTTCATACTGAGCTAAAGTATCTATGAATGGTCTAGCTATGCTTTCTTCCAGAGCATGAACAGTAGCAGAAACAACACTTACCTGATTTAACGCTTCATCAATATCAGATTTATTTTTTTGAATATAAGAATTAAATATGCCTAATTGAGTTGCATTTTCACAATCATATTGAAGAACATGAGTAAACTCATGAACAGAGTTAACAAATACCCATATATTTCCAAGCTCTTCTTTTAAAGTTTCAGTTCTAACATAGAAATTTCTATTTTGTTTTGGAATAAAAAGTTTATTTTCAGAACTATTATATGTTAATTCAACAGAATAAAGTCCTTGAAGACTTTTTGAAAATAACAATTCTTTTGGTGCTTGATTTAAAGGTTTAACTTTTACATTTTTAGAATATTTTGAAATCGAACTTGAAATATCTGAAATTGAAAATTTTGGAGAATTTAATTTTGTACTTAAATCCTTCATAAAAGAATCAACTTTTTGCTGACGAAGTTCAGCATTTGATAAAGCAGTAAAAGAAACATTTTTGGATTTTATAAAACAATCAGAAGCAGGTTGATTAAAAATAAAGCCTACTTCAGCTTTATTATTTGAACTTACTTGATTTTGACTATAAAAATTTATGGGATTAATGTTCATATATACAACTCCAATTGTATAAAGCCCATAATTTATTTTTTTGCTGATTTAAAATTTTCTATTTTTTAACAAACCTATCTCTTAAAATTATAAGCAAAACACCTGTAATTATTAAGATAATACCTAAAGCGCTATTTAATGATAAAACCTCACCAAATAACAACAAGCCAAAGAAAATTGCAGTTAATGGTTCCAATGCGCCTAAAATAGCTGTTGTTGTTGGACCAATTAATCTTATAGCCACATTAATTGTTTCAATAGAAATTATTGTTGGGAATATCGCAAGCCCTATTGTACAAGCTAAAACTTGCCAGTTATTTATAGATTGCAATTTTGTACAAAAATCAAGATTAAAAGCAAAAACTAAAACTCCAAATGACATTACATAAAAAGTCAGTTTTTCATATTTAATTTTCTTAATTGGTTCTAAATTCTTCACTAAAATAATATAAATCGCATACACTAAAGCCGAAGCCAATACCCATAAAACACCTGTTAAATTCAAAATCCCATTTATTCCACCATTAAGTAAAAATATTCCCAATAAGGCTATAAACATTGCAGATATTGAAGTTTTATTCAATTTTTCTTTAAAAAATATTGTAGAAATCAAAGCCACCATTATTGGATAAACAAACAAAATAGTACACGCTATTCCAGAATCTAAATATTTAAAAGACTCAAATAATGTAATAGAAGATAACGAGAATAATACAGCCATCACCGCTATACAAAAAAATTCTTTTAAAGTTAATTTTAAACTAACTTTTTTAAAAAATTTTAAACAAAACCCATAGATTATAGCTGCAAAAAGGTATCGATAAAATAGAATTGAATTTGTTTCCATACCCAATTTATACATTGGCAAGGCAAAAAGAGGATTTGTTCCATAGCTAATTGAGGCTAGTGCACCGTTTATAAAACCTTTAAACTTGTATTTTTTCATAGAAAAATTATATTACAAAAATCTACTTTAATAGGTATGTTTAATTTTAGCTTGAGACACTAAAACATACGACCAAGCCCAATTCCCAAAAGCACAGCAACAACAGATAATACAACAGAAAGTATTGCATAAACTATTGCAGTAATAGGAAAAGATTCTTGAATTAAAACAACTTCAAGAGCCAAAGCTGATAATGTTGAAAGCCCACCACAAAAACCACAAGTTAAAGCAAGTTTTATGTGAGGAGGAATACTTGTTTTACTTTGAAAATACGCATAACAAATACCAATAATAAAACACGCGACCATATTAACAGCCAATGTCGCAAAAGGCATATGGTGTAATTTAAAACCACAAAGTAATCCTGCAAAATATCTCAATACAGAACCAATTCCACCACCAATAAATATCGCTATTACATTTAACATAACCAAATTATAATACAAAATCTTTTTTAAGATAAATACAATATGGTATTATTAAAAAAAGAGGAGCGTGTTATGAACAAGATAATAAAACTATTAATTTTATTCCTAATATTTGCAATCAGTAATATGCAAAGTTATGCGCTAGATAATATTCAAAAAGAAGAATTTGTAAAACAATTAATGGAATATTCATTAATTCTTTCCAAAGATAATAAAGTTACAACAAGCAAAGAACATGATTTAAAACCGTTATTAAATAACTTGGATAATTCTAACTTAGAAAACGCTTATGCATTTGACAAAACAGTAGGTAGAGCAGCAGCGTGGCTTTATGTTTATGGAAATGCAAAATATGTTTATGCTGATACAATTTCAAAACCAGCAATTAAAATTTTAGAAAAACATAATATTAAATATGAATACAAAAATTTAGTTTCAGAAATTCCAAATAAAAATAAAACCGATATTTGTCCATTTGAAAAATTAATTAAAAATGTAAAAGATGAAACAACTGCTTATGGTTTAATTTATGCAAAAACATATCCTGATACTTCTATTGTTTATTTCACTCCGAATATAACAGAAGAAAATCTAGTTAAAATATATAAAACTCTAAATAGAGATTTAGCTGGAAATGTTGCAATAAAAGTTCATTCTGGCGAACCAAACGGGAAACACTTTTTACAACCTGAATTTATGAAAGATTTAGTTCATTATGTAAAAGGAACAATTGTAGAATGCAACACTGCATACGCAGGCAGAAGAATAAAAACTGAAGACCATAAAAAAGTTATGGAAGAACACGGTTTTACTAAAATCGCCAAAACTGACATTATGGACGAAGATGGAGAAATGGAATTGTTAATTCCAGATGGAAAACAAATAAAAGTGAATTATGTAGGTTCACACTTAAAAAATTATGATTCAATGCTTGTTTTATCACACTTTAAAGGACATCAAATGGGTGGTTTTGGCGGAGCGTTGAAAAATATTTCAATAGGTATCGCTTCATCACACGGCAAAGCATATATTCATGGTGCTGGCGAAGTTGAAAAATTGTGGACTTGCGAACAAAATAAATTCTTAGAAGCTATGGCAGATGCGTCAAAATCAATAGTTGACTTTTTCAAAAACAACATTGCATACATTAATGTAATGGCTAATTTATCAATAGATTGTGATTGTAATGGTCACCCAACACCTCCTGAAATGGCAGATATAGGTATTTTAGCCTCTTTAGACCCAGTAGCACTTGATAAAGCTTGTGTTGACTTGGTTTACAACTCAAACGACGAAGGCAAAAAATCATTAATAAAAAGAATAGAATCAAGAAATGGCACTCATATTCTAACAAGTGCTGAAGATTTAAAAATTGGTACAACAAAATATAAACTTATAGAATTAAAATAAACCTTTTTATGTTCATACTAAAAGCTTTAGACACTTTTTACTCGTGTTTAAAGCTTTTTTAATTTTCAATTGAATATTATGTCCATTTTTGTCGCACTTATATTTCATAATAAAAATATTGAAATAAGATAGGAGCAAAAAAATGGACGAAGTTAGATTACTAATTAAAGGCAAAGAACGTGAAACATATTCAATTCACTATTCTTGTAATGGTTTTTATTATGGAGATTCAGTAGCACCAACTATTTGTGCTATTGCTATGACAAATTTAAAAACTTTAGATAAACACGTTTTTGCCTTGCATAATTACATAAATGAAGGCAAATGTTTGATAGAGGCAGAAAAACAGCTTTTAACAGATTTTGCAAATTTCTTTAATAAACTGAAAAATCCAATACTTATGCACTGGAAAATGGATAATTTAGAATATGGGTTTAAAGCAATTGTAGCAAGATGTGAAAACTATGGCATTTACGACATTTCTTTCAGCGAAACTAAAAATATAAACCTAGATAATTATTTTTACAGAGGTTTACATGCGACATTGGAATTTTATAAATGCAGTTCTTTAGATATTTTAGGTGGCAAAGATGAAATCATTTGTTTTAATAAAAGAAATTTTAATGCTGTTAAATTATCAACTATTGCAAAGTCCGTAGGACTTGTAAACTTAATAAATTATGCAATAAAAAATGGCATTGATTTTAATACAAAAGAAGAGGATGAATAAAGATTTCCTTTATTAAAAAACCTATAAATAAATCAGTTTATATAAATACACACTTGCACGCAAAAGCATTCAAACCATGTTATAATCGTGGTCGAAGGTTGCATTTTAAGTTATGCAATAAATATATAGAAATTATCGGGGAAGAGAATAGTGCAGGGATATTGTTTTGAATTAATTACAGGACCAATGAGTTGCGGTAAAACAGAAGAACTTTTAAGACGAATAAAAAGATGCATTATTGCTCGTAAAAAAGTAAAAGTTATTTCTCCTCAAATTGATACAAGAGAACAAGGTGACTATATAAAATCTAGAAATGGTTTATGGCTAGACGCTGTAAAAGTAAAAGATTCTATGCAAATTTTAAGCGTAGTTAGTGACGACGATACAATTGTAGCCATAGACGAATTACAGTTTTTTGACTCTAATATAGTAAAAGTTATTGAAACATTAATGGCACAAGGCAAAAAGGTTATTGGAACAGGATTAGAACTAGATTTCAAAGGTGATACATTTGGTTCAATGCCACAATTAATGTGTATAGCAACAACAGTAGATAAACTTCACGCAGTTTGTATGAAATGCGGTTCAGACCACGCAACAAGAACTCAACGTTTAATTGACGGCAAACCTGCAGATAAAAATTCACCATTAATTATGATTGGTGGAGATGAAACATACGAAGCTCGTTGTATAAAATGCTGGGAACTTCCAGACGCAAAATCAGAAGAGAAAAAATCTAACGTTCTTAAATTTTTATCAAGAAGTTAAATATAAATTTTTAATACATCAATTTTCAAAATTATGAAAAAAGAATTAGAAAAAATAAAAGAAAAGTGTTTATTATGTCAAAAATGTTCTTTAGCTAAGACTAGAACAAATATAGTTTTTGATGATGGATTACCTAATCCAAAATTGATGTTGATAGGTGAAGCACCTGGTTTTTATGAAGATAAACAAGGTAAGCCTTTTGTTGGTAAAGCAGGACAACTCTTGGATAAGATTTTTGCTTCAGTAGGTCTAACAAGAGAAAAACACGTGTATATTTGTAATACAATAAAATGTCGAGGCTTTCACACCTACGCACTTAGTGCTTCGGATACAGGCTCACTCATTTCACTTTAGTTCAATGGTTCACTTTGTATCGCGACCAAGGTCGCTCGTTTAAAACACCCAAATTCAGCCATTAAAAAAGAGTCCTTAACGGACTCTTTTTTAATGGCGGGAACGCCAAATAGGGACCTCTCCTCTACGGCTCATTCTTCGCCTAGAGTATTGGTCACGAGGCTCTTCACCAAGTTCTCGCCTCTTGAAAATCCTATCTTTTGACAATAAAAAAACAGACCCTAAGGTCTGTTTCTTATTGTAAATGGCGGGACCGACGAGGCTCGAACTCGCGACCTCCTGCGTGACAGGCAGGCACTCTAACCAAACTGAGCTACGATCCCAACTGCAAAATTATTATAAGCAGAACAAAAAAAAATTGCAAGCAATAAAATCAAATTTATTTTACTAATATTTTTTTTACACTATAATTTTCTTATACACACAATATTCAAGAGGGAATTATGAATAAATATTTGTTAGAAATAGGTACTGAAGAACTTGCTTATAAATTTATTCCATCTGCTATGGAACAACTTAAAGCCGAATTTACTAAAGCACTAGAAGAAAATGAAATCAAATTTTCTGATATTAAAATCTACGCAACTCCAAGAAGATTAACTGTTGTTGTTGAAGATTTACCAGAAAAGCAAGAAGATGTTTTAAAAACAGTTAAAGGACCTATTGCCACAGTTGCTTATGATGAAAATGGTAATTTAACAAAAGCAGCACTTGGTTTTGCTAACAAAAACAACATTGCCCCAGAAAATTTATTCAAACAAGACAACTATGTTTGGGCAAAAATCGAACAAAAAGGTAAAGATACTAAAGAACTTTTAAAATCTATCGTTCCAAGTATCATTACAAAATTAAAAGGTACTCACTTCATGCGTTGGGCTGACCTTGATATTAAATTCCAACGCCCAATTAGATGGATTGTTTCTTTATTCAACAACGAAGTTATTGAGTTTGAAATTGCAGATGTTAAAGCCTCAAATATAACTAGAGGTCATCGTTTCTCTAAAACTGAATTAAAAATTGACAATCCAGATGTTTATTTAACAGAGCTCGAAAAAGCAAATGTTATTGCTGATGTAGAAAAAAGAAAAGCTACTATCGTTAAATTAGCTACTGAAAAAGCAAAAGAAATTAATGCTGATATCGTTATGGATGATGGTTTACTTGATGAAGTTACTTTCATCACTGAATGGCCAATCCCAGTTATTTGTTCGTTTGAAGAAAAATATCTTGAAATTCCAGAAAAAGTTGCTGTTACAGTTATGGCTGTTCACCAAAGATATTTCCCTCTTTATAAAGATGGAAAACTTTTAAATAAATTTATCACAATCAGCAACTATGTTGGTGATGTATTTGAAAACATTCAAGCTGGTAACGAAAGAGTTGTTAGAGCTAGACTTGAAGACGCTATTTTCTTCGTAAAAGAAGACACCCAAAAGCCACTTGTTAGCTATTTAGAAGATTTAAAAGGTGTAACCTTCCAAAAAGGATTTGGTAGCGTTTACGATAAAACTCAAAGAATTTGTACACTTTCAAAATCTATTGCGAAAGAACTAAATGCACCAATGGCAGATGTTGAAAGAACTGCTCTACTTTGTAAAGCAGATCTAGTAACAAAATTAGTTTTTGAATTTACTGAACTTCAAGGTTATATCGGCGCAGACTACGCAAAAAGAAGTGGCGAAACAGAAGAAGTTGTAAAAGGTATTGAAGAACACTATTTGCCACTTAACGCTGATTCAGATGTTGCATCAGGCATTGAAGGTCAAATTGTTGGTATCGCAGATAAAATGGATACAGTTGTTACTGTTTTTGCTGATGGCAAAAAGATTTCAGGTTCTAATGACCCATTAGGTGTTAGAAGAGCAACTCTTGGTATCTTAAAAACTGTTTTACAAAAAGGTTTAGATATTAATTTAACTGAACTTTTAAAACAAACTATTGAATTATTACCAGTTCAAGTTGAAGATAAAACAGCTCTATTTAACACAGTAAAAGACTTCTTTGAACAAAGATTAATCGTTTTACTTTCTGATAAATATAAACACGATGTTTTAGAAGCTTGTATTAGCGAAAAAGATGTTCTTTCAGACTTAAAAGATTTCATTAATCGTCTAAACATTGTTTCTGAAATCATTAAGAAAGAAAATTATGCACAATTCCACGAAGCAATTAATAGAATCATCAGAATCATTAAAAATGAAAAAGAATTTGGTTCTGTAAATACTGCTCTATTCAACAACAATAGCGAAAAAGAACTATGGAATGCAGCATTAATTATAAACGAAAACCAATTAACATACAAAGAACTTGAAGATAAACTAATAACAATAATTCCATATATTTCTGATTTCTTTGAAAATGTTCTTGTTATGGATAAAGACGAAGCAATTAAACAAAATAGAATAAATATGTTAAACTCAATCAAACAAAAATTCTCAAAAATTGCAGACTTTAGTAAAATCGTATTTTAGATAATATTCAATAATAATAAAAAGGCTGATTATTAAATCAGCCTTTTATATTTTCAATAATTGCTTTTATATTTTCATTTTGAATTTTTTTCAAAATTTCATCAATATTAATACCATCTAACGAATCAAGCTGTTTTAAAGTCGATAAAGCCTCACAAACAATAATTTCATCAGTATTAACAACTAATTCTTTAATTTTATCAACAGCAGTCATTATTTTATATTCACAAATAATAGACAAAGCTTCTAATAT
This sequence comes from Cyanobacteria bacterium SIG29, assembly GCA_015152515.1. GTDB lineage: Bacteria > Cyanobacteriota > Vampirovibrionia > Gastranaerophilales > Gastranaerophilaceae > Avigastranaerophilus. The sequence goes on from SUTV01000003.1 coordinate 29,787, forward strand.
TCTATCTTTTGAAGAATCCAACTCACTTAACACAAAGCCTTTTTGCTTTTTCCAAAAATCACCATTTTGAGCTTGCAATAACTTATAAATAGAATTAATTTCATATTTTGTGTCTTTATCTTCATCAAAAATATATTCTTGATTTTCAGTAAATAACTTAAACTTAGAAAATGCTTTTAATAATACTTCTGCAATTTTACCTGAATATTGATTTTCTAATTTATTTTTATTAATCAAAAACTCAAGGATTTCATAAAGTTCAAATTGGAAAACATCAGAGAATGGTAATATTTCACCAAGTCCAGATAAAATATTATCAACAACCAATAATGCATTTAATTCATAATCAGAACGCAATAATTCACACAAGCTAACCATATATGGAATTTGTCCTGCAATATTTTCTGGCATTTTTGAAGTTTTTAATGCTTCAAATATTTCTTTAAATGGATAATTTCTACCATAAGCAACAAAGAATTTAACAGCTTTTAATTTTTCAAAATCATCTTCGCTAGATAAATTACTTAAAGCAATGTCAAAAGAAACATCATCTTGCATTTGACCTAATGCTTCAGCAGAATTATAACTTAAAGCTTCATCATCGCTAAACGCATATTTACTTAAGACTTCCAATGCAACAGTATCAGGAATATACAAAAAATATTTTGCCGCATATGTCTTTTGAGCAATTGTTCCTTTTTCTAAAAGTTCAAAAATATCATCAGTCAAATTTTGGTCTGCATTTTTTGCAAGGCAAGAAGCGAACAAATCATCATAATATGAAGAATGAACATCAAAAAACTTTAATAAATTCAACACATTATCTTTATTAATGGCTTTTTCAATTCTTTTAATAACATTAGCTCTAACAAAATCAAATAAATAATCTGACTTATCAACAAGTGCCTTATAAAGGTCTACATCAGCATTATCAATCATATAACAAGCAGCTTCTTGTGCTTTTTTTTCGTCTTTAGCTATTAAATTTTTCAAATATAATTCAGTATTTTGCATACAGATATTATAAATGGATTTAAGGAGTTTTACAAGAAAAAAACCTCGAATTTCTTCGAGGTTTTTTATCTGAATTTTGTAAATTATTCAACTACTGTAGTTGTTGTAGTAACTTGTTGAGTATAGTCATTGTATAAGCTACAATCAACTTTTAATTCAACTAAAACATCTTCATCAGCACCAGCTTTGAAGTTTACACCAGGAGTTAACCAACCTGTTAATAAACCAACACCAGCACCAGTTGGGAAACCAATTGCCATACCGTCACCAGAACGATGATTAGCTTCACCAATAGGAAGACCAATAGCAGCACCACCGATAGCAGCACCTGCGATTGTGTATTCTAATGGTTTTAACCATTTATTTTCGCTTAAAACACCTTCTTGGTTATTTAAAACTCTAGCAATAAATGGATATTCATTACCATTTGGGAATACCATTTTTTCAAAGTGTAAATAAACTTCAGCGTTTTTGTTAATCCAATCTTTATCTCTTAATTCTGCTACTGTTGCATACAATTTTGTATTAGCAGGGATAACAAGAGTTCCTTCAACAGTTCTAACATCTTTTTTGAAGTAGAAAGGAACAACATCACCGATATTAGCTTTTTTAGAATTGAATTTTTCTACGAAAGAAACTTCAAATACGTTTTTCGCTAAAATAATTCTTCTTAAATTTGTAATAGAAACTCTATCAACGATAGCGATATCATAATCATCTAAATGTTCAACTGAAAGAACATATTCAGCTGGTTCAGCTGGTTCTTCTTCAACAGGAGCTTGAGCTTTTTTATCATCTTGAACTAAGTCTAATGCTTTCATTAATCTAGCTAATAAAACAGCTGCTTCAGCTCTGTTTAAATCTCTATTAGGATTTAATTCTGTTTCTAAAGGATAGTTAACATATAAACCATATTTAACTGCTTTAGAGAATGGTTTCATACCCCAATTTGGAATTTGTTGATAGTCAGCAAATTGAGTCAAATTAGTAGTATCAACATCTGTATCTTTTGTAATATGGCTCATGATAGAAGCTGTTTCTACTTTAGTGATAAATCTTTGAGGTTTAAATTCACCATCAGTATAACCATAAATCAAACCAAATTGGTCTGATCTAGCAATATCTTGATAACCATATGTATTCTGATTAACATCTGAATAATTTGGTTCAGATGTAATAGGAGCTTGGCTTAAACCTAAAGCTCTTAATAACATACCAGTCCATTCAACCCTAGTAACTTTTTCTAGTGGTCGATAAGTATTGTCTCCAAAAATAGGAACGATGTTTTTAGTAACAACGTCTTCAATTTCTTCTGCTGCCCAATAATCCTCTGGGATATCTGTGTAATCTTTAGCGAATGCAGAAGAGATACCTGTCATAAGCAAAGTTACACTAAGGAAAACTGTTGCTAAGTTCTTTTTAAAATTCATTTGTACCTCACTTAATTTATTTATATTTACATACTATTCCACAATATATAGAAATTATAAGTCAAAGCCCATAATTACGCAACAAAAGTAATACTAATAATGTAGAAAAATTAAATGTTTATATACTTTTTATGTAAAATAATTTTATATATGAAATATTTTTTTATTTTACGCGCAATAAAGACAAAAACTTATATAAATTTTTTAATTTACAGATCTTATATTTAAAATAGAATCTGGATTAAATACAGCAAAACAAGATTCAAATCTTCCTGTTGAACCATACGCCATATCAATACCTAAATCATTTACAAGATAGTTACGAGCATATTCATTAATAATGCGAGTAGAAACCTCTGATTCTGCCATTCCAGTAGCATAATCACGAGAATTCAAACCAATAAAATTTGACAATTTAGTAACGATTCCAGACTCCATTATTTTTTCAAAAAATGACTGTTTCATTCTTGCACATTTGCCTGTACAATCAGCCATTAAAACGGCTGAAGAATATTCTCTAGCACCACCTTCAGATGGTGAAAAATAAAAACCTGGTCCAAGTTTTGTTCTAGAAATTTTTTCTGGATTAAATCCATTTTGTCTGATTTGTTCAATTGTTTCTGTACCAAAAGTTGCGTGGTAAAGAGATAAAGAAACATCATCAACACCATTTATAGAAGAATTAATAGCCTCTTTAACTGTCATATTTTGTTTTTCACCACGAACATCAGTTTCAATATTAAATTTAGTATTATCTAAATATTCAACAATTTGCGGATTTAATTTTCCATCTTTATCAAAACAAGCCGCTAAAACTTTACTTTTATATTCATTTTTTAACTCATCTTGTTTCTGCCAAGGAATACAAAAATTAGAAGCATCTGCATAATCACGAGGATCAGGCAATCCTTGAATCACACCTTTAAAACTAGTTTTTGTAGGCATTATAGAATTATTTTTAAAATGTGCATTTGAAGAATAGCTTCTAAAACTTATTGGAGAAATGTTCATTTTATTACCTTTTCATTTATCAACACAGATGAAAAAACTGCTGAAGATTAAAATTTGCCAAAATTGTAAACATAAATAAAATTTAAAATAGTAGAAAAAATCGAAATATATTTATACATTTAATTTAAGTTTTAATTGACGAATTAAAATTAGGAAGTTAAGATTATTTCGGAATATAAGAAGGGAGAATTTCATGAAAAAATTATGTTCATTGTTGATTTTATCAGCATTTTTAGCAGCAGCTACACCTGCATTTGCAAAAGGAACTCATGGAACAGATGGTGAAGTATCAGGAAAAAGCGTTGGCGCAGCAGTATGTTCATTATTAATTTGGCCTGGTATTGGACAAGCAATTAATAAACAAAGCAAAGAAAAAAATATTACACACGCTGTATTAGGATTAACTGGTGTATTTAGATTATGGTCATTCTATGATGCACTTGTTGACCGTGATGGCGGTGTTTGGAACAATAGAATTTAGTTAATTTTTAAAAAAAGACTGGTCAAAAGCCAGTCTTTTTTATTTGTAATTTAATTAACAAAATCTACATACTAAACTGTATAAAACAAAATAATGATTTTTTATTGACCTTTGATTTTTTTATGTTAAATTAAAAATATAAGCAATGGGCGTGTGGCACTCTGCCGAAGAAAAATGATTAAGTATCATTTTTCGAGAGGGGAGGTAGACGCATCAGCCGATAAAACAAAAGACATTGACAATTGAATAAAAACAGCTCAAAGGCTGATAAAATCGTTAAACTATGGGCGTGTGGCGAAATTGGTAGACGCACTTGACTTAGGATCAAGCGCCTTCGGCATGGGAGTTCGAGTCTCTTCACGCCCACCATATACAAAAAAGACAGATTAGATAATCTGTCTTTTTTTTGTTTATCATATTTAGATTTACAGTTGATTTTTCGCACGCCCACTATTTAGGTGATGTTTCAATAAACAACTTGAAATAAAATCATAATAAAGAGGTATATTATGATTATAAGAATTTTACTATTATTCATTGCTTTTATAGTTTTCATCAATTTAATCATTACAACCCTATGTTTTATCACAGGTGAAAATCTATATCAAAAATATGGAAAACAAATGATTATAGCTTTTTCTATATTTGTATTTTTAGTTGCAATTGGATATTCAATAATTGCATTAATCGGACTAAATTAAGATAGGAGATATAAATGACACAACTTAACAACAAAGCGAACTTAATAAGTATTCCATTACTACTTTTAGTTCTATTAGCATTTTTTATTGTATTTTGCAATCCTTTTGTTATGGTCGGACCTGGAGAAAGAGGCATTAAAATAAGATTAGGTGAAGTTCAACAAGAAAGCTACGGCGAAGGCTTGCACATAATCTTCCCCTTTATCCACCAATTCAAGACAATGGATGTAAAAACTCAAAAAAATACATATACAACTGCGGTTTATACAAAAGACATTCAACAAGCAAAAATAACTTATGTAATTAACTATAATGTGCAACCTGAAAATGTAAACAAACTATTTCAAGAAGTTGGTTTAGATTATTCAAGCAAAATTCTTATGCCAGTAGTTGAAGGCACTATCAAAGATATTATTGGTAAATGGAACGCACAAGATTTAATTGCAAACAGAGAAAAAGCGACTGGAGATATATTATTCAAACTTCAAACTCAATTATCAGACAATTATCTAAACATTACAGATTTTCAAATGGTTGAGATTAATTATTCAGAAGTGTTTGAAAGAGCAATTGAAAGCAAAGTAACAGCTGAACAAGAAGCATTAAAAGCAAAAAATAAAACTGTTCAAGTTGAAGAAGAAGCAAAACAAAAAGTTATTGCTGCAGAAGCTGAAGCAAAATCAATGTCAATAAGAGCACAAGCTTTAAGTCAAAACAAATCATTAGTAGAATATGAAGCAGTACAAAAATGGGATGGAAAAATGCCTCAATATATGATGGGAAATTCAGTTCCATTTATAAATATTCAAAGTAAAAAATAAGAAAATAAAAAGCCTCTTTTAAAAAGAGGCTTTTTTAATAAACTTTTGAACCTGGGGGGATTCGAACCCCCGACCAATTGATTAAGAGTCAACTGCTCTACCAGCTGAGCTACAAGTCCATTTCGATTTGATTATAATACAAAAAATTTTTTCATACAATCTTTGTTTTATTATTGCAATCAGAAAACGATTATTATATAATCCAGTTAAACAGTTTAGATTTTTATTTTACAAGTGGAGAAAAAAAATGAAAAAAATTTTAGCTATGTTTGCTGTATTTTTCATGTTAGTTTCTTTCAATGCTGCAAATGCTGACGTTTATAAAGATGTTCCAGCAGATTATTGGGCTAACAAAGAAATCACAGCAGTTGTAAACGATGGCATCCTTTCTTTGGATAAAAAATCTTTTTATCCTGAAAAAGATGTTACAAGATCAGATTTCAACACAGCTCTTTTAAAAACATTAGGTCATAGAACAGCTACTATTTCTGAAGAAAATCCATTCTCTGATGTATGTTCACAAAGAGCAGATTATGGTGACATTTTATTATCTTCTAAATTAGGTTTAATTTATGGTTACAACGATGGTACATTCAAACCTGATAGAATTATGACAAAAGCAGAAGCTGCTTCTGTAATCAGCCATATTACAAAAGATTATAAAGGTAATGTAAAAGCATTAGACCCATATACAGATAAAGCTGATATTCCATCATGGGCTACACGTCAATATGCAAAAACTATTGACCTTGGCGTATATGTAAATTACCCAGATCCTGATGAATTATTACCAAATAAAAACTTAAACAGAGCTGAAGCTGCTGTTTTATTACACAAATTAAAACAACAAATCGGTACTGTTAAAGAACAATATGTAAGCAAAGAAACTCTTCTTTCTACTGAACACTTAGATGTTACAGACAAAGCTGAAGTTGATACAGTTAAAGTTACAAGCGCTAACAAAATTGTTCTAGCTAAAAACATCATTAAAGGTTATTTCTATACATACTTCTCTTCTAAAGATGCTCAAGTAGGCGATGAAGTTATCTTTACAGCTAAAAAAGACATCTATACAGAAGAAGGCACATTAGTAATTCCTGCATCTACAACAATGAAAGCTAGAATTACATCAATCGAACCTAAAAAATGGTGGAACAAAAACGATAAAGTTACTGTAGAATTTGAAACAATGACTTTACCAAACGGCGTAACAGTTCCATTCCAAGCAAAAGTTTTAAACAACAACGGTGTTTTAACTGAAAACAGATGGGCAAAACCAGTTGGCTATACTTTTGGTGGTGCTGTAGTTGGTATGGGCGCTGGTATCGGTATTGCAAATATGAGAGGTCATGATGATAGCACAGACTCTGGTATTGCAATCGGTGCTCCTGTTGGTGCTGGTGTTGGTTTATTAACAGGTTTAGCAACAAAAGGTAGAACATACAAAGCTAACGATGGCGACTATGTTTGGTTAGAACTAACTCAAGATTTAGTAATTCCTAACTAATCCAAGTCAAACAAAAATTAAAAGCCTCTTGATTCAATCAGGGGGCTTTTTTTCATGGGGTTGAAATCTTTTTTTGTTCTTGTTATATTTCTATCATAAAGATAATTAAAATTAATGAAGGTGGTGAAAAGCTAATGCCAGAAGTAAGAGTAGGAGATAACGAAAGTATCGAAAGCGCTTTAAAAAGATTTAAAAAGAAAATCCAAAAAGCAGGTATCCTTTCTGAAATTAAACGTCGTGAACGTTACGAAAAACCTAGCATTAAGAAAAAACGCAAATCTGAAGCAGCACGCAAAAGACGCGTTTAGAATAAATTTAAAAGGAGCTTAATAGCTCCTTTTTTTAATACTAATTTTGTTTAAATAAACCGTAAATATTCATAAAATTTTTAAATCTAGATACCATTGATGGATTAACATCACGGCTTATTGTTGTATTTGTTTCAACTCCAACAGGTTTTACAGTACTTGGTGAAGTTCTCCAAAATGGAGTAGCCGTTGTATCATCAATATTAATTATTTTTCCATCCGGTGTTATAATCTGTTTTTTCTTAGAAGCAGATGTTTTTAAACGACCTTCTGGCTTTACTTCAGGTTCAACTGCTGGTTTTGGAGCAGGTTTTACTTCTGGATTCACTGTTTGCTCAACTACTGGTTGCACTTCAGGTTCAACAGTTGGTTTCACAGCAGGTTTCACTTCTGGATTTACTGTTTGTTCAACTACCGGTTGTGTTTCGGATTCAACTACTGTAGTTGTTTCTGATTTAGCTTTTGGTTTAACAGCTGGTTGTGCCTCAGCTTCAACTGTTGGTTTAGCTTCAGATTTTGGTTTTGATTTTTTTATTGATTTTATTTTCTTTTTAGCACCTGGTTTTGTTTCTATTTTTCTTTTTGGCGGAGCAATCGGTTGCGCTTCAGGTTCAACTACAGAAGCTGTTTCAGGTTTTACTTCTGGTTGAACAGCCGGTTGTGTTTCAGATTTAACAGCCGGTTTTGCCTCAGCTTCAACTGCTGGTTTTGGAGCAGGTTTTACTTCTGGATTCACTGTTTGTTCAACCACAGGTTGCACTTCAGGTTCAACAGTTGGTTTTGCTTCAGATTTAACAACTGGTTTTGCTTCAGGTTCAACTGTTGGTTTAACAGCCTTTTTCTTTAATGCAGGAAACCAACCAGAAACTTTTGTACCTATAGAAGAAAAACTATTTGCTATATTTTTAGGAGCAGATGTCACACATTTTGCACTTGCTTTTAAAGCAGACATTCCTTCAACATTAACTCCATTAGCTTTTAAAGCAGATTTTGCACCAGCAACAGAAGCACCAACTGCGAAAGTACCTGTGCCCATTTGTTGCCAAGCTTGTTTTGCTTGGTCATCTGTTGTTGCTTTTGCTTGTTTATAAATACCTTTTCCTATTTGGATACCGCCACCAATCAAGCCAGCAGCAACCATAACAGGAGCAGCAGCACCACCAGTCACAGCAATTAAAGCAGCACTCGCCGCAACTGCCACAGCTGTTATTGCCATATTTTTTGGCGATGCAAATATATTTTTTATTGGAGCAATAAGCCCTTTTCCGAAATTGACAACTTTTTCTTTAAAGCTTATTTTACCATCATCTGATGAATTTTTATTTTGCACATTATTAGCTTCAACTGGTGTTTTTGCATAAGTGTCTTTTGATTCACCAGCCAAAACAGAATATCCAAACGCTTTTCTTTCTGCTTGAACGCCCTTCATTCTTTGCAAAATAGCTTCTTTGTTATTCATTAAATTATAATCTGAAAAAGGCATAAAAATCCTCGCAATTTTTACTATATTAAAATAAAGGATTTTTAACTAAAAAAATTGACTTTTTGAAGCATATTTATACAATTTATTTACTTTTTTGTTGCGTGCATATATCTGATTTAGTAAAATATACTTATGAATTCAAAGACAATAATCACCATAATAACGACTTTAATATATGCGCTAATAACATTAATAGCCGTATTAAATCACGAAATATGGGCAGATGAAGCACAAGTTTGGCTATTATGTAAACACTTATCCATTCCAGAATTATTTACACACCTTCATAATGAAGGACATCCATCATTAATGTACTTAATAACTATGCCTTTTGCAAAAATATTTCCAGATATTATTGCTATGCAAATTATCTGTTGGTTTATAATGTGCATTAGCGTATTTGTACTATTTCAAAAGTCACCATTTCCATTAATAGTAAAATACGCAATTATTTCTAGTGCTGGATTTTTATATTTTTTCCCTGTTATAGCAAGAAGTTATTCTATAATTCCAATATTAGTATTTTTAACTGCAATTCTATATTCTAAAAGAAAAGAAAATCCAATTTTATATGCTACAATTCTTTTTTTACTAGCAAATACGCACATTATAATGCTTGGATTTGTTGGAATTCTAACTTTATTTCATATTATTGAAAACATCAAAGAAAAAAGTTTTTCAAAAAAAAACATCATATCACTTGTTATTATGATATTAGGAATATTAGCTGTAATTTTCCAATTACACGATTCCATTTCAAGTAATTCTTGTATTAATACAAAAGGACAAGACATTATAGCTAATATTTTTAAAATAGTAACTCTATTTTTTGTAAATACATATAACTATCAAATAATTGCAACCGATACAATTCCAAATCCTATAATAGATTTATCAGCAATAATTTTATTAATTATAAGTTTTGTATTATTAACAATAAATTTATTTGTAAGCAATAAAAAATTATTTATTATTCTTCTTTTAAGTATTGGATTTCAATTTTCCATCTACATTTTTGCATACAATGCATACATTTATGTAACTAGAATTTTTTCAGCATACATTATTTTACTATTTTGTTTTTGGATTTTATACAAAGATAATTCTTTTAATGAAAACAACACAATTTCTAAAAAAAGAACAACTACAATTCTACTTTCTATATTTTTATTTTTAAGCACTTTTAATGGAATAAACTACTATATTCTAGATTTAAAAGGCAATTATAGTAGTGCTAAAGATACTGCAAATTTTATAAGAAAAAATATAGATATTAATTCTTCAATATTATTAATTAGAAACGAAGCATATTCTATTTCATTGGCTTACGAACTAGGTAATGATGCAAATCTATATTCAATTACAAGAGATAACCATTTAAAATATGTAACTTGGGATGAAAAAGTAAGCAAAAAAATGTCGTGCGAAGATTGGTTAGAATATTGCAAAAAAATATCTAATAATTATGAAAATATCTATATTATAAGTACCAAAAGAACAATGAATGAAGAACTAGATAATGATTTTGAGCACATTTATACTGCACCAAAAACATTTGATAGTGGCGAACAACACTTTATTCATCGCTACAAAAAATAATTAATTAAATATGGTTTACAGTAAATTGAAGGAAATTACCAATCAAATTTTCATTCCAAACTTGTACTTTATTAGGAACAGATAAAACACAAGGTGTAAAATTCCAAATATATTCAATTCCTGATTGAACAAGGAAATCAGTAACTTCTTGCGCAAATGTTCTTGGAACAGTTAAAATTGCTATTTTAACGTCATATTTTCCTACCATATGAGGAATTTCATTCAAATGATAAACTTCAACACCATTAACCTTTAACCCAATTTTTGAAGGAGCATTATCAAACAAAGCAGAAATCTTAAAACCATAAGCTTCAAAATTATCATATTTTGCAAGAGCCATACCTAAATTACCAGCACCAACGATAAAAGCTCTTTTTACAGTTTTGAATTTTAAAGTTTCTTCGATTAAAATTTTTAATTCTTTAACTTTATAACCTACTTTACACTTTCCTTTGTAATTTAAAAGTGCAATGTCTTTTCTAACCTGTGTATTATCAATATGCAGTAAATCAGCAATCTGCGGACTTGAAATATATTCAATGTCTTTTTCAATATAATCAGCCAAAATACTATGATACAAAGTTAATCTATTAATTACTTTATCCGAAAGAATTTCTACCATTTAATCAAAACCTCAAAAAAGAAGAGGAACGAGTTTTCGTTCCTCTTCAACTTTTTTATAACTACACTACACCGTTAAATGCATCAATGTAGATTTTCTTAATATCAGCTAAGAATGGATATACTGGATTTGCACCGGTACATTGGTCATCATAAGCCAATTCAACTAGCTCATCTAAATTGTCCATGAAAGTTTGTTCATCAACACCAAATTCTTTAATAGAATTTGGAAGATTAATAGCTTTCATTAAACGATCAACAGAAGCTAATAACAATTCGACTTTTTCATCGTCATTTTTACCACCTAAACCAAGTTCATCAGCAATTTGACCAAATTTAATTTTAGCACATGGGAACTTGTATTGAGGGAAGGTTGCTTGTTTCTTAGGAGCATCAGAAGCATTATATTTCATAATTTGTCTGATTAATAATGCATTAGCTACACCGTGAGGAATGTGATACATTGCACCAAGTTTGTGAGCCATAGAGTGACATAAACCTAAGAATGAGTTAGAGAATGCCATACCAGCAATAGTTGCTGCATAGTGCATTTTTTCTCTAGCAATAGGATCGTTAGCACCTTCATTATATGATCTTTCTAAGTATTTGAAGATTAATTTAATAGCTTCTAATGCATTAGAATTTGTAAAGTTTGTAGCCATACAAGAAACATATGCTTCAATTGAGTGAACTAATGCGTCGATACCTGAAGCAGAAGTTAAACCTTTTGGCATACTATCAACATAATTAGGGTCTACAATTGCCATATTAGGAGTTAAAGCATAATCTGCAATTGCGTATTTAACTTGAGTTTCATCATCAGTGATAATAGCAAATGGAGTTACTTCTGAACCTGTACCTGAAGTTGTAGGAATAGCAACCATAATTGCTTTTTTACCCAATTCAGGAATAGCACAAATTCTTTTTCTGATATCCATAAATCTCATTGCAATATCTTCAAAATTTGTTTCTGGTTGTTCATACATTAACCACATAATTTTTGCTGCGTCCATTGGAGAACCACCACCTAAAGAAATAATTACATCTGGTTCAAATGGTCTTAATACAGCCATTGCTTGATTAATTGTAGATAAAGTTGGATCTGGTTTTACATCAAAGAATACTTCGTGTTCAATATCAATTTCATCTAAAACTTTAGTGATTTGTTCAACTGCGCCAGAATTAAATAAGAATCTATCTGTTACGATAAATGCACGTTTTTTACCTGCTAATTCACGAAGAGCTAAATCTGTAGCGCCTCTTTTAAAGTAAATTTTAGATGGAACCTTGAACCATAACATATTTTCTCTCCTTTCAGCAACGGTTTTGTAGTTCAATAAATTTTCAACGCCTACGTTACCTGAAACAGCATTTTTGCCCCAAGAACCGCAGCCAAGAGTTAAAGATGGTTCTAACTTAAAGTTATATAAATCACCAATACCACCTTGTGAAGATGGAGAGTTAATTAAAACTCTGCATGCTGGCATTTTTTCAGCATAATGATCAATTCTTGTTTTAGAACGTTCGTCTGTATAAAGAACTGCAGTATGGCCAGCACCACCTTTAGAAACTAATTGATATGCCATTTCAGCTGCTTCATCATAATCAGCTGCTCTGTACATAGATAAGATTGGAGATAATTTTTCTCTTGAGAAAGGATCTTCCCAATCAACAACAGGTCTTTCTGCCAATAAAACTTTTGCATCAACTGGAGTTTCAAATCCTGCTAATTTAGCAATTGTATGAGCAGTTTGACCAACAATATCTGGGTGAGCTGTACCACGTTTTGGATCGATAAATGGTAAATCAATCATTTTTTGTTGTTCAGCTTCATTTACTAGATAAGCACCTCTGTATTCAAATTCTCTTTTAACTTCTTCATATACGCTATCAACAACGATAACTGATTGTTCAGAAGCACAAATCATACCATTATCAAATGTTTTAGACATAAGAATTGAAGATACAGCCATTTTAATATCTGCTGTTTCATCAATAACTGCTGATGTATTACCAGGACCAACACCTAATGCTGGATTACCAGATGAATAAGCAGCTTTAACCATGCCAGGACCACCAGTAGCTAAAATACAATCAATAGAAGCTGATGTCATTAAACCATTAGTTAATTCTAATGATGGAACGTCAATCCAACCAATAATACCTTCTGGAGCACCAGCTTTAACAGCTGCATCTAAAACCAATTTAGCAGCAGCAATTGTACATTTTTTTGCTCTTGGGTGTGGAGAGAATATAATACCATTTCTAGTTTTTAAAGCTAATAAAGCTTTAAAAATAGCAGTTGATGTTGGGTTTGTTGTTGGAATAACACCAGCAATAACACCTAAAGGTTCTGCTACGATTTTAATACCATTTGGTTTATCTTCTCTAATAATACCGCATGTTTTAGCATTTTTATGTTTATTATAAATATATTCGGAAGCAAAGTGATTTTTAATAATTTTATCTTCTAATACACCCATGCCTGTTTCTTCTACAGCCATTCTAGCAAGAGGAATACGAGCTTTGTCTGCTGCTGTTGCTGCAGCTTTAAAAATAGCATCAACTTGTTCTTGAGTAAAAGCTTCATATTGTTTTTGAGCATTTTTAACTCTAGAAATCAATGCTTCTAATTGTTCCAATGTTTCTACAACACCAGAATTGTTGTAAGCCTTTTCCAAGTCTTCAATTTGTTTTGAACTTTTAGTTGTCATAATGTTCGGCGTTCCTTTCGTGAATAAAATCTCTATTTACAATAGACCATAAAATTGCATGAAAGTCAATTAAATCAGATATTAAAAATTTATAAAGATAAGAGCCACCACATACAAAGATGTGATGGCTCTTTCTCTTAAATACTATAATTTATGCGTTACCCAAAACTCTATCTGCATCCTTTGTTGTCATAGGACCATCTTGTTTTAAAATATTTGCATAATAATCTAATCTATTTGTTAATACAGAACCTCTGCCATATTGTTTAGCTTTTAAAGCTTTACTTAATGCATCAGCACTATTTAAGCCTCTACCTTTTGCCAAGTTTTGATGATATTGTTTTTCAAAATCTTGAGGTGCACGATATGACCAATTGCCTTCTTTTGTATTTGGAGTATTTATTCTACGTCTTGAACCAAAAATATCTGGCAATGTAGCAAATTGATTTTTAGTTGTAAACATTTCTGCATATATAGCTTCTGATAATTTAGAATCAGATTGTTCTAGTTCATATTGAGGAAGATATAAATCATGTGCTAAATACCAAGCACGATTTTTACCATTTTCAACTTGTTCAAGCAAACTATAATCATCATGTGTTCCAGGTCCGATTGTATAATCACCAGGTTTCATGTTTTGATATTTATTGTCGCTTTTTGATTCATAATATCTTACACGACCCCAGCTATCACTACCATATCTTGTAATATGAATTAATGTGGTACCTAAACCTTTAACTGCGTCTAATGAATCATAAGAGTTACCACCTAATAATTCCAAGAAAATTTTATCATGTGGAACTTTATTTTTATCAGCTGCACTTAAAACAATATCTTTAATGATTTTTCTACCATTGTTAGGAACATATGGTTGATAATCAATTTTATGACCTAATTTATTACCATTATTATCAAAAGTTGGTTTACCTTTATTTGTCCAAGGTTCACAAATTAATGGATTTATTAATTGCCAAGCAGCATCAATTCTTACACCATTGTAACGTTTAAAGAATAAATCAAATTTATTATATAAAAGATCACCTGCATCACCATCTAATTTTGAAAAATCAATAGCTGGTGACCAACAAGAATATTTACCATCGCCAATATCACAACCAAATTCATAAGTTGGATAGAATGCTGATTTATGAGCCCAAAAATCTTTTTGAGAAAAACCGATTTGGCAATCGCCATAAATATCAATTCCTTTAGAATTAAAATTAGCTTTAGATTCTTTTTGTTGTTTATCTGCTATAAATTGAACAAATTGTTCAAAATCAACTACATTATGACCTTTTTCATTTTTAACTTGTTTTAATTCCGCAATTCTAGCTTTGTCGCCTTCTTTTGTTGCGAATACATTTTGATCGCGTTGTGGCCAAGATTTAATTTCATAAGAACCATTAGCGGTAGCAACAGCTTCATATAAAGCATCTTTTTCTACCCAGTAAGCATTTTCTTTTTTGAATGTTTCAAAATCTTTCTTTAATTGTGAACTTGGTGGAAGTTCCATAAAACGATCAAACGCTTTTGCTAACATAGCCTTTTGTCCATCTTGTGCGAAAACATTATCATAATCTACACTGTCATGGTTTGAAACTCTTGTCATATAAGAAGATTTCAAATCAGCAGCACTTAGTAATTGACCATATTCTTTATCTTGAAGTTTATTCAAATCAATAATATGCATACCTAAAGAAAAAGCAGTACCTGAATATGGTGAACGAACATAATTTGAAATTTCACCTTGTGGTTGTAATTGGATAGAATTTACACCACACATTGTTTTTAATAATTCAGCCATTTTCTGTGCATCTACAGAAAAACTTGTACCAATACCTGTATCATTTTTTGAACTAGGAACACTAAAATCAAAAATTGTTGCAGTAGTTTTATCTGTTCCTAATTGTTTTCTAGCTTCAGATTGAAGCTTTTCATATTCTTTTTTTTCTTTTGTTGTAAGTGCTCTACCAAAAGACAACGATGATTGAATGCTTGCAATTTTCATCACATACTCCTAAACTATAAAGACCTGCATATATAATACCTGTAAAAAAATTTTTTGCTAGTGATTTTAATATAAATTTTCATGATTAATTTAACAAAAAAAGAGAGCCAAAATATTGACTCTCTTTTAATTTATAAAACTATTAAACTAGTTCATAGCTTTTTCAACAGCAACTGCAACAGCAACTGTAGCACCTACCATTGGGTTGTTACCCATACCGATTACACCCATCATTTCTACGTGAGCAGGAACTGAAGATGAACCAGCGAATTGAGCATCACCATGCATTCTACCCATAGTATCTGTCATACCATAAGAAGCTGGACCAGCAGCAACGTTATCTGGGTGAAGTGTTCTACCTGTACCACCACCTGAAGCTACTGAGAAGTATTTTCTGTTATTTTCAAAACACCATTTTTTGTATGTACCAGCTACTGGGTGTTGGAATCTTGTTGGGTTAGTTGAGTTACCTGTAATAGAAACATCAACACCTTCTTTAATCATAATAGCAACACCTTCAGATACATCATCAGCACCATAGCATTTTACTTTTGCTCTTTCACCATCTGAGAATGGAGTTTCTTTAACAACTTTTAATTCGCCAGTTTTGAAATCATATGCTGTTTCAACAGCTGTGAAACCATTGATTCTAGCAATAATATAAGCTGCATCTTTACCTAAACCATTTAAAATAACTCTTAAAGGTTCTTTTCTAACTTTATTAGCATTTCTAGCAATACCAATAGCACCTTCAGCAGCAGCGAATGATTCGTGACCAGCTAAAAAGCAGAAACATTTTGTTTCTTCTCTTAATAACATAGCACCTAAGTTACCGTGTCCGATACCTACTTTTCTTGTATCACCAACTGAACCAGGAACAGCGAATGCTTGTAAGCCTTCTCCAATTGCTTCAGCAGCATCAGCAGCAACTTTAATACCTTTTTTAAGTGCAATTGCACAACCTAAAGTATAAGCCCAAGATGCGTTATCAAACGCGATTGGTTGAATACCTTTAACTATTTCATCAACATTTATACCTTTTGATAGACATAATTCATTAGCTTCATCTAAAGATTTAAAACCATATTCTTTTAGAACTTTTTCTATCGATTTTTGACGTCTATCTTGTCCTTCAAATTTTGCCATAATCTTATTTCCTTTTAATTAATAGTTACACTCTTATTGTTTTCTTGGGTCAATAGTTTTAACCGCATCAGCAAATCTGCCATAAGTACCGATATTATTATCGAATGCTTCTTTAGCATCTTTACCAGCTTTAATAGCATCCATAACTTTACCCATATTTACGAACTTGTAACCAATAACTTCATCATTTTTATCTAAACCAAGTTCAAGGATATAACCTTCAGTTAATGAAAGATATCTAACGCCTTTTTCTTTTGTTGAGTGAATTGTACCAACCATTGAGCATAAGCCTTTACCTAAATCTTCTAGACCAGCACCGATTGGAAGTCCGCCTTCTGAGAACGCTGTTTGAGTTCTACCATAAACGATTTGTAAGAATAATTCTCTCATAGCTACGTTAATAGCATCACAAACTAAGTCTGTATTTAATGCTTCTAAAATTGTTTTACCAGGAAGAATTTCACCTGCCATAGCAGCAGAGTGAGTCATACCTGAACAACCTAAAGTTTCAACTAATGCTTCTTGGATAACGCCTTCTTTAACGTTTAAAGTTAATTTACAAGTACCTTGTTGAGGAGCACAACATCCGCAACCGTGAGTTAAACCAGAAATATCTTTGATTTCTTTACACTTTGTCCATTCGCCTTCTTGAGGAATTGGAGCAGGAACACCTTTTACACCTCTTCTTACACGACATTGATTTTCTATTTCATGTGTAACTTGCATATTACCTCCTGTTTCTATATCTATAATCTGTAAATTACTACACATTAAACCTATCAAAAAAATTATATTCCAAACATAAAAAATGTACATTGAATTTATAATGTTTTTGTTGAAATTATAAAAATAATTCCTACGAATTACCCAAACTAAATATTTTATAAATTTCATCATCAGAAAGTTCTGTAATAACTTTTTCACCCTCAAATACAGCTAAATTTACAAGTTCTTTCTTTTGTTTAATCATTTCATCAATTTTTTCTTCAAAAGTGCCCAAGGTCACAAGTCTATGAACCATAACATTCTTATCTTGACCAATACGATAGCTTCTGTCGGTTGCTTGTTCTTCAACAGCTGGATTCCACCACAAATCATAGTGAATAACATTTGTTGCTGAAGTTAAATTCAAACCAGTACCACCAGCTTTTAAAGACAACAACATGATTTTTTGTTCTGGGTTTGATTCAAACTCTTGAAGCATTTTTTGGCGTTGTGTTGTATTTAAAGAACCGTGGAAAAATAATGGAGATACATTCAACTCATTTTGAATAATTGTTGAAAGAATATTTCCCATTTCTTTATATTGAGTAAATGCAATAACTTTTTCATCATTTTCTAAAATTTGAGATAATAATGAAATGAATTTTTCTGTTTTACCAGAAACATCTTTTGTCATTTCCCCATATTTTAAATATTGGAATGGGTGGTTACAAATTTGTTTTAATGCAGTAATCAATTTGAAAATTACACCACGCCTATTAATACCTTTTTGACCAGAAACTTCTGTCATTAAAGAATTTAAAGTTTTTTCGTATAAAGCTGCCTGTGGTTTTGTTAAATAACAATATTCATCAAGAACCATTTTTTCTGGAAGATCGTCAATAATTGTTTTATCTGTTTTTAATCTTCTCAATACAAATGGAGAAATTGATAATTTCAATTTATCAGCTTGTTCATATTGTTTAAATCTTTCAATTGGAATTGCATAACATTTTTGGAAATCTCTAATAGAGCCAAGGTATCCTTTATTTATAAAATCAAAAATACTCCAAAGCTCTGTTAGTTTATTTTCAACAGGAGTACCAGTCATTGCAATCTTAATATCAGATTTTAAAGATTTAACGGCGGCTGTTTGAGAAGTATCTGGATTTTTAATATTTTGAGCTTCATCAATAACAACCATACCCCAAGTTGTCTTTTTAATTTCTTCTATATCGATACGAAGAATAGCAAAGGTTGTTATAATAACATCTGCTTTTAAATCAAGTTCACGTTCTGGACCGTGATAAGCACTTGTTTTAATTGAAGGAGCAAACATATTAAGCTCTTTTATCCAATTCCCCATCAAAGTTGTTGGACAAATAACAATTACCGGTGCTTTTAGTTTGTTTTCTTCTTTTAATTTTAAAATCAAACTAATAACTTGAATTGTTTTACCAAGCCCCATATCATCAGCAATACAAGAACCAAATCCCTTTGTTGTATTTGTATAAAGCCATTTTAAGCCACCCAATTGATATGGTCTTAATTCACCTTTTAAGCCTTCTGGCGCTGTAACTTCTACACTCTTTCCAATATCTTTTACAATGTTTGCAAATGCTTCATCATAATCAAATTCATAATCACTCAAGTGACCAGAAAAAGCCGCATGCAACATTTCCATTCTTGTAATTTTATCAATTTTTGGATTTTTTAATTTATTAATAATTGCTTGCGCTTCATTTTGATCAATTAAAATATATTTATTTTTAAATTCAATAATTCCATTAGCATCTTTAATAAGTTTTTCAAATTCATCAACACTAACTTTTTCATCTCCAATAGCAACTTGGAAAGAAAAATCAAAAATACTAGATAAACTAATACTTCCTGATTTTCCATTTAAAATATCAGCAACATCTTGTTCTCTTGATGTTTTAACTTTTGCATTAATTGAAGCTCTTGGAACAACAATATTTCCAAAGTTAGGTGGGAAATTAATATTAATACCAGCCTTATTCAAATAATAAGCAGTATGAATCATTAATTTATAAACATCATTTAAAGACAAATACATTTTCAAGTTATCTTCATCTTCAAATAAAGTTTCTAAATCTTTATAATAACGAAGAGTATAATTCAATTGTTTTTCAACAATATTTACTAAATATGTATTTTGATAACCCCAATAAATACCATCCTCATAGATTTCTAATAATTTTTTAGGTGGTTCTTTTTCGTTCAACTGTTCATTATTTGCTTTAACAGAAATAGTTAAACAGAATTTATCCTCATCAATTTTTTCAATATCTAATTGAGGGCTAACTGGATATTTACCAATATGAATTTCATCAAGCCACTCACTAATTGCTTCAGCTAAATCTAATGAACGAATATAACGTTTGTTACTAGCTGGTTTAATAAAATAAACTGAAGATACAATATCTTTAAATCTATATGCTTTAAATTTTAAGAATAAGAAAATAACATAATTCAAATATTCTTCAATCAATTTATCAGCGATATGTTTTTGTTTTGAAACTTTAGAAAAATCTAAAGTATAAATTTCATCAATAGAATCTTGCAACAAATCATTAATTGCAAACATTTCATAAGTTATAGTAAATAGATTATCTGTTTTATTAACTTTCGGAAGAAAATAAAGTTTTTCAACAACCTTTTTTACAAATTGAGTAACAATATTAAATACCTTAAAAGACTCAGTAATATTCGGATGTTCTACTATAGAATCAAAACCAGAAAAATATTCCCAAATCAATTCTAATGGAACTTTATACCCTATTTTATCAACTTCTTGTCCATCTATTTCGACAGTTTGTACCACAGAAGAAAATCTATACAAAGAACCTTTAGATTTTAAATAAAAATCAAAGTTATTTGTAGGAGTAACAAACACTTCATTCTTTTTGCCATCATTAATAAGAAAAAATTCAGTATTTTTAATAACATTACTAGAATTTTGAAATGTATTTTCAAATTCATCTTCCACTAATTGATAGATTGTACTAATCATCAATCTAAAGTCTTTTTTTTCACAACCAACCGGATTTTCAGTTAAATTATGAAACATCTCATCTATATTATTTTTCTTAAAAGAAAATGCAAATTTATTATCAATAACCGCTTCAGCTGTCATGTACTTCCCTCAAAATAACCTTATTTAAATATTATACATTAAAAACTTTAAACCTTTACCTATTTAGTAATATTATATAAAATAAAAATATACGGAGAAAGTAATGAAATATAAAAGCTGTCATTTAATAGAACACGGCATTTCAATTGATGTTGACTCAATAAAAGCTTGTTGTTTATCTCGAGAATTTGATAAAGGACAATTAGGAATTGTACCAAAATATGAAAATGGTAAAATCAATTGGTCTGAATTATTTCAAATAAAAAAAGAACAACGAAAATTTCAACAACAAAAAGACTTACCAGCTTGCGAAGGCTGTTACAATTTAAGAGAAGAAAATTGGGACGAAGAAGATTATATTTCTTACATAAATTTTGACCATTGGAGTCAATGTAACTCTAATTGCATTTATTGTGGAGTTCAAACAAATAAACCTAAAGCAAAAAATAATATTTTTAATGCTATAAAAGAATTAATAAAACAAGGCAAATTCAAGAATAATGGCGAAATCACTTTTCAAGGTGGCGAGCCAACTGTTTTAAAAGAATTTGATTCTCTATTAAATTTATTTATTAAAGAAGGTTCAAAAGTAAGAATTCACTCTTCTGGAATTTTATTTAATAGAGCCATAAGAAAAGGACTTAAAAAAGGTGTTGTAACAGTTGTTATATCACCAGATGCTGCTTACAAAGAAACCTATAAAAAAGTAAAAAGAGTAGATAAATTTAACAAAGTTTGGGATAACATCAAACACTATCGTAAAAATTTAAAACTAGAATTTCAGGAACTTGTTAAAGTTAAATACATAATTATTCCTTCAGTTAATGATACTTTTGAAGAAATAACTGAGTTTTTAAACAAAATAAAATCACTTGATATAAAAAGTGTAATTGTTGATGTTGAATATACATATGCAAACCAAAATTTAAACAATATTTCACCACACATTTATATTTTGATGGACTATATTGAAAACTTCTGTAAAGAAAACAATATTAATTATGCGCTATATGATTCAGCTACATACGCAAATCAAAACAGAACTTTTGAAAAAACTACAAATTTTTCTAATGAAATAATCAAATCTGATATAGAAAAATATCAAAAAGAAAATATTAATCTAAACATAAATTATCACAATTAGTCATAAACGCATGCTTATGCTAAAATTTTAATTATATTTGGAGGAAAGCATGATAGGAATAGATGACGTAAAACACGTTGCCAAATTAGCAAGATTAGAATTAACAGACGAAGAAACAGAAAAATATTCTAATCAACTTGGTAGCATTTTAGAATATGTAGAACAAATGAACGAAATTGACACAACAAATATTGAGCCAATGCCACACGCAATTCCTGTATATAATGTAATGCGCGAAGACGTAGTAAAATACGAACAAACAAAAGAAGAAATGATTGCAAATGCTCCGTTTGAAGAAGACGGATTTTTCAGAGTACCAAAAATTAATTAGAGAATTGAGGACTGAATGAGTACAAAATATATTTTCGTAACAGGCGGTGTTGTATCTTCCTTAGGAAAGGGGATTGTAGCAGCGTCTCTTGGTCGATTGTTAAAAGCAAGAGGTTACAGCGTAGTAATTCAAAAATTTGACCCATATATAAATGTTGACCCTGGAACAATGAGCCCATTTCAACATGGTGAAGTTTTTGTAACAGATGATGGAGCGGAAACTGACTTAGACTTAGGTCACTATGAAAGATTTACAGATACAAATCTTGGTCAAATTAATAATGTGACATCTGGTAACATCTACCAAACTGTTATTAACAAAGAAAGACGTGGTGATTATTTAGGCGCAACTGTTCAAACAATTCCGCATATCACAAACGAAATTAAATCAAGAATTAAAATGGCAACTCAACAATTTAAACCTGATTTTCTAATTGCAGAAATCGGCGGTACAATTGGTGACATTGAAAGTTTACCATTTATTGAATCTATTAGACAATTTAGAAGTGAAGCTGGTTTTGGAAATAGCATTTCTATCCACGTTACACTTTGTCCATATTTACCAACTTCAGGCGAATTAAAGACAAAACCTTCTCAACACAGTGTTACAAACTTAAGAAGCTATGGTATTCAACCTGAAATTTTAGTTTGCAGAACTGCAAAACCTATTCCTAAAAAAGAAAAAGAAAAATTAGCACTATTCTGTTCTGTACCAAAAGATGCAGTTATTGAATGTCGTGATATGAAAAGTATTTATGAAGTTCCTCTTGCACTTGAAGAACAAAATATGGCTAGCGTTGTATTACAAAGATTATTTATGCAAGATGTTAAACCTGATTTAGAGTCTTGGAAAAATCTTGTTCAAAAAATTAAGAACCCAGAAAAAACAATTAGAATTGCAATTGCAGGTAAATATACAAAATTATCAGATGCATATATTTCTGTTGTTGAATCGTTAAAACACGCTGGTTACAAAAACAATGCAAATATTGATATAAAATGGATTAATTCAGAAGAATGCGTTGATTTTGAAAAAGCAAAAGAAGCGTTAGCTGATGTTGATGGTTTAGTTGTTCCAGGTGGATTTGGCGTAAGAGGTATTGAAGGCAAATTAAATGTTATTAGATACGCAAGAGAAAATAACCTTCCATTCTTAGGATTATGTTTAGGTATGCAATGCGCAGTAATTGAATATGCTAGAAATGTAGTTGGTTTAAAAGACGCAAACTCTATGGAATTCAACGAAAATACCCCATATCCAGTTATCGATTTAATGGTTGAACAAAAACATGTTGAAGGATACGGCGGAACAATGCGTTTAGGCAAATATGAATGCCATATTGCAAAAGATACAAAAGCACACAAAGCCTACGGTAGTGATGTAATCTTTGAACGTCATAGACATAGATACGAAGTAAACAACGAATATCGTAGACAAATTGCAGATAAAGGTTTAGTATTCTCTGGATTATCACCAGATGGTATGCTTTGTGAAATGGTTGAAATTCCTCAAAACGATTGGTTCGTGGCTTGTCAATTCCACCCAGAATTCAAATCAAGACCTGAACATCCACATCCATTATTTGCAGGCTTAGTTGATACTATTTGCAAACGAATTGATAAAAAACAATTAGCGAAAGTATAAAAAAAGCCCTCATTTAAGAGGGCTTTTTTATTAGATAATGAATATTTTCGACCATAACGAAATCGAATGTAATTTCTGGTCGAGAGTTGTCTTTAAATTCTTTTCGCTCGTTGCTGTCGTTTCTGTCGGCTTCGCCTGTCGTCACTTCACACTCGCTAACCAAGTTTCACTTGTTCAGAATTTCGCTTCTTTGGATACTTTCTTGTCGGAACAAGAAAGTATCATTATAAAAATAACTTTCTTTTATATTAATAATATTCATTATGTAACTTTAAAATCACTAAAATAAAAGATAAAAAAACAAACTAATTTTTAATACATTTTATCCATATCTTTAGACTTTTTACGCCAATCTTTAACAACTTTAACCTGCAAATCTAAAAATACTTTTTTATCGGCAGTTTCTTCAATTTCTTTTCTAGCTTCTGTACCGATTTTCTTCAACATTGAAGCATTTTTTCCAATTATAATACCTTTTTGTGTTTCTTGTTCTACAATAATTTTTGCTTCAATTCTATCTATATTTTCTTTTTCTTCATAATTTTCAATAATAACAGCAACACTATGTGGAACTTCATCATGTGTATATAAAAGAATTTTTTCTCTAATCAATTCACGAGCAATATTTCTCATTGTTTCATCAGTAATTTGCTCATCATCATATACTTTTTCGCCAGCTGGTAATTTTCTTGTGATATTAGTAATTAAAGTATCAAAATTTCTACCAGTTTTTGCAGAAATTTTTATACAAGAATAATTTTGTTGAAATAATGTTTTATATGTTAATAAATTTTCTTCTCTTTTTTGAAGATTTTTTTCTAAATCATACTTATTAGCAACAATAAGCATTTCGCCTTTATAATCTTTTAAAACATTTTCAACAATCCATTTATCACCGCGCCCTGCTGTTGTTGAACCATCTACAACAAACAACACTAAATCAACATCAGGAATAGAACTTTTAGCCTCATCAACTAAACACTCACCCAATTTATCAACAGGTTTATGAATACCTGGAGTATCAACAAACACTATTTGAGCCTCATCAGTAGTCAATATACCATTTATTCTACGCCTTGTTGTTTGGGCTTTATTTGTTGTAATAGCAATTTTCTGTCCAATCAACCTATTTAAAATTGTTGATTTCCCAACATTAGGACGACCAATTATAGCGACATAACCAAATTTATAGTGTTTCATCTTCTTTTTCTATTTCTTCTTTTTCTTCTTTATCAGCAAAAGGAGTATCTTTTTTCATAATTACTCTTGAAATTCTAATACCATCAAGCTCTATAACTTCAAAAGAAAGATTTCTATCTTCAACCTTATCGCCAATTTCTGGTTCTCTACCTAACAAACCAAAAACATATCCACCCAATGTTTGGAAGTCTTCATTTGGAATATCTAAATCATATTTTTCGTTAATGTCTTCAATATCCATTTGAGATGAAACATTTAAAGTATAATCATCAATCTTAATTAATTCAGGAATTGGTGCTTCATCAAATTCATCATAAATTTCACCAACAATTTCTTCAATAATATCTTCAACAGTAACTATACCAGCTATGCCACCATGTTCATCAACAACTGCAGCTATTTGATTTTTTGCCGAAGTAAAATCATTTAACAAATCACTTATGAACTTATTTTCTGGAATAATCATAATTTCGCGTGCTAATGATTTTATTTGGAAATTTTCTTGTTCATTAACTTTATCTCTCAACGCTCTTAACGCATCTTTTGCATTAATCACGCCAATAATATTATCAACTGTATCTTCATATAATGGAATACGAGTATGTCCTGTTTCAATAATCAAATCAATTAAAGTATCTAAATTATCCTCTGCATCCATAAAAGTAACTTTTGGTCTTGGAATCATAATTTCTTTTACAACTGTTTGAGAAAAAGAATAGAAATTAGATAACATATCAGCTTCTTTATCATCAAAAACTTCTATTTTTTCAGCTTCTTCAATGATTTTATCAAACTTATTTTCCCAATTTTCTTCAGCATCATCAGAATCAATTTCAACAGAAACGTGAGAAATATTATTAAAATGTTCTCTTATTTTTCGCTCAACCATTTCAGAAATATCATCAGCTTCTTTAACTTGCATTTCTGGGTCAACTTCAATTTTAATATTAACAATTAATCCAGAAGTACCCATATTCATTGTTTTTAATTCTTTTACACAACTTACACAATGCAGATTTTCAGCTATTTGTTTAATAACTTCTTCAACTTGAGGTTCAGCAGATAAACCAGTTAAAAGGTTTACATTATTTTTAAGCATATATCCTGCCAAGAATAAAAGCATTAAAGCAATAACACCAGATGCTATACCATCAGGAATATGTGCTAAACTTTGAGGCAAAATAAATTTTGAAATACTTACAGCAATAAAAGCAACCACTACACCAGTTAAAGCAACAACATCTTCGTACCAAACAAATTTTGTTGTTGGTGTATTAATTTTATGCACATATTTCATTGATTTAAAAAAGTCTATAACAGGATTTATATGTTTAACTTTCGATTCATCCAAAACTGCGTTAACTGCACTATTAACGGCCCAAGATTCAAATAAAATACTAGCAACTAAAATAATAGCCAATATTTCATAATTATTAATCATAATCATAACTTCTTCATAATCATTATGAAATAACTTATTATATGCGCTCAATAAAGAAACTGCAGAACCTAAAAACATTAATATACAAGCAATGATAGTCCAAATATTAGTTTCTAAACCGTGTCCAAAAGGGTGAACGCCATCAGCAGGTCTTGAACCACGTTTTAAACCAATCATCAAACAAATACTATTAAACGAATCAACAGCACTATGAACAGCTTCTGCGAACATAGCAGAAGATTTGGTAAAATACCAGGAAATTAATTTTATCAAAGCTATTGAAATATTAGCTAAAAATGCACGAATAACAGCACTAAATTTTAAATGATTACTTTTTTCTTTTGAAGTTATATTTGTTTCTAGAACATCTTGTTCTGAAATACTGTCTGATACCATCTCTATCCTTATTTGTTAGTTACTAACAGAACAATTATAAAATAAAGCATATTAAAAGTCCAACATATTAAAAAGAGGGTTCAATTGAACCCTCAATATATTTAAACTGATTGTTTGATTTCTTTTTCTACTTCTTCTAACACAGTTCTCAAATTTGTTTTATCTTTGCCAGCACCTTGAGCAAATTGAGGACGACCGCCACCTTTACCACCAGTCGCTTGCGCCAACTTACTAACTATTTGACCTGCGTTAATTCCTTTTTTAACAAAAGAATCATCAACTTTAACAACAAAAGTAATTTTATCTTCATCCACTGAAGCAAGAACTACAATTGCTTCACCTAATTTAGCTGAAAGCATTTCACTTCCAAGTTTTACTAAATTAGCAGGGAATGCCTCAACTTCACTAATAAATAATTTACCACCATTAATATCTTGTGCTTTAGATACAAATGATTGGAATTTATTTTTAGCTTGTTCTGCTTTTAAATTTTCAATTTCAATTTGCAAGTTTTTATTATCAACAGCAAGTTTCATAATTCTTTCGCCTAATTCAGAAACAGGACATTTAAAAGACTGAGTCATTTTATCAATAATATTTGCTTTATCACTTAAAAGTTTAAGTGCTGTTTTACCACAAACTGCTTCAATTCTTCTTGTTCCGGCTGCAACAGCAGACTCAGAAACAATTTTTACTAATCTAATTTGACCTGTTGAAGCTGCGTGAGTACCACCACATAATTCTGATGAAATATTGCCAAATTTTACAACACGAACATCATCATCATATTTTTCACCGAATAATGCCATTGCGCCTGATTTTTTAGCCATTTCAATATTCATAACTTCAGTATTTTGAGCAATGTCTTCACACACCCAATTGTTAATGATATCTTCAACTTCTTGAACTTCATCTTTAGTCATAGCTCTTGGGAAAGTAAAGTCAAAACGAGTTCTATTATCTTCAACAAACGAACCTGCTTGATGAACTTCTTCACCTAAAACTTTTCTTAAAGCTGCTTGAATTAAGTGTGCATTAGAGTGGTGAATTGTAATTTCTTTTCTCTTTTCAACATCTATTTGAGAACATACTTCATCACCAACTTTAGCTTCACCATTAATCATTTGTACACGATGAACAAATAATTTATTTACCTTAAATGTGTTTAAAACTTCAGCTTTAAACTCTTTTCCTTCAATAATACCAGTATCACCAACTTGACCACCAGATTCAGCATAAAATGGTGTTTTATCTAGCATAATGTCAATGAAATCACCAGCTTCAATAATAGCTATAATTTTACCTTCAGAAGCTGTTTTATCATAACCAACAAAATTTGTTGAACCAAATTTGTTTTCTACATCAACATAAACAAGGTCATCAGTTAAACTGATTTTATGAGCAGCAGCTTTAGCTTTCTCTTTTTGTTTTTGCATTTCTTCTTTATAACCATCAACATCAACGCTAACACCTTTTTCTGCAGCGATTTCAACTGTTAACTCTAAAGGAAAACCAAAAGTGTCATATAATTTGAAAGCATTTTCACCGTCAATTACTTTTGAAGCTTGCATTAAATCTTCTAATAATTTATAGCCTCTATCTAAAGTAATTTTAAATCTTTCTTCTTCTTGTTTAATTGTCGCTTTAATTTTTTCAGCATTTTTTTCTAAATCAGGATATTGACCTTTATATAAAGAAATAACTGTATCAACAATTTCACTTAAGAAAGGTAATTCCAATCCTAATAATTTACCATGTCTTAAAGCACGGCGCATAATCATTCTTAAAACATAGCTTCTACCTTCATTACCAGGAGTTACCCCATCATTTATCATAAAAGATACGCATCTTGCGTGGTCTGTAATAATACGAAGTGAAATATCAGATTTTTTATCTTGTTTATATGGAACCTTACTCATTTCAGAAACTTTGTCTAAAATAGGTTTCAAAAGATCAGTTTCAAAAGTAGAATCCTTACCTTGAACAACCATTGTAATACGTTCTAAGCCCATACCTGTATCAACATTTTTCTTTTCCAATGGAGATTGATTACCTTCTTCATCTTGGAAAAGTTCTGTAAATACCAAGTTCCAAATTTCAACCCAACGGTCACATTCACAAGTAGCAATTGAACAATCATCACTACACTTTAAATGTTCACCCAAGTCATAATGAATTTCACTACAAGGACCGCAAGAACCAGTAGCACCTGGAGGACCCCAAAAATTATCTTTTTTACCTTTTCTTAAAACGCGTTCAGGAGCAACACCAACATCTTTAGTCCAAATGTCAAAAGCTTCATCATCTGTTTCAAAAATAGTAATCCACAAACGACTTGGATCTAATTTTAAATAATTAGTAACAAAATCCCAACTCCAAGGAATAACTTCTTTTTTGTAGTAATCACCAAAAGCAAAATTACCTAACATTTCAAAAAAGGTATGATGACGAGGTGTTCTACCAACATTTTCTATATCTGAATCTTTACCACCAGCTCTTGCACATTTTTGACAAGATACAGCTCTTGCTGGGTCAAACGGCGGTTTTTCTAAGCCCAAATAATATGGCAAAAATTGCAACATGCCTGCTGTTGTCAACAAAACAGTAGGATTATCTGGTACTAAACTAGAGCTAGCAACCTCTGTAGAATTATGTTTATCTCTAAAAAATTCAATAAACTTTTGTCTTATTTCATTTCCTGTTAATGGAGTTGTCATTTTATATTCCTTTTTGTTTTTTCTTTTAGGAATATTTTACAACAAAAATACAATGAAATATTAATACTAATATTTTTTATTTGCTAAAACATCATTCAAACAAGAATAACCTTGTCCTTTTTTAGAGCAATCTTTTTCTTTTTCAGCAAGAGACTTATCCCTATAAGCAGGCATAACACCATTTTCAGAAAAAATTGCTACAAAAATATCTTTACCTAAAACATTTGGTTTTTTAGCACCATTTACATCAAAAAAGATTACAAGTCCAGAATTTGAAGTAATTCTTGTTCCAAAATAATTATAAATACTTGCTTTACCATATGCATCGATATTAATAAAAGAACCATCATTTAAAACAGCAGTAATAATATTAGCACCAACACCAACTTGTGGTCTATTATAATAAACTACTTTACCATCCAAACCCTTTGTATCACCTTCATGCCAACAGCCCATCTTATCATAACAAGTTTTCATAGTGATTAAAGCTTTTAAATATTTATCATACCAATCTTTCATATTTTGATTGGAATCATTAGCAACTTCAAATTCAAAATCAGCACCACGAGATTTTGCAATAGTCATAGCATTAGTCAAAGTAGAATATACTTTTCTAGCTCTTGCCTCAAACGTTTTTTGATTAGAATCAGCAACAACTGTAGGAACAGTAATCGCAGCTATAACACCAATAATAACAAGGGTAATTAATACTTCTGCAAGAGTGAATGCTTTTTTAAAATTAATCATATAATAAATCCTTTTTCTTATCGTTTTATTTTAACATTTCATTGGAAATAAAGCAAAAAAAATGCTTACAATAGTAAGCATTTTTATTATTTCCCCAATTCTTTTCCCTAGTCTGTAGTTCGCCCTTTAGTTGAAATTAATCCAACAATGTTTCTAATATGCTTGCATTTTTTATAGCCAATGCATTTTCTTTAACTTTTTGTTTATGAATATATGTTCTCAAAGCTTCACGAATCAATTCGCTTCTTGTACGATTTTCACCTTCTGCCACTTGGTCAATTCTTGATAAAAATTCTTCGGGCATTGAAATCAAAACTCTAGCCATTTGTATAATCCTCTTAATTATTGCTCTCTTGTATATATAAAAACAATCTTCAAAAAATTATTGCATATTTTGTATATACATTTTATAGAAACTCATTATTTACAAGCCTTTTCATGCTTTACATTTGTTTACATTTGTGTAAAGTTTTAATTTTTTATGTCGATAAAAACTATATAGGGCTGTAGAAAGGATGCTATGTCTAATTTTTTTAATGATAAAAATTTTAATTTAGAAGGGATAACGCAAGAAGAATTAGCCGCATTTTTAGCCGCACAACAACCACAAGAAGCCCCCAAACACGACATAAGTGTGTTTGTTACAAATGGAGAGATTTATGAAAATTCAATGAATAACATTTGCAATTTTCTAACGAACCAAACATATTGTGCTGAAGCAGAACAAGAGAAAAAAAATATAATGTATGAACTCGGTGGTTTTGATGAATACGAACTAATGCAATACAATTTAATGGAACCACAAAAAAGATTAAATAGCAGCGGATAAAAAACAGGGCTTATGCCCTGTTTTTTACTATAAATCCTCATCTTCAAAACCTGGTGAACGCGTTGGCAAGTTCTTATATCCTGGATTTGTATATACAGCCCTTTTTATGTATTTTTTAGAATAATCACCTTTAACAAATAATTTTTCAAGCATTATTTCACGCTCAACAAGACTTGATACACTTTTTTCAACAGATGGATTTTGCTCAGATAATTTCATCCAAACAGCAGCTTCTAATGCCCAAGCATAAGTTTCTTCATTTAAAGATGCAAATTCATCTTGGTGAATAGCCTCGTGAGCCAATAAAGCAGCCAATGCTTCTGGTGGAGCATTTCTGTGTTTTTCATTTATGTAAATGTATAATCTATCTTTTTTCTTCCAACCAAGAGCGTCAAACGCACCATACTCTTCACGAATTTCAGCGATATTTTTAAATTCAATTTTAAATGGTTTTTCTGTTAAATTATTCCCCATTAATGCATCATACGAATACTTCGCAATATTAACTGTTTGCATCAATTCCATAGCCTGCATAACAACACCATCTTTTGTAACTTTTTTATACTTTTTAGCATAAGCATCAGTATCAAATTCAGGTTTATAAACACTAACCCCTTCCGCCATTTGAGTTGATTTCATTTTACTTTCATCAATTCCAGCTGGAGTATTGTCAAAGGCAAAAGAACCAATTGATGTTAAACATATAAAACTAATTATAAAAATTATCTTTTTCATAAATATCTTCCATATTAACCCTAAAAACATTATTACCTATTTATGTTTTAAGGACAAATTTTTTAAATTCAATAATTTATTTACCCTCCATTTTTCGAACATTATCAAGCCATTTAAGCTTTTGTAAATTTAATTTAAGCAAATTAAGTTATAAAACTAAACAAAATAATAAATTTTGTTTGAAATCATGGCTAAATTAATATATTCTTTTCATGTAGATTGGGTGGAAAAAGAGAAGATTATGGAACAATTCCAAAATGATAATATTTATGTAATAGACTTAGGTGAAGTTAATACAGCTCCAGAGATTATATTTCAACTAAGTTCTATCTTAGATAAAGATGAAGCAAAAAATAGAAGAGTTTGTTTAAAGCTTGGGAAAGTTATATTAAATCAAGCGCAATTATTAAGCATAAAATCATTAATTAATGGAATTGATTCAACACTTTCAAGCATAGATACAAAATCTACTGAAACAGAAAAAGTTGCCCTATCTTTAGGAATAATTGTTTCTAATATTTCTGCAGATAATACTTTAGAAGTTGCACCAGCTATGCCTTATAAATTAGCTGAAGAATTAAAAGAAGAACAAAACGAAGATTATAATATCATCGAAGAAGTTGAAGCAGAATTACAAAAAGAAAATGTAGTTCAACAAGAACCTACAGAAGAACAAACTGAACAAGTAGAACAAGAAATTCAAACTGAATCAACTATTGAAGAAGTTGAAGCAGAAATAGTTGTTGATGAACGAAATGATATGCAAGATGAACTTGATGTTATTTTTGGAACAAACCCAGCTCAATCAAGTATTTTTAATATAGAAACTCCACGAGATTTATATGAAGAAAAAGAAGCACTTGCAGATATAATCGTACCAGAACAAGAATACACAAAAGAAGATATTGAACTTGAAAGTTTTCCAACAAAATATATAAAACAAACCATACGTTCTGGACAAGTAATAAACTTTGAAGGAAATGTAGTAATAATTGGGGATTGTCACCCTGGTTGTGAAATCACAGCCTTTGGTGATATTACAGTATGGGGTGTATTAAGTGGTATAGCTCACGCAGGCGCTAGCGGAAACCAAAAAGCTAGAGTTCGCGCATTAAAAATGAACGCTATTCAACTAAGAATTGCAAATTGTTATTCAAGAAGACCAGATTCTTTGAATACAGTTTATATTGAAAAAACAAATTCCTTCACTCCAGAAGAAGCAAGAATAATAAACAACGAGATAGTAGTATTTAAAATAAACGATTAGGAGCAGATTAAATGGCAGGGAGAGTTATAGTAATTACCTCTGGTAAAGGCGGAGTAGGTAAAACTACAACAAGCGCTAATATCGGTACGGCACTTGCTAAAAATGGACACAGTGTTGTTCTTATTGATACAGATATCGGTCTTAGAAATTTAGACCTTTTACTAGGATTAGAAAACAGAATTGTTTACACTTTAGTTGACGTTGTTGAAGAACGTTGTAAATTAAAGCAAGCACTTGTAAAAGACAAGAAAAATCCTAACTTATGTTTATTAGCAGCAGCACAAACTCGTGATAAATCATCAGTAAGTGCTGAACAACTTAAAAAAATTACAGAAAAACTTAAAAAAGATTATGAATTTATTTTAGTTGATTGTCCTGCTGGTATTGAGCAAGGATTCCAAACAGCTATAGCAGGCGCTTCTGAAGCTATTGTTGTAACTACTCCAGAAATGTCAGCTGTAAGAGACGCTGATAGAATTATCGGTTTATTAGAAGCAGCTGAAAATGTAGAAAGCTACAAATTATTGCTTAACAGAGTTAGACCAAATATGATTAAATCTAACGATATGATGAGCGTTGAAGATGTAGAAAACATTCTTTCTTGTCAAAAAATTGGTGTAATTCCAGAAGATACAGGAATTATTACTTCTACAAACAGAGGTGAACCAATTGTTAATAATGAAAAATCATTAGCAGGTAAGGCTTACTTAAATGTTGCTAGAAGAATAAATGGGGAAAATATTCCATTTTTAGATATTGATGAACCAAAAGATATTGTAGGAAAAATCAAAAAATTCTTTTCCGGCTTATCTAAACAAGGAAAGGAGTAAAAAATGAAAACACTTTTTTCTGATATTTACAATAAAATAATGGAATTATTCCAAATAGAAAGATCTGAAAACACAAGCGAATGCGCTACTAATAGATTACAAGTTATTCTTATGCATGATAGAACAAAATTAGACCCTATCATTATGAATAAAATGAGAGAAGAGCTAATTGATGTTTTTTCTAAATATGTTGTAATAGACAAAGAAGAACTTGAAATTGGATTAAAAAATGAAGGCGATGCAGTAGCTTTAATGTTAAACATCCCAATCATCAGATCAAAAACTGAAGAAGAACTTGAAGAAATCAGAAAGAAACTTCAAGAAGAAGAAACTAAAGTTGAAGATGAAGAAGATGATGATGAAGAAGATGATGAAATTGTTGAAGGTGAAGCAACAGAAGTAATTATTGAAAAAATAGAAGATCCAACTGTAGAACCGGTTGAAGATGAAGCCTCTGATGACAAAGAAGACGAAATTGTTGAAGAAGAGGAAGACAAAGAATAATAAAAAAAGAGGGGTTTAAACCCCTCTTTTTTTTTATTTCAAATGAAATTTTTTACGCAATTTTTTCTTTAAACTTTTAATAAAAATCAAATTAACAAATAATCGTTGAATTTTTCTTTTTAACAAAAA
Organism: Cyanobacteria bacterium SIG29; assembly: GCA_015152515.1. Classification (GTDB taxonomy): domain Bacteria; phylum Cyanobacteriota; class Vampirovibrionia; order Gastranaerophilales; family Gastranaerophilaceae; genus Avigastranaerophilus. Next base: position 64,404 of record SUTV01000003.1, read on the forward strand.
ACCAAATGGCAAATTCAAAGTATATTTATTAAATAACCAAGTCAATTTTTTTCTTTTTACAGCATAATCAAATTCTGATTTTTTATCTTTGTACGAAGAAACAACATAAGTCACATTATCACTAAGTTTTTCAATATTATTTGTTTGTTTTTCGTTATTTACGATATATAGCAAATCAAATTTTTTATTTGGATATTTTAATAAAACCTTATTAAAAATTTCTACTATTGAAGATTTATCAGCCTTTTTGCTGTCAGTTAAAGGAAGTTCAACCCACACCATCAAAATAGAATTTGATTTATTTATATCAGAATATAAACGTTCTATTCTTCTATTATACTTTGATTTAACTTCATCATATGAAACATTAAAATCTAATTTTGCAGAAAAATCGTGATTAAAAGTAAAGTCATTTTGTTTATTATAATATGCATTACAATCATTAATACCATTATAAAATGCATATTCTAAATCATCTTTATTTATATAATTTTTAAATTGATTTAAAAATAAATTTATTCTTTCTTCAAAATTAGAACCAGCGACCCAATCCAAAGGATATGAAGCAAATTGAAGATCATTTTCACGCAATAATTGAGTACAAGAACAAGCTTCCCCAATACTAAAAATGAAATCATATTTCTTTAACATTTTAGAATTCCAATTATAATCCAATTGCCATCTTAATATCACCAACAATAGCGATAATTACCAATATAGTAACAAAAATATTCCAAATAATTTCTTTCATAAAACAATAATAACATTATTAAAAAAAATATAAAAGATTTATAAATTTATAGAGGGGTTGATTTTTTCTTTTCAGCATTTAATAATTAATTAACGATATGATATCGCGGGATGGAGCAGTCTGGTAGCTCGTCGGGCTCATAACCCGAAGGTCGTTGGTTCAAATCCAGCTCCCGCAACCATTTACCCGCCATAAACTTGGCGGGTTTTTTATTAAAAAAGGATAAAAAATGAAACATCTTGTTGTAATTCCAACATACAATGAAATTGAAAACATAAAAGAAATTGTTGAAGAGATTTTTTCTCTTTACCCACAAGTAAATATTTTAGTTGTTGATGATTCTTCACCAGATGGTACAGCTAATTTAGTAAAAGAACTACAAGAAAAGTTTTCACAACTTCATTTATTAATTCAAGAAAAAAAATCAGGTTTGGCAAAAGCTTATATAAATGGTTTTAAATGGGGATTAAACAATAATTTTGAACTATTTACAACCATTGATGCAGATTTTTCACACCCTCCCAAAAGCATAGCAACAGCAATTGAACTAATCAATACTGGATATGACTTTGCTTGTGGCTCAAGATATATGAAAAATGGTGGCACAACAGAAAAACATTGGTTTAGAAATTTAACTTCTGTTGGTGGCAATATATATGCAAACTTTATTTTAGGTAAAGAACTAAAAGATTGGACAGAAGGCTTTAATACATTTACAAAAGAAACTTTATCAAAAATAGATTTAGACAAAATTAAATGCAAAGGCTACATTTTTCACGCAGAAATGAAATATAAAGCTATAAAAAAAGGTTGTAAGATATCTGAATTTCCTATATTTTTCAAAGTTAGAACAAAAGGGAAATCAAAAATGGATTATAAAATAATCATAGAAGCTCTTTTTAGTGTTATACAAATAAAACTAAGAAAATAATTTAATTATTTTATTTGAAATATATTCTAATTTTTCATCAGTCAAATTAAGACCTGTTGGAATATAAAAGCCTTTTTCATACAACATTTCAGATACTGGTCTTTTAATATCATCTAAAATCCCCAATTTTTCAAAAATTGGTTGTTTGTGCATTGGATAAAAAAATGGTCTAGTTTCAATATTTTCCTTTTTAAGAAATTCAATTGCATTTTTTGCTGTTAAATTATTCTTTTCATCAATAAGAACACCAAAAACCCAATAATGATTTTGTGCATAAGAAGTATTTTTTAAAGAAAGACTCGCAGGAATATCTTTCAATAATTTTTGATAAATATTTCCTATATATTGTTTTTTTTCAATTGTTTTATCTAATTTTTCAAACTGAGCATAAGCAACTGCTGCTTGAAGATTAGACATTCTTAAATTCCAACCGATTTCTTGATGAACAAATTTATCTGATGAAAAACACAAATTTTTATAATAATCTATTTTTTCCTTAATCTTTTCATTAGAAGTTAAAACAATACCACCCTCTCCGCACGCAATATGTTTATTTGTATAAAATGAGAATGTAGAAACATCACCAAATGAACCACATTTTTTGCCTTTATACTCTTGCCCATGAGCTTGCGCTGTATCTTCTATAATTTTTAAATCATATTTCTTTGCAATTCTAAGAATTTCATCAACATCAGAAGGAAGCCCATATATATGAACAATCATAATAGCTTTTGTTCTTGAAGTTATAACTTCTTCTATTTTTGAAGTATCTATATTCCAAGTTTTATCTTCAGAATCTACAAAAACTGGTTTTAAATTATTATAAATACAACTTTGTGCACCAGAAATAATATTAAATGAAGGAATGATAACCTCATCATTATCTTCCCAATCGAAAACATCTTTCATTGCCTTTATAGCAACATCTAAAGCTGCACTACCATTAGTAACACAACTTCCATATTTTTGATTACAATATTGAGAAAACTCTGTTTCTAACTTTTGAACAAAAGGTCCATTTGAACCAATCCAACCAGAATCAATACATTGAGTCAAATATAATTTTTCATTTCCAGATAAATCCGGTTCAAATACACCAATGAAATCACTCATTAATTATCACCTTTTCATCTGAAATTTCTGCGAAACGTTCTTTATCATTAACGCCCAAATAAGGTCCTTGCTTTACTTCTATCATTGAAACATCTTCCAAACATTTCAAACCATGCCCACCATAAGCAAGAAAAACTATATCACCAGTTTCTAATATTGTACTTTCAATATATTCTTTTTCTTGAGAATATAAATCTAATCTCAATTTACCTTTTTTAATTATTAATGTTTCTTGTGTATGAGATACTTTTCTTTGTACTTTATTGTGAATATGTGCTTTAATCACAGCATTTTTCGGATGACTCATATATGCAATTTGTTGAGCTGAATCATCTTGAGTGAAGAACTTAATACCCTCATTTGAATAACTATTTTTAATAACCAAAGCAATTTGTTTATTTTTATAATAAAAATTTTTAATCATAATCAACCTTATAAACGAAAAATAATCAATAATTTTATTATATAATATTATTTGTAATTTTAAAAATATTTTAGAGGCAAAATGAAAATATTATTTGTTATACCAAATTTTGATTCTTATGTATTAGCACCACCACTTGGCATTTTATGGTTATCTTCATATGCAAAAAAATATGCGAATGCTGAGACAAAGATTGTTGACGCGTTAAGAGATAATCTTAGTACAAATGATATTATTAAAATTGCAAAAGAATATAATCCTGATTTAATAGGGATACACTGTTTAACTGCGTTTTACAAACAAACAATTGAAACATCAAGAGCATTAAAAGAAGAAGGCTTTAAAATTTATATAGGCGGAGTTCACCCAACATTTATGCCTTATTCAACTTTAAAAGATAGCAATGCTGATTTTGTTGTATGTGGAGAAGGTGAAATTCCACTTTTAAAACTTTGCGAAAACAACTTTAACCATAAAAATATTCAAGGGGTTTACGATTTAGAATCTTTAAAAGATGATGATACTCAAATTGATGGAGAACCAATTAAAAAAGCAGAAACCGTAATGGATTTAAATACAATTCCAATGCCAGATTGGGAACAATTACCACCAATATCATACCCTCATTCTCCACACGCTGTAATTGCAAGAGGTAATCCAATTGGTATTGTTATGACTTCAAGAGGTTGCCCTAGCAGATGTACCTTCTGTTCATCTAACAATTTTTACAAAGGAATTAGACAACGTTCTGTTGAAAATGTAATTGAAGAAGTAAAATATCAAATTAAACATTTAGGCATAAGAGAATTACAATTTACTGATGATAATTTAACCCTAAAAAAAGAATATATCATTGAGCTATGTAATGCTTTATTAGAAAACGATATCAAGATTCCTTGGTCAACACCAAATGGAGTTAGAGCTGATAAAGTTGATAAAGAAGTATTAGATTTAATGAAAAAATCAGGTTGCTACCTAATTGATTTCGGAATTGAATCAGCAAATAATCAAATTCTTAAAAACATTAGAAAAGGTGAAACAATTGAAGAAATTGATTTAGCAATTAATCTTGCAAGCGAAACAGGAATGATAACTCAAGGTAACTTTATCTTTGGTTTGCCTGGTGAAACAAAAGAAACAATGCAAGAAACTATAAACTATGCTGTAAATTCAAAATTAGATAGAGCTGGATTCTTTGCATTAAGACTTTTACCTGGTTCTGATTTATCAAGAACATTAAAAGAAAAATATGAATTTAATTATGACCATTCTTTCATTTCAAAACCGGATTGGTTACCTGAAAATTTAACAGAAGAAGAAATTTTAAGAACAATTCAAAAAGCATATTGGCAATTCTATTTTAGACCAAGAAGACTTTGGAATTTATTAAATGATATTCCAGTTTCACAAACAAAATACATTCTAAAAGCAATGATAAACTATCATTTATTTAAACTATGGTAAGAATTATTTTTTAGAATAACCTTGTTTTAAAACTTGAGTTGTATATGGAGGGATTCCCAAATCCATATTATGTTCTTTACATGCTTTTTTAGCATAATCAACAATTTCATAATAATGTTTTGGAATTGTAAAATCGCCATCAATAATATCACGATAGTCTATATCTAAAACGATTATTTTAACATTCAAATCAATCATTTTATCCATAAACATTTTAAATTCATTCAAATTATCATTATAACCATTAACAATAATGTATTTAATAATTATTGAATCATTACCCGCGACGCTAATATATTTTCTTATATTATCAATTGATTTATCAAACTTATCTACTTGTTTTATTTTCAAATAAGTTTCTCTGCATCCAGAATCAAGAGCAGTACATAGTTCACCTTTTTTATTAGCCAAAAGCTGTTCAATAATAGGCATATATACAATATTATTTGTTGGAATGTAAATTGTTCCAACACCTCTTTTTAAGAAAGTTTCAATAATTTCTTGATGATTTTTAAGACAAGATATATTTCCACCTTGAAAATCTATATACAACTTTTCTTTATCAATCAAATCATTATCATAAAGCTCATTTATAAACTTTAAAACATCAAACAAAACTGGTTTATTAGCATCTTCTGCTATCTTTTCAAATGTTCTATTTCCTTGAGTGCAATAAACACACGCACAATTGCATTGAGTATAATGATTTAAAGTCATTTTATTTATTCTTAAATCATCAACTTGTTTATATGGTTGAAGATGTACACAATTCTTACATTCAGAAGGAATTTGACCATTTTTAAGCATTTTAATAAACTTCTTCTTATTTTCTAAAAAGCTTAAAATAGAATTTTTATTTGATAATTCACTGACAAAAGCAGGACCAATATTTGCGCTACAGCATGGTTCAAGCGCATTTCTACAAGAAAAATGCAAATGATTGTGCATCAATTCACACATATAAGATTTTTTCTTTTTAAATATATTTAAAAAATTCATAAAATACTTTCTTTATCCTATTATTATAATATCAGAAATTTAGTATAATGAAATTATGAAAAAAAGATATTTTTGTAAAAGATTAAATGAAACTCTAAACTTTGATGCACTAAAAGTTTTTTATTGCTGTGCAACAAGAACTGGTCCATCTATTGATGTTCCTCAACCCAAAAGAATAAAAGATATTATTAAAAAGAGAAATTCTTTAATTAAAATGTTAGATAGAGGTATTATTCCAACTGAATGCGAAGGTTGTTTTGATTTAGAAGAACAAAAAAATCCAAAGCCACTTTTTATTAGCCAACTATCTAAGCCACAAAAAGCTAATTTAATAATCGTAAAACACTTTAAACAATGCGATTGCGCTTGTACATACTGTTGCGAACAATATTTATCTGGTAGAAAAATCGTACTAAAATCTAGAAAAAGCGATTATTATGATTTATTACCTATAATCAAAGAACTTTATAAACAAGATATGATTGATAAAAAAGAGTTAGATGTTCATTTTCAGGGCGGTAATGTGTCTGTTTTAGATGAATTTGAAGACTTAGTTAATATCTTTATGAAAAACGGAGTTAAACGCGTAGAAATCGCTACAAATGGCATTAAATATTTACCTGCGATTGAAAGGATTTGTAATGATACTTTTGTAGATGTAAATATTTCAATTGACGCAGGCTCAAGAGAAACATATAAAAAAATAAAAACTGTTGATAAATTTGACGATTTAATTGAAAACTTAAAAAAATACGCAAAATTACCAATTTTATTAAGACTAAAATATATCCTAGTTCGCAATGTAAATGATACAAAAGAAGAACTAGAAAAATATATCAACTTAATGAAAGAAATTGGGATTACAAATTCTGAATTAATGATTGACCAATGCGATAATGAATTTATACAAAATGGAGAATTTAAAATTCCTGATTATTATTACGAATTATTTGAATTTTATAAAAATAAATGCCAAGAAAATAATATTGAAGCAAATATTTGGGAATATATTAAAGAAATATTAGACAAAGGCTCATTTTTCAAATAAATTCTTTATTCTTTGGAAAAGACTTATCGGTTTTAATTCTTTAAAATAATCTGACAATATACAACTTTCATCCTTAAAAATTGGATTTTTTAAAAGTCTAACTAACTCATTATATTTTTCATGCGTTGGCAAAGACACATCTAATTTATTCATTAAATCATCAGATTCAATTTGTCTGTGATAATTAATAAAGAAAGCTACTGCATTATTATTCTTTGCAAATTTTACAAAATCTTTCATTTCTCTATAGTTTACAGAATTAACCATAAAATTTAACTGTAAATGTTTAATATAACCTTGTTCTTTTAATTCAGATAAATATTTAACATTATCAACCAATGCTTTAAAATCACCACGTTCAACCAATTTATTATATGTCTTTAAAGTTGTTGCATGTATTGAAATAATTACTGTATTTAATTTTTCTTTTAGTCCTATTTTTTCAATATTTTCTTTATTAAATAAAATACCATTAGAAATAATATTAAACTTAATATTAGGGTTTATTTTTATAATCTTTTTTACAACTTCCATAGAATGTTTACTAGCAAATAATTCACCAGCCGAATTCATTTCTACATATTCAGCTTGTTCTATTACAGGGGTAAAAATTCTATCAAAATTTTCTTCAATTCTTTTTTCTTTTTGTCTATTGTATTCTTCTTCTTCTTTGTTTTTTTCATTCCTACAAAAAATACAACGTACATTACAATGCCTATCATAACTAAATTCTATTTTTTTAGGATAAGGCGCAATATAATCAGGCTCAAATTCTTGCAAATAAGGGTCACAAACATCTAAATTACAATATTTATAATTATTTTCAATAAACTGTTTTCTAAATTCTTTTGCTTTTTCACCATTCCATATTTCATCAAAAGTCTGTTCAAATATATTGCCAAATGAATAAAAATCAGTCCAATAACAACAACAACAATAAACTTCGCCTGTGTTTTGAATTTGAACAGTATTAAATGGATGTTTACATAGTTTAGCCATAACAAGATTTTATTATAATATCTACTTTTATGCAAAATAAAAAAAATAATATGCTATAATTTTAAGAGCACAAAGGAGATTTATTTTGAAGTACACAAGTTGTTCAAATATACAAAATGGAATTAGATTTGAATATAACAGCATAAAATTATGTTGTTTTATGGGGTCAAATACACCAGAACCTCTATATATTAAAAAAGATTACTATGGTGAAAAACTTAATTGGAAAGAAATAGTTGAAAATATAAAAACAATTAGAGAAAACCAAAGAAATGGAATTACTCCAAAAGAATGTATAGGATGTTTTGGACTTCAAAACCAAGAATGGGATGATAATCAAAAATTCAAATGGATTCAAATTGCTCACTGGTCTGAATGTAACTGTAATTGTACATATTGTTATAGACTTCAAGATACATTTGTAAAACCAAAAAAACGCTATAAAATTATGCCAATCATTAAAGAATTAGATAAAATGGGAATGATTGACTACAACGGAGAATTAGCATATTCAGGTGGAGAACCAGCAAGTCTAAGAGAATTTGATGATATAACAAATTTCTTCATCAAAAAAGGTGAAAAATTAATTATGGTTCACACAAACGCAATCAAACCTGTTAAATCTGTTTTAAATGGATTAAAAACAGATACAATGTCTGTTACAGCAAGCGTAGATTGCGGCGATAGAGAAAAATTTAAACAAATAAAACAAGTTGATGCGTATAATAAAGTTATGGATACCTTGAAAAAATATGTAAAAGCTCAAGGAAATGATAAAAAAATGGTGCGTTCTAAATTTATTTTGATTCCTAAAGTAAATGATACTGTTGAGGATGTCAATAAATGGTTGGATGAAAGTGAAAGAATTGGTATTCAACGTGTTATTTTAGATTTTGAAGCTGATTGGTTAGAACGTAATAAACATAATATTCCAGAACATATAAATGACTTATATTCATATATATGTGATTCAACAAAACATAGAGGGCTGGACTTGCAATTTTATGGTGTTGCAACACAATATAGAGAACTAAAAGGTCTTAATGTTGATGGATATGGTTTACATCAAGAGTAGATTTAAAATTTAAAAATGAATAGGATTTTGAAAATATCATGTCAGAAAAATTATATTTTTGTGAAGAATTGAATGAAACATTAACATGTTTTCACGATAAAATAACTTCTTGTTGCAGCAGTCCTAATGGTCCAATATATGTTGAAAATTATAATGGAAAAAATTTAGATTTTAAAATATTGAATGAGAAGAAACAAGAATTTTTTTCTCTATTTAATGAGGAAAATATTAAAAAATCTCCTTGTTTTGGATGTTTTTCATTGAGAGAAAGAAAAACAGAAGATGTTATTACAAATAAGTATAAGATGATTCATATTTCACATTGGACACATTGTAATTGTGGTTGTATATATTGTGCTCGAATGAAGGATTCAAAGGGGAAAATCACTACTAAAAAAGCAAAAAGTGAATATTATGATATGTTGCCTGTTGTTAAACAATTATATAAAAATGATCTTCTAGACAAAGAAAATCTTATTGCTTGTATACAAGGTGGTGATATATCTGTTTTAAAAGAATTTGATAAGCTAGTTAAGGAATTTTTAAAACAAGGTATAAAGCAGTTTTATTTTTTATCTAATAATATTAATTATCAGCCAATTATAAAAAAATTACTTGATATAAACAAAGCAAGCTTTACTACATCTTTGGATTGTGCAAGTAGAGAACTTTATTATAAATTAAAAAGAGTGGATAAATTTGAGGAAAGTGTAAAAAATCTAAGAAAATATGCAAAAGGAAATCAAAATCCACCAATAACTGTAAAATATATTGTTGTAGAACATTTAAATGATAACATTCAAGAAATGAAGAATTTTATTGATTTAATTCAAAGCATTGGTATAAAAAACATTGAATTTATGATCGATAATAAATATGTTCTATGTGATCACACAAAAGTTCATATTCCAAAACATTACGGTGAGTTATACCTTTTCTTTAAAGAATATTGTAAAAAACAAAATTTAAACTTTATTATTTGGGATAAAGTTGAGTTTTTGATAAATAAATATTTATTATAATTTTAATCCACTCTTCTTTTTTAAAAATTAACGAGATTCAAATAAAAATAAGATATTTTGTTTTATCTGCTATGTCATTAGAACAGAATTGTTTAAATTTATAGCATTATCTATGTATAATAGTGCTTCTTTATAGTTCTTTGTATCTTTATATATTAACGCTTTTGTAACCCAATACATATCGTTATTTTGTTCTAAATCAATTGCTTTGTTAATATATTCTATTGATTGTTCGAAATTTTTAAGTTTTCTATTTGTTTCAGCTTTTAATGCAAAACCAATTGGCATATCTAGTATTTCTACGGTATGCACTTTTATTTCTTTCTTTTTAAAAAGCATTTTACTAATAAAATTAAACATAGCTTGATTATATACTATTGAATAGAAAAATAAAAGTTATTTTATAATGTAAGATTTTATGGAGTATTGTGATTTTTTGTTTTTGCAATATTACAGTATTATTTTTGTTTTAGAAACTTTTTTAAATAGTACAAGATTGTTTTATTTTGATAATTTTGTAAAATCAGTTTTGGATTGATTCTTGGTTCAAAATTACAAATGTCTGATAGTAATTCTTTTTTATTTAAATGCTTAAGAAAATCTTTATATAAAGGGTTATCTTTTTCAAATACAGCTAGTTCTTTATATTTTTTTGCAAGAGTTGTATGTTCCCAAGGTTGATAACAAGTATAATTTACATTTACATTAAATTTTTGTGCTATTTTCGCCATTTTTGCCATTTCTTTATAGTTATATTTTGCAATAACCATATTTATAAAAATTGAAGAGATATATCCATTTTTCTTTTCTTCAGCAATAAACTTAAGATTTTCCATAACAGCTGAAAAATTTCCTTTGCAAACAATTTTATTATATGTTTTCTGTGTTGCTCCTGGTATAGAAATTCTTATATCTTTAATTTTCCCTCTTAAATTTAATTCTTCATATAAATTTTTTGTTAACAAAATTCCATTTGTATCTATTTCAAAAAGAATTTTAGGATAATTGTTCGTAACAAATTTTATAAAATCAATACCATTTTTACTAGCAAAAACATCACCAGCTACACTTAATTGAATTATTTCTACATTATCAAGTAATGGAATTATTTTTTTTGTAATTTCCTCTTGTTTGCCAGAAAATGTAACTTTGATTTCATCCCTACAAGTTTTACAAGCGACATTACAAACTGTATCATAAGCTAAGCGCAAAAACTTGCAATTTCGATTTTCATTCCATTGATGAAGAACCAATTCTTTTTCTTTAAAAACAGAACTAATACACATATCTTTATTACACAAAGAATAGTCATTATTAAGAATTTTTTCTCTAAATAAATTTGCTTTTTCAGAAAGCCATACTTCTTGAAAATCATTTTTTAATAAATTTCCAAATGAAAAAAAATCAACGAATCTTGGACAACAAGGATATACATTTCCATCCTCAGATATTTCGGCCATATAAAAGGGCATATAACAAACTTTATTATTTTCTGAAAACATAAGCAACCTCAAATAAATCAAGATTTTTTCACTATTTGTTTTATCAATTGAAAAAATCCACATCAACAAATCTTAACATATTTTTATTATATACCATTACAAAAACTTGTAAATAAATTCATTAAAATTGTCAGAAATACGGTTTAATGAATAAAGTATATTTAAACAGACAAAACCTTTTTAAAGTTATTTTTTAAACTTTCAATAAAAGAAATTGGTTCAAGTGCAACAAAATAATCATGCCCTTGAATAACTACATCTTTTGCATTTAAAAACTCAGGTGTATGTACTAATTTTACCAATTTATTATAATCAGGATGTTTTTTATCTTGAATATTGATTTCATTATAAAGTTTCTCTAAATCACGAGAACAATCAAGACCTAAAAAACGAACTTTTGCGTCAATTTTTCGGCACAATTTAATAATATCAATCATTTCCATATAATTTATACTAGTAACTGTAAAATGGATTTCAAATCTATCCATTTCACCTTTTTTCTTTAATTCTGATAAATACTCAATGTTTTTAATTACTTGTTTATAATTTCCACCTTTAACAATCTTATTGTAAGTTTTTTCACTATATGAGTGAAGAGAAACTGTCATCATAGAAATTTTGCCACTAAGCCCAAGTTTTTCAATATTTTCTTGAGTACATTGAATTCCATTTGTAATTAATTCAAACTTAATATTTGGGAAATTATTAGCAATATCACGAATCAAATCTCTTGAAATTTTGCTTGCGAAAACTTCTCCAACAGCATTAGTTTTAACATATTTCGCATTTTGAAGCCAAGGTGTCAAAATTTCAAGCAATTTATCTTCTTTATCTTTTGGTATCAAATTTGTATTAATTTTATAATTTTCACCACGACAAAAAATACATTTTACATCGCAAAATTCATCAAGTCCAAGTAAAATACGCTCTGGTGGAGCACTAAGTAATTGTGGTTTTGAATCAGAAATTTTTTCTAAAATCTCTAAATTTTGACAACCAGGACATAGCGAAAAATCATTATCATATAATTTTTGTCTAAATTCTTTTGCTTTTTCACCATTCCATATTTCATCAAAAGATTGTTCAAATATATTGCCAAATGAATACCCTCTAATCCAGCCACAACTGCAAGGATAAACATTACCATAAGGCATAATTTCTGCCAAAATATATGGGTTTGGACAATATATATGCGTCATTATTATCTACCGTTATCTATGTATCTAATTACTTTTGTATAACCACATGCAGAAAGAATTTCTCTATATGATAAATTACACTTATGAGAATGTGCATAATCTTCAACAAGTTTAATATATTCTTTTACATGTTCTGGACAATATTTGTTTTGTTCATACCAATGATGTTCAAGCTCTAATTGAATATTAGTAATTCCCAAATCTTCAACTAACTTTAACCAAGCAGTAATTTCTTCTAAAGTATCATTATAACCTGGCACAAATATAAATTTAAGGCTTACCAAACTAGCCGTAATAGGGTCTAAACCTTTTTTATATTTTTTTACATTTTCAACAACACGCTTAAACCAATCAACTTTTTTGATTTTTTTATAAGTTTCCCTAGTACCAGCATCAAGTGAAATTGTAACCGCTGTTCTTCTTAATTCAATAGCTTTTCTAATCCATTTAGAATAATCAAAAGCAGCAGTATTAATCATAATAAAAATATTAGTATTTTCTAAGAAGAACTTCATCAAATCTGGAAATTCTTTTAATACAGTTGGCTCACCACCTGTAATATTAACGTTACCGTTATAACTTAACATATTTTGTTTTAAAGCATCTTTTAATACAGGAAGGATTTTCCAAGGTTTTAAGGAATTTAAAAATTTCTTTTGTTCATGAGTATGGCAATAAATACAATCCAATGGACAATTTTCCCAATGGTTAATTAAAATATATTTTAATTGCATTGAGCCATCCCAATCTTTAACTTTTAAACTAGGACATCCCTCACAAATTTTAGGAATATCACCTTTTGCAAATCTATCACGATATTCTTGTTTTATTTGTCTAATTTTATCCCAATCAAATAATTCACCTTTATAATCTTCAATGATTTTAATAGCTTCAAATTTCATGCACATTGAATAACTACAAAGAACAGCTGCATCTCTTATAAAGCACATACCATTTTCAACAAACTCACAAGATAAATATCCCATGTTTTCTCCTTCAATATTCCTCTTATAAAAATATTATATATTAAACATTATGTTTTAGAAAACCTATATTTTAAGCGTTTAAATATACTTATTGGTTTTAAATTAAGCATTGTATCATTGATTGTACATATATCTGAACGAAAAATCGGATTTTTCAATACACGAACAAAATCATTAAATTTAGGATGTTTTTCATCAAAAATATTGATTTCATCATAAACTTCTTCATTCGTTTCCATTTTTAAAAGTTCTAAAAAGCCAACAGTAGCACCGATTTTTTGAGCCAATTTCATATATGAAACCATTTGCTTATAATTGTGTGAATTAACAACAAAATTTAAAATAAATCTATTTAATATACCTTGTTTTTTCAATTCAGAAAGAAAATTTAAATTTTCCATAACCTTATCAAAATTTCCATTAACAACTAACTTATCATATGTTTCTTTTTTAGTTGCATGTAATGAAATTGTAATAGAAATTAATTTATCTAAAATTCCCAATTCTTCAAGATTTTTTCTATCACACAAAATACCATTAGAAATCAACGAAAACCTTACTTTTGGGAATAATTCAGTAATTCTTTTAATTAATTTTCGAGAATGAGGGCTAAATAAAGCTTCGCCAACACCAGATAATACCACATTTTCAGCATTTTCTAGCATATTTAAAATTATTTCATCCATATTTTCATTAAAATATGACAAATCTTGCTTTTGATGGCAACTTCTACAGAAAATACATTTCACATTACAAGTTGCATCATAACAAAAAATAAAAGTTTTTGGTTTTGGCACAACTTCAGTTGGAATAATATTTTGAGAACAATCTTTTACACACAAATCAAGATTACAAATATCATATTTTTTTTCAATAAATTGGCGTCTTAATTTTTTAGCCTTCTCCCCATTCCAAATCTCATCAAAAGACTGTTCATAAATATTTCCTAAAGAATATGAATTACACCAAGGAGGACAACAAACAAAAACTTCTCCCTGCATACTAATTTGTGCAGAATCAAATGGAAATGTACATATTGCATATTCTGTTGTCATATTACCTCCACTTATTAGAATATACAAAATAGCAAAATATGTCTATTTTGATATAATATATTTAACAATAAAGGATTTTAAAATGAGATATAAATGTTGTAAACATATTTTAGGAAGCATAGATTTAAGTTTTGATGGGTTTAAATATTGTAATGAAGTATGGGAAGGACCAGAATACATACATTACTCAGAAGAAAACTCTTTTCAAAAAAACGAAGAAAGACGTTTAAAAATAATTGAAGAAATGAAAAATGGAATCATTCCAGAAAAATGCAAACTATGCCCTATTCTAGAAGAAAAAGATTGGAATGAATTTGATGGAAAAATTCATAAAATCACCATATTTAATTGGAAACACTGCAATGCTGCTTGTTTTTATTGTAGCGTACATTCTGATTTTTATGAAGATGTAAAGAAAAGTGATAATTATGATTCTCTTCCATATATTGAAAAATTGATTAAAGAAGGAAGATTAACCGCAAATACTTATATTGATTTTATGGGTGGAGAACCAACAATGCTTGAAGAATTTCCACAAATTGTAAAACTTCTTTTATCTCAAAATTGCAGGCTTGAAGTTTTAACAAATGGAATCAAATATGAAAGCGTTATTGGTGAAATGCTAAAAGCAGGAAATCACAATTCAATTTGTATTTCATTAGACTGTGGTACAAAAGAAGCATACAAAAGAATTAAAAGAGTTGATAAATTTGAAGAAGTTTCAGCAACAATTAAAAAATATATAAATGATGCAAAAGAAAATGCAAACAGAATAAAAGTAAAATACATCATATTCCCAAATGTTAATGATAACAAAAAAGAGATTGATGCTTTCTTTGATTTCTGCAAATCCACAGGAGTTAAAACTGTATCTAGAGCTGTTAACCATATTGAAAGCAAAATGAACACAACAAAAAACCAAGCCATTGAAGCAAATGTTATTAAATCTTACAAATATTTTGAAGAACAAGCAAAAAAACGAGGATTTGACTTGCTAGCAGAACCTTGGGCTGATGCAATTGTAGAAAACAAAATTTATAACTGCAGAAAAGTATCACCATTAATAAAATTGAAATCAAAACTTCATTTTTTATTTGGTGGCAAATAATTAAAACTCAATTTTTGAAAGTTTAATCATTTTTTTATACTTATTTTTTAACCTATTAATTTTAAATAAATTTAATAGGTTATTTTTCCCTTTTAAATACACAATATTTGAATAACTTGTTTTAACAATTTCATCTAAAATAGGGGAAGAAATATAATTTTTGATTTCGATATCGAAATCAAATCCCAAACGCAAAATTGTTTTTAATTTATCTGCTTCATTATCTAAAACCGGCTTAGAAATAGTCATTTTTACTCTGCGTTTTGGTGAAAACTCTTCATTTCTAACTAATTCATCAATTTTATTTTCAACAAAATCTTCAAAGTTTATATTTGAATACTTAAATTTATCTATACAAGCAACTTGTTGTTCATATATTTTTTTAGCCCTATTCATAAACGCCAAATATGATGTCACTTTAATATTATATTTTTCAGCAAATCTTTCTGTATAATCTAACATTCTAAGTGTTCTATTAACATATTTTTTATTTTCACAATGTTCTGAAGATGATACACTATGTTCTGAATCAAATTGAACTTCAACATATCCTTGTTTATGACAATTCTCAAGCCAAGCTTCAATTTCAAAAGCACTATCATTATAATTAGCAAACAAAATGAATTTAGAAATTACAAAATTCTTTTCTTTTGCATGTTTCAAATATGTCGCCATATTTTTTTGAACTATATCAAAAAATTTCGTTCCTTTTACTTTTTCAAAAGTTTCTTTAGTACCAGAATCTACACTTGCAACAATAGCGGCAGCAGGAACTTTCTCTAACGCTTTGCACAAACTTTTTGACAAACGAATGCCTGATGTTGGCACATAAATTTCAGGCACATTATTTTTAGAGAATAAATCAACAAGCCAATCAAATTCTTTCATTAATGTTGGTTCACCACCAACAAAACGCAAAGAACCATCATATCTTAATAAATTTTTCTCTAATAATTCTTCAACAATTGGTTTCATATCAACATCTTGTTCACGATTATGGCAATCTGGAATCCTACCAATAGGACAATAAACACATCTAGAATTACATTTCATAATATGACCAGCTGTTAAATGATTTATATAATCATCATCATCCCAATCACGTTCTACTAGTTCAAAACAGCCATCACATTGCGAAGGATATATGCCTTTTTTAGCATTTTCTCTTAATTTTCTTTTTTCCTCAAAAATATAATCCCAACTTAAAGTTTGGTTTTTTAAATCAGAATATAAATATAATCTATCAGGAAGTTCTAAATTATCAGTATTACAGCAATGTCCAACACAAAGTTGTTTAGAGCCAGGGTCTAAATAAAAATAAATTCCATGTTCTAATAATCTACAACTCTTATATCTCATAAAAAAATGGTATCATATTATATTGTTTTCTACAAATTGCTTAATCGTGATATAATATTTTCATACAAATAAAGAGGTTTGATATGGGAAAGATGTATAGATGTAGATATTTGGCACACGGTCTTTATATTCATTATGACTGTTTTAGACATTGCCACCTTTCTATACATTCACCAAACGAAAGAAACAATAACTATATCGTCCCATACACTGGACCAAAAGATAAAGCTGATTGGGATACAGTTTTTGCAACAAAAAATAAATTGGTTAAAGAAATGAGAGAAGGCGAAATTCCTCCATTTTGTAAAGGCTGCCATTGGATAGAAGAATTTGACGAAAATTCAAGCGAACAATTTTTATCAGACTTTGATAATTACCTTGATATGCTTTGGATTGGACATACAAACGAATGTAATGCAAATTGCATATATTGTTTTTCTTTCCAAGAAATTTTAGAAAATAGAACAGTAAAAGGATATGATATTTTTCCTTTATTCAAAGAATTATTAGATAAAAAAATCTATAATTTAGAAAAAGCCCCAAATGCACATATTTCATTTGCAATGGGCGAACCGACAATCATGAAAAATTTTGATGATATCATTAAAATTTTTGCTCAATACGGAAACAAACACTTTGCACTTTATACAAATGGTATAAAAACAAGTAAAATGGTGTTAAACGTACTTAAAAGAGAAGATGTTGATATTAGAATTGTTATTTCTCTTGATGCAGGAAGTAGAGAAGTTTTCAAAAAAGTAAAAAAAGTTGATAAATTCAAAGAAACTTGCAATACGATAAAAGACTATGCAAAAGCAGCGAAAAATCCTCTTGGTTTAGGAGTCAAATATATCATCATTCCTAACGTTAATGATACAAAAGAAGAAATAGATAGATGGTATGACCTTTGTACAAAGCAACTTGGAGTAAAATATATCATTGCAGATGTCGAAGAGAAATGGTTTGTAAGACAAAATGGCGAAGTACCAGAATATGTAAAAGACCTTTTAAAATACATTAGACAAAAAAGTTTAGATGATAATATTGCTTTTGAATTTTATGATAGAGCTTTAGTATTAAACTTATAGGATTGATATGGGGAAAAAATATTTTTGTGATGAATTAAATAATGTTTTATCTTGTTTTCACGATAGAATAATGTCTTGTTGTTCTGGACAAATTGGACCAGTATATTATGAGGCATACAAAGGAGAAAAAATAGACTGGAAAGCCTTTAAACAATTCAAAAAAGATTCTTTTGATTTATTAACTGAAGAAAATATTGAAAACTCCCCTTGTAAAGGTTGTTTCTTCTTAAGAGAAAGAAAAGAGACTGATGAAGTATCTGAAACCTTTAAAACAATAAATATTAGCCATTGGACGCAATGTAATTGTGGTTGTATATATTGTGCTAGAATGTACGATTCAAAAGGAGAAATAACATATAAATCCGGCAAGAGCAAATATTATGATATGATTCCTCTTTTAAAACAGCTTTACAAAGAAAATTTGTTAAATAAAAACGACTTAACCGCTTGCATTCAAGGTGGTGATATATCTGTTTTAAAAGAATTTGAACCAATGGTAAAAGAATTCTTAAAAAATGGAATAACTAGATTCAACATACTTTCTAACAATATTGTTTACCAACCAATTATTAAAAAACTTTTAGACAAAAATCTAGTTGATTACACAACATCACTTGATTGTGCAACACCTGAACTCTATAAAAAACTAAAAAGAGTAGATAAATTTAAAGATTCTGTTAATAATTTAAAAAAATATGCAAAAAGCAAAAATAAAAGATACATTACTGTTAAATACATAATCGTAGAACACATTAATGACAATAAAGAAGAAATTACAAAATTTGTTAATTTAATGTCTGACATTGGAATAGAAAATATTGAATTTATGATAGATAACAAGTATGTTCTATTCACAGATTTAAACACAACTCCATTACCAAAACACTATGGCGAACTTTATCTTCACTTTAAAAAATCTTGTGAAGAAAAAGGTATCCGAATGACAATGTGGCAAAAAACAGAACATATAATAAAAGAATATGCGCTTAAATAAATTTAAGCTTCTTCTATTAAATCTTGCTCAACCATTTCATCAATAATTTCATCAATAGTAATAGTTGGTTTCCAACCTAATACTTTTTGAGCTTTTGATGAATCGCCAATAGGGTTCAATTTTTCATGTTTTCTAGAAAATCTAGAATCAATATCTATAATTAATTTACCAGTTTTTTTATCAAAAGCTTTTGTGTCATCAGCTTCGCCTTTAAATTCAAGCTCAATATCCAACTTAGCAAAAACCTTTGTGCATAATTCTTTAAGACTTGTTGTTATACCAGTAGCAAGGACATAATCATCAGACACATTATGTTGCATAGCAAGCCACATTGCATAAACATAATCCTTTGCATGTCCCCAATCTCTTCTAACAGATAAGTTTCCTAAAGAAAGTTTTTCTTGTTTTCCATATTTAATACGAACAGCTGC
Organism: Cyanobacteria bacterium SIG29; assembly: GCA_015152515.1. GTDB lineage: Bacteria > Cyanobacteriota > Vampirovibrionia > Gastranaerophilales > Gastranaerophilaceae > Avigastranaerophilus. Next base: position 83,952 of record SUTV01000003.1, read on the forward strand.
TTTAGAAATTTTACGAGTAACAAATTTATCTGGCCTACGCTTTGATTCATGAGGAAACGCAATACCATTTACAATAAACATACCTTGTTCACGATATGTTCTAGTTAACATCAACGCATACGCTTTAGCGCAAGAATATGGATTAATTGGTTTAACTTGTGAAGTTTCACTCAATACATCTTCATCAACATTCCCAAAAATTTCAGCAGTTGATGCTTGATAAATTTTTACTTTATTTTGAATTCCCAAATTACAAAGAACATTTATCAAACGCAAAATTCCAAGAGCATTTACATTTGTTGTATATTCTGAAAAATTATTAGACAAACCAACATGAGACTGAGCCGCCAAATTATATATTTCATCAGGTGATGAAGTTTTAACAACATTATATAAACTAGCCTCATCAGTCATATCACCATATAAAATATGAAATTTATCATTAGATAAAATTGGTTTTAATCTATCTAAATTATTAGCAGAAGACATACGAACCATTCCAAATACTTCATAGCCTTTTTCTAAAAGCAATTCTGCCAAATAACTTCCATCTTGTCCTGTAACACCTGTAATTAACGCCCTTTTCATGTTTCCTCCAAAACAGATTTGATTTTAATTCTATTTCTTTAACATACGTTTCTTCATTATTTTTTTTCTAATCTGTTCAATATTTGAATAATAATGAACTTGTAAAACTTCATATGTCTTTGTTTCTCGCATAATTTCTTTTACTAAAACTAAATCAAGCTCATTATTTGATTTTAATTTTAAACCTAACAATTGATTTTTAAAATAATAATCATTAGAAAGACCTAATTCTATAATTTTTTTAGCAATATTAATTTGTGCATTCAAATCATTTTTTTCTCAGCAATAAAATAATCATTTAACAATTCAATATCACTACCTCTAACACGAGAAATTATTTCTTTAATGTTTTTATCACTTATTTGTTGTAACAAATAATTTTCTATTTTTCTAATTTTAGAAAAATTTAAATTTTTATCGAAAAATTGATTTTCATCAATTTGCAATATATTTAAAACACTTTTCCAATCTTCTAAAGCAGTTATATCATCTTCAATTAAACAAATAGGATAAATTTTATTTTTATACCAATAATTAAAATATGTAGAATATTTTGTTATTAAAAAATCAAAAATAATCGGAAAATCCTTAATTTCCCTTTCTTTTCTTAATTCATGAATCAATTCATTAACACCTTGCAAATATATATCATCATCTATCACACAAGAAGCAGGAATAATTGGAATTTCATAAATTGAGTCATATAAAAAAATGCGCCTTTCAAATTCATATAAAGCTTTTTTAGATTCATACCTTATTTTCTGCAACAACAAAAATTCAGGTGCCAAAGAAACTACACTATACATTGTCATCAAAATTGTAAATATCAAAAACAAAACTTTCTTTTTATCAAAAAAGAAAAATATTGTTCCAAACATAAAAATCAAAATTAATTCCAATATATTTTCATTTAAAATACGATTATATCCTCTAGTAAAAATACAACCCAAATCTGGAAATAAAAGATACATAAAATTCAGAGAAAAATATGAAAACAAAATAATACTACTTATAATCAAAACAGCAGAAACTTTTTCATTCTTTTTGTATTTTAAAATAAAACTTAGAAAAACCCCAAATAATCCAATAAGAAGGATATATAAAAAATTATTCTTTATTATATGTTTGTAGTACAACGGCAAATAATTTGATATAACAGAGATCCTATCAAATAAATCTATTTGAACATGTGCTCTACCTGTTATATTTTCAGTATACATATATCCAGAGAAGAACAAAAAGTATACACTTCCTAATGCAAACATATTTAATAAAGTAAAAATTTCTTTACCACATAAAATTTCTTTCTTTTTTTGTATTAACAATATAAAAAATAGTAGAAATAACGAAAATGCTATTAAAACAATATATGTTTCTGACCAAAAACAAAGAATAAAAGTATTTATTAACATTAAAGCAAAATGTTTTTTTGACTTCTTAAAGAAGTCAACATCAGTCAATATTTTAAATAAATAAATATAAAAAATTACAAAAAATACAAAAGGAAATAAATATTCAAAATATGTTGCATATTCAGATATTCCAAACATAGGATACAAAGTAATTTTATTTTTTAAGGTTATAGCAAACATTAAGGATATACTTAAAAAAACAACCGAAAATTCTTTTCTTTTTATAATTGGAACAGAATCATTATCCAAAATAAAAAAGGCTTTAGTAAGGATATAACAAGTAAACAAAACAAAAAATGACAATAAGATACCACCTATTGAAAAGCCAGACACAAAATCATTAGGATTTATTTTGAAAAATTCTGGCATCCAATTTAAAAATGAAAAAGAAAGAAATCGAGCCGGAATTCTTCCTAAAGAAAAGAAAATATTTCGAATACTTTCCTTAGAAGAAAAATCATCTAAATAAGGCATTACAAAATCATGAAAATGCAAATGCGCATACTTTTGAGATTCCATTATAAAAATCAAGAAAAATATAACAACAAAAATATTTAGAAATAATATAAAATTATTTTTTGTAAAATTTTTTTTTATTTTTTCTTTAATCACGTTTTAAACCCAATTTTTTATATACATAACCAATATTTGGGAAAAACATATAAGAAAGTTTCTTTTCTTTTGCTTTTTCAACCCAAAAATCAGAAATTTCTACCAAATGATTCAACAAATTTTCTTCATAATTCATTTCATTAAGCAATTGATTATATACATTAAGTGCAACCTGAGTTGCCCCATTTTTATGTGCTTGTTTGATAAATTCTTCAAACTCTTTTTTTGTATCATTTACATTTGGAACAATAACATACTTCGCACATAATCTTTTTGAAAAATCTTTTTTTCTAACTTTTGAATACTTTTTAAAATTATGCCAAACTTTATCAAAAGATTTAACACCTTTTACTTTTTCATGGCATTTTTTTGTACCTGCATCAATAGAAATCATTAAACTAATAGCATTTTCTTTTATTCCGCGTTCTATTGCTTTAGAATATTGAATATTATTTGTATGAATAATAATATTTTTAAACCCATTATCCAAAAAGAAATTGATTAACTCATCAAATTTAGGATATAAAGTTGGTTCACCACCAGCAAAATCAATCTCGGCATCTTTTGCCAAAACATCTTTTTCAATCATATCCTTTAGAATAGCCAACATATCATATGGTTCTTCATATTCTTTATAATATTGATTATAATTTGGCGCTTTTTCTGAAATTGGTTGAGCATGTCCCAAACAATAAATACAATCAGAATTACAAATTTGCCAAGGTGATAAAAGAATATAATGAAGCTTTTTATCATCAATAAAATTCATATCAGAAATTTGCTGACAATTTTTACATTCTTCTCGTTCACAAGAATTCTTTATAGCCTCAATATGTTTAGCACGTTCTTCAAAAAACTTATCCCAATCAATTGTTTGACCATCAAAAACTTCATCAGAAATTTTAGGCCATCCTTTACCATTATTAGCATTAGTCAAAGTACAATAAGTAATACCAATATTTTTATAATTAAAACAAATTGAATTATTAAGATTATCGCAAACTCTCATTTTAAATACTACCAATTTGACTAATCAATTAAATTGTAAACAAGTATATAACATACCATTACAAAACTTCTAAAACTATCATTTTTTATTTATTATAACAAAAAATTATAAATCCAACAATTTTCTTTTTTCATAACAAAAACCTTTACTTTAATAATTCTTTTATTTTTGAAAATTTAAGTTCTTCCAATTCATTTTCGTCTATACTTCCACCAGCACTTACAAAATCTTTCATCGCTTCATCATATGTTTTAAACATCATACCTTTTGACGTATCAACCTTGTATAAGTAAGAAATATACTTAAGATATGTACAATCATAATAAATTTTCCCAAAATTTTTATTTTTAATATCTTCAGTAATTGTTTCTTCTTCGAAAAACCAAACTAACTGCATATTTTCATAAGGATATATTACTGGCAATTTTTTATTAGCATAAAATACCGTTAACTTATCCATTAAATAAAGTGTTTTTCTACCCTCAGGAGAAAAAAATATATTAGAATATTTATAATTTTTATAAATATAAATACTTAGTGACATAATTACTATAAATAAAAGTATATTTTTACAAATAATATCTATACCTTTGCGAGAGAAAATATAACTCAATAAATATAAAATAGATGACAATAAAAACATTTTTAGAAACATTTTAAAAGCTGGATATAAAAGCCAATACTTGGGATAAATCATATCCTCAACCTCAACAGGATGATGGTATGTCTGCCCCCAAAAATATAAACCAATATAGAATAAAAAACAACTCAAATAACTATATAAAACTATTTTTAATGAACCATTATTGGGCTCCCAAATTGTTTTTTTTTCTTTTATACAAATTATAACAACCAAAGAAACTATAAATAACCATAAATGAATATTTTCTTCAATAAATATATGTTTAAAAAGGTTCAAATATTCTGCAACACTGCCATAAGTTGCAATAAAACCGGAAAAAGAAAGTCGAACTACAGAAGTTATAGAATAAGTAAAGGCATAAAGTAAATAAAATGTCATTGCTATTGGAATCAATTTGCATAACTTTTTTAATACAAATTTACTATGACTTTCTTTATTGAAAAAAGATTCAATAAGAACTAAAAACATCAGAAAAACCATTATTGTACAAACTTGTTCATTTGCAAAAGCAGTAAACAAAGTTAAATAAACTAACTGCTTATCATCTTTTTCTGTATATAAATCTTTATTTGTATACAAATCAAGGAATTTTTTCCACCACAACAAGAAAAATAAAATCGAAACAGTATACCCAAAAAAGAACTGAAGTGTATCCCACCAATATAAAAACTTTATTTCCTCAATTAAACATAAATATGTAAAAAAAACTAATACAAAAATTATTCCCAAAAAACAATTTTTTCTTTGTTTAAAATAGAAAAAAAAGCTTGAAATAATATATATAAGAGGTACAAAAAATGCAATCTTAAGTATTCCTTCAGAAACAACTGCAAAATCTTGAATATGTATATTCAACATTTCTGGTATTTGTTTAAGAAAAAACAACTCTATACACTCTGAAAAAATTCTACAATGAGAAAACTTAAAATATCTCAATATCAAATCATTAATATCATCTGTTCTTATATAAGCATTTTGATTATGAACAAAAAGAAAAATCATTATTGAAAGAATACAAATAGCATTAAACACGAATATTAAAGATTGCTTTTTAAAGATTTTTTGCATAAATATCTCCTTCAACCAACACAATAATAATAACACAATTTATTATTATATTTTTTCATTCACTCATCATAAATTTGCTTTATACACCAAAATTCACAATCTGGGGTGAATGACAAATAAATATTAGGGCTTAATTCCTTAGACCTCTTTGCAAAATAATTAATAACCTCTTTCAAAGAACCTTCTGCTTCTTTATGTTGATTTTCTGATAAAAAAGAAAACTCCATATCTATTAATATTTTTTTAACTTTTATTGCTTGACATTTTTCAATAAATGCCCTAGCTTCTTCAACATTATCATTTACTCCAGGTATAATAATATATTTTACAAAAATATTTGCATTAGGATTTTTTTTAGAAACCTCAATATATTTTTTTAAATTTTTCCAAACAACATCATATGCTTTCACACGCTTTATTTTTTCATACATTTCTTTTGTTCCAGAATCAACCGAAACAATAATTTTAGAAGGAATTGTTGCCAAAGCTGAAGCAATACACTCAGAATATTTAATAGCAGATGTTAAATATTCGATAACACAATCATTTACTTGTGCAAAATGAGTCATATATTCCAACTCGCCTTCTGGATATTCACAACATTCACCACCAGAAACACTTATAGCACAACCAGGTAAAATCATGTTTTCATTGCGTAAATTTTCTAAAATAGGACGAATATCATATGTTTTTGTATTATTAACTTCTTTTTTTCTCTGAGCATCCCCTTTTGACAAAGTACAATAAAAACAATCGCAAATACTACATTTTGTTTTATAAGCTAGAGAAAGAATATTAAACCCAACACTCTCATCCCACTCTTTTTCTTCTAAATTATGACATTTTTTACAAACATCAGGAATAATGCCTTTTTTAAAATTATCAACATATTTATTTCTAGCAATTAAATATTGTTCTTTTGTTATAACAGAACCATCATAATCTTTAAAACACAAAAGTTCATCCACAACCTTTGCACAACAAAAAGCAACAACATCTGGATGAAATATTAAGTCATTAAATAATGTCTTACAACAAAGAAATTTCATTTATACCCTTTTCTCCTCAAAAATATCATAACATATAATTTCACATATAAAAAAATTACATGTATAATAAAATTATGAATGTTATAGAACTATTTAAGAAAAAAAAGAATAAAAAAATAGAAGCTATAAAGCTTGCACTCAACGCTGAAGTTTTTAATAAAAATGGTGAAATAAAAAAATCAATCAATTTATTAAATAAAGCAATTAATTTTGATAAAGAAAATGATTCACTTTTTTACGAAAGAGCCCTATGCTTTTTGAAACAAAAACAATATAAAAAAGCCTTGTCAGACATAAATAATGCTTTAAAAATAAACAAAAATATTTATTACTATCACTTAGTAAAATCTGATGTCTGCCATTTCTTAAATAAAAACGAAGAAGAAAATGAATCTATTCAAAAAGCAATAAAATTATTTAATAAACCACATTTATATTATGAAAAAAGAATAGAACAATCCATTCAAAATGAAAACGACAAATTTACAAATTTATATAAATTACGATTAAAGAAATTAATAGAATTTGAAAATACACTAATTCAAGAAATAACTATGTAACAATTTTTTATAAATAAAAATTATATTTTACTACTGTATTTTTGTAAAAATTCAATATACTGAATCACTTGTTCTTCAAATGTAATATTAAAAGGATAAGTTTTTAATTCTTTTATCGTGTCTATTAATTTCTGATCAGGAAATTTATTTTTATTTTTTTCAAACCACACATATTCTATGGCTATTTCTATATTTCTACAAGAAACAGAATTACACTTTTCTATAAATTTTTTAACTTCTTTTTTATTATCATTGATTCCAGGTAAAATTATATATTTTATTACAACTTTTGCATTTTTATTATTTTCAGTAGCTTTTACATATCTAGATAAATTTTCCCATACTTTATCATATGTTTTAACTCTTTTAATTTTTTCATAAGTTGATTTAAATCCAGAATCTACAGAAATTTTCAAAACACATTTTTCAGTTTTTAATACAGATTCAATTGCTTTTGAAAAAATAATACCAGAGCTTAATATTTCTAAATTACATCCTAAAACAGAAGATAAATAAAGGATATATTCTAACTCTCCTTTTGGATATTCACAACATTCACCACCAGCAATCGTTATATTGCAATCTTTATCAATCAAATTTTGATTACACAAATCATTCAACACCGGAATAACATCATAACAAACTCTTGTATTTAATTCTTCTTTTGTTTGCGTACTAGTAGTAACTAAAGAACAATATATACAATTACAAGAACACTTCGTTCTGTTTGATATAATTATTCTCTTTATTTTAGGTAAATCATCCCACTCTTTTTCTTCTATACAAGGACATCCCTTACAATACAAGGGAATTTCACCTTTTTTAAACATATCAATATACAATGTTCTTTGCTTATTATATTCTTCAAAATCAAAATGATTACCTTTAAAATTTTCTATAAATACGGTTCTTTCTCTATTTTTTGGCCCACAACAACATGGAATTATCTCAGATTGTGCCAAAACCATACAATTTAAAATATATTCACAACACTTATAGTTCATTTTTAAACCCTACTTATAATTAAATTCTTTATCTACAAACGACCATAAAAAAGGTTCTTCAACACCTTCAATACTAACAAAAATTTGTTTCTTTTGAGAATTTCTGAAAAAATAATTCAAACAATGTTTAATATTTACAAAATTTTCTAAGTTTGACTTGTTTTGAGATAGCCACCTATGTTCCACATCTAACACAATAGACTTACAATTAACTTGTGTACACTTTTCTAAAAAGGCATCAATTTCTTCTTCATTATCATTTACACCTGGTATCAAAATATATTTCAAATCTACACGACCCTTGTCATACTCTTCTATAGCAGAAACATATCGTTTTATATTATTCCAAACTCTATCATATGCTTTTATTCTTTTAATTTTTTCATAAGTTTCTTTCGTCCCTGAGTCAACTGAAATTTTCAAAACAGAATCAGATGTTTTTAGAGCACATTCTATTTCTTTAGAATAATTCAAACCAGAACTTAAAAACATAATGTGCCCTTTATGAAATAATATAAAATAAACAAGCCATTTCAATTCTTCCTCTGGATACTCACTGCACTCTCCACCACAAATTAGAAAACGGCAATTTGGCGCAATATAATTATTATTTTTCAAATATTCTAAAATTGGTTTTATATCATAAGGTTTCCTCTGGTTCATTTGTTTTTTAAATTCTTCATTCTCACCAAATGCAGCTTGCTCACAATATATACAATTACAAGAACACTTCGTTCTATTTGATATAATAATATTTGTAAGTGCTGTAGAATAATCACTATTTCTAGGAGATTCAAAAATAGTACAATTATTAAAACAAGGTAATGCTATGTTCTGTTTTGTTTTTTCAATAAATGCATCTCTTTTTGAAAAATACTCTTGTATTTTATCAATTTCACCATTGTAATTGTTTACAAAAGGAGTAATATCACCTTCTATAGAAAACGAGCAACAAGGTCTAATCGTATTTTTATAAAAAGCTATTTCATGCAATAAAAACTCACAACAATAATTCATATTATTCTTTCTATGATTTTTTTGTTATATCATAGCTTCTATTTTTTACAATGCTTTCGATAAAATCACAAGTTACTATGTTAAAACCATTTGCAACAATTTGTTCTTTCATATAATAATATAGCTCTGATTGAGAATCTTTATATTCTCCAGGTTTTACTACTTGAGAACAAAATTCAATAGACGGCTGCAAAGTTTTTAAACCAATTTTCTTTGAAGTTTCTATCCACTTATCAATTTCTTCTTTTGAATCATTAATATTTGGAAGAATTATATATTTAGAAATAATTCTATCTTTATTATATTTTGTATCTTTTAAATAACGCTTAAAATTATTGATAACATCATTATATTTATCAACTCTTTTAATCAATTTAAACATTTCTCTACTTCCAGCATCAATAGAAATAACAATAGATGTTCTTCTATCACTATTTATTGCTTTAGAAAATAGTTTTTCATATTTAATACCATTGGATTGAAGACAAAAACCATATTTTGCATTTTTATTTCCAAGTAATAATTTCATCATAGCTGGAAATTCTTTTAAAACAGTACATTCTCCGCCAGTGATTGAGAAAAATGCATCTGGATGAATTCTATCTTCCTTTAACATTCTTTTTATATAAGGTAATAAAACAATATCTGGGTTATTTTGTGAAAATCTAGTAATTTTACCGTGCGTTACAGGCAACATAGCACAATAAACACAGCCACAATTACAATGAGTCCAGTGTGTAATTTCAATTTCCTTAAAACGAGTGTCATCATCCCAATCTTTTTCTTCAACATAAGGACAAGATTGACATCCTTCGTGAGGAAGAATACCTTTTTTACAATTTTCTATGGCTTTATCACGAACTTCAATAAATCTTTCATAGAAACCTTTTTCATAAGGGAGGTTAAAATCTTCATATCTTTTTGTTCCTGATAATTTATTACAAATAGTAACTGCATCGTGTCTAAACGCAATACCATTTTGAATATACTTACAACTTTTATATATCATTACCTTCTCCTTATTTACTAGTATGTTACTTTAGTTTAAGACATTTGTCCATATTGCTGATTAAACCAATATTCAGTTTCGCAAGAATATGTAAAATTCATATTCTGTGTTTTATTTATTAATTTTTTAATTTCCATAATAGACTTGGGCATAGATTCAGATTTATGTTCGGAAAACCAATAATGTTCAATATCAATATGTATATTTTTACAGCCAATGTCTTGGCACTTGCGGATAAATGCTTTAAATTCATCTATACTATCATTTATATTCGGAATAATAATATATTTTATTTCTACAATAGAATTTGGATTATCTTTTGCCGATTGAACGTATTTCTCCAAGTTTTTCCATACTCTATTAAAAGCATTAACTTGTTTAATTTTCTTATATGTTTTTTCGGTTCCAGAATCTGGAGAAATAGATAATTCAGCACTACCAGAACGTAAAATTTTTGCCGTAGCCTCAGAATAAAAAATCCCAGAACTTAATAAACTTATTTTACACCCCATAAATGAAGCAAAATATATTATCCAATCAACTTCCTCCTGTGGAAATTCGGTGTATTCTCCACCACCTATTATAATCATTGAATTTTCTTTAATTAAATTTTTTGTACGAAATTGTTCTAATATTGGAATTACATCATAAGATTTTCTTGTATTATAGAAATGCTTTGCTTCAGGATTATCATGAGTATAAACACAATAAATACAATTACAAGAACACTTTGCCTTATTTGCTATAATTATCCTGTCAAAATAAATTTCATCAACATCCCACTCTTGATTTTTGATAATAGGACAACCTTCACAACAAGACGGAATTATTCCTTGTTTAAACTGTTCTATATATTCTTTTCTTTTCTCTATATAACGATTAATATCAAAATCATCACCTTCTTTAAAATCAAAGAATTTTACAGTTTCATTATTCATTGAACTTGAACAACAAGGTTTTATATCAAACTGATCAAATACAATTTGGTGCAACAAATATTCACAACAATTATATTTCATTATACCTTCCATACCGTTAACTAAAACCATATCACAAATTAATAATTTAACTTCTTTCATTTTTAAATATATGAACTTGCATAAATCATATTAGAATACAATTCACACAACATATTTTCCTGTTTTCCCAACAAAAGAAATTCTTCACCTAATTTTTTTAATTTTAACATTAAATCTTTATCAACTTCCTTTTCAAATATCCTATTATCAGCATTTAAAATCAAATTTGTTATTCCAATTTCTTTGCTTTTGCGAACCCATTCAGTAATTTCACATATATCATCATTTATATCAGGAACTATTACAAACTTAGATACAATTTGATTTTTAAATTTAACACAGGAAGCATATTTTTGAAGATTTTGCCAGACCTTTTCATAAGAATCAACCCCCTTTATTTTCTTATGAATTTGTTGGGAACCTGCATCTACAGATACAGTCAAAGTGATAATTCCTTGTTTTAAACCTTTTTCTATTATTTGTGAGAATTTAATAACATTTGAAAAGACCATCATTTTTTTAGTTCCAAAATTTAAAAAATAATCCAAACTTTGTTCAAATTCTCTATATAAAGTAGGTTCACCACCAGCAAAATCAATCACCGTATCTTCTGTAATCATATTTTTTCTTATTAAATCTTTAATAATAGGCATTATTTCATAGGAATCTATTTGACCATTTTTTGTAACAAAACTATTTCCTTCCTGTTTTGTATTAGTCCATGAATTACAATAAACACACTTACTATTACATAACGAATATCCCGAAAATTGAATATACTTGAATTTAGGAAATTTAGAAGCATCTATAAACCATTTTTGTTTTTTTAAATTTGAACACCCCTCACAAGAAGAATTATATTTACCTTTCAATATATTTAATCTATTTTTTTGTACAATTTTTGAAAATTTATTAATTTCAAAATCACCATTGTAATTATCATAAATTAAAGGATAACTCATTTTGTTTGACGGATTACCATTTGAACAATATGCAACTTTATCACCAAAAAAAACCAATCTTTCATTCAAGCAATCGCAAGAAACACAATCTATTTTTTCTATCTTTGATTGAAAAGGATTATTAAAATATTTTTTTAATCTATCTAGCATCTTTTATTACTCATTTTCTATATTCGATTATGTTCAAAATAAATATTTGAATATACACCATCGTCATATCTATATTTTTCCCAAAACTCATTTGCATACTTTCCTTTAGTCAGCATTGTTGTTGCTCTATTAGCAATATAAAAAGACAATCCCATTTTTTCTGCCTTTATTCTAGTTGATTCAAAAAGATTTACATCTATACCCAATACGACATTTTTAACACCAGCATCATTACAACATTGCAAAAACACATCAATTTCTTCTTCTGTATCATTATAACCTGGAACAATAATGTATTTAATATTTACGAGATGGTCTTGAACTTGAAGTTTAACATACTTTCTTATATTCTTCCATATTCTATTGTAAGTTTTTACACCCTTTATTTTTTCGTGTACTGACTTCGTTCCAGCAACAAGAGAAATTATCAAACAACCATTTCCTTTTTTTAAATATTTTCCAATTGTTGAGCTATAATCAACACCAGAAGAATTGACAATTATATAATAATTTAGCTTATCTAATAATTTAACAGTCGGAGCAAATTCTTTTAATAAAGTAACCTCCCCTCCCGAAAAATTAACCAATCCATTTTTATCTAGCAAATCAAGTTTAAGCATTCTCTTTAATAAAGGTAAAATTTTATATGTTTTACACGAATTATAATATTTTTTATTTTCTGCAGTATAACAATAAATACATTTACTATTACACTTTGTCCAATGTTGAAAAAAAAGTATTTTAATTTTAGGCTCTTCTTTTGGACACTCCATTTCTTTCAAATCCATACACCCAAGACAATTAGGGAAAACTAGTCCATTCCTGACAGCATCCAAAATTTGTTTTCTATTTTGCAATAATTTATCTATATCAAATGTTTTTTCGGTAAAATTTTCTAATAACATAAGCTTACCACCACCGACATGGCTAACTTGAGGACAAACAACAACTTGATTTGTATATCTAAATTCTAACCCGTGGTGTATAAATCCACAACTTTTATACTCCATTTTTTCTCCAATGAATTTTTAAACCCGATTAAAGATATAATAATACACATTCTATTTTTTATAAAGTTTATCATATTTTTGATTGATTATTTTTATTATAAATTATATAATCAAACTATGCTGAAGTTTTTTTCAAAATTAATAAATAAAAAAGAAAATAAAAAAGAAACAGATAAAAAGGTACTACCAATTAGTGATGCTTTAGAAGCCGAAACTCTTCGCAGATTAGGTGATTATAAGAATGCACTTGTTCATATCGAAAAGGCGATAAATGGCGAACCAAATAATGATATGTTTTATGCAACTAAAGCACAAATCCTAATCAAAATGAACGATTCACATAATGCAACTAAAGCAATAAACAAAGCAATCGAATTAAATCCTAATATTATAATGTATAAAAAAATTCATGAAGAAATCATGAAATTATAATTCTTATGACAAACAATAATCACTGCAAATTTCTAGTTAATTCTCTTAGTTTTCACCAATTAAATGTTCGTTTTTGCACGACTCTTCAACTTGGTGAAATAATTTCGACATATCAAGAAAAAAATGCAAAAGAACTTGCTCAAAAAATTACTGATTTAAGATGCACAATCAACGAAAATTTAAATCAAGGTATTATTCCTGAAGGTTGCAAAAATTGCATATACAAAAATAATGAAGAAATATACAATGATAAAATCCAACGAATAGACTTATATTATTGGTATCATTGTAATTGCGGATGTTTTTACTGTTCTTATAGAGATGAAACAAAAGGCGAATTTTCTGATAGAGAAAAAGAAGGAAATCCATTAATCTATAATACTTTAAAAGAGTTATACAATCTAAATCAAATTGATAAAGACCACCTGATTGTTTGTTTTGGTGGTGGAGAATTAGGAGTTTTAAAAGAATTTCCAAAACTTATTGATTTATTTATGAAAAACAATGTAGAACACGTTATTTGCGAAAGTTCTGGGATAAAATATTCAAAAGCAGTTGAAAAACTTTTAAAAAATAAAAAAGGAACAATAACAGTTGCTGTTTGTGCTGGTTCTAGAGAAACATACAAAAAAATAAAAAATCGTGACAAATATAATCAAGTTATGAAAAATCTAAAAAACTATGTTAAAGCAGCTTCTTCTAATAAAACTGACCCTTATAATGCACTAAATGTAGTTTCAAAATACATTATTTTAAAAGGATTCAATGACAATATTCCAGAAGTTGAAAATTGGTTATTAGAAAGCAAAAAATACGGATTAAAACACGTTGAAATAAGTATGGAATTTTGTTGGGGAATTCACACAAAATCTGGTCAAAAAATAGAAGATTATAATTACGAAATTTTTGAATATGTAGAGAAAAGATGTAAAGAACTACAATTAGAATTGCGCAAAAATACAACTTCTATGGCATTAATGGAACAAGGCGTTTATTAATTTCTTTTTTAAACAGGTAAATATGTTGACCTGTTTTAGTGATAATAATGCGCCATTTATAACGACATAATTTTCTTTAAAAATTGGATTTTTCAAAATTTTAACAAATTTATTATATTCTTTATGTTCAGAATTGATAATATTTATTTTGTTATAAAAATTATCGCTCATATTATATTGAATACAATCCATAAAAATTGCAGTTGCATTATTTTGTTGAGCAAATTTTGCAAAAGCGACCATCTCTTTATAATTATATGTTGTAATAACAAATCTAAATTCCAAATTTTTTATTATATTTTGTTTTCTTAAATAAATAGCATATTTAACATTTTTCATAACTTCATCAAAATCACTATTTTTAACAAGTTTATTATATGTTTCTTTATTTAAAGAATGAAAAGAAATCCCTACATTTGAAAGTTTATTTAATATTCCCAATTCATTTAAATTTATTTCATTAAACAATAATCCATTTGTTAAAATATCAAATTTGATATTAGGATAAACCTCAACAATCTTCTTAATTAAATTCCTAGAATGTTCACTTGCCAATGCTTCTCCATTACAAGAAACATTAACTTGAGAAACATCCTTTAATAAATCAATATACCATTCTTCATTTTCAATAAACTTTTTAGAATAATTATTATGTTCTGGATTACAGAAAATACATTTTACATTACAAGTTCTATCATAACCCAATAAAACTGAAGAAGGTCTTTTTTCAGATGTTTCAGTAAGAGCAATAGTATTATCTTCAGAACGATGGGGAATACAAACATTTAAATTACAATAATTATATTTTTGTTCTACAAACTGTTTTCTAAATTCTTTAGCTCTGTCACCATTCCAAATATTTTCGAATTCTTTTTCATAAAAAATATTTCCAAAAGAAAAACCATTACAATATCCGCTACAACAAGGATAAACATTACCTTTTTCATCTATATTTGCACATCGATATGGTAATTCACACAATAAAGTCATTATATTTTTCTACATAAACTACAGAGTTAATTATAATAAATTTGTTGTTAATAGGCAATTTAAAAGCTATAATTTAACTACGAGGAAAAAATGTTCGACTTTTTTAAAAAGAAATTAAAATACCTTATTATCGGTGCTGGTTCAACAGGTGCGACTTTTGCTTGTTTTTTAAAATCAGCGAATAAAGATGTTACATTAATTTCAAAATACGAAGACATCATAACAACAGCAAAAAAAAATGGTGGAATTAAATTAATTTCAAAAGTTAAAGGCGAAAAAAAATATAACATCAAAATTAAAACAGCCGAACAATATAAAGAAAAAGCAGATGTTATTATCTTATGCATTAGGACACCTGATATTTTATCAAGCATTCCATTAATAGAAAAAGCATCTAAAAAAAATACCGTTGTTTTTTCTATATCAAATGGTTTTGGAATAGGATGGGCACTTAGTCAAAAATTTAAAAACTTAAATATTCTTGATGCTAACTTTGTTGGCAAATGTCGTTGGTTTAATAGACAAGATGTTGAATATTTACAACAAAGAGAATACTGCGAGCTTAATTTCGCTGATATCAACAATAAAACAGATAAAATCATTTTAGAAACTATAAAAGAAGATTTTACTCAAAGTGGAATGAATACTTCTATAATGAGCAATAAAATTTTTACACAAATATCATTCGAACGATTAATTACACGTTCTGCTTTTGAAGCTTGTTGTATCTATTATGATATTTGCGCTCATGATTTTATTGACGAGAAACTAGATACATTCAAAGCTCTTTGCAATGAATTAATACAACTTGCAAAAGCAATGAATATTTATATTAAAGAAGATTTTTTAGACGAGTATTATGCTAATTTTGAATTATACAAAGAAAGAGATGATGCAAATGTATATTCTTCTATTTTAAATGATATAAAAATTGGACAAAATTCAGAAATAGATTTTCTATTTTTTATAGTTATAGAATTAGCAAAAAAATACAACCTAAACTTACCGACTTACTTTAAAATAGCAGATAAATTTAAGTTGCATAACACATTAAATAATTACTTAAATTAATATTTTATATTTAATCCCAACCATACTTTTTGTAGAAATTCATTTTATTTTTAATAACATCTACAAAAGAATTTGGTCTTAAATGTTTAAATCCATCATTTATTAAGAAATCATCATTTTCTTTAATAATTGGATTATTCATAATTTTAACAAACTCATTATATTCAGGGTGAGTCGGATTTGTTATTATATATTTTTCCAACTGATTTAAAAATTTTGTACCTTGTCCCATATCTTTAGCAATCATTACATGAACACAAGCACCAACTTCTTTTGCGAATTTTGTCATTGGAATCAAATCTTTATAATTCCATGAAGTTAAAACACAATTCAAATGGAAAACTTTTATTAAACCTTGTTTTTTTAATTCAGAAACATATTTAATATTTTTCATTACACTTTCAAAATTGCCATTTCTTACGATTTTATTATATGTTTCTTCGATACAAGAAGGAATTGAAATTCTTATATCGACAATTTTATCTGCAATTCCTAATTTTTTAAGATTTTCCTCACTACATAAAATACCATTAGTAATGATTGCAAATTTAATATTTGGATATACTTCTGCAATTCTTTTAATAAGTTTTTTAGAGTGTTCACTAATAAATACTTCACCAGCAACATTAACTGTTACCAATTTAGCATTCTTAAGCATTGGAATAAATACAGGTTCAATTAAAGCATCCCATTTTGCTTGGTCTTCTTTAGACATAATATGAGGTTCATCCCTACAATACACACATTGTTGAACACAAGTATTGTCGTAACACAAACTAACTTCTTCTGGATATGGAGCTACTGGCGATTCATAACCATTACAAGTCGGCATAATACACAAATGAGTATCACAATATTTATAAGTTTTATCTATTATTGTTTTACGGAACTCAGTTGCTTCCTTGCCATTCCAAACATCTTCAAAACTTCTTTCAAGTATATTGCCAATACAATAACTATCATTCCATAATCTAGAACAAAAATAACAAAAACCATCTGTACCAATTTCAAAAAATACATAAGGTTTTTCACAAAAGCGGTTTTCAGCCATTTTTTCTTCCTCAAAAATTCTATACATAAATAATACAAAAACACGCACTAAATTGCAATTAATTAAGAAATAATAGACGAATTATGATATTATATAATTAATTTTTATATTATATGAGGGAAATATGAGTAGAAATCTTTACTGCAAAAATCCGTGGAATTGTTTAGAACTTAATAATGATGGAAAATGTTTTTTCTGCAACCCTTGCTTTTCAAATTTTAATTTAATAGGAAATATTTTTGAAGATGATATTGATGAAATTTGGAATGGAGAAAGAGCCCAAAATTTCAGAAAAGACGTATTAGAAAAAAAATATTCCTTTTGTAATTATGAAAATTGTAATGGAAATAAAACAGAAGATCTCCCTTATACTGATTTAATTGCGCCTTATCCAGAATATATTAATGTTGGCTATGACTATACTTGCGCTCAACGTTGTATCATTTGCAGAGATGAATTTAAAGCTCTTCCACCTGAAGAAACAAAAAAATGGGAAGACGCTTTAGAAACACATATTCTACCAATTACATCAAAAGCAAAATATATGTTTGTTAATTGTCGTGGCGAATTTTTTGATAGTAAACACACTCAAAAAATGGTTGGAGCAATTCTAAATAATAACCCAAATATCAAAGTTGATTTTATTTCTAATGGAATAAAATGTACAAAAGAAAACTTAATTAAACATAACTTATTAGATAAAATATTTAAAATTCATATTTCTTTGCACGCTGCAACAAGAAATACTTATAAAAAGATTTTTAGAGCTGATAAATTCAATGATGTTATGAAAAATATTGAATTCATTAGTGAACTAAAAAAATCAGGCAAAATTGATGAATTTGAAATTATGTTTGTTATTACAGGTAATAATTACAAAGACATGCCAGCTTTTGTAAAATTAGCTGAAAAACTTGACGCAAAAGCTGCTTTTTCTGCTTGTATTGGTGGTTATGCAGAATACATTATGGATAGAGAAGAATATGCTGTTTTCTACCAAAATCATCATAATTATAATGATTTTGTAAAAATGCTAAAAAATCCAATATTCAATTCAAATCACTGTTTCTTGCCAAACTATTTAAGAGAATTAAAACCTGTTTCTTTTAAACAAGCATTAATTAATAAAATAAGATATTTTGCTAAAACAAAATTAAAGATGAATATTGAACAAACAAAAGAAAATATTCAAATATTTGACCACGATACATACAAATAAACCTAGACCAACTATAAGCTCTATGCTAAAATTCAATATAATAAAGGGTAAAAAATGAAATTCAAATGTTGTGAATGGGCACTTGCTCATCTTGTTATAAATGCTGATGATTTAACATATTGTTGTGCTTCCTTTGATAAAAAGCTAACCTTTTTAGAAAACTATCACGGTGAGAGCGTTGATATTGATAAATATATTGAAAATAGAAAGAATTATATAGAACAATGTAAACAAGGTAATTTCCCTGAAGTTTGCCGAGACTGTCCTACTTTAGAAGAAAGAGAATGGGAT
The DNA here is from genome assembly GCA_015152515.1 of Cyanobacteria bacterium SIG29. Lineage (GTDB taxonomy): Bacteria > Cyanobacteriota > Vampirovibrionia > Gastranaerophilales > Gastranaerophilaceae > Avigastranaerophilus. Next base: position 103,116 of record SUTV01000003.1, read on the forward strand.
GAAACAGTTGGGTTTATTGATGTATCTGTTTCGAATAGAACAAAATGTTCTTGTAACTGCACATACTGTATAATTTCTGGCGGTGGACGAGAAGATAGAAAAAGAGAATTAAACACAAGAGAAACATATGATGTTCGTCCTGTTTTAACACAATTCAAAGAAAAAAATATGTTTAAAAAAGGATGTCATTTTATTATCGGTGGTGGAGAATGCGCAGAATATCCAAAAGGCGAATTAAAATGGCTTATTGATTTTGCTTTTTCTCAACAAGGTTCTATTGAGTTTTTAAGCGCTGGAATTACATATTCTCAAGATATAACAGATGCTCTTAAAGTTGGCGAAACGAAGTTAAAAGTATCAGTTGATGCTGGTACAAAAAAAGTTTATGAAGCAGTAAAACGCGTAAAAGGATATGACCACGTTTGGAAAAACTTAAAAAAATATATTGAAGCCACAAAGAAAAATCCAAAAGCTGAAGTTACAATCAAATATATTATTATTCCAGGTGTTAACGATAATATGAAGGAAGCAAAAGAATTCATTAATCGTTGCAATAAAATAAAATGCCAAAACATAGAAATCAATGTTGAATTTTTCTGGATGAATGAAAACTTTGATAAACCAATTTCAGATAATTTAAGAGAAGTTTTGACATATTTTAATAAACAACCAAATCTATGTTTTTCTTCAAACATTTCAACACATGTAAAAAAATGGTTAGACAAAAATTTAGCTTAGTTTTGCTTTAATTCTTTTTGCCAAGTTTGAAGAAAATATATTGATAGAACAACATAAACAGCCCACATAATAATTGTAGCAAAACAATTAGAATCATTTATGTAAGCAAATATCCACATAATTAACGATAAAAGATTTACAATAAACCATACATACCATTGTTCAACACATCTTTTAACCGTTAAAAGTTGACCAATAACCGATAAAGTTGTTACCGTTCCATCAATATATGGTGTTATACCATTAAATAATTTTAAAATTATTGATAATGAAATAGAAATAATAATTGCAATCAAAGAATAAATTATTCTTTCTTTATTGCTTAAACGTGATTTTTTAACCTCTCTATTTTCAGGTTTTAAATGCTTTCTCCACTTATATATACCTACAATTTCCATTGGGAAATAATAAAGCATATATAAACACAAATTGCCATAAAACCCATTAATAAAAGCGATATACGAATAGCAAAATGTACCAATCATTCCTATAAAATAACAAGATATTTTGCCTTTCCCAGCTAAAATTGTATAGCTCATACCACACAATGCCGAAACTAAAGCAATCTTATCATCTTTAATCAAAAAAGAAATAATAACAGTAGCGAATAAAATTAAAGGAAAGAAAATTTTTTCTAACTTTCCCCAATTTTTTAATTCAAATTTTATTAATTCTTTTAATTCCATAAATAAATTATAAAATAAAAATTAATAAAGCATTTAATTAACAGCATATTTGTTGTGAGATATTGTTATGAAGATAAATAATGTAACGAACAAAATAAATCCAAGTCATAAAGGCTTATACAATAATAAAGCCTTACTAAAAGGACTAGAAACGATATCAGAACACAGCACAAGCTTTGTTGCATTAACGACTTTAGCAATGGCAACAGCAGTCAGACCACTTGCAATTAAATTAACACCTGATGTAAAAAAAGAAAACAAAGAATATGCCATTTCAAACTCCATTACATCCGGCATAATGAAATTTGCACTAGCTGAAGCTATTGCAATTCCAATTGAAAACGCAGTAAAACAAATTGATAAATCACCAGAAAAATTCTTAAATGAAAAAACAATAAAAGCTCTACAAGGTAGTGCAAAAACCTTAGCTGAATCTAGAAATTATAAATTTGCAACTCAAGCAATGAAATTAAGTGCAGGTTTAATAAGCGCAATTCCAAAAGCAATTTTAACAGTATCTTTAATACCTATAGTAAAAAATGCATTATTTGGTAAAAAAGAAAAAGAAAACAAAAATATAAATGAACAACTATATTCAGAATATAATTCTGTTTTTTCACCAAGTTTTCAAAAGTACCAACCTTCTTTTAAAGGCAATATATCCACAATAACAGCAAAAGGGTTGGGCAAGATTTTAAATAATAATACAGTGCAAAACTTGGCAAAAACTTTTAGTCCAAAAGATGCTGATATAGCAAGAAATATATCAATGGCTACAGATATTTTATTAACCACAGCTTTTGTTCATCAAACAATGAAAAATAAAGAAATTGAAAAAGAAAGAAAAAAACCACTTATCTACAACAATTTAATTTCAACAGGAATAAGTTTAGCTGGTGGTTTTACAATTGATAAAATGGTAAAAAAAGGAACTGAAAAGTTTATTAAGAAATTCTCACAAATTAATAAAAACGACCCTAAATTAAATAAATATATTGAAGGAATAAACATTTTAAGACCAACCTTAATTTTTGCTGGCATATACTATGGAATACTACCAATGGTTTCTACTTTTATGTCAGATAAATTTTCAGAAAAACAATATAAAAAAAGCGAGGCTTAAACCTCGCTTTATACTTACCTTACCTTAATACTTTCATCTAAATATTTAATTAACGGATATATAAAGAATTCTATAATTCTTCTTTTGCCGATATTAATTTCATTAGTAGTTGTCATACCTGTTTTAATAGATTGCTCTTTGCCTTCAACCAATAATGTTGTATTTAATGGAGAAATATAAACATCATAAACTGGTCCTAATCTTTCATCTTCAACACTATTTGCCCCAACAACAGTTACTTCACCTTTAATAATTCCATATTTTTGGAAATTAAAAGTATCTACTTTTACAGATACATCCATTCCTTCATCTATAAAACCAACATCTTGATTCATAACTTTAGCTTTTATTGTTAATTTAGCATCCTTTGGAACAACAGACATTAGTTCTTCAGCAGGTGAAACAACACCACCAACTGTGTGGATTTTTACATTGTTTATATAACCATCAATGGGTGATTTTACTGTTTGAATTTGTTTTTCTAACTGTTCTTTTTTATTATTTAATTCAGAATAACTAGCTTCTAATGCTTTTAATTCATGAGATAAACTACTAACCAACTCAACAACTTCATCATAAGTATTTTGAGGAATAATATCTAAAACCTTGCTTAATCTTTGTTTTCTATCTTTTGCAATTGAAAGTTTTGTTTTTGTTGAAGATATTTGTTCAAAAACTTTTGCTTGTTCTTCTCTAACATTGTTTAATTCTAAGCCAGGTTCATGTTCAGCAGGAGAAATAATTGCTAAAACTTGATTTTCTTCAACAAAATCACCCTCTTTAACGAGGATTGAAGAAACAACACCCTTATCTAATGCCTTAACTATTTTTTGTTCACCATCTGGAATAATAATTCCTCTCGCAGTAACAACAACATCTACTTTTCCAAAATACATCCAAGCTGTAGCAGAAAAAATAAATACAATTACAATCCAAAATATAACAGGTCCAAGTGGATTAATAGGATTATGTTCTATTTCTGCCAATATAGGTTCAAATTCATGTGCATCATTTTCTTTATACAAAAAGAAATTTTTTATTTTATCTAGAATTTTTTTAATCAAAATATTTTCTCCTAATTTGATTGAGCAAGATACAATTTTTTATAATATCCATCTTTATTTATAAGGTCATTATGTGTGCCTGCTTCAACAATACGACCATTATCAAAGCAAACAATATAATCACAACTTTGAATTGTAGATAATCTATGAGCAATAATCAAAGTTGTTCTATTTTTTGTAATCATTTCTAAATTATCTCTAATAACTTTTTCAGATTCATAATCAAGCGCTGAAGTTGCCTCATCAAAAATTAAAATTTTAGGGTCAGTAATTAACGCCCTTGCAATTGCAATTCTTTGTTTTTGTCCACCAGATAAGCTAGAACCTCTTTCTCCAACTTGAGTATCATAACCTTTTGGAAGTTTAGAAATAAATTCATGAGCACCAGAAATTCTAGCAATTTGAATAACTGCTTCCATAGGCATATTTGGTCTAGGAAGAACAATATTGTCTTTAATTGTACCAGAGAACAAATAGTTTTCCTGAAGAACAATACCAATATTAGTTCTTAACCACATTGGATCAATATTTCTAATATCAATACCATCAATATAAATAGTACCTTCTGTAGGATAATATAATCTTTGAATTAATTTAGTCAAAGTTGATTTACCGCTACCACTTCTACCAACAATACCAATTTTCAAACCAGGTCTTATATCTAGATTAACTTGATTTAAAACATTTGGAAGTTCAACATTATATTTGAAGGATAAATTTTCTAAACGAATATGTCCTTGAACATTTCTTAAAGTAACTGCTGTTTTATTTTCAACTTCAATCGGACTATTTAAAATATCACCAATTCTATCAACAGCCAACAAAGTTTGTTGGAATTCATTCCATAAATTAACAAGTCTAAGAACTGGCGCACTAAATTGTCCTGCAAACATTTGGAAAGCAATTAATTGACCTATTGTTAATTTATTATCTATTACAAGAACAACACCAACATACAAAATCGCGATTGTCATTAGTTTTTGTAAAAACTTTGTAAGAGAACTAGTAAAATTACCCATAACAGCAAGATTAAAACTAGATTTAATATATTTACCTAATTTTTCTTCCCATTTTTTGAACATTGAACCTTCAACGCCAAGCGATTTAACAGTTTGAATACCTGTAATAGATTCAACTAAATAAGAATTTGATTGAGCTCCCATTTGAAATTTATCTTCTAATCTTACTCTTAATTCAGGAGTAATCATTAAGAAAATAATACCGATAATTGCAATAAAAGTAATTGCAATTAAAGTCAATTTTACGCTATACATAAGCATTATTACAACAAACACAATAGAGAAAAATAAATCTAAAATAACAGATACTGATTTATCTGTGATAAATTCTCTTATTCTATCTAACTCACGAACTCTCGCCGCAATATTACCAACTTGCCTATTTTCAAAATAAACATAATACAATTTAAATAAATGTTGGAATAATTTAGAACCCAATTTTGCATCTATTTTACTAGTCGTATGAATAAAAATATAATTTCTTGCAAGGTTTAAAAGCAATTCAAAAACAGAAACAAAAACAAAAGCAAAAGCTAAAACATTCAATGTTGAAACTGTTCTATGAACCAAAACTTTATCTAAAATAACCTGCGTAAATAATGGAGTTACAAGTCCAAACAATTGAATTACAAAAGAACCCAATAAAACTTGTCCCACAATTTTTTTATATTTTAAAATTTCAACAAAGAACCATTTAAAACCAAATTTAACTTCTTCATTTAGTAATTTATGTTTTAAAACTAATACAAAATCTTCAATTGTATTTTGAAATTCAGATAAACAAACAGCTTTTGGTGCTTTTTCTAAAGGTGATATAACCATAACTTTATCTTCTTCAGGTTTTATAGCTAAAACAACAACATAATCACCGTCTTTCAGCCTAACAATTGCAGGAAGTGGATATTTTGGAAGAATATTTTCTATTCTAAAATTTTTCTTTTTTACTACAAATCCTGAATTTTGAGCAATTCTAATAATTTCTTCTGGCGAAATATCAGAAGATTCAATACCATAATTTCTAACTATTGAAGTCATATCAATATCTATTTGATTGAATCTAGCTACTATTTCTAATGATATTAAACCAGTATTAATATTATTCTTTTTTTCTTCCATAATATACCTTTTAATAAGATGTTATTGTTTGTATTGCTTTTTGAATAGCAACGGTTGTTATTGCATTTTTTTCATATTCAATTTTTTGTTTTAAAGTTTCAATTTTACTTTCATTTAACTCAATAGGAGAAATCACTTTTTTATCAAGCAATTTTTCCAATGATTTTTCTTTTTCAAATAATTCTTTATAAGCAAGATTACTATCTTGAGCTTGTTTTTCTAAATAAAATAAATTACCTCTCATAATAGAAATTTTATTCATTAATTCAGCGATAGCTTTATCTCGTTCAACTAATTGCTTTTTTAATTCAGCAGCAGCCTTTTGAACCATTGCACTCGTTTTCAAACCATCAAAAACTGGCAATACAACAGAACCACCAACAGTATAATTTGATGGACTAATATCTTTTAAAGCATCATTATAACTAGAATGATCTGAACCATATATGTAATATCTACCATAAGCATTTACTCTTGGAAGATAATTTTTTTTCGCAATTCTATATGTTAATTCTTTTTTCTTTACTTCTTTTTCTTGAATTTGCCAAACAATACTTTTTGTATAATCACTAAATTCTAATGGGTCAAAATCAGGTTTTTTAAATTCTTTAACTACAATATTATCTATATCATAATTTTCACCAGTATAAAAAGAAATCCAATTAATTGATTCTGAAACAATTGCTTTTAATTCTGAAATACTTTTTTGAGTATTCATAACTAACGCTCTTTGTTCATTTACTTCTGTTCTAGAAATTTCTTTTGCTTCTAATAAGCGTTCTTTCATTTCAAGATTTTCTTGCGCCAATTTTAAAATTTCGTTATTAATTTCTATTTGTTTTTGAGCAATTAAAAGTTTGCAATAAGTATCTATCAAAGTCATATCTAACTCTTGAAATTGCAATTTTAATGCAAGTTTTTTTATTTCAGTGTCTTCTTTTGCAATATCTAAATTATTACGCCTAATACCAAAATCGAACAAATTATAAGACAATGTAATTCCAAATAAAGATTGAAATCTTGTATATGGATTAATAAAAGCATCACCAACAGTAGTTACAGAAGAATTCCAAATATCATTAAAATTCTTTGTATATTCAGTTGTTGCAACAGCATTTATTTTAGGGAAATATTCACTTCTAGCTTCTCTAATTCCTTGCTTTGTTATAAAAATATCAAAATCCGCCAATTTTATATCATAAGAATGATTTTTAGCTTTTTTAGAAATATCATCAAAATTAATACTTCCTGTTATTAATTTAACAGAATCTTGTTCCATTGTAACAGCATTTTCACTGTGTTCTTCAACAGCAAAAACAATTCCAATATTAAGACAAAATAAAGAAAAACAAACTATAAATAATTTAAAAATATTCTTTCTTATTTGCATTATAAATTGATGTGCCACAACTTCCCTACCCATAAAAATAGTAGCATACATGGAGTTATTTTTCTTTTGTTGTTAATTTAATTTTACATTATTTTCTAGCTAAAGAATTAATATAATCAATATGTTTAGGCAATAAATCAGCCAAATTATAATTATCTATAATGGTTTGTCTTGCATTATTACGCATTTCATCAAGAGAGTGTTTATTTTCCAGAACATATTCTATTTTAGAAACTTGCTCTTCAATATTATAAAAATCAAATAATAATCCCTGTTTCCCATCTTCAATAAATTCTTTAACGGGTTCAGTTGAAGAAGCAACAATAGGACAAGCACAACTCATAGCATCAAGTAAAGACCAAGAAGCTACAAACGGATATGTTAAATAAATATGGCAAGATGTAACTTGAAGCAATTTAACATATTCATTTAAAGGTAAAGCCCCAACAAAATGAACTCTGTTCAAATCCAAATCCAACTTTTCTAACATCATTTTTTTATAAGTTGTATCAACAAGTTGAGGACCATAACAAACCCTATCTTCACCACCAATTAATACATGAAGATTTGGTCTTTTCTTCAATAATATTTCAACAGCCTGCATAAATTCAGGGAATCCCCTATAAGCTTCCATTCCCCTTGTTGCATAAGTTATAACTTCATCTTTTCTAGTAAAGCCCATAAATTCAACATCTTCATTAGGCTTACAAAATTCTGTATCAATACCATCATGCAAAACTTTTATTTTGTCATAAAATTCTTTAGGAAACTGTTTCTTTTGAAAATTAGTAGGACAAATTCCAGCATCACAACTATATAAATCTATTAATAAATGAGCATTTTTCGTACGCAATTTTGCATAATCATCAATAGATAATTGTTTTCCATCAAAGCCCATTTCCCCATTATATTTATCATAAAACCATTCAAAATAGCATAACAATGGAACATCAGGGAAAACATCTTTCATAAACATTGTTTGTCCCCAAGTATGCCCATAAATAACATCTGGCTTAAAACCTTGTTCTTTTAAATATATAGCTGCTTCTGCCACAGCTTGACCGTGATTAACACACTCTTCATAAAACCTTAAATAACGATGACAATCTTTAGGCACTTCCCTTTTTAATCGATAATTTATTTTGGTAATATTGTTTAACTGCAAAGTTTGATTATTTGTTATAAACACAACTTTATTATTAGGATTAGAAGCAAGCGCAGGTGCTATATGACGAAATTGCGCTGGGAAATTCCTATGTAAAAATAATATGTTCATAACTAACTCCTCATGTTTATTTTTACCATATTTTTATGTATAAAAAAAGAGCTTCATTTCTGAAGCTCTAAATAATTGTTCATCTCTCTTATTGATACTTTGGAAATCCAGCGAATAAATTTTGACCTTCTATTGTCGCTTGTGTTTTCTTTTCAGCGATAGGAGTAGCTGGATTTTGTGCAGGTGTTTTATCTGCAGGTGTTTTATCAGCAACTTCTTTTTGTCTTTTCTCTTTTACTTTGTTAATAACTACTTTTAAAACAGCTGACACACCTAAAGCAGCTACAGCACCGATTGCTCCTGCTTTTAACATATTGTTTTTATTTGCTTTTACGCTATTTTTAATTTGAGTTTGCAATGCAGATATTTCACTTCTTAAAGAATCTTGCTCAACAAGTTTTGATTTCAATTCAGAAATTTCGCGTTTTAATGCTTCTTCAGGAAGTTCTTTACCAGCATTTTTTAGACGAGTAGCTAATAATGCACCAACACCTGTTAAAGCACCAATTACATATGTACCAATACGGTCTTGAATATCAATTTTTTGATTCAATTCCATTTTGTTTTTTATAAATGCATCATCTTTTGCAATAACATCTGATTTTGTAGGTGTTGAATAATCACTCATCATATGCAAATTTTTATACATTTCATAACTTGATTCACCAGTCGGATGTAATACTCCATTACCCTTCCAACCAGTATTTAAAGTTTTCAAGTTGTTATACATTAATTCTTTTGTTTCAGGTTTTCTATCAACAAAAGCCTTAATTGCTTCTGACATTTCAGCTTTAAGAATTCCATCTTTTAAGTCTCTAGCAAAACCAGTGTATTTAAATGTATAATTTTTAGATAATTCATCCCAATCATTCCAGTTTTCAGGATAATCACCTTCTGGATATTCTAATTTTAATTCTTTTTCTCTTGCTGCAATAAATTCAGAATATTCACTAGCAAAAGTTCTAAATAATGAATCATCATACTCACCATTTTCTTTTTGGAAAACTGGGAATTCAGCTTTAACTTTTTCTAATGCTTCTTCATTTGAATTAACATACGCATCAATAATTAAATTTACTTGTGATTTTAATAAATCAAATTCATGTTGAGTTTTATATGATGTCGCCTTTTGAGATTCACTAGAATTTCTTGGATCGTAATTTTTTTGTTTAAAGCCTTGAGTGTTAGTAACAATTGGCGTACAGAAATATTTCATTGCTTCAATATCAGTTAAACCACAAGGTTCAAATCTTGAAGTAAATACGGCAGCATCACCAGCACTAGACATTGCATAAGCAGGTGCCCATCCAGCAATATGAACTATTCTTCCTTGAAGTTCTGGATCTTTAAGCATTTCTGCAACTTTAGATTCAACTCGTTTAGATTCATCACTTTTATCAATGCCAGCACCTAAAATGAATATAGCATTTTTTCCTTCTGGTGTTTTTGCAAATTGTTCAAATGCACCTAATGCAATATCAAAACCTTTTTGAGTATCAATTCTGCCCCAACTTACAAACATTGGAACACTTTCACCATTCTTTAATTTTTCAATTAATTCAGGTTTAATAACAGGTCCATCATACACACCTTTTGCTTCTGGATTGATTTCAGCTTTTCTTGCTTTATCACCTGTAACAATAGTATTATCTTGAGCTGATAATCTTTCTAAAAATTTAATTTTATTGCGTGTTTTAACACCTTGCATTTGCTCATAAGTAGCATTAGCTGGATACAATTCAAACGCAGGATATACTGTTCCATCAGTATCTACGCAATCTTCGTTATATCTAGGATTTGGTAATTTTTTAGTAGGGTCAATAGAAGCATCTTCTAATGGGTTTAAAATACCATTAAATACGCCATCTTTGTATAATCCTTTTGCTGTTTCATGAATGTTATATGCTGTTTGTGGATTTGTCGCAATACTTTGAGCATAATCTTCTGCAACTACACTAAAAGATTTAACAAAACCATTACCATTTGCTCTATCTTTACTAGCGTGGTGAAGTGCAATTTGTGTAGCACTAGCAGTACCAGTTTCATCTAAAGTTTCTCTAACAAATGGTTCAAAATATCTATCACCTAACAAACCATTTTTGTATATAGGATCATTTTCAATCAGTTTAATTTGTTCAGGAGTTGCTCCTAAATTAACAAACATATTTTGCATTGAAGTTTCACCACAATAACCAGGTCCAAGGTTGTGACCTACGTGAGTGGTTTTAATTTCATCATAACCTTTTTCTTTTTTAACTTCTTTTTGCACCATGTATTCGTGTGTATAAGCTGTTTGAGAATCAGAACAAATTACAGTAGCAGGATTAAAACCTTCTTTACTAGCAATTAATTCAGGCAATAATTCTACAAATGCTTTAGAATTTTTTGCGTAAGGGTCGCCATTCCAAGCGTTTGTTTCACTTTTTGAACCAGTTGCATATACAGTTCCACCCTCATAAGGTTTTTTATAATGAGCAGTTGCATCATCAAAAACGAAATAATGAACTTTATCTTTTTCATCTCTTAAATTAAACAACATAATTTTGTTGTCTGATTTATTTCCCCATTGCATATTTTTTTCTGCAACAAGGTCTAATTTTAAATCGCCACCATTAGTGCGTAAAATATAATCACCATCTTCATCTTTCGCTGGTGTAACAACACCTGTTTTAGTATCTACATCAGCACGATAATATGGTGAAACAACAACTTCATCAGAAGGATTCAAAAGGAAACCATAATCCTTCATAACTACACCAACACCACCAGCTTTAGAATATGGAGCTACTTCTGCACCATAAAAAATAGCTTGTTCCTTATTTCTTCCCCTAAAGCTAACAGGTGAAGCCAAATATTGTGATAACGAAACAACCTTTAAACCATTTACTCTTTCAAAATTTTGTGATTCTACTCTTCTTACTCTATTTCCTGATGAAATATATCCTGAACTAATTGAATTAATTTTCATAATACACCTATACACATATAAACACTCACGACCTATAAAACATGTAAAACAAAATTTTTGCTAGGGCAACTAAAATAAAATTAATATTAATTTTTATTTCAACAAATCCTAGCATTCGTTTATTTTCGCAGATTTCAAACTTCCATCTCTTTTAAATTATCACTAATAGTAAAACTTGCATCAGTACAATTTTTAATATCTTCAATAGAGAACATAGGATTAATTTCAATTAAAACAAGTTTTGCATTTTCAATGTTAAAAACACATCTTTCTGTAATTATCATATCAACTTCTCTATATGCAGTTAATGGAAGTGTACATTTTTCAACAATTTTTGATTCATCTTTAGATGTATGAGTCATGGCAACAATTACTCGTTTAGAACCAATAATTAAATCCATAGAACCACCAATACCTGGTACAAATTTATTTGGAATTTGCCAAGAAGCAATACTTCCTTCACTATCTACTTGAAGCGCACCTAAAACAGTTGCATCAATATGACCACCACGCATAATGGTAAAAGCCATTTGTGAATCATAAAAACTTGCACCTTTATTTGATTCAACACAAACTCCCCCCGCATTAATTATTTTATAATCAAAATCAGGTCCTTTTTGATCTTTCGCTAAACCGAGAATTCCATTTTCTGATTGAAATATAACATTAACATCATCAGGGACATAATTTGCAGCTTCAGTTGGTAAACCAATGCCCAAAGTCACTATATCATTATTTTTAAATTCTTTTGCAACACGTTTAGCAATTATTTCTTTAATTTTATCTTTTGTTAAATCTTGAACTACTGAACTCATTAACATTCCTCACGTTTAACAATATAATCAATAAATATACTAGGAATTACAACTTCATCAGGATGAATTTCATCTACAAAATTTTCTGCTTCTACAATAACTGTTTCAGCAGCTGTTGCCATTGAAGTATTAAAGTTTCTAGATGTTCCATGATATTTAACATTACCATACTTATCAACTGTTGTTCCGTAAATAACAGCGACATCAGCCCCTAATGGTTCTTCAAAAATATATTTTTTGCCTTTGATTTCTACTATTTTTTTGCCTTCTTCAAGAATAGTTCCAACTCCTGTTGGTGTTAACACACCACCAAGCCCAGAACCTTTTGCGTGGATTTTTTCAACCAAAGTACCCATTGGATAAAACTCAACTTCCAGTTCTCCACTCTGCATTTTTTGACCAGATATAGGATTTGTTCCAATATGAGTTGTAATTACTTTTTTAACAAGCTTGTCTTTTTGAATTAATAACCCTTTATCCTTATTCGGCGTAGAAGTATCATTACAAATTAAAGTAATCCCTTTTATATCTTCTTCAGCTATAGCTTTTAAAACTTTTTCTGGAGCACCACAACTTAAAAAACCTCCCACCATTAAAGTAGAATCATCTTTTATTAATTGTGCGGCTTCTTTTGCTGTTATAACTTTTTTCAAACTATAAAATCCTCTATAATTTCTTTTTCGTTAATCAATAATATCACAAAAAAATTTTTTCAAAATTGAGAGAAGTAAAATGTAAAAGTTATATAATTTTTTATCAAGTTTGCGTGCAATATTTTTTATTTGTGTTATACTGTTTCTAGATAAATATGATATTAATTATCAAATTACACAAAACTGAAACGAAAAAAAGGAAACAGGGAGATTATAATGGCTATGGCTACAGTAGATAGAATCTCAAATAAAATGGAATTCAAATCTGGCAAATGGCAACAAGAAATAAATGTAAGAGATTTCATACAAAAAAATTATACATTATACGAAGGCAATGCAGACTTTTTAGCAAATCCAACACAAGCAACTATTAAATTATGGGAAGAATGTTGCGAACTTTTCAAAAAAGAACGTGAAAAGGGTGGTGTTTTAGACATGGATACAAATATTGTATCTACAATAACATCACATGGCGCTGGTTATATTAATAAAAATCTAGAAAAAGTTGTTGGTTTACAAACAGATGCGCCTTTAAAACGTTCAATGCAACCTTTCGGCGGTATAAGAATGGCAGAAAGTTCTTGTAAAGCTTACGGTTATCAAATAGAACCTGAAGTTTCTGAAATTTTTGCTAAATATAGAAAAACACACAATCAAGGTGTATTTGACTGTTACACACCAGAAATGAAAGCAGCAAGACACGCAGCAATTTTAACTGGATTACCAGATGCTTATGGTAGAGGCAGAATTATTGGTGACTACAGAAGAATTGCACTATATGGTATCGATAGATTAATTGAAGATAAAAAAGAGCAACATGCCTCTATAGATGGCGAAATGACTGCTGAAAAACTTCAATTAAAAGAAGAATTAGCTGAACAAATAAGAGCTCTTTACGAAATAGCAGAACTTGGTAGAATTTATGGTTTTGATATAACTAAACCCGCACAAAATGCAAAAGAAGCTATTCAATGGTTGTATTTCGGTTATTTAGCAGCTGTTAAAGAACAAAATGGTGCTGCAATGAGTATCGGTAGAACATCAACCTTCTTAGATATTTATATAGAAAGAGATTTAAAAAATGGTGTAATTACCGAAGAAGAAGCTCAAGAAATGGTTGACCATTTCATTATGAAGTTAAGACTGATAAAATTTGCAAGAACCCCAGAATATAATTCATTATTTTCAGGTGATCCAACTTGGGTAACAGAAACAATTGGTGGTGTTGGTGTTGATGGACGCCCACTTGTAACAAAGAACTCTTTCAGATACTTACACACACTAGAAAACTTAGGTACATCACCAGAACCAAACTTAACAGTTTTATGGTCAACAAGATTGCCACAAAATTTTAAAGAATATTGTGCAAGAATTTCAATTGCAACATCTTCTGTTCAATATGAAAATGATGATTTAATGAGAGTTACACACGGTGATGATTATGCTATTGCTTGCTGTGTATCATCTATGGTAGTTGGCAAAGAAATGCAATTCTTTGGTGCAAGAGCAAACTTAGCGAAATGTTTACTATATGCTATCAATGGTGGTGTTGACGAAAGATTAAAAGAACAAATAGGACCTAAATACGCACCTATTACATCAGAATATTTAGATTTTGATGAAGTCATGGAAAAATATGACACAATGATGGAATGGCTTGCTGGTTTATATGTTAACACATTGAATGTAATTCACTATATGCATGACAAATACTGCTATGAAAGAGCACAAATGGCGCTTCACGATAAGGAAGTTAAACGTTATTTTGCTACAGGTATTGCAGGTTTATCTGTTGTTGCAGACTCACTTTCTGCAATTAAACATGCAAAAGTTAAAACAATAAGAGATGAAAACGGAATTGTTGTAGATTATGAAGTTGAAGGCGATTTCCCTAAATATGGTAATGATGATGATAGAGTTGATAATTTAGCTGTAGATTTAGTAAAAAGATTTATGAATAAAATCAGGAAACATCACACATATAGAAACTCAATTCCAACAATGTCTATTTTAACAATCACATCAAATGTTGTTTATGGTAAAAAGACAGGAAACACTCCAGATGGAAGAAAAGCAGGTGTTCCAATGGCACCAGGAGCAAATCCAATGCACAAAAGAGATACACACGGTGCTGTTGCTTCATTAGCTTCAGTTGCTAAATTACCATTCTCTGATGCGCAAGATGGTATTTCAAACACATTCTCAATCATTCCAAATGCTTTAGGGAAAGACGAAATTTTTATGGGCGACCTAGAATTTGATTTTGATTGTGGATGTTGTGAAGATACAATAGAATAATAGAAAGAGGAATATAAAATGGCTTCAATGCAAGAAGAAAACTTAATCAGCCTTTTAGATGGTTATGTTGAAAAAGGCGGACACCATTTAAATGTTAATGTATTTAATAAAGAAACTTTATTAGACGCTCAAGCACACCCTGAAAAATATCCTCAATTAACAGTAAGAGTTTCAGGTTATGCAGTTAATTTTATAAACCTAACAAAAGAACAACAAGATGATGTTATATCTAGAACTTTCCACTCTAATTTGGGTTAAAAAATCAAAATAAATAAATAAAAAAAGAGAAGAGTCATCTTCTCTTTTTTAGTTATAATTAAATTATGCAAAAAGAAATTTTAGGTAATATACATTCATTAGAATCAATGGGAACCGTTGATGGACCAGGGATAAGACTTGTTGTTTTCTTGCAAGGTTGTCCTATGCGTTGCCAATATTGCCACAACCCTGATACTTGGGAATATAAAGATAATAAAAAAATCAGTGTAAAAAACGTTATAGAAAAATATTATAATGTAAAAGAATTCCTTAAAAATGGCGGTATAACTGTAACAGGTGGCGAACCATTATCGCAAATAGGATTTGTAACTGAATTATTCAAACAAGCAAAAAAAGAAAATATTCACACTGCACTTGATACATCTGGAATTTTATTTAATCCTGAAAACACAACAAAAATTGATGGATTACTAAAATATACTGATTTAGTATTGCTAGATATAAAACATATTAATAATGAAGAACATATAAAATTAACAGGTTTCCCTAATACTAATATTTTAGAATTTGCAAAATACCTTTCTGCTATAAATAAACCAGTTTGGATAAGACATGTTGTTATTCCAACTATTACATACAATACAGTTTATTTAAAAGAACTTGGCAGATTTTTAGCTCAATTAAATAATATTAAAGCATTAGATTTGTTACCATACCATACTATGGCAATTTCAAAATATGAAAATTTAAAAATTGAATATCCATTAAAAGATGTTCCAGCACCCAAAAAAGAAGAAATTATGGATGCAAGATTCAAAATTTTTAGAGCATATAAAGAAGCAAAAAAACTTGGTTAAAAAATACTTTTAAATTTATTACCCAGTTAAATTAATCATATATACAATGTTAAAAAATAAATTACACCTCATAATAAAACTATGTATAATTCACTTTGGTATGACAGTTTAAATAAACCCTTTTTAAATCCACCAGATTGGATTTTCCCTCCAGTTTGGGGCATTTTATACATAATGATTACACTATCTTTTCTTCTTTTTTTAAAAGGAGGAATGACTAAAGAAAAGAAAATTCCATTTGTATTTTTTATAATCCAACTTATTCTTAACTTTGCATGGTCACCAATATTTTTTGTAATGCAAAATATTCCTTTAGCATTAGCGACCGTAATTTTAATGTATTTTTTCATACTACTTACAATAATCACTTTTTTCAAACACTCAAAATTAGCTTCATTGCTACTTGTTCCCTATTTGATTTGGGTAAGTTTCGCTACATATTTAAATTTCGGATTTTTGGTGCTAAATTAATGTATAAGAAAGGGATATTTACACATGAGCATTCAAAACATTATAGCAACACCAACATTGGCAAAATTAAAAACAACTGATGGAAAAAATCCATATATTAATACCCAAATGATAGTTTCTATAGAAAAAGGTGAAAATAATAACGAAACTGATTTATTAATGTTAAACGGGCAAAAATTCACACTAACAAATACTCCTGAACATTTTGTATCAAACTATCAAAATGATTGTAAAAAAACAGCCAGTGTCCTAAATTTAGCATGTTAATTATAAAATATTTTTAATTTCTTTAAGGCTGGTTATTTCATAATCGGCCTTAAATTCTGTATTATTTTCTATTTTTTTAGGATTAAACCAACAAGTTTTTATACCAACTCTACAACCACCTTTTATATCAGATGACAAAGAATCGCCAATAATAATTGTTTTTTCTCTATCAAAATCAGGTATTTTAGAGAAACACTCTTCAAAAAATTCTCTAGTAGGTTTTTGGTATCCAATATCATCAGATACGAATAACTTTTTAAATTTATTAATTAAACCAGCACTTGTTAATCTTGAAACTTGAGTTTGCATTAATGAATTTGAAGCCACATACAAATCATATTTTTTACTTAAATATTCAACCAATTCAACTGCACCATCAACAAATTTATATTGAGTTTTAAAATAAACTTGAAACGCTTTTTCAAACTCTAAACCATCAACATCAAATCCATATTCTTTAAATAATAATGGAAACCTTGTTTGAAAAATATCTTCTCTTGTAATAATACCTTTTTCGTATTGTCCCCAAAGAAAAGCATTTTGTTCCATATAATAATTAATCATTTCCTGAGTAAATTCAATGCCAAAATCTTCACCAGCACGCAAAATAGTCGCTTTTGCACACTCATGAAAATCTAAAATTGTATCATCTATATCTAATAAAACTGTTTTCATAATACTGATTTTAATAAATCATTATACACATCAATTGTTTGAAAGCAGATTGGCAATTTTCGTTTCAAAAGACTTTTTATCGTCATTTTAAAACTTTTTAACATAGCCTCATCTAGACTATTTGTTTCATTTAAAACTTTTTCTATCTTTTCTCTAAATTCAGCTTCGCGTGTGCGAGTTTCAATTTTATCAGCCAAAAAGATAATTTTTTCAAAATTGCTCATTTGTTTTTTGCCAATGGTATGCCAACGAATCGCTGATAAAATTTCTTCATCAACAACTCCAAAATCACGTTTAGCAACAACTTCACCAGCAGGAGCGTGCCAAGTTTTACAACTTAATTTTTCACTCTCATCAAAACAAAATTCAAAAGCCTTTAATTCATCATTACTCATACATTTAGCACAATCGTGCAACAATCCTGCCACTTGCGCCTTTTCAACATCCAAATTAAAACGTTTAGCCAATTCCATAGCTTTTTCCATTGTGCCCAAAGAATGAATATATCTTTCATAAGAAAGACAATTCTTTAATTTTTCTTTTATTTCTTCAATACTAAATTTTGTATACATTGTTATGATAAATATAATCTGCTACCTTCTTCGGAAGTATATCATAAATATCTTGATTATGCTTAACTCTTTCACGAATTTGAGTTGAAGAAATATCAATAAATGGCATTTTCATTAACTCATAATCAAAGCCTCTAGCTTTTAAATTCAAGAAAGGAGTCTCATCAAAATTATCTTCACGAACAAATAAAATAAATTTAACAAGATGTTTCAATTCATCAGCTCTATGCCAAGTGTCTATTTTAATAAACGCATCTGTACCAATAATAAAATTAATTTTTTCTGTAGGTTTAACAATATCATAAATTTGAATAATAGTATCATAAGTATATGATGGTTCATTTCTCATATATTCAATTGCACTAACATCAAAATATGGATAATCCTCAACAGCTAATTGCACCATATTTAATCGATGCATAGCATTTTCAGCATCTAATTCTCTCATTTTTTTATGAGGAGGAATAAAAGCAGGAATAAAAACTATTTTTTCAAAACCGAAAGTATCATGCACATTTTGAGCTACTGCCAAGTGGGCATTATGAATTGGATTAAAACTTCCCTGATAAACACACTCTGCCATCAATACACCTATTTGGCTAAATGCAACTGCTCAACTATAGACAAAATTTTATTTAAAAAGATTTTATAACCAGCTCTTTGTGCTTCACCAGATAAAACAATATCTGCCTCTTTTCTACAAGGACGAATATAAATTTGAGCTTTATTAGAAGCATTATCATATATTTTTTGAGCTGATGCGCCTAAACCTCTTTCATTTGCGCGAACAAAAAATCTCTCTTTTTGAATTTCATTATCGATATCAACATAAATTTTGAAATCAAAAGCACCTTTAATTTTTTCTGTAAGCGTAAATAAACCTTCAGAAATAATAATTTTTGAAGGTTTAGCTAAAGTATGATTATCCCAACGGATAGCTGTTCCTGACATGTCATATTTTGGAAGCATTACACTATTACCAGACAATAATTCACGAATATGACGACACATTAAATCAAGTTCTAAAGCTTCAGGTACATCTAAATCATAACTTTTAACAAATTCAGACATTCCACCAGCTTTTTTAACTTCAACAGAACGATCATAATAATAATCATCTGTATTAACACGAGTAATAACTCTTCCTATATTATAAACATTTGCAAACAATTCAATAGTTTCAATAATATCAAGTGTTATTGTAGATTTGCCACTAGCTGTTTCACCTGCAACACCAACCGAAGCACTTCTTGAAAGTTCTCCAGTTATAAACATTGCCATCTTTTTAACTGCTGATGGTTTATAATCTAATATTACAGAATTGTCTGAATTAACTTCTTCTTCAAAAATTTTCATTAATTGCATTTCTACATTATGCAATTTACTTATTGGGGAAGATATATACTTATTTTCAAAATCAATTGTAGATTCAATACTTCGACTAAGTGTTCCTGTCACGATTTATCCTTTTCATTACTTAGTTTTACATGACTATACTAGAAACAAACTTCTAACAAAATATATTTATTTATTTTGTAACGATAATAATAACAAAATTTACAATATTAAAATTGACTTAAATAAATAAAATAATTATCATTATATAAAGGACGCACGGAGAAAACATTAATATGAGATTGGTAGATAAACTCAAATTATATGAAAGACAGCTTGTTTTTATGAAATGGGGAACAAGCGAAGGTTATGGCAGACTAAATTATGTCGGTCATGATTTTGTGGAATTTGAAATATTTGAAACAGAAGATTTAGAATACTCTGACAAAATTCTTATCAATTCTCAATTAATTTTAGAAGTTGTTATAAAAGGTTCAGACATATCAAGAATTTTAGCAGAATATTCTGCCTCATTACCTGAACACAATAACGACGGAGTTTAATTAGCCAAACCCATTTGTTTCAATTTATCCCATTTTTCACTATCGCCAAAAGTACGGCAATAGAAAGTGAATGGTGCGCTAGTAAATAATTTTATAAATTCGTATGAAGATTCATCTCTATTTAACTTTAAGCCCATATTTTTCATAGCTTCCATAAATTTAGAGATTATTTGAATTGAATCTACAAATGCTTTGTCTATTTCTTCTTTTCCCATTGGACTATTATCATATTCAGATGTAAAAGTAGAAAAATAACTAATATTAGTTAATGCATATAATAAATTACCCAAATTTGCTTTTCTAGATGATTTTTCCATATCAATTAAATTAATTGCATTATTTTCAACATCCACTAACAAATTATTAGAATTTAGATGATCTAAAGAATAACCAGCTTCACTTGCTTTAATTACATCAGAAATCAATTTTTCATAGCTACTTACAGGCATTTGTGCCACATCACTAATTGACTTAGCATAATGGACTTTTCTACTATAATCTTCATATGCTATCTCACCAGTTCTTAAACTACCACTTTCAGTATAAATAGCTTCAGATGGTGGATTACCTAAAGATTTACCTTTTTGTTTTTGTAAAACTTCAATTGTATAAGGGAAATTAGAATCTGTTGGAAGTTGAATTTCTGCAACTTTCTGTCCAATTTTTACATTTAATTTTTTATCTTCAGTATCTTTTAATGTTGCCTTAGAAAAATCAAACTGAGCATTTTGAACATAATTACCCATTCTCAAGACATAATCATCATTATTTGGAATAGAATAAACACTGTGAGAAAATCCTGAACCCAATTTATTTTCAGGATTAGATAACACTTCTTGCAAAGTACTATCTAAAAATTTATTTTCTTGAGCCCAACTAATAAAATCATTAGTTTGCTCAACTTCATTACCTTTGAAACTAGTCGATTTAACAAAAGTATCCGCAGTTAAACCCTTTGATAAATGCAATTTCGCAGGTGTAAACTTATTTATATTACTAACAAATCCAACAGGATTTACATTTAACATTACCTTAAGCCCCAATTACTACCATATAATAAGAAAAACAAATTAAGAGCTTAAATTTACCATTAAAAAAATTTTTTATAAATTTGTTACATTATTTTGTTGGTTGTTCTTTAAAATTAGGGAACATATTTAAAGTTCCATCAACATTACGCCAATTAAACCAACCAACTTTTGCTTGTTTTGCTCTATCATTAACAGTAGCTAAAAGCCAATTTCCTCTAATAACAGTAAATGAAACAAATAATGGATAATTAACATTATCTATAACATTTGAATCTAAATCTTCTTTAGAATATAAAACTTTTTCTTCTTTTGATAAATCATTAAAAAATCTTATGCCATACTTTTTACCATACTTATAAAATAATTTTTTATAGGTATAAAAAGCACGCTTATCTTCATTATATACCCAGCCAGTTTCACCTGTTTCTTGATTTAGAAACACACAATACCAATCATTACCCGGATTTAAATCAACAGTTAATAAAGCAATATTATTTTCTGGAACATAAGCCACATAAGAAACTTTTCTTAAATCTACAGAATTTACAATGGCAGAACGCGAAATATTATCATAATTAACTTCACGCACAATTTTTGAATCAGTATATGGATATTGATAAACTGTATAATTTTTTGGCATATTTAAAACACCAATGCCATAATATTTGATACTTTTAGAACTCATAGGAATAATATCAGCACTCACAGGCATTGATAAAAATGTAAAAATTATAAATAATACAGATACTATAAACTTTTTCATAATTACATTATACCAAACTTTTGAACAAGAGCCTCAACCAATTTGTCGGTATTTTCTAATAATTCTTCGTATGTTCCTTCATTATGAATAACATAATCCCAATTTTTAATATTATCCAACCCAGTTTCCGTAGCATCATTTTTAGAAGATAAAACACCACGCTTACCTCTAGCTTCTTCAGATGCTTCCACTCGAACAGCAAATGCTCCCTTTGAACGGAATAAATTTAATTCATGTTCTACACGAATATCGGTAACAATAGTATCACCCTCATAAGCAATTATTGAATTTAACCAATAATCTGGACTTTGTGCCCTACCCCAATCGCCTAAATTTATAAGATCCTGACGATATATTGATTTATTTTTTTCAATTTCTTCTATTGTTAAACCTTTTTGCTGACCATATAACATTTTAATAGCATCAGCGATTCCTATCCTTTTAAAGGAAGGGAATCGCTCAAGTAAAATTTTTGCAACTGTATCTTTTCCAGAAAATTGTTTTCCTGAAAAAACTATTATTTTTTTAGCCATCATTTTTAATGCTTAAACTAATACGTCTATCATCTGGATTGAATTTTAAAATAGTTGTTTGTACTTTATCGCCAACTTTTAAAATAACATTTTTTTGATTTTGATACTCTGTTAATTCATTATTTGGAAGTAAAGCTTCAACTCCAGAAAATACTTCAACAAAAGCACCAAAATGTTTAATTCTAGTGATAGTACCTTCAATGTTATCGCCGTCTTTAATTTTATCTTTAGCTTCTACCCAAGGGTCTTTTTCAAGATTTTTCAAGCTTAAGCTAACTCTTTGTTTATCTTTATCGATAACAATAACTTCAACATTGATAATATCACCAACTTTTAAAATATCTGATGGATGATCTACCCATCTCCAAGAAATTTGAGACAATGGTAATAAAGCATCTACACCACCGATATCAACGAACGCACCGAAATCAGTAATTCGAACAACTTCACCTTTAACAATTTGTCCAATTTCAATATTTTCAAATAAATCTCTTTTTGTTTCTTCCTTATCTTCAGAATAAACTTTTCTATTTGATAAAATGAAGTTACCTTGTTGAATATCCATTGTAAGAATTTTTAATTCTAATTTTTCACCAACTGCATTTTCAGTTGATTTTAATTTTAAATGACTAGAAGGAACAAATCCTCTAACACCTTTAACTTCAACTAAAACACCGCCTTTAACAACAGAAACGATAACGCCTTCAACAACAGCATCTTCTGCTTTTAATTGTTCTAATTCTCTCCAATTATATGCCATAGCAACTTTTTTATATGAAAGCATAAATCTGCCTTCTTCATCTTCTTCACGAACAATTAAAAATTCATATTCATGATTTTTCTTTAAAGTTTCTTCAACATCAACTGTCTTATCAACTATTGCTTCTTTAACAGGAACAAAAGCGGCTGTTTTTGCACCAATATCAACAATAACGCCCGATGAATCATACGAACAAACTATACCTTTAACCAAATCACCTTTTTGGAAACTATAATCATAGTTATTTAATAATGCTTCAAATTCAGCATCTGTACAAAATTGTTCTGTCATCTTTTTTACCCCGTTAAACTGCAGACATTTTTAATATGCCCATTATACAGTTTTTTCTACATATTGTAAATAATAGAGCCTACTCGGATTTGTCAAATACAGATAGACATTAACCTTTACTAACAAGGATTATTCCTAATTTCAGCGACAATAGAATTAATGAAGTTTTGTATAGTTTCACCATTTTCATCAAGACAAGGTTCAAACTTATGCAACATAGTTACTTTTTTATCTAATGGAATTTCTCTATCATTTTTTATTCTTTGATTTTCAATTAATGCAGAATAAATAATAAATGGATTATATTCTTTTTTTCCATCAATTTGCATTGCTATTTTAGAATTAATAGTCACACCATCTAAATCAAGTCTTCCACCAGCAGCACTTCCATGTCCGCCACCATTAAATAAAGACGCCAACATTGAAGCATAGTCAGTACCATCTTGAGAACGGAAAGACATTCTAATACCATTTTTATCAGCAAGGTTTGATTTTACATCAATTTTTCCTTTTTCTTTATCTTGAATTAACAATACAGAAATTTTGTCATCTTGATATGGAGAAGCATACGGGTCTGAATTAAAGAAAGTAGGAGCTTCTCTTAGTTCGCCCATAATTTCTGAATATTTAAAACTATTTTGAATATCTATAAAGCTAACTTTACTATCAGTTTGTCTTGCACTTTCCCAAACATCATACATTTGATTGTAGTCAATACTAATAACACCAAATCCGGTTTCTGGGAATATTTGGCGACCTTCAATAGAATAATCAACCATTTTTTCTCTAGGAGCTAAAGAATCAAAAGAACTAGCTTTATCTGCAATATCATAAACAACGTGTTCTCTTAACCATTTTTTATCAATAGTTGAACCAATTCTTGCAATTAACCATTTTGAAAGCCCTTCTGGTAAAAAATTAGGACGTTCTTTAACTGGTTTTGCAACATCTTCAGTTGTATAGTTTGCTGTTCTCGTAAAACAACTTGTGTCACTAGATGTGCCTGATATAATTCCAGCAACAAATTGTTTTGAATATTCTTTATCCTTCATTGTTTTATTGATTAAATTTGCTTCATCTGCAATAACTGTAACTAATTCAGTAGCAGCAGGCACACTTGGCGCAACCAATGCCAAATTTTTATTTTGAATTCCAAGCATATCTACACCACTTGTAGCTTTTGAATCTTTCCATTCTTGAGGTCTATATGGATGATGGTCTATAAAAATAACATTTTTTGCATTTTCAATATACTCTTTATAAGCAGAGCTAAATCTTGTTGGAGTAGCAATATCCATTAAAATAACAAGGTCATATTTTTGTGGCAATTCACCTTCTTTTACTTCTGGGTCAAAATAAATTTCATTCCTTTTTAAATGTGCCAACTCATTTTTATAAACATCTAACTGACTTTTTACCAAAGATGTTTGTTCTTGCGATTGTAATCGTTTAATATTTTCTTCTAAATTTCTAATTGTCTGTGCATTATATGGTCTTTTTATATTTTCAATACCTGGCAACTTATCCCTATATAGTCCAGGCAAATTATCATCAATACTACATTGAACATTTTTTTCTGGATATGCTGATTTTATTGCAGCATGCATTCCCAAAACACAGCCAATCGTATCACCATCAGGTAAACAATGACCTAATAATAAAATATTTTTATTTTCAGGATTTTTTATTTCACTTGCAATGCTATCAATTGTCACCTGTAAATCATGCACTGCCCTTGTACCATTTTTTTCAGCTTCAACATTAAACATTTGTGTCAAAACATCAATAGGTGATGATTTTTTTTGATAAAGCATAACCATTTCTTTTATTTCAGGATCTTCAGAATCAAGTAAAAAATCAAAAGTTCTTTCTGCTTTTTTCCTTACAACTGCATCTTTTCCTGTATATGCTAAATTAACTCTTAATCCAATAGTAGGTGCTCCCTTTGAAGTACCAGCAATAACATTTGAAAGAGTAAATTGAAAATCCTTACCGTGTTTTTTCAATAACTTTGACAATGATGGAGAAATAGAATCTGGAACTCTGCCAATTTCACCAAATTGCGGGTCTTTAATCAATATTTTTTCTTGTTTAGCGAACTTTCTTATTTCAAAAGTTAATGGTTTTCCATCATACCATTCACTATCAGCCAATTTTTGAACATTTTTATCTTTATATTTATCATCAACAGCACCAAATTCTTCTTGATGGTGAGAAACCCCACGCACCTTCATTTGAATAGCCGGTTGATTTGGATTTGCCAGCTTCCCCTTAAAACTAACTCGAGTAACATTTCCCTGCTTCGATACAGATACTAAAGATTGTTCTTCTACTTTTTGTTCAAAAACATTTGAAACACTCTCTTTATAAATTTTACTTGAATGAGTTAAACTCCTAATACTCATGTCTGAATACGATACAGGTTTAATCATGTTACATCCCTTCTTTATAAAAAGAAGAAAACTCATAATTTTATTTTTTGCTATAAAAAAAGCCCTAAATGGGCTTTTTAATAAACATAACTTTCAAATAAATCTAAAGAAAAATTATTATTTTTTAATTTATTCAAAGCTCTTGCTTCTGTTTGTCTAATACATTCTTTAGTTACACCATACATTTTCCCAATTTCTTCTAAAGTTTGTTTTTGGAAATTACATAAACCAAATCTTAAAGTTAATACTTTTTGTTCACGGTCTTTTAAATTGTTTAACAATTTAACAACTTCTTTTTTCATTGAATCATATTCTATTTGAGATTGAACAGATGCTTTTTTATCTTCAATAATATCAGCCAATCTAACCTCTGAACCGTTTTGCATTTCATAATCACCTTCTAAAGATAAGGTCTTTTTATAAGCACCTAAATAATTATTAATTTTAGCTTCTTCCATATTCATTTTTTTAGCTACATCTTTAACTTGAACTTCACAATTAGCATTCTGTTCCATTTCTGCTTTTATCTTTGAATACTTTGATAAAGTTTCTTGAATATAAACAGGAATTTTTAAAGAATGAGATTGTTCTGATATTGCTTTAAACATAGCTTGTTTAATCCACCAACTAGCATAAGTCGCAAATCTATAACCAAATTTCCAATTGAATTTATCAACAGCAACCATTAAGCCAATGTTACCTTCTTGAATTAAATCCACCATTGGTAATTTACTTGTATGAATAGCTTTTCTTGCAATTATCAAAACTAATTTTAAATTAGCTTTAATCAACTCTTGCTTTGCTTTTTTATCACCAGCTTGCGCTCTTTGCGCTAATTCTTGTTCTTCTTCAGGTGTTAAATTTTTATATTTAGAAATTTCTTTTGCATAATCACTAATTTTTGAATCAGAAAATAAAGAAGATTGTAAATTTAACTCAGAATCACAAACACAATTCATAACCATATTAAAATACTCCAGCTTAATCTAATACACACAAAGTTACCCACACAAAAATGCATAGGAATAGCACCTAATTCTATAAGAACGGGAAAGAAAGAAAAGAAATTTTATTTTATCCGAATATATATTTTGTATATCTTTAATATATCACTTTGATTTTTCTTTTTCAATCCTTTTGTAAAGACATGTAAAGTTAAAATTAAAGTTTTAAGATTTTCTGTAATATATCTTAATTCTTTTTCAATTATAAAAAAGTCAAAAAATGTTATAAAATAAAGATAAAAGAAGAAATAATTACATGCTAATTAAGGGTACAACAAAAAACAAAACAAACTATTTAGTTCATAAATATAATGAGCTAATTTCTTGTGGCGTTAATGAAAAAAACATTTTAATTATCACTTTGAACTCATTTAAAAAATCTCTTTTTCATAAAAACGCGAAAGTTTTAACATTTCAAGGACTTTGCTATAACGCATTTTTAGATAATAAAAAATACATTGCTTCTTTAATAAACAACAATGATGAAAATTACGAGCCAAATTTATGCGGATTAGAAATTTCTCAATTCATATTTAAACAAAGCATAAAAGAGGCTGATTTTAGTGATTATATTTCTAAAGTCAACTTACTACACCAACTATTTAGAAGATATTCTTTAATAGTTAATAACGATTTATCAAACAAAGAAGTACTTGAACGCTCTAAATTTTTAAAAGAAAGTTTTGCACTTGATGCACAAAAAGCAATAGATGATTACAAACTAAAAACTATTCAATATAAGAGTTTTGATTATCTAAGGCAAATGGCAATATTACCTTCAATTTATAAAAACACAGATTATTTTAAAAATATTGAATATTTAATTGTTGATGATGCAGATGAAATGCCATATGCTTTTTGGCAATTCGTTGATGCTATAATGCCAAATTTAAAAGATTATTTTATAGCTTATGATGAAAATGGTTCATCAAGATGTGGTTATTTATGCGCATACAAAAACGGAATTAAGGATTTTAAAGAGAATTATTCTCCAACTGAAATTACACTTGAGGACAAAAATTTATTCAACAATGAAGCAGAACTTTTTTATTACAATTTAAAAAAAGGGGAAAAAACAAAGTTTAACAATATACAATTTAATTCTGGCATACGAAGATTAGATATGTTAGATAAAGTAGTAAAAGAAATTAAAAACCTTATTTCAGAAGGCGTTAAACCAAATGAAATCGCAATTATTTCACCAATTATTGATGATATTTTATTACAAGCATTTTCAACTCTTAATTACCAAACTATTTCAGGAAACGAAAAACTATCAAACATAAGCGAAATTAAACATCTTATTATTCTTTTAAAAATAGTTAATGGAATAGAAGTTAAAGATTATGAAATAAAGGATATTTTAATAAATCTATTAAAAATCCCATACAAAAAATGCTTTAACATAATAAAAACTAAAAAATTATCACAAGATAGCATAAATAATGAAAATTATATAAAACTAATTAGCACGCTAAATTCACTTCGAAAAACAAAGTATAATTTGTGCGAACAAATAAAAATTTTATGGGAGAACCTAATAAAATCTAACCCTATAAAATATGACTTTTTTATGAAAGAAGCGCGTAATTTCGAATTAGCTTTTAATGGAAAAATCGAAAACATACAAGAACAATTTTTAATACAAATAGAAAATAGTGTAATTAGTGAAAATCCAGCAGAAACAATTTCTATAAACAATAATTGTGTACTCATTGGAACACCTCAAAAAGTTATTGATTATTCACTTCATACGAAATATCAATTCTGGCTTGATATTTCAAACAATGAATGGCTAAAAGAAGATACTGGCACACTATATAATGCTTGGGGTTTAAGCAGAGATTTTAACAAAAAAGAATTTACCTTTGAAGATAATCTTCTTTTAACAAGAGATAAAGCAGCAAGAATAGTTAGAAAGCTAATGTTCTGCTCAGATAAAGAAATTAAATTTTATTCAAGCCTATATGACAACACAGGCAATGAGAATTTTGGCGGGCTCAATGATTTTATTGAAATAGAAATAGCAAACAAAAAACAAAACTTTGAAATTACACCAAGGGCTGACCAAAAACCCGTATTAGAATACAAATCTGGTCAAATGGGGATAATGGCTGTTCCAGGAGCAGGTAAAACAACAATTCTTTTAGCCTTGATAACAAAATTAATAAAAGAAGGAATAAAAAGTGAAAACATTTTTGTTTTAACCTACATGGAATCTGCGGCTAAAAATTTCAAAGAAAGAATAAAATCAGCTCTTCCAGATAATATAGACACTCCAAATATATCAACTATTCACGGTTTAGCCTTAAGAATAATTAAAGAAAATTCCAACTTTACAAAAGTTGGATTAGATGACAAATTTGAAATTTGTGATGACACAACAAAAGAACGAATTATCAAAGAAATTTTAAAAGATGAAGAAAAATTTGATAATTACCTAAGATGTTTATCAATAGTTAAACTTTCAAACAAGACTTCAATAAAAACAAAACATAAAGAAATCCAAGATTTTTTTGACTTCTATAAAAAATACAATTCGGCATTAAAAGAACAAAATATGATTGATTATGATGATATGCTTTACTTTGCTGTAAAAATTTTAGAAGAAGACAAAGAAGCGTTAAACTACTATCAAAATTTATGCCAATTTATTATTGAAGATGAAGCGCAAGATTCAAGTGAAATTCAACAAAGACTATTAAAGCTTTTAAGCGGAAAACATAAAAACCTTGTTCGTTGTGGAGATATTAACCAAGCCATAACTTCAACCTTTACAAATAGCGATACTCAAGGGTTCAAAAACTTTTTGAATAACAACAAAAAAGTAGAAATGAATTCTTCTCAAAGATGTTCTAAACCAATATATTCATTGGCAAATAAACTAATTAAAACAACATTAAAAGATGAAAATAAAAAACAAGCCTTTTATGAAATTGAAATGATAGGAACAAGCAACAATCCAAAAACTCAAACCGAGCCTAAATTCTTACTATTTGAAACAACAAAAGATGAAAAAGAATTTATTTTAGAAAAAGTAAAAGAAATTTTAAAAGAAGAAAAAAATACATCTATTGCAATTCTTTTAAGATTAAACTCACAAGTTAATGAATACAATGAATTTTTCTTATCACAAGGTATTAAAACAACTGTTAGAACAGACTGTTTATCGCAGAAAAAAATATTTAAAATAATTTTAAATGTTTTAAAAATAATAAAAGAGCCTTTAAATAACAACTTAATTTTAGAATTCGCACAAAACTATGTAGACAAAGAAGATTTAAAGTTTATTAAAGAATTAAAAGAACCTTTTATTCACACACAAATAGATGACTTATACAGCGAAAAACTAAACCAATTATATTGGGATATAGATTATTGGCTAAATCAATCAACTTCATCTATTGAAGAAATTGCACAAAAAATCGGCTTTTACTATTCAAAAACATCAACAGATAAAGCAAATACTTATTTAGTTTCTACTTTTATAAAAAGAATAGGAAACGACCTTGAAAAAATAGAATATTGCGCTCAACGCCCATTAAGTGCTTATAAATTTTTTGAAGAAGAAATAATCGAAAATGAAACTAGCGTAAACATAATGACAATGCACAAATCAAAAGGTGATGAATTTGATTATGTATTTATACCTCAAACAAATGAAGATAATTATCCATTAAACTTGCAAAATGTAAAACTAAAAAGTGGTGGGCATTTTGTCCAAACAATAAAATCGCAATTAGAAAATAGCACAATAAAAATGCCTGATATATTAAAACAAGAACAAATATTTGAAACCTTAAGATTATTATATGTTGGCATAACAAGAGCAAAATCTTGCTTATATATAACAAGCGCAAAAATAAATAACAGAAAAAAGAAAATTACGCCTAGCGAAATTTTTACCACTTTAAATAATTAATTTTTGAAATTTAATTAATAATATTTTACACAAGCATGAATTTTTCAAAAAAAAATGCTATAATAGTAGTAATTAATTAGTTTATTATTATTTTTTATATAAAAATTGAATATAAAAGGAAGGGTTCATGGCGTTTACACACGGAAGTCTTGAAAGTGAAATTCTTAATGCTGTTTGGAACATGGAAGAAAACGGCTTAAATCCAATAGATATTTCTGTTAGCGAAGTATTGGCTGAAATAAATAATACAGGAAACATCCGCGCATATACTACAGTTAAAACTGTAATGGATAGATTAGTTGATAAAAATTTATTAGAAAGACAAAAAAGCGGAAAAAAATTCTGCTATAAATCTGTTGAATCAAGAGAAAAAATGGCTACAACTGCTATTAATAAATTAGCAAATCAATTCTTTAATAACGATATTCGTTCTTTAATGAGAGCGCTTGAAAAACAATGCACAAACGTATAAAACAAGAATATAGTGAATTAAGAAAACAAGTTGCCGATATTTTTATTGCAGTTTTAACAGAAAAGTTGTGCGTTCGTGATGCTTTAGCGACTTTTCCAAAAGACTGTGAAGACAAAACTATTATTGCAGCTTGGCATGCGCTATGCCATTTAGAAGCAGACGAAGACCTTAGAAATAAGGATACAATGTATAAGCAAGAACAAGATGAATACATTGAATTTATTGCTTTTACTCTTCAAAAAGGTGAAGAATTACCAACAAATATAATAAATGCTTATCTACCTTATCATAATGAAGCTCTAATTTCGCCAAGCAAAAGTTTTAAGGGGATTATCAAAAAATTAAAACGATTTTTATGTTGCTAAACCACATTGTTTAGTGTATTCCTTTTCTCTTTTAATTTTGTTAAAATTCAAATATAAAAAGGGAGAAGAATATGAGAAAACTAACTTATATTGGGCATAGTGCTTTTTTTATCGAAAAAGACTGGGATGGAATTTTAATAGACCCTTTTATTTCGGGGAATCCTACAGCAAATTTTGACTACAAAAAGAAAAGAATTTCTCATATATTTGTAACTCACGCACACCATGACCATTTAGGTGATGCCATTGAAATTTCAAAAAACACAGGGGCAATAATTGTAGCATCATTCGAATTAGCAAATTATTGTATTAGCAAAGGCGCAAAAGCTATTGGAATTAACGCTGGAGCACACTTAAATTTCAAGTGGGGAAGTGTTCGAGCACTAAACGCAAGTCATTCTAGTTCTAACCCTGATTTAGCCTATGGTGGCGCTTGCCTAAGTTATTTATTTGATATTGATGGAACAACAATATATCATGCCGGCGATACTTCTTTAATTCCTGATTTTTCATTAATTGGTGAACTATACAACCCATATTATGCGCTTTTACCTATTGGTGGAATTTATACAATGGGTATGGAAGAAGCTGCTATTGCAGCAAAAATGTTATATTCAATGGAAGTTATTCCAATGCACTATAACACCTTCCCACCAATAAAAGTTGATGTTCAAAAATTTGTAGATTTATTGGAAGCACAGGGGCAAAAATGCCTACCATTAAAAGCAAACGAATATGTTGAGTTATGAAATAACAAAAAACATATTAAAGAAGAATGATATAATAGAATTAGATACATACAAAGAAGCTTACAATTACCTAAAGGAAATATAAATGTTTAAAAATAAAACTGGTTTTACCCTTACAGAAGTACTTGTAACTCTAGCTATTGTTGGGGTAATAATAGCCATTTCAATACTAACAATAAGAATAGTGAAAACTTCACATAGTTCATCATCCTATTTTGAATTTAAAAACATTCCAAAAATTGCCGCAGAAATGATTGCGGGGAAAGATATAAAAATGAAAAAAAATATGGGAAGATTAACTTATATTGGACATAGTGCTTTTTTTATAGAAAAAGATGGGGAAGGAATTTTAATAGACCCTTTTATTTCTGGAAATCCTGTTGCCAATTTTGATTATAAAAATAAAAGAATTTCTCATATATTTGTAACTCACGCACACCATGACCATTTAGGTGATGCCATTGAAATATCTAAAAATACAGGAGCAATAATTGTAGCTTCTTTTGAATTAGCAAATTATTGTATAGAAAAAGGTGCAAAAGCAATTGGTGTAAACGCTGGTGCACATTTGAATTTTAATTGGGGCAGTGTTCGAGCACTAAACGCAAGTCATTCTAGTTCAAACCCTGATTTAGCCTATGGTGGTGCTTGTCTAAGTTATTTATTTGATATTGATGGAACAACAATATATCATGCCGGCGATACTGGTTTAATTCCTGATTTTTCATTAATTGGGGAAATATATAATCCTTATTATGCAATACTACCTATTGGGGGAATCTATACAATGGGTATAGAAGAAGCAGCAATAGCTGCAAAAATGTTATACGCAACAGAAGTTATTCCAATGCACTATAACACCTTCCCACCAATAAAAGTTGATATTACAAAATTTGTAAATCTATTGAAAGCACAAGGTCAAAAATGCTTACCATTAAAGGCAAATGAATATGTTGAGTTATGATAAAACAAAACCATTAATTGCGTTTATCGTTCCAACAGGAATTGGCGCAAGCATTGGCGGATACGCAGGTGATGCTTCAACATATGCTAGAAAATTCACAAAAGATTTTAACGTAATAGTTAACCCTAATGTAGTAAATGCTGCTTGTTTTTCTGGAATAAGCGAAAATATGCTTTATACAGAAGGATGGTCTCTTTCTCAATTCATAAAAGGAAATATCTATCTAATTCCATCTAAAAATAATAAAATTGGAATTATTTTTGACAAAGGAATTTCTCAAGGCATTTTAAATGTTCACTTTAATACAATAAACGCTGTAAAAACAGTATATGGAATAGAAATAGAAGCATACGAAATCACAGAAGAACCTTGCGAAGTAAAATTTTATAACACTGAAAGTGGAATTTCATCTGGTAGCGTATTAAACAACGAAACTCTTTTAAAAGCTGGGAAAAAACTTTTAGAAAAAGGAGTAAATGTTATTGCCGTTGTATGCAAATTTGACGAACCACCAGAAGATAATTATAAAGATGGCGAAGGTGTGGATATTGTTGGCGGTGTTGAAGCTGTTATTTCCCATTATTTAGCAAGAGAACTCCAAGTGCCAGTTGTTCACGCACCAGCTTTTGAAAATATAACTATCACAAAAGACTTAGTAGATGAAAAAGCAGCAGCCGAATATATTACACCAACTTTTTTACCTTGCTTACTAATAGCACTTAAAAATGCACCGTTATTTTCTACTAAAAAAGTGGAAGAGTATATTAATAGAAACGATTTAAAAGCGATTTTATTACCATATAATGCACTAGGTTCATCAATTGTATCTGATGCAATAAAAAATAATATCAAAGTCCTTGCTATAAAAGAGAATTCATCTATTTTAAAAATAACAAAAGATATATTAAATAAAAATGATATAATAGAATTAAATACATACAAAGAAGCATACAACTATTTAAAGGAAACAATGAATGTTTAAAAATAAAACTGGTTTTACTCTTGCAGAAGTACTTATAACTTTAACTGTAGTTGGGGTAATAATGGCTATTTCTGTACAAACTATAAGAATAGTAAAAGCCTCATATAGCTCATTGGCTTATTTTGAATATAAAAACATTCAAAGAATCGCAGCAGAAATGATTGCAGGCAAACTACCTACAAATATCACTGTAAATGGTAGTTATATTCAACCTCCATCAGAACTTGGATTATTAATGAATGGAAAAGGTTATGCAGCAATGCTTACGAAAAACGATACTCTTTTTTGTAGATATCTTGTAAGTTTAGCAAACGTATCTGGTCCAGATAACTGTGATAACCAATTTACAGCAGAATTTAATAATACAACTAATGAACCTGAGATAAAAGACCTTAATGTTGATGCTCCAACATTCATAACAACAAGTGGAAGAAGATATTACATTTCAGGAAGAACAACACACACAAAAGTTTCTGATATTTTTGGATATAGACTTATTGCTGTTGATTTAAATGGCAATCAAAAACCAAACATAGCACAAAGAAAAAATAACTCAGATAGAAGAATTCCAGATATTGTAACCTTCTTATTATTAGATTCTGGAGATATCTTCCCATTAAGTCATGCAGCAGATAATACTGAAATGC
Source organism: Cyanobacteria bacterium SIG29 (assembly GCA_015152515.1). Lineage (GTDB taxonomy): Bacteria > Cyanobacteriota > Vampirovibrionia > Gastranaerophilales > Gastranaerophilaceae > Avigastranaerophilus. The sequence goes on from SUTV01000003.1 coordinate 138,136, forward strand.
CAGATGGAAGAATGGTTGTATATTTAAATTCCAAAATCAAAGGTTATTATTTTGCAAACATAAATAGACCTGATGATAAAAAAGCTGTTGAATGTACAAAATTAAGAAATGAAGACGGCGAGCCTGCTTGTAATTTTTCAGTAGTTTATGTTCAAAATAAACATGATGGAAAAGGACTTTCTTTCTATAGTTATAGGAAAGCATATTGTTCTGCACTAGGGGAAAAAGAATCTCTATACAAAACATACTGCGATGGAATTGGACAAGATTCACTGTGTCCACCTTCTTCAGATCCAAAACAATTTGACCTTTGCCGTGTAGAAAATATCAAACCAGCATTTAGATATAATTTCTAAAAATTTGTAAAATATTCATAAAATAATAACAAATTTTTTTATTACATATTTATAATATAACTGTGTTTATTTATGTAGGATTATTATTATGAGTATGAAAGTTCCTGTTGAAATTCCATCTGGTTTGATAAGACCAAAACAAGATAAAAAAATGACTGTTGAAAACGCAGAACTTAAAATTGCCCTTCAGCAAGCAGCAGATAATGCTGATTTAAACTTAACTGAAAGATTAGCAATAAATAAGAAATTTTTTCCAGATGGCGACGGGTTTGATACAACACCAAAATATGATGATATTTTAGAAATTACAACTTATTATAAAAAAGATAGCGATGAAAAAGATAACTTTAATGAAGAAGCGCTTGAACTAGCATTAAGAACAACTGATGGAGTTGTAAAAGATACTCATAGACAATCAAGTAAAAGTAGTTTCCAAACAAACCTAGAAAATGCGCTAAAAAAATTAGCGAAAGTAGTACAAGATTGGTAATAAACATACATAAAAAAAGAGCCGTTTAATAAACGGCTCTTTTAATTTATTTAGTCTTTATTTGTTATTGCATTATAACAATCTTCACAAATTGTCTCATATCCATCAATAGTGCCAAGTGGTCTATATTTCCAACATCTTTCACACTTTTCACCTTGTGCTTTTGTTACATAAACACTATATCCTTCTTCAGAATATTCATTCATAACATCTGTTGGTTTTTCTGTTACCACAAAGGCTTGTGATGTAATAAAGATATTACACAATTCTTTTTCATATTTTTTCAATAATTCAGCTTTATCAGAAATGATATAAACAGCTGTTTCAAGTGAACTACCAATTTTCTTATCAGCTCTTAATGGTTCAATAGCTTTTGTAGCAATTTCACGCGCTTTTAAGATTTGAGTAAATTCTTCTTCTAAAGCTGTATTATTCCATTCTTCTTTATATTCAGGCCAGTTTGATAATAAAATACTTTCCAAACCATCTTTTTGCATTTCTGGAGTATTATTCCAAATATCTTCTGCTTGGTGAGGCATAACCGGAACTAAAATTCTAGTTAAAGCTTGAGCTATTTCATAAAGAACTGTTTGACAAGCGCGTCTAGATAATGATTTTTTACCACTTGTATATAATCTATCTTTTACAATATCTAAATAGAATGAGCTTAAATCAACAGCCGCAAAATTTTGTAGATATTGGAAATAACGATAAAATTCATAAGTTTCAAACGCATCAGTTACATTTGCAATTAATGTATTTAATTTATGAAGTGCAAATTTATCAATAGCTTTTAAATCTTCATATTTCACATAATCTGTTTTTGGATCAAAATCATATATGTTACCAAGTAAAAATCTAGCTGTATTTCTAGTCTTTTTAAAGATTTCAACTAATTGTTTAATGATTGTATCACCAATTTTAACATCATTTCTATAATCAATAGATGCTGCCCAAAGTCTTAATACATCAGCACCATAAACTTTAATTATTTCTTGAGGAACTACAACATTACCAATTGATTTACTCATTTTTCTGCCTTCACCATCAAGAACAAAACCATGAGTTAAAACTGATTTATAAGGTGCTTTTCCTGTTGTAGCAACTGATGTTAATAATGAAGATTGGAACCAACCTCTATGTTGGTCAGAACCTTCTAAATACATTTCAACTGGTAATTCACCAAGTTCTTCACTACGTTTATGAACAACAGCTCTATGAGTAACACCAGAATCGAACCAAACATCCATAATATCTGTTTCTTTTCTAAAATGAACACCACCACATTTTGGACATTTATAACCTTGTGGCATAAGTTCTTCTACTGGATGATTTACCCAAGCGTCAGAGCTTTCTTTTTCAAATAATCTAGCAACAAATTCAATTGTTTCATCATTAACAATAACTTCCTTACAGTCTTCACAATAGAATACTGGTATTGGAACACCCCAAGCTCTTTGACGAGAAATACACCAGTCAGTTCTATTTTCTACCATGTTAGAAATTCTTGTTTCTCCAGCAGCAGGGAACCATTTAACTTTTTTAATTTCTTCTAAAGTTTGTTCTTTGAACATATCAACTTTAACAAACCATTGGTCAGTTGCTCTGTAAATAACAGGATTTTTACATCTCCAACAATGTGGATAGCTGTGAGAAATATCATGTTTAGCTAATAATGCTTTTTTAGCTTCTAATTTTTCTATAACTAAAGTATTACCTTTATAATATGGAATACCTTCTAAATCTTCATCTTGGAATAATTCACTTCTTTGCCAAATACCTTTAGAATCAAGTGGAGAAAGTGTTTTTATACCATATTTTTGGCAAACTTCCCAGTCTTCTAAACCGTGTCCAGGAGCTGTATGAACACAACCAGTACCAGCATCTAATGTAACGTGATCACCAAGAATTACTTTACTTAATCTGTTATAAAGTGGATGGAATACATTTAAGTTTTCCATTTCGCCACCTTTTAAAGTACCGATAACTTTAATATCTGCTTCTTCCCAAGCAACATCTTTTAAGAATGCACCTAATAAATCTGTTGCTACAACATAACGGTCATTGTTATATTCAAATACTGTATATTCAAGTCTCGCATTTAAACAAACAGCTAAATTTGATGGAATTGTCCAAGGAGTTGTTGTCCAAATAACAACATATAAATCTTTTTCTGATTTTTCATTAATAATTGAATAAACTTTTTCTTGGTCAGCACTATCAAATTTAAAACGAACATAAATACTTGTTGAAGTATGGTCAGCATATTCAACTTCTGCTTCAGCCAAAGCAGTTTCACAAGAAGCACACCAATAAACAGGTTTTAAACCTTTTTGAACATAACCTTTTTTGAACATTTCACCAAAAACTCTGATTTGTTCAGCTTCAAATTTTGGAGCAATTGTTAAATAAGGCTCAGCCCAATTTCCCCAAACGCCTAAACGTTTAAAATCAGCTTCTTGACCTTTTAAGTTCTCTAGTGCAAATTCACGGCATTTTTTTCTAAGTTCACCAGGTGTTAATGCTTGTCTTCCACCTTTTATTGTTTTAACAACAGCATTTTCAATTGGTAACCCATGAGCATCATATCCAGGAACATAAGGTGCATAATAGCCTCTTTGAGATTTATATTTAATGATAATATCTTTTAAAATTTTATTTAAAGCGTGTCCGATATGGATTTTTCCAGAACTTAAATATGGAGGACCATCATGGAGAATAAATTTATTAGCTTTATCTCTTTGTGCTAAATTCTTTTCATAAATTTTGTCATCTTCCCAAAACTTTTGAGTTATCGGCTCTTTTTGAGCTGCATTTGCTCTCATTTCAAGAGTTGTTTTAGGTAAATTTATACTATCTTTATAATCTTTTTTTTCTGTTGTTTCTGACATGTCTTCCACCTTTTAACTTTCCAGACAACATTGTAGTATAAACATATTTAATAGACAAAATTATGATTAAAAATTTTATGTTATCATAATAAAAAAACTAGGGAGAAATATATGAGCCAAACATTGGAAAAAGAATTATTCAAATCAGTTGAAAAAAATACTCCTGATTATATAAAAAATAACAAATATATTGATATAGATAAAAAAGAAGAATTTACTTTTACACTAAAAAAAGAACATTTACTTCCTTATGATGAAAAAGAGAATCCAGAAGGTTTAAACCTTGATAATTGGTTAAACAACTACGAAAAAGAAGCTGCAGTTTCAACTGCTGGAATTCGTGGACCACAAAACATTTTATTTCCATATGATGTTCGTTTTCCAATCAACATTATGGGGATTTTACTTGCAACATATGCAAAAGCACTAGTTGCTAATGAAAAATATGCAGGTAAAAAATTAATAAAATTAGTAGGAAGAGAAGTTAGATATAATTCAAATAAATTTCTAGATTTAATAGCAAGAGTTCAAGCATCTCAAGGTATTGAAACATTAACAACATACCAAAGAAAAACAATGCCTATATGGATGGCTTCTTTCCTTTGTTTTAAATTAGATTTATTAGGTGGTGAATACATCACATCAAGCCACGGTATTAGCGTTAAAAACGCAACAAAAGACCTAAATTCACAAGGTAGCCAATACTTGCCAGAAGAATCAATGGAATTTGTTAATAAAATCAAAGAAATCTTTGCAACTGTAAAAAAAGAAGGCAAATACGAAATTAAAATTGCAAAATCTGATGACAAATTAATCAACGAAGATTTTATGAAAACTATCAACGACGGTATTAATTTGTATAAAGAATATTTAGAAAATGGCGTTGCAAACAAAGAAAATATTGAATTAATAAAGAACTTAAAAGAAAAAGTTATTATCGAAAATGTTGGAGGAAGTGCATATAACACTTTAAGCAAAATATTAAAAGCTTTTGACATAGATAACAAATTTGTGTGGATGAATATCGATGAAGATCCATTCTTCCACGGAATTGGGAAATATGACACCGACCAAAAAGGTAATAAATGTTTCTATGATTATTCAGTTGACGCAACAGTATTAAGTAAAAAATCAGATGGAACACCATATTTCCCAGTTATTGATACTTTAAAATATGATGAAAAATTAAACCAATATCCAGTTGGCACAGTTGTATTAATTACAGACCCAGACCACGACCGTTTAACTGTTTGCCAAATTGAAAGCTCAAAAGCAATTGATTTCTTAAATAAAACAGGTATTAGTTATTCTAAACTTAATGATGACAGAATACTTTGTGTTTATACAGCAAATCAATCTTTCTTATTGATTATGGATTTTTGGGCAAAACAATTAAAAGAATCAAATCAATGGAATAATCATCCTCGTTTTATGATTAAAACAACAGCAAGTGCAAAATCTTGGGATGAATGGGCAGAATTCAACAATGTAAATGTAGTTAATGTTCCTGTTGGTTTCAAAGAAATTGCAAATATAATGAAAAAAGTTGAAAAACAAATTATTGATAACCCAGATAAAGATGTTGTTGTAACAGATGTATTCGGAAAAGAAATAAATCTTGGTAAAAACCCTAGAATGTTATTTGGTGGCGAAGAATCAGGCGGTATGATTATAGGTGCAGAAGAACTTATAAAATCAAAAGCTGGTAGAATTGCAATCGCAATGAGAGAAAAAAGCGCGTCTGAAGCCATTATTGTAGCATCTGCTTTAGCTAGCAAACTAGAAAAAGAAAATAAAACTTTATCTGTAGCTCTAGATGAAATTTTTACATCAAATAAAATCATAGCGAAATATGATATGAGAGAAGATATCTCATATTACAATGAATCAGAACCAGACATTGTTAAATTAACTCAAGCAAAAAAAGATGGTGAAGCCTTAAGAACAAAAAATGACTTATTTTATTTAACAATGGCGTTAGCTGAATTTGACGGCAAAATCACTTTAGAAAATGTAAAATCAATTTTAAAATCAACTTTCAAAACACTAAACTTTGATAATTTAATTGATATTAAATTTGTAGGTGATGGCACATTCTTAAAATTCACTGATAAATTTATTGAAATTCGACCATCTGGCACAGATGCAAAAACAAAAGCATATGGTGCTGGTAGCGATAAAGAAAATATATCTGAATTTGCAAAAATTTTAGGTAATTATTCAGGCGATTTAAATGAAGAATATCTTGCTTTAATCTCAAAAGATTATTACAATAATGCTAAAGATAAATCAATGGAAGAATATTTAAAATTCACAAACAAAGACTTTGACAATAGAATTTTTGAAATACCTGATTATTCAAAAACATTAAATATATAACTTTGAGAGGAAGAAAAATGGCAGAAGAAGCAAAAATTTTGGCGACAATTCCAAGAAGCGCAACAGAACAATTACAAATCAGTATTAATTCTTATAAAGAGAAAAAATATTTAGATTTAAGAATTTATTACACAACTGATGACGGCGCAAACTGGCTTCCAACAAAAAAAGGCGTAACTGTATCACCTGATAATTTACCATTATTAAAAGATGCAGTTGAAGAAGCTATGCAAGAACTTGCAAGTGAATTAGAAGAATAAATGACAGAAAATAACAAAACAACAGAAAATAATACACAACAAGGCATATCAGGTAAATATGCCTTGTGTATTGTTGATGTTAAAAACTTAGGCACAAGAACTTTTTCATACATAATCCCTGAACATATAAAACCAAAAATTAAGGTTGGACAAGCTGTTTTAGTTCCTTTTGGAAGACGAAAACAACATATTATTGCTTTTGTTTCAGGTTTTTCAGATTACCTACAAAGCGATATTCAAGCAAAAGAAATTATTAAAATTATTGATAGAAGAGCTGTATTCACACTTGATTATCTAAAAATGCTTGATTGGATTGCAAATTATTATTCTTGCGATATTAATGCCGTAATTCAAGCAGCTGTCCCAATGAAATTTTTAAGAGAAAATTCAGGGAAACAACAAAAAGAGAAACTTGAAAAATATGTAATTTTCAAAACAAAAGAAGGTGTTAATTCTAGACAATCAAAAATAATCGAAAGATTAGAACAATTAGGTGAAGCACCATTAATAGACTTTGAAAAAGAAGTTAAAACAACAAGAACTACTATGATGAAACTTTATGAACAAGGCTTAGTAGATATTGTTGAAAGACAAATTTATAGAGACCCATTACTTGTTTTTAAAAATAAAAAAATTGACGAATTCCCGCCATTATCAGAAGAACAACAAAAAGCGTTTGACATAATCTCAAAAAAAATTGATGAAAAACAAACAAATCCTATTTTATTAAACGGAGTTACTGGTAGCGGAAAAACTGAGATTTATTTTAGAGCAATAAAAAAAGTTCTAGATGAAGGCAAAAATGTTTTATTTCTAGCACCAGAAATAGCGCTAGCCTCTCAATTAACATTAAGATTAATCAATCGTTTTAATTCAGAAGAAATTGCAATATGGCATAGTAGCATTTCAGAAGGCGAAAAATTTGATGTTTGGAATAAATTAAGAGATAACAAAATTAGAATTATTATAGGCGCTAGAAGCGCAGTTTTTGCTCCATTAAAAAATATTGGTTTAATAATTATTGATGAAGAACACGAAAACACATACAAACAAACTGCTCCAGCACCTAGATATGACGCCAGATTAGTTGCGGGGAAAATGTGCCAAATTTATGGTGCTTCACTTATAAAAGGAAGTGCAACACCTGATGTAAGTTCATATTACAAAGCAAAAGCTACAAAAAATTTAATCACATTAAATAATAGATTTAATAATGTAAATCTTGCTAACGTTACTATTGTAGATATGAGAGAAGAATTTTATAGAGAATCTAGAACAATCTTTTCAAATACATTATTAAATGCTATTTATAAAGCGCTGGATGAAAAAAAACAAGTTATTTTATTGATAAATCGACGCGGTTTTTATACAAGTGCACAATGCAAAACTTGTGGTGAATTAATTAAATGTCCTAATTGTGATATTCCAATGATTTACCACGCTTCAGATAAAACTTTAAAATGCCACTGGTGCAACACATCTAAAGAATTACCAGAACTTTGTACTTCTTGTAACTCTCCTGAAATCAAAATGGGTGGAATGGGAACAGAAAGAATTGAAACTATTGCAAAAAAATTGTTCAAACAAGCAAAAATAGAAAGAATTGATTCTGACATTTTATCTTCTAAAACAAAATATATAGATATTCTAGATAGATTTCAAAAAGGCGAAATTGACATTTTAATTGGAACCCAAATGATTGCAAAAGGGCTAGATAATAAAAATGTAACATTAGTTGGAGTTATTGATGCAGATATTAGCTTTGCTTTCCCTGATTATAGAAGTGGAGAAAGAGGCTTCCAACTATTAATGCAAGTGGCAGGACGAGCTGGAAGAGGAGAACACGAAGGAAGAGTTATTTTCCAAACATATAACCCAGAACTTTATGCAATACAAAATGCAAAATCACAAAACTATCTTGATTTTTATAACAATGAAATTTCAAGACGAGAAATGTTTGACTATCCTCCATTTTGTCAAATAATAAAAATTGTAATTTCTTCAACAGATGAAGCAAGAGCAGCTGTTTGCGCAAACGAAATTTCTGATAGATTAAGAATGCAAATTGATAAACACAATTTAACAGAATACATTGAAGTAAATGGTTCAATGAAATGTATCATGGCAAAAATTAATACAGAATACCGTTACCAAATTATTGTAAAAAATAAAATGTATAAACAAGGTCAATACTTAGTATCAACCTTTATCAAAAATACATCTGCAGCAGATGATATCAAATTAATTATAGATATAGACCCAATTGATATTGTATAAATTTATAACAATCCTTCGCAAAGTAAAAATCTACCCATAGGAATAACTTCACAATATTTTGCTAAAGATTGTACAAAACATTCATTTTCACAAAAACCACCTGATAAATATATTTTAGAAGGTTTTTTAGCAAAATTCCACGCATTAAAAGCAATACCATGAATAAATTTAGATATTGCACTATTTGCATCAGAACCCTTTGCAATATCATCCATAATTTTTTCTAAACCAAAAATCCCACAAGTGATAACATATTTTTCATCAGATACTTTTAATTCTTTTACATCAACATTATAAAACTTTAAAAGCATTTCAATTGTTGCACCAGTTGAGCTTGAACAATTATTATTCCAATCCAAGTCTTTAAACTTTCCATCTTTAAAAGTTGCCCACTTAGAATCACGACTGCCCATATCTAAAATAATAGAATCTTCTTCTATTTGTTTTCTAAAGCCTTGAATTAAAGCAATAACTTCATTTTCATAATCTTTTTTATCGTTTAACATACTCAAAGACATATGACCTGTTGCTTTATCAAATTTAAAATTGATATTTTTTAAACTTGATGAAGGTAAAACATAATAATTCAAACCATTTTCAGTTTTTAAAAGATATTGAGAAAATTCCTTCATCAAATTTGAAGAAGTTTTTTCAATAATTTTAGACCAAGTTGTACCAGCATCAAGAACAATATTTGCCATTATCTTAACCTCAAGAATGCTTCAATTTTAGCTTTAGTTGAATTAGTAATAACATCATCAATATCAATATAAAGCCCATTATATTTATCAGCCAAATATTTAGCCAATTGCGCTTTTGAACAAAAAGATTGAGAATAAAATACAGTCGGAACATCTTTATCTACAAACATTTCAAGTTCAATATCGGCAGGAGACATTGCTTCAACACATCTAGTCCAACCATAAAGATGCGTTTCATCTGGAAATAATTCCAAAATAGATAAATCATTTGGAGGCACACCCCAAAAACCAAACTTCGCTTTACAAGGCATAACTTCAACATTTTGTTGTTCATAAATTCCTTTTGTAATTAACTCAACCTTTTGACGCAAAGGTAAATTAGATGTTGAAATACTAACATTTCTTTTAAATGTTTTTTCCTCAAAAATAGTTGATTCTATTGGATAGCCCATGTCTTTTAATAATTCATAAGCAAACCAACCACTATCGCATTTATCTTTCCCAATCGGTGCAAGAATCATAAGCAAATCATTTTTATAATGAAAAGCACAATTAATAATATTTTTAATAATAGAACAATATGATTCAGGCAAAACATCTTGTTTCGCAAAACCATAATCAATATCAAAATCTACCCATATAGCATTGGGGTACATTTTTTTATATTTATTTATTACCGTTGGATTTGGATAGCCCCAAAATCCTATTATATTTTTTTGACTCATAAATAGATTATAATATAAATGATGATTTTTATTCATAAAGCTTGTATAATTTTTTTATGACTAAACTATTTGAGAAAAAACTAGGTTCACAAGAAATATATAAAGGAAAGGTTTTTACCATCACTAGCGATGATGTAGAATTATCTGATGGTTACAAATCAAAAAGAGAAATTGTTCACCACTCTGGTGGTGTTGTAATTGTTGCAGAAAAAGATAATAAAATATTTTTCGTAGAACAATATAGATACGCTACAAACCAAGCACTATATGAACTCCCAGCTGGAAAACTCGATAAAAAGGGAGAAGATGTTTTATCTGCAGCAAAAAGAGAACTTGAAGAAGAAACAGGATATAACGCTGAAAACTGGGAAAGTCTAGGATATATTTGGACATCACCAGGTTTTTGTACAGAAAAATTATACCTATTTAAAGCAACAAACCTTACATTTAAAGGACAGCATCTTGATGAAGGTGAGATATTAAATTATCATAGTTTTGAGAAAGAAGAAGTTTTCAATAAAATCAAAACTGGCGAAATTAACGACGCAAAAACAATTTGCGCATTAATGAGGGCATACAAACTATGATAAAACTTGTTGTAACAGATATAGATGGCACAATTCTTATTCCAGAAAAAGGAATAAATGAAAGCGTTAAACAATGTTTGAGAGAATTAAAAGAAAAAGGAATTCACGTTGCAATTGCAACAGGAAGATCTTTTGCTAGCGCAAAATATATTGCACAAGAAGTTGGAATAGAATGTCCATTAATTTGCTATCAAGGAGGGTTAATAAACTCTTTTGAAGGCGAAATTCTTGATGTTAAATATCTCGATGAAAAAATAGCTAGAGAAATTGTACAAGATTGCAGAAAAAGAAATATTCACTTAAATGTATATATAGAAGACAAACTTTATGTAGAAGATGACAATGAATACATAAAAGATTACATTGGAGACAAAGGGATTGATTACTTTTTAGTTGATTCTTTTGATGAATTAGATTTTTCAAAATTAAATAAATTACTGGCGATTAATTACGACCCCAAATTTGTAGATGAATTAATTGAAGAATATAAAACAAAATATCCTCAAATATATGTGGTACGTTCCTTTAAATATTTCTGTGAAATTGCAAACAAAGAAGCAACAAAAGGTAACGCTATAAAATTCTTAGCAAATAAATACAATTTAAACATTGATGAGGTTTTAGCAATTGGTGACCAAAACAATGATATAGAAATGGTTCAAACAGCAGGTTGTGGAGTGGCTATGGGCAATGGAACTCCAGAAATAAAAGCAATTGCAAATCATATTACTGACCATGTTGAAAATGATGGTTTCATAAAAGCTATAAATAAATTTGTATGGGAGAAGGAAGATGTATAGAATTGGACAAGGTTTTGATATACATAAACTTGTTGAAGGTCGCAATTTAATACTTGGCGGAATAAAAATAGATTATGAAAAAGGTTTATTAGGTCATTCTGACGCTGATGCTTTACTTCATTCTATCATTGACTCACTTTTAGGCGCGCTAGCTCTAGGAGATATTGGAACACATTTCCCAGATAACGACCCACAATATAAAGATATAGATAGCACAATTTTACTTAAAAAAGCATACCAATTAGTAAAAGATAAAGGGTATGTTATCAATAATTTAGATAATACAATTTTTGCCCAAGCACCTAAAATGAAGCCATATATTCCAGCTATGCAAGAAAATTTAGCTAAAATTTTAGAGCTTGATAAATCTCAAATTTCTATAAAAGCAAAAACTATGGAAGAACAAGATTCTGTAGGAGAGAAAAAAGCAATTTCTACCCAAAGCATAGTCTTATTAAGAAAAATCTAATATTCTGTTATTGAAATATTAGTAACACCACTATTTCTAGCTTCATCCATTAATTTAACAACAGCACCATGTGTTGCATTTGGTTGCGTAATAATTAATAAACCATCTGTATTAACTTTTGCTTGTTGAGAAATTACAGACTGAATAGATTCAACAGATAATTCTTGTTCATCAAGCATATATTTATCATCATCTGTAACTGTAACTTTAATAAGTTTTGAATCTTTTATTTCATCTTGAACTTCAATCATATTAGGAACTGCAAGATTTAAGCCTTGTTGGTCTAACAATGGTGCAATAACCATCATTATGATAAGCAAAACCAAAAATATATCTGTTAATGGTGTAATATTAATTTCATTAAATGTTTTTCTATCTCTTGCCATTATTAGTTTTCCTTACTCATCCCAATCTAAATCTTTAGGATTAACAGTCGTTTTTTTAGAAACTGGTTTTTGTTGCTCTAATGATTTTTGCTCTTTTTTAGTTAAAGGTTCACCAGCTAAAATCAATTTAGAATATTGCGCACTTTGAGCAGCTTTCATAATCTTTTGAATTTCACTACTTTTTGTTTGAGTATCAGCTTTAACAACAACCTCTGCTTTTTCTAATTTAGGTTTCAATTCATTAAGTTCAACCAACAAATTATCAGGAGAAATAGGACGACCATTAATATAATAATTACCTTGTTTTGTCACAGAAATTTCAGCATTTTTCTGTTCAACAGCAACACCTGAATTAATTTCTGGAATATTAATATTTTGATCAACCGATTGAAAAGAAGGAGCTATTACCATCATTATGATTAGCAATACCAAAAAGATATCGGTCAATGGTGTAATATTAATTTCAGTAAAAATACCTTTATTATTGTTATTTGAACTAGAAAATGACATTTTTTAATCCTATACTAATGCGTTTGCTTCTATTTTTTCTTCTGAGTCAGTAAAGCTCAAGAATAATAATTTAATAAGTTGAAAATCGTCTTCGTATCTTTTAACTGTTGATTGGAATAAGTTATACAAAATAACAGCAATAATCGCAACACCAAGACCGAAAGCTGTAGCGATTAACGCAGAACCAATACCCATAGCAACTGCTGCTGATTGATTACCTTGAGAAGCTAAATCTTGGAATGTATAAAGAATTCTAACTACAGTACCAAATAAACCTAAAAATGGACAAACACCGCCTACTGTACCTAAAATAGTCAAATATTTTTCTAATTTTCTTGTTGCTAAATTTGCTGAAATATCAAAAGAACGAGAAAAACCTTGTTTTTGTTCTGAAAAAATTCTAACTGCTTCTTCAGAAACTTCACCAATAACACCGCCCAATTGAACGCTCAAATTTTTAGCTGAATCCAATCTTCTGTTTACTAATTCAGTTTTTAAAGCTCTAATAAATTTCACAACATCACGTTTGTTTTTGTTGTAAAAGTTGAATCTGTTAATTGCAACTGCTACAGTCAAAATTGAGCATAACAAGATAGGCAATAATACAGGCCAGTCTAGTTTAATTGAATGTAATAATAATTCCATATTTATTTCCTCTTTTCTAATTAATATATTCCAAATACGTTGTAATCAAATGTGAATTGAATATCTACACTATTACCCTTAAAGTCAGGAGGTAATGGTCTAAATGGTGCCGTTAATTTAACTGCATCTAATGCAGCTTTATCAGCAGCAGGTAAACCTGATGAACGATGAACCTTCACATTAAGCAATCTGCCATCACGAGCTATTGAGAATAATAAAACTACACGTTTACTTTCATTACCTTTTGGAGGATCCCAATTCATTTTTATACGTCTTTGAAGTTCCTTCATATAAGGACCAAAATCAGGTTCTTTTATGGCATCAATACCTGGAGCACCTTTAGGATTTCCCGGACCTGGATTTCCAACATTGCCAGCACCTGAGCCAGTAGCATTGCTAAATCTACCGCCACCACCAACACTAGAACCAGAGCCACCACCTGAAGTTGTAGGTGAAAAACTTGGCGAAGGACTAGATGAAGCTGAAGCACCTGATGATGAGCCAGCACCAACTTTTGGAGCAGCAGTAACTGGTGCTGTTGTAGTTGGTTGAGTTATCTGTGGAATAGATGATTTCGGAATTGGAATATTGAAATCAGCCGGCAACTTTGAAGCTGGAGCAGGCGCAACTGGTTTTGGTTGCGGTCTTGGTGCCGGTGCTTTTGGTTTTGGTTGTTCTACAGGTTTTTGTACTACCGGTTGCGGAGCTGGTTTTTGCACAGCAGGTTGTGGTTTCGCAACAGGCTTTTGAACTACTGGTTTTTTCGCTGGTGGTGGAATTGGTTTTTTCGCCGGAGCCTTTGGCGCAGCAGTTTGAGGTAAAGATACTGCGCGTTTTGGATCATGTTTTCCACCAGCTTGCGAATTTTTATCAGCCCTATTTTTTGTATTTTTATCTATTGGAGGGGCTTCTTTTTCTACAAGTACAAATTCTATATCTTTAGGTTTCATATCTGGTTTTTTGAACAAATCAAAATTAATTCCTAAAAATTGTAATATCAAAGAAGATAATATTATAATCAAAACTACTAAAGGATGAAGTATAAGCGCAATTATCAATGCTTTTTCAAAAGAAATTTCTTCTTTATCTTTTCTAATAACTGCAGGAATTTCATATCTTGAGTTACGAACTCTTTTTGATTTTATATTATCTTCGTTATTAATTACTGACATTCCCTAAATTCCCATTTGATAGTATTTTATCAAAAAATGTTTAAGAAAACAAATAGCCTATTTACTATCTAATATGGTGAATTAGATGATACCGTAATTGGTTGTTCTAAAACAATGTTTAGTTGAGCATTTTGTGGCAATTCAATATTTCCACCTCTCTCAGTAAAGGTTTTAACAAGACCTAAACCACCACCAAGAGCAGTACCATATATAGCACCTTTACCAACACTACCGCCAGATAAAGCACCCATAGCAGTACCTAATACAGCACCTGTAGCACTACCAACGGCAGCATCTTTAGCAAATTCTTTGGTTGTATCTTTAGCTGTACCTGCTTTTAAGATACCACTGCCATCATCAGTTTGAATATGAGCAGATAATGGTATCATTTGACCTGTTGGGGTATAAATATTAGTAAATTTTATCTGAAGTTGACCATTTCTTTGACCCAATCCACCTTTTTTAGCAAGTATAACTGTACCATTTATTCTACTTCCAGCAGGTGCTATTAAATGTTTACCATAATAAAAATCTGAACCCAAGTACATAGAAACACTATCGCCAATTTTAGCTGTTTCAGAACTAATTGGACTCATCAATGTTGCAGGGAAAGAAGTATTAGCTGGAACCATTACAACATTCCCTTGTAATTGATTCATATTATAAGATGTATTTTGATATCCTTGAGGTTGATATGAATTAACTGGTAAAGGATATTGTGTTTGATATTCATAATTTTCAGCAGGAGCATACTGAACATTTGCTAAAACACAACTAGGCATAAAAACCATTACACCTAACATAGACATAGATAATAATTTTTTCCTCATATATTCTCCTTTTTACTATCTTTCATTTTTTAAAACGAAATAAAAAAAATTAAGTTCATTTTGCAATAATATCTTCTTCTATAATCATAAATAATTCAGCACCAGGTAAAACCACAGTATGTTGCCCCATTTCTAAAACATTTAAAGGTACAGCTTTTAAAAATGGTCTCATACCAAAATTATAATGCGGAACTCTTTTATAATATGTAGCTTGAGTAGTTTTTCCACCAAGATAATTATTATTTTCACTATAAATATGACCTTTAACCTTATATACTTTTTTATCAGGTGTAACCATTTTATAAATTAAAATTTTCAAAGCCCCATCACGACCTTGAACAGGCTCTAGAACTTCTTCAACTTCTCCATAAATTTTTGTATTAGCAGGAATAACATTTGTTTCATAAACATACATATCTTGTGTGTTCATAAAAACAACTTCATCCTCAGCATCAGCCATTAGGGTTGAAATTTCAGCTATATTCAATACTCTTAAAAAAGTACCTGCACGAACCTTAACAACCTCATCTGCATTTGCAAAAGAAGAAACAAGTCCTATAAAAGCTATAAATAAAATCAATAATTTTCTAATCATAATAATAGTTTACCATATTTTTTACATCTTATGAAGGAAGATTAGAATATAAAATTTGCTATAATCTTGATTATGAATAACATATTCATAACAGGTATTAATAGCGGTTGTGGTAAAACAGTAATATCAGCGGGTATTACTGCTGTTATGCAATCTTTAGGCTATAAAACTGGTGTTTATAAACCAATTCAATTAGGCGCTATTAATAAAGAAAAATATCTACTTTCACCTGATTTGGCTTTTGTTAAAATGTTAGACCCATATATAACAACGCATTCAACATATATGTTTTGCGAAAAAGCACTACCAACGGTTTTAAATCATAATATTGAATTTCAAAATATAGCAAAAGATTATAATCTACTTTCACAAAAAACCGATACTTTAGTTGTTGAAGCAACTGGAGGTCTTATGACTCCGTTAAATAAAAATTTATTTTCATATCATCTTCCGCTTAACCTAAACTTACCTGTAATTTTTGTTGTAAGCCCTTCTAATGATTCTGTTAATAATTATTTTAACGAAATCAACACAGCTAAAACTGCAGGATTAAATATATTAGGTGTAATTATAAATAAATTTCCAGTTTATAGCGAAAATCCAGAAGTAAAAGCTTTTCCATCATTAATAGAAAATTATTGTGATGTAAAAGTTTTAGGTCTAATCAGAAACTTTAAAGGCAGAAGTGTACAAAGCAACACTTTAATCAATGAAATTCTTAACGGTATAGATTTAGAAGATGTTTTCAGAATGAAAATCCCAAAGCTTAATGGTTATTAATCCTCTTCTTCTTCTTTTTTATTATCCTTTTTCTTTACCTTGTCAAAAAGATTTTCATTAATTTGAACAGGAATTTCTTCAAATACACTTTCATCTACTTCTTTTTTTTGACCGAATGGAAGTATTGATAGAATTCCATTACCTTCTTCTTTCTTAGTTTCTTTTTCTTGTTGTTTTAACAGCTCTTCATATGGAATTTCTTCAAAATCTATAGTGAAATCAACAGGAGGATAACCGAACTCTGGCGCACCATATTTTTCTGTTGCAACAATCATCATATCCTTCCAAATACGAGCTGGAGCACTACCACCAGTTAAACCAATACTTGTATTATCATCTTTGCCCATAAATACACCAGTAACTAAATCAGGTGTATAACCAATAAACCAAGCATCTCTATTTTCATTTGTAGTACCTGTTTTGCCACCCATCGGTTTATCAATATTAGCGCCACGACCTGTACCATTAGTAATTACTTTTCGAAGCATTGCAGTCATAATTCCTGCTGTTTCTTTATCTAGAACCTTTGTAATCTTTGTTCTTGGCGCTTCATAAACAATTTTACCTCTTTTTGTTTCAATTCTTTTAATAGAATAAGGTTGAACTCTATAACCACCATTTGCAAAGTTACCATAAGCAACTACCATATCATATAATTTAACCCCATTTGAACCAAGAGAAATTGTATAATCATATGTTAATGGAGTTGTAATACCAAGTGCTTTTGCCATATCAAGAACTAATTGAACACCAACATCTTGAATAAGTTTAACAGCTACAACATTAGATGAAATTGCAAGTGCTTTATATAAAGGAATAATTCCTTTATATTTTTCACCATAATTATGTGGGCTCCATTCACCAATAGTAACAGGTGTATCTTCAACTTTATCTGTTGGCATCCAACCTTTATGAACAGCTGCCGCATATACAATTGGTTTAAAAGCAGAACCAGGTGGTCTAATAGCTTGCGTTACTCTATCATATTGGCTTTCTATATAATTTTTACCACCACAATATGCAATAATTTCACCAGTTGTAGGAGAAAAAGTAAATAAAGCAGCATTATGTTTTGAATTTTTCAAACCAAACAATGCCAAATTCTTTTCGATAGATTCATTTGCTGCAACTTGAGCAGTATAGTCTAAAGTTGTAATAATTTTATAACCACCTTGTGTTATTTCTTCTTCTTCAAAACCTAAAGTTTCAAGTTCTTTTAAAACATAATCAATAAAATATGGTGCAACATTAACCTTTGATAAAGTTGGCTTTTTATTTAAAACAATTTTTTCTTTCAAAGCAGCTTCATATTGCTTTTTATTAATTGTTTTCATTATGTACATTCTTTTAAGAACTTTATTTCTGCGTTTTTCTGCAAGTTTCATATTTTTATATGGAGAATATACAGAAGGCGCTTGAGGCAAACCTGCGATTAAAGCACACTCTGCCAAAGTTAATTGTGATAAATCCTTATTAAAATAAGTTGAAGCAGCTGCACCAACCCCATAAGCACCAGAACCTAAATAAACATTATTTAAATACATTTCTAAAATTTTGTCTTTAGAAATAGTTTTTTCAATTCTAGCAGCAACTTGAATTTCTTTTAATTTTCTAGTTATTGTTTTTTCATTTGATAAAAATAAAACTCTAGCAAGCTGTTGAGTAATAGTACTAGCACCTTGACTAGCTTTTTTATTAATAACATTTACTATCGCAGAACGAACAATACCAAAAATATCATATCCACTATGAGAATAAAAATTCTTATCTTCTGTAGAAATAACTGCATCTTTTAAAAATTTTGGTATTTGTTCAATTGAAACTTGTTCATAATGAAAAGTTTGGAAAGTTTTTATTAAATGTTCATCTGCAGAATAAACCTGAGTAACAATATTTCTTTGATAATTGTTCAAATTAGGGATTGGCTCTAAACTATTCAAATACATTTTTACAGCCGCATAACCTGCAAGTACAACCGCCACCATCATAACAAAAATTGTTTTTAAAATAATAAAAAATGGTTTTTCTTTTTTCTTCTTTGCAGTCATTTTTATCCTCAAAGTTTTATAATATTATGATAATATTTTAACAGATAAATTTTTTAATTAACGAAATTGTAAACAAATGTCTATAAAATCAATATATTACGAATTTTTATCATATTTTATCCCTCAACGCGTTAAATATAATGTTGAAGGTAAATGTAATAAATGTGGTAATTGTTGCAAACAAATAAGAGCATATGGTCTAAAAAACGAAAAAGAACTTAAATTTATGCAATTTATCTTTCCTTGGTATAAAAGATTTTTTATTGTAGGCAAAGATGAAAATAATGATTTTATTTTAAGTTGCAAATACCTAGCAAACAACGGAGAATGTAGCGTGTATAAAACAAGACCATTTGTTTGTAGAAATTACCCAAGTAAAAAAATTTTTTTCAATGCACAAATGCCAGATGGTTGCGGATTTAAAATTACAAAAAAAGAATTTAAGGACTATTTATAAAATCCTGCCAAACTTTTTTATATTTTAATTCTAAATCACAAGTAAAATCTTTAGCATTAACTCTTATATCTGAATTATTCATTTTAGTTCTTAAAGTGTGTCTTAAAGTAGCTAATTTATCTTTATCATTTGCCAATTTAAGAGCAGAATTAATATATTCTTCACCACTATGTGCATTAAATTCTTCAAAACCTAAAAGTGAATTAATTCTACCAGCACCTCTTGATTGAATTCCATCACCAATCAATGTAATTGTAGGCACACCCATTAATGCTGTTTCAATAGAAATAGACATACCACTAAATGGATATGGATCAAGAGAAATATCTGCATTCAAATATGCTTTATAATGTGGAGATTCACTCTTAGATTCATATATAACTCTATCTTCAGAAATTCCCAATTTTTTAAACTTTAGTTTTAATTGTTTTATAATTCGTTTAGTCATTTGAGTTCTATAAATTAACAATTTAGAAGTTAAATCTTTTTTCAATATTTGAGCCCAAATAAACAAAATTGCATCACTAAATTTAGAAGTACAATTAAAGCTACCATAAGTAATATAACCATTTTCTTTATAAGGACAATCATTTATATCTGGCAAAGATTTTTCTGCAAAAATATGATAGCCCTTATCTAAATACAATGGTTTTTCTGTATATAAATATGCTTTTTCTTCAGGGATTGAATATCTATCTGCCAAAATATAATCAATTTCTTTTATACCTAAAGTATTTAGATATCCCAAATATGAAATAATAATTGGAGCTGGTTTATACAAACAAGAAAATGTTTTTAAATGAGTATAACCACCCAAATCTACAAGAATATCAATACCCTCGTCATAAATCATTTGTGCGATTTCTTCATCCTTTTTGTTTGCACAAGAAACCATTTTTATTCCTGTTTCTTTAATTTTTTGGGTTGTTGAATCATTTTTATCAGAACCATTAAAGATAACAAAATTAAATTCATTTTGATTATGATTTTCCCAAATTGGTAAAATATAATTCATCATAGTATGTGCATGACAATCAGATGACAAATAACCAATATTTAACTTTTTATTTGGATTTTTCTTTTTATCTTCGTGAGAATATTTTTTGATATTTTTAAACAAATGATTTTTTACCATTCCAACAAGATATTCAGCTTCTTCTTTAATATCTTCTTGCTCATAAAAAGAAGACTTTGTCATAGCAAACAACTTACAAGAAACATCATATTTACCAACTTCAAAATTGATAGCCTTATTATGATAATCAATGCTTTTATCAACATCTAAATAATAATAAGAATGTGCTAATCTTGAAAAAACACTAACTTGTCCTTGAGGATATTCCTTTAAATATTCTTCATAATAATATGTAGCTTTATCAATATCATCTAAAGCATAATATGCATTAGCAAAACGAATATATAAAGAAGCCAAAGCTCTTGAATCCAATGATTTTGAATACATAAGTTGTGCTAACTTATAAATTTTTATAGCTTCTTTATACTCTTTTTCATTGAATAAAGCTTGCCCTTTATCCATCAAATCTTTGTAAGTTTCTGTCAAAATGACTCTCCGTTATTTTAATTTATACTCTTCTTCTTGTTTTAATTTTCTATTCATAAGTTTATTTAAAACTTCATCAGGAGTAATATCTGTGTAAACAGCTTCATAAATAGCAGAAGAAACAGGCACTTCTAACCCTAGTTTTTCTGCTAATTCACATAGAGCTTTAGAAGTTTTTACACCTTCTGCAACAGAACCTAATTCAGCCAAAATATCATCTATTTTTTTACCTTTACCAAGCATAGAACCAACTGTAAAATTACGGCTAAATGGGCTTGAACAAGTTGCAATTAAATCACCCATGCCAGATAATCCATACAAAGTTGAAGGACTAGCACCAAGTGAAACACTAACTCTAACTATTTCTGCCATACCACGAGTTAATAATGAACCACGACAATTATCACCTAATCCCATTGCATCTGCAAAACCAGAAGCAATAGCAATAACGTTTTTCAAACTTCCGCCTAATTCAACTCCAACAACATCAGAATTTGTATATAATCTAAATTTTGATGGAACATTACAATATTTTTGTACATACTCAGCAGCTTCCATATCATCTGACGCAACAGACGCTGCAGTTGGGCAACCATTTAAAATTTCTTTTGCTAATGTTGGACCAGATAAAATAACCAATTTAGATGTTGGAAGCTCATCTTTTATAACTTCAGACATTCTTTTTAAAGAAGGTAATTCTAAACCTTTTGAAAGATTTACAAGTATTTGCTCATCTTTAAGCCCAGCTTCTTTCAATTGTTTACAAACAGGGCGAATACCAGATGTAGCAACAACTAACAAAATTATTTCAGCACCATCAATAGCTTGTTTAAGGTCATCAGTAACAACAACTTTTTCATCTAATTGTACAGGTAATGGTTTTGTTGTTCTTTTATATTGTCTTAACTCATCAGAAATATCAGAGGTTCTTCCCCAAACACATACTTCATCAAAATTATCATTTAAAAGCCAAGCTAAAGTTAACCCCCAGCATCCTGGTCCTAAAACTGTTAATTTCATTTATAATACCTCCGAAAATATTTTTCTTGCTTCTTCTCTATCATCAAAATGAATTGTTTCATTCTTCAAAATTTGATAATCTTCATGTCCTTTACCTGCAATTACTATAACATCCTCTGGATTAGAAATTGATTTTAAAAATTTAATTGCAACGCCTCTATCCGCTTCAACAAAAATTCTTTGAGTATCAACTGTTTTAATTCCAGTCATAATATCAGATATAATTAATTGAGGGTCTTCACTTCTAGGATTATCAGATGTTACAACAACTTTATCTGATAATTCATCAGCTATTTTACCCATTTTAGGACGTTTTGTAGTATCTCTATCACCACCACAACCAAATAAACAAATTAATTTTGAAGTATTTGGTGTTAATTCTCTTGCTGCTTTTAGTACATTTTCAAGCCCATCAGGAGTATGCGCATAATCAACAATTACTAATGGAGTTTTATTAACTATTTCAAATCTACCGGCAACACTCTTAGTATTTTCTAAAGCTTTTATAATAACTTTATAATCAATACCCATTGATAAAGCACCAGCAAATGCAGCCAAAGCATTATAAACGCTAAACATACCATTCAAATGAAGATTCATTTTTTCTTTTTTACCATTAAATACAACAGTAAGTTTTGCACCATCAACAGAAAAATCTATATCTTCTGCTTTTACATCAGCCTGATTTTTAACACCATAAGTTAAAACCTTAACATCAGATGGAACAACATCAATAAAATCTTTTGCATATTCATCATCAGCATTTATAACAGCAAAAGCACCCTTCTTTAGATTTTCAAATAAAATGGCTTTAGCCTTAAAGTAATTGCGCATTGTAATATGATAATCTAAATGGTCTTGAGTTAAATTTGTAAAAATAGCACCATCAAAATCACAACAACCAACTCTTTTTTGTTCTAAAGAGTGAGAACTTACTTCCATTACAACATTTTTAATATTCTCATCAATTATTAATCTTAAATCACGTTGCAACTCTGGAGGTTGAGGAGTTGTATGTTTTGCTTCTTTATATTCATCTTTACTAGATAATTTATAACCCAATGTACCAATCAACGCACATTTTTCGTCATTTTCTTCTAAAATTCTTTGCACTAAATGAGTTACAGTTGTTTTTCCATTTGTACCTGTAACACCAAATAAATTAATATTTTTAGATGGTTCATTATAAAAAGCAGAAGCAATATTTGCCATAGTTCTTTTTGTATCATCAACTATTATTTGAGGAACATCAATAGGAAGTTCTTCTTCACAAAATAAAGCAACAGCACCTTTATCTACAGCGCCTTGTGCATATTTATGACCATCCGAAGCTTCACCTCTAATACAAATAAAAATATCACCTTTTTGTGTTGTCAAAGAATTATATGAAAGTCCACTAATTTCGACATCTTTCATATTCTTTGTTTTAAAATTATCTAAAAGTTTAACTAAATTATTTAATAACATACCCGTACCACCTTTTTTCTATTCTACAACATTTTTATCCGGTGGGATATTCAAAATTCTTGCAGATTGATAAGCAATTTCTTTAAAAACAGGAGCCGCAACTGTATTACCCCAAACTGGTCCACCAGCTGAAGCTGAATCGACAACAACATAAATTAAAATTTGAGGGTCACTAGCTGGTAAAAATCCAACAACAGAAGCATACAACTCATCAGAATAACCCTTTTTATTTTCCTTTGGTTTTCTTGATGTACCTGTTTTACCAGCAACAGAATATTTTTCTAAATTCATAACCGATTTAGAATTAGCAACACTTTTTGCTAAAAGTTGAGTAACAATTTTAGCTGTATCAGGACTAATAACCTGAACTTTTTTAACCTTTTCCGCCTCTTCTTCAGGAGAATATTTAATAACATGAGGAGTTACTCTAACACCACCATTTGCAATTGCACCAACAGCACTAACCATTTGCATAGCTGTAACAGAAGCACCATAACCATAACCCATTGTAGCGTGTCTTGATTTATCCCATTTATGAGGTTTTGGGAAAATCCCAGAAGATTCACCAGCTAAATCAATGCCAGTCTTTTTACCAATACCAAACGCTGACAATATTGAATAAAATTCCACAGGAGACATCATCAACGCAATATTTGCACTACCAACGTTACTAGAGTGTTCTAATAAATAAACCAAACCAATCATACCTGGATTTGGATGCTTATTATAATCATAATTTTGAATGTGCCAATTACCAATTTGCATTTTACCAGTATCTAAAACTTTAGTATTTGGTTTTATTTTGCCACTTTCAAGCCCCGCTGCAACAGTTAAAATTTTAAATGTAGAACCTGGAGGGAAAACATCAGTCAATGACCAATTTTTTAATTTTAAGGCAGATGTTTTTTTATAATTATTTGGATTATATCTAGGATAAACTGCATAGCCTAAAATTTCACCGTTTTTAGGTGTCATAACAATAGCAGCACCACGAGAAGCTTTCTTTTGATTAATCATATTTATAAGCTCACGCTCACAAACATGTTGAATAGCAGAATCTATTGTTAAAGTAACAGTTTTTCCAACTTTTGGAGTTGCAGCAGAAACAGAATCTACACCTATTTCATAAATAATATCACCTCTAGGTGTTCGCTGAACTTGAACATTTTTTTCTACATCTTCTAACTGTTTTTTCGCAGTTAATTCAACACCAGAAGCAGTATCAGCATCAGGATTATAATACCCAATTATATGAGCAGCAAGCTCATCTTGAGGATAAACCCTTTCATTTTTCTTATCAAGACTAATTTCTCTCAAACCTAATTTTTTAATTTTTTCAGCCGTTTGTCTATCAACATCTTTTTTCAATAAAATAACAGTAGAACCACGATTAATAGCATTTACAATTGTTTTTTTATCAACCCCAATATATGGAGATAAAATTTCTGCAAGTTCTTCTGGAGTATGGTCAAAATATTCTCTATGCGCATATAAATTATAAGATGTTTGGTCAACCGCTAAACGAACACCATTTCTATCAACAATTTGACCACGCATTATAAAGCTTTTACTGTATCTTTGATTTTTAGCCTTTGCTTTATAATGACGAATATCTACGATTTGAAGTAAAAATAAATAACAAATTACAGCAGCAAAAACAAGTAATATTAAAGCGTGAGCCCACTTTATACGTTTTTCAATTTGCTTTATTGTTTCATTTTCACTTTTTCGACTCATACCAAAATTCCCTATCTAAAAGGTATCACAAAATAAAGCAAAGAAAAAATAATTAACTAAAATTAATAACCAATAGTCCAATTATAATTAACAGGAATTGGTTGATTTTTATGAACTTCCACATCACTAACAGCAGGAATTTCCATAACTTTCTTTGCAATATCTAAAGCAGAATTATCAGCGATAATTGAATCAACTCTATTAAAAGAATGCATATTATCTAACTTGTTTTGAAGCTCAATATTTTCATTTGTCAAAGCAACAATTTCTCTACCAAGAGAATTCATATGTTTTTCTTTATCAGAAACAAAATAATAACTAACCAAAGATAAAACAACTAAGCATAATAAAACAGAGCTTAAAAATTTATTGATTTTTTCATTATTAGAAGTTCTAGAAAAATGTTTTGGGAAGTGTCCATAAATCACAGGACTAGCAACAGGACTAGCATTAACTTGCTGCCCGTACATATATGTTGTATCAACATATCTAATTGAACTTCTGCTCAACTTTATCTCCCCTGAATGACTATTTGTTTATTCTTTTAGCAATTCTCAATTTTGCCGACCTAGACGGTGGATTAACCTTAACTTCTTCCTCACTTGCAACATATGGTTTCTTGTTAATTAGTTCAAGCAATGGCTCGTTATAATCAAACACACCCTGTTCCCCAACCCATTCCCTTGAATAGTGTTTAAAAAATTGTTTAACTATTCTATCTTCCAAGGAATGGAATGTTACTATAGATAGTATAGCATTATTACCCAATAATGTAAGCACATCATTTAATGTATTTTTTATATTGTCAAGTTCGTGATTTACTTCAATTCTAATTGCTTGAAAAACTCTTGTTGCAGGATGAATTTTAGATTTAATTCTAGGAGTAGCTTCAAATATAATATTTACAAGGTCTTTAGTCGTTTCTATCTTATTTGTTCTTCTAACCTCAACAATTTTTTTTGCAATCCTCTTAGAAAAGCGTTCTTCCCCATATTCACTGAATATACGAACCAATTCATCTTCTTTATAATCATTAACTACATCATAAGCAGAGAAACTAGCCGATTGATTAAATCTCATGTCTAATTTTGACTCACTTAAAAAGCTGAAACCTCTTTCTTTTGAGGTTAATTGAGGCACAGATGCGCCCAAATCAAATACAACACCACCAGTTATTTCTTTTATATTATTTTCTGCTAAATATTTCTTAATGTTTGTATAAGAATCGTTTACAATCGTTAAGTTTTCGTAATCTTTTAGCCTTTCAGAAGAAGCATTAATTGCGGCAATATCCACATCAAAGGAAATTAATTTGCCTGTTTTACCAATTTTTTGCAAAATCAGTTCACTATAACCACCGCCACCAAGTGTAGCGTCGATATACAATTTCCCCTCTTCGCATTGAAGCCCATCAACAGCTTCTCTTGCCATTACAGGATAATGTTTAAATTCCTGCATGATAATCCCCTCTTTTAGCAAATCATATCATGAGCATATTTATTTGCATATAAAAAGCTCAGATTAATTAATCTGAGCTAATTTTTCAAGTTTTAATTTTTGGTCATGTGTCATCAATAGACTTAATAAATCATCTAAATCACCATCAATAACAGTCCAAACATTCAAGTTTTGACCAATTCTATGGTCTGTTAAGCGACCTTGTGGAAAGTTATATGTTCTAATACGTTCACTTCTATCCCCAGTACCAACTTGAGAACGTCTTAAATCAGTAACTTCCTTCATTTGTTTTTGAACTTCAATATCATAAAGTTTTGCTTTTAAGATTTGCAAAGCTCTTTCTTTATTTTGAAGTTGAGAACGTTCTTCTGTACAGAAAATCATAATACCTGTTGGTTTATGGAAAACACGAGCAGCAGTTTCAACCTTGTTTACGTTTTGACCACCTGCGCCACCACTTCTAGCTGTAGATATTTCAATATCATTCATATTTAATTCAACTTCAACATCATCAACTTCTGGCATAACTGCAACTGTAGCAGTTGAAGTATGAACTCTACCTTGAGATTCTGTAGCAGGAACTCTTTGAACTCTGTGAACACCAGATTCATATTTTAATTTTGAATAAATGCTATCACCTTTAATTGAAATAATAACTTCTGATACGCCACCAGCTTCACAATCAGTTTTTGATAAAACTTGTGTTTGCCAACCTTGTTTATCCGCATATCTCAAATACATTCTCATAAGGTCACCAGCAAAAATGTTTGCTTCATCACCACCTGCGCTACCACGAATTTCAAGCATAATATCTTTATCATCCATTGGGTCACGAGGAAGTAAAAGCACTTTCATTTTTTCTTTTAATTCTTCCATTTTTACTTCATTTTCAGCAATTTCACTACGAAGAAATTCTCTCATAGATTCATCTGTTTCACCTTTTAAAAGTTCTTCGCCATCTTTAACAGCAGCATCTGCTTCTTTCCAAGCGTGATATGTTTCAACTGTTTCTTCCATTGCTTTTCTTTGTTTAGAAAGAGCTTTAAATCTATTATAATCTTGAATAACTTCAGGATCAGATAATAACTGACCTAACTCTACATATTTGCTTTCAATTTGCAAAATTTTATCTATCATATCTTTCATAATTAATTTCCTTTAACAGGCATTCTGCCACAAGATTTATCTTCATCACAGAAGCCAAATCTTTCACATTTTGGAACCAAATAGTCTTTTAACCAAGGTTCTTCTTTAATTATTTCGTCACACATTCTTTTTACAAGAATTCTTATTTCTTTTTGAGCTCTTGTGCACAATCTTAGATTAGCCAAATGAATCATTTCTCTTAAATTCAAACTAGCAACCATTGAAGTTGAACAAGCATTAGGTAAAACAGCGCGAGCATCTTCAGCAGGAATACCGGCTTCTGTTAATTCTAAATAAAATTCAGAAATTTTACCCATAAACTCATCAAATTTTTTATTTAATTCTTCATTTTTCTGAATTGTATCAGGAGTTAAATAATCAAATTGTCCTTTCTCTTTAACATATCTTTGAGATTTTTGAGAAAAAGACATATGTCTATGTCTAACAAGTTGATGAGAGCATGCTCTTGAAATATTACTAATAGCGAAACTAATTTGAATATGTTCAATAGTTGAATAATGACCAGATGAAATAACCCTTGAAATAAGTTTAAGCATTTTTTCTTCATCTTGAGCATTATCGCAATCATAAATATTTAACGGAGAATCTGCACTATAACAAGTTCTACAAGCCGTATAAATCGTTTTAAGCATGTTTTCTGGTTTAGAAATCAATCTAACTTGTGCAAATTTTTCTTCCGTCATATTTTCCTCCTATATACGCAAAAAACCCACTTATTAAGCGGGTATTAAAAAAGCAGTGCTTTCATAGAAAAGCACTGCAAATAAGCTATTTTTGTTGATATCTTTTTTTGAATTTTTCAATTCTACCTTCAGTATCAACGATTTTTTGGTTGCCTGTATAGAATGGGTGACAATTGTTACAAATTTCAACTGTTAAGTTATCAACAACTGAACCTGTTTCAATTTCATTACCACATACGCATTTTATAACTGTTTTTTTGTAATCTGGATGTATGTCTTTTTTCATTTTAAATACCTCTATATATTATTTTCTTTGCTATAGAATTATAAACAGCTAAAAAATATATATCAAGTAGATTTTCTTCAAATGCAAATTTTGTAAAATATTTTAATATAATAGATGGATTGAAATTATAAAATTGTGGTATTATATTAATATGTGGAAGTGTATAAATACAAGTCACATATGTGAGTATAAGGATTAATAAATGAAAAAAGCATTTACTCTTTCAGAAGCTCTGGTAACGTTAGCTATTTTAGGTGTTTTGGCAGCTATACTAATTCCGGTTTTAGATAATGTAAGACCAGACAAAGATAAAATTACATACAAAAAAGCATTGTACAGTTTGCAAGGTGCTGTTTCTAACGCGATGGACAGTACTGAATATGCTATGGCAAACAATTCAGCAGCATTTTGGAAAGATACAGCATTCCAAGAAGGTGGTTATGTTGGTGCACACGCTTTTTGCCAAGCAGTAGCAAGTTCATTAAACACCGCTGGCAAAGTAAACTGTCAAACATCAGGTTATGACAACTGCAAAAATTCTAGTGCAAGTTGTTATGACAGCCCTAACTTTGTAACAACAGATGGTATTCGTTTCTGGGGTCTTGAAGGCTATAACTGGAACGAAGATGGCACTGGTGGTAACGCACGTGTAGTTTATGTTGACCGTGCTATTGGAACAAGTGAACTAAAAGCCGTTCAAAGAACTAGAGAAAAAACTGGCGATGATGTTTATGGTATGAAAATCAGAATATGGCACGATGGTAAAGTTGATACCGGTGATAGTGCAAAATATGATTTTGAAAATGAACTTATCGAAAACTCGTTGCAAGTTACTCAAAATAAATACTAATTTTAAAAGAACCGACATAAGTCGGTTCTTTTTTGATATAATAATTTTATTAGATATTAGGAGAAAAGTATGAGCGAAAAAATACAAGCACAAATTGGTATTCTTGGCGGAAGTGGATTTTATAGTTTTTTTGAAGAAGCAGGTACTCCTTTTGAAGAAGTAGTCATTGACACTCCTTATGGACAACCTTCAGACCCAATTACTATTGGTGAACTTTATGGTAAAAAAGTAGCTTTTATACCAAGACACGGAAGAGACCACAGATTTTTACCTCATACAGTTAATTATAGAGCTAATGTTTGGGCATTAAAATCACTAGGTTGTACAAGAGTTATTTCACCTTGTGCTGCAGGTAGCTTACAAACCCATGTTAAACCGGGTGATTTTGTAGTTTGCGATCAATTTGTTGATTGGACTGACGGAAGAAAAAACACCTTCTTTGAAGGACCTATTTGCGTTCACCCTAGCGCTGCTGATCCATACTGTCCAGAACTTAGAAAAATTGCAATCGAACAAGCTAAAAAATTAGGAATTAATGTTCACGAAAAAGGAACTGTTGTTGTAATTAACGGACCAAGATTTTCAACAAAAGCTGAATCAAAATTTTTCACCAATCAAGGTTGGGAAGTAATAAATATGAGCCAATATCCTGAAGTTCATTTAGTACATGAACTTGATATGTGTCCAATTACAATTGCCCTAATTACAGATTATGATGCTGGACTAGTAGGGGATGTTCCACCAGTAACGCACCAGGAAGTTATGCAAGTATTTAAATCAAATATTGCAAATCTTAAAAAATTATTAGTTGCAATTATAGAAAACATTCCAGATGAAAGAAATAACTGTGAATGTCATAATATTTCACATACTTCATAAAAGGATTTAATATGCTATCACTATTAGTATCTTGTTTTTTTAGAGCGATATATTTAATAATACTTATTGTAGTTTTACTTAGTTGGGTGCCAATTTTTGACATTAGAAAAGAACCAATAGCAACTTTAGTAAAAATCTATATGACAATTATGGCTCCTTTTAAAGCAATTATTCCACCAATAGGAATGATTGATATTTCACCAATCGTAGCTTTTATATTATTACAAATTGCAGAACAAATTATAGTTAGAGCATTATCATCTTTCGGGTTATAAAATTAGCCCATAATCAACCATAAAGCTTTTCGGCATCCTTTCGCAATAATAAGTGCAAGGATGCCAAATACTATATCATAAAGTATTTTGGACAATGATTGATAATAAATCCAATTAGAAACAAAATAAATTGAATCATGTCTAAACAAAGCGATTATTGCCATATAGAAAATACCAATAACATGCACTATTAAAACTGCAAGCAAAACTGCCTTAATTAAATTTATTATAGTATTTCCGCGTTTTAGCTCGCCAGCAGCCAATATTACCGCAAAAATATAAGCAAAAATATAACCAAAATTATATTGGAAAACATATGATAATCCCCCACCCAAAGCAAAGATTGGGAAATATGGAGTCAATCCCAAGAAAATATATATTAATACAGCCAATAATCCCCAACATTCACCTAATAAACCTGCTACAAATAATAAAACAGGAATTTGAGGGATATATTCAAACTTCAAATAATTACCAAGCCCAGTATCAGAAGGTAAATTCAAATTAATTTTTATTTGTGTAAAAGTTGCAATAATCAATAAAACAACGCAAAAAATCACAAGAGCAAGTGTTCCCAAACAAAACCTTATTCTTCCATTCTCACTATGAAATTTTTTTATACCAGCTCTTAGGCGTTTATTCATCATAACAAACATTAACCTTGTTAATATTCTCTTTTAAAGAATTAAAATTATCTTTAAATTTATCATACCAAATATTTTGTGTGAACATAATAATAGCATTTTCGCCATTATCTTGATAATAATTTTTTCTCATTCCAATAGATTCAAACAAAAACTTTTCATATAAAGAAATTGCAGGAATATTACTCTCTCTAACTTCTAAAGTAATATACTTAATCATATTTTTATAACAATCTTCGATTGCTTTTATAAGAATAATTTGTGCTAATTGCATATTTCTATAATCTGGATGTACAGCCAAAGTAGTTATATGCGCTTCTTCTAAAATCTGCCACAACCCAATATATGCCAAAATAATACCATCTTCATTTTTTATACAATAATAATACGCCAAATTATTTGCCAATTCATTATAAAAAGAATCTTTCGACCAATGATGATTTGGATGCACAAGTTTTTCTATTTCAAAAACAGCATCAACATCATCCTTTAGCATTTTTAATACTTGTACTTTTTGCATAAATTCCTCTAAAAAAATATTAACACAAGTTAAAACATTTTATTAAAGTAACAAATTATATATTCACAATTGTTGATATAAAAAAATAAGTGTATTTTCAATAGGAGTATTTTATGTCTTTCCCAAATATAAATAAATTAAATATGCAAACAACACAACCTAATAAAAATCAATCATTAGAAGCAAAAAATCCAAAAGAAAGCAAAAGAAAAATATCAGGAAGAGAATTACTTGATTTACCTTGCAATTATACAATTTCCTCAAAAAGTTCTTCCAGAGGAATAAACGTTTCTGTAGAAGACTTATTTAACTTACAATTTTATGACGCAACAACTCTTTCTGATGGTTCTAAATTAATTCGTCCTGTTTGTTTATCACTAGGCAAAGTTGATATAACACCAACTGAAAATTTTAAAGAATATAAAATGACCATATATCCACAATATTATTCAAATAAAGAAAAAAAATCAGAAAGAACAATCACAGAAGAAGAACTTTTAGGAAATAAATTTTTATACAAAGGTCGTATAAGAAAAGCTACAAAAGAAGAACTTAAAGAATTAAAAAAGCAAGGAAAATCAAATTTAAAATATGTAATTTCTTATATAGATAAAGATGATGTTCCACATAAAAAAGCTGTTTCTGAAAGTGGATGTTTAAGAATTTTTCAAGAAAATCTTCTTTATATGTAATATAATCATATTATGATTAAACACGCATATATTCATATACCTTTTTGTATAAGAAAGTGTCATTATTGTTCATTTGTTTCCGGTTTTGATATTAAAAGAAAAAATGAATATCTAAATGCACTATTTTTAGAAATCACAAAAAAATATAATAATGAAGAATTATCCACAATATATTTTGGTGGAGGAACACCTTCTTTACTTGAAATAGAAGATTTAAACAATATTCTTTCATATTTTAAATTTAACGATAAAACAGAAATTACAATTGAAATAAACCCAGAAACAGCCGATTTAGAAAAACTAATAAATTTAAGAGAAAACGGTTTTAACAGAATTTCTTTAGGCGTACAAACATTTAATAATGAAATTTTAAAACTAATTGGAAGAAATCATTCTGAAGAAATTATTTATAATTCAATAAATAATATAAAAAAAGCTGGATTTGAGAATTTTAGCATTGATTTAATATATGGACTTCCAACTCAAACCATAGAAAATTTTAAAACAGACTTAAACAAAGCAATCCAAACCGAATGTAAAAACATTTCAAGTTATGGATTAAAAATAGAAGAAAATTCCTATTTCGGCAAAAATACTCCAACCAATTTGCCAAATGAAGATATGCAAGCAGAAATGTTTTTATTAATGTGCAATATTTTAAAAGAAAATAATTTTGAACATTATGAAATAAGTAATTTTGCAAAAAAAGGATTTTATTCAAATCATAATTGTGCTTATTGGAAAAATAAAAATTATTATGGTTTTGGCTTAAACGCTAGTGGCTATGAGAAAAATATACGTTATAAAAATATCAGCAATTTTAACGAATATATTAAAAATCCATTATTACTTGAAGAAGAAGAAATTTTGACAGAAAAAGAAACAATGGAAAATGAAATTTTCCTAGCCTTAAGGCTAAAATCAGGTGTAAATATTGAAGAAATAAATAAAAAATACAATATTAATTTTGAGAAAAAATATTCTCTCATTATTGAAAAATACAAGGATTATTTAGTTATAAAAAATAATCACTGCAAATTAACAGAAAAAGGTATATTAATTAGCAACAATATAATGAGTGAATTTATTGATTAACACTCTTTTTGTTGCATGCCTGTTTTAGCACCTGAAACAATAAATGATAAAGGTAATGCTTTAGAAACAACTGAAGAAATTGTTTTTGAATCTTTTAAAAGCATGCTTGCTGTTAAACAAATATCATCAGAATGAACAAGCATATCCTCAGGTTTTACTTGATGTTTGACCTCTTCTTTAAAAATTTTATTATTAACTATATTCATAACCTTATTACCAACAGCCATACCACCAGTTAAAGATATTAAAGTAACAGCAGCTTTTGGAAGAAAAGAAAGCACAACATTTGCTATTTTTGCAGGTTTTGAATTTGAATTT
The DNA here is from genome assembly GCA_015152515.1 of Cyanobacteria bacterium SIG29. GTDB lineage: Bacteria > Cyanobacteriota > Vampirovibrionia > Gastranaerophilales > Gastranaerophilaceae > Avigastranaerophilus. The sequence continues at coordinate 172,146 of SUTV01000003.1, forward strand.
ATTTTAGGTAACTTAAAATTAGATTTTTCTAATAATTTATTACCAAGTGCTAAAGTTGAAATAGGGAATAAAGTATTTCCTATTAATTGTTGAGAAGCCTCTCTTAATTTAGGCACAATATTTTCTTTATTATCATCAGCGATTAAGCCACCAGCCAAACCACCAAGAACAGCGCCTGTACCAATTAATAAAGCATCTTTTTCACCATATGCAAGTTTTGAAAGAGTTAAAGCAGGATTTCCTTTTTTTGCCATTGCATAAATACCAGCAACACTTCCAGCAATACCAAGTGCACTACCAGCAACAGAAGCAAGTGTTACCTTACTTTTATTATATTTATTAATGTTTGACTCATTATGAACTTTATAATTTGAGGAAATCATAAATACCTTATTAATCGTCTTTGCACCGACTTAAAAACTCCTAAATAAATTTTGTTGCTAAAGTATTAACACATATTTACATTTTTTATATTAAAATTAAAGAATGATTGATACACATTCACACATAAATTTTGAAGATTATAAAAACAATTTTAATGGTTTTATAAAAGAATTAAACGAAAATGAAATTAAAAACGTTATAATTCCGGGTGTTGAACCATCAACTTTCAATGAAATCATTTCTCTTTGTGATGAATACGATATGTTATACGGTGCTATTGGCATACATCCATCTGAAGCAAAGACTTATAACGACAATGTAGAAAAAGAAATCTACAATTTATGTAACCATAAAAAAATAATTGCAATCGGTGAAATTGGTTTAGATTACTATTGGGAAACAGAAACAAAAGAACTTCAAAAAGAAGTTTTTAGAAAACAACTACAAATTGCACAAAACCTTCAAATTCCTGTTTTAATTCACGATAGAGAGGCCCACGAAGATACATTCGAAATATTAAACGAATTCAAACTTAAAAATGTTATTTTCCATTGTTTTTCAGGAACCCCAGATTTCGCGAAGAAATGTATAGAAAAAAATTATTACATTGCAATCGGCGGAGTTGTGACCTTTAAAAATGCAAAAGATTTAAAAGAAGTTGCAAAAATAACACCACTTGATAAACTTCTTTTAGAAACAGATGCACCATATTTGGCACCTGTTCCATATAGAGGAAAACTTAATTCTCCAGCATATTTAAAATACATCGCACAAGAAATAGCAAATTTAAAAAATATTGAAATTGATGAAGTAAAAAAACAAACAACACTTAACGCAAAAAGGATTTTTAATATATAAATGGCGAAAGAAAGATTAGATAAAATATTAACAGATAAAGGTTTTTTCGAAACAAAAAGCAAAGCCCAAGCTTCAATAATGGCTGGTGATGTAAAAGTTGATGGCATTGTTATTACCAAAGCTGGCTTTCAGTTAGAGCCAAAAGAAAATACAATCTTTGAAATCAAATCAATGCCATTTGTTTCTCGTGGTGGTTTTAAATTAGATAAAGCTATTAAAGCTTTTAATATAGACTTAACCAACAAAGTTTGCTTAGATGCAGGCGCATCAACTGGAGGCTTTACCGATTGTATGCTACAAAATGGTGCAAAAAAAGTTTACAGCGTTGATGTTGGCTATGGTCAAATCGCTTGGAAATTAAGAACAAACGACAAAGTAAAAGTAATTGAAAGAGTTAATATAAAAAATTGTTCACTTGATGAAATTTATTCACAAGATGAAGAAAAAGCTACTTTTTTAACTATGGATTTGTCCTTTATTTCAATAACAAAAGTAATAGAAAATATAATTAAACTAGCAAACCAAAATGAATTTGAAATAGTTTCCTTAATAAAACCTCAATTTGAAGCAGGCAAAGAACAAGTTGGAAAAAATGGTGTTGTAAGAGAAAAAGAAATTCATATTGAAGTTATTAATAACGTACTTGAATATTGTAGAGCACAAAATTTATTTATAAAAGATTTAACCTTTTCTCCAATAAAAGGCCCTGCAGGAAACATAGAATATCTTGTTTATTTAACAAACAAAGAAATACAAAATAACATAGATGTTGAACAAATTGTAAAAGAAGCTCACGAAACAACTTAATTACTGATTAACAGCTAAATTTAATTTTTGTTGAACAGGTTCAGCTTCAAATAAATCACCAACACTACAACTAATTGTTTCACATAATCTGTCCATATTCTCATATGATGGCTGAGTACGGCCACTAGCCCAAGAATAAACTGTTTGTTGCGGAAGATTTAAAACTTTTGCAAGTTTATATAAACTCCACCCTTTTTTCGATTTTAAAGTTTCTTTTATCTTAATTTTCATGTCTCCTCCGCATTTATTCAACATATGCATATAACATTATACATATGTTACAAAAGTTAATATAGTATATGAGAATATATTTCATCCTTTTGTATGAAAGAAAAAAATAAAATTCGTATAAAATAAGTACATGTAATAATATTTTGCAATAATTCTAATTATAAAATTGTTAAACTATTAGTTTTTTTGACAAATTGGGTATATAATATAGTAAGGTTTTTAGAACCAAATTAAGAGGATTTTATATGAAAAAGTTATTTATACTTGGTTTAGTTTTTTTAATAATAAGCATAATTGGTGTGTCTAATATAGCAAAAGCAGACACAACTGATACTCAAACTGTAAAAGGTGCAATTGAAAAATACAAAAACAAAAATTTCTTAGGTTGTATTTCTGATTTAAGAATGATAACAGATAAAGATAAAACAAATACTGTTGCTTGGTATTATTTAGGCAATGCTTATATGCATATTTCTATGAAAGATGATGCACACCAAGCATTTGATAAAGTTGTTAGTTTAAATACTGTTCCAAAATTAACTTCATATGCTATCCAAGCAAAATTATGTATGGAAAACAGTCAAAAATGTACATATCAAGACTTCACAAGAGAAGAAATTGCTAAATTAAGACAAAATCCTGTTGAGTTTTTAGATCAATACTTTGAGAACTTAAATAGTCAAACAAAAAACCAAGAAGATGTTGAAATAGAAAAATTAATAGATGGTGGATATAACAACAATATACACCCAGAAGCAAGCGAAGTAATTTTGCAAGAACGTACAAAAATTGAACAATCAAAATCAAACAAAAGAGCAATGGTTCCAAATGATTCTATGAATATGGATACAGCTAGAATGTCAATGTTAATTGAAGAACATAACAATAGCGAATTTGTTGAAGACTTATCTGCAAAAAAAATGCGTAAAATGATGAAAAACGCAACTCAAAATTTCTAAAATGAACAATCTAGAAATAAAAGAATTATTTTATAAAAATAAAAACTACTCCAAGATAAAAGAATTGCTAAAAAATTCCAATGATTCTTGGAGTTTTAATATACTAGGGAAAATTGCACTTGATGAACAAAACGAAAAATTAGCACTTGAATATTTTGAAAAAGCTAATAATATTTATGCTTGTGCATATTGCAAATTTCTAAGTGGAGAATTAGAAGAAGCAAAAATACTTCTTTTACTGATACAAGATAATTCTTCTGCAAGAAATTGGTTACTTTCTATTATAGGTCTTTTGCTAAATGAATTTCTAATTGAGCCAACATACTTTGAAATAAGAAACTATTATGAACAAGATTTAGAAATGCTTTTTAAATTCAAACAAAAAGAATTTATAGAAAAAATTATCAAAAAAAATTCTTTTTTAGAAAATTACAACAAAGAAATTTATAAATACAGTGCAAGAGTTCTTTTAAACAATAATTATTTAGAACAATCAAAATTACTTTTAAAAAAAAGTTTAGATATTTTTTACAATGATCCTGAAACTCATTTTTTATTAGGTGAAATATACGAAAAAGAGAACAATACATATATGGCTGAAACTCACTATAAGAAAGCAATTGAAGTAGCTGGTGAATACGAACCGGCGAAACAAAAAATCAACCATTTATCTAACTGATTGTATAATTTATATTATCGTGTAAAATAAATAATATAGAGTCTTATTAGGAGAAGTAAAGCAATGTTTGAACGTTTTACGGAAAAGGCTATAAAAGTAATAATGCTTGCACAAGAAGAAGCAAGAAGACTAGGTCACAATTTTGTAGGTACAGAGCAAGTTCTATTAGGTCTGATTGGTGAAGGCACTGGTGTTGCTGCAAAAACACTTAAAGCAATGGGTGTAACACTAAAAGATGCAAGAGTAGAAGTTGAAAAAATTATTGGCAGAGGTTCTGGCTTTGTTGCGGTAGAAATTCCTTTTACGCCTCGAGCAAAAAGAGTATTAGAATTGTCTTGGGATGAAGCAAGACAACTTGGACACAATTATATAGGAACTGAACACCTACTTCTTGGTTTAATTCGAGAAGGCGAAGGTGTTGCAGCTAGAGTTCTAGAAAATTTAGGCGTTGATTTAAACAAAGTTAGAAGCAACGTAATAAAAATGCTTGGAGAATCAAAACCAACACAAGCAACAGCAACTGCTGGAAGCACAACATCAGGAAAAACGAAAACACCAAGCTTAGATGAATTCGGAACAGACCTTACTTTAGCAGCTCAAGAACAACGTCTTGACCCTGTTGTAGGTAGAGAAAAAGAAATTGAACGTGTAATTCAAATTCTTGCAAGAAGAACAAAAAACAATCCAGTATTACTTGGTGAACCGGGTGTTGGTAAAACAGCTGTTGTTGAAGGTTTAGCTGCAAGAATAGTTAATAGCGAAGTTCCTGATATTTTAGAAGGCAAAAAAGTTATACAATTAGATATGGGTTTACTTGTTGCCGGTACAAAATACAGAGGTGAATTTGAAGAACGTCTTAAAAAGATTATGGATGAAATTCGTCAAGCAGGAAATATTATTCTTATCATTGACGAAATGCATACTTTAATCGGTGCTGGTGCTGCAGAAGGTGCAATTGACGCAGCTAATATTTTAAAACCAGCTCTATCAAGAGGCGAAATTCAAGTTATTGGTGCAACAACTTTAGAAGAATACAGAAAATATGTAGAAAAAGATTCTGCACTAGAACGTAGATTCCAATCTATTATTATTGAAGAACCTTCTGTTGATGACACAATCGAAATCATTAAAGGTTTAAAACCAAAATATGAAGAACACCATAAATTAAGAATTTCTGATGAAGCAATTATTGCAGCAACAGAACTTTCTTACAAATATATTACAGATAGATTCTTACCAGATAAAGCTATCGACATCATTGACGAAGCTGCTTCTAAATTAAGAATTCAAACAAGCGCACTTCCACCAGAAGGCAAAGAGCTTGAAAAACAACTAAAAAATATTATTAAACAAAAAGAAGAAGCTATCAGAAATCAAGAATTTGAAACTGCTTCAAATTTAAGAGATGATGAAGCTGACTTAAAAGAAAAAATTCGTGAAATGTCTTTAAAATGGAGAGAAGACAACGACGAAAACAAACCAACAGTAACTCAAGAACAAGTTGCTCAAGTTGTTAGTATTATGACAGGTATTCCAACAACAAAAATCACAGAAGGCGAAAGCGAAAGATTATTAAAATTGGAAGAAACTCTTCATAGCAGAGTTATTGGTCAAGACCAAGCTGTTGTAGCATTATCAAAAGCAATTAGACGTGCTAGAGTTGGTTTGAAAGCACCAAATAGACCAATCGGTAGCTTTATTTTCTCAGGTCCAACCGGTGTTGGTAAAACTGAGTTAGCAAAAGCTTTATCTGAAGCAGTATTTGGAAGCGAAGACAATATGATTCGTGTTGATATGTCTGAGTTTATGGAAAAACATTCAACTGCGAAATTAATTGGTTCACCTCCAGGATATGTTGGTTATGATGATGGTGGTCACTTAACAGAAATCATCAGAAAGAAACCTTATAGCGTAATTCTTTTTGACGAAATCGAAAAAGCGCACCCAGATGTATTCAACATTATGCTTCAAATTTTAGATGATGGTCGTTTGACTGACTCTAAAGGAAGACATATTAACTTCAAAAATACAATCATCATTATGACATCAAACGTTGGTGCTAGTATGATTACAACAACAAGTAAACTTGGTTTCTCTGTTGCTGAAGATGAACAAAAAGATAAGTACGAAAAACTAAAAGATACAGTAATGGAAGAAATGAAAAAATCATTCCGTCCTGAATTCTTAAACAGAATTGATGACATTATTGTATTTGCTCACTTATCTAAACCTGAAATCAGAGAAATTGTTGATTTAATGTTGAATGATTTATTCAAACGTCTAGAATCTCAACAATTAACAATTGAAGTGACTGATGAAGTTAAAGATTACTTAGGTGAAGCTGGTTATTCTGAAGCATACGGTGCTAGACCATTAAGAAGATTAATCCAAAAACGTATTGAAGACGGCTTAGCGGAAGAAATTCTTTCTGGCAAATACAGCTCAGGCAACAAAATTGTTCTTAAACTTAAAGATGAAAAAATCATTTTTGAGTGTGAAGAAAAATAAGAAAAAACAGTATAAAAAAAGTCCTCCAAATAGGGGGGCTTTTTTTTTGAAGTCAATAATGCTATAATGTAGGCATGAGAAAAATATTATTAAACTGTTTATCATCTTATTCATCTGACACCTGAAGTGAGTGCCCCTCATTTATAGTGTCACATTTTAATTTTTAGAATAAGAAAAGGCGGTTTTTATGCATAAGTTTGCAACGTGTTTTTCAGTAATATTTTTATTACTATCAATAGCTATGCTTTTTAGCGTATTATATTTCAATATGCCACAATTATTAAGTGGTAACAAAATAGTTTTATTTGTATTTTTAAACTCTATAATGCTTGTTGGAGTTGGTTTATTCTTTATCGGATTTAAAGAAAGAATTTTACTATATTTAGACAATTATAGAAGAGAAAAACAAATTTAATCTTTATTGAAAACCTCATAAGCTTTATATGAACTTCTTGTTAAAGGAGAGAAAAAGGTGTGTTTTATACCTATTTTCTTTGCTATAACAGATAGTTCATCATATTCTTTAGGTTCATAATATTTAGCGACTTCTAAATGCTCTTTTGTTGGAGCAATATACTGTCCAATAGTAACAATATCACATTTTATTTTGGCTAAATCTTCAAAAGTTTGAATTAATTCATCTTTAGTTTCACCCAAACCAACCATCAAACCAGTTTTTGTCAAAATATCAGAATTACATTTTATATAATACAAAAAGTCTAAAGAGCGTTCATAATTTGCCTGTGGACGAGCTTTTTTATATAAGCTAGGCACTGTTTCAATATTATGATTAAACACATCAGGATTAGCTTTTATAACTGTATCTATTGCATTTTTATCGCCTTGAAAATCAGGAGTTAAAACTTCTATTTTAATATCATCTGAAAGCTTTTTTATTTCATAAATAACATTAGCAAAGTGGTTTGCACCACCATCTAATAAATCATCACGAGTAACAGAAGTTATAACAACATAACTCAAACCAAGTTCTTTTACAGCCTTTGCAACTTCAAATGGCTCATTAGGATTTAATTGTTGCGGTTTTGCACAAGTAATATTACAAAAACGACAATTACGAGTACAATTATTACCCATTATCAAAAAGGTAGCTGTATTTTTAGAATAACATTCACTTTTATTAGGACATCTTGCCGCTTCACACACAGTATTTAAACAATGTGATTTTAAAATATGCCTAACGGTTTTTGTTTTTTCTGTATCAATAATTCCTCGTTTTAGATAATCAGGTAATCTAACCACTTTTTAACTCCAATTATTCTTCTATAATTTCAATTTCATTACCATCTGGATCTTTTATAAAAGCAATTTTCTTAAATGAAGAATTACCTTTTTCATCTTTTAATTCAAGTTCAAAAGGTTCATACAAAAAATCATAACCCATTTCTTTTGCTTTCAAACAAAATTCACTCATATTATTAGTTGCAAAAGCGAAATGTCCGAACCCAGAACCATTAGAATAACCTTCTGCTGGAGTTTCATAATTATAAGTCAATTCTATTTGACACTCTTTTTCACTTTCGCCTAAAAAATACAAATCACAATCTTCTAAAGAATTTTTGTTTAACAAGTTTAAACCCAATAATTCCTTATAAAAACGCAAAGATTTTTCTATATCTTTTACTCTAATCATTGAATGTAAAAAGTTCATACTCTACTCCTATCAAATATGAAACAATTATATAACAATCATTTTACAGTTAAAAGTTCTTTAGTATCATCATCAAAAAATACTTCAATCATTTCGCTTTCATTTGGTATTTCAATTGTATCTACTATATTAGAAGGCGTTTTTTGAAAAAAATCATTAAAATAAGTAAAACCAACAAATATAGAAACTATCACCAAAGATGTTAGCATAATACCCAACATAACAGCAGCACGCCTATAAACATTATCAAAAGAATCTCTAGTTTCTTCCTTTAATTTTTTAATTATTTTTTTAGAATAATTAATACTTAAATTATTTTTATATGTCATAAAAGATTGTTTAATATTATTTTTCAAGACATACGCACTTGCTAATTCAGCCCTTGCAGGTTTAGATTTTAATAAATATTTTCTAAATTTAATACTTTCATCATAACAAAGCTCATCATCAATATATGGTGAAATATTTTGATAAAATACTTCGTATTCTCTAATATTAAAAGTTTTTCCTGCTTCTATTTGTTCAAATTCTGATAATAATTTTTCATATTCAAAATGAAGATTATTAATTATTTCCTTCATTTGTAGATATTTTTGATAACAATCACTACAATCAATAAAATGATTTTCAACAAAAATTTTATCTTCAATATCTAACTTATTTTCAACATACAAAGAAAGCATTGAAACAACTTTTTTACATGTAGATTTGTCTATCATTTTACCTCCTTGTTATGCCAAATAATGCTTTAAGCATTCTTGCAACTTATTTCTAGCACGCGATATTCTAGATTTAACAGTACCAACATTTGTTTGCGTTATTTTGGCAATTTCCTCATAACTTAAACCTTGTAATTCACGCAAAATTATTACTAAACGAAAATGTTCAGGAAGTTCACAAATAGTATCTCGAATAATATCTGTAAGTTCTTTCCCTAAAGTTTTTTCATCAGGCTTTAGTGTATTATCACAAATATGCAAAAGCGAATTTTCATTTTCATCATCAATTGTCCAAAAATTATCAAGAGATATAGCGTCAGGTCTTCGCTGTTTTTTTCTTAAATCATCATAAAAAAGATTAGAAATAATTTGAGCCAACCAAGATTTAAAATATTTTGGATTTTTCAAATTTTTTATATTTCTAGACATACGAAACAAAGCTTCTTGAGTCAAATCAGAAAGAGTTTCTTTACTTGCACCAAGATAACAAAAAGAAGCGAAAATATTCTTTTGTTCTCTTTTGATAATTTCTTCAAGTGCGTCGTAATCACCCTGTTGAGCAAACAAAATCAAATCAATCAAATTCATTTCTTTATATTTTTTCTTTGATAACCCAGTCAATATATACCCCTGTAATTTGAATCTATTTTTTGTATAATTTAAAATAATTAAAAATAATGTTTGAAACTATGACCAAACAGAATAAACAAGTAGATATATATTTAAACCATATGAAAATAAACAAACTAAGACTTGCAAATAGAACAAAATATTTAATAGTGAATTTAGAAAATTTTAAAACAACTGATGAACTATTAGATAAAATTGGCTACGAACTTGAAAATGGAACAGATATTATCCAAATAAATGAAATCCCAAACAACGCTCAAAAAACAATTATTATTGGCAAGAAAATACGAGAATTATGTTCTATTTATAATGTACTTTTAATTATAAAAAGCAGAATTGATATTGCTCAAATAATTGAAGCAGATGGAATATTTTTAGAAAAAAATGATATTCCTATTCACAATGCAAAAGAATTAGTGAACGAAACAATGATTTTTGGAACGAAATCAAACACAAAAAACGAAATTAACGAAGCAATAACTAATAATTTTGATTACATCATCACAAAAGAAAATACAAATATAGCAAGCATTTCGTACTTTTATTTAGATAATATAAATATTTTTTAAAAAAACGCTTGACTATAAATTATGCTTTAGATAAACTAATAATTGTTGAAAGGCTCCCATCGTCTAGAGGCCTAGGACACATCCCTTTCACGGATGCGGCAGGGGTTCAAATCCCCTTGGGAGTACCATTTTAAAAGAGCTATAAGGCTCTATTTTTTTTGCTTATTTTTTTACCATCTAAAATAATCATCTAAATCACTAGCAAATTCAGCCAATTCACGAACTTTTTCTTGTGATAATGGTTTATCCATATCTTCATCTTTTAAAATTGTATATAAGTGATACCATAAAAAAGTTCTATCTGTACCATTATGACACCCAAAATATATTGGCAATGGCACATCTGGATTATCACCATTTAATGTTTTAACAAACATTTTCAAACTGTCTGTTTTTCCATCAGAATTTCCATTTGCATAAATTTCAGGATGTTTAATTAAATTTTGTATTAAATCACCATTAATATCAAACACACTTAAAGGTGTAGAAGAAACTGTTGCCAAATCCTTATAAACAAGACCAGATTTTTCAACAGCATCTTTTTCATAATAAGGAACAAGTCCAAAGACACTTTTTATTCCTGCCTTTTTAACTGAATCAAGTTCTTCAGGAGTACAACGCAACTGAAAACCAGAATATAACTCATTTTGTCTTCTTTCTCTTAAAGCAGGCAAACCTAACTTTTGCAATTTAGAAAAGTCTACTTTGTAATTATTTTCTTTCTGTGTATAACCAGGCTTTTTCCAATAATCATCTGTATTTTTCTTCTGAGGTTTCAAATGCATTGTTTGTTTTTCTTTTGCAATTTGATCAATATAATAAAAATAAGGTCCTAATTTTTCTTCAAAATGTGCACGAATAACATCATGTGTAATATCTTGTTTACTAGGAATATATCTATCTTTGTAAACCAAATCACCACGAAAAGAGACACTAGAACAATTTATATTCATAACTTTACCTTAATTTATCACTGACTTTATAAAACTTATAAAGATAAATAATTTACAAGAATAGGTTATTTATTAAATTTTTTTACAACTTGCGACCATAAAGTTTGTGCTTTACTAATATTTTCAGCAACAGGAGAATAACCTTCAAGCGTTAAAGCATCTGTTGAATCATTTTCAAAATAATCTAACATCCTTTTATACATAACATTAAGGTTATCTTCTACAACAGGTAATCTCCATTCAGTTCTTTTTCCATCTTTTTTAATATCACAACGAATTTCTGGAAGCTTTTTACAAGCACCATCTGGTGTGAACTGTGCATCATAATCAACAATAACATCTGGTTCGTTATCATCATCATCTAAATAAACTTTAACAAGACGTTCTCTTCTTTTATCTAATCTATCACCCATTTGCAAATCTGAATTTATAGCAATACCACCTTCAATTCCTTTAACTTCAGACAAATTAACACTAACTCTACTTTCAGTTTGAGAATCAGGGGTAGCTGTCATTGTAGAACCAACAAAATCTGTCAAACCAGTAGAATACACTATTTGCAATGCATGGGGAAGTTCTTGTGCTGGTGGGTCAATTGTTAAAACTTCGTTCTGTTTATTATATTCAACCTCAACCTTTTGTATTTTAAATGTTTTATCAATACTATCAAATTCTTCACGGTATTGTTCAACTAATTCAGGATTTGGAACAGGTTGACCTTGAAGTTTTGATAATAAATTTTTTGTAAGAGTAGTTATTTGTGAATAATACCAATTAGATGCAACAACAGCCTGCATACCTTTTTGTTTTAACACAGAAAGCATTTGCTGGTAAGCATTTTGATCTGGGGTAACTGGTTTTGGTAAAATTATTTTTTTTGAACCTCTTTGTGCTAAATCATTAAAAAGAGCAGGTATCAACTGAGGAATAAGAGCAATTTCTGTTATAGTTTGTTGAACAACTTCATCAGGAACATCTTTAATAGAGCTATAAGTAGGTGTATCACCAAGTTTATAAGTATCAGAAAGTTTTAATTCATCAATTTTAGGGTCAACAACCCCAACTAAATTTGCATTAAACTCTTTCTCTTTATATTTTCTTCCTACAAGACCATTACCATAACGGCCTGCGCCAATTAAAACTACATCCATTAAAATATATTCTCTCAAATAAACACAATTGTACAAAACTACGAAAGGAAATTTTTTGCGCTTAACGCAATAAAAAAAGAGCCTTATCGGCTCTATTTAAATGGTGGGCGTTAAGAGACTTGAACTCCTGACATCCTCCTTGTAAGGGAGGCGCTCTACCAACTGAGCTAAACGCCCTCAGCAATATTATAATATCGCATAAATTTTTTAAGTCAATAGCAAAATAAAAAAAAGAGGAAAATAATTTCCTCTTTTATTTTGGCAGTTTCTCTTAGACTAGAATAATCTTTTTAATAAACCTTGGAAGCCTTGTCCATGACGAGCTTCATCTTTAGCCATTTCGTGTACTGTATCATGGATTGCATCATAGCCTAATTCTTTTGCTCTTTTTGCAATTTCCATTTTTGCTGAACAAGCACCAGACTCAGCTTCTGCTCTCATTTCTAAGTTTTTCTTTGTTGATGAAGTTACAACTTCGCCTAATAATTCAGCAAATTTTGCAGCGTGTTCTGCTTCTTCAAATGCATATCTTTTGAATGCTTCTGCAACTTCAGGATAGCCTTCTCTTTCAGCTTGTCTGCTCATTGCTAAATACATACCAACTTCTGTACATTCACCAACAAAATGGTCTTTTAAACCTTGAACAACAATTTCATCTGCACCTTTAGCAACACCGATAACATGCTCTGTTACCCATGTTAAACCAGCTTTTTCATCCAATTTATTAAATTTATCAGCACTAACTCCGCATAATGGACATTTTTCTGGAGCTTGATCACCTTCATGAGTGTATCCACATACTGAACATACAAATTTTGACATATTTTACCTCTTTCATTTAATTTTTGTCTTTTTCATTTACTGAATTTATCATACCACAATAATTTAAAAAAGAAAAGTGATATTTATTATCATTTTTAAGTTTTATTAAAATTATATCTTGAAATTATAATTCTTGGAATTAAATTATAATCATTTATAACTCTTATATCCTCATAACCATTTGCTCTTAGCAAATTTTGTACCAATTCTGATTGATTAATACCAATTTCAAAAACTAAATAACCACTTAAATATTTTTTTGCTTCTACAGAAATTCTTTCATAGAATTCAATACCCTTTTCATCTTTTGTAAATAAAGCATTATATGGATCAAAATCTCTAACTTCTACAGCCAAAGTATCTTTATCACTCAAAGGGATATATGGTGGATTTGAAACTATAATATCATATTGACCAGTAACATTTTCAAATACATCTGAACTATAAAAATTTACCCTATCATGCACATTGTGAAACAGGGCATTTTTTCTTGCAATTTCAAGAGCTTCAACGGAAATATCAACACTTTCGGCGATAATATTTTTATTTTCCATAACTAAAGTTATTGGAATACATCCACTCCCAGAACCAATATCAAGTATTTTTGGATTTTCGAATTCTTTTGCTAAAACTAAAGTTTCTTGCACTAAAAGTTCTGTTTCTGGACGCGGAATAAGAGTATGTTCATTTACAAAAAATTTTTTGTTCCAAAAATATGCCTGTCCAACTATCTGCTGAATAGGTTTTCGAGTAGAAAGTCTTTCTTCTAAAACTTTTTGATATTTTGTAATTTGCCAGTTCTCAAGAGTTTTACCCAACATAAAATTTTTGTAGGAAAAGCCGAAAAGCACATCCAAAGCGAAATCAACTTCAGATACAGCCTCGTCAAATTCAAAACCATTTTTTAAATATCTATCAATAAAACCTTTTCTATACATAGCTATATTTTACAGCAAGACAAGAAAAAGCCCAAATTAACGAAATAAATCTTTAAGTTTAAACTTATCTTTTTTATTTACTAAATTAGCAAAAAACATCTGTTTTAAAATAGGATTTGTCTGTAAAACATTAGAAACGACAGAATGTGGCTGTTTTTTTTCCACATCTGTCGTTTTTATATTTAATTTAGTAATTTTATTTTCATCCATACTTATATAAAATCAAATTTCAAATAAAATTGCTACTTTTAAAACAAATTATAAACTAATTATTGTAATTCAGAAGCACAATGAGGACATTTTTTTGCATTGATATTGATTGTTGAACAACAGAAAGGACATTCTTTTGTTGTTGGTTCAACAGCTTCTGCAGCACAAGTTTCTTCTTTTTTTTCTGCTTTTAATTTATTAATAGCTTTAACTAACATAAATACAGCAAAAGAAACAATTAAAAAGCTAATTAAAGTATTAATAAAAACACCATAATTAATTGTTACTAAACCAGCTGCTTGAGCTTCTTCAAGTGTTGCATAATGTTCACTTGTAGGAATAACAGGAATATATAAATTTTTAAAATCTACATTTCCTAAAACATAACCGATAGGAGGCATAATAATATCTTTTACCAAAGAATTAACAATAGGAGAGAAAGCCCCACCTATAATTATACCAACTGCCATATCAATAACATTACCTTTTACGGCAAATTCTTTAAATTCACCTAAAAAACCTTTTACTGTCTTCATAAACTAACCTCTTTTTATTGTCTTTTCAACCTTTTGAACTGCATCACTGATAGATAATTCTGCCAAATTATAATATTCAGTAAGATGTCCTAATATTCCTTGTATTGTTTGCCAACCTGGTTCTTTATTCATTTTCTTTAAGTCATCACCAGTAATATATATTTCTACTTTATCACCTTTAGCTGCGGCATCAGCTAAAGAATATCCAGATGATGCATTTTTATAATAGCTTGTAACATCTCGCATAGCAAGCTGTCCATTTTTTCTTCTTGTTTCTAGACGTTCATTAACTTTTTTCATTTTCGCTGGTTTACCAGAGATGGCTATCACTTTTCCGAAAGAAACATTTGTCGTTTTCAAAATTCAACCCCTTATAAACACACTATTTCTAAATATAGTATTGCATGAAAATAAAAAAATTTGCTAGAATGTAAAGTAATGTGTTGTGTTTATTAACAAAGGGAAATCTTCTTATGAAAGAGATGATGTCTGATGCTTTTCTTATGGAACAAAGACAGTTAGAGCGTATTGGGGATTTAATGAATCTTGATAAGAACATTATAGAAAGATTAAAATTCCCGAAAAGAACTCTAATCGTATCGCTACCAATAAAAATGGACAATGGCGAAACAAAATGTTTTACTGGCTACCGTGTTCAACACGATACTGCTAGAGGTCCTGCAAAAGGTGGTATTAGATACAACAGCGAAGTAGATTTAGGCGAAGTTTCTGCACTAGCAATGCTTATGACTTGGAAATGTTCACTTATGAATTTACCTTTTGGAGGCGCAAAAGGTGGCATTTGTTGTAATCCAAATGAATTATCATTAGGTGAACTTGAAAGATTAACAAGAAGATACACTTCTGAAATTTTACAAATGATAGGACCAGAAAAAGATATTCCGGCACCAGATGTTGGTAGCAATGAAAAAACAATGGGTTGGATAATGGATACATACAGCAATTATCACGGATACTGTATACCTGGAGTTGTGACAGGAAAACCTGTTGAAATAGGCGGTTCACTTGGCAGAAGACAAGCAACCGGCGCAGGAGTTGCTTACACAACTAGAAACTGCATTAATAATATTTTAAACAATTCAAAAGAACACTACGATATTGTAATTCAAGGTTTTGGAAATGTTGGTTCAAATGCTGCTAAATACTTGCATGATATGGGACATAAAATCATTGCAGTTAGTGATGTTTTTGGTGGGATTTACAACAAAAATGGTATTAACATAGATGAATTATTAAAACACATTGAAAAAACAAAAAAAGTAGAAGGTTTTAAAGATTCAACCCCAATAACAAATGAAGAATTACTTATTTTAGAATGCGATTTCTTAATTCCTTGTGCTTTAGGTAATGTTATAACAAAAAACAATGCCGATAAAATAAAAGCAAAAATTGTAGTAGAAGGTGCAAACGGACCTGTTTCAAGTGAAGCTGATGAAATTTTACTAAGCAAAAATATAAAAATAATTCCTGGGATTTTAGCAAATGCAGGAGGGGTAATAGTTTCATACTTTGAATGGGTACAAGATATTCAAAGACTTTTCTGGGAAGAAGAAGAAATTATGAAAAACCTAGAAAGGTTAATGGCTAAATCATTTAACGAAGTTCACAAATTAACAATAGAAAAGAAAACAGACTACAGAACAGCAGCTTTAATGATAGCAATTGAAAGAGTTGCAAAAGCTAAAGAATTACGAGGATTATATCCATAAAAAATTAAAATCCCTCTATCAAGAGGGATTTTTAATATAATAAACTAGCCAACTGAGGAATAGAAAGCTCATCCCTATTGTACTATGGTTACATCAGGAGATTGCGATTCCAATGAAAAGAAATTATTTATTCTTATTATTGGCGACAATAGCGGTTGTTTATATTTGCCTTCAGCAAACAAATTACATCAATAGTTTTATCATATTAACTTTTTACAGTGCCTATATTTTTGTATATTTAAACAAACAACATAAAAACAAAAAAGAAAATAACAAAATTATAGCAGCATTAACCCATGATTTGAAAACACCAGCGATTGCACAAATAAGAGCTATAGAACTAATTTTAAAAGGCAACTTTGGTGAAATAAATGATAATCAACGAGGTCATTTAAACGACATACTAAATTCTTGCAATATCATGTTGGATATGCTGTTAAATATGCTTTGGTTGTACAAATTTGATAATAAAATGATTGTATTAAACATAAAAAGTTTTTGTATAAACGAATTAATACAAGAAATTTTTAGAGAAAACAAACTAATGCTTACATCCAAAAAACAGATTTTTAAACAGAATTACACTAATGCAAAAATTTACATATCTGCTGATAGAATGCATATTAAAAGAATAATTTCTAATTTATTAATCAATGCCATAAACCATAGCAAAGAAAATTCAACAATTAGAATTACAAGCAAAATAGAAAACAATAAATTTATTTTTAAAGTAACAAATGAAGGTGCATATATCTCTCAAGAAATTTTAAAATCTATATTTGATAAAAAGAAAGTATTCTCACAAAAAAGCGATTGCCTATCAACAGGCTTAGGACTTTATTTATCCAATTCTTTATTAGAACTTAATGGTGGAGAAATCTTATGCAAATCTTCAATAGATGGAACAAATACTTTTGGTTTTATAGTTAATTTAGATAAAAAAATAACAAACAAAATCGCGGTATAAAATAGTTTATGTCATAAGTCAAAACTTTTTTTAATTGTCGATGGGGGGACTTATCTTGAGTTGTTCGCAATAAACAGCATTACGTGCCGAAACTTCATCAGTTCCGTCACTTCAGCCTCTGCTCACAACTCGCTGAACCCAAAACGGGGGTTCTGCGTCTTCCCCCAATAAATAAAGATAGTTTATGTCATAAGTCAAAACTATTTTTTAATGTCGAT
>SUTV01000008.1 GCA_015152515.1 Cyanobacteria bacterium SIG29
TTGCATCTTGCATTTCATCTGAAGAAATTTCTTTGCCGTTAGCATCATACCATTTGTCGCCTTTTTTCTCGTATGCGCTTTCCCAGCTTTCACTTTGTTCGTTATATACTTGACCAACTCTAGCTAATTCTTCATATTTTAATGATAGTTCAAATGCTTGAGATGATTGCATTGATGTCATTTGTTGTTGTAATGATAATGTTTGTGTTGCTAACATATATTGTTCGTTAGAACGTTGTGTTTGTTGTAAGCTAACTGTGTTAATTTGTCCAGTTAAAACAATTTTTCTTTGTGCAAATAAAGCGTAACCCATTTTTGTAAATCCTCATTTCGTATCCGTACTTATATAAAAACATTTCAAAAATGAAAATTGCATAAAAAGTATGTATAAAGTATATACTAATTTTTAAAAATAACCAAAAACTCAACAAATTCAATATATACAGCAGTATATATTCATCTTTACAAAACTTAATATATAGGTTTAGAATTGGTAATTCTTGATAAAAATATCAAAAATCTGGCTGATTTATACTAATTCTTTATATATTTTTTTGTATTCTTTTGCACTCTTAGACCAAGAAAAATCAGATTTTATCGCATTTTGCATTAATTTTTCCCATTTTTCTTTGTCTTTATATATATATATAGTTTCATTTATACAATTAAGCATTTCATGTGCATTATAATTATAGAATTTAAAACCAGTCGCATTTTTATTTGGGTAGCCTATAACTGTGTCATCAAGACCACCTGTCGCTCTTACGATTGGAATGGTTCCATATTTCATTGCGATTAGTTGAGATAGTCCACAAGGTTCAAATCTTGATGGCATTAAAAACATATCTGCACCAGCATATATTTTATTGCAAAGTTGTGCGCTATATTCTAGTCTTGCTCTAATATTTTTTGAATTATAGCTTATCCAAGTAAAGAAATCTTCGTACCTTTTTTCACCTGTTCCTAATATTATTATATCTGCATCAATATTCATTAATTCATTTTCAACTGCTTTAATTAAATCGATACCTTTTTGTTCAACTAGTCTTGATATTATTGCAATTAGTGGTCTATCTTTTTTATATTCTAGGTTGAAGTGTTTTAGTATATCTTTTTTACATTCTTCTTTCTTTTCTAAAGAAGATTCATCATAGTTATTAATTAATAGTTTATCTGTTTTGGGGTTGAATTCTGTGTAATCAATACCATTTAATATGCCAATTAATTTATTTTTATTGTTATTTAATGTCCAATCTAATCCTTCTCCAAATTCAAAGGTAAGAATTTCTTGTGCATATTTTGGAGATACAGCTATTATTTTATCTGAATAGTTTAAAGCCCCCTTAAGCCATATCATTGTTCCATAATGTTCTACGCCATATTGGTGGTAAACTTCATCTTTATTTATTCCTGCAAAATCTAAAATTTCGTGAAAATATCTTCCTTGATATGCAAGGTTGTGAATAGAAAAGACTGTTTTTGTGTTTTTGTAGAAATCATCATTTTTATATGATGTTTTTATCCAAATTGGAATCATTGATGTATGCCAATCGTTACAATGGATAATGTCTGGTTTAAAGTTTAATAATCTTGCATATTCTAATATTGCTTTTGAAAAGGTTATAAATCTTTCTTGTTCATACCAGCTATCAATTCCTGATGGATATACATTGTTGAAGCAAGAGAAAAATTTGGGATTATCAATAAAAAATACATTTATATTTGTATTTGGCAGTTTGCACATTTTTAAAGTAAATGAATATTGTGCATATCCAAAATTTAGTGATAATTTTGAATTTGGTATTTCTTTAATTTCATATTTTTCTGTATCGATACTTCCAATTAGTGGTGTAAAAATTGCTATTTGAGTATTTTCATCTTCAATATATTTTGGAAGTGAACCCATAACATCTGCTAAACCGCCCACTTTTGTAAATGGTGCAAGTTCAAATGTTGCATATAAAATTTTCATAAAAAGCCTCTTTATACCATTTTAGAGAGATATTCTAAAGCGTATTTTAAAATATCTTCTGTTTTTGTACAATCTTTTTTATAGTTAAGAATTTCTTTTATAGCACCTTTTGCTTCATTTGCGCTATAGCCCAATGAAATTAGTACACTTTGTACTTCAACTATAGAATCTTGTGGTACTTCTTTTGTTATTTCAATATCAGAAACATCAACTGGTGTTACGTTTGACCAATTGATTAGTTTGTCTTTTAATTCTAAAATTATTTTTTGAGCTACTTTTGCACCAACACCTTTTGCTCTAGATAGTTCTTTAAAATCTTCTCTAATCATAATATCTATTAATTCAGATATTGAAAATTCATCTAAAATTAAAAGTGCTAATTTTACTCCAATACCAGAAACGCTTTGTAAAATATTAAAAATATCACGTTCTTCTTTTGTTAAAAAGCCAGTTAAACTCATTGAATCTTCTTTGTGATTTAGAGCTACATATATTTTTATATTATCTTCTTCAATTCGCTCAATTGTGCTTTTACCCGTATGAATAAGGTAACCAATATTGTTTACTTCTAAAACAATGTGTGAGCCTCTATATGAATTTGTTTGTTTTGATACTAGATGTCCTTTTAGATAATCGTACATTTCTAACCTTTTAGTTTTTCATATTCTGATAATGCTTGTGTGTATTCTTTTTCTTTTTTTAATTGTTTATTTACAAAAGCTAAATTATAGTAAAAATCAGCTTCTTTTTTTAGTTTTATAGCTTTTTTTAGCATTGTTTTAGCTTCTTTGTATTCTTTTTGAGCAATATATGCACATGCTAAATTGTAATAATAATATGGAAAATCTTTTTTATGTTTTATCGCTTCTTTATATTCTTTAATTGCCATATTATATTTTTTTTGATTGAAATATATATTTGCAAGATTATAATGTGCTTTATCAAAATCAGGTTTTAATTTGATTGATTTTTGAAGATAAAATATACTATTTTCTTCATTATTTAAGTCTTGTGATATATTTCCTAGTAAAAACCAAGTTTCATAATCACGTTCATTTTCTGTGAGCATTGAAATTTGTTTGTGTGCTTGTTCAATATTATTAGATGTATATAAAGCAAAAATTTCTTCCTTTTTTTCATCTAAAGTTTGCACAGCAAAAGTTTGTTGTGTGCAAAATAATAATATAGAACAAATTA
This sequence comes from Cyanobacteria bacterium SIG29, assembly GCA_015152515.1. Lineage (GTDB taxonomy): Bacteria > Cyanobacteriota > Vampirovibrionia > Gastranaerophilales > Gastranaerophilaceae > Avigastranaerophilus. Next base: position 3,170 of record SUTV01000008.1, read on the forward strand.
AAAATAATTTTAAAATTTTTTTCATAATCTACCCTATAAATATTATATGTTATATATAAAATAATTCCAAAGTTAATTGTAAAATTTTATAACATTTGCATATTCTAAAATAAATTTTATATATAAAAAAAACTTATTATATATATAAAGATAAAACACAGGGATAACTATGATTACTTTAGACATAGATTTATCATACTTTAGTAGATACTATCATATTAGTTCTGAGGCTATTAAACAATATCAACAGAAAAATATGAGTATCCCTCAAATTATGCAAGCAGAAGCATTAAAGGGTAATGAAGCTGCTGCAAAATTTATGGCTAAAATTTCAGGAAACCCTGAGTTATTAGTTCAATTGTATCAATTAACCGATCCTAAAAATAGGTTCTTAATTCTTTCTCATATGAATCAAGAAGATTTGGCTAAAATTATGGAATGTTTAGAACCTGATGAATTGATACTTGGTTTGAGTATATTTACTCAAGAAGCTTTAGTTGAATTGATGATGAAACTTCCGCCAGAAACTTTATCTACTGTTGTTCTTGAAAATATGGATACAAACAAATTTTTAGACCAACTTCCAGAAGAACATATGGATGCTTTTTTATCTTCTGAAAAAATAGACAGAAATATGTTTATGATTGGAATGCAAGATATGGAAGATTCTAGTCTTCAAAAAATGATGGAAAAATATAGCGGACAACCTTGTTACGATAACCGTGAAACCATAATGGGCAAAATGAATGAAATGGATGATAAAAACTTCCAACGTGCCATTATGGGATTTGAAGAAGATGATAAAAAACAATTAATTGGAAATATGCTTCAAGCAAAACCAGATTTGTTTGAAGAATTTTCTCCTGAAGCTATGGTTGAACCATTTAAAGCTATGGAAAAAGAAGATGTTTTAAAAGCATTGACTGTTTTAGATACTGAAGAATTGATGCCAATGGTTGAAGATTTACCTCAAGATATTATGGCGTTAATTGCTACACAAATTGATCCAGCAATGTTTGCGCAAATTTTAACTTCAGACTTTAAAGACATAATTGCATCTTGTGGTATTGATTCATAATTGTAAACAAATGTAACGAAAAATAGAAAAATTGAATTTTTGATATTTGTATATACTTTATATATACAAGAGGATATTAAAAATGCAATTTAAATCTATTGATTCAAAAATGAAAGAAATTTATTTCAATCCAACAACAGTTGAAGAAAAAACTGAAACAGTTGAATTCAACAAGACGTTTTGGAATACGATGAATGTTGTAGCTTATCAAAATATGGCTATACAACAAGTTCGATTTGCTTAATTATTTTAAATTCCATTTTTCTTTAAGTGATTTTATAGTTCCATCTTTATGCATTCTATTAATAATCACATTCAAGTTGTTTTTTAGTTTTTTTTCATTTTCAGTTTGCTTAATGCCAATTGCGTATGGTTCAGTTGATATTTTGTTTTTAAGCATTCTGTAACCTTCATGGTCAATTAAATAGCCAGATAAAATGGTGTTATCTGTGCTCATTGCATCGCCAATGCCTTCTTCTAATGCTTTAAAAGCTTCGTCATAGTTTTTATATCCTATGATTTTTGCAGTTGGTATTATTCTTCTTATGTTACTTTCTGCTGTTGAACCTAGAACAACTATTGTTGTTTTTTTCTTTAAATCAGAAAAGGTATGAATGTTACTATCTTTTTTAACGATAGCACTTTGTCCTGCTACATAGTATGGGTCAGAAAAATCAATAAAATATTGTCTTTGTGGTGTTACGCTCATAGCTGCAATAACCATATCAACTTGACCTGATGTTATAGCTTCAACTTTTGTGCTTGGCGTTACACCAATAAATTTTATTTTTCGTTCGCTACCTAAGATATCTTGTGCTATATATCTTGCAATATCTATATCAAAACCTTCGTGTTCTTTTGTTATTTCGCTTATGTATCCTAGTGGTTTTGAATCTTCTTTTACACCTACTATTAATAAGTCTCTTTTTACAATTTTATCGTATGAATCTTCTATCTCTTCTTTTTTTGTACAACCAGTTAGTAGTAATAAAGATAGAATTAATATAGAAAATATCTTTTTCATTTTTATTCCTTTTTTTTAATTAAATCATTTTAGCGATATTTTTACATCCAATTAATGTTGTAGAAATGTTCACTTTCCTAAAAATATCAGTATAATATAGTTATGAGGAAGTTTTTAACTGTTTTATTATTATTTGGAATTGTTCTAATAACCACAGGTGCTGGTTATGTTGGTACTTTGCCAAATATTGAAGCAGAATTTGATTATTTGCGTAAAGAGTCTAGTGAAAAAGCTATGACTCCATATACAATTCAAGAGTTAGATGAAAAAAATCAAGAAAAACTTAAACCTATTCCTCGTGAAGATGATAGTTATGTAGATATTATTATTAAAAAAGATAAGACTACTAAATATTTAAAAGATGTTAATCATGTGATTATCATATTGGAAAAATTACGCAAATGTTTGAATACTAATCAAGATATTCAAATGTTTAATGCTATTGTTAGTAATTTAATTGACAATGTTGAATATATAAGAGTTGAATATAAAGATAAACCTGAAAGTAATTATTTATCATATAATAGGCTTCAAGTTGTTTCATATGAAGCTAGAGAAGTCGCAAGTTTTAGAACGCAAGGTTTGGCTAAGCAAAAATATATGCCATATTCTGCTAGTAATAATGTTTATACAAAAGAAAATCTTGATAAAAAACTAGAAAATCTTTTGGCTACTGTTAATGAAACAATTTTTGTTTTGAAAAATTTAGAATAATAATCAGTTAGTTTAGCTTTTTGGTTATTATTTATTTTATGAATTTTCTCCAATATTTAATTAGGAGAAAAGTTATTATGAAGAAAATTTTGTTTAGTTTAGTTTTGTTCTTTTGTTCAATTTCGTTTGTTTTCGCATACAGTGAAGATGAATTATCTTTTTTAGAAATGAGAAAATATGGGCAAACATATAATAATCAGAGCTTAGCTGATAGATTGTTTAGATTAGAAACTGATATTTTGGGAATGCGTCAATCTGGTGATTTGGATTCAAGAATAAATACTTTGAATAATATTTTTTCTAATCCTTCATCAAATGCTATTGTTCCGCCAACTGCTGATATTTATTCTTATAAGAAAAAAGGGCTGTTAGGTAGGTTTTTAGATAATTTTTCATCTGGTTATGTAACAGGGTTTATTCCGCCAATAAATACTGGATATTATTCAGATGATTACTATAATAATTATTGTCCATACGGTAATAATCAGGTTCATTCAGTTTATCATCATAGAGGTTATCACCCACATCACCGTCATTTACATTCTAGATCGTATAATCCTTATGGAGATTATAATTATAGACCAACATATTTTAATAGGAATGTTTCAACAGGTTCTGCTATACATATTTTGCGGGACTGATTTTATACAATAAAAAGAGAACTCTTTCAAGTTCTCTTTTGTCCAAATTTTATATTTGAATTTTTTATTATCAGAAAACTTATATAATTTGATACTTTTCTCATTGCAGAAAAGTATTCAAAAGGCTAGCAACCTGATATTTCGTTTCTATTTTTCTAATTGCAACTAATAGCTTTGTAACTCGGCATTAAGCCTCGAACAGACAAAGCTATGTTGTTGTTTTAATAAGAAAAATCACGAAACTTCATATATGGTTGCATCAAATTTGATAATTTTCTAATAAAAAAGAGAACTCTTTCAAGTTCTCTTTTGTCCAAGTTTTTATATTTGAATTATTAGTTTTCAAATACATAGCAAAGAAGAGATGCTTCTCTTGCTTTTTTAACTGCTTTTGCTAACATTCTTTGGTGTTCAGCACAAGTTCCAGTAATTCTTCTTGGAAGAATTTTACCAGCTTCAGTTAAATATTTTCTTAATTTTTGTGCATCTTTATAGTCGATAACTTCTACTTTGTCTGCACAGAAACTACAATTTTTACGTTTCTTTTTGTCTAATTCTTGTTTTGCCATTGTTAATTTTCCTTTACTAATTTTCTAAAACGGAATCTCTTCTTCGCCGATTAATACATCGTCCATTTCAACTTCAGAGAATTTAACAACCTCTTCGGTTTTAGAAGAAGATGATGGTGCTTGAGATGATGTTAAAACTTCAAAGCTAGACATATCAATTTCCATAACTTTTTTTTCTTGACCGTCATCACCTTGAATAGAAGATATTTGTAATCTTCCTTCAACAACAATCTTGTCACCTTTAGAAACTGCTTGTTCAAGCACTTCTGCATTGTTGCCTCTAGCAACAACTCTAATTAAAGATTGTTCTTTTTCGTCAATATTTAAAGTGAATGTTGTTACTGCAATATTATTGCCTGTAAATCTTTTTTCTGGATTTCTGTAAACTACACCAGATATTACTGCTTTTGCTATTGACATTTTAATCTCCTATTATGCTTTTACAGCAGATACTTCAAGAAGCATAATTCTTAAAATATTTTCATTTAATCTTAATTGTCTGTTGAATTTTTCAACTTGGTTTGGTTCTAATTCAAAGTTGTGTACTACAAAGTAACCATCTCTGAAATCTTTGATGTCGTATGATAATTTTTTACGACCCATTTTGTCTGTTGATAATACTTTACCTTTTAATGTTGTGATTGTTTCTTCAATCTTTTCAACAATTTTGTCGAATTCTTCAGAATCGATATTAGGTTTAATTATTGATAATAATTCGTAAGTTCTCAATTTATTTCTCCTTGACTTATACGTATCTTTTCATATGTCATGTTAGCATGAACATTTTTAAATACAAATATTTGGTAGTGTTTATGTTAAAATAAGTTTAAAGATGGATATAGTAGGAAAAAATTTAGCTCAAATAGAAGAATTTATGATTGCAAATGGACAATCTAAATTTCGTGCAAAACAAGTTTATAATTGGGTTTATCTAAAATCTGTTTCAACATATAATGAAATGACTGACTTGCCTCTTCAAACAAGAGAACTTTTAAAAGAAAAAACAAATTTGTGTTCTATTTCTATTAAAGATAAACAAGTTAGTAAAGATGGCACTATGAAATTTTTGTTTGAAATGAAAGATGGCGCTTTTGCAGAAGCTGTTTTAATGCGTTTTGATAATAGAGCCAATTTAACTGCTTGTATTTCTACTCAAGTTGGATGTCCTATGGGATGTAGTTTCTGTGCTACTGCAAAATTGGGTTTTAAACGCAATTTAGAAATTGATGAAATTATTCAACAAATTTTCTTGATTCAAGCTGATACAGGATTAAAGGTTACAAATATTGTATATATGGGACAAGGTGAACCATTATTAAATTTTGATAACTTGATAGGTTCAATTAATATTTTTAGAGAACAATTTCAAGTTGGTGCAAGAAGAATAACAGTTTCTACTTGTGGGTTAATCCCTCAAATAAATAAGCTTGCCGATTTGGATTTTCAGTCAACTTTAGCTATTTCCCTTCACGCTCCAAACCAAGCGATAAGAAGTGAAATTATGCCTGTCGCAAAAAAATATGCCTTTGATGAATTGATTTCTTGTTTAAAAAAATATACTGAGAAAACTGGTAGAAGAGTTACTGTTGAGTATGTTTTGATGAAAGATGTAAATGATTCTGTTGAAAATGCTAAAGAACTTGCTTATGCAATAGCAAAATTAAAAAGTAATGTTAATTTAATTGTTTATAATCAAAATGAGAAAAGTCCTTATAAAAAACCAAATAAAGATAATGTATTAAAGTTTAAATATATTTTGGAAGCTTCAGGAAAAAAGGTTACAGTTAGGCTTGAACGTGGTGCGGATATTGATGCTGCGTGTGGTCAGTTAGCTTCAAAAGCGAAATAATTTGTCGTTTTCTTTATCTTGAAAATTTAAAATACTTGTCAGATTTTATATTTATGTGTAAAATTATCTTAGGGTTATTTTTAACTAGTTATAAAATTTATAAATCTAATCAACATTGGTATTTTTAAAAAGGGAAGAGGAAAGTCTTTCTAAGAAGAAGGGGCATATAAGTAAAATGTATGTAAATAAGTGTATTAAATGCGGCGCAGAGTTCGAAACTAAGAATCCTAAAAGAGTAATTTGCCCAAGCTGTTTATATTCTGATAAAAAATATACTGAAGAATTATCGCAAGAAGCTGCGAATGTAAATACTGAACAAGCTTCACCAAAGAGAAATTCATATTCATTTGGTTCTGAAGAACAACAAGAACGAAGACCAAGACCTTATGACCGTGGCGATAGACCTCAGTATAACGATAGAGGAAATCGTCCACAATACAATAGAAATAACTATGGTAATTCTGGTTATGGTAATAACAGATATGGTAACGAAAGAAATAATGATAGACCTCGTGACAACCGTAATCAAGGAGATAGACCATATAACAATAGATTTAATAATGGACAAAGACCACAAAGACAAGGTGGATTTAACAGACCAGGTGGTGGTTTTAATAGACAACGTCCAGGTGGTGGTAGACCTCAAAAACCTCAAAGACAAAAACAATTATTGGTTAGTAAGGAACAAATTGAACAAATTGAAATTCTTTATAAAAAGGCACTTCCATTACCTAACCCAGATGTACATGAAATCATTGGCCAAGCAATTGGTTTAGAACCAAGAAAAGTTTTCTTTGGTATTAATTTAGTTAGACAAAAATTAATGCTTCCTAAATTACCATTCCCAAAAAGAAAATTGGCTGTTTCTCCTGATCAATTATTTGCTGTTAAAAATTTATATGAACCATTATTGCCATTGCCTCCAATAGGTTGTCACAAAATTATTGCTGCACAATTAAGAATGGATGAATGGAGAGTTCATGTTGGTATTGGTTTAATCAGAAAGCAAATGGGCTTAGATCGTTGGAATCAAGAAAGAGAAGACGCTCCAGAAGAATATAAAAAGAAATAATAATTATGAGCGAAAATCTTATTTCAATTGCTAAAATTCTTAATTTTCACGGAATTAAAGGTGAAGCAAAGATTGGTTTTACTAAAGGTAGAGAAAACCAAATTGTTGCTTTAAAAAAAGTTTTTGCAAAAAAAGATGGTCAATTTTCAGAATTAAATGTTTCATCTGTTCGTTTTCATAAACATTTTGCAATTATAAAGTTTAAAGAATTCAAAACTGTAAATGATGTTGAAGAATTTAAAGGTTGTGATTTATTCTTACCAAAAGAAGAAGTTGAAGAAACTTTGTCAAATGATGAATTTTTAATTAGTGACTTAGTTGGTATGGATGTTTATGACGAAGATGGAAGTTGTATTGGTAATGTAGTTGCTGTCGGCGAAAATCTTGCTAATGATTTGTTAAGCGTTAAAGATGGGAATGGAAAAGAACATTTAGTTCCTTTTGTTAAAGAAATAGTTCCAGTTGTAGATTTAAAAGCTAAAAGAATTGTCATAAACAATATAGAAGGCCTTATAAATTGAGATTTGATGTTATATCTTTGTTTCCTGAAACTGTTGCTAAAGCGTGTGATTTTAGCATTATAAAACGTGCTAGTGAACAAAATCTTGTTAATGTAAATTGTATTAATCCTCGTGATTTTTCACTTGATAAACATAAAAAAGTTGATGATACCCCTTATGGTGGTGGTGCGGGAATGTTGTTAGCTTGTCAACCATATTTAGATGCTTATAAATCTGTTGAAAAATTTGAAAATTCACAAACTATAATTATGTCGCCACAAGGAAAAGTTTTTAATCAACAAATGGCTAATGAATTTGCGAAAAAAGAACAGTTAATCATAATATGCGGTCATTATGAAGGCTTTGATGAAAGAATAATTCAAAAAACTAATGCAATGGAAGTGTCTATCGGTGATTTTGTTATGACTGGTGGAGAATTTCCTGCTTTGTGTATTATAGACAGTGTATCAAGGCTTATAAAAGGTGCTTTGGGTGATGAAGAATCTTTTGAGTATGATTCTCATTATGATGGTTTATTAGAACATCCTCATTACACTAAGCCTAGAGAATATGATGGTATTGAAGTGCCAGAAGTTTTGTTATCTGGTAATCATGAAAAAATAAAAGAATGGCGTCGTTTACAACAATTTATAAATACAAAAAATAAAAGACCCGATATGTTCGAAAAGTTTTTGAAATCTGAGTTATCTGATTATGATAAAAAACTTTTAAAGAAAAATAATATGTTATAAATAATATTTTTTATTTATAATTTGTATGAGGTTTATTTATGAAAGCAGCCGTATTACAAAATAATAAATTTAAAATCGATGAAGTCCCAAAACCAATTCTTGATGAGTATGGTGAAGGTGCTATTGTTAAAGTTATCGGTTGTGGTTTATGCGGTAGTGATATTGTTAAAATCCGAAATGGACAAGCAAAAAATGGTGCCGTTTTAGGACATGAAGTTGTTGGTGAAATTGTAGAAATAAATTCAAAAACCAATTTTGATGTTGGTGATAAAGTTGCATTAGGTCACCATGTTCCTTGTTTTAATTGTTCATATTGTTGGAATGGTAATTATTCTATGTGCAAACATTTTAAGGCAACTAATATTTTTCCTGGTGGTTTTGCACAATACATTTATGTTTCAGAAGAACATCTTAATAATACTGTTTTTAATGTTAATTTGAATTTATCAGATATAGAAGCTTCTTTTTTAGAACCTTTAGCTTGTTGTGTTCGTGCTGTTAAACGTGCTCAAATTAAAGATAATTCTAATGTTTTAATTGTTGGACTTGGCAGTGTTGGTTTATTAATGGGACAAGCAGCTAAAGCGTATGGTCATAAAGTTTATGGTTGTGATTTAATTTATGAACGTGCTTGTATAGCTGAAAAATTTGGGTTTGAAGGTGCTTTTACTTTATCTGATGATGTGACAAATTTTGAAAAAATCAAAAAAATTGCACCAATGGGATTTGATACAGTATTTTTAACTGCTGGCGCTACAGGTGCTGTGGATTTTAGTGTTAAGGCAGCTCGCGATGGTGCTACAATTGTTGTTTTTTCTAGTATTAAAGATGATTTGGTTGGTTTTAACAATAATGATATTTATTATAGAGAATTAACAGTAATGGGTAGTTATTCTCCTTCACCAATGGATTTAGAGGATTCTATGTCATTGATAGAAGATGGTAGAGTTCGAGTTGATGGAATTTCTACTATTTATCCTCTTGAACAATTAAATGAAGCTATTAGTGATACTCTTTCTAATAAGATAATGAAGGCATATATAAAATTATGAAAATGAAGGCTATACAATTTTATTCACCTTTGAATATAAAATATGAAGAAGTTGAAATTAAAGATCCGAAAGATGATGAGGTTCAAGTTAAAATAATGGCAGCTTTGACTTGCGGTACTGATGTTAAAACATATCGTAGAGGTCATCCTGTTTTAATTAAAAAAATTCCATCTGGCTTTGGACACGAATTTTCTGGAATAATTACAAAAGTAGGAAAAAATGTTATAGGCTTTAAAGAAGGTGATAGAGTTGTTGCTGCAAATTCTGCGCCTTGTGGTGAATGTTTTTTTTGTAAGCGTGGCGAATATAATTTATGTGAAAAGCTAGAGTTTTTAAATGGTGCTTATGCTGAATATATAAATATTCCAAAGGCTATTGTTAAAAGAAACTTATTACATATTTCTGATTCCTTAAGTTTTGATAAAGCTGCTTTTGCTGAACCACTTGCGAATGTAGTTCATGGCGTTGAAAGAACTGGTATAAAAGCAGGACAAACTGTTGGTGTTGTTGGACTTGGTCCAATTGGCTTGATGTTTGTAAAACTTGCCAAGTTAAAAGGTGCTAGAGTTATTGCTGCTGGTAGAAATCCATTAAAATTAAAACTAGCTAAAGAATTTGGTGGTGCTGATGAAGTTATTGATTTAACTAAATATCAAAATCCTGAAAAAATTTTTATTGATTTTTCTGATGGGAAAAAAGGGTTAGATGTTGCAGTTGAATGTGTTGGTCTTCCTGAAATATGGGAAAGAATGTTTACCTTTGTGCGTCGTGGGGGTGTTGTACATTTATTTGGTGGATGTAAATCTGGTACATCTGTTTCGATTGATACCAGAAGGCTTCATTATGATGAAATAAAAGTTTTAAGTATATTTCACCATACCCCATTATATTTTAGGGAAGCTTTAAAATTAATCGAAGAAGGTAGTGTTCCTGTTGAAAAATTAATAACAGAAACTTTGCCTTTATCTATGACAGAAGAAGCTATTATCAAGCATATGAATGGAAGAGCTTTAAAAATTTTGATTAAGCCGTAGGTCTAATTTGATTTTTATAGTATAATTATCTTGAGATTGAGAGTATGGATAATTTGTACACAGATTTAAGAAATAAAATAACAGAAGCTGAAAGTATTATTATATTTTCACATGTTAATCCTGATGGCGATACATTGGGTTCTAGTCTTGCTTTAAGCCTAATGATTGAAAAATATTTTGGTAAAAAAGTAGATTCTGTATATGTAGGTCAACTTCCAAACAGTTATTCATATTTGCCCGATTTTAATAGATTTATAGATGTACAAACCATTGATAGTAAAAAGAAATATGATTTAGCTATTGCCGTTGATGTTGCGTCAAAAGATAGAATGGTTTTTGGTACAACAATTTTTGATAATGCCGTTGTAAAAGTAAACATTGACCATCATAAAACTAATATTGGTTATGCAGATATAAATATTGTTGATGGTGATGCAGCCTGTGTAGGAATTATTTTATATAGAATTTTTAATGATTGGAATTTAGAAATATCAACTGATGTAGCAAGATGTATTTATACATCATTATTAACTGATACAGGTGGTTTTAAATATGAAAATACAACTCCTGAAACCTTTATGTTAGCTGCTGATTTAGTAAGGTTGGGTGTTTCTCCTACATATGAATTTAGAGCTTGTTATGAAACAAAACCTCAATCTATGGTGCAGTTTCAAGCTTATGTTGTTACAAATACTGTATTTTATAATTCGGGAAAAGTTGCTTTTTCTAAAATAACAAGAAGTGATATGAGTAAATTCAATGCAACTGACGATTATACAGAAGGTATAGTTGAAATTTTAAGAACTTCTAAAAATGTTGAAATTGCAGCAATATTAAAAGAAACAAAAGAAGGTTATACCAAAGTTAGTTTAAGAAGTAAAACCATAGATTTAACACCAATTGTTGTTGATTTTGGTGGTGGCGGACATACTTTTGCTGCTGGTTGTACAATTAAAAAGCCTATTGCAATAGCTTTTGATAAACTTTTAAAACGAGTTCAAAGTGAAATAGAATGAGAAAATATATAGAGACGCTTATTAAAAAAATAATAGACCAAGATTTTTTTGGTGTAGCGGCAGAAATGGCTTTTTGGTTCATTTTGGGCTTATTTCCGTTTTTGTTATTTTTAACAGCTCTTTTTGGTTGGATGGGCAAAAAAACTTTAATGTCTCCAATATTGACTTTTTTAGTTAATATTGCACCGAAAGATGTTTCTACTTTGATTTTGAATACATTAGAAGAAGCTATGATTTTTAATCAAGGTACTTTAATTGCTATATTTGGTTTTTGTATAACAGTTTGGCTTTCTTCAAATGCTATTGTCGTTATTATTAAAGGGTTAAACAAAGCATATGCTATCGAAGAAACAAGAAACTTCGTTTATACAAGAGTTTTAGCTGTGTTAATGGTTTTGGTTAATTCTTTATTGCTATTTTTAGCGGTAAACTTAATTGTACTTGGTAAGGTTTTCTTAAACTTTATGATGGAATATACAATTTTATCAGAATTGTCTATTGATTTGATTTCTATTTTAAGATGGCCTGTTGCATATTTTGCATTGGCTGCTTGTGCGATTGCTAATTATTTTATACTTCCTTGTATTGAAGGTAATGATAAAATGAAATTTAGAAGTGTTTTACCTGGAACTTTATTTTTTAGTTTATTTTGGATGTTTGGTTCTTGGTGCTTCTCAATATATTTAAGTAATTTAAATACTTATAATAAAGTATTTGGTACAATTGGTGCTTTCGCTATTTTGATGGTGTGGTTATATTATACATCTTTAATTTTACTTGTTGGCGGAGAAATTAATTCTAGATTTTATGCAAAATTATCTCAAAAAGAGGAAGAACAATTACCTGTTTAATAAAAGTTAAGAACAGTGTAAATTCGTTGCATTTTTTTTAAATAAATAAGATAATTTTTATATATAAGTCAGGAGGGCTGAGCCATTAATATAAAGACATTATTATCAGCAATAATTATATGTGGTTGTATTACTTCTAGTGCTTTTGCTATGACACCAGAAGCTAATCAATTTTATAGAAAAGCTTGTAATCTAGCAGATAAGGAACAATATTTAGAAGCTAGTGAAAATTTAAATAAAGCAATTCAACTTTCTCCTGATGATGCATTATTACATACTAAATTAGCAGGAATGTATAGCGAACTTGGTGAATGGGATAATGCTATTGAAGCTTATAAAAAAGCATTAAAATTAAGACCAGATGATGCATTTATTTATATTAGTTTAGGTAATATTTTTGAACAAAAACAAGATTATAAAAGTGCAAATAATGCCTATAATCAAGCTATGAAAATTTTCCCTGAATATAAATATAATTATTTGAATTTAGCGAGTGTTAAAACTCATTTAAATGAAGATGAAGAAGCTATCAAATATTATCAAATGTTTTTAAATTATTATCCTGATGCTATTGATGCAAGGGAAAATATGGCATCTATTTATTTAAGAATGGATAAACCTGAAGAAGCGGTTAATATTTATAGTGATATTTATTCAAAAGACCCTGCTAATTTTAAAGATTTTTCAAATTACGGTTTGGCGTTATATAGAATTTCAGATTTTGATAATGCACAAGTTATATTGCAAAAAGCTTTAGAAAAAGATCCAACAGATTATGTATCAAGAGCAAATCTTGCATATGTATATTTAGCTAAAGCTAATGATGATAAAGCAATGAAAGAATTTACTAATGTATTAGATATTCAACCAGATATGAATTCTATTCGTTTTGATTTTGCTAATATTTTGGCAGATAAAGGTAAATATGATGAAGCGCTTCATCAATATAGTGCTTATTTAAGCGAAGTAAAGGATAATGAAGTTGCTTATTTAAATGCTGGTATTTTGTATTCAAAAAAAGCTGATTATGAAAATGCTGTAAATGTTTTGAAACAAGGTTTTGAAGTTTTCCCTAAAAATATTGAAATTCAAAAAGAATTAGCAAAAGCATATCATTTGGCAAAAAAATATGATGAAGCTGTTAAAATTTATGATAACTTGATTTTGTCAGAACCTGAAAATCTTGATTTTGTTTTAAATAAAGCAATTGCTTGTCACGCTCAAAAGAAATATGATGAAGCGATTGAATTATATAAACTTGTTATTATTAAAGATGAAGATAATAAAAGTGCTAAAGATTATTTATTAAAAGCTTATATTTCTCAAGGTGATGATTATTTTGCTACAGAAAATTATAGAAAAGCTGTTTTAAGTTATGATAATGCTTTAAATATGGATGCATATAATCCACTTTTATACATAAACATAGCTAATGCTTATGAAAAACTTGGTTCAAAATCTAAAGTTATGGAATATTATGAAAAAGCTATGGAAATTATTCCAGATAATCAACAAATACTTTCTTCTTATGCAAAAGTATTAACTAATTTTGATAAAACAGAAGATGCAAAATTAGTATATGAAAAAGCTATGCAAGTTGGAGATACTTCTGTAGAAGAAAAGTTTGAGTATTCATCAAATATTGCAGATAATTATTATAAACAAAAAGATTATGCAAAAGCTCTTACAGAATATCAAAAGGCTTCTAGTTTGAAACCACAAGATGAATTAGTTTATATCAAAATAGGTAATACATATAAAGGTTTATCTCAATTAGATAGTGCTATTGCTTCTTATAATAAATCTATTGGTTTAAATAAAAACAATCCCGATGCTTATTTTAATAGAGGGTTATGTCAGGCAGAGCTAAATGATTTAGTATCAGCAAAAGAAAGTTTCAAAAAAGTTATAGAATTAAAACCTGATTATGCTTATGCTTATTATGCTTTAGGTTTATCAATGGAAAAAGAAGATGATTATGCTAGTGCAATAAATTATTATTTAAAATTTGTTGAATATACTCAAGATAAAAATCTAAAGAATAATGTTCAAAATAAGATTAATAATTTAATGAAAAAATTGCCAAAGACCTAAAATGAGAAAAATATTATTATTAATTTTAATAATTCCTTTGATTTTGTTATGTGGTTTTAAATTTAAACAAAAACCATATGTTATTGTTTCTTCTGGTACTATTGATTCATCAAGTATTCAAAGAATAGAGCGAGCCTTTTTGGTTGGTCAGCCAATAAATTATGCTTTAGTTTCACCAGATGGCTTACAATATTCAGGTGTTAGAATGCAAGTTTCTATGCAAAGTGAAAAAACAACAAATTGGGGTTTTTCAATTGAAGAATCAAATGATTTATATATAGATAAATCATCAAAAATTTATAGGGATTATATTTATCCTAGAAAAACTGGTCATTATATTTTGCAATTCTTTTATTTAAATAAAAAAACATATCCATTTGCACATATTGAGTTTGTGGTGAGATAGATGTTTAAATATATAAAATTTTTATTTCAAAAATTGCAATCATCAAAATATATAAGAAAAGGTAAGTGTAATAAGTGTGGTGCTTGTTGCCGAAACATATTGCTTTATGTTGGTGATAAGTCAATCACAACAGAATACCAATTTGAAAAAGTAAAAGAATGGGATAAACATTTTACTAATTTTTTTGTGTCCGGCGTAAGTGAAACAGGCGCATTATTATTTACTTGCAAAGAAATTACTCCTGATAATAAATGCAAGGTATATTTTTTTAGAGGAATTGGTTGTAGGCAGTATCCAAAAAGAAATAAAAAATTCTTAATTAATGGTGGTAAACCATTAGATGGCTGTGGATATTATTTCGCTCCAGATAAAGATTTTAAATCTTTTTTAAAAAGTAACTAAGAAAAAGGTTGTTTGTTTTGAAAAATAATATTATTCCTATATTTATAATAGTAATTTTATCTTGTATTTGTTTTGTATTTTTTAAATCCAATGTATATTCTCCATATTCAGATATAGGAAGAGAATTATATATAGTTCAACAAATGTTAAATTCAGAGGCATTGTATAAGGATATTTTTAATGTTTATGCTCCATTAGGCTATCAAATAAATGCTTTAATTGCGTTAATTTTTGGAACTGGGTTGATTGTTTTTCAGTATATTGGTTTATGTTTAACAATTTTAATCTCGTCTATTATTTATTTGATTTCGAAAGAATATACAAATAAAATTTTAGCAACTTTATTATCGGTTATGATGATTTTTGTTTGTGCATATTCGCCTGATATTTCAAATTGGATTATGCCTTATTCATATTCTATTTTATATTCGCTATTGGGCTTTTTATTATCTTTTTATTTCCTTGTTAAATATATTAAAAATGATAATGATAAAAATTTAATGTTATCTTGTTTGTTTTATGGATTTTCTGTAGCGTCAAAGTATGAATATAGTCTGTTTTTATTTGTTATTATTGCGGTAATTTTATATAAGAAAACATCTATTATAAAATCTCTTAAATCATTAGGAGTAACTTTATTTTTTCCATTATTAAGCTTTTGCGTACTATTGTTTCAAGGTAATTCTGTTTTAGATTTATATAATGGGTTTATTTCTATGTGTCAGCTGGCATGTAGTGAAAGCGTAAAAACATTCTATTCATATTTTGGTTTTAATTTTTCTTTGGATTTCTTAAAGGGTTCATATTATATTTGGGGTGATAGTTCGTATTGGTTTAGAAGTCTTGGTTATATTTGTATTTTCATATTTATTTTTAAACTGATATTTTTCATAAGAAGTAAAGAAAAATCAAATGATGATTTCTTGCAAATCATTTTACTTTTGAGTGCTATTTTGGGCTCATATAAATGTATTGGTTCTATTTATTTAAAAATTTATGGGACTTTTTTTCTTCCACTTTTATTTGTTGCTGTTATTAGTATTTTGTACAAATTTAAATATAAAAATATGACAAATATTGTTTTATCAATTTTTGTATTATTTTTGATGGTTTCTTGTTTTGCATTGAATTTGCAAGAAATAAAAAATATGGACTTGAAAGAAATTAAAACTTCAAAAGGTTTAATTAAAATTAAAAATATTTTTTATCCTTCAACTGTTGAATTGCTGTCATATCTTGAAAAAAATATCTCAAAAAATAATATGGTTCTTATTCTTCCAGAAGGTAGTTTTATAAATTATTTAACTGATATGAAATCAGATAATACTTTATATTATTTAATTCCAACTAATGTTGAAGTTTTAGGAAATGAAAAGATTATAAATATTTTGAATAAGAATAATATTGATTATGTCATTTTTTCTAATATTATGTATCCTGATTTTTTACAAGGTTCTTTTCAAAAAACTTATGGTAAAGACATATATGATAGTGTTGTTGCTAATTTAAAATATGAAAAAACTATTGGAGATGACTTTATATTTAAAATCTATAAAGTAAAAAATTAAACATATGTTTTGATTTTTTCTAGTGCTCTATTAGCAAGAAGTTCATTCTTCATTTTTTTGTTTTTTCTAACTTTTCTATCCATTTCCATTTCTGCAAGTATTCCCCAGTTAGAATTTATTGGTTGAAAAGAAGTATGACCTTCAAATGTTATATAGTGTGTTAGCGCACCTAAAACAGTTTCTTGTGATAATTCAAGTAATTCTTCATTGTTAATAAATCTTGCCATATTAATTCCAGCTAATAAGCCTGAAGCTATTGATTCAGTATAGCCTTCAGTTCCTGTGATTTGTCCTGCGAAGAAGAAATTTTTATTTTTTCTTGATTGTAGGGTTGGATTTAATGATTTAGGACTATTTATAAATGTATTTCTGTGCATTACTCCATATCTAACGATATTTGCGTTTTCTAGTGATGGAATAGATTGAATTAATTCTTTTTGGCTGCCCCATTTTAAGTTTGTTTGAAAACCAACTAGATTATATAAACTTGCTGATTTATTGTCTTGACGCAATTGTACAACTGCATAATTTTCTATACCTGTTCTTTCATCAACTAAACCAACAGGTTTTAATGGACCAAATCTTAAAGTATCAACTCCGCGAGATGCTATAACTTCAATTGGAAGGCAAGATTCAAAGAATTTAGCATCTTTTTCAAATGACTTTAATTCTATTTTCGGCGCATTAATTAAAATATTATAGAAGTTTTCGTATTCTTCTTTATTCATAGGACAATTAATATAATCAGCGTCGCCTTTGTTGTACCTATTTAAATAAAATGCTTTGTCAAAGTTTATAGAATCTTTTTCTATAATTGGTGCGATAGCATCAAAGAAATATAAATAGTCTTCACCTAAAAAGTTTTTAATTTCAGTTGCTAAGGTATCAGAAGTTAATGGACCTGATGCTATTATTGTAGGGGTGTCTTCATCAAGAGTTGTTACTTCTTCTCTTATAATTGTAATGTTTGGATTGTTTTCAATTTTTTCAGTAACTTTTTTACTGAACAATTCTCTATCTATTGCTAGAGCGCCACCAGCAGGAACTTGAGCTTCAAAAATTATTGGCATTAATTCAGAACCGAGTATTTCCATTTCGTGTTTTAAAAGTCCAGAAGCATTTGTTGTATCATATGAACCTAAACTATTAGAACATACAAATTCAGCAAAATTTTCTGTTTTATGTGCTCCAGTTTGTTTTTCTGGTCTCATTTCGTAAAGTTCTACTTTTATTCCTCTTTTTGCAAGTTGTAAACTAGCTTCACTACCGGCTAAACCGCCACCAATAATTTTTACTTTTTTCATAATTTCCTCTTTGTTTAATTATCACATAAAAATACGATATCTTCTTTAAAAATTGTGGTAAAATATTTGTATGGATACAATTGTACAAATAATTTTATTTGATGAAGAAGATTTGTCTAAGACGCTTATTGAAAGTTATTTAAAAGAAGTAACTTTTTCATATAAAGTGGCTAAGTTTAATGAGTTTCAACCTGCTTTAATTCCAAATGATAATGATAAAAAAATCATTATTGTTAATGTGAATAAAACAAATAATAAAGTATTATCTGAAATTTCAAAGTTATCACAAAATAAAAATAACTTATTCTTATTAATTTCATATGACAAATCGGCTGATTTACAAGTTAATGTTTTAAGAACTGGTGCTAAAGATTTCTTGTTTAAACCATTAATACAAGCTGATTTTATAAATTCTTTGATGAAAATATATAATACCGAAATAAAGAAAAATCCAGATAATTCAAAAAGTATGGTTTATTCTGTATTATCAATTGAACCTTCTGTTGGTAAAACAACTTTTTCTTTTAATCTTGCTTATGAATTGGCTGAATTATCAAAAGAAAAAGTTTTACTTGTTGATTTTAATAATGATATTAATGATTTGAATTCAATGATTGATGTTCAAATTAATTTTAATACTCCTTATTATGTGAATAAGCTAACGAAAGAAAATGCGCAAGAATTACTTTCAAAGGTTCCAAGATACAAAAAATCTTCTTTGTATGTAATGGCAAATGGTAATTATAGAAATTCTGAATCAAATGTTGATGAAGGTAAAATAGCGAATTTCCTTGAAGTTGTAAAAAAACATTATAAATTTATAATAATTGATGTTGATTCTGCTTCTGTTGAGCAAACAAGTGAGTTAATTGATGGGTCTGATTTATCATATTTTGTTATAATAGCTTCTTTAACAAGTATAGGAGAAGTGAAAAAATATTTGGATAAAAATTTTTATTGCAAAATGGTTAGAGTTATTTTAAATAAACTTAATTTCAAAAAAGATGAACCATTAATAAATCAAATAGAACAAAAGTTACAAAGACAAATATTTTATAAAATACCTAAAAATATTCTTGTAACATCCGCTGCTTCTGAAAATAGATCTTCGTTTAAAGAAGTTGCTCCAAAACTTGATATAGTGCGAGCTTATGATGAAATTGCACAACATATGATTAATAAGGATTTATAATGAAATTTAAAGAACGTATTGAAATAAAAAGTAATTTATCTGCTGGAGTAAATTCAAATAAAATTTCTTTAAAAGAAGATTCTGATTCTATTGATTTATTTGTTAAAAATGATGAAACTTTTAAAATAGTTAGTGACCTTTTTAAAAGAAATAGCAATATTATTTTGTTATCTCAATCGAATATAGATAGAATTGTATTATTAAATTATTTTAGGCTTTTTATTAAAAGTGATACACCAGTTGAATTGGTAAATAATTTATCTGAAGAAATTTATTATTCTACTGCTAAAAAAATTATTGTTCCTGAACCAACTGTTGATGACTTTATTAAAATTTTAGAGTTGATTTTATGTGATTTTAGAACATTTATTTTTTCTATGAATGTAAAATCTTTTAAAAATATTGTTGATACTTTTAGGGTGTTAATTTCTTTAAATCGTCCTAATCTAATAAGCCAAAATATTGAACATTTAATTGGTATGTCATCTTGTGCTTTGATAATGTTTGAAGTAAATGAAGAAGGATTATTGTATATATCTAATATTTCTGAACTTTCATATCAGTCTAATAAAACAGTGTTAAAAGAAATATATGTTGAAAATCTTATTAAAAATTCTACTGAAAATGTAGAAGAACAAATAGATACAAAACAAGAAGAAATTCCTGTCGATAATCAAGAAGAAATTAAAAATATTGTTGAAATTTTTGATGATGTAGTTCCACCTGCTGATAATCAAAAAGTAAATAAATATAAGCTTTTAAAAGAGAAAGTTAAAAGAAAAAAACAATAAATCATATGTATGGTTTATAGACTTTTTTAAAAGTATGTTATTAATATGAAAAATGTTTTTCTCGCTAAAGTATTGATTTTATTGGCAAATTAGCCAGTTTATTAATCTAAAGATCTAGATAAATAAATAAATCTTTTTGCATAGATTTATTCATCGTTCTATGGATGAGATATACATGCCGCGAAGGTATATTAATACTATAAGCGATGTATTTACAGGGGGCGTGAGTGTGTATATGAGAAGAACAACAGATTTTGGCAAAAAAATTAAAATTCTTTTAGTTGATGATAATTTTGATCATTTATTAGGGATTAGAGAATTAATTAATTTAGAAACAAATTTTGAAGTTATTGCAACAGCAACAAATGCAAATATTGCAATTAATTTAGTAAAAAAATACCAACCAGATGTAGTTTTAATGGATGTTAATATGCCAGAAAAAGATGGTTTAACAGCAACAAGTGAAATTGAGCGTCTTGGTCTTGGAACAAAAGTTATTGCTTTAACTGGTTATGATGATCCGGATTTAATTTTCAGAGCTATGAAAATAGGAGCAAAAGGTTATATCTTAAAAACTATGGCTTCTTCTCAATTGATTTTTGCTATTGAAGAAGTTATGCAAGGTAAAATTTATTTACCATCTGGCTTATCTTCAAGATTCTTTGAATATTTCCAAAAAACATTCAAAGATGAGTTAAATAATACACAAGCATCAGAAAACTTATTACAATATTTAACTCAAAGAGAAGAAGAAGTTCTTGAATTGTTAACTCAAGGTGTTACATACAAAGGTGTTGCGCAACAACTATTTATTAGTGAAACAACTGTTAAAACACACGTAAATAATATCTTCCAAAAATTACAAGTTAATGACAGAACACAAGCAGTTTTATATGCAATTAATAATGGTTTTATGAATAGAAAAAAATTAAAAATTGCTATATAATTGAAATATGAAAAACAAATATAATACACTTCACAAATACATTTTTGATAATTTATCAAATGAATATAACAAAGAGACCATTAATGGTCTCTTTCGTTCGATTTTAGAACCTGTTGTATCTAATCAAAAGTTCGAATCTTGTGTTTTAGTTAGATTGCTTGATTTGAATGAAAAAGAAGCATTTATTAAAAGATTATCTTTTTCAAATTCTAAATTGTTTAGTTTTTCTGATTTTATTAACCCAAACAATATAAAAGAAGATATATGGGGACAAACTGAATTTGTTATTATTTTAGGTCAAAGATATTCTGTTGCTTTACTTTGGGATTATAATACAGGTTCAAAAGAAAGTTCATCAAGTGTTTGTTTGCTTTATAATTCAAAATTTGTTGGTGAAATCGCAAAGGTTGTTCTTGAAAATTCTTTAGTTGATTTTAAAGATTTAATTTCGCAATATTCACCAGATAGGCGTGAAAATATTATTTTAAATTCTTCTATTAATAATATTGCTTCCTTACTAAGTGAAAAAAATGAAGAGATTTTATACGCTTTAGCTGAAAAAGATTTTGCAATTAATTCTGATGATAGTTTAAAAACTGCTAATATAGTTGCAGAAAAGGCAAAATTTATTGCGCACGAAATTAAAAATAATCTTTCTATTATTAATTTGTATTCAAAAATTGTTGAAAAAAGATTGTCGAATGTATCTCTGGATGATGAAATAAGAATTTCTGTAGATACTGCATTAAAAAATATCACGTCAGCTTCAGAGACAATTTCTTCTCAAATAAATGATTTAAGATGTTTATCAACTCCTTATTTATCTGATTTTAGTATTAAGAAATTGGTTTTAAATACAGTTCTTTTGTGTGAAGAAAAAGCCAAAAAGGCTGGTGTTGATATTGTTGTAGCTGATTTTAATGATGTGATGGTTACATCAGATAAAGTTAAAGTTGAGTCATCTTTAACAAATCTAATATTTAATGCCATTGAGGCTTGTAATCAAGGTCAACAAGTTTGCGTTGATTGTTTTGTTGAACCAAAAGAAATTAGAATTTTTGTTAAAAATAATGGTGCAAAAATACCAAATGAAATAAAAACTAAAATTTTTGAATCAGATTTTACAACTAAAGAAAATGGTAACGGTTTAGGGTTAGCAATTTGTAAAAATCAAATGCAACTTGTTAGTGGTGATATTAACTTGGTTCATTCTAATGATGTTGAAACTTTATTTGAAATAGTATTAAAAAGATAATTTTGTTATCTTTAATTTATTTCGTATAATATTTTTATGGAAAATTTAACAGTAAAAAAATATACGCTAAAAAAAGTTGCAACAGAAGTTACTTATAAAGTTGAATATGAGAAAGAGTTAAATTCTGCTCAACTTGAGGCTGTTAAACAAAAAGATGGTTCTATTTTAGTAATTGCAGGCGCAGGTAGTGGTAAAACTAAAACACTTACATACCGTGTTGCAAGATTAATTGAAGATGGTGTAAATCCTAAAAATATTTTACTTTTAACTTTCACAAAAAAAGCGGCGCAAGAAATGTTATCTAGAGCAACTATTGTTTTAGATTCAAGATGTGAGCAAGTAGCTGGTGGGACTTTCCATTCATTTGCTAATATTATTTTGCGCAAATATTCTCCTCTTTTAGAATTGAAAAACAACTTTACTATTACAGATAGAACAGATAGTGAAGATATTGTTAATCATATTCGAGCAGGGGTTATAAATAAACAAGAAAAGCGTTTTCCAAAGAAAAGTACTATTTTAGATATTTATTCAAAAGCTGTTAATAAAAATATTCCTTCTGATGAAATAATCTTGAAAGAATATAAACAGTTTGAACATTGTACTGATAAAATTAATGAGATTATAAAAAAATATACTGAATATAAAAGAACCAATTCTATTTTAGATTATGATGATTTACTTTTATATTTAAGAACTTTGCTTGAAGCAAACCCAGAAATTCGTAAAAAATTATCAAATCAATATAAATATATTTTGGTTGATGAATATCAAGATACAAATACAATTCAAGCTCAAATTATTAAATTGCTTGCTTCTGAGCATAATAATGTTATGGCTGTTGGTGATGATTCTCAAAGTATTTATTCTTTCAGAGGTGCAAATTTTAGAAATATTTTAGAATTTCCTGAAATATTTCCTAATACAAAAATCATTAAATTAGAACAAAATTATAGAAGTTCGCAAAATGTGTTAGCTCTTGCTAATGAACTTCTTTTAAAGGCAAAAGAGAAATATTCAAAAACTTTATTTTCAACAATTGAATCCCCTATTAAACCTGCAATTATTAGTGCTTCAGATATGAATACAGAAGCAGAGTTTATTGTACAAAGAGTTTTAGAATTATCAGAAGAAGAAAATATTCCTTTAAATGATATATGTGTTTTAGCTAGAAGTGCAAGAATGACATATAACTTGGAGATTGAACTTGCAAAAAGAAATATTCCTTATAAAAAATTTGGTGGAATGAAGTTTATAGAAACGGCTCATATTAAAGACATAATTGCTCATTTAAGAGTTATTTTAAATCCATCTGATATTATTAGTTATACAAGAATTTTGTTATTACTTGATGGAGTTGGCAATCAAACAGCAGGGAAATTATTGCCTGTATTGGCTCAAGATGGTGATATTAAGGATAAAAATTTACCTACTAAAAATCCAGAAGCTGTAATTCGACTTGCTGAATTAATAAAAAATACACAAACTGACTTGTTTGCCCCATCAAAATTAGTGAAGAAAGTTTTGGCGTATTATTCTCCAATTTTGCAAGATAAATATGATGATTATACAAAACGCGAAAAAGATTTAGAACATTTTTTAGCTTTAAGTGAAAAATATTCAAGTTTAGAAGATTTCTTAAGTGATTTGGCTTTGGAACCACCTGATACATCAGTAACAGATATCAATGAAGGTGCCACAAAAGATGAATATTTGACATTATCTACAATTCATAGTGCAAAAGGTTTAGAATATAAAGCTATATTCATAATTGGTGCTGTTGATGGTAGATTTCCTTCTATGTTTTCTTTTAATTCGCTTGAAGAAATGGACGAAGAATTAAGGTTGATGTATGTTGCTGTTACAAGGGCTAAAACTCACTTGGCAATAACATATCCAATTGATATGTTTGATTATTCAACAAATATGGTTTTATCTAAACCATCTAGATTTTTTGATGGCATAGGTCAAGATATTCTTGAAAAATGGATAATAGAATAACTATTGTATGTTAGAAGTTATTTTATAACCTTTTTTAGTTAATGCGTCTTGAATTTGTTTAAAGTGTTCGTGATTTCTTGTTTCCATAGAAATTTTTAAGAAACAATCATTAATATCGGTATTACTTCCACCTTGTGTATGTCTTACTCTGATAACATTTGCACCATATTCTGCAATTATTGTTGAAACTTCTCTTAATTGTCCTGGTTTATCTAAAAGTTCAATAGTTAAATGTGATAATCTACCAGAATTTAATAAACCTCTGCTGATAACTCTTGAAATTATATTTACATCAACATTTCCGCCAGATAAAATACAAACTGTTTTCTTGCCTTCGATTGGAAGTT
Organism: Cyanobacteria bacterium SIG29; assembly: GCA_015152515.1. GTDB lineage: Bacteria > Cyanobacteriota > Vampirovibrionia > Gastranaerophilales > Gastranaerophilaceae > Avigastranaerophilus. The sequence continues at coordinate 27,628 of SUTV01000008.1, forward strand.
TATTATACATAGCAGCTGCAACACTTAAAGCCCCAGCACCTTCTGTAACAAGTTTTTGTTTTTCCATTAAAGCCAAGATTGCAGATGCTATTTCATCATCACTAACTGTAATAATGTCATCCACATATTTTTGACATAAATCAAAAGTTAAATCTCCAGGTCGTTTTACGGCTGTACCATCAGCAAATGTATTTACAGAAGGTAATTCAATAATTTCTTTATCTTTGAAAGATTTGTACATACTTCCTGCACCTTGTGATTGAACGCCATAAACTTTGCAAGAAGGTTTTAATTGTTTTATTGCAAAAGCTACACCAGCAATTAAACCGCCACCACCAATTGGAACGATAACTGCTTCTACATCAGGTAATTGTTCTAAAATTTCTAAACCAATTGTTCCTTGTCCAGCAATAACATCAACATCATCAAATGGATGTACAAAAACACCATTTGTTTCTTTTTGAAATTCTACTGCGGCTTTATATGCATCATCATAAACACCATCAATTAGTTTGATTTCTGCTCCAAATTTTTTTGTAGCTTCTACTTTTGATATAGGTGCTGTTGCGGGTATAAAAATTGTAGCTTTAATATTATTTTTTTGAGACGCTAGAGCAACACCTTGAGCGTGATTGCCTGCTGAACAAGCAATTACGCCCTTTGATTTATCTTCATCTGATAAATTTGATATTTTATATGAAGCGCCTCTAACCTTAAAAGAGCCAGTAACTTGTAGATTTTCAACTTTAAGATAAATATTGCTGTTTTCAATAATGTTTTGAGCATAAATTAAGTCAGTTTTTCTAACTATATTTTTCAATACATTTTCAGCATCTTTTACCTTCGCTATTGTTATCATGTTTGAGCCCTTTTTATGTATAAATTATTTTATATTATATCAGTAAATAAAAAGAAAGATATATTATAATTACACATAAAAACTAAAAAGGTAAATAAATTAATATTTACCTTTTTAGTTAAAAATATTATTCTGTGTCTGTAGCGCCGCCTTTTTGACTTTCATCTAATTTAAGTTTATCGTCATCTTCTTCTGATTCTAAACCTAAACTAGTATCAGTTTGTTGTTGTTGCTGATCTTTTTCTTTGTTTGTATTAAAGAAACTTGATACGCTTTGTAATACTTGACCTATGTTATCAAGTATATCTGCAACAATCTCTGTGCTTTGGCTAACTCCACTTTCGCCTTCATCTTCAGAAAGTTTGCTTTTTATGTCGCCCATTCCACTAGCTTGCAAAATAGCACTTGGGTCTACAACTTCTCCTTCAGATATTTCTTTAGACCATCCGTCACCAAAAATTGTGACAGAATCACCACCATGTGCTTGTATGCCTCCGCCAAAACCAGTTCTTTCCAATTGTGACACATCAATGCCACCAACTCCTGCAACCATTTTTTCGCTCCTCGTATTAGTTACCGTAATTCCCCATAATTATATAAATGATTTTTTTTACAAAAAATTACTTAAAATTAAATTATCGTAATAAAACTTAATAAATTAAATGTGAAAAATATGATAATTTTTTGCTTTATTTCTCAATTTAAAATAAAAATTATTTATTGCTTATTTCTTTTATTACTTATGTAATGTGGCATTTTCATTGTGTATAGACAAAAAATAAAAATACCTTGATTTGACAAATTTGGAACTTGCTTGATAATTAATATAGCTATAAATCATTAAGCAAAACTAACTATTATTTGTGCTTACAAACATAAAAAGGAATTCTTTATGCAAGAGTCGAAACCATTGGCAAATTTTAATGAAACAGCAAGAAATATTAATATTGATATTATTAAAGTTTTAACCCTTTTTTTTGTAGTATCAGCACATTTTCTTTGGAATAATAATTTTTATTATACACCAATAACTTGCCCAAGAATGTATGTTATGGCTATTATGCGAACATTTTGTATGATGAGTATAGGCTTATTCATCTTATCATCTGGTTATTTAATGCATCAAAAGGAATTCTGTAAAAGTCATTATGTTAAAATAAAAAGAGTTCTATTGCCTTATATAATTATTTCATCAATTACATTTGTAGCTAAGTTATTTTTGTCAAAATATGGAATTTTTGAAACTGTTACTTTAAATAATTTTTTGAGTGATCTTATTGATTTTAGAATAATTGAGCATGCTTGGTATGTTGATTTATACATTGGATTATTTTTATTGATTCCTTTTTTGAATAAAATGTTATCAAATAAATTGCAAGATACTGTATTGCTTATTATTTTATTATTTTTAACTGCACTTCCAAGTCTTTTAACATCTCCAATATTGATTTTATCTGAGTGGACTCATTTGTGGGTTATAACTTATTATCTGATTGGTGCTTATATAGCAAAACATGATTTAAAAATTTCTCAAAAACTTTCAACTATTCTCTATTTTTCGTTTCTTGCTATATTTGCAATTATGAATCTTTTTTTTACATATGGTAAAGCTTGGGAGGTGCCTGGTCAAAGCGATTCATTTGGAGGTTATCAATGTACAATTACAGGCGTTTTATTCTTCCTAATGATTCTAAAAACTGATTTTAGTAATTTATCTGATAAAGTTAAACTTTTAATTAGTAATATTGCTAAACTTTCATTAGGAATATTTTTATCTACATTTATATTTGAAAAAATATTTTATTATTATTTAAACATGTATATTACAGATACCACTGCGAAGTTAGAATGGTATTTCGTTATAGTTCCTACCGTGTTTGTTTGTTCAATATTAATGGCTAAATTTGTAGATGTAATTTATAAATATATAGACAAGAAATTTTTAAGCTTTAATAATCATTGATGTATTAATGCTTTGCATTGTGACGTTCTCATCGTGAATAGATAAAAATAGAATAAAAATAAAAAATACCCCTGTCTTGAATTTTACTTTCGGTCGGTCAGTCGAAAATTAAACTTCGTTAAAATTTTCTTTTGCCCTCCCTATTCGAGTTCGTTTCACTTCACTCTACGTAAAATTCGCTGACACGATTTATAAACAATGCTTTGCATTGTGACGTTCTCATCGTGAATAGATAAAAATAGAATAAAAATAAAAAATACCCCTGACACGATTCGAACGTGCGACGCCTTCCTTAGGACGGAAGCGCTCTATCCAGCTGAGCTACAGAGGCATATTTTTATTATACAATAATTAAAAAAAAAGAGTCCATTAGGACTCTGTTTTTTATAAAATTTTTAATTATGCTGCAATTTCTTCTTCTTCTTCAATTTCAAATGTGCTGTATGCTGAAGAATAGAATGGGTTATTTGCTAATAAGTCATCTGTTGAATCGTCTGCTTCTGCTTCTTCAACTGGTGGCATATTAATTTCTTCTGCTTTAACTTCTTCGCTAGCTTCAGTTGTATCATTTTTTGAGTTAATGATTTCATCAGCCATATTGAAGAAACTTGCGCTTCCAGCTATAACTGTTGCACTAGTTGTGCCTTGTTGTGTTAATCTGTATTCTTCTTCTGCAAGTGCTTTTAATGCATCAGCTTCTGCATCTGATGAACCACATTTTTCAACTACTTCTTTATAAATTTGTGTTATTTCTTCTTGTGTATCTTCTGCTTGTTCTTTTTTCGCAACTTCTTCTACAGTGCCGTTTGTTGTTCTTACAAATGTATCAGCTTCGCCTTCAGTTGTGTATGAATTCTTTGCTGCTCTTTCTTTTTCTACTCTAATGGCATCTCTTAATTTTGCGTAATCAATTTGACCGTTTATTGTGAAGTCATCTAAGTTTAGACCCCAAGTTGCTGCTTCGTTGATTAACGCGTTGTCATTGTCATTTGAGTTTCTGCCATTATTTCCGTAGTTGCCATAACCATTTCCGTAATGGTTGCCACCTATTTTAATGTCATAATCGTAACCACTCATCTTGTAAATCCTTTTTTTATTCGTATCGCTTATTTATATAAAAACATTTGAATATGTAAAATTGCTATACAAAGTATATACTTTTAAAGAAAAAATGAAAAAATCAAGCTATTATTGGGTTTGATAGTATATATTAGTCTTTACAAAACTTAATAAAAGTACGATTTTTATTCTTTTTTGATTGTTTTTTTTATTTTGAAGTAAAATATTTATTGATATGAACACTGAAAAAGACCTAACTCAAGGAAATTTAGTCCAAACATTATTATTATTTGCTCTTCCATATATCGGAGCAAACTTTTTGCAGGCTTTATATGGCGCTGCAGATTTAATTATTGTTGGCAAATTTTGTGATAGCAGTGTTGTTAGTGCAGTAGCTACTGGCTCTCAACTTTTGCAAACTTTGATTTTCTTTATTACTGGTTTAACTGTTAGTGCAACAGTATTAATTGGAAAAGCTTTTGGTGCTAAAAAATATGATAATATTATTAAAATAATAAATACTATGACTATTTGTTTTATTGTTGCTTCGATTATTTTAAGTTTATTATTGATTGTTTTTGATGTTCCACTATTAAATATATTAAATACACCAAGTGAATCGTTTGTATTTACAAAAGATTATGTATTTGTTTGTTCGATTGGTTTGGTTTTTGTGTTTGCATATAATGCTATTAGTGCGGTTTTGCGTGGTTTAGGAAACTCTATTGCTCCAATGTATTTTGTTGCAATTTCTTGTTTGGTTAATATTATTTTAGACATTATATTAATTGGTAAATATAATATGGGGGCACAAGGCGCAGCACTTGCAACTGTTTTTTCTCAGGCAGTTAGTGTTTTAATTGGTCTTATATATATAAAGAATGGTAATTTTGTTTTTGCTTTTAAATTTAGAGGTGTTAAATTTGATGTTCAAACAGCAAAAGAGTTATTTAAAATTGGTTTGCCATTATCATTACAAGATACTTTAATACCATTATCTTTTTTGTTTTTATTTTCAATTGCAAATGCAATGGGGGTATCTTCGAGTGCGGCTTATGGCAGTGTAGTTAGATTAAATGCCTTTTTAATGTTGCCAGCAGGTTCATTTGCTATGGCATTAACTGCTTTAACAGCTCAAAATCTAGGTGCTGGCTTAATGGATAGGGCTATTAAATCTTTAAAATTATCTATATTATTTTCTTTTGTATTTGGTTTTATATTTTTTATATGGCAACAATTATTGCCAGAAAGTGCAATCGCTATATTTACAACGGATAATGATGTAATGAAACAGGGCGCGTTGTATTTAAAGACTTTTAGTTATGATTATATTTTAGTTCCATTTGTTTTTTGTTTAAATGGATTTTTCTTTGGTTGTGGAAGAACAATTTTCCCTGCTGTTGTTAGCACATTATCAGCCTTTTTACTAAGGGTTCCAGTTGCATATATTTTATGCACATTTATTTCTGGGGCAACTTTATTTCATCTAGGAATAGCAGCTCCTGTTGCTTCTGTTTTAACAGTTGTTGTGGGTTCTGGTTATTTATATTATTTGTCTAAATCTAAAAAGCTTTTAAATATATAATCAAAAATCTTTATAATAATTTAATATCATATCCAAAATTTATAATGTATTATGTATTTTGCTAGAATATTTACCGAGGAAAAACATATGTGTGGAATTATTGGATATATAGGACATAGAAATGTTGTTAATGTAATTTTGAGCGGTCTTACAAATCTTGAATATAGAGGTTATGATTCTGCTGGATTAGCTCTTCGTGATGGTAGTGATATAAAAGTATATAAAACATTAGGAAAGTTAGTTAATTTAAAAAATGAATTAGAAGCTAGAAAAAGTGAATTGTACAATGTTACATGTGGAATTGGACATATTAGATGGGCGACACATGGTTCACCATCTTTAGTTAATGCACATCCTCATTCTTGTACTTGTGGAAAACTTGTTGTTGTTCACAATGGTATTATTGAAAATTATAAAGAACTAAGGGAAGAATTAATAAAAAAAGGTTGTGAATTTAAATCACAGACTGATACAGAAGTCATAGCTCATTTAGTTGCAAATGAATATTCAAAAGCAAAAAATTTAGAAATGGCTATTCAAAATTCTGTTGCAAAGTTACAAGGTGCTTATGCTATTTGTGTTATGCATAAAGATGTGCCTGACTTAATTATTGGTGCTAGAAAACATGCTCCAATGCTTATTGGGGTTGGAGATGGTGAAAACTTTATTGCTAGTGATACCCCAGCTATTATTGAATATACAAAGAAAACAATATATTTAGATGATAATGAAATTGCTATTGTCACTAAAGATAGTGTAAAAATTAAAGATATTAATGGAGAAGAAATAGATAAAAAAATTGAGATTTTACCTTGGGAACCTATTGCATTGAGTAAATTGGGTTATAAACACTTTATGCTTAAAGAAATCTATGAACAACCTGATGTTATTAGAAATGTTTTAAATGGAAAAATCTATGATATAGATGAACCAATTATATTGAATGAAGTAAAACTAGATAAAGAAACAATTCGAAATCTTAAAAAAATAGAAATTATTGCGTGTGGTACATCCCTTCACGTTGGTTTGGTGGCAAAATATGTGTTAGAAGATTTTACAGGTATATCTGTTGAAGTTGAAGCTTCTAGTGAATATATATATAGGAAGACAACAACTGATTCATCAACTTTAGTTATTGGTGTTTCTCAATCTGGTGAAACAGCTGATACAATTACTGCAATTAAGCAAGCTAAAGCCAAAAATGCACATGTGTTGATTGTTACAAATAGACCAGATTCTAACATGGCAAGGTTAGCAGATAGTTTAATTCCTGTTAATGCAGGTATAGAAGTTAGTGTTGCTGCGACTAAATCTTATATTGCACAATTAGTATCTTTTTATTTATTAGGGATTTATATGGCAGAGGTCAAAGGTACATTAGATTCTGATTATTTAAAAAATTTAAAGCATGAAATTATTCAATTGCCTACAAAAGTTGAAGAAATTCTATCTTGTACAAATTCAATTCAAACGTGTGCTAAGAAATTCTCATCATTTAAAAATTTTATTTTTATAGCTCGTGGGGTGAATTTGGCTACAGCTTATGAAGGTGCTTTAAAATTAAAAGAAGTTAGTTACATTAATGCGACAGGGTATGCAGCAGGCGAGTTAAAACATGGTCCAATTGCTATGTTAGATGAAACAATGCCCGTTTTATCAATTCTTATGTCTGGTGGTATAACATATGAAAAAGTTCTTTCTAATAGTGAAGAAGCAAAAGCTAGAAATGCTAAGTTGATAGCTTTAACATCATCAAACGATGAAAAATTAGATTCCTTATTTGATGTTGTATTAAGAGTTCCACAGGTAAGAGAAATTTTATCTCCTATTATTGCATGTGTACCTTGTCAGTTGTTAGCATATTATATTGCTGAATTTTTAGGTAAGGATGTTGATCAACCTAGAAACTTAGCAAAATCAGTGACGGTTGAATAATGATTACTACAAAAGAAATTAAAATAAAAAGAAATGAAGAATTTTCATCAGAATATATTGAACAACAGCTTACTATTCTTGGGCTTGATGTTTTAAGATGGGCGGTTGTAGATTGTGATGATGAAACTTATACTTTAAGTCTTGCAATTGTTGAAAATTAAATGTGATTTAACAATTCTGTTAAGTCTTTATTGTCAACAATAATGTTTGCATGTTCTTTCAAAATTGGTTTTGCACAAAAAGCAACGCGCTTTCCGGCATGTTTAAACATGCTTATATCGTTTGCGCCATCTCCAACAGTTAAGGTATTTTCTTCAGATACATTTAATAATGATTGTAAGCGTTTTAGCATTTTTCCTTTGCTGTCAGAAAACATCATTTCACCGCCAACTAAACCTGTCATTTCACCATTTTTAAAATGGAGAATGTTTGCAAATTGGGCATCATAACCTAAAATTTCTTGAGCAGGAATTGTTGCTGTGTGATATCCACCAGAAAAACATACAACTTTGTATCCTAATTTATGCAATTCGCTAATTGTTTCTTTTGCACCTTTTGTATATGGAAGGTTTTTACAAATTTCTATAACTTTATCTTCTTTTGCTCCTTTTAGAAGAGCTACACGTTTAGTAAGACTTTCAAAAAAGTCTATCTTTCCTTCCATTGCCTCTGTTGTAATTTTTTTCATTAAGGGTTCAATATTATATTCTTTAGCTATAAATTCAAGAGTTTCACCTTCCATTAACGTTGAATCAAAATCAAAAACGGCTAATTTCATTTTTTATCTCCTCTTGAATTGTAAATTTTCTTTTTCTGCTTTCTATAATAATTATATAAAATAATCTTGATATAACAATACTTTGAAACTTAAGTGAAAATTGGCAAGTTTTAAATGTAAAGTTTTTGCTCCTATAAAAAGTTGATTTTTTGTTATCTTATTGATATAAGATTATTTGATGGTAAATAAAGTTCAGTAAAATAAAGGAGAACCAATGGGATTACCAAACGTAGCATATTTTTCAATGGAAATAGCAATTGATCAATCTATCGCAACATATTCAGGTGGTTTAGGTTTCTTAGCAGGCTCACACATGTTATCTGCTGGATATTTACAAATGCCTATGGTTGGTGTGACAATGTTATGGTCTTATGGTTATTATAATCAAAGAATTGGTGAAGATGGTAACGTTGAAGTTGCTTATATTAGAAAACATTGTGATTTCTTAACAGATATCAATGAAACAGTAACTGTTGATGTTTATGGTGAAAAAGTAGTAGTAAAAGCTTTTAGATTAGAACCAGGAATTTTTGATACATGTCCTGTTTACTACTTAACAACGGATATTGAAGAAAACTCAGAATGGGCGAGATCAATATCACACAAATTGTATGATGGAAATGAAAAAATCAGAATTGCTCAAGAAACAGTTCTTGGTATTGCGGGTATTAGATTACTTCAAAAAGTTGGATATAAATTTGATTGTGTTCACTTAAATGAAGGTCATGCTCTTCCTGCAGCATTTGAATTATTAAATCAATATAATGGTGATTTAGCAAAAGTTAGAGAAACAGTTGTATTTACAACTCACACACCAGTTTCTGCTGGTAACGAAGTTCACTGGGTAGACAATTTATTACAAGGTGGATTCTTCGCTGGTCGTTCTAGAGAAGAAGCTGTTCAATTAGGTGGTGAACAATTCTCATTAACAGTTGCTGCTTTAAGAATGTCTAGATTGGCTAACGCTGTATCTCAATTGCACGGTTTAGTTTCTAACAAAATGTGGAGTTGGGTAGAAGGTAGATGTCCAATCAGAGCTATTACTAATGCTGTAAATCTTCATTACTGGCAAGATGAAAGAATGAAGACTAACAATTTAGAAGCTTTATTAGAAGCTAAAAAAGAAATGAAAAAAGAAGTATTTGAATATATTGCAAATACTGTTGGTAAAAAGTTTGATCCAAATGTGTTAACAATTACTTGGGCAAGAAGATTTGCTGATTACAAACGTGCTTGGTTAATCTTCATGGATGAAAACAGAATTCTTAAATTATTAAACGAAAACAAAGTTCAATTAATTTTTGCTGGTAAGTTCCATCCAGATGATGTAATTGGTAAAGAAATGTTCAACAAAATCTTAAGAAGTTCATATTCAATGAAGAACGTAGTTGTTTTAACTGGTTATGAATTAGATTTAAGTGGTAAATTGAAACGTGCTTCTGATATTTGGTTAAATACTCCATTAAGACCATTTGAAGCTTCTGGTACTTCAGGTATGTCAGCTAATGCTAACGGTGCTCTTCACTTATCAACATTTGATGGTTGGACAGTAGAAGGTACATTCCCAGGAATCAATGGTTATACTATTGAATATGAAGGCTTAGATGATAATATTCCTTGGGAAGAAAGACATAGAAAAGACTATGAATGTATGATGGATATTATTGAAAATCAAATTATTCCAACATATTATGATAACAAAGTTCAATGGGCTACAATGATGAGGCAAGCTATCAGAACTGCTGATGCTTATTTCAACTCAGACAGAATGGTTGTAGAATACTATAACAGATTGTATAAACCAATAGCTCATGGTGCTGATGAAGGTGGCATTTCTGGTGCTGACTATCATGAAGCAACAACTCCAAAAGATGCTTGGACTTTCTCAAACATCAAATAGTTGAGTTAAATATTTCTTAAAAAGGGGCTTTTAAAAAGTCCCTTTTTTTGTTGTAATTGTTTTATGAAAAAAGAATTAAGAAAATCAGCTAAAGAAATAAGAAATAGCATTGTTGATAATGGATTATCTAAAAAAATTATGGAAAATTTATTTTCGACTGATTTTTATAAAAAATCCAAAAATATCATGTGTTATTTCCCTATAGGTAAAGAGGTTTCTACTTTAGAGTGTTTTGATGATTCATCTAAAAAGTGGTTTTTGCCACGAATTTGTGGTGAGGAGATGGTTGTTTGTGAATATTTAAAGGAGAATTGTTCTGTAAATAAATATGGAATTGTTGAACCTCTTTCACCTTCTGTTGATTTAAGAAGTATTGATTTGATTATTTTACCTTCCATTTGTGTTGATAAAAATGGTTTTCGTATTGGTTATGGAAAGGGTTTCTATGATAAGTTTTTAGCTAAAAATGAAACGAATGCTATAAAAGTTGCTGTTCAATATTCAGATTTATGTTTTGAAAATGTTTTTCCTGAACAATATGATATTAAGTGTGATTACATTATTACTGAAAAAGCAATATATAAATGTTAATATATTTGTTTTGTATGATTTTTAGGGTAAAATTATATTAGACAATTATGTATTGGGGATAGAATATGGAATTCTTTAGAAAAAATAGAAAAGTTATAATGATAGTACTGTTAGTATGCATTATTTCTTGGTTCTTTGGCGCAGGTATATTGCTTTATTTGTTTAAATAGTAATGGAATAAATAATGTTTTTTATCAGAAGAGTAGTATTAGTTTTATTTTTAATTTTTGTTTTATCATTTGGAATGGTAATGCCTACTTTTGCTGATAATACTAAATCTGAAGATGCCAAAAGGCAAGAATTAAGGCAAAAAATTAATTCTCTTTCTCGATTAGAACGTCAAGAAAATAATAAATTAAATAAAAATCAACAGAAATTAGAGAAAAACCAACAACAGTTGAAAAATTCTCAAGTTCAATTTGATAAAAAACAAAAAAATATTCAAGAATTACAAACAGAATTAAATGCTTATTTGTATCAGTATAATAAACGCCAAAAGGCTACTGCCGAAAGAATTAGATGTATTTATAAATCAAAAAATATGTTGATTTTTGATTTGTTAATTTCAACTGATAGTATAAGCCAGTTTTTAGATAGAGTTTATTATCAAAATTTAATTATTCAATCTGATAAGAAAAAGATGGCTGAATTAAAAGTTGATGCTAGAAATGTTTCTGTTTTAAAAAGAAAGTTAGAAAGAGAAAAAAGACAGCTATCAGGTATTATTAAAACAATTGATAAAGAAAATAAGAGTATCAAAAAGATTATTACTCAAAATAAAGCAATGATTGATAAAATTCAGCGTGACAAACGCGCTTATGAACGTTCAGAACGTGAATTAAGTCGTCAATCTGAAAACTTAACAACAATTATTTCAAAATCTACAAAAGATAGTGGTGTTACTGTTACTGGCGGGTTCTTAAGACCAGTTCAAGGCAGAGTTTCATCACCATTTGGATGGAGAATTCACCCTATATTTAAGTCTAAAATTTTCCATAATGGTATTGATTATGCTGCACCATATGGAACTCCAATCAAAGCTTCAAATGCAGGTAAAGTAATTTATTCTGGTTGGTATGGTGGATATGGAAGAGTTGTTATTATAGACCATGGTTCTTGTACTGGTGCACCAACAACAACATTATATGCACACATGTCAAAACAAAAAGTATTTGTTGGTGAAAATGTAACAAGAGGACAAATTGTTGGATATATTGGTACTACAGGTTATGCAACTGGTCCACACTTACATTTTGAAGTTCGTGTAAATGGTAAACCGCAAAATCCAGCTAATTTCTTATAAAGGAAAAATAAAGTGAAGTTGAAACATATATTTTTAATATTAGTAATGTTTATAATCCCTATGGATGTTTCATTTTCTGCTGATTTTTATCCTGAAATGGGTATGGATCCTTTTTATTCATCATTAAATCCTGTAACTGATGAAAAGGATGAACTTATAAAAGATGATTCTATTGTAGATATAATCAAAAATAGAAAAAATAATAAAAAACAAGAAGAGCAAGTTGTTGAACAGAGCGTTGAAGATGTTGTTCCTGAGGTTGAAGAAAAACCAATTTCAAATGAAGCGTTTTCTGATTCAAGTGCAGAATTTTCTCAAACATCTGCTGAAAAACAGGTAAATTTTTTCAAAAAAATATTTAAAAGAGATGAAAAAAATGTAGAAAAAAAGAAAAAAGAAGAACACAATATTTATGATATTCCTGAAGAATATTTAGATGATATAGAGCCAGAAACTGATGATTTTGAAGTTAAAAAGAAAAAATCTGATGAAGATTTAGTTAAAGAACTTGAAAAAGAGCAAGCAGAAAAAGAGCAAGCTCTTACAGGGGTAGAAAAAGAAAAATTTTCTTTTTTAAATATTTTTAAATCTAAAAAAAGTAATTCAAAAATTGCAGATGAAGATGCAGTGAGTTCATCTAATATTGAAATTACTGCTGATAACATGGAATATTTCCCAGATAGATATGAAGTTGAAGCAATTGGAAATGCTAAAGTAACTTTTACTAAGCAAGATGTTTCTTTATCAGCTACAAAAATCATATTTAATTATGATAGAAACATTTTAAAAGCTAGTGAAAATGTAGTTTTAATTTCTAAAGATGCAATAACCGAAGGTGATTTCATCAGGTTAGATTTATCTGTTCCTGAAGGTATATTAGAAAACCCAATTACAAAAACAGAAGATGTTATTTTAAAAGCAAAAGAGGCCAAAATATATTCTGATAGAATTGAAGAATATGATGGTGTTGCTAAAATTTTAAAAGATGAAAAATTAAGATTAGGTTCAACTTCTTTTGCTGGTTATATTAATCAATCTTTTGTTGGTGATGATTTTAATCAAGATGTTCAAACGCAATCTTCTGATTTATATTCATTAAAAGCAAAAACAATATATATTGATGCTAAAGATGAGCATGAAGTTATTACGATAAAAAATGCTGATTTATTCTATAAAAAGCGCAGAGTTGCTTCTATTCCTTCAGTTAAAGTTGTTACTAATAAAACAAGAAATAATGTAGAAGCAAATCTTCCTGAATTTGGTTCAATGAGTTTACTTGGTATGCACTTTGGTCCTGCTGTTGTTTTAAATGTTCCAGGTGGAAATACATTGAAATTAGCACCAATTGTTACTTATAGCAAAGATGAATTAGGTATTGGTGGTATTGGTCGTTTTAGAAGTGTAAATAATATGACTGAAGCGGCTTATGGTACATCTAGAGATCAATTCTTATTAAGAGGTAAACATAAGTTAGCAGAAGGTTTGACATTAAATTATTCTCGTTTAACAAGCCAAAGTGAATGGTTCTTGGGTTATAGAAAGCCAAAATATTCTGCTTTCTTAAACTATAGAACTAATGATTATGTAAAAGATTTAGATTTGCATTTTTCTCAAATGTTTATTGCTGGTGCATTTGTAGATGATAGAGCCAACCAACATTTAGAAGATGTTGAAGGTCGTTTTAGATGGATGACTCAAACTCATAAACCTATTTATAAATATAGAAATGAAGAAGGTAATATTTCTTTTTCTACTGGTCTTGTTGCGCAAACTGCAGCGACTGTTTATACAACAGGTGATGTTGCTGGATTGTTTAGATTTGGTCCATCTCTTAGTACGAGGGTGGGTCCTTGGAAACAGTCTTTAATATACTTACAAACCGCAGTTGCTGGTAAAATGCCGTTTGATTTTGATAGATACAGATATGGTAAATCAAATATTTTGTTAATTGAAAGTTTAAAGGTATCAAAATATTTATCTTTAGGTTATTTGGCTTCAATTGCAATGAACCGTGAAGTTTCTTCTGATGACCTATTCCAAGAAAACAGATTTTTAGTAACAATTGGTCCAGAGTATGCTAAGGTAACTATTGGATATGATGCATTTAGAAGAAATACAATGTTTTTATTCTCAATGCTAGTTGGTACAAAAGATACAGATATTGAATTTAAGCGTTCTGTAATAAAAAATCCAAATAAATTTGGTAAGGATAAAGAAAAAAAGAAATCAAAGAAAAAAGATTATAAAAAATATTTGAAAGAGGATGTTAAATAAAACATCCTTTATCTTTGCTATCAATTTTTCCATCAAAATCGTTATCAATTCCATCAGAGCACGAACCAAGTGATTCTATAGATTCTGGGCGTGGGTCAGTGGTCAAATATTTGTTTGGAATTTTATTCCATAAATGAAGAAATGAACTTTTTAAAAATTGCGTGATTTCTTTATCTTCAATTATTAGCATATTTTCATCATTGCGTTTTTCACCATTGTTTGAAAAATTCATAGAGCCTATTATTGAGTATTTATCGTCAATAATTATGGTTTTAGAGTGCATTTTGCCTGCGTAGTTTTCTGTTTTGACTTCTATTCCATTTAATCGTAATTGTTTGTGAATAGAGTGTGGTGATGTTGCATTTGTAGCATCATTTATAATTTTAATTTCTACGCCTTTGTTGTGCGCATTTGTTAATTCTGTTATTAGTTCTTTTTTTGTTATAAAAAATATTGGAATATAAATATATTTTTCAGCTTTTTGAATATAAGGGATAATTTGTTTTGTCAAAACTTTATCTTGAGGCGAGAAAAATGCTGTTATTTTAGTATTAGGATTTAATTGAATTGTTTGGGCTTGATTTTTTACTTTATGTGTGTGAAATTTCCCATTATACATTTGTTCAAATTCTTGTTTGAATACTTCAGCTAAATTGGCAGAGTCTATTAGCAGTGCAAAATTGGCATTAAAGCCAGTAAAGTCTGTACTTGTGATATTAGATGAGCCTGTAAATACTTTTTTGTTGTCGATAATGAAAAATTTATTGTGCATAATTGCACTTCTATTTTCATTATCGTAGATTTCATCTGTGTTAAAAGTTTTTATAATCTTTTTTAATTCAAGAGTATCTTTATAATAGCTTTGGTCGTCTTTATCAAAGTCACAAACCCAACGAATTTTAATTCCCCTGTTATAAGCGTTTATAATCGCGTTAAAAATTTCAGGTTGATTATTTATACCATATATAGCAAAATCGATTGTATTTTGTGCGTTATCTATCTCAGATTTTAATTTTTTACAAGCTTGTGTTGTACAAGTTTTTGATGGTTTAAAACTTGTGTTTAAATCAAGAAAAAATACTTCTATATTTTCTTTTTTTAAACTTTCATTGTAAGGAATATTTTCAGGAAGATTTTCTTCTATTTGACTAGCGATATTATCTATGCAAGCTTTACAAGGTTTGTTATTAGTTTCAAGAAATTCTTTTTTAATTATTTTGAAATTTTTACTTTTATGACCTTCAGGGCAAGATAATTTGTGATATTTCTTGCTTTTTGTGTTGAGCAAAACATAGTCATCTAGATTGAATTCTTTTAGTTTATTTAAAACATTTGTTTTAGACTCTTGATTTGAGGTATAGAAAAACCCAGAAGCTAGTAATAAATCTGTGTATTTTTCGTTGTTAATTAAAATTTCATTATTGTTTAGTGAGACAAATTTATTTTTTAGCAAATATTGTGTATATTGATTTGCTTTATAGTTAAGAAAAAGTTTTTCGCTATAGGATAAAGTTGTAAATTCTTGAGGGTTTTTATCTAGTTGAATGAAATAGATATTTTCTATTTTTATTGGTTCAGTTTCATCAAAAATATGATTTTTATTTGTATCTATAAAAAACTCTGTTGGTGAAATTATTTGGAAAATTTTATGTGGCGAAAATGTTTCATCAATATAAATTATTGAAGCTGAAATTATAATTATGATAATGAAATAGAATAAATTTTTCATAAAAATATTATACTTTAAAAATTGACTGTAAGTAATTAGTTGTATTAATATGAAAGCATAATGGAGAGGTGTCCGAGTGGTTTAAGGTGCAAACCTGGAACGTTTGTGTGGGGGATAACTCCACCGCGGGTTCGAATCCCGCTCTCTCCGGATTAAATTTTTGAGAGCAATGAAGTGCTAATACAAAAATAAAAAAGCCCATTTATCGGGCTTTTTTTCTGTTTCCTTATTAGCAAAAATTCTCTGAGTCTCTGAATTTTGATGAAAATTTGGAGAGTCTCTGAATTGATTTTATGCTCAAATAATAAAATTGTATTTCTTATGTTTTCAGATATAATTATCAAAAGAGGTGTAATATGGCTAATTTAGTTTCAATGGAAAAAATTTCCTTAAAAAATAATCCGACAATAAAAGAGGATTTAATTCAAGATTTTATATTCAAGACCCCAAGTGTTTTAGGGTTAGGTAATTTAACTCCAAAGCAAAGAGAAAAGATTCAGCCTGCTGGTGGTAGATTGGATATATTGTTGGCAGATGATGATAATGATATAAGATATGAGGTTGAAATTCAACTTGGAGCTACAGATCCAAGTCATATAATCAGGACTCTTGAATATTGGGATACTGAAAAGAAACGATATCCTCAATTTGACCATTGTGCAGTTATTGTCGCAGAAGAAATTACTGGACGATTTATGAATGTAATTTCTTTGTTTAATGGAGCTATACCTTTAATTGCTCTTCAGATGTCTGCATATAAAATGGGAGATGATATTTTATTAACATTTACTAAAGTAATAGATAGAGTAAATTTGGGTACTGACGAAGATGAACAATATGAAATTACTGATAGGAATTATTGGGACACAAATAAAAGTACTCCAAAAGTTATGAAATTAGTTGACGAAATATTTGCGTCAGTAAAAGAATATATTGGTGATTATGAATTGAAATATAACAAGAATTATGTGGGAATTGCAAAAGACGGCGTTGCAAAAAATTTTATATATTTCAAGCCTAAAAAAAATTTTATAAATTTTTTATTTAAAACAAATAAAGATACTGAAAAAGATGAAATATTAAGTAAAACAGCCTTAGAATATTCTTATAGGCCATATTGGAAAGAATTAAGGGTCAGACTTAATAGTTTTGAAGATTATAAAAAGAATAAAGAACTTATCGATAAACTTGTAAAAATTGCAATGGAAGAATATAATTCGTAAGCATAAGTTGTTAATTTTGTGTATATACTGTGTTTTCTCAAAATTGTATTAAAAAAATAATAGTAAAAATCGTATATAAGTAGGTCAGGCATTGCCTGACCTTTTATCTTTTACACTTTTGAAAACTCTACTGTTGCGAGGTGGGTGTTTTCTTTATCTTCATAAATACAAACGCAAGGATTTTTGCTATCCATAAGTTCAATTCTTATTGTGCTTCCTTGTTTTACTTGCATTTTATATTCTATTCTTGCTCTGTTGTAGTCAAACTCTTCGTTCAAAATATCTTCTGCTAATCTTAAATAATATGTGCTATTGCATAACACTTTATCATCTACCTGATTGGTATATTGGTGATAAAAAGTCAAGAAATGAATTTAAAAACAAAATTCCTTTTTGTGATGTACTAGAAAGTATAGCAAATGGGACAAAACACTGTAATAAAGAGAAAAAATATCAAACAGGAAAGAGTGAATCTTCTTATAACCCAACAAAATTAATTGTCGATGATGGTAAAAATACTTATAATTTGGTTGATATTTTAAAGCAAATAGAAAGTTTCTGGGATGATGAATTTGGAAAATACAGGGAAAAAATATAAATATGAGTTAAGGTTTTTATTAAACAAATACATATTCAATTCTTCTGCAGGAATTGTCCCTATGAAAAGTTCTTTCAGAATGTAGGTTTGGTTTCAACCCAACAAAAATAAAAAAGCCCATTTTACGGGCTTTTTGCGATTTTATTATTTTTCTAAAGTTTCTAAATCTCTGAATTTTGATGAAAAAATTGAGAGACTTAGAAACCTTTATTTTTATAATGATTTAATTTATAATTATGATTAAGATTGAGTTTGAGTTTGGAGCTTTTATGAACGTAATTCCAGTAATGCATTGTTTCGATAATAATTATGTTTTACCTGCTTGTATTTCATTTTATTCAATGTTAGAGCACGCAGATACAAATTATTTTTATAAATTATATGTTGTAAGCAATGATATTACAGAAGAAAATAAGCAAAAATTATTTGATATTGTTGCTAAATTTCCTAATGCTTCATTAGAGTTTATTAATATAGATTATGATTTTTCTAAATTATTTAAAAAGACAAAAAATCAAGCTCATTATTCAAAAGAAATTTATTATAAATTTATACCTGCAAGAATATTTACTCAGTATGAAAAAATAATTATAACTGATGTTGATGTTGTATTCTTAGGTGATATTTCTAAAGATTTTGTTGAATTTGATATTAATGAAGATTATTATTTGGCTGGTGTTCAAACATTGTATAGAAGAGATGAATATCTATCAAAAGATTACAAATTATTAAAAAAACATTATTCTAACCAAGAAATAGACAAATTACTTACTGGTGCAGGATATTGGATTTATAATTTAAAAAAGATGCGCGAAGATAATATGCCAGAAAAATTTATTGAATTTGCACAAAAAAATTCAAAAAAAATAGTTTATCCGGAACAAGACACAGTAAATCTTGTATGTTATCCAAAAATAAAATTATTACATCCAAAAGCTATGGTTTGTAATCATCATTATAGATTTTATCAAAATGAAAATGATTATAAATTAGATAATTTTTATCCGGCAGATATTGTAAAAGAAGCGCTTGAAAATCCAATTCAGCTTCATTATGCAGGTCAAAAGCCTTGGACTGGAGAACTTACAAAAGGTAGGGTATGGCTAGAATATGTTTATAAATTAAATTTAATAGATGAATATATTGATTTATTGAGTAAAGCATTTAAAAAAGATAAAAAAACTATACTATCATTTAAAATGCCGTTTACTAAAAATAAAATATTTTTGATGAAAAGTGTTAAAGGAAAAAAATAAAAATGAATATTTTTAAAAAAATTTATAATCATTTTTATATGTATAAACATAATAAAATAGATGTAACAGATATTAGTAAAAAGACTACAAAAGTAAGAATTATTGGTGATAATAATACTGTTTCTATTTTAAATAAAACAAAGAAAAACCCTAAAATCATTGTTAAAATTGATGGATATAACAATCAAGTTATAATTGATGATTTAAATCAA
>SUTV01000009.1 GCA_015152515.1 Cyanobacteria bacterium SIG29
AGAGTGATACTCCATTTACTCAAACAATTGATAAAGTTCAATTACCTGCTGAACAAATTGAACATATTACAGATGGTTTAGTTAATTCATTAAATTCTGAAGATGAAAAATTATTAGAATCTACTCATGGTGTTTTAACTGAGTTAATTGATAAATCATTAGCTAATAATGATATATCTATTATTAAATCAATAATAGTAGCTGGTGGTGATAATGATAAATTAGTTCAAGTACAAAAATTAATTAATGATAATAATTTAATCGATAAAATCAATACTAGCAAAATTGAAGATAATATTAAAACTTCACTAGTAGAAAAATTAAATGAAATTAAAGAAAAAGAATACATACCTGATAAACCAGAATTATTTACTGATTCAAAATTAAGTGAACCTCAAATAATAGAAAGAGATGGTATAAAATATCATTTATATGCTCCAGAAGGAGTTGACCCTAATGCTGAGTTGCCAGTGTTAGTTTATTTGCATGGTTCTGGCGAAGTTGGAAATTATATTAATAGATTTAATGGTGTTTCAGAACAAAATCCATATGGTACTGTAGGACCAGGTAAAATAATGTCTGAATGGAATTTATCTAATTTTAACGGTTATATTATATGCCCTCAATTACCAAGTGGAAATTGGCAAAGTGCTAATGTTGAAAAAGAATTAAGAAATATTTTAACTGAATTTTCTTCTGAACATAAAGTAAATTCAGATAAAATTGCTATTGCCGGCCACAGTTTAGGTGGTATGGGTACAGAATATATGGCAATACATATGGGTGATGTATTCTCTAAAGCTGCTGTATTGAGTGGTTATAATATTGGTGGTACTAAATCAGAAATTCCAATAAGAGGTTATACTGCAAGCCGTGGTGATGGCGATGCTTATACATACACAGTTGGGAAATTTGTAGAAAAATATGGCAAAGAAAATTCTTTTGTAGTTGAATCTGCAGGTCACGGACCATTACCTGGTGATGCTTTAAGATTAGATTCAGATGGCAATGGTAAATCAGACCTGATTGAATGGCTTTTCTCTGATGAATAAATTTTTCATTGTTAAGATATATTAATATTATTTAGAAAAATATTAAAGAAAAATACTTCTTCTTCCGATAAATAAAAAAAATATAAGGAAAAGGAGTCTTTATGTCTGGTGGAATCAATTCTAATGATGCTTGGAATAAATTATTAGATTTAGCTAAAAAAGTTGGCGGTACAGATGCTGTTAATAATGCATCAGTTGAACGTATGATTAAACTTGCAGACCAAAATGGTGATGGTTTAATCTCTTTCTCAGAATTTCAAGAGACTTATGATAATATTGAAGATGAATATTTAGAAGCATTCGAAGCTATTGCTGGTAATGATGGTGATGTTGAAACAATGTCTCAAATGGACATTGATGCTATGACTCAAACTGGCAATGCAAGTGGTCCTCAAGGTTCAGGTGGAAATGGTGGATCTGCTCCAACAGGTGGAGGTGGTCCTACAGGTGGTAATCAACAACCTGAAGCTCAAGGTGCTGGTGATGTGCCAACTGGTGCAACAGCTATTAGCGCTTCAGATTTAGCAGGTAAAGATGCTGCTACATTACAATCTGATAGAGCTTCATTAACAAATGATATTGCTTCAATGAGATCACAAAAAGATGCTGCAGCTGCTCAAGCTAGACAAGAAGCTGAAACTGCAAAAGGTGCATATGATCAAGCTAATGTAGCTTTTGATGAGTTAATGGAACAATGTGAAGCTCAAAAAGAAGAAAGAAGTGAAGCTGCTCAAAAAGTAGATGAAGCACAAGAAAGTGTTAGCACTGCTGAAGGTGCTGTTTCAGATCAAGAATCTACAATTTCTGATACTCAAGCAACAATTGATGCTGCACAATCAAATTTAAGTGGTTTATCTGAACCTGCAAAATTTATTTATGAAGAAGTATCTGATGGAAAAGGTGGTACTACAACTGTTCAAAAAGATAACCCAGAATATGCTGCATATTTAGAAAAGAAAGCTGCATTAGAACAAGAAATTGCTCAAGCAGAACAACAATTAGCTGAACAAGAAGCTGTATTAGCTGATTTAGAAACTCAGTTAACTGATGCTCAAACTGCATTACAAGCAGCTCAAGAAGCTTATGTTAATGAAAATATGCAAGATGAAAAATTTGGACCTCAATTAACTCAAGCACAAAATGACATTAATACAACAAAACAAGAATATGATGCTAAAAAATCTGCTGAAAACACAATTGAAGCACAATGGGATGCTCAAATTGACATTTTACAAGGCAACTTAGGTGTATATAATGATGCTATTGCTGAAGCTGAAAGAGAAGAAGCAGGTAATCCTGTACCAGATGGTTATTCAATCCAAGATGGTATAATCGTTAGCGACGGCGATAAAGATAAGCACGTATTAACTCCTGTTGAAAATATGGATGCTTTCCCTGAAGGTGCACAACCTAACGAAAATGGTGAAATTGTTGACTCTAAAGGAAATGTTTTAGGCCGTGTTGAAACTGATTCACAAGGTAATCAACAAATTTATTTAAGAGAAGCTGCTCCATTATCAGATTCTGAAATTAATGATGTAGTTGAACAACTATTATATGGTGATGGTAAAAAACCTGCTGAAGACTTCTGGTCTGCTAGTAGCAAAATTGATTTCTCAAAAATCAACTCTTATGACATGGCTGAAATCGAAAAATTATATAATCAACAAGTAGAAGCACATAACGCTACTGTTGAACCAACAGAAGTTAAACAAGAAGATTTACCTGAAAATTCTACTGTTGAAGGTGGTATAATCAAAGATGCTCAAGGTAATCAAATAGGTTATGTTGAAGGTGAACAATATTTCTTAGATAATAAATGGCAAACTTTTGCAGAAAAAGTTGAAACTGTAAATACTGATGGTTCAACTAAGAATGATATTAAAGGTATTGATACTGTAGCTGCTAAATTAGCTAGAGCAGAAGGTATTGAAAAAGCTGAAACTTCATTTACTGATTATTTAGAATCTCAAGGAATTGATCCATCTAATACATCTGGTGTTCTATTAGATAAATATATGAATGATTATATTCAATCTCAATTAGATCCAAATTCTCCAGATTACCATGAAAGAACATTAACAGATGATCAAGTTACTGAAGTAGTTGATGCATTACTAAATGGTGCTGAACAAAATGGTGAACAATTATCAGCTTCTAAAGTAATGAGTATGTATGATTTTGAAAGCTTATCTCCAGAATCATTAGCAAAAGTTGTTGAACAATATAACGCTAGTATAGAACAAAATGGTGGTAAACCATTTGCTGAAGCTGTTAAATTCTCTGGTGTAAGCCAAGATCAAATGACTCATATTGCTTTAGGCTTAGTTGAAAACTTAGATAACCCAGAGCTTGCTGAAGTTTCTCAACAAACATTAGAACAATTAGTAGAAGGTGAACTAAATAGCTCAAATGGTTCTTCTCCATTATTAAATGCAATTCTAGATTCTACATCTAGCGATGTTGAAAATTTAGCAAATGTTCAAAAATTCATTGAAGATTCTGGTTTAGTTGATAAAGTTGCTGATTTGTTAGCTAACTCACCTAATGCTGGACAAAAAGAAATGTACAACCACTATTCTAGTAAATTATCTGAAATTATGGATAAAACAGTTGTATCTGAAAATGATTTAAGATTAGCTGCTCAATTATCTGATGGTGGTAAAGATGTATGGGATAACTTAAACATTGCTGAAATGTCACAAGATGAAGTTGCTAATTTACAAAATGCTTATGATGCATTAAATGGTGCTGGTTCATTTATGGCAAAATTAGAAGAAATTTATCCACAAAATGGCGCTGATATTATTAAATCTGCTGTTGATGGAAATGAAGTTTCAGAAGATGATACAACATTATCAGATGGCAGAGATGTTGAAGCATTAATTGATGATAAGATGTCAACAGAAGCTGGATTTAGAGAAGAAGTTGATGCTTTATTAGATGCTGCTCAAAATGGTACAGAACAAGAAAAAGCTGATGCTATGAACGATTTAGCTATCATCGCTAATAAATATGGTGAAGATAACTTCTTAGCTATGTATAAGAGCGTATATAATGAAGTTCCTAGTGAATTCTCAACAATTAGAGAAAATGTAGCTGCTGCTGATGTTAAAGAAGCAAATGCTGCTGAAGCTCAAGAAAATGCAGATAGAATTCAAGAAACAAAAGATGAAATTGAAGAAATATTTGCTTACGATAGAGAATTAGA
Organism: Cyanobacteria bacterium SIG29; assembly: GCA_015152515.1. Classification (GTDB taxonomy): domain Bacteria; phylum Cyanobacteriota; class Vampirovibrionia; order Gastranaerophilales; family Gastranaerophilaceae; genus Avigastranaerophilus. Next base: position 4,264 of record SUTV01000009.1, read on the forward strand.
AGATGCTGGTTTAACTCCAACTGCAGATCATACACAAGAAGTTATTGATATTATCAACAGTAAGTTAAGTGATGAAGATTTATCATCTCAAGAAAAAATCGACTTATTAAATTCATTAACTGGTGATTATAAAGAATATGTTCAAGCATATTTAGAAGGTAATTCTAGTGTAATGGATGAAGTAATTAACTCTGGTGATGCAGAAAATATTACAAACTTCGTTAATATCTACAATAGTGTAAATTCTACAGGTGCAAATGATACTACAAATTACTTTGCTCAAAATATATTAAATGGAAAAAAACCGGTAGATACAATACTTGCATTATATGAAAATGCAACTCCAGAAGCAGCTAGATACTTAAATCAAATCTTTAATACTCCAGAACTTATCCAAGATAAAAATAGATTTGGAACTGAAACTGAAAACTTAACAACTATTTATGAAAAAATAACAGCTGGTATGGAACCAGTTGAACCAAAAGGTAAATCTGGTAATCCAATTTCTGACGCGGTTCAACAACAATTAGTTTCTGAGTATGGCGGAAATGTTGAAAAGATTTTACAAAATCTTGATGGTGGCGTAATTACACAAGAAACTGCTACTTGGTTATTACAACAAATGCAACCAGCTGAAGTTATTGATGCATTCAGAGGTATGAGCAACGGTAATCAAGAAAAATATCTATCAACTTTATTTGGATTATATCAATAAGTAATAAAAAAGACGGTTTAAAAACCGTCTTTTTTTTTATAAATATTTTTTTATTAATAGTCAGATGAAGTATCAACTTCGTCTTCTTCGTCAATTTTAGTATAGTTTGTGTCAAAGTCATCAGGAAGAAGTTCATTATCTGGCCAAATAGTTGTTTCATCTGCTCTTGTAGCTGATAAATTTTCACTAGCAGAAAAATCAGAATTTGATAAATCAGCTTCTTTTACAATACATCCAGCCATATCAGCGTCTGTAAAGTTACAATAGCTAATAGTTGCATAGCTAAAATCTGTACCATTTAAAACACTTTCAGAAAAATCACATTCTACTAAGTTTGCGCGAGTAAATTCTGCTGCATTTAAGTCACATCCTGTGAAGTTTATGTTTGATAAATGTGCATCAACAAAAGATGTACCTGCTAATTCTGTGTTTGAAAAATCAATTTCTTCTAAATCTGTATTAGAAAAATCTAATTCTGTAAGGTCTAATTCTTCTTCAAGTCCTTTTTTGAATGAATTGTATTCTTCAGGGTTTTTTACAATTAATTCTGCAAGTTCTTCTTTTGAGTACATACAATCTCCTTTATTTTCTCAATCTAATTATTTCTTTTAACCCTATTGCTATTCCACAATTTAATAATTTTATAACATTTTAACTTTTTTATTAAAATCACGCAATTTTTTTTTATAAAAATACTTTATATAAGAGTGTGGTGGTTTTATAGGTCTTGTGCTTTTGAATCTCGAAGGTAATAATAAAAATATTAATATAAATGGTGCTATGAATGTTTTTCCTGTTAAATCAGGAAATCCTGTAGTTAAAACTTTTCCAAATGGTCTTTATTTCCAAAATGATTTGTTTGCTAAAGCACCAAAAAAGTCAGTTGTTACTCAAAATGTAACAGTTCCATTTAATAATCAATATTCTCCAAAACAATTATTAAATGCATATAATAATGAAAATTATTTGAACTTTTTAATTAATTCTAATCCAGAATTGAAAAAGTTTTTATCTGAAAATGGTATAGATGGAAAAGTTTATACAAATCATGTTTCATCTATGGTTAATACACATTTAACTTCTACATCAGCAATTGCCTTACAATTGGCAAATAAAATGAATATTTCTGCTTCAGATAAAAAGATATTAGAACAAGCTTGCGTTTTTCATGATTTTGGAAAAGTATTAATTCCACCTGAAATTGTTAATAAACCATCTGGTTTAACTTCAGAAGAAAAACGAATTATGGATTTACATGCAGAATTAGGTTATCAATTATTATCTAATACTGGCATGAATCAAAAAACATTAAATTTAATTAGGAACCATCACAAGCCACAGGAATTAAACAATGATGTATTAGGTCAAATCCTGTCTGTCGCTGATATATATTCAGCGCTAAGAGAACAAAGAAGCTATAAGACAGCTTTGTCTGATGCTGATACTTTAAAAATCTTAGACCAAAAAGCTAAAAATGGCGAAGTAAGTGCAGAAGTCGTAAACACATTAAAATCAATTGTTAATTGCGCGAAAGTGGCATAAAATAAAAGAACCTCTATTTGAGGTTCTTTTATGACTATTTTTTTATTGAATTATACAGCTCTTGTAACTTTGCCTGCTCTTAAGCAAGAAGTACAAACTTTTACTCTTTTAACAGTTCCATTTTCTACAACTTTAACTGATTGTAGGTTTGGACTTTGTCTGTATACATGATGTTTATGAGAGAATGAAAGTTTTGCTGCTTTCAATGGTTTTTTTCCGCAAACTGCGCATTCAACTGACATTTTATATTTCCTTTCAAAATTATTTATAAATTGATGATAAAAGAAAAAAAACTAATAATCAACCCTTTTTTCTATAATATATTAACTATTCTAAACAAAAAATATTACAAAATGGTAAATATCACTTATTTTTAATAGAATATTTTAAGATAGGGTATGAAATTATGAAAACAGTTAGAGAAAAAATCGAAGAAAGAGAAAGTCTGTTTCTTTCTCCATTAGCGTCTAAAAGTGCAAATACTAAAGGTAGAAAAAAGTTTGAAGAGCCTTGTCCTCTTAGAACTGAATATCAAAGGGATAGAGATAGAATTCTTCACTCTAAAGCTTTTCGTAGATTAAAACATAAAACCCAAGTGTTCTTTTCACCTTATGATGATCATTTTAGAACTCGTATGACTCATACTCTTGAAGTTTCTCAAATTGCTAGAACTATTTCTAGAGCTTTAGATTTGAATGAAGACTTAACCGAAGCTATTGCATTAGGTCATGATTTAGGACATACCCCTTTTGGTCATAGTGGGGAAAGGGTTTTAAATGAACTTATGCCTGATGGTTATAGGCATAATGAACAAAGTGTGCGCGTTGTAGAATTTATTGAAGATTTAAATTTAACACAAGAAACTTTAGATGGCATTTTAAATCATTCTTATGAGTGCATGCCAAATACATTAGAGGGGCAAGTTGTTCGTTTGTCTGATAAAATAGCCTATATAAATCACGATATTCAAGACGCAATAAGGGCGAATATTATTAAAACTGATTGTATTCCTCAGGAAAGTGTTCAATATTTTTCGACAACAAACAGAATAAGAATAACTAAATTGGTTAATGATATTGTTGAAACAAGTTATGGAAAAGATACAATATTAATGTCTGATGAATGTTTTGACCAATTTGTTAAATTAAGAAACTGGATGTTTGGAAATGTTTATAGTAATTCTCCTGCAAAATTAGCTGAGGATAAGGCTCAAAATGTTATTAGGCGTTTATTTGAATCATATTGTGAAGATTTGCATAAAAAATTCCCTTCAGCAACTAATGAGCAAGTTTTAAGAACTGCTTGTGATTATGTTTCTGGTATGACAGATAGATATGTTTTAATTAAATTTGAAGAAAATTTCTTACCTTCACCATTGGTACAAAAAAATCAAGATGAATTTTTATTTAAACTGGCTCAAATGAATGGATTAGAACAATAATTATGACAAACAACAAAACTTATACTGAAGTTATAGATGAAATACGCTCTAGACTTGATATTCTAGATGTAGTTCAATCTAGAGTTGTTTTAAAAAAGAAGGGTGCTAATTATTGGGGTTGTTGTCCTTTTCATAATGAAAAAACACCATCCTTTTCTGTAAATGTTCAAAAAGGTATTTATAAATGTTTTGGCTGTGGCGAAGGTGGAGATGCTATTAGCTTTTTGATGAAAATTAATAATCAGTCATTTAATGATGTTATTAAAGATTTGGCAGAACAATTTAATATTGAATTGCCTTCATCAAAAGGTGATTCAAAACAATATAATGAAGATAAACAACAAGTAAAAAATCTTTTGGAAAAAACTTGTGATTATTATCATAATAATTTATTTACTCTTCCAGAAGCAAAACCTGCTTTAGATTATTTGTATAATAGAGGAATAACTAAAGAAATTATTGACGATTATAAAATCGGATATTCTCAAAAGGGTTATACAGACTTACAAAATCATTTTAAATCTGAATTTACGCCTGTAATTATGGAAAAAGCAGGTTTGACAGTTAAAACAGAAAAAGGTGATTTGGTTGACCGTTTTAGACACAGAATTATGATTCCGATTAGAGATGATTCTGGTAGTGTTATTGCTTTTGGTGCAAGAGCAATAGACGCTAATCAAAATCCTAAATATTTAAATTCTCCTGATACTATTTTTTATAACAAGAGCAGAGTTTTATATGGTATTGATAAAGCAAAAAATAAGATGATTGAAGATGATTTTGTTGTTATCATGGAAGGTTATTTTGATGTTATTTCTGCTCAAGTTGCTGGTTTGAAAAATACGGTAGCTTCTTGTGGTACTGCTTTAACAGTTGACCATGTTCGCTTGATTGCAAAGTATTCAAAATCTAGAAAAATATATTTGGCGTTTGATACTGATTCTGCTGGTTTAAAAGCTACGCAGAGAAGTACAGAAGTCATAAAAGAAGCATTTGCTGGATTGGGTAATTTAAAAATATTTGACCAAAGTTATTCTAATTTGTCAGATGATAAATATACTTGCGAAATTCGTGTAGTTGCGCCATTTGATAGCAAAGACCCTGATGAATATATCAGAGAAAATGGTATTGAACAATATAAAAAACACATGAAAAAAGCACCATTATTATTAGATTTTCAACTTAATCAGTGCTTAAAAGAATATACTCCTGACTTTTCTCCAACAGATAAGTTAAATTTAGTGAAAAAAATCATGCCTTTAATCGAGGAAATTCCAAATAATATAGTTCAAAATGAATATATAAAGCTTGTTGCTGAAAAAATTAATGTAGATGAAAAGGCTTTGATTAGGGAGGTAAATAAAACAAAAAATTATAAAACTCAAGCTGTTAGCGAAGTTCCGAGAATTGTAACAAAATCTTCAAATATTTACGAAAAAGCACAAAAAAATTTATTAAGCTTGTTTCTAATAGGCGAAAGTAATTCAGATATGAATTTTCTTTCACAGACCCTAAAAAATGTTAAATTTATTGATAAAAATTTAATTATTATTCTAGAAACAATTGACAAATTGTCATGTCAGATAAATAATGATGTGGAAAAGCTAATACAATCCCTGTATACACAGTTTGCTGAGGATAATCAATTAAAGGATATTATAACAGATTTAATATATATAGCGGACAGCTTTAAAAACTTATCAGATAAGGATTTTAGGCTGGTTGTACAAGAAAATATTGCAAGAATTAATCGTTATCACCTAGAAAGTGAAAGGAAAGAACTTGCACTTAAGTACAAAGACTTAAATAACAACGATGTTCAATCCCTGCAATATAAGATGCAATTGCGTGAAAAATTTAAAAACAAATAAAACCGGAGAATAAAATTAATGAGCAAAAAGAAAAATTCAGATTTATCCGTAGTCGGGATGTTAGAAGAGGACGAAACATTAGAAACAGAATCATCAGATGCTTCAGGCATTATCTTGATGACTGAGCCAGATTCTATTAGTAGAGATGGCATGGATGTTATCATTAACTCTGAACGTAATAAAATCATAGATACAATGGAAAATGAAGATTTATTTTCTACAGACATGGTTGAAGATGAATCTGATGACGATGTATCTTTAACTGATGCACTTTTAACAAAAGGTGTTTCTTTTGATGATCCTGTTAGAATGTATTTGCGTGAAATCGGACGTATTAAATTATTAACAGCAGAACAAGAAATTGATTTAGCTAAAAAAATTATTCAAGGTGGTAATGCTGGTGTTATCGCAAAAAGAAAATTGGTTCAAGCTAACTTAAGACTTGTTGTTTCCATTGCTAAAAAATATGTAGGCAGAGGCATGTTATTCTTAGACCTTATTCAAGAAGGTAATTTAGGTTTAATCAGAGCTGCTGAAAAATTCGACCACGAAAGAGGTTATAAATTCTCAACTTATGCTACTTGGTGGATTAGACAAGCTATTACAAGAGCTATTGCAGACCAAGCTAGAACAATAAGAATTCCTGTTCACATGGTTGAAACTATCAATAAATTGAAAAAAGTTACTAGAAAACTTGCTCAAGAACTTTCTAGAAAACCAACCGAAGAAGAATTAGCAGTTGAAATGAATATCTCTGTTCCAAAATTAAGAGAAATCATTAAAGTTGCTCAAGAACCATTATCATTGGAAACTCCAATTGGTAAAGAAGAAGATTCTAGACTTGGTGACTTTATTGAAGATAAAGATGCAGATGCTCCTGTTAAAACTGTTGCTCAAGAATTATTGAGAGAAGATTTAGCTGAAGTGTTATCTGGTTTATCTCCTAGAGAAAGAGATGTTCTTCGTTTAAGATTTGGCATGGATGATGGCAGACAAAGAACTTTAGAAGAAGTTGGTCAATTGTTCGGTGTAACTCGTGAACGTATTAGACAAATCGAAGCTAAAGCTTTAAGAAAACTAAGACATCCAAATAGAAGCAAACGCTTAAAAGAATATATTGAAGTTTAATAATAAAAGGAAGGCTAAAAACCTTCCTTTTTTTAATAATGATTAATATTTTATAGACCAGTTGGACTATATAATATCTTTTATATTGCCTAACTGGTTATAATTTGTTTAAAATACTTAATTTTACTAATTTTTTGTTTTATTCATGATAAAATTATTATTGTTAATTTAATTAATAAACACTAGTGTAATAAGAATATCCAAGTTGAGTTTGTAAATGTCAGAGAAGAGAAAAATAGGTATACCAAGAGCTATTTCATATTACAATAATTATCCATTTTATTATGGGTTTTTTACTTGTCTTGGATTTGATATTCTTCTTTCTGATAAAACTACAACTAAATTAATTAATGATGGCGGACAAATGGTTGTTTCTGATACTTGTTTGCCAATAAAAGTTTATGTTGGTCATGTTTTGAATTTATTGGATAAAGGTTGTGATACAATTTTTGTTCCATCAATACAATCTATTGGATATAAAATAAATAATTGTTCTAAAGTTAGAGGTTTGCCTGAAATTATCAGAAACGTTATAAATAGACCATTTACAATGATTGAACCTACTTTAGATAAGACAGAAAATCTTGGTATAAAAGATTTTTGTTTTGATATTGCAAACCAATTAAATATTTTTGATAAAAAATTAGTTGAAAAAGCTATTAAATCTGGGTGGGATTATTATAATCGATTTACTTTAATGACTCAGTCTGGTTTATCTTATTCTGAAGCTTTAAAAAATGCTATTGAAGGTCGTCTTGATGTAAAAAAAGTTGAGCTTGTAAGACCATTATCTGTCGTAATTATGGGACACGGTTATAACTTATTTGATGAAAGACTTTCAATGAATCTAATTAAAAAATTAGAAAAAATGAATATTAAAGTTTATACTGGTTTGAATGTTTCTAGAGAAGATGCTATTAAATCAATTCATAATTTAGGTGAAATTCAATATTGGGCTAATGAACTTGAATTAACGGGTGCAGCTGCTTATTATATGCAACAAAATAAAGTTGATGGAATTATTGCATTAACTGCTTTTGGATGTGGTCCTGATTCACTTATGGTAGATGAAATTCAGTATCACGCTAAAGAAATAAATTTGCCAATGATGGTATTAACCATTGATGAACATACAGGCGAAGCGGGTTTTGTAACTCGTCTTGAAGCGTTTGTGGATATGTTAGTTAGAAGAAGACGTAAGGCTTTGAAAAAAGCTGTTACTTTAAAATTCAATAATAGTGTGACAAAACAAAATAAAGAGGAAAGAGTTTTAACTAATTCTTTATCATGAGTTTAGCGGATAGTAGTAAATTTCATAGTTATTTAGGCGCAATTCACATTCATTCAGATTTTTCTGATGGTAGTGGTGATATTCAGGTTATTTCTAAAGCAGCAAAAAAAGCTGGTTTGGATTTTGTTATTGTTACTGATCATAATAATTTTGATATTCAAGAAGGTTTAATTAATGGTGTTTATGTAATCAAAGGACTAGAAATTTCACCTGATAAATCTAATCATTATTTAGCATTAGGAATTAATGAATTAGTTAGTGAAAAACAATCACCAAAACAATTTGTTGAAGAAGTAAGAAATCAAGGTGGTTTTGGATTTTCTGCTCATCCAGATGAGTCTGATAAACGAAAAAATATTTATCCACCTATTAAGTGGTTAGATAAAAGTGTTATTCCTGACGGTGTTGAGATTTGGAATTGGTTTTCTAATTGGGGTGATAATTTTGTTGATAAAAACATTTTCACTCAAGCGTATGCTTTTTTATTTAGAAATAAATTAATTACAAAACCTAAAAATGTGACTCTTCAATGGTGGGATAGTTTAAATGAAATGTTTGAAAAAGTTGTTCCTGCTATTGGTGGTATTGATGCTCACGCATTAAAGATAAATAAATTTTGTTTCACTTTTTCAATTTTTCCTTATGAAAGTATGTTTAAGACAATTAATAATCTTGTATTTTTGAAAGGTGAATTATCTGATGACTTTTATATTGCTAAAGAGCAAATTTTAAATGCACTAAAAAATGGTAATAATATCATTTTGAATAGAACTTTATCAAAACTTTTGCCAGATATAAATGTTTCAAATTTAAACAAAATAGTAACATTTGGTGAAGAAATCACCTTTGATGAAAATGTTTTTGTTAATATTAAATTGGGTAAAAAGTTTGAAATCAGAGTGCTTTGTGATGGTAAAGTTGTTTGGCAAAACAAAGTAAAAGAGGCAAAAATTCCGCTTTCGCAAAAAGGAAAGTATAGAGTAGAAGTTATTTTAAATAATGTGGGTTATCTTTATTCAAACCCAGTGGTGGTAGTTTAATGGAAAATTTAGAACAAAAATTACAATTTAATAAATTTTTCCAAAGAGATGATAGCATTAAAGCTGAGGATAGAATCATTGCTTGGCCAAGAATGGGACATATTGATGTTCCTATGAAAGCTTTGGTTGAAGGCTTAGGTGCTAAAGTAATTATGCCACCTGCTAATAACAAAGAAGCACTTGAAATTGGTGTTAAAAATAGTATTGAAGGAATTTGTTTGCCTTATAAATTAAATTTGGCAAATTATATAATGGCTTTAGAGATGGGCGCTAATACTTTAATGATGTTTCAAGCTCCTGGTTCTTGTAGATTTGGGAATTATACCAAAATGGCTCAAAAAACTTTAAGAAAAATGGGCTACAAATTCGATATGATTGTATTTGATATGTATCAAAGTAAAATGAAACAAACACTTCAAGCTTTTTGGCACGTTACTCGTTGCTTAAATCCTTGGAACTATTATCGTGGTTTTAGTATGGGTTTTAATAAAACTTTTGCTGTTGATACTGCTGAAAAGTTGATGTTTTATTGTCGTCCAAGAGAATTGAATAAAGGCGACTCTGAAAAAATGTTCAATAAATGGTTAAAAATTATAAATGAAACAAATTCAGTTGCTGAATGCAAAAAATTAAAAAAGCGCGTTATTGAAGATTTTAAAAATGTTGCTATTGATAAAGATAAAGATGTTCCAGTTGTATATCTTTTAGGTGAGTTTTTTGTTTTACTTGACCCATTTACAAACCAAGATATTGAAAAAACATTAGGTGAACTTGGTGTCGAAGTTAGAAGACAAATTTGGTTTTCTGACTGGTTAGAACATGTATTGCAACCATCATTTTTATATAAAAAAGAATCTCATAGAGATAGATGTGTTAGATATGCAAAAGATTATATGAAAAGACCAATTGGTGGTGAATGTATTGAAACAATAGGTGATGCAGTTTATGCTGCAAAACACGGCGTTGATGGTGTAATTCATATTATGCCTTTTTCTTGTATGCCAGAAATTGTTTCTCAAAATATTCTTGCAAAAGTTTCAAAAAATGAAAATCTTCCTGTTTTAACATTAGTTTTGGATGAACAAACAGGAAAAACGGGTTACATTACTAGAATCGAAGCTTTTATCGATTTAGTAAATAGAAAAAGATTTAAAGAAAAAGAATTAAATAAGAGAGAAGGAGCACTAGTCTAATGACAGGCAAAGAATCTAGAAATAAAATGACGTTAGAACGTTTAAAATATTACAAGCATCTTGGCGGTGGCGCTATTGAATGTTTAATTAGTAGATTTTCAAAAAATCCAAAACCTTTATGTTTTTCATTAATGGTTACAAGCCAATGTAATTGTAATTGTGATTTTTGTTTCTGGAAATCTAAAAAAGAAAATGATGATATGAGCAAAGAAGAAATTTGCAGACTTTTAACAGAAGCCGGTCAAATGGGCTATATGGATAGTATTCTTTGGGGTGGTGAACCATTATTAAGACAAGATTTTACAGAAATTACAAAAGCTTCTCATGATGCTGGTCTTTATACAAAAATTGCAACAAATGGTTGGTTTTTAGAAACAAACCCTGGATTTGGTCAATATACAGATTTAATGTTTGTATCATTAGACGCTATTGGTAAAGCTCATGATGATATTCGTCATTTAAATGGTGTTTGCGATAGAGTTATGTCTGGTGTTGAATATCACAAAATTCATTCACCAAAAATGAGAATTTATGTTTGTTGTACAGTTTCAACTCAAACTGATTTTGAACAAATTAAAGAAGTTGCTCAATATTGTAAAGATGCAGATATTTTATTGTATTTTACTGTTAACAAAGCAGCTTCTCGTCCTGAAGAAGCAACTAACGTTGTTGAAACAGAATTAGAAGCAGATAAATTATCTGAAATTTTTATTAAAATTAAAGAACTTAAAAAACAAGGTTATCCAATTAGAAATTCATATTATTTTATGGATTACATTATTGATAAGAAAAATTATTATGAATGCCATTGGCCAAGAATTGCGACTGTAATTTATTCTAATGGCGAAATGCTAAGATGTTACGATAGAAAACCATTTATTAGTGTTAAAGATAGACCTTTAAAAGAAGTAATTAAAGATCCATTATTTATTGAAACAGTTAATAAATGTACAGATTGTAAATTAGCTTGTGTTGGCAACTATGCTCTTGATGCTTCAGGTTTATGGAAAATGGAGTGGCCAGCAATTAAATCATTAATGGAAATTGCTATTACTTAGAATTTGTTTTTCTTATAATAGTAATTTAAGGAGAGAGTAATGAAGAAAAATTTATTTTTAATTCCAATATTAATGCTTTTATCAGCTGTATTTGTTCAAAACGCTTATTGTTCTGAGCTTCAATTAGATACTGCAAAAAGTAGTGCATTTGAAAATAATGCTGTTATTGATGTAAGTGAGCAAAAAAGAGTTATTCCTCAAAGTAAAATTGAGGAAATGTTTAATGGAAACGATTTAGAAATTTCTAAAACTCCATTAATGCAAGTTGGTTATAACTTATTTGGTGCTGTGCCAACAGGTCAAGCTACTACAGGAAAATATGACAATTCATACAAACTAAGTGTTGGAGAGAAAGTTACTGTATATCTTCAAGGTGATTCTGTTGATGTAATGGCAATTTCTGGAACAACATTATTAAATCCTGTGTCTAGTGCTGAAGTTGATTCAAAAGGTCAATTATTTATTCAAGGTCTTGGTAGCGTTCCAGCTGAAGGCAAAACTTTAGAAGAAGTTGAAAAATCTATTAATAAAATTGCTTCTAAAAAATATAAAAGTTTAAAAGTTACATTGAATGTATCATCAGGACAAGGTTTTTCTGTTTTTGTATTTGGTCAAGTTAATAAACCAGGTAAAGTATTTATCGGAAACAATTCAACTGTTTTTGATGCTTTAAATGCTGCTGGTGGTGTTAAAAAATCAGGTACATTAAGAAACATAAAATATCAATCAGGTGATAGTGAAAAACAAATCGTTGACTTATATAATTCAATTTTCTTAGGAAAAGTTGATGAAATTATTGTTAAACCAAATGATAAAATTTTTGTTGATAAAATCGGTAATGTTGTTGCATTAAAAAATGGTGTAATTGAGCCTGGTATTTACGAAACAAAAGAAGGTGAAACAGTTCAAGATGTTGTTAATTATGCAGGTGGTTTAAACCCAACAACTCAAGTTACAGAAGTTACTTTAATTGGTTTTAATAAATTATTAAAACAAAAATCAGCTCAAAACATTGCGTGGGAAGACGCAAAATCAACTGTTTTAGCGAATGGTGATTCTGTTGAATTTAGAGAACTTTATAATAATGTTGAAAATATAGTTACTATTCAAGGTAATATCAAGTATCCTGCGACATACGGATATAAAGATGGTATGAGATTGTCTGATATTTTAAAATCTGAAGATGATTTGTTAGAAGAAACATTTATCCATCAAGCAGTTATCAGACGCGTTAGTGGAAAAGATAATACAGTTGAAACAATTCCTGTATTTTTAAAAGACTTTTTCTCAGGCTTAACAAATCCATTATTACAACCAAAGGATATTATTACAGTTTATAAAAATACAAATTCAGAGTTTGTTGATGTTTATGGATGTATTAATCTTCCAAAACACTTAACTTATATTGAAGGAATGACATTAGATGATTTAATGACAGATATTCAATTCATTGAATCAGATATCAAAGTTGAAGAACCTGTTAAAGATGAGCCTGTTAATACTGGTAAAAAGAAAAACAATAAAGATGATGTTGTTTTAGAAACAAGTACAACAAGCTATAACAAAATGATTCCGGCTGAAAATGTAGCTGTCGAAATAACTAGTAAAGATGGAAATACTAGACTATATTATCTATACGACATAATGATTAATTCTGGTAGAATTAAAACAATTAAAATTCAGCCAAATGATAAGGTATTCTTTAGAACTTTAAGAAGTAATGAAGTATTGAAATCAGTAAAAATTTCAGGCTTTGTAAAAAAACCTGGAGTTTATACAAGTTTAGAAGGTAAAAAACTTACAGATATTATTCAAATGGCAGGTGGCTTATCTCAAGAGGCTGATTTGAGAGGAATTGTTTATAATCGTGCTAGTTTACAAGGCAAACAAATTTATATTGCTAGAAAAAACAACGATAGAGACATCAAGTTGTTAGAAGGTCGTATTGCTAGTGCTTATAAACCATCTGAGGCAGATCAAAAAACAAAAATGGATATGATTGAGATGTTAAAAGATGAAGAAGCTTCTTTGATTAAAAGATATACAGGTCAAATTGCTTTAAATATTAAGAGCAACGATTTGGATAAAATCAAAGATATTGATAATGTTTTAGTTCAAGATGGTGATGATATTTATATCCCAAGAATGAACAACCAAGTTAGCATTATGGGTGAAGTTTATAATGAGCAATCATTTATTTATAAAAAAGGCGCATCTGCAAACTATTATATTAAGCAAGTTGGCGGATACACTCCAAATGCTAATAAATTCAGATTATACAAAGTTGGTGTGAACGGTAGAGCCGTAAAAATCGGTAAACACAGCGGTGTTGAAGCAGGTGACATTATTGTAGTTCCAAGAAGAATTGCAGGAAACGATTGGTTAACTCCAGTTTGCGAAGCTCTAAAAAGCATAGCAGCACTTGTTACATCAGCATTCATAGTTACTAAGATATAGAGCGGGGGGGGTAAAGGGGTAAATATAGGAACTGAACCCTTAGAAACTCACTCTTCAAAAAAGCAAAAAAGTAAAAAGGAAAAAGGGAAAATGAAAGTTTTATCAAAATCTATATTAATAATGATAATATTTGATATGTTGACACTACTTGTTTCAACAGTATTTTGGTATGACTATTTCAATTTCCCTATTTTCTACGGCTTGCCAATTCTTTTCATTGTTTTAACTGGGTTGATTGTTCTTTTCTTAAAGGCTAATTATAAGATTAGAGAGTTCAATAACACTTTTAAAAACACTTATTTGTTATTAGAAGGTGTTGTGTTTACAAACATTCCTTCTCTTGGTTTCTTATTCTTTGCAGACGGGATTAAAGTTCTAGAATTCTTTGTTGCGAACATTTTGACAGTGTTTGTTGTTTTGAAACTTTATCGAATACTTTTTCACTATTGGTTATTCAATATCAAAAAAGTTAAAAACATTTTGATACTTGGAACTGATAAACGTGCAAGAGTAATTGCTGACGAGATTCAGGGTAAAAAAGCTTTAAGGATGCAAATAGCAGGTTTTGTAGAAGTTAATGAGTCAGAAGATTTTCTAACTGATAATAAAACTCCTGTGTTTAAAAATGTTGAGGATTTGGCTCAAATTGTTGAAGAAAACGATATTGATACAGTTGTAATTGCTCAACCGACTGAGCTTATAACAACAGTTCCAAAAGGTGTCGATTTTTATAAAATGCCTGATTTCTATGAAATGGCAACAGGTAAGTTTTATATTGATGAAAAAACAATTACAGAACTTTATTATCAGTTCGCAAAAAATCAATCTTGTGTTTATGATTTTTGTAAACGTGCTTATGATATCATTGCAGCTTTGATTATTCTTATTGTAACCTTACCGATAACTGGCGTTACAGCTATTAGAATTTGGTTAACTGATAAAGAATCGCCGATTTATACACAAACAAGAATAGGAATTCGAGGCAAAGAGTTTAAGTGTTATAAATTAAGAACAATGTATGCAAATAATTATGTGCCTAAAAATCTTAAAGATGGCGGGTATGCGGAAAATCAAGAACAAGATGACAGAGTAATTCCGTTCTGCAAGTTTGTGAGAAAAGCTCGTTTTGATGAAATTCCTCAGATGATAAATATTTTAAAAGGTGAAATGTCTATCGTTGGACCACGCGCAGAGTGGGATGAGGTCGTGAAAATTTATAAAGAGCAAATCCCTTATTATAATTGCCGTATGTGGGTTAAAACTGGCTGGACTGGCTGGGCGCAGATTAATCAAGGTCATTGTATTTCTAGTGATGATATTGCAGAAAAACTTCAATACGACTTGTATTACCTAAAAAATCGAAATGTTATGTGGGAAATTTTTATATTAGTAAAAGCCGTATTTATGGCATTGGGTGGTCGTCATGACTAGAAACTATTGTAGAAGATACCCACAAGATTATGGTTTTATAAGAACATTGTATATCACTTTGTTCTTATGGCTTGTTGTTTATCCTGCAGGGATTTTATTCTACACAACCAAAATTGATGGTCGTGAGAATTTGGAAAAAGGTATGCGATATGTGTTTACATCAAACCATACTTCTTATATAGATGCGCCATTGCTTTCTATGGTAGCAAATCATCCAGTAGCGTATATGGCGAAGGAAGAGCTTTATACACACAAAAACCCATTAATTAGATTTTTAGTGATAAGCTTGGGCTCATTTGGTGTGAATAGAAAAAAGCCTGAATCAGCAACAATTAAAAGTATTATAGATATTGCGAGACACACAAAATGGTCATTTGGTATTTTCCCACAAGGTAAAACATATTCACATGACGAGCAAAATTTTGACGAGGTAAAAGGTGGTTTTGTAAGTATTGCAAAACTGGCGAAGATGGATATTGTTCCTGTTGCAATAAGTGGATTTGATGGTTATGCGTTTATTCCTTTTTCTAAACATATAACTTTAAATATCGGTAAACCTATTTCTTATCAGTTGCCTGAAGATGAAATATTAAAGCAATGGGTTGAATATATGAAAGAAAATGTGGAGTAGAACGTAATGAAAACAATTTTGGTTACAGGTGGAGCTGGATATATTGGAAGTCATTGCGTTTTAGCTTTGTTAGAACAAAACTATAATGTAGTTATTTTAGATAACTTATCAACAGGACATATTGAAACTGTTGAAACTTTGAAAAAATATGGCAATGTAAAATTCTATAATACAGATTTGCTTGAACCTGCTAATGTAGATGTAATTTTTAAAGAGAATAACATCGATGCTGTTGTTCATTTTGCAGCATTTTCTCAAGTTGGTGAATCAGTTATTAATCCACAAAAATATTATATAAATAATGTTTGTGGAACATTGAATCTTTTACAAGCAATGTTAACAAATAATGTTAAAAAGATAGTTTTTTCTTCAACTGCCGCAACTTATGGAGAGCCTAAATACATTCCAATTGATGAAAAACATACGCAAGAACCTATTAATCCTTATGGACAAACAAAGTTATTCATAGAAAAAATTATGGATGATTATGATAAGGCTTATGGCTTAAAATCAGTAAGATTAAGATATTTCAATGTCGCTGGTGCTGATAGTAAAACAAGGGTCGGTGAGTGGCACGAACCAGAAACTCACTTGATTCCAAATATTTTAAAATCAACATTTAATGGTGGACAAACTTTTAAAATGTTTGGAACAGATTATGATACAAAAGATGGTACTTGTGTAAGAGATTATATTGATGTTGAAGATTTAGTAAATGCTCACGTTTTAGCGCTTCAATATTTGAATAATGGTGGAGAAACAAACTACTTTAACCTTGGTACAAATAATGGAAATAGCGTAAAAGAGGTTTTCTCAGCTTGTGAAAAGGTAACAAACAAAACTATTGCAGTTGATGTAATGGAACGAAGAGCTGGCGATCCTGCTTCATTGGTTGCAGACAACAAAAAAGCGAAAGAAATTTTAAAATGGCAACCTAAAAAAACTTTAGAAGAAAGCATTAAAAATGCCTATGAGTGGGAGAAAGTTAATGGAAACTAGTATTAAATTTTCAGTTTTAATGTCTATTTACGTTAAAGAAAATCCCCAATGGTTTAAAATAGCACTTGAAAGTATTTTAAATCAAACCTTACTGCCTAATGAAATTGTATTGGTTGAAGATGGACCATTAACAAGTGATTTATATTCTATAATTGATAATTATGTTAAATCAAATCCTAATCTATTTAAAATAGTAAAGCTTGAAAAAAATAGTGGTTTGGGTGAAGCATTAAGAAATGGTGTTTTAAACTGTTCTTATGATTATATTGCTAGAATGGATACTGATGATATAGCAAGAAATGATAGGTTTCAAAAGCAAATTGAATTTTTGAAAATAAATCCCGATGTTGATTTGGTTGGTAGCTGGATTTCTGAATTTGAAGAAAATCCTGAAAATATTATTTCATATAGACAGTTGCCAATTATTCAAGATGAAATATATAAATTTGCTCAATTTAGATGTCCTGTAAATCATATGACCGTAATGTATAAAAAAGAAGCTGTTTTAAAGGCTGGAAATTATCAAACGTTTAAAAATATTGAAGATTATTATTTATGGGGCAGAATGTTAAAGAATGGTGCCAAATTCGCAAATATTCCAGAATGTTTAGTTAACGTTCGTGCCGGAAATGCAATGTTCAAAAGAAGAGCAAACTTAACATATTTCTTTAATAGTGAGTTTCCATTACATACTGAATTATATAAAATGAAATTTATTAATTTGAAACAGTATTTAAGAAATATCTGTTCTAAGTTTTTGTTGAGAATTCTTCCAACAAAAATTATGGGTATAGTTTATAAAAAATTTTTGAGGAAGGACAATACATAATGAGTATTCAAAAGCAAATATTTTATTGCTGGTTTGGTGGTGATAAACCTCAAAAAGTTATGGATTGTATTAATAACTGGAAACAAATGTTGCCAAATTATAAAATTATTGAAATTAATGAGTTTAATAAAGATTTATTTGATATTGAAAATGAATGTGAAAATAATCTTTGGTTTAAGACTTGTTATGAAAATAAAATGTGGGCTTATGTTTCTGATTATGCTAGATTAAAGGTTTTGTATGAACAAGGTGGTATATACCTTGATACAGATATAACAGTAGAGAAAGATATATCAGAATTATTAGAAAAATCTAAATTAATTTTAGGTTGGGAAGATAAAAAAAATATTAATTTCGCTGTTTGTGTTGTTCCTCAAAAAAATGAATTAATAAAAGAAATAATTGATTTTTATAGTAAAAAAATTTGGAAATATAAATTATTTACGATTCCACAAATTGCTACTTTTGTTTTAAAAAAACAGTATAAATTAAATTCTTCAACAGAAGTTACAGAAAATGATGATATTTTGATTTTGCCACAGGAATATTTTTACCCAATTCCATTTGGACTAAAAGAAAAGGATGGATTTGTAACAGAAAAAACATATACGGTTCATTGGTGGGATGCAAGTTGGGTAAAATCAAATATCGATTATTTTATGCGCAATAAACATAAAATTAAACTCGATAAACTTATAGAAAAATGTTTTAAACAAAAGTTAATAATAAATACTCCGTTTATAAAAATAGAAAAATTGTTTAACAAATATGCTATAGAAATAGATTTTTACTGGTTATTTAAGTTTAAGTATCGTTATTATAAAAAAAAGAAATATCTTACAATTTTTATTTTTGGATATCAAATAAAGTTATGGGAGATTAATAATTAAATGTTAAATTCTTGTTCTAATTCAAAATCAGATAAAAAAATTTTATATGTCTTTGCAGGTGAATTTCCTTGGGAAGTTAGAATTGAAAAGTTTTTGAGTTCATTAAGCAAAGTATATAATGTTGCTATTTTAACGGGGAATACTCAAAATCGACAAACAGAAGAAATTTACAATGATATACAAATTTTTAGGTATGCAAATAATTTTACCAATACTGTGATTAAATTCTTATTGTATTTTTTTACTTGGGGATATGCAATATATAAATATACAAAGAAATATAAGCCTGATATTGTAATTTTACGAGAAATTCCGTTATTATTACCTGCAATTATAGTAACTAAAATATTTAAAATTAAGCTTGTTGTTGATGTTGCAGAGAATATGCCTGAATTGTTAAAATCTTATGCTAGTAATAGTAAAAATTTTTTCTTAAAAATGGTTTATTGTTATCTTCCTATTTATACTTTTATAGAATCTCAGTTAAAATCTGCAGATAAAATTCTAGTTGTGGTTGAAGAGTCTAAACAAAGACTTGTAGATTCATATAGTATCGATTCGAGTAAAATTGAAATTATAAGTAATTATCCTTATTTAATTAATTTGAAACAAAAAGAAGAACGCTATAAAGATGATACGTTTAGAATTACTTATACTGGAAATATTGATTCTGATTTTAGAGGTATTCAAACAGTTGTTGATGCTGCAAAAATATTACAAAGTAATGAGTCTATACAATTTAATATTATAGGTGATGGAAATTTTCTAGATTTTTGTAAACAAAAAGCACAAAATTTGTTAAATATCAATTTCTTAGGAAAATATAATCATGATGAATTATTGGAATATCTTAAAACTCAAGATATAGGAATTGTTCCTCATACAAAAAGTCCCGTTATTGAATATACAATACCAAATAAAATCTTTGATTATATGGCAAGCTCTATACCTGTTATAGTTTCATCCGCAAGACCTTTAAAAAGAATTGTAGAAGAAGCAGATTGTGGTTATGTTTTTGAGGCAGAAAATCCTCAAGATTTAGCAAATGTTATTACTTATATTTACAATCATCAAGAAGAGCTTAAAGATAAAGCTATTAATGGATATAATTCTATAAAATCTTTCTATAATTGGGAAGAAACAGAAAGAACATTGCTTGATACAATAAAGAACGTAATATAAAGGCTTTGAACTGTGAACTTAAATTTTCAATTTATAGCATATTTTCCTCTAATATTTGTTTTCTTGCAATCGTTTATGTTTTATTTTACAGAAAATAATTTTATTCCAGCATCTGTGATTGTTAATAGTTTTTGTATTATATTTCTTTTTTTAATAAAACCAAAATTCTTTTTTGAAAAAATTATAACCTTATATAAATATACGCCATTTAAATATTTGGTTATTTTGTATTTGTGGATTTTTATTTCAGGACTTTTATGTTTAGTACTTCAGTACATAACATTATTTAAATTTGTATGGGCAATTATTGTTGGTTTTGTGCTTCGGCTGGTTTTTATATATTTTTATTCATCAATATTAATTCCTAAAATATTTAATATAAAAACACTCATGAAAGTGTTTGTTTTTGCTTATTTTACAATATTTATAATTGGTTTTATTGAATTTGTTGGGGTTTTTTATGGTATAGAAATAATAAATAATTTTATCCATTTTATTTCGAACATTAGAAAAGAGGAAACCTCTATCATCATTGATAATATTTCAAATATCCCAAGAATAAGAAGTGTTTGTATGGAACCAGGAACATATGGTCGTTTTATTGCAATACAAATGCCTCTTATTTATCAGTTAGTAACATGTAAATATAAAATATTTAAATCGTCTATTTTAAATAAAATAACCAAAATTACTTTAATTCCTATGCTATGGATTTCTTTATTATTAACACAGTCTCCTATATATCTAGTTATTTGTACAATTGTAACTATTCTGTTTTTCTATAAGCATTTGATACATTGTTTATTGAAGAATGCAAAAAAAATATTGATATTTGCATTTGTGATTATAACTTTTATTTGTATCTTTATTTTTGCATCAAATATAAGCTTTAAAACAACTTTTATAAACAGAATTATAGAAACGGTAGGTTTGATTAAATCTTTTTCTCTAAATAATTTAATCATTGTAGAACCATCTTTAGCAACAAGGGTTGTAAATAATTTAAACCAATTTCTTATGTTTTTAAAACATCCAATAACAGGTATTGGGCTTTTTAATAATGGGCCAATGATGATAAAACAGTTTGAAACATCAGGCATTCCTCTTACGCCTGAAATGACAAGAGTTTTAATTGATGCAACAAGCACGATGACATATACAACAAATGCTCTATATTCTTTATTGCATCAAACAGGTTTATTTGGCGCGGTTTTATATATATTATTTGCAATAAAATCTATAAAATTTGTTCAAAAGTTAATTAAATATTTTTCAAGAATTGAAAAAATATTTCTAACAGGTTTTATGAAATCAGTGATTACATTATTTTCTATTTCAATTATTTATAACCAAGATGTAAATGATCAATTTCTATTTTTTATGTTCGGTTTATGTTCTGCAACATATTTTTATTATAAAAAGAAAATAAATATTGATATTACTTATACAAGAAAAAATACAATGGAGAACAATGCTAAATAATTCATATATCATTCAAATAAAAAATAATAATTTAATTTCAAAATCTTCTTCTGGTGGGATGTTTGCAGAACTTGCTAAGTACATTCTAGCTCGAAATGGTATAGTATTTGGTTGTGCTATGGAACGACTCGAAGAAGGTTTTGATGTGAAACATATTTATATTGAAAAAGAAGAAGATTTGTATAAATTACAAGGTTCAAAATATGTTCAAAGTAATCTTGGCAAGACCATAAAACAAGCAAAAGAATTTTTAGAACAAGGTCGTTTTGTTTTATTCTCAGGCACACCTTGTCAAATAGCTGGATTAAAAGCATATTTAAGAAAAGATTATGATAATTTATTAACTGTTGATTTGAGTTGTACTGGTACACCATCACAAAAGTTATTTAATGATTTTATAAAGTTCTTAGAAAATAAATATAAAAAGAAAATTATTAAATTTGAATTTAGAAATAAAGAAAAATTAGGTTGGGCTTGTGGTAATGCTCTAATTACTTTAGAAAATGGAGAACAAAAAATATTACATAATAATGTAACTTCTTTTTTGTATTTCTTCATGAATGGAATTAGCGAGCAAGAGCGTTGTTATACTTGTAAATATGCAGGTTTGGAAAGAATATCAGATATTACAATCGCTGACGCGTGGGGAATAGAACAAGAATATCCTGAACTTTTAAAAACAAAATTAGATAAAAATAAAGGCATTTCTCTAGTTCTTATTAATACAGAAAAAGGTGAAAATTTTTTTGAAAAATTACAAGATAATGTAATTTACAATAGGGTTAATATTAATCTATTAAAAAAATATAATCATCCATTAAGACATCCATCTATAAAAAACGTAATGAGAGATAAGTATTTAGAAGAATATAAAAAATATGGATATGTTGGGCTTGATAATTTCTTCAAAAAAAATTTAGGGTGGAAATATTATTATAAAATTTTGCAAAATCATACTCCCAAATTTATTAAAAACTTTATTAAGCTATTTGTAAAAAAACAACCTCAAAAATTTGATAGTGTTATATCCACTTGGGCTCATTTAAAAAATTATGGCGCAATTCTTACTGGATATGCTTTAAAAAAAACAATAAATAATCTTGGATATAGTGCAAAACTTTTAAAGTTTGCAGATGATGACAAATCAATTGCTAAGCCTTTTAATGATAAATATTGTATTTATACAGAAAAAATGTATTTAGCGCCAACTGATATGAGTAAATTGTCAGAAATTACAAACACATATATTGTTGGCTCTGATAATCAATTTAATTTGAATACTAATCATAAATACATATATTTGCCATTAGCTTTTTATCTTCCAAAAGAAATGAAAAAAGTTTCAATTTCGACATCAATGAGTTTGGAAGAAATTGCAGCACCAGAAATTGAAATATCTACTATGAAAACACTTTTAAAACGCTTTGATTATTTATCAGTTCGTGAATATAACGGTGTTGATATTATGAAAGAAACTTTTGATTGCAAAGCTGATTGGGTTATCGACCCAGTATTCTATTTAGATAAACAAGAATATATTGATTTAGCTCAAGAATCTAAAGTTGAAGCAAAAGATAAAATTTTAACTTATGTCCTTTATCCAACGGAAGATACCAATAAAATTTTAGATGATGTTAAAAATAAGTATGGTAATAATATTATTGATTTTGCTGGAAATGAAGTTTCTGTTAAATCAATTGAAAATAAACATATTTCTGTTGAAAATTGGTTAAAAGCAATAATTGATTCAAAAATTATTGTTACAGATTCATTCCATTGTGTTTGTTTTGCTTTAATATTTAATAAACCATTTGTATGCATAAAAAATACACATGGTTTCATTCGTTTTAAATCTTTATTTAAAATGTTCGATTTACATGATAATGTAACTGAATCTTCGAAAAAAATTATTTATAATGAAAATTATAATTATGATAAGATTCAAAATATTATTGAAGAAAAGTCTGATTTTGTAAAAAATAAATTAGTGCAAATTTTAACCGAACCAAAGGTTATTACAAAAGAACAAGAAGAAGCTGAAATTGAACTTAAAAAAATACCAAAGAAAGAGCTCTATGTTAATTTTTGGTATAAAGAAAATAAATTATTTTATTATGCAATAATCGTTCCTTTTGTAAAACCTATTAAAAAATTAATAAGAGAATCTAAATGCAAAAAATAAAACAAATATTTTTAAATAACATATATGCTATATCATTGTATTCTAGGCAAATTGCTGGAACACTTATTTTATTTGTTATAGCACGCTACCTCTCTGTTTATGATTATGGTTTATTCTCAAGTTACAAAGCGATTGCTACTTTTATCTTAACTTTTGCTTGTCTTGGTTATAACGAATATATTCTTGTTTCTAGTAATAAAAATGTTCACGAAGTTAAATTAAAAATAACTTTGTTTTTAATAAATGCATTAGCTATTGTTTTGTCAACTAGCTTAATATCTATTTTTTGCCCTTTAGATATGCATTTAATATTTATTCTTGTATTAATAAGAGCATTTTTTGAAACAACTTTCTTTGCTTTAATTTTGCCTTATTTTCAAGCTAGTAATAAATTAAAAATTATTAGTTATATAAATATTCTGTACAGTATTTTGGTTTCATTATTGGCGTTAATATCTTTTGTATTTAAATTATCCTTGTTTAAATTTTTAGTTTTAAGTTGCTTAATTGGATTTATAAACTATATACAATGTTCGATTTATTTAAAAATTAATATTTTTAATATGCTATTTAAAATAAAAAATTATTTTTATTTAATTGATAAATCTATTTTTGGTTATATTGGCGTAATTATTGCCTTTTTATTGTATTCTCAAATTCCTTCATTGTATGTTTCAACTTTTTTATCTAAAGAAGATGCCGCTTTATATTTTTCAGCATTTACAATAGCCGGTATTATTGGTTTATTGATTTCTGCACAAAATCAAAAAATAGTTCCAGAAATGATGAAAAATACAATTCAAAATATAAAAAAATTAATTAAAAACAATTTTAATTTTGTTATGAAAATAAATACATTTATATTTGTTTTATTTTTATTATTTGGCAAACAATTATTGTTATTAATTTATGGACAAGAATATTATCAAAATGGTCACATATTATTATTATTATTTACACTAGGAAATATTAGTTTAGCTTTAGCAAATATTTATGGTGCATATATTACTGCGAGTGGAAATCAACATATAAAAATTCATATGCAACTAGAAGCTATTATAATATCAATTTTAGTGCTTTTATTGTTTAATAAATATGGTGTATATGCTGCTTCATTAGCATATTTAACATCAGCAACTCATGTTGGTATTAGATATACTTTAAAAACAAAACAACTTTTAAAACAAAATGAGTTATTAAAAGCCGAATCAAATTAGATTGCATTATATTGTAACAAACAAGTGACGATATAATGTAATAATTGTAATTAATTACAATATGTTGTAATTAATTTAGTTTGTAAATATAATTAAAATACACTTATAAAATATAGTGCAAATTGTAATATTCTTTGAGTTTTAATATTGTTTTTTTGGTAAAATAAAATAAGTAAAATTAATTCTTTAAATGCAATTTAACTAGATTTTATACAAGGAGATAGTATGAGTGAAAATTATTACAACATACCTGATGAATTAGATGAAGAACTCACCATTGATTTAAAAAAAATTGCCCTAGCAATTTGGAATAATAAATTCCTTATTATTAAAGTATTTGTAGTTGTTTTTTGTTTAATGATTCTTTCTACTTTTGTATTGCCTAAAAAGTATAAAGTTGAATCTGACTTATACATTAATAAATCTAATAACTCACATATGGCAGAAATTAACCCTTATTTTATATCTGAAGTTGGTGTTGGTAGTGGTATGGCTGCAATGCTAGCAGGTGGCGGTGGTGCTTTAACTAATGAATTAGAAATTATGCAATCACCTTTGGTTATAGAAAAAGTTATTAAAGAAAATGATTTGAGATTTAAAAAAGTTTTTGGGATAATTCCAACTATTAAAACAGGTAAATATTTAACTGTTGAAGCTTTCTTAAAAAAAGGTCCTAAATTCGAAAATAAAAAAGGCACAAATGTTGTTTCTATCACATACAAAAGCAAAGATAGAGAGCTAGCATATAATGTTGTAAACTCAATCATCAACAACTATATTGATTTACACAAACAAATTAACAGTGAAAAATCAAAACTAGATAAATCTGTTATCGAAAAAGAATACCAAAGCGTTAAACAAGGCTTGGACTCTAAACTTAACAAAGTTTCTGGTATGCCATCTACTGCTATGACTGGTGTTGGTCATTTATCTGCAATGAGCGCGTATTCAAACTCTGCTTCATCAGCTATCGGCACATTAAGAAGCCAATACATTGCCGGCGAACGCTCTAGAATTGAAGTATCAGAAGAAGCTGAAAAAGTTGCTGAACTTGCTAAAAAGCTTGAATGGGCTAGATTAGTTGAACAAATGTCAGATACATCAAAAGTTTTAATCTTAAAAGAGCCTCGCCTTTTAGCTGAATATGAACAAGTGTCACCAAAATTATTTATAAATATCGTAATGGGCATTGTATTAGGTGCTATCTTCGCTTTAATTGCACTTATTATTGCTGAAACAACATCTAAAAAATTAACATACTCTATGCTTGGCGATAACATCCTATACAGCTTGGAAAAAGATTTCACAGACTTGCAAATTGATTTGTTATCACACAAAGACAAAAAACTTGCAGTAATTGCTTTTGAAGGCTTTTCTGAAGCTATAATCCAAAAATTACAAGCTTATAAAAACATTAAGTTTGTAAAACCTGAAATATCAGAGGAATTTATCGCTGATATTAATGATACAATTGATGTTATAACTGTTGCTAAAATTGGCGAAACAAACGCAAAATTATACAAGCAAATCAAAGAAATTTTGAAAAAAACTAATAAAAATATCGTGAAAGAAGCATTGGTATGATACTAGTTACAGGCGGTGCTGGATACATTGGCAGTCATTGTGTTTTGGCTTTATTGGAAAAAGGTTTTAAAGTTTTAATCTTTGACAATTTATCAACCGGACACATTGAAACCGTTAATGAATTGAAAAAATATGGACAAGTTGATTTCATCAAAGGCGATTTGACTAACTTTGATGAAATTAATTCTGCCTTAAAATCAAATCAAATTGAGGCTGTAATTCATTTCGCAGCTTTTTCACAAGTTGGCGAATCAACAACAAATCCGCAAAAATATTATTTGAATAATGTTTGTGGAACATTGAATCTTTTAAATGCAATGCTTGAAAATAGCGTAAAAAGAATTGTTTTTTCATCTACTGCTTCAATTTATGGCGAACCAAGTTATATCCCAATTGATGAAGCACATCCAAAATCACCAATAAATCCTTATGGAAAAACAAAATTGATGATAGAAAATATTCTAGATGATTATGACCAAGCTTACGATTTGAAATCTGTAAGATTACGCTATTTTAATGTTGCAGGCGCTGATTTAAAAACTAGAATTGGTGAATGGCATGAGCCTGAAACACACTTGATTCCTAATGTTTTAAAATCAACTTTTGGTAATGCTAAAACCTTCCAAATGTTTGGTGATGACTACGAAACAAAAGATGGAACTTGCGTTAGAGACTATATTAACATAGAAGATTTGATTAATGCGCATTTATTGGCATTAGAATATTTGAAAAATGGCGGAGAAACGAATTATTTTAACTTAGGCACAAATGATGGAAATTCGGTTAAAGAAGTTTTTAATGCATGCCAAAAAATCACAGGAAAAAATATTCCGGTTGAGGTAAAATCAAGAAGAGCAGGTGACCCTGCAAAATTAATCGCAGATAACTCTAAAGCAAAATCTGTTTTAAACTGGTCACCTAAAAACACCCTAGAAACAAGCATTAAAACTGCTTATGAATGGGAAAAGAAACTAAATAAAATTACAGAGGGATAAAATAATGGCAAAAGTAGAGAAGCAATCGACTGTTTGGCAGTCAAACTCAATGGGTAAGTTTGATAGACTAAAATTACAAGTTAATAATATGGCTATTGATATGCTTTTAGGCTATCTTGGACATAACTTTAGCAAAGAAAAATTAATCAATTTAGCTAAAATATTTGAAAAAATTGCTGGTTCTAAAGGCGGTATCAATCACGCTCGTAGAATGCAATGGCTTTTTAAATCAAATCATCCACATCTTTTCTGGTGGAAGAAAATTTTAACAGAATTAGACCCAAATTGCCGTAACAAATGGATTAAAAACTTCTTTGTTAATGGTTATTATGGCGACAATTTAAGAAAGCGTTCTGAATTCAATGAAAAGAACGGTTTCTTCCCACCTACAGTTTTGTTATCTAGTATTACAAAGCGTTGTAATTTCAAGTGCAAAGGCTGTTGGGCAAATGAATATGATGTTCAAGAAGACTTAACGAAAGAAAAATGGAGAGAAATTTTCACAGAAGCTCGTGATGTTATGGGTATTCATATCATCCCTGTTGTTGGTGGTGAACCATTCGCAAGAAAAGAATTTTTAGAATTGGCTGAAGAATTCAATGATTGCGCGTTTATTACTTTCACAAACGGCTCATTAATTACAGAAAAAACTGTTGAAAAATTGAAAAAATTAGGAAATGTTCATCCTATGTTTTCGCTTGGTGGTTTGAGAGAAAATACTGATTCTGTTCGTGGTGAAGGCTGTTTTGATATGGTTATGAGCAAAATGGATATGCTTAGAGAAGCTGGTATTTTCTTTGGTGCAAGTATCACTGCTACAAGTGCAAATTGTGATGAAGTTACTTCTGATGAATTTATGAAAATGTTATCTGATAAAGGTGCACTATGGAGTTGGTTCTTCCATTATGTTCCAGTTGGTGACAGCCCAGATGTAAGTTTAGTTCCAGATGCAAAACAAAGACAACAAATTTTAAAAGCTGTTTATAACGCAAGAAACACACTGCCAATGATGACAGTTGATTTCTGGGGTGATGGACCTGAAATGATGGGTTGTATTGCAGGTGGAAGACAATATGTTCACGTTAATCCTCGTGGTGATGTTGAGCCTTGTACTTTTGTTCACTTAGCAACTCATAATGTTAAAAATTGCACATTAACAGAAGCATTAGCTTCTCCATTTATGAAGGCGATTAGAGATGGCATTCCTTATGAAGATGGTAATATGCTAAGACCTTGTATGATCGTTGATAGACCAGATGTTTTAAGAGGTTATTATCAAAAATTCCAACCATATGAAACACACGAAAATGCTGCTGCATATCTGACAAATCCTGAAATTACTTCAAAAATTGATAAATATTCTAAAGATGTAAAAGAGATTCTTGATGAGGATTGGAGAAATAATTTATGGATGACAATCTTCCCTCTTGAAGGTGAATATTATATAGATAGAGACAATTTCTGTTCAAAAGAACAACCAAAAAATAAATGTAGCGGTCAATGTGTAGGTTGTGGCAAATAATATGAAAAAACTAGTTTCTGTATTAGTTACATTCATAATTTATACAATTGTAGTAAATGCTTGTCCTCAGGTAACTGTTTGGGACAAGTCTTTACTTTCAATTTTGCATAGTTTTTTAGCACCATTGCCACTAATAATTCCATCTTTAATGGATGAAATTTTATATGCTGCAATGATTATCATTCCATTTTTAGGACTTGGAATTTACTTTTTAAAAACTAAAAAATTCTATGATTTAGTTTTATTTTATGCTGTTCCATTAATTTGTTTTTTACTTAATTCAGGGTTTAAGGAAATAATTCAGCGTCCGCGCCCACCATTTGAACTTCAACAAGTAATAAAATTAACAAGTTACAGTTATACTTCAACTCATAGCCTTGTAATGTTCTGCTTATGGGGAATGGTTATATTTTATGCTTATAAATATAATTTTTCTAAACCAGTTAAAAACTTTTTGATGGTATTTACTATTCTATGGGTTTTATTTGTTGGACTTAGTAGAATGTGGCTCGGCGTGCATTATTTTACAGATGTAATTGGTGGATTTATTTTAGGAATATTCTTCTTACTAATATTCATTAAAATAAGCAACAAATTTCAGAAAGTAGGAGATTAATGAAAAAAGTTCTTGTTGTTGCAAATTTTAATGCAGGAAGAAAAAGAACAATCAGACATAGAAAAAAATTATTAAGACTTTTGCAAAAGACAGCAGAGTCTTATAGAGTTGTTTCTATTGGAAAATTTAATCCAGATGATGTTAAAGATTATGATACTATTGTTGCTATTGGCGGAGATGGTACTGTTAATGCTGTTTTGCCTTATGTTATTAATACAGACAAAACTTTGGGGATTATTCCAACAGGTACTGCAAATCTTTTAGCTGCAAAATTAGGTATTCCTATGAATTACTATTTAGCGTTAAAAAGGCTAAAAAAAGCTCAAACAAAACAAATTGATTACATTGATATTAATAATGAACCTTGCGTTTTACGATTTGGCTTAGGATACGATTCTGATATTATTTGCAAAACTCCACAATCATTAAAAAACAAATTTGGATATTTTGCTTATTTCTTATCTGGCATAATTTTTGCATTAAGACTAGAACCAAAGGAATACGAACTAACATATAATAATGAAACTAAAAATGTTAATTCTACCTGTATAATTGTTGCAAACGCAGCTAATATGTATAGAAACTTTTTTTCAGTTGGAAATAATTGTAAACTTGATGATGGATTAATGGACGTTTTTGTTCTAAAAACTAAAAATCCAATACTTTATTTCTTTGAGTTAATTGGTATTGCACTTGGATTAAGATTTAACTCTAAAAGAGCAGAATATTTTCAGACAAATGAATTATCTATCAAAAACAAATGGTGCGTTGACCATATAGATGGTGAAAAGAAAAAACACTCTGATGATTTAAATTTTAAAATTGAAAATAAAGCTATTAAAGTTATATTTTAAATTAGTTTGGTTTTTTTAATTGCATTATAATTAATATTGTATTTAAAATTGTTGTTCCAAATGCTAGAACTTGTGCTGGGAATTGTTTTATTTTTTCTGTTTCTTCGTTTCTTTTTTTATTTATAAAATCACTTGTTTCTTCATCATAGCTTATTGAACGTATCTTTCCATTAGTAACTCCAAGAGAAATGCACTCGCATCCTGTTGTAAAAGCTAAAATATCTTTCACATCTTGATCTTTTGGTACTTCTGTATTTGGTAATTTTAGTGAAATATCTTTATCACCAATTTTACCTGTAATATTTATTTCTTTTATTCTTTCTTCATTTCGTTTTACTTCAATATATCTTTTGAGTTTTGATGGTGAATCTGATTTTATTACTTCTATGTTTAAATTTATACTTTTACCATTATATTCACCTTCGTATTTTGATGTATATGATGATACTGTTTTGCCAGTTGATAAACTATGTCCAATAATTGAAGATAATAAAAATTTTTTATTTCCTATTGTACCTTCATAATGTGTCATTTCATTATCGTATGTTCTTTTAAAGATTGATTCTTGTCCGTTTAATTCGCCAGCAAATACGCCTGTACATCCATTTGATTTTTCTTGCACAAAACTATATTTTGAAAATAATTCGTTGAAAGATACTGTGTCTTTTGCTTCATTATTTATATAATTAGTATTGTTTCCGTGATGTACTTGATAATCATTTTGAATTGGAAAATTATTTCCATTAGAATATGATGTAATTAAATTCATTTTAACCTCAAACCTAGTTATATAATATATAACGTTTTTCTTAAGATTAAATTGCTTTTAATTATTTATTTTAATAAACCACGCTCATTTAGACCATCAAGAATTCTAAATCTTACTAAATTTCTATAATCGCGCATTGCTGGTGTGTATGAAGTGTAATATTTTTCTTTGCCGTCAAATTTTTCTGCTAGTTTTTTTATTTGTGAAGTATTAACCATACCTGTTCTAAATCTGTCTGGATTATAAACTGTCCAAGCATCATGTGGCCAATATGTTGAACGGCATTCATTTGTATTTTGGTTTAAAAGCATATCTGAAAACATTCCATACTCTAAATTATGGAAGATTTGTTTTATGTTGTTTTCGTACGGTTTTAAAATATCAGGTATTGGTGCTCTTGGCATTGATATTTCTTCAGCGTATGGATTTAATTCTTCCATATAATCCATTGAACCTATTCCAACTATTTTAATTGATTTTGAAAATTCTTCTAATACGCCTTGTTCTTCAGCAAATCTACCCATTAAATCAAGGAATGAGCAAACTCCTTTTCCTGTGCAAATGTAGTCTGTAATTATAGTTTCTTTTCCGGTTTCTTGCATATTTTTTACTATGCTTTCAGGATCAAGACGTTTATGTAGTAAATATTTTTTAAATGCTGCTTCTTCTTCTAAAGTTGGCGCCATATCATTAAGTCTTTTTAAACCAGTTCTAGGATTTTTTTGGAACCAATATTTTGAAAATGGTACAAATTTATATGGAGGTAACCCATCTTTCATTTCAACTGCACAGTCCAAAAACCATTTAGGACTTCTTCCTAAACATAATATTTGATGGTCTTTATATCTTAAATACATTTTAGAAGCTTGAATGAATTTTTCTAATGTATATTCGTTATTTAAAGGTAAACAAACATTTTTTCTGTCGAACATTTCAGAGCGATTAATTCTGCTATCTGAATAGAAATTTTGAAATATTTTTCTGTATCTTGCTTTTCTTGTGTCAGACATTTTTTTATAAATATCTGCATCAACATCATCAATCAAGCAAGTATCTTGTTTAGAACCACCTATTACTATATTTTGTACAAAATTTGGTTCTATTCTGTGTGAAAGTCCTGAAAAATGAATTATGTTGTTATATTTAAAATTTGTTGGAATTTGCGAATATGTTTGATTATTGCTTTGATTTGTATATTTATTTTGGCAATTTTGCGCTTGGTATTTGTTATTTATTGAAATATTTTCTTGAATTTTACTTATTCGCATAACAACTCCTAATTCATTGATTATATAAATTCTAAATAAAAAAAATTGCTAAATTTTTAATTGATTTCTTTGATTTTTAACATTTTTCAATTTATTAGTTTTGTTTATTTATTAATTTTTTGAATAAAATATTAATTTGAATTAAAATATCATTTATGAAAGATTATTCTAAAATAGCTGTTGATAATTTTAAGAAGGGCTATAATTGTGCCCAGTCTGTTTTTTTAACCTATGCAGATGAATTTGGTTTTGATGAAGAAACTGCTTTGAAAATTTCATCTTCTTTTGGTGGTGGTATGGGTAGGTTACGAGAAGTTTGTGGTGCTGTTACTGCTATGTTTTCTATTGCTGGATTAAAACAAGGATATATTAACCCAAATGATGATGAAGCAAAAGCAAAACACTATGAATTTATACAATTTTTAGCTCAAAAATTTAAAGAAGAACATTCAACGATTATTTGTAGAGAACTTTTAGATTTAGATTCCGGAGCTGATTCTCCTATACCATTAAAAAGAACTGATGAATATTACGCTAGTAGACCTTGTGAAAAATTTATTTATACTGCTTCAAAAATAATTGAAACAGAAATTTTAAAATAATTTTAGTTTTATTGATTATTTATTTTCATAATGTTAATATTTTTATTATTGATTTTATTGGCTTATAACCATATTCGGCTTATAAATTGCCTATTTAATAGACAAGGAATTAATTAATGTTAGAATCACTTGAAAATGTTATATACCCAATTGTTTGTAAGTTTAATGAGTGTATTTCAAATTATGTTCTTGTCTTTATGTTGCTTGCAGTTGGTTCTTGGTACACAATTAAAACCAAATTTGTTCAAGTTAGATATTTTTCTGAAGGTTTTAAATATTTAATTGGAAATATTGATTTATTTGGCAAAACTCAAAGTGGTAGTATGACATCATTCCAAGCTCTAGCAACTTCTATTGCTTCACAAGTTGGTACAGCTACAATTATTGGTTCATCTGCAGCTATCTTAATTGGTGGTCCAGGCTCTATTTTTTGGATGTGGGCTTTAGCTTTTTTAGGTATGGCGACTATATATGCAGAGGCTACTTTATCTATCCAAACTAGAAAAATTGATGAAGATGGAAATATAAAAGGTGGTCCTGTTTATTATATTGTTGAAGCATTTAAAGGGCGTCTTGGTAAGTTTATGGCTGGATTTTTTGCAGTTTCTATAATACTTGCACTTGGCTTTATGGGATGTATGGTTCAAGCTAATGCTATTTCTTTTTCAATTCAAGAAGCGTTTGGTATTCCAACTTGGATTATTGGTGTTTTTCTAGTTATAACCTGTTCGCTAATTTTTATTGGTGATATTAAAAGATTAGCTTCTGTTACAGAAAAACTTGTTCCTATTATGGCTATATTGTTTATTTTAGGTTGTTTGGTTGTATTAGCTATTAGAATAAAATATATCCCTGAAACTTTTTATATGATTTTTAAATATGCTTTTCAACCTGAAGCAATACTTGGTGGTGGTTTTTGGGTAGCATTTAAAACAGCAATTAGCCAAGGTGCTAAACGAGGTTTATTTGCTAATGAGGCTGGTTTGGGTTCAACTCCACATGCACACGCCCTAGCTAATGTTAAAACACCTCATGAACAAGGTGTAATAGCTATGATGGGTGTGTTTTTAGATACTTTTGTTATTATTACTTTAAATGCTTTAGTTATTATTTCAACTCTTTATACCGTTGATGGTCCATTACATAATGGTTATTTTAATGAGGCAGTTACCTTGTTGAATGAAAATAATTTGGTTCAAAATGCTATTTCTAGTGTGTTTGGCTCATCTTTTTCTGGTATGTTTGTTGCTTTATGTCTATTTTTCTTTGGTTTCTCTACAATTTTAGGATGGAATTTATTTGGGAAAATAAATGTTATTTATTTGTTTGATAAATGTAAACCAAAATTATTTGTAATTATTTATACTGTTTTAGCACTTTGTTTTATTATGCTTGGTACTTTGGTGTCTAGTAAACTTGTTTGGGGTTTATCTGATATGTTTAATAATTTAATGGTTATTCCAAATGTACTTGCTTTATTTGCATTGACAAATTTAGTATTAAAAATAAAAAAATAATTTGGTTGTAAATTATTATTTGTGTGTATTTCCCAAATTTAATATTAATTAATAAAATTTTCTTATTAGGAAATTTATTAGCTTTTTTTATCTTTATTTAATTATGTACTAATTATTAAATATTATGATTGTTAATCCTAAATCTATAAGTATATTAAAATCAAAAATTGATGATGTTTTTCATATTGCCGCACCAAAAACTTCTGGTGTTGGTATTGATGATTTATTTATTAGTGCAAAGCCAATTTTAAAGGCTGTACCAGAAGATGATGTTTTTAAAAAATCTTTAGAAAAAATTAGTAGTAGTCCTATACCTATCGCAAATCTTGATGAGTATCGTTCTTGTACTAGTAATGCATTAGAAAATCATAAAAAAAGATTGGCAAAATATTCTCAAAATATAACAAGAACTGCGCCAAGAAGTGTTACCAAAGACGAATTTAATGCTATGAAGTTAATTCAGTATGAAATGGATGCTTATACTGAGGTTCAAAAAAAATTGAGAAATGGTGGAACATTAACAAAGGCTGAAGAACAATTCTGTAAAAATGTCTTAAAAGGTATGCGAAAAACTGATAAAGATATTACATTATGGCGTAGTATTTTGCCTTATGCTGGTTTTGATGATGCTGTTAATAGTGGCAAACTTAATATGCTTGGTTTTACCTCGACTTGTCGAGATTATAATGATTTTTTTGATTTTTGGGGTGGACCTAAATTGATATCGGTTAATAAAAAACCACATGTTCAACAACCATATTTTCTTAAAATTAATGTTCCAAAAGGTACTTCAATTTTAGATTGTAATGCAACATATAAAGGAAAAGTTACAAGAATGACTGATGAAGTTATTCTTTTACCTTCTCAATGCGATGTTATCAATGTAGATAATAGTTTGAATGTAATTGAGCTTTTGTTAAATCAGTCTTAATCCTTCAAATTAAAAATAAAGGTGTTCAGTGAAAAATTATAATATAAATAATAAATCTAATATTTATCAAAATAATGAGTTTGGGCAATCATCTACCCCAAATTTAAGGAAGCCTTCATATATAGGTTTAAATAAAGATATTGTTAGTTTATCTACTTCAAATTCTAAAAAATCTAAGGTTTCTTTCTCTGGCATTTTTTCAAATATTTTTTCATCTTCAAAAGTAAAAGAATCTGATTCTTCTTCTAAATATAGTGTTAGAGATGTCGAAAAAATATTAAAAGGTTATTTGCGAAATGAATCATGTTCTATTGCAAAATATAGTGAGTTATTTAATAATCTTGATAAATTAGATTTTGAAAATATTGATGAGCATTTAAAAAATTTAAAAATTTTCTTAACTACAAATACAAATCATGCATCAGATACTGTTAAAAATGGATATTTTTATTCAAAAGAAGGTGCGCAAGCTTTTTCAATTTTAGCTTCTAGATATAGTTCAGAAGCGCCTTTTGGAAAAGTTTCTCCTCTATCTATAAATTTAGGAAATTATGATTATAAAACTATTCTTACTGCAGAAAAAAGAGGTTTACTCGATAATTTAGATAATACTAATAGGGTTAAAAGACTAACATCATTGTCAGATAAAGAATTTGCTGATTTTCAAAAAAGAGTTGATGATATTTGGCTAAATAATGGGCTTGATTATCAAGCTTGTGTTGATGAGTTAAAAAATAAGTTAGTTTCATCAGTCCCTTCAAATGGTTTTTCTGTTTTAATTGATGATTTCTTTAATAATTGTATTCACAAAGATACCGTAACTGCTCAGTTAGAAATGCTAGATTTACTTAATGAATTACCAATAAAATTAACTATAGATACATATTATTCAGCACTTAAAAACGTAAATATTGATAATATTCATATCTTTAAAAATGTTTTATCAGAAATATCTCAACGAAAAGATTTAACTAGTTATTTGTTATATAAAACTTTTAGTATTTCTAATGAAAATACAAATGAAGCTTTAGGCGAGTTTGTAAAAATTTCTGATGTTCCATTATCAAAAATTATTGAAATTTGTTCTAAAAATAAAGATTTTGTTAATGGTCTTGTACCTAAAGAAGTTATTTTAGAAAAAATAAATAATGACTCATTTGTTAAAACAATTAGAGCTATAAATTCTTCTCAAATTGATTTATCATCTAATTGTAATCCAACCAAATTAAATCCGTTAAATATTAAACCTTCAGCATTAGCTTTAGTTCATATGACAGATTATTTCCCTTCTAATGGTAAAATTTTATCTACAAGAGATAAAATTGGTGGTTCAAGAAATAGTGTTCATTTTACTTTGAATCATCCTGTTGAAGAACATCGTTTTGGAGCTTGGGATGATAAGAAAAATGCTATTATTATCCCTTATCAAAGTACAAAAGAGGAAAATCCTTCAGGTCTTTTTATAGAAGGAATGCCAAATGATATTTATACAAATGGTTCTGTAAAAATTCCTAAAGGTTCTATCATTGTTAAACACAATACTAACTTGGAAGAAGGTTCAGCAAAAATTTATGATAGCTCTGATATTGAAGGTGTTAAAGTAATTGAAACATCTGAATTTCCTCATTCTGTTGTTCCTTGTGTCTTAGAAAAAATGGGTTTTACTAATTTA
The DNA here is from genome assembly GCA_015152515.1 of Cyanobacteria bacterium SIG29. Classification (GTDB taxonomy): domain Bacteria; phylum Cyanobacteriota; class Vampirovibrionia; order Gastranaerophilales; family Gastranaerophilaceae; genus Avigastranaerophilus. The sequence continues at coordinate 41,173 of SUTV01000009.1, forward strand.
AATGCTAGTGCTCCATTAGGTCAATTTGATTATCTAAAAAATAACGGAAATGATGTAGATTCTTGTTATGATTATTTTATGGCTTGGAAGAAATTCTGCAATCAAGAAGGTTTAAGACCTGCAGTTCATACATCTTCAGTAAATGGTATTGCTGAAAATTTAGTTGAAAATGTAAGCAAATTATGTTCTAACAAAAATAATTGGAAACATGACTCTTATAATTTTAAAAACATTATTTTAAAAGATATTAAAATACTTAAAAAATGGCAAAATAAGGGTTATTTTGTTAGTTTTGATTTAGATAAATTCTACGAAATAGTTTCAAATAGTAAAACCCCTCTAGCTGCTGTTTCAAAAATGCAAAATGAACTTGGTTTCCATCCTACAACAAAATTGACATATTTTTCACTATGTTCTGTTGATACACCTGTAGAGATGTATGATAAATATTTAACTTCTTTAGAAGATGATAATTTAACAAGAAAAGTAATTGAAGAAGAAAGTTCTTATCCATATTAGGCAGATTATATTGCACGCATTAATTCAATTTGTTATCATGATTATAGAAGATAGTTAAAGTGATTTTATGAGTTCCCCAAAATTAAAGAAAATTACAGAAGAAGAGTATTTGAAATATTATTTTGATATACCTCATGAAGGCTCTACTTCGGCTGGGAAACCTTTGCGAAAATTAAAAAATGTTATTTGTCCTTATCGTGGAATAAAAATTATTCCTTGTGAGCAAATTGCTATATTTGAAAAAAAATTACTTAAGGTCAAAACAGCTTTTGAAGCAATTGAGCTATTGAGTTTCTATCACGAAAATATGTTACCTACAGAAAAAATGCTTTTTGCAATTTTTTCTGATTTTGTTAAATTAAATCCTGACGATAATTTGCAAAATTGCTTAAAAATGATTAGAGAAAGTGCTTTAACTCGTTTAAAATTAGAACAAATGGAAGTTCTTGATGATGTTGATATCTTAACAAGAAAACTTTGTTCAAAAACAGCTCTAGAGGTTCGTGCTCAAACGGTAAAATGTCGTCAATTAATTATTTCTAATACTCAAAGAGGCTTTTTTAAACGAAAAAATTTCTTGGCTTCTTTAGAAAATATTGTTCCGTTAGAAAATGAACGCGAAACTTTAAATGATATCAAAAATAAAGCTTTGTTTTTACCAACTTCTGAAAGTAGTAAAAATGCTTTTATTGTTAAGTATTCAAAGCGTTCTCAAATTGAAATTGCTCGCAGGCTATTCATTGCTTCTAGTGGTACGATAGAACATGTTGTGCCAGCATCTATGGGTGGTGCTAATACTATAAGCAATTTTCTATTAACTTGTGCTGGTGGTAATCGTTATAGAGAAAATATGCCACTTCCTGAGTATATTAAAAGACATCCAAAAATACCTGAATATGCTCAAGATTATATTGATTGTATTATTGATGCTATACACAATAGACAGCTTCAGGGTAATGAAACTTATCCATATAAAATTAAAAAAAGATTGTTCGAAGAGTCTTTAGGTCGAATTAACATAAGTTTGGCTGAATATACTTATTCTGAAGAAGATGCAATTTGTGCTGTTAAAGAGTATGAGCAACGATATTTAAAATATAAAAAATAGCTATTCTTTATTCTTAAATAATGTTTGAATGTTTGCTTTAATCAAAGATTCTTTTATACTTTCAAAACTTAAGCCATTTAATTTTTTATAAGTATTATCAATCATATTAAATATTGGATTAGCATCCACAATTGCTTGAAAATTTCTTGCATCAATTTCAAGTGGGTCTTGCAAATAAGTGCCTGCTAATCCTTCTATTCCTTTGCTTCCTTTTATCCAAGCATTTAATTTTAGTTCTTCTATTGAGCCTCTTTTTAATGGTGGCATATCACTTATCATTCTTTGATATTTGCTGCTTATTTCAGGATTTAATTTTGCAAGTTTGCTTGGATTGTTTTCATAAATTCTTGCATATTGATGAATATGTCTTCTTTCATGCATTGTTGTTGAAATAATATTTGCTTGAGGAGAACAGTTGTTCCTTCTTCTTATATGTTTTACATAATCATCAAACACTTTTTTTGTTATAGGTTGTGATATTTGTGCCCCAGTTTCAAGGTCTTCATAATATTCAATATAGAAATCATTTAATTTTTCGCGTTTTAAAAATTTATATTTTGAATTATCTGGAGCATTTGAATTTCCTTTTGGAACTATTGTTTTTGCTTTATTGTTGTTGATTCTTATTCTACAATTTCCTCTGTTTGCAGAACCGTTTGTTCCTTGATTTTCAAATTGAACTAATTCTAAATTTGGTTTTTCTTTTACGCCCGTAATTTCTGCATATTTATTTAATGCAACTTCTGGGATTTTATCATCTGGTACATTAAATGCTAGTATTTCTTTTTTTAGTTTTGTTGCTACTTTTTTTGATAAATTTAATGTTTTTATGTGTTTATCAACAATATTTTGGTATTCGATTCTTCTTGATAATTCAATATTGCTATTTTTTATACATTGAAATTTATTTTTTATTCCTTTTGTTTGTACTAATCCTTTCATTAAATCTAAATTTGGACTTATCTTTCCATATTTTATAAATTTAGTAACTGATTTAGTTGCTTTTGGAACAAATGGCAAACTTAAACCTATGTTTATTGTGTCTTTTCCAATTTCTTTTAAATTTTTTCTTGCTTCATTATAATTTTTATTTTTATTATTTTTGACAAAATTCATTATGTCTTTAATGCTTTTATTACAAGCAAAACCTAAATAACATAAGGTTAGTATAGAACCTGCTACAGCTGTTGGTATTCCAATTAATGGTGTAGTCAATAATAATCCACTTACGATAGCACCAGATAAGATGGTTTTTACCGGATGTTTTATTATTGATGTTCCGATTTCTTTTATATTTTCTAACATCCCTTTTGATACAATTGAAATAGCTTCTTTTCCTGTTATTTTATTAGAATTTGTTAGAGTTATTGTGTCTGTTTTTATTTCATCAAAAATTTTATTGATATTTTTATTTTTTAAAATATCTGAATTTGAAAACGTTGCTTTATAAGCATTCTTATTGCTTAAATTTAATACCTTCACTTTTACATTCCCTTTTCTTTAAATAAAACAATTCGTTTTTTCAAATTGCCCGAACTTAAAAATAAATTTAAGAAATGTATGTGTATAATTTAAAATTTTGAAGCTATAAATCTTATCTGAGTTGCTTTGTATTTTGTTACAAACAGCTAAATTTGTTAAACTTTTAGTCGAAAATTGCCGTTAGAACTAATAAAAGCAAAAGAAATAAGAAGAAATGTCGTCAAATTTTGGAGATACTAATGCTTGGTATTCATTGCTAGATTTAACTAGCAAAGTTGTCCTAATGATAAAGATAAAACAATTCAAGAAGTAATTAATGAAACTGAAAAACAAAATATTGATGATAGTTTACTTGATGATTTGATGATGGCCCAAGAAATAAAAAATATCGGTAGAAATGGTATTAGATTTTTAAAGGCTGATTATTTTGATGAGGCATTATACGGAATAAAAGAAAAAGCCATTATTAAATATAGTCTCTTTGATTTGAGCTATATCAAGGTTTACACCTTAAAAGGCGAATATATTTGTAGAGCAAATCGAGTGACTTCAACTCACCCATTAGCACATCAAATACACGATTGATAGATATACAGGAAGTGTACATACCTTACAACAATCTTGCCCAAGAACTAAACTCGCAAAATTTGATAGAGCTTTAACAATGGGCATATATGATTTAACAATTGGCGAAGGTACT
>SUTV01000013.1 GCA_015152515.1 Cyanobacteria bacterium SIG29
AGAAGTTAAGCTCAGAGGTCTTGTTGCTTCTTCAAGTGGTGGTAATTCATTTAAAAGTTGGCGAACTTTTGTCATATTAGGTGCTTTCTTACTTTTAAATGGATTATATTCTACAAGTTTTGCAGGAGAGATAGCTGTTAAGATTTTTTCTTTTATTGACATAAATAAGACCTTTCTACATTACTAACTATATATTTTAAAACAAATTGTATTATAAAATTGACTAGATATTAAGAATTATGAATTAGATATATCAATATTGAGCAATTTTTCTTTTTTAGAATACTTTATATAGATAGTAGAAAGTTAGGAGTTATTGTGTCACTGCAAGTAAATAGCCTAAATACAGCACAAAATTATCCGAATCCTCAAATGAAAAGAACGTTTAAGGCTAATCCTGTTGTGGCAACAAATGCTTTAGAGAGAACTCCTACAACTGATACATTGGTTAAGCCAACACAAAATAAAACCAAGAAAACTTTATTAACTCTTGGTGCTATCGTATTGGCTGGAGTTGGTATATTTGCAGCTGTAAAAGCAGGCAAAGCTCATCAGCAAAAAAAGGCTATACAAGAAATTGAGAAGAAATTTGCAGATTTGCAAAATGATATGCCTAGAGTTCAGAAAACATTTAAAGAAGTATTCCTAAGAGAAGATTTAACTGAAAAAGAAGCTCTAGAAATGCTTAATAGATATAAAGATGTTGAGAAATTAGGAATAACAGGCAAGAAAGAAGAATATATTGAAGCTGTCTTTAAAGAAGCAAAACGCAATTTTGGTTTTGAAAATTCTAATATTAAATTAGAAATAGTTTCAAGAGAGGCTAATTATTGTGGTGGCTCTGGGCGTTGGTTAGATTGTATTGAAATAAATCTAAACAGACCGCAAAATGATATTTTCGGAACAATACATCATGAATTTAGGCATAAATTCCAAAGATTTTTGGAAGTTAATCATTCTTTTGATGATGTGGTTCGAGCAGAAGGAATTTGTGCTTATAATAGTGGCAAAAAAGAAATTTTACCTTTAGAACAGTATCTAAAAGAAGAGTGGTTAACTGATCATTTTATTAAACATCTAAAGAATAAGGCATTAAATATGTATAATATCAAAGAGTTTGATTCAAAGCGTGTTCCAAATAAATTAAAAGAATATGCTAAAAAGTGTATAAAAGCTAATGAAACTTATATCGATGGTACTGAAGCAATAAGATTAGGGCAATATAATAAATATTATGATAATTTTCTAGAAGTTGATGCTCGTTCTGCTGAAAATGCAATATCTGAGCTTTTTGGAAAAACAAAAAAATAAGGGCATTGAGAAATTATTTCTAACTAAACAAGAGGTTCAATTGAACCCCTGTTTAGTAATTCATTCATTACCTATCAGTTGCTTTCATTAGAATTATTGGTAAATCGTGTTCTTTTGCGAATCTTAGTAAGTCTTGTGGACAATCTTCCAATTTTTCAACTTTAGCAATTACACCTTTAACTTTTGGATTGATAGGTATAATTTCATTATGTTCATCTCCACCTTCAAATAAAGTATCACGAGATTTTTCTAGTGCCTCGATTAAATCTTGCGCCTTTATAACTTTATCGCCTACTGTTATATCAGAAGTGATTTGTGAAAGATATTTTTTATTAAATAAATATTGGCTTAGTGCAGCATAATCAAGGTCGTTTAAATCATAGCCTTTTGCTTGCATTTCTATTATAAAATTATTTTTTACATAATGCCTTACATCACACTTTATGCCATCTACCTCAAAAGCTCTAGAACCAAACAGGAAGTTCTGAAAGGCATCTAAACCTTTTCCACAACCACTACCGCTATTTTTAAAAAAGGCTTCTGAAAAGTTTGCTTGTGGAGAATCTAATATAACACCAAACTCTTTGCACCAATAAGTTCTGTTATTACTAGTTCTTATTAATGAAGTAGACCAAGTGCTTTGGAATACAGGGGTATCAGTTAATCTAAATACTGTTTCTAAGGCATTATATTTTGGCTCTGTCATATGTACTAAAAATCTAGCATTTTCTTTTGTAACATTTGGGGCAAAACCATATTGGAATAGACTTTCATCATCTGCAATATCTGCAAAGTTCAAAACTTTTAACTCCTCAATTTGACCATTAATTTCAATTTTTTGTCGAGGGAATTTTTGACCTTGATGCATAAATTGAGTATCAAATACCAAGTTAGCCTTTTGATATATTTTATTAACAGCTTCTTCAATTGGTTTAAATCTTTCTGCCATATATGCATCAAACTCTGCTTGGGTTGTTGAACCTCCAGATTTACTGCCTAAGTGGAAATTTTCGTTTACATTTTCAAAATCTGCTTTTGAGAAAATTTCATAAATTTTTAAATCTTCAGGTCTTCTACAACGAACAGCAATATTCTCAGCTGTTGCAGTTCCTGTATTATATTTTTCAAACCAATGGTGGTTATCAACAATATCTATAATTCTATCTTTCATTGTTGGAGGGAATGGATAACGATCTAAAATAGACCAAGTATAATCAGCACTTAATCCTGCGTGTCCATTATCTACAACGCCCCCTTTTTTACCTAAATCGTGAAGTAATATAGAATATTTTAATATTGTCTTATCTTTATCACTTAATTGTTTGTATAATGGATTATTCATTGCACTTTGTAAGACTTTTAATGTGTGGATATCTACTGAATATGCGTGAGTACCATGTTGTTCTTTACCTACAATGCTGGTAAATTCAGGAAATCCCTTTATTAGCCCATCAAGCATTTCTTTTGCAGCTTTATCAGAAACCAAAACTTCATTATTTATAGTAAAGTTTTCAATTTCTTTTTGTATTTTTTGTGCAATTTTTCTAGCTTGTTCCGAAACTTTTTTATTTTCAAATGGTCGATTATTCAATATGCCTTCGAAACCAACATCGCCTTTAACTAAGCCAAAATGTTTTAATAGAATTTCTTTTTCTTCTTCGCTCAATTCCTTTAATAAATTTTCAATATTTAAATTAAATTCTTTTCTTGAATATTTTAAAGGTAAGCCTTCTTTGCCAAACTGAGCAAAGTCAAATTCTCTTAAAACTTTTTCTGCAACAGGATTATTATTTGCCATAACCATTTTAATAAAGCCAAGATGCTTGCTTTTTGGTACTTGAACAAGGTGTCTTCTCGCACCTAAAGAATTTACGACTTTATCGTGTAATGCATCATAATCAAGTCCGATTTTTCTAATAATATCCTTTTGAACATCATTTAAATTATTTATTTTGTCATAAAAGTTTAAACGAACATTTATATTTAAAGAATCAATTTCATTTAGATGTAATGAAATTATATCAATTAGTGAGTGCTTGAAATCGCCAATATCTAAATCAAAACCTTTCATATATAAATCCATAAATTCGTTTTGTTTATCCATACTACATTTTGAAATTTCTCTAAGCAGATTAGTGAGTTCAGGAATTTCAGCTTTTTTGTCCAATAATATATTCATAGAATTAACTAATTCTGCTTTGTTATTTTTAAATTGATATTCTGATAAATATGAAATAATATCCATTACTCTACCTGAAGGATTATTTTTAATCCTATTCAAGAAATTCAAATAAGAGTTTAATTCTTCAATAGATTTTGCAGATAAAAAGTTGGAGTATAAAGTTAAATGCCAACTATTTTTAGGTTTTAGTTCCATTAATGAAGCGATTTGTTTTTGTAAAATTTCAGAATTCTCGATAGATAAATTTTTAATAATTTTTGAAACTTCTTGTTGATTTACAATTCTACTGTCAAGTAATTTTTTAATAAAATCTATTTTTGCAGTTCTTATTTCAGGTGTTATACCTTGAATAGAACCCAAAATTTCAATTAAACTGCCCTCCTCAATATTTTTATTTTTTGATAAAACTTGTGCAAAATCTTTAATTTCTGGAGTTAATTCAATATTATTTAAATCTTCCATTCTTGCTAGCATTGTTAGAATATTTGAATCCTCAGTTAATAGATTTAAGTCTTGCAGTTTTTTAATTCCATTAGCAATATCAGCTTCTTTTAAATTTGGTAAAGCTAAAGCCTCACTTCCCATTAGAAAAAGTTCGTGTTCATATATTTTCTTACCTGTTAATTTATTAACAAAAGAACAAGCAGGAGCACACTCAACTATTACAATTTCATTTTCCAACGATTTCATAAAATGGTTTAAAGTTGATTCTAAAGATTCATGTTTATTTTTTGATTTATATATTTCAAAATTCTCTTTTGTAAAATATGGCAAAACAGATTGCATTTTTGAAAACTCTTTTAACCCATCTTTATTTCCTCTTTTTATTTGACCAATTATCTCTTCAATAAATTGTTTTTTAAAAGAAGATATAGAATTTTCTGGATTAACGGCTGCAATAAAATCTAAAAAATGCACTAAAGATCTTCCGACTTCAGAATTACCCCAAATGCGAGAATCTGTTTCACTCACTCCTAAGCTTCTAGCATAAATAAAAGCATCTTCTGCTGTTGGTATAGATTTTTTCTTATAAACACTTGTTGCATCAAACGAAAGCTCTTTTCCAACAATATTTCTTAATCTTTCAAAATCTTGAGAAATTTGTGGGCCATATGCATTTTGATAATTTTTACTTATAGTTAAGAGTTGCTTATATGTATAATTATCTCCTAAATTCAAAATTTCTTTTAATATTCTATTCCTTACACTTCCTATAGGAGAAGCGCTAGAGCGTATTGTTTTAATTAATTCTTTTTGAGTAGCACTACTCTTTGATAATTGTTCGATTAACGCTTCTGTTGATTCCCAGTCTGATTCAAAGAAATAATCTATATTTTTAGGAGAAAAATCTGAAGATAATATTGCCATTTCCTCTGGAAACTTTTCAGTCAATATAGCAAGTTTTTCAATTGAATCAATATTACGAGTTATAAAGCTTCCACCACTTATTAAATTCACGACATTTTTTGCAGTTTCATTTTCATATTTTGATAATGTTGATAAAATATTAGCAAAAACATCTCCACTAAATGAAAAACATTCATCAGTATTAGCATCCAACATTGATTCTAATAAATTAATATTTTTCTCATTAACATTTTTTAGGACATCTAGGAGTTCATTATCAGTAAATTGATAGAAACAACCCTCCTCACCTTTATGATTAGATTCCATTATTCTTTTAAATATTTTCTTTGCAGTTTCTTTGTTCGATTTAACAAAAGGGGTATCTATTTCCATTAAATATTTATCTATTTCTAAATCATTAAATCTAATAGCTTTTTTTACTAATGTTCTTTCAGGGCTTTTTATATCAAGTATTTGGGATAAAGTCATTGTTGTACTACCCCAAGATTGAGCTACTTTTCTTATATTACTACCTTTTAAAGTTGCATCAGGTTTAAAACCATTAATGTTTTTAAATGCTTTGGGATTAAAGTCTATTTTTTTACCAGTTTTAGTACGCCATTGACTAACGGGTTTTAAAGATGAATTAGGATTAGTAGGAACAGTATTTGCAGGTGGGATTTCTTGAACAAACTCCATTAAATCTGCAATAGCTTCTGCATTTGCTTGAGCGGTAGGGTTATCATCATATTTAATAACGCTTCCATCTTCTGTAACGAGAACTCTTTTACCATCAGTATCAATATGAACATTGTCTTTACCGAATATTTTTTGAGCACCTTTTCCGGCAAATTTCATACCTCCACCAATAATTGGTGACATAATAGCACCACCGACAAAGCCCTGTACAGTTGCGTTGCCGACATCTTCTAAGCTACCACCAT
>SUTV01000004.1 GCA_015152515.1 Cyanobacteria bacterium SIG29
CTCTGCTCACAACTCGCTGAACCCAAAACGGGGGTTCTGCGTCTTCCCCCAATAAATAAAGATAGTTTATGTCATAAGTCAAAACTATTTTTTAATGTCGATGGGGGGACTTGAACCCCCACAGCGTTAGCCACATGCACCTCAAGCATGCGTGTCTACCATTCCACCACATCGACAAGGTTTTTCTAATCTTAATAGATTTTGATTTTTTTTACAATATAAAATAAAATAAAAATATGAATTATATTTGGTATTTTTTAATCGCAATTTCTATAATATTCGGCGCAATTAATGGCACCTTAAATGAAGTTGCAAATGCTATTTTTTCCGGCACACAACTAGCAATTAAAATAATTCTAACCCTGCTTGGAATTATGACTTTTTGGCTTGGGATTATGAAAATAGCAGAAAAATCAGGCATAGTTGAATGGCTATCAAAATTATTAACACCAATTGCAAAACTGATTTTCCCAGAATTACCTAAAAACAGTCCAATTATAGGTGATGTTGCAATGAATTTTTCTGCAAACGCACTAGGTTTAGCAAATGCAGCAACACCAATTGGAATAAAAGCTATTGAAGGTATGCAAGAAATAAATAAAGACAAATCAACCGCATCTGATTCTATGTGTACACTTCTAGCAATGAATACAGCTGGTTTCCAACTAATACCGGCAACAGTTATTGCTCTTTTAGCGGCAAATGGGTGCGAAAGACCAACAGAAATTATAATTCCAACATTGATTGTTACCTCAACTGCATTTATATCTGCAATTATAATAGCAAAAATTTTCAAAAGAATTTTCCCACCTCAACAAGTTAGCGAGGTAGAAAATGCCGATTAAAGAAATTATTGATTTAATATCACTTTGGGCGCTACCAGCTATTATTCTAATAATTTTAACAGTAGCAATTTTTAGAAAAGTTCCTATCTATGAAGCATTCATAGACGGTGCAAAAAATGGAGTAAAAGTTACAGGGAATATTATTCCCTACTTAGTAGCTATAATTGTTGCTATTTCAATGTTAAGAGCATCTGGCGCTATCGATTCATTAGCAACATTGTGTTGTGGTTTTTTAGAAAAAATCAATTTACCTGCAGATGTTCTTCCTCTTGCTTTTGTTCGTTCATTGTCAGGAAGCGCAGCTGTTGGCGTATTTTCAGACATTTTAGCGAACAATGATGTAAATTCTTACACATCAAAACTATCAGCAATTATGCTTGGAAGTAGCGAAACCACGTTTTATGTACTAACTGTTTATTTTGGTGCCGTTGGAATAAAAAAATACCGATACGCACTTTTAACAGGCTTATCTGCAGACCTTATTGGAATAATTATGGCAATTATTGTTGCAAGATTTTTCTTTGCTTAAAACAACAAGGTTTAAAAATCGTTTAATTGATTAATATACGATTTAACAACAAATGAATTTTTCGCAAAAACATTACCTACTTTGTCATAAAAGGCATCACTTTTTTGAACAGCTTTTAAATCGGCAGCTGTAAATATTTTAGATAATTCAAACAAATTACCATCACGCAAATCATTAGCAACTTTATAAAGTCTTTTTTCTTTTTCTTCATCAGTTTTTATTTCACTACTGTTTGTATAACCAAGCCATTCATGATTTTTTATAATAGAATACAATTTTTCAGACTCTTCTTCTGAAAGATTAAATTTTTTAGCGATAAAAAATGCGTCAAAAGCACTTTCACGCGCATGTTGTTTATCTTTAATGGCTTCCGTTTTGTTACTATCATGCAACAAAGCAGATAATAACATTATTTTTTTATCACTTTCATCTAACTGTCTATACTCTGGCTGTTGAGCAATTTTTTGTACTACTTTTAAAGAATGTTTAAACACATCAAATTCATGAGTTCCATGCTGTTGCCTATCTATTTGAGTTCTTAATTCAGGACATACAGATAAAATATGATTAATGTATTTTTCTAAATTTTTATTAGAACAAGAAACATAATTATCTTGAGAAAACTTAATTACATTAGAACGCAATTTTTCAACCACAGCTCTTGTTTTTGCTTCTTCAATATTAATCAATTTATTTTCATCATTTGAATTTGTAGGATAACCAACAATAATATATTTATTTTGTTCTTTTGGATGAGATTTTAACTCAAACCCAAAATAATCAAATACTTTTTGCCTTTCCTTTTCTGTTAAATCTTTTACACTTGAAAAAACATCCTCGATGAAAGCATCTTTTGAATAATCTTGATGTATTTCAATAGCATTAAATTCTTCATCTGAAATATCAGCTAAAATTTCGGACAGTTCAAATAAAGTAGCATTAAATCTACTTATTTGATTTTGAGTCAATTCATTAGTATTAATACCAATCGAACTAATTAAACCTTTCATTAAAGAAGAATATTCATCTTCATTTGTTGGAAAAAGTGGAAAATCTTTCTTTGCGACCTCACTTACAGAAAATAAATCAGAATTATATCTAACTAAAGAATGGAGTGTTGAACGTTTTTGCAAATAATCTAACTCATTAATATTATTAATGCCATATAAATCAACCAAATCTGAAATGATTTTATAATCAGAAGTAGAATAACTTAAAAGTTTTTCTTCCCCAATTTTGCTTGTTAATTTAGAAAAATCCTCTTGCGATAAATCTTTTTTCTCGCCAGCAAAACTAACAACAGCCCTGCCATAGCGTTGTAAAGCATCAAGAGACGATACTTGAACTTGCTTATTTTCAATTACTTTTTTATTTTGCTTATTTACTTTAATCTTTGAGCTAACAGACTCATTAACATTTTTAAGTCCATTTAAAGAATTAATATAATCCAATTTTCACTCCAGAATTGTATATAAATGTTATCGACATTAATAAAAATTACTTTAATTTTATAGATTACTAGCAAAAAAATAAAACTTCTGATTTTAAAAAAATAAAAACTCCCTGTTAAAAATTGTATTTTTAACACTTATAATTGTGTTTTTATCCATTTTATATCTTTTTTATTTCTATTTTATGACAAAAAACCTATTTTTAAGCAAAAAAAAGCCACTTCGTGAGTGGTCTATTTCTGCATCCTAATGGTCTCTTTTGTGTTTATTATTTAGGAGTTTATATGTGTTCGGGGTTGTAATATTTCGTTTAGTGTATTACTTACACTTAAATCTTACATTATTATTATGACACATATTAAAAAGATGTCAACCCCTTACTTTTTGCAATATTAAGTTTTTTTAAGTCGGATTTTAACAACCAGCTAAAAGTCTTTCGTATTCAGCTTTTAAGAACTTTTCATCCCGAGAATGTTCTATAAAATCCCACACTAAATCTTCAAAATTTTGTTCATTTAAAGCATATTTATCTGAACATGGTAATTTTTTTGCTTCAAAAAATTCTTTATAAACAGATTTAAAAGCACCTAAACTGCCACCTTGCTTATAAACTTCAATTAAATATGGAGTTAATTTATCATCGCCCCTCGATAAAAGAGACTGGATATAATCCCACTTTACACTACCAGTTCTTGCTTTAACACCAATTTTTGCAAATTGTTTTTTAATATATTCATTTTTCTTTTCAAGAGCTTTTGTATCTTCTCTTTTTGCATATTGAAAAGGAGTATGAGCTTTTGGCACAAAAGTTGAAAAACTAGGAATTAAATTAAATGTTTTATATTTTTGTTTAATTTCCTTGCATAAATCAACAAACGCATCTAAATCTTCATAAGTTTCTGTTGGAAGCCCTAATATTCCATACATTTTTAGACCAGAAAAACCATGCGCAACCATTTTATCAACAACACCTAAAATATCTTGTTTTGTTAATTGTTTATTTATAACTTTTCTTAATCTATCACTACCTGCTTCAATCGCAATTGTAGCAGTTCTTTGTCCACATTTACGCAACATTTCTAATGTCTTATCAGAAACATAATCTGCTCTTAAAGATGAAACTGTAACTTCTAACTCCATTCCAGAATCAACTTTATCAATAATGTATTGGCAAATATCATCTATTCTTGGATGAGCACAAATCAAAGCACCTAACAAAGCAATTTTATTTGTATATTTTAAACCCAATTCAATTTTTTCAATTATTTCTTCATAAGAACAGAACCTAACTGGTCTATTAATAAAAGAAGTCAAACAAAAAGCGCAACTCTGTGAACATCCACGCTCCACCTCAATAATAAAAGTATTAGCAAAAAAACAATTCTCTGTAAGAATTGGAGTAGAAACACAAGACAACTTTTGAACAGTTGCTTTTTTAACTTTATTCTTTAGAGAAGGGACATAAACACCTTCAATTTTAGTTAAAGCTTCAAGTTTTTCTCTCTTTGATAAATCATCATTTTTTATAACATCAAAAATTTGATTAATCATAGGTTCAGCGTCACCCACCATAATAAAATCAAACATTTTTGCATATGGTTCAGGATTAGCTGTTAAAACAGGGCCGCCAGCAAATATTAAAGGAGTTCTTTCGTCTCTATCTTGCGCTAGAAATGGTATGTTATATTTTTCTAAAATTGATAACATTCCAAGAAAATCAACTTCAAAAGAAAATGAAAATGAAATCAAATCTACATTTTCAGGTTTTATTTGCGTTTTTTCTGTATCAGTAAAAATTCTTTCTGCATATACACCTTCTATGCAATCAATCATTTTAAATACTGTCAAAAAGCCAAGTGATGACATTCCGAAATTATAAACAGTAGGAAATGCACACCAAACATTTATTTTAGTTTCCTGAGTTTTATTTGTCTGATAAAGAAAAACTTCCCCCATTATTTTTCCTCTTCTTTGGATTTATGATTAATAGTCTTTAAATATAACTCATCAAACAATGTCAATAATAAAGCAGCAATTGCCGGAGATAAAATAACACCCCATACACCCAAGAATTGTGCGGCAATTAAAAAAGCAAAAATAATTATCAAAGGATGTAAGTCTAAAAATTTTCCAAAAACATATGGTCTAACAAAATTATTTGAAAACCATTGTGCTGCCAAATAAATAAGTGCTGTTAAAATAACAACTAACCATCCTTGTTGTGATGCACATAAAATACCCAATATAAATGCTACCGTTGGACCAACGATAGGAATAATATCCAATAATCCAGCTATTAAACCTAATAACACAGCATAATCAACTTTCAACAACATTAATCCAATAGCTGTAAAAATAGCAACTGTTGTCATTGATAAAATTTGAGCAATAACATATCCACCAACCTTTTTTTCAATGCTAACATATACATCTTTTGCTTTTAATTTAAATTTTGGTGGGAAAATTTTAATTACAGCATCACGCAATAAATTCTTTTCATACACTAAGTAAAACACAATAACACCCATTGTAATGAAGACAGTAATTGTTTCCATAATAGAAACTGTTATATTTATTGATTTACCAACCAAACCTGACGCCATTTGCGAAGATGCATTTGTAACAGAGCTCATATCAACATAATCAAAAACAGGTTTACCCATAATAGTTTTTGCACTCAAATATGCCATTGTGCTATCTACAAAGGCTGGCACTTTAGAAATTAATTGATGAATTTCTTGAATTGATATTGAAATTATTGGAATAAAGAATAAAAGTATAACTAAAATCGTACTTATAATAACTATTGTTGAAGCAAGCCCACGAGAAATATTTTTCACATTGCTCAATTTATCAACAGCCGGTGTTAAAGAACAAGCTAAAACAAATGAAGCGAAAGCTAACAATGCAACATTTTTTATTTGACAGATAAAATATATTAAAAATATTGCCATTCCAACAAAAATAATAGTTTTCAAATTTTCATTTTTATTCCAAAACATTTAATGCTCCTTTTATTTGCAACAATTATAACATATTTTATTATTAACTTAATAAGCAAGTCAGATTATATCTAGAGTTTTATCTAAAAATAAACTTATAAAACAAACACCATAAACACCAATATAAAATGGTTTATTTTAACATTTTACTAGTACAACCGGCACCATTCATATCTGAAGCTGAAGAAGTTGAACAATAAGTATCTTCTGGATAAGTTGTTCCTTTCGCACCCATCGGTTTTAAAGAACCATTATCCATAACCTGAAACATAAATAAATCTTTGCCTAACCTATTTGGTTTTTTACCAAAACCATTAACATCAACA
Organism: Cyanobacteria bacterium SIG29; assembly: GCA_015152515.1. Classification (GTDB taxonomy): domain Bacteria; phylum Cyanobacteriota; class Vampirovibrionia; order Gastranaerophilales; family Gastranaerophilaceae; genus Avigastranaerophilus. The sequence continues at coordinate 6,154 of SUTV01000004.1, forward strand.
GAAATGTACAAAATCTTAGTAACATCATAATTTTCAAGCAAAACAAGGGTTCCATCTGTTAATACAAACTGCCCATCATCAAAAGGAGACATATAAATTTTAGATTTACCATTATATGTTAAATATTCAGTTTTATTTTTTTTATCAAACGCCCCATTGTCTTGATTTGGTACACAAGCTGTATTAACATCATCATTTCCCAAACCACAATCAGTCATAACATTAAAATATTTTATCAACTCTGGCTTTAAAGTATGTGTTCCTTCATAATCAACAGGAGAAAGAGGTATTCCATTTTCAATTTTATATTTATAAAGTACTTGTTGTAAGACTGAAGCATTTTTTTTCAAGGCTGATTTAATTGCAATATCATTTGTTGAATTATTAAGAGAAGGTATTGTCATAGCAGCCACAACACCAATTATAACCAATGTAATCAATACTTCTGCTAATGTAAAACCAAAATATTTATTTGTTTTTATCTTTTTATCCAATTTTGACCTGTATATAATAAACTACTTATAAAATGCCACCTTATACCTGTTTTAAAACATTCGCTTTTTGCTTTAAACTTACTTTCTTTCTCTCAAAACCGCTAAAGCTTCACAATATATTTCAAGTTCTAAATTCAATTCTTTAGCACGTTTTTCAATATACGAAATTTTTTCATAAATATCTTGTGTAAATTCTGGCTGATGAGTATTATACCAATCTTGCTCAACACTTAAACTAACAGCTTTTACACCATTTCTTATAACTTCATCAAACCATAAATCTATTTCTTCATAGCTATCATTAGTGTCAGGAATTAAAATAAATTTAACCATAACTAATTTTTTATCAACTGCCGCTTTTAGATATTTGCGGATATTTTCCCACACTTTTTTATAAGTTTTAACTTGTTTTATTTTTTCATATGTTTCTTCGCAACCCGAATCTGTCGAAATAACAATACTCATAACACCAAGTTTTAAAGCTTTTTCAATAGCTTTAGAATACTTTATGGCAGATGTATTTATTCTTATATTTTTAGCGCCATTATTAACAAAAATATCTATAAGCTTATCAAAATCATCTAAAATAGTTGGTTCACCACCACCAAAACAAAGACAAGATTCATCAACCTTTTTGATAATACCTTTTTTAAACATATCCTTAACTATTGGATATATTTTATATTCTTTAAATTTATTAAAAGCTTTTTTATCATTAGCAGTATAACAATATACGCAATTACAATTACATTTTGTCCAATGATTAAAGGTGAAGTGATTTACATAATTTTCTTCATCCCAATCTTTTTCAAATAGATAAATACAATCTTTGCAAGCGTCTAAATATTTACCTTCTTTATGCATTTGTTTAAGCTCTTCTTTTTTTGCAAAAAAAGCTTCCCAATCAAGATTTTTACCATGAAAATCTGAAAACATAGTTGTCTGGTATTCTGTTTCTCTACCTTGTAAATAGCCATAACAACATAAACGGATTTCATCCGTTCTAAATTCCATACCTCTATTTACCCACTGACAACTTTTATAACGCATAAAAATACCTCTTTAATTATTTTACATAATAGAGGGACTATAAGCAACTGGATTACTTCGTCATTTTATTCCTCGTAATGACATAAAGCCGTCATTGCGAGTAAATTTATTTGCGTGGCAATCCAGAAAGCAAGACATTTATAATGACAACTTTGCTCTAAATAAGTTATAATTAGGATTATGAAAAAATTATATCTTTTTATTTTATCATTTTTTATTACATTTTTTATGTTTAATATAACTTTTGCATCTGACAACAAAGTAAAAGATAAACTTAAAAAATACAAAGAAACAGAAACTATCTCATTAGATAATTATCTTTTAAAAATTAAAAATTCAAAAGATAGACAATCCCTTAAAATAAATAAATACGGAGATGTAACATACAAGAAGAAAGTAATAATTACTTCAACTGGAGAAACTATTAACAATTTTAATTGTGGAGATTCATATCTTTTGCTAAAAATATACATAGTTGCCAGTGGTGCAAAACCACACAAGGGATGTGATGAAAAAAATTATATAGAAAACGGAATATATGGTTTGGGTTGTTACATTGATAGAAAATAAGAAATTTCAATAATGACTATTCTTTATCATTAGTTAAAAATAGTTCCTTCTCTTTCTGTCTTCTTTTAACTAAACCATTTAAAACGACATATTCACCTGTAATTTTATTTTTTTGCTTTACATATTTATCAAAATTAGCAGCAGCACCTTCATAATCACCACTATTCAGTTTTTTAAATACTCCAGAATTTTTAAATGCACCTTCACCAACATTATAAATAAAACTTGCAAGAGCAATTTTTTGATTACTTGTTAATGGTACTTCTACTTCTTTTAATGGTCTAATATGTGCTTCAAAATCTTTTCTATATAATTCTTCTGCCTTCTCTTTTGTTATTTTCATTCCTTCTGTAATTAATTTTCCATCAACAGTTCCTGTATGTCCATAACCAATAGTCCAAACATCATTTTTTGTCGGCTTGTAAGCATATTCACTAAATTTTTCTTCCGATTGTATAAATTTTCGAGCCTTAGCTAATTCCTCATCAGAAAATTTAATATTATTACTTTTTATTAGTTCTATTTCTTTCGATGTTTGTTGCTTATTTTGTTCAAAAAAATTTGATTTTTTATTTCCATAATATTTTTTCATACACTCATCATCAGAACCATACAAAGTATCTGCCCTTTCTTGCAGTTTATCTGTTTTACTATCACTTGTGCTATGCTAAGCCCCACAAGTTCTATCATACTCACGAACATTTGTACCATCTGCTCTTGTATAACCAGAAACAGAATATGTTCCAGCACAATCATTTTCTTTTACCATTCCCTACTCCTTTATATTTACATTATATTGTATAATATAATGTATTTTTATTGTTTATTACAATATGTTGTAAGATTATATTACGATATATTTACAATATGTTGTAATTAAATACAAAAAAAGACACCAAATTGGGTGTCTTTTTGCATATCTTTTATTTTTTTATTTATCGTACTCTTTCTCAAAACCAAATAATGAACTTACTGATTCACCATCATGAATTCTTGAAATAGCTTCACCTAATAATGGAGCCACGCTTAATTGAGTAATTTTTTCAGGTAAGAAAGCTTTATTTAAAGGAATTGTATTTGTAACAACAACTTCTTTAATTGGAGCTTTTTCCAATCTTTCTAATGCTGGACCAGAGAATACTGGGTGAGTTGCGCAAACATAAATATCTTTAGCGCCTTCATCTTTAAGTAATCTAGCAGCGCCACAAATTGTACCAGCAGTATCGATAATATCGTCAAACATAATACAAGTTTTATCTTTAATATCACCAATTACATTAACTGCTTCTGCTTCATTATGGCGATTTCTTCTCTTATCAATAATAGCCATTGGGCAATTCATTTGCTTCGCAAAATATCTTGAACGAGTAACACCGCCCATATCTGGTGATACAATTACTAAATCTTCTGTTGGAATATTTAAATGTTTAATATAATCAACAATTACAGAAGTTGCATAAATATGATCAACTAGGATATTAAAGAAACCTTGAATTTGACCTGTATGTAAGTCCATTGCAAGAACTCTATCAGCACCAGCTGTTGTTAATAAGTCAGCAACTAATTTTGCTGTGATTGCTTCACGACCTGATGTTTTACGGTCTTGTCTAGCATAACCATAATAAGGAATTACAGCAGTAATTGATTTTGCACTAGCACGTTTAAAAGCGTCAATAATGATTAATAATTCCATTAAATTTTCATTTACTGGATTACAAACTGGTTGAACGATAAATACATCATCGCCTCTGATACTTTCTTGTACTTGAACATAAACCTCACCATCAGCAAAGTTTTTAATTACCATAGGACCAACAGTTGTTCCCAAATATTGTGCAATTTCTTCTGCCAATTGCATATTAGAACGTCCTGCAAATAATTTGATATCGTGCGTTGGATTAATAGATTTCACACCTTGTGGAAACGCTAATTCTAATTCCATTATTTATTGCCTCCTGAATATTGTTCAATTTTATTTTTAACCCAATTTGAAAATACCTTAAGTGGTGAACGGGTTATAGCTAAAGAATATGCTTCTACATCTTTTGTAATAACACTACCAGCTGCAACTGAAGCCATTTCTTCAATTGTAACTGGTGCAACAATTACAGAGTTTGAACCTGTATTTGCACCATCTTTAATAATTGTTTTTGATTTAACTTTTGTAATTGGATTGTAATTTGCAGTAATTGTACCTGCGCCAATATTAACTTTTGAACCAAGTTCTGCGTCACCAATATAACTCAAATGAGAAACATTTGTGTTATCTTTAATTACTGATTTTTTAACTTCAACAAAGTTACCAATTCTTACATTATTTCCAATAGTTGCGCCATCTCTAATATGAGCAAATGGACCTATTTTACAGTTTTTGCCAATTGTATTTTTACCTGTAATATAAACATTTGGAAGAACTAAAGTATCCGCGCCAATAGTAGTTTCAGGCGAAATAAATGTTGTATCAGGGTCAACAATTTGAACCCCTTCTTCCATTAAACGAATAACTGATTTCTTATTTAAAATTTTTGTAGCTTCAGATAGTTGAATCTTTGAATTAATACCAAAAATTTCTTCATTGTTTTCTAAAATATAAGATTGAACAACTAAATGTTTTTCAACCGCCCATTTAACAATATCTGTTAAATAGTATTCCCCTTGGGCATTATTATTTTTTAAATTATTGAAAGATTCAGAAACTGTTTTCCAATTAATACAATAAATTCCTGCATTAACTTCTTTAACTGCTTTTTGCTCGCTAGTCGCATCTTTTTCTTCAACAATAGCAACAAATTTATTATTTTTATCACGAACAATTCTGCCATAATTTTTTGGATTATCAAAAATTGCAGACATAACTGTTAAATCAGCATGATTATTATCATGGAAATCAATAAAATTCTTTAATGTTTCAGCAGTAATTAATGGAGTATCACCGCAAACAACAACAACGTAACCATCAAAATCTTTTAAAAATGGAGTTGCTTTATTAACCGCATCACCAGTTCCCAATTGAGGAGCTTGCAAAATACATTTTGCATTAGCGAAACTAGAAGATACAAAATTTTCTACTTTTTCAGCTTCATGCCCGACAATAACAAAATTTTCGTCAATATAACCAGTATTATTAACGGCATCAATTACATAAGAGAGCAATGGTTTATTAAAAATCGTATGCAAAACCTTTGGAAGTTCTGACTTCATTCTTGTACCTTTACCTGCTGCAAGAACAATCGATTTTACTTTTTTATCTAACATACTCTCCAAACTTTCTCTGACTCTATAATACTATTTTTACACTAAAATTAAAACATGGTATAAAGAATATTATTACAATTTGATAAAAATTAATAAATAAATATTTTTGCTAGCTTGATGTAAAGAAATAATAAATATTCTTAAATATATAGCAATTTTTTTTATTATAGGCGTTAAACTAAATATAAGGATTAAAAGTAAGGAAAAAAATATGAGCGTTCAAGGTGTTAATGAAAAACCAACCGTATCAAATATCTTATCATCAGCTATTTTAGGTGGTGCTGTTGCTGCAGGTGCAGAAAAATTATTATTACCTGTAGAAGCAAAAGCTGCATTAAGAAACACAAGATTTGGACAAGATGTATATATGAAAAAAGCTGCTAAAGCAGTACAAAAAACAATGAAAAATACAGGTAAAAAATTTGATGTTGGTGCCATTTTAGAAAACGCAAAAAACATGTATCCTGATTATCAAGCAATTGCAAAAACAACAAAAAAATCATTAGGAAAAACTTTTGCTGGTGTTGCTGTTGCAGTAGCTGGTGCTAAACTTTTAGCAGAAGTTATTTTAAATAGACAAGAGAAAAAAGCACAACAAGTTGCTCAACAAATTGAACAACAATAATTAACATAACTAAAAGATTTTTAAAAAAGCGGAAAGTTATTTCCGCTTTTTTGCTATAATTTTTTAGTAAAAGCCATGTTTTAAGAAAGGGCATTTTTAATGAAAAATACAGTTGTTGTTGGCGCGCAATGGGGCGATGAAGGAAAAGCCAAAATTACAGATTTACTAGCTGAATATGCTGATGTAATCATCAGATATCAAGGCGGATGTAACGCAGGTCATACTGTTGTTGCGAATAATGAAACATATAAATTTCACTTAATTCCATCTGGTGTACTTTATGGAAACAAATTTTGTTTTATCGCAGCAGGAACAGTAATTCACCCAGAAACATTCTTAAAAGAAACTCAAGAATTAATTGAAAGAGGAGTAAGCTTATCAACATTAAAAGTAAGCCCTCTAGCATCAATTACTCTTCCATATCACATAGATATTGACGGAATAAGCGAACAAACTTCTGGAAAAGATAAAATTGGTACTACAAAAAAAGGTATTGGACCTACATATTCAGATAAAATTGGAAGATACGGATTAAAAATTCAAGATTTATATGACGAAGAACTTTTAAATGCAAGATTAGATGCAATTTTACCTTTAAAAAATAAAATGTTAGAAAAAGTTTTCAATTCAAAAACTTATTCAAAAGAAGAAATGCTTAAATATTGCAAAAAATATGCTGAAATTTTCAGACCATATGTATGCAATGAATGGGTTAGTGAATTATCTAACGCACTAAAAGAAGATAAAAAAATCTTGTTTGAAGGTGCTCAAGGAATTATGCTTGATATTGATTATGGAACATACCCATATGTAACAAGTTCTAACCCAATTGGTGGTGGTGCTGCAACTGGTAGTGGTATTGGACCAACACATATTGAAAATGTTATCGGCGTAACAAAAGCTTATGTAACAAGAGTTGGTGAAGGACCATTCTTAACAGAATTACTTGATGAAACAGGTGAAAAAATCAGAACTATTGGTGGAGAATTTGGTACAACAACAGGTCGTCCAAGAAGATGTGGTTGGTTTGACGCTGTTTTATCAAGATACTGCGTACTTGTAGGTGGCTTAACTCAAATGGCAATCACTAAACTTGATGTATTTGATACTTTTGATGAATTAAAAGTTTGCGTTGCTTATAAAGATGTTCGTGACGGAAAAATTTATAAAGATTATCCAACAAATATCAATATGCACAAATATTTAGAACCAGTTTATGAAACATACAAAGGTTGGAAAGAAGATATTTCTAAAGCAAAAACAATGGATGAATTACCTGCTAATGCAAAAGCTTATTTAAAGAAATTAGAAGAATTAGTTGGTATTCCAATTAAAATTGTAAGCGTTGGTCCAGATAGAGAACAAACTATTATATTAGACAACCCATTTATGTAAAAAATAAATGAAGTAACATTATGTTTTTAAAAATTCTCTTTGTTTTAATTAAAACAAAGAGAATTTTTTTATAAATATACGAAATAAAAAATGAACTTTTTATTTTTCATTTCGTTTTAAAGAACAGAAGGAATCAGAAGGGAAAACCTTATCTCTATTCTAGAAACTACTTATTCAATAACAGAGAACTCTCAAGTGACCGAAAGGTCACTTTTTTATTTATATTAAAATTCTATTAAAAATTATTAAAAAAACCTATTGACTCTAAAATATGTTCTTGGTAATTTAATAGAGAAGTTAGACAAACGCGTCTGTAGCTCAGCAGGTAGAGCACTCCCCTTTTAAGGGATAGGTCGCGCGTTCGAATCGCGCCAGACGCACCATTTATTAAAGGGCATTCCAGCCCTTTTCTTTTTGTCCATTTTTTGCCTGTTGTCCACTTTTTGTCCATTTGGAAATTTTGACATTTTGATAAATATTAATAAATAACTATTTGCTATAATCATTTAAAACTCTTATCGCCTCTATTTTTCTATCTTGATTTATATGGTTATATACTTCTAGTGTAATTGAGATATTTGAATGCCTCATAATCTCTTTTACAACATCTATTTCAACACCTTTTTCTAACATTCTTGTACAAGCAGTATGCCTCAAAGAATGAAAATTAAAGTTTGTTATTTTAGCTTGCTTTAATACTTTTGTATATGTGTTTCTAATATTTATGTAAGGCTTATTTGTTAGTGGATTTACAAATACATAGTCGCTAGTTTTTAAAGCATATAACTTATTTAGTTCTTCTGCTAAAGTATCACTGATAGGTAAGTATGATTTTTTGCGATTTTTCTGAACTAATATAGTAATAAGACTATTATTCAAGTCAACATTTTGCCATTTTAAATTAAGAATCTCACTTTTTCTCATACCTGTATGCAAGGCACAAATTATAATAGGTTTAATATATTCACAATCGTCTTTGCAAGCACTTAGTAGACGTTTTTCTTCGTCAATAGTTAATATCTTTTTTTCTGTATTTTCAACAAACATTGGTTTTACAGCACATTTTAAAGCAGGATTTTTTCTCATCCAACCATTATCAATTGCTATATTAAACATTCGTCTAAGTATACCTACTTCTTTGTTTATTGTTGCTGGCTTTTTACCATCGTTTTTTCTTTTAGTTCTGTATTTTTCAATAGCGAATGAATCAAAATTAGAAAGTAAGCAATTACCAAAGAAGTTTTTTAATCTTTTTATCATACCTCTATCTTTTGCGTAATTTTTTCTGTTATTAACTGCATATTCTTCAAATTTGTCGCATAGTTGATGAAAGGTAAATTCTTTTTTATTTTGAAAAAAGTCAAATCTATCACATAGAACTTCTGTTCTTATGTTATTTTCAAACAATTCAGCCATTTTTTTATTATTTGCTTCTGGTATGGCAAGATGATAGCGTTTGCCACGCACTTGAAATTTACAATACCATCGTCCATTTTTATGTTTGTATAGCACGTTCTATTACACAAATATTCGAGATTATAGATATAACAAAACAAAAAGGAATTAGGCTTTATGCTATAAAAGAAAATTTTAGTAATTCAGAGCAAAGTATTACATCAACGGTTACAAGTACAATTTTTGCACTTATAGCACAAATAGAACGTGAACTAATTAGCATTAGAACAAAAGAAGCACTACAAGCAAGAAAATTAGTTGGAATAAAGTTAGGTAGACCAAAAGGTAAAGGCAAATCAAAATTAGATGAATATAAGTCAGATATTTTAAAATTAGTTGAGTTAAAAGTACCTAAAACAATAATAGCAAAACAATATAAGACTAGTATTCCTAATTTATATAATTTTTTAAATGGTTGTACATAAAAAATGAATAAGAACATAATAAAAATAAATTCAACTAGTTTTGAAATCAATAAACTTATAACATCTACTCAACTATTTTCTAAACTTAAATTGTCATTATCAGCAAGACTTGTATTAAGATGTATTGTTGACTTTTGGAACTATAAAATGAGTTGTGCATATCCAACTCAATTAACAATTGCAAAATGCACTGGCTTGACTGATGTTGCAGTCGGCAAAGCAGTAAAAGAATTAAATAATATAGGTCTTATAGAAAAACAAAAAAAGAACAAAAGAATATATTATTACTTTACCCTAAAATTATTAGGGTACTTAAATCTTACACCCAAGATTATTTATGTTAATACCCAAAAGAATTTATGTAATATACCCAATAGTTTTTATAACAATAATATATTAAAAGATAATGAAAATATTTTTTTGAATACTTCACAAAATTCTATTATTGAAGATGAGTTAATAAGCCCTAAACAAATGGCAGAAATAACAATTAAAAAATTTGCTAATAATCCTGTATTTTATACAAAGGTCGCAGAATTAAAAGAAAAGTTTGGCTTGTAGTTATAGTTACTATTTGCATGTTTATTAACAATATTTTAGTATTGTAACATAGTACTATTGGACAACTTGAATAAGTAACCTAATCATGTTAAAATGGAGTAAGAATGGCTAACGAGCAAAAACAATTTATAGCTGAACTAACACCAGAAGCAGAAAAACAGCTTTTAGAGTTAGATACTAAATATAGAATAAGAATAGCTGAAGCTATAAGAACATTTGAGTACGTTGGTCTACATTATAAAAATATAAATGACCTTGGTAATGGGTTATTTGAGATAAAACCTAGTGATGTTCGTGCTTACTTTATGTATGATAAAACTAGAAGAAGAATAATTATTGTTGGTTTTATTACTCTTAAAAAAACTCAAAAAGCACCAAAACAATATAAAGAACAGGCTATTAGGAATATAGAAAAATATCTCAATAATATGGAGTCAGAAACATGCAAAAAAAATTAAGAACATTAGATGAAATATTACAAGACCGTGAGTTTTTTACAGAAGAACAAGCAAAGCAAGTTGAAGAAAATGCATTGAAAGAGGCTCACAAATATTGGGGTGGTAAAAGAAAAGGTGCTGGCAGAAAAGCTAAAGGTTCAAATTCTTTAAATATAACTATAAAAGTATCATCAGATGAACAAGAATTTTTAAAATATGCTCGTGCTAATAGTTTAAATTTAAAACAACTTATGCAAGGTTGCTAGGTTGTTTTTTAGTTTTGTCCACTTTTTGTCCACTTGCAAATAAATTTTTTTAAATTGATTAAAATTGATAAATGTTTAAAACACTTGTGATTATTAGTTTTAATCAATTTTAATCAACCTTAAAAAACAAATTAAATCGTCTTTTAAGGGATAGGTCGCGCGTTCGAATCGCGCCAGACGCACCATTTTAATAGAGGACAATAAGTCCTCTTTTTTATTGCGTAATTCTGTACGAGTTACAAAGCGAAACGACGCAACGCAGTGAGGAAGATTGAGCCTGTATGCGAAGCAAAGTGTAGCTGAAACTTGGTTAGCGAGTGCGAAGTGACGACAGGCGAAGCCGACAGGAACGACAGCAACGAGCGAAAAGAATTACAAGACAGCGTAATTCTGTACGAGTTACAAAGCGAAACGACGCAACGCAGTATGTAGGTTGGGTTTTAACCAAACATAAACATAAAAAACAAAATAAATTCATTAAACAAGTAGGATAGACTTTAGTCTACCGCCAACAATTCTTTCCCTAATTTTTCAACAGTTTTAACATCATCTTTTGGGCTTTTACCGGTTGTTGTTAAATAATTACCTGTTAAAATTCCTTCAACACAAGTTTTTAAAGCTAATTCTTGGTTTTCATCTGATAATCTCATTCTGCCACCACAGAATCTCAAAACTGCTTTTGGATTTGCTATTTTAAATATAGCTAATGTTCTTAAAACATTTTCTTCATCTATTTTATCGTAATAATTTTCAAACGGCGTTTTTGGTATTGGCATTAGAATATTTATTGGAATAGACTCTGGCTGAATTTGTGCTAGTTCTAACGCCATTTCTATACGTTGTTCAACACTTTCACCCATTCCTAAGATTACACCGCAGCATAGTTCCATTCCATACTTTTTAACCAATTTGCAAGTATTTAAACGGTCTTGCCAAGAATGTGTAGTGCAAATTTCTGAGTAGTACGATTCAGATGTATTTATATTATGATGAACCCTTTTTAAACCATGTTCAGCAAGTTTTTTAGCTTGTTCTTCTGATAAAATTCCAACAGAAGCACAACTATTTATTCCATTCAATTTATTAAGTTCATCAACAAATTCTAGTATTTTATCAAAATTTTCTTCATCAGGAGATTTACCGGATGTTACCACCGCAAAGCGAATTACACCATTTTCTTTAGCTTCAAGTGCTGCTTTTACAACTTCTTCTTTTGTAATTAACGGATACTCTTCAATATCAGTTCTATAGTGAGAACTTTGAGAACAATATTTGCAGTTTTGAGAGCATTTTCCACTGCGAGCATTTACTAATGAACAAAACTCAACATTATTAGACATATATTGAGATGAAAGTTTTAAAAGTTCATCTAAATCCATATTATAAAGCTTTAGCAATTCTTCTTTGTTCATTGAAAATACTTTCTATAATTTTATTATTTAATTATATGCGAAAAATAAATAAGGTAGACTAAAGTCTACCCTACTTACTAATTCAGAATTGATAAAATTATTTAAATCTGTTATACTATAATTAGACACTTGACTAAGGCTTTGCCCAGATTCTTTTGAATCTTCTGACATTGAGGAACGGTCAAGTGTTCTTTTATTTTCAACTTTTGATTTTAAATCATAAATTGAAAATTCTTCTATATTTACAATATCGGAATCAGCAGGTAGGGTAGACTTTAGTCTACCACAACTATCATCAATAGCTTGAAAATGCACATCATTGTTTACATTAGGGTTGAAAAGCTCTCTAATATCGTTTATACTGATAGTGGTACTGGTTGAGTCGAGTAATCCTTCGTTTGAAGAAACCTCAGTGATTCCCAGTACTTTTACTTTATGTCCTGCATAAGTATTTGATGTATTTTCAGCAGGTAGGGTAGACTTTAGTCTACCAATACAATTAAAATACGCTTTCTATAATCCCACCACCGAGTACGGTTTCATCATCATAAAATACTGCTGATTGTCCTGTTGCTATTGGTGATTGAAGTTCATCAAATTCAACTGCTATTTTTTCACCCCAAGGTTTTATTGTTGCTGGCTTTGGCTCTTGAGCAGAGCGAATTTTAACCGTGCAAGCCAGTTCTTTTTCTAGCTTTAAACTTACATTTGTTGCAATTAAACCTTTGTTTAAAGAATCTTCTTTAAATGCAACTACAACTTCATTTGTATCTTTTCTAAGTTCAACAACATATAAAGGCGCTTCGGCAGCTACGCCAATGCCTTTGCGTTGACCAATTGTATAATTCCAAAAACCTTGATGTTTACCAAGCACTTTACCATTTATATCAACAATATTCCCTTCTTTTGGTTCTTGGTTCAAAATATCGTTATAATCACCAACATAAAAATCTTGGCTATCTGCTTTATCAGCCACTTCAAAACCATTTTTGCGAGCAATATCTCGTATTTCTTCTTTAGTATATGAACCCAATGGCATTAGAGTTTTAGATAGTTGTTCTTGAGTTAAACCATATAAAAAATATGATTGGTCTTTCTTTGGGTTTACACCACGACGCAAAAAGAACTTACCATTTTCTTCTTCAATTTTTGCGTAATGACCAGTCGCAAATTTGTCAAACTTTATTCCTGATTTTTCAGCCAACTCCCAAAATGCACCAAATTTAACATATTGATTACATCTTACACAAGGGTTTGGTGTTCTTCCTTGCATATATTCTTCTTTAAAATAGTTAATTACTATCTGCTCATATTCTTTTGAACAATCAATAACATGGAATTCAATGCCCAATTTTTCTGCGACCTTGCGTGCCTGTTCTATATCTTTTTGTTTATCAGGACTCAAACAAGCACAATGCGTTAATGTTTTTTGTTCTTGAGAATCTAATTTTTCTTTAAGAATATCAAAAACACCACCTTGTCCCCAAAGTGACATTATTGCGCCAACTACTTCAAAGCCTTGCTCTTTCAATAAAAGTGCGGCAACAGAAGAATCAACACCACCTGACATTCCAATAAGAACTCGCATAAATACCCTTTAATACTGTTAAATTACCTTAATTATATTACAAAATTGTTTGGATTGCAGATATGTTTTAATTATAATTAACGTGGAAAAAGAAAGGGCGAAAATTATGATTATTCCAAGTATCGACTTAATGGATGGGAAAGCCGTTCAATTAAGACAAGGCAAAGAAAAAGTTTTAGAAAGAGAAGATGTTTTAGAGTTAGCAAAATACTACTCTCGTTTTGGTGAAATTAGCGTTATTGACTTAGACGCAGCTATGAACAAAGGAAACAACGAATCTCTTATTAAAGAAATCTGCAAAATCGCCCATTGCAGAGTTGGTGGTGGAATAAGAGATAAAGAAAAAGCAAAAAGAATTTTAGCAAACGGTGCAAAACAAATTATTATTGGTACTGCTGCTAATGAAGAATTCTTATCTAAATTACCAAAAGATAAGGTTATTGTTGCAATAGACGCTAAAAAAGGCAAAGTTACCACAGAAGGCTGGACAAAAGAAGTTGAATCAACTCCAGCAGATTATGTTAAACGCTTTGACAATTTATGTGCAGGCTACCTTTACACTATCGTTGATAAAGAAGGCATGATGCAAGGCACTGATATTGAAGCAATTAAAGAAATTAGAAATTTAACAAAGAAAACTTTAATTGCTGCTGGCGGTATTTCAACTATTGATGAAATTAAAACTCTTATCAAAATGAACATTTCAACACAATTAGGAATGAGCATTTATACAGGCGCAATCAAACTTGAAGACGCTTACTTAGCTGTTATGGATTTTGATAAACAAAATGGTTTAATCCCAACTGTTGTTCAAGATATAGAAACAAAACAAGTTTTAATGCTAGCTTATTCAAACCAAGAATCTTTAAGAAAAACCTTATCTGAAGGTTTAGCTACATATTGGAGCCGTTCAAGAAACGAACTTTGGACAAAAGGTTTAACCTCTGGTCACACACAAGAACTTGTTAGTGCAAAATTTGACTGCGACCAAGATACATTATTATTCAAAGTAAAACAAAATGGTGTAGCTTGCCACACAGGAAGATACTCTTGCTTTGAAGATAGAGATTTCTGTATAAACGAACTATACAAGCTATTACTTGATAGAAAAGAAAACTTACCAGAAGGTTCATATACAACTAAATTATTCAAAAATGAATTCTATTTAAAACGCAAAATTATGGAAGAAGCTTTTGAATCAGTTAACTATGAACAAGGTGACGGCTTAGAATGGGAAGCTAGCGATTTGGCTTACCACATGCTTACATTTATGGCTATGCATAATGTAACACCTCAAGATATAGTAAATAACTTAGCTTCAAGAACAAAATAGCGTTTTTCCGTAGGGATACTTAAATAAGGAAAAACTAGATAAAGTATAAGGTAAACCAATATGAAAATTTGTAATTATAACGAAATTGATGAAAGTTTCTTTTCAAAAATAGAATTTGAAAGCATTTCATCTGTATCAGAAATAATAAATGCTGTTAGATTAGAAGGCGATAGCGCTATAAAAAGATATGCAAAACAATTTGGTGATGGTGATATAGAAACAACAAAATTATCTATTAACGAAATAGAAGAAGCCATTAAAACTGTTGACAAAGAAACAATTGAAACCATAAATTTTGCAATTAAAAATGTAAAAGAATTTGCAAAAGCACAATTAAATAGCGCAAAAGAACTCGAAATAAAAGTAAACGGTAACACACTAGGACATAAAATAATCCCACTAGATTCTGTTGGTTGTTATATTCCTGGTGGAAACTACCCATTACCAAGCAGTGCAATAATGACTGTTGTTCCAGCAAAAGTAGCAGGAGTAAAAAGAGTTGTTGCAATGTCTCCAAAAATAAAACCAGTTACAATTGCAGCCGCACATTTGGCTGGCGCAGATGAAATATATGCAATTGGTGGTGTTCAAGCTATTGGTGCAATGGCGTACGGTACAGAATCAATTAAAAAGGTAAACAAAATCGTTGGACCTGGAAATAAATTTGTAACAAGTGCTAAAAAACAAGTATTTGGCGAATGTGGTATAGACTTTTTAGCAGGACCATCAGAAGTTTTAATTATTGCAGATAACACTGCAAAACCTGAATTTGTAGCAGCTGATATGTTAGCTCAATGCGAACATGATAAAGATGCTAGAGCCTTTTTGATTTGTTTCTCTCAAGAATTTGCACAAAAAGTTGATGAACAAGCTAAAAAATACCTAGAAAGTTTAGAAACAAAAGAAATAGCTAAAATTTCTTATGAAAAATCTTGCGCTATTGTTGTTGAATACCTTGATGATGCAATTAAATTATCAAACGAAAAAGCACCTGAGCACTTAGAATTATGCCTTGAAAATGCAGAAAATTTAATCAATAAATTCACAAATTATGGTTCTTTATTTATTGGTAATTATTCTGCTGAAGTATTTGGCGACTATGTTTCTGGCACAAATCACACACTACCAACAAACCAAGTTGCAAAATATTCAGGAGGTTTAAGTGTATTTGATTATATAAAAATTCAAACATACCAAATAATAAATGAAAAAGCCCTAAAACAAACCGTTCAAAATGCTTCTAAACTTGCAAAAGAAGAAGGCTTATTTGCACACAAACTTGCAGCTGATGTAAGAATGTAAAGAAATAAAAATTTTTAAAAAGAACTAGCAAAAAAATTTTTTACGAGTTTTAGAGTATTGTAGTTTATTATTAGGAGGATACATTTATGCAAATTGCACCAGTTTCATTTGCTGGAAAAAAAGAAATTCAATCTATTGCGAGAAACGCAGGACAATTAAATACAGCACAAAAAGAATTAGTTAAAAATGCTTGTGCATTTCACGATTTAGAAGTTGATATTACTAGCGACGGCGAATTTTTAGCTGATCCAAAACAAGCAGAAGTAACATCAAGTAAATTAATGGATTCACTTGATAAAGCAGGTGCTTCAAAATTCTCATACTTAATTGCTGTTGATGCTTTAAATGCACCAGTTGTAAGAGAAAATGTTTCACCAATATCAAGAAGTGACATTACTGCTAAAGCTCTTGAAATAGCTGAAAAATCAGACGAAGTTACAAAAAAAGATGTTATTTCAAATATAACAAAATTTTATACTTGGCGTTATTAATAAAAAAAGAGGAAGTTTAAAACTTCCTCTTTTTTTATGCGCTAATTCTTTCTTGTAATAAATCTTCTATACTAGCTCTTGAATCTATTCTTTCTTGTATATCAGATAATTGTTTTTCAATATTGAATTTAATTGCTCTTCTATTCTTATTATCAGAAATACCTTTTCTAATTTCTTCATAAACAATATAAGAATTTAATTGCATATATGATTTAATATCTTTTGCTTTTTTGTTGATTTTTAAAAGGTTTTCGCTTTTACCTAATGTATATTTTAAAATTGAATCAATGATGAATTTATTTTGTCTTAAAGATTGTCTTTCTGATTCATTAATCAAAGTATTTAATAACACCTTACAATGAGTTTCTATTGTATTAATCAAACTTTTTCTTTGAATCCATGGAATAGATTTTGATAAGTGAGCACAACGTTCATTAACTCTAGATTGTGCATATTTAACTAATAAATACTTTTTGATTGATTCTCTTAATTCATTCATTGTCAGTGATTTCCTTTCTCAACTATATCTGTTTTATATCACAAATTATATATTTAGAACTACTCCATAAAGATGATAAATCAGAGAAAAAGCAAAAAATTTTTTTATAAAACTTATATTAAAAAGCGAAATATGAATATGAAAATTAGTGCAATTAATTATTCTTATAACTTTATAAAACCAATTCAATCAAAGAAAATTGGTTCATTTTCATATGAACAAGATACTATAAGTTTTTCATCTCGCCGTAAAAAAAAGAAAAATAAGACAAGAAATATTCTTGGATTCATTGGAGCAGGAATAGTAACAATTGGAGGAATAGGTTTTTTAACACCAAGCAAGCCTGTTGATACAACTCCACCAATAGGCATATATGCAGACGCAGAAACCCCAGAAGAAGAATTTCAACAAGAAGAAATTCAAATAAAACCTAGTGCCCAACAAATTATTGAAAACATGCCAGAAATCAAAGAACAATACGATAAAATCACTAATAGTTTAAATCTTTATTCAGAACAATTAGGCGAAAATGCTCTTCCTTTAATAAAAAAGAGAATTGAACAAATTGGAAATAATAGAGTAGAGCTTTTAGATGTACTAAAAGTTTTATATATTGAATCAAACGGAAATATATATGACAAAGATGGTTCTATTTTAACCAGTAAATCAGGCGCTTTTGGTGCATTTCAAGTAACAAAAGACACTGAAGATT
Source organism: Cyanobacteria bacterium SIG29 (assembly GCA_015152515.1). Lineage (GTDB taxonomy): Bacteria > Cyanobacteriota > Vampirovibrionia > Gastranaerophilales > Gastranaerophilaceae > Avigastranaerophilus. Next base: position 24,024 of record SUTV01000004.1, read on the forward strand.
TTATAAACAATTACTTTAAAACAGATTTAGATGTAAAAAATCCATATGATAATTTAGATGCTTGCATATATAATTTAAGGTTTATACAAGCAAAAAGAAGCGAAGATATTGAAACTGGAATAGAACTTCCAACCGGAAATAATTTAAAACACGCAATTATGTGGAGCTACCATGATGGAGCATGGGCTGAAAGAATCACTAATTATGGTCAAGATTATCTTGTAAAATACGATAAATTAAGCCAAATTGATAAATTTCCACAAGTTGTTGATTTGATATTAAATGCTGACTAAGAATAAATTTTTCCTATATAATATGGTTTATGAGCTCAAATTTCAATTTCTTGAAAAAAGTAAATAGCAATTTATATGAAATCATCTCTGAAGCAGAAAAACTATACAGAGATGAATATTTTGAACAATGCATGATTCAAACAAGAAGATTTGGCGAACAAATTTGCAAAGAAATGCTTGAACAAAACAATAAAAAAACAGGCTCTTTTGATGAAATGTTGGCAACTTTAAAAGATAATTCTCACGGTCATGCTCAAGAAAAAGAATTTATTGATGATTTATACTTTTTAAAAAAGAATGGAAACCAAAGCGCACATTCTGGCAAAATAAAAAAAGAAGCTATGAATGCACTAGAATGTTTAAAACGCTCTTTTGAAATTGCGATTAATTATAGTGTTTATAATCAAGGCGCAAGCACAAATATTTTAAGATTAAATTATGATGTTGAACTTTTAATTACAGATAAAAAATCTAAAAAAAGCTTAAAAGATAAGTATGAAGAAGCAAAAAAACAAGCTGAAAAAGAAGAAAAACAAGTAAAACAAAAAGAAACTTCAAAACCAAAACAAAATTCAAACAAAACTTTGAATGCGGAAAAAAGAACAAAAAAAGAAAAACAACCATTAAAAATTCGTTTCTTTTGGAAAATGATTATTTTTCTTTCTTCTATTTCATTAATTGGCGTAATTGCATTAATTATCGCAATTAATCTTACACGTTAATTTTCATCAGCATTTTTATAATCTGTTGTATCATTTTTAACTATATCAAAATCAAATTTTTTCCATTCTTTAAAACCACCACGAAGAACAACTGTTGGGAAATGATTATCAACAAACTTTAATGCAGAATTATAAGCTCTTGGGCATGAATCAGAATAAGTATAAACTACTGTCACTTTTTCTTTATCTAGCATAACGGCATGGTCTTTTACATCTTTATATGGAATATGAATTGCATATGGTATATGACCTTCAATATAATCATCATAATCTCTAACATCAACAATTCTAATAGTATCAACCTTATTAGAAATAACTTCATCTAAAGTATATGGACCTATTGTAAATGAAATAATATCTTCAAAATATTTTTTAGCACGAGATAAATCTTTTGTTGTAATGTGATTAGAAAACATAATAACTCCTTTCATAAAAACAATTTATTACAAAATATAAAAGCTATAATTCGCTTATAGAGTAGTTTTCTGAGCTAATTAATATTTTGTTTGTAAAAATATAAATCTTTTAATTGACTTTAGATTAAATAAATCAGATAATACTAGAAATAGGAATTAGGGTTATGAAACATTTTTTAATAACAAGTGAATATAGATTTTAAAAAGAGAAAAGCATTCGTGTTTTTCTCTTTTTTTATAAGGACAGGAAATGAGCAAAAAGATATACAAAGCAAAAGTTAGCAAAATAGAAAGAGTAAGCAATAGCTCTCACTTTATCGAAATAGAGTGTCAAACACCAGTTACTGTTGAAGCTGGACAATTTATCTCTATTTATTGTGATGGTTTAACACTAAGAAGACCATTTAGCGTTTATTCAAACAATAATGGAAAAATTGGTGTTTTATTCAAAGAAAGAGGAAAAGGAACTCAATATATTAAATCCCTAAAAGTTGGTGATTTTATTGATGTAGCTGGTCCATTTGGAAACACATTTAATATTAAAAATAAAAAAGCATTACTTATAGGAGCAGGTATCGGATGTGCTCCTATTTCATATCTAAAAGGTAAACTTAACGAACAAGGAATTGAAAACTTCTTTGCTTGTGGATTTTTAAATAAAGGTGAAGTCCCAAGTGGAATGAACATAGATATGATATGTACTGATGATGGTTCTTTGGGCGAAAAAGGAAGCGTATTAAATTATATTGGAGTTTTAATAAACGAATATAAACCAGAAATTATTTATGCTTGTGGACCTCACATTGTTTTAAAAACTATTGCTCAATTGGGTGAAACTTACGGAGTTGAAACCCAAGTTGCAATGGAAAAAGTTATGGCTTGCGGAATCGGTGTTTGTAGAGGTTGTGTTATAGACATTAAAAAAGATGGAAAAATTATTAATGCAACTGTTTGCAAAGATGGTCCTGTATTTAAAGGCGAGGAGGTTGTATGGGAATCTTAAACATTAATCTTAATGGATTAGAACTAAAAAACCCAATTATGACAGCTTCTGGCACTTATGGATATGCTAGCGAATACAACGATTTTATTGATGTATCAAAACTTGGTGCTGTTGTTACAAAAGCAATTTCACTTCACCCAAGAGCTGGCAATAAACACTTAAGAATAACTGAAACAAGAGCAGGCATGATAAATTCAATTGGACTAGAAAATGTTGGTATCGAAAAATTTATCGAAATCAAATTACCTGAATTACAAAAAAACAATATTGATTTTGTTATGAATGTTGCTGGTTCTACTTTAGATGAATACATTCAAGTTGCAAAAATTTGTAATGACAACAACATAAAAGCAATTGAATTAAATGTTTCTTGCCCTAATGTTAAAGCAGGCTGTTTAGAATTTGGAACTGATGAAAACTCATTATTTGAATTGGTTAGTAAAGTAAGAGCTGTTTATGATGGCTTTTTAATTGTAAAACTAACTCCAAATGTAACTTCAATTGAAAAATTAGGATTAGCCGCACAAAAAGCAGGAGCAAACGCAATTAGCGCAATTAACACTTTAAAAGGAACTTCTATAAAAATTGATTTTATTAAAGGTAAATTCCATAAAACAATAGTACAAGGTGGATATTCAGGCATTGGTATAAAACCAGTTGCAGTTGGTGCAGTATCAAGATTAGCAAAAGCCATTAACATTCCAATTATTGGTATGGGCGGAATAGAAACATTAGATGATGTACTAGAATTTTTTGCAGCAGGGGCAGAAGCGGTTCAAATAGGTACAGCTAATTTCACACACCCAGAAACAGCAGAAAAATTAATAAATGAATTAGAAGAATTTATTACAAAGAACGGATTTAAAGACTTAAACGAATTAAAAAGAGAATTGAGGGCATAATGACAAACGAAGTATTAAATTTATTAGAAAAAGCGCAAGGCGTATTGCACGGACACTTCTGTTTAACATCAGGATTACATTCAGATATTTATTTTCAATGTGCAAAACTATATCAATATCCAGAAATCACATCTGAACTTGGAAAAAGATTAGCAGAGCAATTAGCAGATTTAGAATTTGATACAATCGTGGCTCCAGCTATTGGTGCTGTAATCATTGGTTATGAAACAGCAAAAAATGCTAAAAAACGAAACCTTTTTGTAGAAAGAAAAGATGGCGAAATGCAATTAAGACGCGGTTATACTCTAAAAAAAGGTGAAAAAGTTGTAATTATTGAAGATGTAATAACAACAGCAAGAACAATCAAAGAAACAATGGAAGCAATTAAAGAATTTGAACCTGAAGTTGTAGCTGTTGGTTGTATTGTTGATAGAACAAAAGGTCAAACACCATACAATATAAAATCATTACTTCAAATTGACCCAGTTGTTTATGAACCAGAAAATTGCCCACTATGCAAAGAAGGCATTGAATTAGTAAAACCAGGAAGCAGAACAGAAAAGGCAAAAGTATAATGAAACACCTTATTGATATTGAAAATATTTCCAAAGAAGACATTTTAAATATCGTAAATCTTGCAAAAGAATTTAAAAATAAAACAAAAAAATCTGATGTTATAGGAAAAACAATAGCATTAATGTTTTATGAAAATTCAACAAGAACTCGTTGTAGTTTTGAAATAGCTGGTCAAAATTTAGGAATGAACATCATTAATTTTGACGCAAATTCATCTTCTCTATCTAAAGGTGAAAGCTTAAAAGATACAATTGAAAACTTATATTTTTTAGGCGTGAATGCTGTTGTAATCAGACATAATTTATCAGGCATAATCAATAATGTAATGAGATTAGTTAAATACCCAATCCACTTTATAAATGGTGGCGATGGCACACACGCACACCCATCTCAAGCATTGTTAGATTTTTACACAATGCTTGAAAAAATTGGAAGTGTTGAAGGTAAAAAAATAACAATAGTTGGAGATGTTACACATTCTAGAGTTGCAAAATCAAATATCAGGTTATTATCAAAATTTGGTGCTGATATTCACATTTGCGCACCTAGTTACTTACAACTTGAAAATACTCAAGCTTTTGATGTTACTTATCACGACAATGTAAAAGAAGCAATAAAAGACTCAAATGTTGTAATGGTTTTGAGAGTTCAAAATGAACGTCACGAAAAAGAAGGTTATCCTGATTCTTCAGAATACAAACGATTATATGAAATTGATACAAAATCACTAAAACAATATGCCTCAAAAGATGTTATCTTAATGCATCCTGGACCAGCAAATAGAAATATAGAAGTATCATCAGAATTATTAGATAACCAACTAGGAAAAACCATACTTGAACAAGCGCAAAATGGCGTGTTTGTAAGAATGGCAATACTAAACACCTTGTTAAAAGGAGGAAACTAATGCTTCTTAAAAATGCAAAAATCGTAAACCCTAAAACAAATTTTGAAGATATAGCAGATATCAAAATTGAAAATGATACAATTACTAAAATAGAAAAAAATATTAACGCTCAACCTAATGAAGAAGTAATTGATTTAACAGGTAAAATTATTACTGCTGGATTAATTGATATGCATTGCCATTTGAGAGAACCTGGGTTTTGCACAAAAGAAACCATTAAAACAGGTATCGCATCTGCTATAAATGGTGGTTATACTGCAATTTGTCCTATGGCAAACACAAATCCACAAGTTGATAATGTTACTACACTAACCTACACAATTAATAGGGCAAAAGAAGAAAGCGAAATAGGCTTTCATCCAATATGTGCAGTAACAAAAGGATTAGGAAACGAAAAATTAGTTAATGTATCTGAACTATTAGATAATGGTGCTATTGCTTTCTCTGATGATGGAAAACCAGTTGAAAACATGCACCTTTTGAGCCAAGCGATTAAATATGTTAATTCACACAATTCAATTATAATTTCACACTCTGAAGATTCTTCTTTAGCAAATGATGGTGTTATAAATGAAGGCAAAGTTTCAACAAGATTAGGATTAAAAGGTATTCCAAATATCACAGAATCACTAGCTGTTGCTAGAGAGCTTGAAGTTGTTAGACACACAAATGGCAAATACCACTTTGCACATATCTCAACAAAACGTTCAATTGAATTAATTAGACAAGCAAAAAAAGATGGGCTACAAGTAACAGCTGAAACAGCACCACACTACTTCAGTTTAACTGAAGATGATATGGTTGATTATGACGCAAAATATAAGGTAAACCCACCATTAAGAACAAAAGAAGATTTAGAAGCCGTTATACTTGGGTTGCAAGATGGCACACTTGATGTTATAGCAACAGACCACGCACCGCATACAGTAGCAGAAAAACAAATGCCAATTCAAAATGCGCCAATGGGTATTGCAGGATTTGAAACTGCACTAGGTATAACTCTAACTTATCTTGTTCACAAAGGTAAACTTACTTTAATGGAAGCACTTAGAAAACTAAATGCAAATCCAGCCAATATTTTGAATTTAAAAGAACAAGGTTCTATTGAAATAGGCAAAAAAGCAAATATGACTGTAATTGATTTAGATAAAGAATGGACAGTTGATGCATCAAACTTTAAATCAAAATGCAGAATATCACCTTTTGATAAACAACAATTAAAAGGTAAAGCAATAATGACAATAATAAATGGAAAAATAATTAATATAGGATAAATAAAAATGCAAATTAAACCCGAAATTAAAGAAAAAATAGTTTTAGCGCTTGATGTTGATACGCCAGAGCAAGCTAAAGAACTAATAACCGAACTAAAAGATTATGTTGGTGTTTTTAAAGTTGGCTTGCAAATGTACACAGGCAACGGCTACGAAATTTTTAAATTTATGAAAGAACAAAACATCAAATTTTTCTTTGATGTAAAGCTTCACGACATTCCAAACACAGTTGCAAAAGCTTCTGAAAATATTATTAGGAATGGAGCATCTTTCTTCAACATTCATACAATGGGTGGTGAAGAAATGATGAGACAATCACAAGAAGCTGCAAGAAAAGTAGCACAAGAATTAGGTAGAGAAAACCCAACAATTTTAGGGGTAACTGTTCTTACAAGTATTGGCGAAGACTGTTTACAAAATGAACTTAAAGTTCCATACAAACCAAGCGAATACGCCATAAATTTAGCTCTAAGCGCAAAAAAAGCAGGGTTAGATGGTGTTGTAGCTAGCGTATGGGAAGCAAAAACAATCAAACAAGTTTGCGGAAAAGATTTTAAAGTACTTTGCCCAGGAATAAGACCAGATTGGTCAAACAAAAATGACCAAAAAAGATTGGCGACACCAAGCGTAGCAATAAAAGAAGGTGCAGACTTTTTAGTTATCGGCAGAGCAGTTACTAGCGCTCCAGATAGACTAAAAGCTATCCAAATGATTTACGAAGAAATTGAAAACGCTATGCTTACTCAAAATAAATCTTACGCTGTTTCTAAAGGTAAATTAATTTTAGAAAATGGTATGATTTTTGAAGGCGAATCAGTTGGTGCTGATGGCACTTCTTTTGGGGAAATAGTATTTAATACTTCAATGGTTGGTTATCAAGAACTTTTGACTGACCCAACTTGCGCAGGTCAAACAATCGTTTTAACATATCCAGAAATTGGTAACTACGGTATAAATAAAGACGACTTTGAAAGTGGACGAGTTCACGCAAAAGGTTTAATTATTAAAAACTTATGCGAAAACGAATCACATTATAAAAGCAATGTTTCATTAGGTGACTATTTAAAACAAAACAACATTGTTGGTTTAAAAGGAATTGATACAAGACATTTAACCCAAATTATTAGAAATAATGGAACAATGAATTGTGCTATAACAACTGGAGATGTAACACCTGAATTAAAAGCACAAATTAGAAATTTTAAAATAGATAAAGATATTACTCAACAAGTTTCATCCTATAAAGTTGAAAGAATTATAGGAAACGGAGCGAAATTAGCAATTATAGATTTAGGATTAAAGAAAAGTATTTTTGAAAGTTTTAAGGAACTTAATTGCGATATAACAATGTTTCCTGCAGATACAAAAGCAGAAGATATTTTAAATGAAAATTTTGACGCTGTTTTAGTATCAAATGGACCATCTAATCCGATGGATGCAACAGTTACAATCGAAACCGTTAAAAATTTATTAGGAAAAATAAAACTATTCGGTATTGGTTTAGGTCACCAAATTATAGCAATAGCACTTGGTGCCAAAATTTCTAAATTGCCATACGGACATAGAGGTTCTAACCACCCAATTATTAATACACAAACAAAAGAAATCCTTGTTTGCGCACAAAACCACAGCTACATTGTTGATGAAACTTCACTTCCAATTGGTGTTGAAGCAAACTATATAAACATCAATGATAATAGTATCGAAGGTTTAATTTGTGAAAAATATGACATTAAGACAGTTCAATTCCACCCAGAACTTAACACAGGAATTTATTCACAATGGATTGATGAAATTGAACAAAATAAAAAGAAAGAGATAAGCTATGCCAATTAATACAAACATTAAAAAAGTTCTTGTAATCGGTTCTGGTCCTATTGTTATTGGACAAGCAGCAGAATTTGACTATGCAGGTGTTCAAGCTTGTAGAGCTTTAAAAGAAGAAAATCTTGAAGTTATTTTGGTAAACTCAAATCCAGCAACCATTATGACAGATGAAAATATTGCAGATAAAATCTACATTGAACCTTTAACTGTTGAATCTTTAACCCACATAATAGAAAAAGAAAGACCTGATGGAGTTATTGCAACATTAGGAGGTCAAACAGGGTTAAATCTAGCAGTTAGCCTATATGAAGCAGGTGTTTTAGAAAAATATAATGTTGAATTATTAGGCACAAAAATAGACTCTATTAAAAAAGCAGAAGATAGAGAATTATTTAGAAACTTGATGCTTGAAATTGGTGAACCAATTCCAGAAAGCGATATTGTATCAAGCTTTGAAGAAGCACAAAAATTTGCGCAAAAGATAGGTTTTCCTATCATTGTAAGACCTGCATACACACTTGGTGGTACTGGTGGCGGTATAGCAAACAACTACAATGAATACGAAGATATTGTTCACACTGGTTTATCGCTAAGCCCAATTTCTCAAGTTTTAGTAGAAAAAAGTATTGCTGGTTATAAAGAAATTGAATATGAAGTAATTCGAGATGCGAACAATACAAGCATTGCTATTTGTAATATGGAAAATATCGACCCAATCGGTATTCATACAGGCGACAGCTTTGTAGTTGCACCAACACAAACTCTTACAAGAAAAGAATGTCATATGATGAGAAGCTCTGCTTTAAAAATCATACAAGCATTAAAAATTGAAGGTGGATGTAACGTACAATTTGCTTTAGATACAGTTAGCAACCAATATTATGTAATTGAGGTAAACCCAAGAGTTAGCCGTTCCTCTGCTTTAGCTTCTAAAGCAACTGGTTACCCTATTGCAAAAATTACAACAAAAATTGCAATCGGCTACCACTTACATGAAATCAAAAACTCTATTACTAAGAAAACAGTTGCAGCAGTTGAACCAACAATTGACTATGTTGTAACAAAAATACCTAAATGGCCGTTTGATAAATTCAAACACGGCGATAGAATTTTAGGTACAAAAATGAAAGCTACAGGCGAAGTTATGGCAATTGGCAGAACTTTTGAAAGCTCATTCAAAAAAGCCGTAACTTCAATTGAATCAAAACACACAGGTATTTTAAGAGGAAGACATTTAGAATGTAGTGAAGAAGAACTAAAAGCATTACTTCACGTTCAAGATGATAGAAGAATTTTTAGAGTAGCTGAAGCCATCAATAGAGGTATAAGCGTAGATGAAATCAACAAAATTACTAAGATTGATAAATGGTTTATCTATAAAATTAAAAATCTAGTTGATTTTGAAAATAAACTAAAAAATAACGATTTAACACCTGCAATTTATTTAGAAGCAAAAGAAAAAGGATTTTTAGATGAAGAAATTGCGAAACTTTCTCAAGTAACAATTTCTGAAATAGAAAAAATAAAGAAAACTAATTCAATAAGTGCTTCATTCAAAATTGTAGATACTTGTGCAGCTGAATTTAAAGCATACACACCATACTACTATTCAACATATAACGAAGTTGATGAAACAGATTCAAATGACAACTCTAAAAAAGTTTTAATTTTAGGTTCTGGTCCAATCAGAATTGGTCAAGGTATTGAATTTGACTATTGTTCTGTTCACGCAGCTTGGGAAGTTAGAAACCATAACTACAAATCTTTAATAGTAAATTCTAACCCGGAAACACTATCAACAGATTTTGACGTAGCTGATAAATTATTCTTTGAACCAATGCACATTGAAAATATAATGAACATTATTGAAAAAGAAAAGCCAGAAGGTGTTATGGTCCAATTTGGAGGACAAACAGCAATCAACCTAGCACCAAAATTAGAAGAAAAAGGAATTAAAATTCTAGGTACTTCTCTTGAATCTATTAATATTGCAGAAGATAGAAAACTATTTGAACAACTATTGAGAGACTTAAATATTCCACAACCAAAAGGTTTTGCCGTAAGAAAACAATCTGAAGCATTAGAAGTTGCAAAAACTTTAGGCTACCCATTACTTGTAAGACCATCTTATGTAATCGGTGGACGTGGTATGCAAGTTGTTTATAACAAAGATGAATTAATCTCTTATATAGAAAGCGCACTAAAATTCTCTGACGAACACCCTATCTTAATCGACCAATATATAGAAGGTACAGAGTTAGAACTTGACGCTATTTCAGATGGTGAAAATGTATTAATTCCAGCAATTACAGAACACGTTGAAAGAGCAGGTATTCACTCAGGCGATTCTATTGCTCTTTACCCAACAAGAACAATTCCTCAAAATGTTATTGATAACTTAGTTGAATATACTAAAAAAATTGCAAAAGCCTTAAAAGTAAAAGGGTTAATGAATATCCAATTTGTTTTAAAAGACAATATTGCTTATATTATCGAAGTTAATCCAAGAGCTTCAAGAACTGTTCCTATTTTAAGTAAAGTTACTGGTACCCCAATGGTAAAAATCGCCATTGACGCTATTATGGGTAAATCAATTATTGAACAAGGCTATAAAACAGGATTAATTGAGACAACAAACCTCGTTTGTGCAAAAGTGCCAATTTTCTCATTCCAAAAATTAAACAGAATTGACCCAGCCCTAGCTCCAGAAATGAAATCAACCGGCGAAGTTCTTGGTATCGATACAACATATGAAAAAGCTTTAGCAAAAGGTTTCTTGGCTGCAGGTTATAAACTTTCAACAGAAAGAGGAAATGTTCTAATATCAATTAACGACCACTACAAAAAAGACTCTGTTGAAATAGCAAAAACTCTTGTTGATTTAGGCTACAACCTAATTGCAACAACAGGTACACACAAGTTCTTAAAATTAAATAATATTGAATCTAAAGAAATTGAAAAATTCGATATTAAAAAAATCCAAAAAAATATGAAAAATAAAGAACTTTGCTTTATCATCAATACGCCAACAACAAATAATAATAATTCTGTAAGATATGGTTCAGAAGATAGAGGCTTCTTAATTAGAACAATCGCTGAAATGTATTCTACACCTTGCTTCACAGTATTAGATACAGCAAAAGCATACCTAGAAGCATTACAATGTTATATGAAAGATTCTAATCTAACTTATGACAGCATTGATAAATACAGAAACGCACAATTAACTTGCAAATAAGGATTGTAAAATGGAAGAAAAAAAGAAAAAAACAAAGAAAAAGAAATTTACAATCGATGTAAAAAATATGGGCGTAAATATTGATAAAAACGAATACAGAGAAATCGTACTATCAAACTCCAACCACCCAGAAATATTTAAAAATTACTAATAAAAGAGGGAAGATTAACTTCCCTCTTTTTGTTTATATATAATCTAATCTAACCCTTCATTTTTAGGTATATAATCTCTAATTCTTCTATTTGCGGCTTTAAACTCATTTTCTATTTTTTTCATTTCTTTTTCGTTTGCTTCTACGATTTCATCATCATCACAGCCAGCACCACAACATTCATAATACAAATCAAAATATCGACTTGCTCTCATTGTATAATAATTATCATCTTTTATTTCTGATTTTTCTTTTGGAGTAGAAACTTCATTCCCTTTAAAATTTAAAGAACTACAATAATTTGAGAAATTAAAAGATGAAACACTTTTTACTAACATCATAACCACCATTATATTTAGAACACAATACACATTTAAAACTTGTAAAAAAATTTTTTTGCTAAATTTTTAACATTCAAGAAAAATTTTTTATTTATAAAAAATGTTGGGTCATATAATAAAACCCAACATTTCTAAACTTATATTCCCGCTAATAAAACAAAAATAAGAACTAATGGAACAATAAATTTAAGCATTATATTAAACATATAACCAAAGAAAGTCTCGCCAAAATTTGTTTTCCACAAAGACTTTATACACCAACCAGCAATCAAACAAATTAATATTGTGTTAAATGGCAATAAAATATTTGAAGTTGCATAATCTAAAAAAGCAAAGATGGTTCTATCTAATATTTTAAAATCCTTTAATGGTCCAAATGCTAATGCTGCTGGAATAGAAAATATTGCAATAATAATTGCATTTATAATTGTTGCTTTTTGTCTTGTTATTTTAAATTGATTCATAAATGATGAAACTGAAGTTTCCAGTATACTTATACCTGAAGTTATAGCAGAGAAAAAGAACAATATAAAAAATATAGAACCAAACACTGGTGCAAATGGCAATTTAGCCAACATTTCTGGCAAAGAAATAAATACTAATGTTGCACCTGCTGTTGGTTTTACTCCAAAAGTAAATACTATTGGAAAAATCATAATTCCAGCTGTTATAGCAACTAAAGTATCAAAGAAAATCAAAGTATAAGCTGATTTAACAATGTTTGTATTTTCTTTCATATAACTGCCATAAGTTATCATTGCTCCCATTCCAATACTTAAAGTAAACAATGCTTGACCTAACGCAGTTAGAATCATAGAAGTATCAAACTCCGAAAAATCTGGCTTAAACATAAAAGCCAAACCTTCTTTAGTACCTGGTAAAGTTAAAGCATAAATTGCCATTACAATAAGCATTACAGCAAATATTGGCATCATAATATTATTAGCTTTTTCAATACCTTTATTAACCCCTCTATATGGGAAAACTGCAGTCATCAACAAGAATATTAATGACAAAATGCAAGGTACAAAAACTTGTGAACTAAAACCTGAAAAATAATTTGTAAAATTATTTGGAATATTATTAGTCAAAAATATCCAAATATAATTTAATATCCATCCACCAACTACAAAATAAAAACAAGGTATTAATATAACCGTTAAAACACATAGCCAGCCAAACCATTTAAACTTTTTGTTTATCTGTTCAAATGCGCTAACTGCATCGGTTCTATATGTTTTCCCAATCACAAGTTCACAACATAATGGAACCACCGAAAATAATACGATTAATGCCAAATAAGTTATTAAAAATAAAGCACCACCATTTTCGCCCATAATATATGGGAAACGCCAAATATTTCCCACCCCAACAGCACTACCGATAGTTGCAATAATGAAGCTAATATGTGAACTCCATTGAGGTTTTTCTTTTTCCATAAATTCTTCCTAATTATTAACAAAAAAACGATAACACATTTTTCAGGTTTTGTTAAGATACAAAAAAGAGGGAAGCTTTAACTTCCCTCTTTTAATTCTATGCTAATGGTAAATCTTGAGTTTTTGTTTTGATTTTATTTAATGCTAAATCAATAAACTCATCAACTGTGTATTTACCAGCTTCACCAATACCTCTGATTCTTACAGCTACTTTACCTTCTTCAATTTCTTTATCACCCATTACTAATACATAAGGGATTTTATTACCTTGAAGAGCTTCTCTTATTTTATAGCCCATACTTTCTGAGCGGTCATCAAGTTTTACTCTAATACCAGCAGCAAATAACTTATCATATACTTCTTTAGCATAATCACAGTGTCTATCTGCAATAGGAACAACACAAACTTGAGTTGGAGCTAACCACATTGGGAATGCGCCAGCAAAATGTTCAATTAAAATACCATGGAAACGTTCCATTGAACCAAAGATTACTCTATGTAGCATAACAGGTGTTTTCATTTGACCATCTTTATCTTGATATTTAATATCAAATCTAGCTGGTAAATTGAAGTCTAATTGAATTGTTGCACATTGCCATGTTCTGCCAATAGCATCTTTAACCTTAAAGTCGATTTTTGGTCCGTAGAATGCGCCATCACCTTCATTAATTTCGTATTTCATTCCACGTTTATCCATAGCTTCTTTTAAGCCAGCTTCAGCCAAATCCCAGTTAGCTAATTCACCAACATAGCTTTCTGGTCTAGTTGATAATTCAACTTCAAAATCCATTTTGAAAATAGCCATTGTATCAGCAACAAAATCAATAATAGCATTAATTTCATCAACTAATTGTTCTGGTGTACAGAAAATGTGAGCATCATCTTGAGTAAAGCCTTGAACACGAGTCAAACCAGCCAATGCACCTGATTTTTCTTTTCTATATACAGTACCCAATTCAGCCATTCTCAATGGAAGTGAACGATATGAATATCTATTTGATTGATAAATCATAATGTGGAATGGGCAGTTCATTGGTTTTACAATAAATTGTTCATCTTCTTCATTTTCTTTTTGAATAAAGAACATATTTTCTTTATAGTGATCAATATGACCAGAAAGTTCCCACAATTTAGATTTTGCAATTTGTGGAGTAGTTACAATAACATAACCTCTTTTTCTATGTTCAGTTCTCCAGTAATTTTCAATTTCTTCACGAACGATAGCTAAATTTGGATGCCATAAAACCAAACCACCACCAATTTCTTCTCTAACAGAGAACAAATCAAGTTGAGTACCAAGTTTTCTGTGGTCACGTTTTTGAGCTTCTTCTAAGAAGTTCAAATATTGTTCTAAATCTTCTTTATTCCAAAATGCTGTTGCATAAATTCTTTGAAGCATTTTGTTGTTTTCATTACCTCTCCAATAAGCACCAGCAACCTTTAATAATTTAATTGAATTACCTTTAATATAAGATGTATTTGGAACATGAGGTCCACAACAAAAATCGTTAAACAAAACATTTCCATCTTTATCTTTTGTTAAATATAAAGTAGGATTATCATTTTTATGTTCTTCTAACAATTCTGCTTTATAAATTTCACCTTGAGCTTTAAATTCATCAATTTGAGCTTGAACATTTGGAATTTCATATTTTTCAAACGTTAGATTTTGTTTCAAAATATTTTTCATTTCGGTTTCAATTTTTACCAAATCTTCATCTGTAAAAGAATGACCTTCTAAATCAAAATCGTAATAAAAACCATTATCAACAGCTGGTCCTATAGCCAATTTTGCTGTTGGAAACAATTTTTGAACAGCTTGAGCCATAATATGAGAAGCTGAGTGTCTTAGAATATGTAAATTCTCATTGTTCTTTTCCATAATTTCCCCTCTTTGAGTGTCTATTTATAACTAATTTATATCACTCACAAAATAATATATCAACAAAAGGAAGGTTAGCATAAACATTCTTTAAACTAACTTTTATTTCAAAAAATCTATTCCAAGGGAAATTATATTCTGTTTTACAGTTTTTTATATTAAATTTATCAAAAATAATTTTCTCAAAATATGCCATTTCATTATAAATAGCACCATTTTTTAAATTTTCAGAATTTTCTCTTATTTTTTTTCTAACATTAGCTTGATAAGCCCAATCATCTAAAAACCTAATAAGCTGAATATTTTTAAATATATTTTCATTTGGAATTCTAGCGCCAAAATATATCAAAGCACATGCTAATGCACTACCCAATGTATTTCCTGTAGTATTCCAAGCACTATATCCATAAAATTCTTTTAAACTATCTTTTTGAAACAAAGCTTTAATAAAATTATTATCGGCACCATTAGCGTTAACAATATCTGCAATAAAATACGGTTTATTTGGCAAATTAAGTTCACCCTTAAATAATTCTACATCAACTCCCATAACAAGTTCACCTTGCTCATCTTTAAAATTATTAACAAGCAAGACCATATCACAATTTTCAACATCACTAACTTTTGCGCCAGCTAATTCTATTTGTGATTTTACAGATAATTCAACTGATACATCTTCATACTTTGAAATTTTATTCACGCTATCTGAATTTATGTACAAAGGCGCAATTTTAATTTTCTTTTTTTCGTTCAATGCTCTAGACAACAATGTTAGTGGTATTTCATCAGCACCAGTTTTAACAAAAACATTTTTAATATTAGAAGATAATAACGCTAACTCTTCTGCTTCTTTTACATTTAAACCATATTGAGCACAATCATCTTTTGAAAATACTAAGGTTTTAAAAATTCCTTGTTTAGCCAATTCTAAATAATATTTATTTATTTCAAAATTACGTTTTCTAGTTTTCAAATAATCATCTAAAATATCATCTGGAATTCTTGTAGCCGCGCAATTACAAGAAACCATATTATTTGCATCACATATTTTTTCCATTTTATGAAGATTATAAGAATATTCAAAAATTCTTTTACCATATTGAGTCCAATACTCTTTTTCTTCTTCATTAATATTATTGTTAGAAATCCTCATAATACTAGAAAAAGCATAAACCTGAGCATTCTTACTTTTAATAATTTCACATAATCTATCAACACGATTTTTTATTAATTCAAAAGAGTCCTTACATCTTCTTGATGAGATTAAACCTCCATATGCAATTGTATCTAAAGAAAGAATCAAAATATCCACATTAGAAACATTTTCTAACCAACTAAAAATACCTTCAATATCTGCTTGTTTTGTCAAATCACCAAGCAACGAAATATCAGGCAAATATACTTCATTTTTCTTATCCAAACAAGAAATTTGTTTAGGTAATTGATAACAAACAGGACGATTATCAATTGGTACAATTACAATATTCGGCACTATTTACCCTCCAAATTTTTAAGCATAGCTTTTGTCAAATCAAGCAACTCTTTTTTCATTTCCTTTGGACTAATCAACTTACAATTATCGCCATATTTTAACAATCTATGTAATAAAATTTCTCTATCCTCTTCAGAATTTGAAACTGTAATTTTATTTGTTCCAAAATCAATAACTTTTTCAGAGGGTTTCAATTTATAAGAATTTGCAAGCCTTCCATACAATTCAAAAATAACTGAATTTAAGCAACTTGTACCTTGAGATTTTCTTGGCAGTTGAGATAAAGAAACTATTTTATCTATTGCAATTTTTTTGTTTCTAGCTGTGCTTGGACAATAACACAGAACAAAAATTCTTTCGTTTTTTTCAAGTAACTCTTTTAACTCAACTGTTAATTTTTCATTTTGACCATTATTTTTCTTATAAATAATTTTAACTAATAATTGCGCCTCAATAAAATTAGAAATTGTATGAATTAACTTTTCCTTTACTTCATCATATTCAACTTTTACTTCTTTTTTGAATAATTCATCTATTTCTAAAAGAGAAAAAGGAGAATTAAAATATTTATTCATTTTAGAAATGGCAGATTTCAAATGTTTTTGAGTGCTTTTTTTTCTAAAAATCGCATTATCTTCTATAATTTTTGATAAAAGATTTTTTTCTTCATTTGTTACATCTACCTGATATAAAGCATTTTTCAATGCATAAATATTCTTCACTTTTTCAAGCTCAAAGCCCATAATTTCAAGCGTATTAAAATATTTAATAAACGCTTCTAAAGTTGAAACATTATCAATTTTTCCATCAACCTTTAATTTTTCAATAAGCTCAATCTTTTTTAAATTTTCATTTAATAAAGCTTTGAGGACTTCCAATATTCTTAATCCAGTATCAAAATTTTTATCAGATTTTTTCATTTTGATACCTCTTCCTAATCGATTTTATTTTATTTATTATTTTTTCCCTAAAAGAATCTGGTGAAATTATTTTAAAATCTGCACCAAACAATAAAAGTCTTTGAATAAAGAAAAACTCATTATAAACTTGCGCTTTTACTTTAATTGAATCAGAATTTTTTTCAATAATTGTTTCATAATTTTCTTTTTTATATGAAGCTAATGAATCACCAAATAATTCATACTCAACTTCATAAAAATCTTCATATTCAACTTCATTCGTCAAATAAATTGTTTTTATTTCTCTTATTCTTTCAACATTTAAAATACTATTTGCATTGTATTTATAGTTATAACAAGACAAATACATTTTTCCTTGAGAAGACGAAATTTCACCAACAACAATATCAATAATTTCTTCACCTTGCTTTGGTGATAAATATTTAATTTGAACCTTCTTCCCATATAAATTAGGATTAGATAATTGTTTTAAAACATCTTTATCTACATTAGCAAAAAAGGCAGTAGAATTAACATAATCTATCTTATTTTCATCCATAGAAAGTTTAATTATTTTTTCAAAAAATGAATTTAAAATTAAAATTTTTTGCCAAGAAAGCTTTTCTGATGCATTTTTTCTTAAATTCAATAAAGAATTTAATTCATCATTAGAAAAATTCAAAACAAAAGGATGAGAATATAAAACATACTTATAATTTGTTGATTTATTTAACCTTGAAATTTCACAACCAGCTTTTTTCAATGTATTAATTGTTAATCTTATCGTATCTTTTGATAAAGATTTTTTCGTATATGGATTACATTTTAAAATTTCAATTAATTCTTCAGGACTTCTACTTTCTTCAATAAGAAGCTTTAAAACATACAAAGTCCGATAACCTGTTAAGCTTATCCAGATAGATTTTTTCTTCTCTTGTAATCTATTTTGACCATCCATAAAAACATCTTAATTTAAAAACAAAATTATGTATAAATACTTTACATTCTATTGTTACCTAATATGAAGAACTGCTATGATTTAACAAACAGGAGTTTATATTATGGTAAAAGAGTGGAACGAATATTTTTTAGAAATAGCAAAAACTTGTGCATCTCGCTCAAATTGTTTAAGAGCTCAAGTAGGTGCAGTTATTGTAGGTGAAGACAAAAAAATAAAAGCAACCGGTTATAATGGTACACCATCAAAAGTTATTTCTTGCTACGAACTTGGCAAATGCTACAGAATGGAAAACAACATTCCATCAGGCACAAGATATGAAACTTGCAGAAGCATCCACGCTGAACAAAACTCAATTATTCAAGCTGGTCAAGATCGTTGTCAAAACGCTACTATGTATATTTATGGACATAATTTTATTTGTATTTTATGCAAAAGATTTATTGTTCAAGCAGGAATAAAAGATGTTTATTTAAGAAAAGACGATAATTCTCCAATTGAACATGTTTTTGTAGAAGACATAAAAAAAGAATTATCAGAAGTTCATTATAATTAAAAATTATGACTAAATTAATAGATTATAAAGAATACAATGGCTTTGATAATATGAGGATTGATTCTGAAATATTAGAAAAAGCCATAAAAACACAAGAAAAAGAACCCATTTTAAGATTCTATGGCTGGACACCAGCTTGCGTTTCGTTAGGAAGAAATCAATCTTCTGAACATATCAATGTAGAATTTTGCAAACAAAACAATATTGATATTGTTCAAAGAGTAACTGGTGGTAGAGGTTTATTACACGATGATGAAGTTACATATTCTTTTGTTTGTCCAATTAATTTTTTAGATGGTGGTGAAAGCATAACAAAATCATACAAAGAAATTTCATCAGCAATTATAGAAGGGCTAAAAACACTTGGTATTGAAACTCAACTAGGATGTAAAAAACAAAGAAGTGCATCTTTTGACTATTGTATGTTATTATCAACCGGAGCTGACCTTTGTTTTGGTGATAAAAAATTAGTTGGTTCTGCCCAATACAGAACTCACGGCTACATCTTACAGCACGGAGCCATAGTATTTAGCTATGATAAATATAAAATAGAAAACATCTTTAACGAAAAAACAGATGATAATTCTATCACCTGTATTAACGATATTAATTGTAATTTAACAAGAAGAGATATTGTTGAAGCTGTAAAAAAAGGGTTTAATACTTATTTTACCAGCCCTTATCTCTAAGTTTTACTGTATAAAAATCATTACTAACTCCTAGTAGTTTTAAGATTTTATTTTCTTCTTCTGCTGTTGCAGCTGTCAAGAAATATCTTTTTTTAGTTTCTCTAGGATTTACATAAAAATCAGCTTCTGTTAATAAAACTTTTTTTGAACCTTTTGGAAGTTTTGATTTATATAATTCATCTAATTTTTCACAAAAATTGGCTGCAGCATTGTGTACAGTACCATCTATTTTTTCTTCATGAACTAAAATATCTTCTTGCAAATCATAACCTTGTAATTTGTCATTATGACGAAAAGACATTTTTACCATATAAGGAACAGGAACTTTTGGTTGTCCATCTTCAATTGTAAATGTCATTAGTGAGCCAAAAGATACTGGTGAAATTTTCATTAATTAACCCTTTTTACATGCTACTTGCCAATTTAAAAACTCGTAAAAAAAAAACTTGCTATTTTTCTTGTTAAATTAAAAAAAAATCTGATACAATTATTAAAGAACATTTATTTTGTAGAGGTTGTTTATGAAAAACATAAAAAAAACACAAGTAACATACCCTTTTCTAGAGAAACCAGTTTTAGTTTTTGAAAGAGAATGTGGTCATAAAATTGTTTTTGCATATAAAAAAGGTGGTTTAATAAATATTAGCAGTTGGGTTAAAACCGGCTCTATAAATGAAAATGATATTAATAACGGAATATCACACTTTCTTGAACATCTTATGTTCAAAGGAACATCTAAACACAAAGCTGGCGAATTTGATAAAATCCTTGAATCTAGAGGTGCTATTGTAAACGCTGCTACTTGGAAAGATTATACTTTTTATTATGTTACCATTCCTAAAGGTAGCGATGATAGAAACTTTAATGATACACTTAATCTTCACGCAGATATGATGTTAGACCCAATTGTACCAGCAGAAGAAATCGGTGAACCATTTGATTTAAATAATCCAAACATAACAACAAAACGCGAAAGACACGTTGTTATTGAAGAAATAAAAATGAGAAAGGACCAACCTTGGACAAAAGTCTATAACAACACAAACAGACATTTATACAAATCTCATCCATACAAAAGAGATGTTATTGGAAACGAACAAATAATTTCTACAGTAACAAGGGAAGAAGTTCTTAATTACTATAAAAAACACTATACTCCAAACAACATTACAACCATTATTGTTGGTGAACTTGAACCAGAAGTAATTTTGCCAATGGTATGTGAAGAATTTGATTTTAAAGGTAGAGAAAATTACCAAAATATTCAACATGAGATAGATTTCCAAAATGAAAACATAACATACATTGAAGATTATTCCAAAATAAATACAGGTTTTTTAATGTTTGGTTATCTTGGCGCAAAAGCAATTGATATTAAAACCTCAACCATTTTAGAAATGATATGCTTAATTTTAGGACAAGGACAAAGTTCTAGACTTTATCAAACTTTAATTGAAAAAGTTGATGACCCGATATTCAACATTGTTTCAAGTGATTATTATCATTTTAAAGATGGTGGAAATGTATTTATAAATGCAAATTTCAAACCAGAACAAAAAGAACAAGCAATTAATTTAATTAAAGAAGAATTAAATAAAATTTGTACAGAAGAAATTACAGACAGCGAACTTAAAAAAGCTAAAAAGAAATTAAAATCAAGCTTTGCTGAAAATTCTGAAACTGTTTCAGATATAGCAGAAACTATCGGTTTTTATATGACAGTATGTGAAAACCTTGAATGTGTTGAAGAATATACAAACATAATTGACACAATTACAAAAGAAGATATACAAACTGTTGCACAAAAATATATCAATCCAAATAATGCAACAATCTCTGTATTATTACCAGAAGCATATAAAAACTAGAGGACATAAAAATGGAAAGATATATTTTAAATAACAATATAAAAACAATAATAAAAAGAAACAATAACACACCTAGAGCAGCTATTGTTATTTTTTCTAAAACAAATAAAGATGAACCAAAAGCAGGGCTTTATTATTTAATTACACAATTACTATATCAAGGCACAAAAACAAAAACAGCAGAAGAAATAGCAACCATATTAGATGAAAATGCTATTGATATTAATATTGAGAAAAAAGCAGACTACATTAGATTTAAAATTCAATGTTTAAATGAAGATGTTGAATATGCACTTGAAATTTTCAAAGATATTATTGAAAATTCTACATTTGAATCTTTTGAAAAAGAAGCAACAAAAATAATAGGAGAATTTAATGCCGATTTAGATTCTGCTAAAGTTCAAGCTCAAGACAACTATTATAGAACTATTTTCAAAAACCACAACTATGGAACTGGAAGAAAAGAAATTATTGAACAAATTGGTTCAATTACACAAGATGATATTTTAAAAGCTTGGGATGAAATTAAAAACTATACACAAAAAAATATAACAGTAATTAGTGATATTGAAACAAATAAAATTGCAGAACTATTAGAAAAATATTTATCTTGCTTCAATATGATAAATATGCAATATGAAAGAAAAAATATTGAAGAAATAACAGAAAATATAATTTCAGTTGTAGAAAAAGAAGATGCAAACCAAGCACAAATTTTTCAAGGATGGCAATTCCCATCAATATATTCAGAGGACTACGCTTCAATAATTTTATTAAATACAATTTTAGGTTCATCTGGCTTATCTTCAAGACTATTTTTAGAATTAAGAGAAAAACAAGGTCTAGCTTACACAGTTAGAAGCGTTTTTGAACCATATATATTATGTGGTAACTTCTTTGTTTATATTGCAACCGAACCGAAGAATATAAAAACTTCAATTGCTGGATTCGATAAAGAAATAAAAAAAATAATGACAGAAATAGTATCTGAAACGGAATTAGAAGATGCAAAAAATGCAGCTATTGGAAAAAGACAATTCTACCAAGAAACAAATTTACTTGAAGCTTCTATAAAAGGTTACTACGAATTTTTAGGACTTGATTACACATTTGAAGAAAAGCTAATTGAAAATATAAAATCAGTTACTAAAGAAAAATTAATTGAAACAGCTCAAAAATATTTTTCAAAACCAAATGCACTTTGTGTACTTGCACCAAAAAAATATTTAAAAGAAGCAAATTTAATTTGTTAAAACATAGCATATTATGGTAAAATCAACATAACGATATGAATAAATTAAACGCAGAAACAAAAAAAATCCATAAAGAGATTGATAAATTTAAAAAATCTGGCAATATTCAAAAAGCCATTGAAACTTGTCGTGGCGCAATTTCTATGGATGAAAATAACGCTGAACTTCATATTAAATTAGGTGATTTATACATTGAATGGCATCTTGATATTCATCAAAGTCAACAATATACAGATGAAGCTATTACAGAATATCAAAGAGCGCTAGAATCTTGTGTTGATTCTGCAGAAATTTATTTCAAAATAGGTATGGCTTTCTATTATAAAAGAGAATTAGATAAAGCTATTAATTATTTTAAATTATCGCTAGAACATAACACAAAACTATCTGAAGCACACTTTATGATAGCAGAAATATTCATGAGAAAAGGTGATTTTCTTGAAGCAGTTGAATACGCAAATAGAGCAATTTCAATAGCACCATTAACATCTTCTCGCGCTTATTTCTTAATTTTTAACATAATGTCTTTGTCTTCAAAATCAAAATGGCACCAAAAATATTCAAAACTTATAGCTTCATTTTTAACATTACCTTTTGATAAATATGCATTAAAAGCTGTAAGAAAACATATTTCATTCATAAAATTTTTACCTGTTTTAATTAAAACTTCTTTAATGATTTTCTTCAAAGGTTTTAATCAACAAGTATTAGATATATATAGAGAAACAATAGATAAAGCTCCTGGATTTGTTGAATTATACATAAATTTAGGTAGAGTTTATTATGAACTAAAAAAATATGATGATGCTATTTGTGAATATAAAATGGCTATTTGGCTAGATAGCTTAAATCTAAGAGCATATTACTATCTTTGCCAATTATATGAAGAACAAAGAGACTTTGATAATGCCGTTGAAGTTTGTAAAAAATTAATAGAACTTCAACCACATGTTGCCGATTTCCATTGTAAAATAGCTCAATACTTATATTTAAAAGGTGAAATTGATGAAGCTGTTGAACATTATCAAACAGCAATAACCCTTAACCCAAATACTCAATGGACAAGCGTTGTTTCTCAAACTTTAGGTTTCATCTTCCAAGAAAATGTAAAAAACTTAGATGCAGCAATTTCTGCATATCAAAACGCATATAACCTAAATCCAAACGATATTGATATTTACTTAAACTTAGGAAATGTTTTCTTTGAAAAAGGTTCATATGATAATGCTTTAATCGTTTATAAAAAAGCATTAGAAAATTCTCCATACAGTGCTAAATTACACTGTAACTTGGGATATTTATATTGGGGAAAAGGTGAAATTGAAGAAGCTGTAAAAGAATACGAAAAAGCAATAAAATATGATAACACATACGATATTGCATACAATAATTTAGGCGTTATTTATTTAGATGATTTAGGTAGAATAAAAAAAGCTATTGAATTATTTAAATCAGCAACTCAATATAATCCAAATTATGCACTAGCACATTATAATTTAGCACGCTCTATTGCTATTACAGGTGATAAAGTTGAAGCAGCTAAATTATACCAAATCGCAATGGATATAAACACTTACACTCAAGAGTTAGACCCAGCTGATATCGAAGAAAAAATTCAAGATTTATTTACATAACGGAGAACATTCAGTGGAATATACTCAAGAAATTAGAGTTCTATATAGCGATACAGACGCATATGGTGTTGTTTGGCACGGTGCCTATACAAAATGGTTTGAAGCAGCTAGAGTTGGATTAGTAGAAGAACTTGGTTTTAAACTTGAAGAACTAGAAGCCAATAATATTTTATTCCCTGTTGTAGAAATGAATATTCGCTATAAATCTTCAGCAAAAATGAATGAAAGAATTATAATAAGAACTCAAATAGCTGAACTTAAACCATTAAGCGTTAAATTTGAACATAAAGTTTATGAAAAAGAAACAAACACATTAAGAGTTATAGCACAAACCACTATTGTTGTTATTGATGCTAAAACAGGAAAAATGTATAGAAGAATGCCTGATGACCTATATGAAAAATTTATCAATGCTCAAAGTGTATATTAATCTTTAGGTCTATAAATTTAAATCTTTTGACTATATCCCTAATTTTCAACATTTTTTAAAATGGGGTAAAAGGGGATTATTGTGAGCATAAGCGAGAAATATTACACACTTGCTGAAGAACTCAGAAAGAACAATAAATACAAAGAATCTATCGAAAATTATTTACATTCAATTTTAATCGATAGAGAAAATCCTGATGCTTATTTGGGGCTAGCTCTTTCTTACAAAAATTTAAAAAAATACCAAAAAGCTATAGCAACATTAAAAAAAGCAGAAAAACTATCACCTCAAAACGCTAAAATCCAAAAAGAATTAGCTATGTGCAATATAATTGAAGGTGAATATTGTATTGGTATAAAACATTTAATCAATTCAATTAAAATGGAACCTGAAAATACTGATATACAAATGCAACTAGCATTGGTTCATGAAATGATTGAAGAAGAAGATATGGCACTAATGATTTATCAAAAAATCATTGAAACAAACCCAGAATACATTAGAGCCTATATCCAAAAAGCAACATTATATATGCACCTAGAAGACTACTTAAATAGTGCAAAAATGTTTAAACAAATTATAAAATTAAAACCTGATTACTTTAGAGCAAATTTAGCACTTGGCATTTGCTTAGAAAAATTAGGAAACCCAATTGCAGCAAGAAGATATTATAAAAAATATCTAAAAGTACCTTCAATTGATGATAATAAAAAAGAAATTTTTGAAAGAATTTCTGAACTAGCGAATGATTTAATGATTAATGACACAACTTTGAGAATTGTATAAATTTGTGCTAAAGTACAAAAAGAATAAGTTAGAATTATGAATGAAAAATTAGACATAATAACTATTGGCGAAAGCTTAATTGAACTATCTACTGATAAAAGCTTAACAGATGCTTCATCACTAGATAAATTTTATGGTGGAGATACTTTAACAACCGCAATTTCTGCCCTAAAATTAGGTTCAAAAGTTGGTTTTATTTCTAGAATAGGAATGGACTTTTTTAAAGACTACTTGCTTGAAAGTTGGCAAGAAGTTGGACTAGATATTTCACACGTTAAACCTGTTCAAGGCGTTAATGGAATATATATGATTGCGCTTGGACAAGATACAAATGAAAAACAATCTTTGCTTTATAGAAAAAAAACAGCAGCAACCAATCTATCTATTGAAGATATTTCAGTAGAATACATTCAAAATTCTTCTATTCTATATTCAACAGGTTTAACTCAATCGTTATCTCTTTCGGCAAAAGAAGCTGTAAAAGAAGCATTTAGAATAGCAAAAGAAAACAATGTTGTAACTGCATATGACCCAAACTTCAAATCTCATATTTGGTCAGAAGATGAAGCAAAAGAAGCTTTTGAAGAACTTGATGAATACATTGATATCTTATTTATCAATGTTAGACACGACTCTAAACTAATAATAGAATCTTCTTCTATTGATAATATTATGAAATATCTTTGGGACAAGGGAATTTCAACAATTATTGTGAAATCTGCATTAGAAAAAAAATATTATGTAGGTTATCAAGGAAAAATAGAAGATGTAAATTTCACAAACGAAGAAGTGATTGACGATACCGGAGCAGGTGATGCTTTTAATGGTGGTGTTCTACACGCTATTGCATCAGGAATGACTCCATTTAAAGCTGTTAAATTTGGTTCTATTGTTGCCGGATTACAAACTCAAGGAGTAGGCGCAATAAAATCTATACCAAATCACGATGATGTTTACAAAATTTTCAAAGGGCAAAATGACTAAAAACATTTGCATATCTGGTTATTATGGTTTTGATAATTTTGGTGACGAAATTATCTTAAAAATTTTAGTTGAAAATATAAAAGACAATAATATTACAGTGTTTTCATCAAATCCTGATAAAACAAAAAAAGAACTAAATGTTAATAGCATCCACTCTTTTAATATTAAAGAAATAATTAAAAGCATTGCAAAATGTGATTATTTAATTTCTGGTGGTGGAAGCTTACTTCAAGATGTAACAAGCAAAAAAAGTTTGATTTATTATCTTTGCATTATTGCACTAGCTCAATTTTTTAGAAAAAAGACAATAATATTCGCTCAAGGATTAGGTCCTATCAATAATAAAAATTTAGCAAAACTAACCTCTTTTATTTTAAAAAGAATGAATTACATAACTGTAAGAGATAATAAAAGCATAGAATTATTAAAATCTTGGGGAATAAACGCAACAAAATGTTCTGACCCTGCTTGGAATTTAGAAACAACTCCTCAAAATAATGGCAAAATCGGAGTTCAACTACGAGATTTTCCAAGTTTAACAGAAGAATTTATATCCCAATTAGCAACAAATTTAAATTCTATTTATAAAGACAAAGAAATTTTAATTTATTCACTTCAAAATAAATTAGATTTAGAAGTATGTAATAAATTAAAATCGAAACTAAACAACGCAAAAGTTATAGAAAACACATCTAACGAAGCTTTAATTGAAGGTTTATCGAATTTAGATACATTAATCGCAATGAGATTTCATGCCTGCTTAATCGCCATTAAAAGTGGCGTAAAATTGCTTCCAATTAATTACGATATTAAAGTAGAGCAATTAGCAAAAGAATTTGATTTAAACTGCCTAAGTTTAGAATATTTAAGCCTAAATAAAGAAATTCTTGAAAAATTTTCTCAAGACAAAATTTATTATGATGAAGAAAAAATCAAAAATTTAAATTTTGATTTTAAAACATTACTTACTTTCTAGCAACTGCTTCCATTTTATTAGAATTAAGAATATTTCTTAATTTCATAATTGCTTGTGCGTGTATTTGGCAAACTCTAGATTCAGAAACTTCAATATGTTCACCAATTTCTTTTAAAGTCATGTTCTCATGATAGTAAAGAACCATTACCATACGTTCACGTTCAGGTAATTTTTTAAGTGCAGCTTGAAGCTCATTTTTAACATCTTTTTCTTCTAATTTTTCTAATGGACTAACAGAATTTGTATCTTCAATAGTATCAATTAATTCAATACCTTCATCACCAGAATACTTTTTATCATAAAGCGAACCAATAGAAGTATCTTCAGACAATAAAGAAACAACTTTTTCTTTGTCCATTCCCAAATAATCAGCGATTTCTTGATTGTTTGGCAATCTTCCAAGCTGTTGTTTAAGTGTTTCTGTTGCTAATTTAATATCTTTAATTTTTTTTCTTGTGCTTCTTGGCAACCAATCTTGAGAACGAATTTTATCTATAATAGTGCCTCTAATTCTCATAATTGCATAAGTTTCGAAATGAGCACCTTTTTCTGGTGAGAATTTTTCAATAGCATCAATCAAACCTTCTACACCAAAACTTGTAATATCTTCAATAGCAAAGTTAGGTGGCAAACTTAATTTAATTCTGCCAATTACATATTTTGTTAAATAAATATATTGAACAATAATTTGATCTCTTAACTTTTTGTTTGTTTTATCCGCTAGATAAGCAACCCAAAGTGCTTCCAAATCCTCATCTGAAAGTCTTTTTATATTATTGTATGAATTGTATTCTACGGTATCACTCATTAATTTACCTAATAAAAAGATAAAACCTAACTATAACAATTGTATAGAGTTAAGCAAAATATCAAATCATACACATATATGAATTATTTATTCATTAATCAAAATAGGATGTAGTTTAATTTGTTTTTGCCAAAAAATAGACTCTTCTGCCTTAAGAATATATGTTTCTCCAAAAAGTTCTTTTTCATATGAACTTTGTTCTTTTTCTGAAACAAAATCAAATGTTGATAAAAGACGTTTCATCTTATTTTGCTTAATTAAAGAATAAGATAAATTAATTTTAACTTCTTTCTCGGTAGTATTATACAAAGCTTTTTCAACAGCAACTTGAATCAACTTAGTAAAAATTTGTTCAAATGAGCTTGAGCAAGATGAATCTACATTAATAATATATACGCTATCTTTATATACTTTTAAATCCATAGTACCAACTACCACATCATCTTCAAGACGCAAAGAATATTTCTCTAACATATTTTTTGAAGAAAATTTTCTGAATAAATCCACATTAACGAATTTTCTAACAAAAAAACTTTTTTGTTGCAAAGAAAAACTTTCAATCTTTTCCCATTGTGGTAAGAGATACATATTATTTAATAAACTATCTAAGTCAACCTTAGGTTTATTACTTTTTTTTATAAGAGTATTTATCATATTTAAATTATTAATTATTTTCTCTGATATAACTGTAGCCAGTTTTCTATACTTATTTAACAGTCATTATATTCTATATTTTAACTCAAAAGATGTCAATAAAAATATATTATGAACTTGTATTAACAATATTTTTTATACATGACATTTTTCTCTTTTTGAGTATGATGTTTTAAAACCCAATTATATAAAATTTTGTTAGTTAAAAATTTAGATTTCTCAATAGTTCTATTTCTTAAAACATAAATTAAAAAACTATAAGTTAAAAGTCTCATATTATATTTATCTGCCATTAACTGAAAATAGTCATACAACAAGTAAATATGAGGCGAAACATATTTATTTTCATACTTTTGAGCATATTGAACTTCAATATCAACAGCAATATTTTTAACACCTATTTGGTTCATTATATTAAAGAATTTATCAATTTCTTTAAGATTATCATTATATCCAGGAACAATAACATATTTTATAATTACATTTTCGCTAGATTTTTGAACATATTTTCTAATATTTTCAAAGACTAAGTCAAAAGCATTTACTTGTTTGATTTTTTTATAAGTATTTTTTGTAGCACTATCAATAGATATAACAATTGAACCTTTATTTTCTTCAAGCGCTTTAGCAACTTTGTCACTATATTTTATAGCACTAGAATGAACCCTAATTTGTGTTCCATTTTCGATAAATAAATCAACAAGCTCTTCAAAATTTTGCATCATAGTTGGTTCGCCACCTTGCATAGTAGCCTCGCCACCAGATTTATAATAACCTTTTTCAATCAAATCTTTAATTATAGGATATGTATTATAATTAGTTGTTCCACAACTATAAAAATCAGAACAATATACACATTTAGCATTACAAACTCTAGAATGAGAAAAATGGAAATCTGATATTTTTCTTTCATTTTTAAATTCATATTCTGAAAGATGATAACAGCCTTCGCAATCATAAATTGTTTTTTCTTTTTGACAAGCAACTCTTTTTTCTTTTATATCAAAAAGTTTTTCCCAATCAATCATTTCACCATGATAATTTTTCAATAAAATTGGTAAACCGCGTCCATCATTGTGCATAATACAACAATCGGTAACCGTATCTAAATCAAAATTTATACCTGATTCTAAAAAATTACATCCTATTGGATTCATGAACACTCCTGTTTTAAAACAAAAAGGAACAACTAGAGTGTTGTCCCTTTTTGTTAAATTAAATGTTATTATTGAGCGTAAACGCTAACTTGTTTTCTATCACGTCTATGTGGTTCAAATTTAACAACACCATCGATTAATGCAAATAATGTGTAATCTTTACCCATACCTACATTGTTACCTGGGTGAATTTTTGTACCTTTTTGACGAACTATAATATTTCCAGTAGTAACTGCTTCACCACCGAATTTTTTCACGCCTAATCGCTTACTTTCACTGTCACGACCGTTTTTACTCGATCCAACACCTTTCTTATGTGCCATTGTTATATTCTCCTTAAATTATTATTTTTATTCTTCTGAAGTACTTTTAGCTGAAGTTCTGATTTTGTTAATCATAACTCTTGTAAAGCATTGTCTATGACCTTGTTTTCTTCTGTAGCCTTTTTTAGCTCTTTGTTTATAAACAATAACTTTTTTATCTTTGTCGTGTTTTACAACAGTACCTTCAACGCTTGCATTTTTTACATATGGTTGGCCAACTTTAGATTTTTTGCCATTTACAAGCATAATAATGTTTTCAAATACAACTTTAGAATCTGCTTCATTTTCTAATAATTCAATATCAACATAACGACCTTCAGTAACTTGATATTGTTTTCCGCCTGTTTCAATAATTGCGAACATTTGTTATTCCTTTCACTTGAGGTAATCGTAGCTTACGCATTTATTAACGATTTACCTATCTACACACATGTACAACATAATTGTACACTATATAGAAAGTTTATCTTGCACAAAATTCATTGTCAACACCGGATAAATTCAATATTAAATAATTTTTAATATATTCTATATTTGCAAATATCTATAATTTATTAGACAATAAGAATATGAATATTACAGTAAACAAATCATTGCCGTTAAAAGGCTCAATAGAAATTCCAGCCGATAAATCTATTACGCATAGAGCTTTTATGTTTGCTTCTCTTACAAAAGGGAAAGTGAAAGTAACAAACTATTCTAAAGGCGCTGATTGTTTATCTACCTTAAAAATAATAGAACAACTTGGTTGCAAAATTGAAATTTTAAATGATAAAGAATTAATCATTGACGCAACAAACGCATTAAAAGAACCATCATCACCTCTTGATTGTGGAAATTCAGGCACTACAACAAGATTAATGATGGGAATTTTAGCTAGTCAAAACTTCGATTCTGAACTATTTGGTGATGCTAGTCTTTCAAAAAGACCAATGAAAAGGGTTATCGCACCACTAGAAGAAATGGGCGCAAATTTTAATCATAATGATTTTAAACTACCATTAAAAATAAATGGTTCTGAATTAAATGGCATAGAATATAATTCACCACTAGCTTCTGCTCAAGTTAAATCTTGCATTCTTTTAGCAGGACTTAATGCAAAAGGAACTACTAAATTCACAGAACCATATAAATCACGCAACCATACAGAACTTATGTTTGAATATATGGGAGCTGATATAAAAGTAGAAAACAACTCTGTAATAGTAAATAAGTCACAACTTAAACCTTGTGATATAACTGTATGCGGAGATATTTCATCAGCAGCATTCTTTATGGTTGCTGCTTTAATTGTTCCAGATTCTGACATTATTATTAAAAATGTTGGAATAAATGAAACAAGAGCTGGAATTATTGAAGTTCTAAAGGCGATGAATGGGAATATAAAACTATTAAATGAAAGAATAATTTCTGGAGAAAAAGTTGCAGACATCCAAGTTAAATATTCTCAATTAAAAGCAACAACAATTGAAGGAGCAATTATTCCAACTCTAATAGATGAAATTCCTGTTATCGCAGTTGCTGCAACACAAGCTAATGGCACAACAATAATTAAAAATGCACAAGATTTAAGAAATAAAGAAGCTGATAGAATTACAGCTGTTAAAGTAGAATTACAAAAACTAGGCGCTGATATAGAAGAAACCGCAGATGGTTTTATAATTAACGGAAAAAAAGATTTAATTGGAAACACAACAATTGAATGTTATCACGATCATAGAATAGCTATGAGCGCATATGTAGCAGGACTAATATGTAAAAAACCCATTGAAATTAACGAATTCCAATGGGTTGATATATCTTTTCCAGAATTTTTAGATTTAATGAAAGCAATCTCTACTTATAAGTAGGATATGATACTTTACTACCTTTCTTTCCATCAACTTTAAATGAAAGAATAATACGTTCTCCTTTATAATCAGGTGGTGGAACTTCTAGATTTTTAATTTTTGATAATAGTAATAAAACTGAATTATCTAATGATTCATTTCTAGATTTTTGAATCATTTTTTGATTTTCAACAAGTCCATCTCTATTAATAGTAAATTGAATTCTCGCTTCTCCAGAACCATCAACAACATTAGACGCCCATTGAGTAGAGAACTCTTCACCAATTTCTAATAAATATGCACGCATATTAGTAGAAATTGAACCAAAAGATGCATTCAATAATGGAATATTACTATTTGGATCACCTTTTCTATATGCTGATGGAAGAGTATTATCCCAATAAGCAGAAACATCAGGCAACTTAACTTTTTTAACTGTAGCAGTTTGTTTAGCCTGTGCAGTTTTCTTTTGTGGGTATGGTGGACAACATAAAATAATCAAAGTAATTATTAAAGAAACACCAACCGTAATAAGCGCCTTCTTTTTATCCTGTTCTTCTTCTGCTAATTCTTCAAGTTCTTCTTCTGTTAATTGTCTCTTAGGAGGTTTACGACGTTTAGGAGGTTCGTAATATACTGGCTCTTCTTCATAATCCTCTTCATAAGATTCTTGTTCATATACTTCTTCAAATGAATCATTGCCACAATCACAAAAATCAGGACAATCAACAAATTCAGCTTGACATTCAGTACATCTATACATTAATTATTTCCTTATAAACTGTTTATTAGTAATCTTTATCTACTTTTTCAAGTAATTCTTCTCTTGTAATAATTTCAAATTTTGTGTTACCTAACATTGTTGTTTCAGCAATCAAGATAGCTGTTGGTACAGATGCAGCGATAAAGCTTAACATCATACCCATTACGTCACCACCCATTACGCCGATGAAGTAAGAAACGTTCATTGTAAGTTCGATTAACACAACTGCAATTGCAATTAAGAAGAATTTTTTTGCTTCTTTTTTCAGGTTTTTGCTTGATTCTACACCGTGAAGAACAACACCATGTACAGAATAATCGCTAAATCCATCTTGTTTAATTACATTTGAAGCATACAATCTTTTTGTAGTAGCAAATGATGTAGCGAAACAATGGAATGCAAATACAATCATAAATGTTGCCAATACTAAGAAGATTGGAGAGAATTTAAAACCTGCAGATAATCTTATCCAAGCAGCTGCTTCAGGGAAACATTCTGCCAATGTTTGAGATACACCATAAGCCAAGAATGGAGCAGTCAATACACCTAAGAAATATTCAAATGCAGATTTTATTTGTAAATTGAAAATTTTATTGTTTATATCTTTTAATTTTTTTCTACCAATATTATTTACGAATAAAGAAATCCATTGTTGATAGTCTTTAACAACAGCTTGGAAATCTTCTCTACTTTCGTAGCCATCAAGTTCTTCGCCACTTTCTGCAATAATATTTTTTGTAAATCCTGAGAAAATACCCAAGAAAATACATAAGAATGAACACAATATTAACATTTGTGGAATTAATACTGGTAAATTATATCTATGAACAGCCAATTCTGCCAATGAGAATAGTACGATAACTGAGAACAAACCGCCAGAGCATATCATACATAATCTTTGAATTAATACTGAAGATTGAGAAACTTTTCTAGCATCTTTATCTTTATTTTGTAATACTAAGAACTGACCTTGTTTTAATAAACAAGTGATGATGATAAAACAAACTGCAACCATAAATAAGATTTTTGATTGTAATGCTTTATCTGCAAAACCAAAAGCAATAATATCTTTTAATATATATGCCATTGTTAATGGAATAATACCAATAAATGCATTTAAACAGCTCAATAATAATTCATTTTGAGCAAGTTTTTGTCTTAAATAATTAGATTTATATGCAATTTCTTTAGTAATTAATGCACGTCTTCTTTCAATGTCAGATTTTTTTCTATCAATCTTAATTTTTGCTTGAACACCAGCACCACTACCATATAAAGTTTCTATATCATGTTCATTCAATTCTTCGTCTTGAATCATAGATATAGTCTTTTTATTTTCAGCCTTTTTAATTCTTTCAGCGTTCTTTCTGTTAGCAAGTTCTAATGAACCTGGAACAACTTTTGGATTTGTTCCTGCAGCAGTAATTTTAATACTAATAAATTCATCACTATCAGCGAACATCAATTTACAAAGAGAACCTATTTG
The DNA here is from genome assembly GCA_015152515.1 of Cyanobacteria bacterium SIG29. Classification (GTDB taxonomy): domain Bacteria; phylum Cyanobacteriota; class Vampirovibrionia; order Gastranaerophilales; family Gastranaerophilaceae; genus Avigastranaerophilus. The sequence goes on from SUTV01000004.1 coordinate 58,540, forward strand.
AAGAACAGCTCCAACTGGTTGACCTCTAAATAAAACTTTATCACTTTTTAAATTGTTAACGATTTGCCATTTACCATTTTCCATTCTTTGCAAAGAAATCAACAATTCAAATCCTGGATCAAAGTGGAAATCACAATTACGACCATTACCAATATTAATAACTGGTTTATCGTTAAATACTTTTTCTTTAACATTTTTTGATGAAATATAAATTGTCATTCGTTTCCCCTATCTTCCTACTGCTGAAGCGAATTTTCTTAAAGAGTTATCAACATTCTCTTCTGTAGCAATAATTAATCTTTTTTCACCCATTACTGGAACCAAAATTTGTCTGATTTCATCTAATTTTTGCGGATGTGCGTATAAGAATGAAATTGACAAATCAGGAATATATTCTAAAGTTTTTTTCAAGTTCTTAGGTAAAGTAGCCCAATTTATTTGCTTATCAATAGCACCTTCATTTTCTAAATCACCCATAACAATAATTGCAGGAGTATAACCATCTGCCTTATATCTTAAAGCATCACCAACAGCTTTTTTTAGTGCCACTCCATATGCTGTACCATATGCTTTGTTGTCGAATTCACTTCTTTTTTGCATTGCTGTTCTCATTGCAATAGTTTTATGTGGAGCACCATCATAAACTTCATAAGCATCTTCTGTAACAACATAAATTCTTGCGTGATCTTCGGAGTCTAATTTTTTACCTATTTTTAATATTGCTTGTTGTTGTTTCCACAATAATTCTCTATTTGAAGCGGAAATATCCAACAAGAATATAGCGCAAACTGGTTTAAAATCACTAAACTTAACTTTGCTCATCGCCACAACTACCATTTTCAATGAAAACACAATTAATGGCAATAAAATTCCTAAAACTAAAGCTTTTCTAAACATATTCTTCTCAAAACTACTACTTAACACTAGCAGTTTATCATATTTAGTACCTTTTGTGCAAGTCGTTTATTTTTTTAAAACTCCAAAAATCTGGATGTAAAATTGCCAAAAATGGAATTAACTCTAAACGGCCTATAAACATATTAAAAATAGATATTAATTTTGATGCAAAATGTAAATCACTATAACTACCCATTGGTCCAACAATTGCGCCAAATGCAGGACCAATATTTCCCAGTGTGGCAATTGCTGCACTCACTCCAGTAATACTATCTTGTTCTATAAAAATCAAAGCAACGGCTGTAATAACAAATATTCCGTAATAAAAGAAAACAAAAGAAATCATCTGTTTTACAACATCTTCATTAACAATCATTTTATTTATTTTAACTGGATAAACTCCGTTTGGATGATGAATTTTAGCAATTTGTCTTTTAATATATTTAAAAATAAAAACTAATCTTAAAAGTTTTACACCACCAGTTGCAGAGCCTATTGAAGCACCGGTGAACATTAATATAAATAATAATAATTTAGCTCGCAAATTCCATTCATTATAATCTACTGACGCAAAGCCTGTTGTTGTTATAATAGTTAAAACTTGGAAAAAAGCTTCTCTTATAGATGTTGTAAAATCATATATATTATGAGTTGTTAATGTAACTGCAATAAATAAAGTAAATAAAAATACAACAGAAAAATAAACCCTGAATTCATCATCTTTAAATATTTCTTTTATCTTTCTTTTGAAAAATACTTTGTATTGAAGTGTAAAGTTGAAACCAGCAAAAAACATAAAAATAGCAATTGCCCAAACTATTTTTGTTGAATTATATGCAATTATGCTTGTTTGTTGAGGAGAAAAACCACCACCTGCAATTGTAGAAAAAGAATTACAAATTGCGTCAAATACTGGCATTTTTAAATTTATTAACACTATAATTTCTAACACTGTTAATACAACATAAACACCCCAAAGAGCCATTGCTGTTTGTCTTATTCTTGGTGTCAATTTATTTTCTTTTGTTCCAGAAACTTCTGTAAACAACATTTGTCTTCCTGCAATAGAAAACTGTGGAAGTACCGCTGTAAACAATACCAATATACCCAAACCACCTATCCATTGACTAAATGAACGCCAAAAAAACATTGTTTGTGGATAAATTGAAAAATCAGATAACACAGTAGCACCAGTAGCTGTTATCCCTGAAACACTTTCAAATAAGGCATCAATAGGTGATAATCCAAAATAAACAAAAGGAATTGCACCTAACAAAAACATAAAAATCCAAGTTATTAAAACAATTGCAATTGCATCTGTTCTACTTAAATTATTAATATCCTCTTCACTATTACTTTTGCTTTTAAACAAAAAGCCAAAACAAAAAGAAATAATACTTGCTGCAACAAATGGAATACACACATGGTACTCACCCAAAATAATTGCACAAATACAAGGCACAAGAATAAATAAGGAAATATACCTCAATATCAAACTAACAGAATTTAAGACATAATATAAATTCATTCTTAAGCCCTTTTAAAATAATTTTTTATTGTTTCTGAATTTTCTTTTGTTGTAAAAATTATCAAATTATCAGATGGCATAACTTGAGTTGTACCTCTTGGAATAATTACTCTATTTCTTCTTTGGATTATTGCCACAATAGCCTTGCAAGGCAATTTTAAGTTCATAAGAGTATCAACTTTAAATTCCATAGGAACAGTAACTTCTATTACAGCACCTTGTCCACGTTCAACCGTTGCAAGTATTTCTATATCTGTTTTTACCAAACGATTTTCTATTTCATCAATAGCTGCACCGTTTTCTGATATTGCAACATCTATGCCAACACGTTCAAACAATTTTGCATTAGCATTTTTTGAAACCCTTGTAATAACCTTTGGCACGCCCAATTGTTTTGCCAACAAAGAACATAATAAATTCTTTTCATCATTATTGGTTACGCAAACAACTACATCAGCTTCGCCAATTCTTTCTTCTTCCAAAAGTTCAAAATTAGCACCATCACCATTAATAACAAGAGTATGTTTTAAACTTTCAGTTAGCTCAACACAACGCTTATAATCACATTCTATAATTTTGATTTTAACATTTGCTTTTTCCAAGTTTTGAGCCAACATTAAACCAACATTTCCACCACCAATAATAGCAACGTGTTTAACATCCTCAACTTCTTGGAAAAATTTATTTGCAAGAATATCTAAAGAATATGACGAACCCATAAAAATGACTTTATCGTTTAGTAAAAGTTCTGTATCTCCATTTGGAATAAACAATTCATCTTCACGAGTTATACCAACAATCAATGTTTCTTCTGGAAAGCTACAATCCTTAATTTTTTTATTAATAAATTTTGTACCATCAACTATTCTATATTCTAATAATCTAGCTTTTCCATTTGCAAAATTTTCTACATCTATCGCATTTGGAACAGTAATAATTCTAAAAATTTCCTGAGTCATAAGTTCTTCTGACCAAAGTACATAATCAATCATCAATTCTTTTTGATACTTTGAACCACGAACTAATGATAAAGAATCAACATTATCACGTTTACTTACAAAACATACAGTCTTTGTCTCTGACATGTTTGTAACTGTCAAACAAGCAACTATATTAGCTTCATCATTATTTGTACACGCAATAAAAACATCAACATCTTTTATACCAATGGATTCAAGAACACTAATATTAGAACCAGAGCCTCTTACATATTCTAAATCTAATTTTTCAAAAGAATCACTACTATCATCTGGATCATCATCAATAATTATTATATCGTGGTCCTCGAAAAATTTCGTTGCTATCAAACAAGCAATTTCATTTGCACCATATATTACAATTTTCATAAAAATCCCTTTTCCTTTTCTCTTTTATAAACTAAAAAGGAACTTTTGTCCAATTATTAAAGTTGAGATATTTTTTGAGTAATTTCTTTTTTTAATTCAGAATTATTTGTTGATTGAACAACTAAAAAAGCTTTTCCTAATAATTTTTTAGCTTTTGCAGAATTACCATAAGATAACATAATTTCTGCAGCACTAACATAATTTTTTGCCAAACTTTCATTATCACCAACACTAGAATATGAACCAGCAGATTTACCAAAATACTTTAATGCTCTTGCTTTTTCACCCAATTTTTCACAATTATTACCATTTTTTGAAGAAATAAAACCCATTACTCTACCATCCTTTGTTTGCGTTGCAACAGTGTCTGACAAATCCATAAACATTAGCGCGTTGTTTTTATCATACTTTTCTGTATGAACTTGTGATAAATTAGATAACACTTTTGCCTGCAACTTTAAATTATCAGCTTCTCCAGCAAAAGAAACTGCAGCACAATAATGGTCAATAGCTGGTTCTAATTTCACATAATCATCATAAATCTTACCCATATACATATGTGATTTAGCCTTAATATTATTATTTTGTGTTTGTCTTGCGGCTCTATCATAATTATAAAGCGCATCTTCTATTCTATTAATGTCATCATAAAGCCTAGCTTCTTCAAAATGAATCATTGCACAAGCTTGGCTATCACCAATTTCATCAGCATAAGCTAAAACATTTTGAAAAGAAGATAAAGCTTGTTCTTTTTCATCAGCATAAGCATATTTTTTTGCTTCAAGAAACATTCTTTTTAATTCAGGATCTTGTGGAATATAAACACCTGAATCAGTTTGAGAAATCGGCATTTCTTCAGATGGAATTGTTTCTTCAACAATTTCATCAACTTCTTCAACTATTACATCCTCTTGAACTGGCTCTTCGACTTTAGGAGTCTTAGCTTTATAATCAATTTGCTGTAAGAATAAAGCATCAACCCAATTTTCTACAACCTTAGAAGGTTTTTTCAGCGTTTTTGTTATGTAATCATCTAAAATTTGTGAGGCATTTTTTAAATTTGCTTGGATTATTTGCGGATTTGGATTTTCTTTTTGAGCTTGGCTTTCAATCAAAGATAAATAAGATGAAACTTCAGCATTTATTTCATCTGGTGTACCAATTGCTTTTGCAGTATTTCTAAAATCTATTAAAACTTGTTCTATTCCAATATGGCGTTTAGTGTAGTCTATTGCTACTTTTTCACCATTTGGGAAATGAGAGCCATAATTTGGCTGTCTTCTTTCTTCTTGCAGATTATTGTCAGCATTTTTAGAGGATTGAGAACCTTGCTCTTCCTCTTTCTTTTTATGTATTTGTTTGTTTTGAATACCCAAATAAGATTTAGCATAGGCTGGGTATATAGTGTTATACAATTGTACCGCCTCGCAATTACACGTGAATCCGCTGACACCTCTACATAACTAAGTATGTACTTTTTCTTCTAATTTTGAAATACGCTATTTAGTGTATTAATGTTTTTAAATACGAAAATCAATTTCTACTTGTGAACAAAATAATAAAAAGTTAAACCTGTCTTATGCTAAAAAAATATTAAAAATGCATAAAATTTAAGGAAAAAATATGCAAAAGATACTATTTTTTATTCTAATTTGCTTCATGTTTCAACCAATGTCTTAAGCAAGAGACTATGTAAAATTACACATGAAAGAAATAAAAAAAAAGGAACTTTTTGGGTTCCTCTGAAATCTTTTTCAATTTCCTCGTGTGTTAGTAAAGGTAGTAAGTAAGGTAAGTATGAATATAAAACTTTTGTTTAATCTCTCTTAATATCTCTCGTGTGTTTTTGATGTTTGTTTCATCATCTACATATATATAAAGTATATACAAAATAAATAATTGCCTGTTTAGACAATTTCGTTACATTACTTTACAAAAACAAAATAAAACCCAGTAAATTCAACATTTTCTGGGTTAATTAATTTAATTTAAACTTGCTTCTTTTTTCTTTTTATATAATTTTCTTCGTCTCATTAAATCAACGAAGGCTTCAAGCCTTGTTATATATCCTGCTCTACCTGTTTGTTCATCCATAATTAATGTCAAAATTGGAATTTCACAATTTTCTCTCATAGAAGGGAAAATGTTTTGAGACATAATTTCTGGCATACAAGTAAATGGACTAACGTGGATAATACCATCAACCCCACGTTCATTTGCATACGCAACATCACTTACAGACTCTAATGCATCACCACCAATATCTCTCATAAGATATGGTCTTGCTAATCGATAAGCACGCTCTAAGTGAGTTTCACCTTTTTTAAATGCTTTTGGAATAATTGCATCTTTTACAAAACTAGAAACTGTTAATGTTCTTTTTGTTTGTACACCCATTCTTCCTAATTCTTTTTCAATATTCTGATTAGAAAATGGATCTTGCACTAAGAAAATTTCACCTGTGATATCGACATATATAACATCACGATTTTCATCAATTTCAGTTTTTTTAATTTCTGCTATTGCTTCTTTTTCTGCTTTAATCAATTCTTTTGTGTTAGAAGCATCAATAATTATACCTAATGCTTTGTTATAATGTTTTTCTGCTGTTCCAACTACAACTTCTCTTGCACGATAATAAGAAAATAAATTTTCAACTCGATCAAGTACAAACATTTTTCTCAATGCAATATTAATAGCCTTTGCAATTAATACAGGATTTCCATCTGAAATTTCAGACAAAAATCTATACATTCCTTTAAAACCATCATATAATTGCAATTCTAAATATTTTGATTCATAGCCCATTTCTTTAAGTACGTGTCTAATACTTTGACCATATTCACCTAAACGGCAAATACCAGGTGAAGAAATCATTGCAACATAGTCAGCGCCTTTTTCGATGGCTTGCAAAAAGTTTCCTAAAACCAATTTATAAGGTAAACAAATTGATTCTGGGCTATACTTATTTGCTAATTCTAAAGTACGTTTATTTGTTTTTGGAGGAACCAAAGGTTCAACACCAAGCTTTTTTAAAGCTGCTGCCCAACCAATATAAACGTTACCCATATGAGGAAATGCTACTTTTATCGGCTCTTTGTTCTTCATTGATTATTATACTTTCAACAAATAACCGCCATTATCGGCATTTTGAAGAATATCTTCGTTTAATTTACCTCTTAGATTTTTAATATATTTATATACATAATCTCTTGGTAATTCTAAAATTTTTGCCAAATCACGAGCATATACAATTGTATTTTTATTTTCTAAGAAATGGTCAAATACTAATTGTTCACGAGCTGTTAATGCTTTATTAAATGAAAAATTAACTGCTTCATCAACTTCTTTTGGTGAAACACTTACTTTTGTTTCTTTTTTCTTTGCAACAGTTGTTTCTTTTTTCTCAACTTCTGATTTTTTCGCAATAGATTTTACTTCTTTTTTCTCAACTATCTCTTTTTCTTTATTAAAAGATTTTATTGCTAATGTTTGAATTTTTTCTGTTTTAAGAGCATATCTATCTACAGACATAGAATTCAATGATCTAAACATAACACTATCAACCAAACTATCATCATGTTTTTCTTCTTGAATCACTTTACCTAATCTAGCCGCATATTCTTCTAATGTAATACGTTCTAATGAGCTTCTCCATTTACGGATTTCTTCTTTGCTCAAGTATTCACTCATGCTTAACAATCTCCTTGACTCTGAATAATTAAACTGTTTTTTGGATTAATAAAAATTGCGTTTTATTTATAAAATTAATAATCTAATCGCTAAAGTTTTTTGCTTAATCTCATTCTCACATTTATAAATTTAACACAAATTATAAGTAAAATCTTTAAATGTAAAATATTTTGCAAATAGATTTACAAATTCATTTTGTACACTAAATCTTTATGAGAAGAAATGACCTCTTTTTGAGTTCAATGTAATATTATCAAATGAATACAATCTTGCTGGGCGTTTTGAACCTATTTTTGTATATTCATTTAATTCCTTCAATACAGAACCCGTTAAAACTTTCTTTCTAAAATTACGTTTGTCTAATTTCATATCTAAAATTAATTCATACGATTTTTGAAGTTCAGTTAATGTGAATTTTTCTGGCAATAGTTGAAACGCTATTGGACAAAATTCTAAACGTTCTCTCATTCTTTTAATAGAATATTCAATAATTTCTTTGTGGTCAAAAGCTAGTACTGGTAAATTATAAACTTCGTGCCATTGTACTTCTGTAACACCTTGAGAATTATCAAAAGATAACTTAATATCATCACTTCTTATTAATGCGAAATATGCACAAGTGATAACCCTTGAACTTGGATAACGAAGTGGATCACCGAAAGTATAAAGCTGTTCAAGATAAATATTATCAACGTTAGTTTTTTCTTTCAAAATTCTTAACGCCGCATTGTCTAGATTTTCTGACAATCTGATAAAACCCCCTGGTATCGCCCAACGACCTTTAAATGGTTCATTCGCACGTTTAACAAGTAATACTTTTAACTTGTTATCTTTAATTGTAAATATCACAACGTCGGTCGTAATTTCGTGGGTTTTTATCTCTTGAAACATTCTCTTCTACCTTTTAACTATATTCCTTGATTTGACAAATATGATTTTAATACAGCTTCGTGCTCTGTTCTAAAATCAGAATTCTCATCCAATAAACCAATTTCTTTAACAGACTCTTTATATTGAGAAATAGCAGGATCAGGATTTACCTTCATATTGTTATAATTTGCCATTATCACAGAAACAAATCTTTTTGTTTCCTTAAATGGAGGAATTCCTTTATACTTTCTAACATTCCCAGGACCTGCATTATAAGCTGCCAATGCTAACTCTGTAGAGCCAAACATTTTATACATTTTTTTATAATATTCAATGCCACCTTTAATATTTTCACTTAATTTATATGGGTTATAGCCCATTTTTCTAGCAGTTGACGGCATTAATTGAAATACACCAACAGCACCATATCTACTTTTACTTTCGTGACAAAAGTTCGATTCTTTTTGAGCAATGCTTAGCGCTAAAGCAGGGTCTAAACCCATCTCCATCGCATGTTTTACAATCAATTCCTTCACCGCAACTTTTGAAACAGCATCAGCACTTACACTTTGTGGGAAATTAATAATTGTAAAAACAACAGCCAATATTGATATTATTACTTTTCGAGCCATGTAAATCCTCAAGTTTATTTATCACGCTTTAAAGTTACCTCTTTAAAATTTTATTATAAAAACATAAATTTTCAACATGAGGACTATTAATGTTATTGATGTTTATTTACAATTCAATTTTTAATCTAAAAGCTTATCTAAAATATCAGCTTGTTCAGATGACCTTTTAACATCATAAACCATATTGCGTTTCATGTAAGTTCTCAAAGCTTCACGAATAAGCTCGCTTCTTGTTCTTTGCTCATTTACGGCAACTTCATCTATTTGATTTAAGAATTTATCAGGGATTGATAATAACACTTTCGCCATAATTTTTCCTTACATTTTTCCACATTTATATTATATACTATTCGAGCTTTATAGTCTATAATTTTACACAAAGGAGAAAATAAAATGGAAAATATAAGAAAAGAAAATAAATTAATAGACCTATTTTGCACTCTAGCATTAATTCCTTCACCTTCTTTGAAAGAAGAAAAAGTTGCAGAAAAAATATTAACTATTTTTAAAGAAAATAATATTGAAGCTTCTAAAGATGAATATGGAAATATAAAAGCAAAAGTTAAAGCAACAGATAACAACAAAAAACCATTATTACTAAGCGCACATATGGATGTTGTAGGTGATGATTCTCCTATAAATTTAAAATTAAACGGCGATATTATTGAAACAGATAAAACAAGAACTCTAGGTGCAGATGATAAAGCTGGCGTGGCTGCTGCAATTTTATTAGCACTTGAACTTACAAACAATAAAGAACTTTCTCACGGCGGACTTGAAATTATTTTTACCCGTGATGAAGAACAAACAATGAGCGGTATACACCACGTTAAAATGAATGAAATTGAAGCAGAACACATTTTAGTTTTAGATGCAGATGAACTTGGACAAGTACAAATTGCAGGCGCAAGCTATTCTAATCTAACAATTAATGTAAAAGGCTTAAAAGGTGGACATTCTGGTATAAACATTGATGATGAAACAAGATTAAACGCAGCAAAATTAATTGCTGAATTAACAAATGAAATTCCTCAAGGCGTTTATAAAAAAGATGAATTTGGCATTGTTACTTCAATCAATTTAGGTATGATAATTGGTGGCGGAATTGAAACTGCAATTGATAATATCAAAGAAAACAATATAAAAAGTAATGAATATTTAGACTACATTGTTAAAAAAGCAATAACTAATGTTATTAATACAAAAGCCGGAGCCACATACTCAATTAGAAGCTCAAGCAGAGAATATGAAAAAAATCTTATTACAGATATAAAATTAATAGTTGATAACTTTAACAAGAAATATGATGGATTAGCTATTGCTACAATGGAAGTTAGCGAACACTTACCACCATTTGAAAAAAGTGATGACGATACTTTAATAAAAGTGGCTGAAAAAGCTAGTGAAAATTTGGGCTATAAAGTTGAAATTTCAACTTTCCATGCCGGTGCAGAAACACATATTTATGCAAACAACAAAAATAAATTTGGAGTTCAATTCAAACCAACATTAGTAGGTTTAGCAAATATTTATAATATGCACTCTGCTAATGAACAAATTGATTATAAGAGCTATTTAAAAGGATATGAACTATTAAAAGAAATGTTCAAAGTTTATAATGTATAAAAAATATAACCATATATGGAGTTAAGGAATACACTGCTACCATATATGGAGTTTCGTAATTATGTTTTATTTTTAATGTGTCATATATGGAGTTATGTAAAATCACTTATTGAAACAACATCAAGACTTCATCTGTTTGAGCGTAAGCGAGTTATGAAGTCTAAAGTTGAAATTAGTGATTTGAATAACGGAATATCTGGCACGAGTTTTGATGGAACTTTTACGGTAAAAGTTCCCCCGTCTGGAAGACAAAAAAGATTGGTAGGCTAAAGCCTACCTAATAACTGTAATCTCTTTTTGTAATGAGAAAAGTATCATATAAGAAAATTTTTTATATGTACTTTCTTTGTCAGCAAAGGAAAGTACCAAAGAAACTGCCAAGCGGAACTACATTCATTAATAGAAATAACTTCTTTTAATAAAATTTAATCATGCTCTTGAAAAGTAATTTTCTTCATATTAATATATTTTCCATAGACTTACCCACCAAACAAGTCACAAAATTAAAAAGGAAAAAACCAAATGACAATTAACTTAAAAAACAAATCAGAAATCGTTGCAAAATACGGTAAAGATGCAAAAGATACAGGAAGCGTAGAAACCCAAATCGCTTTATTAACAGCAAAAATCATTGAATTAACAGAACACTTAAAAGCTAATGCTAAAGATTTCCAAGGCAAACGTGGTCTTTTAATGATGGTTGGTAAAAGAAAAAGACTTTTATCATACTTAAAAGATAGAAATCTTGATGATTACAGAAAATTAATCAAAGCATTAAACATCAGAGAAACAAAATAGTTTAACTTATAAAGAAAAAAGAACTTATTGACCCAACAATAAGTTCTTTTTTTATGCAATTTGACCAAAGAGCTTATTGAGAGTAGAATTTATAAATAGATAGTTAAGGCAAGTCACGAAAGAGAGCCAAAATGAGTTCAAAAAAATATTTATTTACTTCTGAGTCAGTAACAGAAGGGCATCCAGACAAGGTATGCGATCAAATTTCTGACGCAATTTTAGACGAATTTTTAACAAAAGATTCAAAATCAAGAGTAGCTGCAGAAACATCAGTTACAACTGGTATGGTTTTAGTTTGTGGTGAAATCACATCTTCTTGTTATGTTGATATTCCACACGTTGTAAGAACAACTATTGAAAATATCGGTTATACTGGTAAATCATCTGGTGGTTTCGATAGCAAAACTTGTGCAGTAATTACAAGTATTGATGAACAATCAACAGATATTGCTGGCGGTGTAAACAAAGCGTTCGAAACAAGAGATAATAACGCTAATGTTTCAGCTAATGAAACAACAAACCTAGGCGCAGGCGACCAAGGTATTATGTTTGGTTATGCTTGTAATGAAACACCTGAATTAATGCCATTACCAATTAGCTTGGCTCACAAACTTTCTTATAGATTAGCTCAAGTTAGAAAACAAGGCTTATTAACATATTTAAGACCAGATGGCAAATCACAAGTTACAGTTGAATATGAAAATGATAAACCAGTTAGAATTGATACTATTGTTTTATCTACTCAACACGACGAAGTTATCAATGGCACAGATGATAACACAGTAATTCAAGAAACAATCAGAAAAGACTTAATCAAACATGTTATTGATTATGTATTTGCAACAGAAGAATTAAAACCAGATGCTACAACAAAATACTTAATCAACCCATCAGGTAGATTTGTAATTGGCGGTCCACAAGGTGATGCTGGTTTAACAGGTAGAAAAATTATTGTTGATACATACGGCGGTTATTCTAGACACGGTGGCGGTGCATTCTCTGGTAAAGACCCAACAAAAGTAGACAGAAGTGCAGCATACGCAGCTAGATATGTAGCAAAGAACATAGTTGCTGCTGGCTTAGCAGACAAATGCGAAATCGAATTAGGTTATGCTATCGGTGTTGCTCAACCAGTTTCTATTTATGTTGAAACATTTGGTACTGGTAAAATTTCAGATGATGAAATTATGACTTTAGTTGAAAAGAACTTCGACCTAAGACCAATTGCAATTATCAATCAATTTGATTTAAGAAACTTACCAGCTAAAAATGGTGGTAAATTCTATCAAAGACTTGCTGCATATGGTCACTTAGGAAGAACTGATTTTGATGTACCTTGGGAACATACAGATAAAATTGAACTTTTAAAAGAACAAGCTGCAAAATTAACTGCAACTGTTTAATAAAAATAAACTTAAATGAAAAAGAAGAAGGTTTAACCTTCTTCTTTTTCTATAAATTGTTTTACAAAATTTATTTCTTCTTCTTTAGTCTTCAATTTCCCATCTAATTTTTCTTTCAAAACCACATCAAATAATTTATTAAAATAAGGTGATGGTAAAAATCCTAAATCTATTAAATCTTTACCATTTATCAAAATTTTAATATCTTTTAGTGCATCTAAAAACATTTTAACCATTTTATTTTGAGTCAAAACATAATATATAGCAATTGAAAGACCAGTTAAATCATTAAACAAATTATAAACTGCAACTTTATCTTCTATAATTTCTTTTTGCAATAAACTTCTAGTTTCTTTCAGAATTTTCTTTTCAAAAGAATTCATATTCAATCTATCAATAGCGAAATCTGAATTCACAACTAATAAAATTATATATAAAAACCATTTTTCGCTATCATCATACAATTCATATTCAGATAATTTTGCTAAAATACTTTCATCAAACTCTTTGATTGGATTATCAGAAATTAATTTATATGCATTTGATTGAATAAACCTTTCATATAAACCTTCTTTTTTAATTTCAAAATATTGTTTTAACTCACTTTTTATGCGTTCTAACGGCATATCAGAATTAACTTCCTTCAAATAATTCTGCATCAATTCAAAAGTGTTATCATCTATTTCAAAATTAAATCTTTCTTTAAATTTTAAAGTTCTAATTATCCTAGATGGATCATCTATAAAGCTTTTTTCGTGAAGTATTCTTATTTTCTTATTTACTAAATCATCATATCCACTGCAATAATCAACTAATTCATAATTAAAATTCATTGCTAAAGTATTTATAGAAAAATCACGTCTTTGAACATCTTTTTCTAATGTACAACCAAAATTATAAGCAAGGGGTAAAACGCCAGATTGAATATAATTTTCTTCTCTAGTTGAAGCAAAATCAATCACTACATTATTAGAAAATTCAACTTTTGCAGTTCTTAAATTTTCTTGAATATTTAAAATTTTAAAACCTTCTTTTTCCAAAGCTTTAGCAAATTCAACCGCATCACCTTGCACTGCAATATCAATATCTTTTAAAGGATTTTTCAAAATCAAATCACGAACTATTCCGCCAATTAAAAATATTTCAAAACCATATTTTTCAGCAACAGAAAAAGAAGTTTGAACCGCAAGCTTAAACTCAACGCTAATTGCCTCATTAAATTCATTTTTAAGCGAAATAATCATAAGTTGATTATATCAAATTAATTAAATTCTTTAAATACAGAACTAGAATTAGCTAAATTCTCTTTAGCATAAGAAGTATCTACTTTAGGATTTTTATCAATTTTTTCTTTCATACCTTCTTTTGCATCTTTTCTTGCTTGAACTTTCTTTGTAATAAAGATATTAAGTTTAGCAATACCAACACCAAGAACAAGACCAGAATATAAATAACCAGCAATTTGAGAACCAGCTATTTTAGCCACTTTTGATTTTGTTGCTTTGTCTGCTAATTTATACATTTCAGAGAATTTTAAAACTTTTCCATTTTTTGCTATATCTTTTGCTTTTGGCATTAAAACTTCATCAAATGATTTAACAGAAGATTTTGTTAGCCATTTGAAAGCATAACCAATACCTTTTTTACCTTCTTGAGCAACAGGGTTATTAATCAATTCTTTTCCACCAATACCTCTTGCAACAAGTTTAGATACCATACCGCCTAAAATTAGCCAGTTTGTATAACCTAAAGTATCTTTAATTACAGATTCTCTTAATTCATTAGGGTCTCTTGCCGCTAAGAAACGAGAACCAATAGTTAAACTATATAAAAACTTAAATTGGTTTAATGTTGGAATTTTACTATTAAATTGAACATTAGACATTAGCTCTGGCAATTTACCGATTGAAGAAATTGCAACCGCAGGGAAGCCAATACCCAAAGCTGTTTTAAGGAATTTAAAACCTTTACTTGTATCTGCTTTCTTATTTTCTACACCAACAAAGCCATCTTCGCCAGTTCTTTTTTTAGTCATATATCTATTTAAAGGTTGAATACTCATACATAAAGCAGCACAAATACCAAGTCCTAAAATAGTTCCTGCATTTTTATTTTTAATTAAAGCTTTTGCAAATTTTGGAACTTCAGTTTTTGATTTAGTTGCAAAAGAATTTGATAAAACAACAGCATTATCAACAAGTTCAGATAAGCTAGATGAAACACCCTTTTGAAGAACTTTACCAGTTGAATCTTTAATAGCATTCAATCTAAAAGATGCTTGAGCACCTGTATCTTTTGTTATCTGAGCCAATACAATATTCTTTAAATCTTTAATTTCACCTGCTAAAACTTTTTTATCCGCACCAGAAACAGACATTTGTTTAGATTTTTCAGCTAATTTAACTAAATTATCTACAATTGATTCACTTGCTTTATCAGATAGTCCTCTCCATTTAGCACCATTCAAACCATTTATATTTTTAGCAAAAGATTGAAAGAACTCTTTTTGTCCAGCACTTTTCTCCCAAACATGAGCTAAATTATTAATAGTTTGTTCATTAGCAAAAATATTTTGAGCTTTTACACCATATTGATTATTAAATTTGCCAGAAAGTAAAGTTGCGGCACCCAAACCAACAAGCCCAACACACGCGTGAATTAAGCAGCTTGCACCTTCACGAAAAGCAGCTTCAATACCAGCTTGTTGTCCTCTATTTTTCATTTCAATAGCTGTTCTTGGAATAACCATAGAACATAAATCAACGGCACAAGCACCCAAAGCAGGACTATTATTTAGCCCTCTTAACCCAGTTAATAATGGTGTTTCTATACCTTTAAAACTTTGTTTGCTATTATTTGTTTCTGACTTATTTATCTTAACTTTTTGTATATTTATTCTATCAATCATGATTAATTTTTCTTTTCCATGAGTGTAAAATTTGTGAATATATTTTTTGCTAACCATATCCCTTTTACAAAAAAGATTGTAACATAAGCACTAATTTTCTTTACAAAATAAAAAGAATTATTAAAGTTTAATTAATTTCTGCCGAAATAAAAAATAGAATAACGGAAAAAGAACAATGAACGAACAAAATAATTCAATATTAAATAATCCATTTGGAATAAATATTGCACTTCCAAAGAAAACTATTCAAAGGGTACAACAAGTTGCCAATAAACAACTTGAAGAGATTACTGTAAATCCTTTTTTAGAATATTTTGATGAAAACGACAAAGTTTTTTCAGGTGAAGTAGCAAACGAAATTAAAAAATATCAAGCTCAAATGTACACACTAGGACAAACAATGAGAGAAGGAAGTCCAAAGAGAACATTTAATGTAAAGGTTTAAAATATAGAAAGGAAGCACCAAATCGGTGCTTTTTTTATGAATATAACAATTTCTTAATATATACTTAATATATATGTTATATATACAATAATTTGGGAATTATAATAATATAGTCAAATTTCTTTATTACTTATTTTCCTTCACTCCTTTTCTCCATAACAAGACTGTGGTCGCGTAGCGACCTTTTTTTTTGCGTTTTTTCGTACAAATAAAAAAGACTACCTAAAAGGTAGTCTTTTAAATTAATCTTTAAATTAACTATTTTGCAGATTTTGCAGTTTCAACAATAACTGAAAATGCTTCTGGTTCATTTACTGCTAAATCAGCTAACATTTTTCTGTTAACAGCAACTGATGATTTTTTAAGAGCGTTCATAAATTTAGAATAGCTCATCCCTTGTTGTCTAACAGCTGCATTGATTCTAACAATCCATAAACGACGCATATTTCTTTTTAGATTACGTCTATCTCTGTATTGATATTTTAATTTTTTCATTACAGCAGTATTAGCTACTTTAAATATTCTGCTTCTAGCGCCTTTAAACCCTTTAGCTAATTTTAATATTTTCTTATGTCTTTTTCTTAAGACATTACCACGTTTAATTCTCATTTTTCAAATTTCCTTTCTTCACTAATTTCTTAACCTGAACACTTCGCATATGGAAGTTCTTTCAATACAAGTTTCTTATGTGTAGCAGAAACTTCTATCATAGAAGAAAGTTTTCTTTTTCTTGAAGAACTTTTGTGTTGTAACAAGTGGCCTTTGCCAGCTTTTCTTCTTAAGATTTTACCGCTAGCAGTGATTTTGTATCTTTTAGCACCACTACGGTGAGTTTTCATTTTTGGCATAGTTTACTCCTTTTTTACTTGACTAATGCTCGGTTGAATAATACGACATGCCTCCGCATTTTCGAACCTCATCAATTTAATAATAAAACAAACATGCCTATATGCAAGCATGTTTGTTCAAAAAGCTTAATATATTATTTAGCTAAGGAGCTAAAATAGTAATAACATTTCTACCATCCATAGAAGGTTTCTTTTCAACAGTAAGTTTTTCACCCTCTAAGTCTGCTAAAAATCTGTTAGCCAAATCGTATGCCAAATGGTTATGTTGCATTTCTCTACCACGAAGCATAACAACAATTTTAACTTTATTGCCAGCAGCAATAAATTTTTTAATTGCATTAATTTTCACATTATAATCGTGAATGTCGATTTTATATCTAACTTTAATTTCTTTAACATCTACAGTATGTTGCTTTTTCTTTGATTCTTTTGCACGTTTTTCAACTTCGTATTTATATTTGCCATAATCTAAAATTTTAGCAACTGGTGGTTCTTGATTAGGAGAAACGACTATTAAATCCAACCCTTTATCTTCTGCCATCATAAGCGCTTTAGATGTAGCGACTACGCCATGATTATTACCTTCATCATCAATCAATCTAACTTCTTTAGATCTAATATTTCTATTTAATAGTGGTTGGTTGTTATCTTTACTAATGGTTCTGTCCTCCTTAAATTGTACGAAGATATTTTATCAGATAAGCTTTTACTTTGCAAATACTATGTTTTAAGAGAAAAAGAGAGCAATTTATGTTGCCCTCTTTTCTATAAAAACTTTTATTTATGTTTCAGCATAGAAGTGGTCATACAGTGCTTGTTTTATTTCCTTGTTATCAGCTGGCGAGTTCATTCCTATTGAACTGTACACTCCATAATCAAGTTTTCCATCAAGAGACTGCGATAAATCTCGACCTGTTTTATCATAAGTTTCCCAATTTATATCTGCCATTATAAGTTGAGCTGCAAATTCTTCTGAAGAAACAGTTGAATCATCATCATCTAAATTCAAATTAACAAATAAATCATCAAATAACTGTTCATAATCTTCTTTACATTCATCAGGGATACCAGCGCCATTAGTAGCCATTGAAATAAATTCGTCTTTAGTCCAAGCGCCATCACCATCAGTATCCCATCTTTTTATATAATTTTGAGAGAATTTATTAACATCTGATGAATATGTAGATAAATCCTTTGCATTAAACATTTTAAAGTCTTTTACTTTTTTGCCTTCTTGATATTTTTGGAAATTTTTGTCGCTATTTGTCCATTTATCAAATCTTTTGGCTTTGATTCCTTCAAACATAATTTTCCCCGCGATAATAACTATAAATAAATAAAGTTTTTGAAACTAAAAAAATTGACTTTAAAAAATAAAAGAAGGATAATATTTAATTTTTTTTAACAATTTTTAATATTTAAAAAATATATAGGTTGATTTTAAATTATGTTTTATATAGACTAAGCACATAACCGTAGAAAGTTGGGGCGGATTCCGGAGGGAAGTAAGCAATTGGCTTAAAGAACAAAGGAACCAAGTACGAAAGTACAGCTTAAAAAATCACCCAACCGAGGATTAACAAAAAATTCATAAGTCAATTTTAAAGGATTGGTTTTTAAATAGTATTGTTGATTTGATTTACGGTTTACCGTAAATTTTTTGTTTTTACGGTAAAAATTAGGTCGATACACACAAAACAAGGAGCTAAACATGTCAACAAAAGCCTTCAAACAAGAAAAAATTGAAGCAATGAAAGAAAATTTTGCAAAGGCTAAAGTTGCAGTAGTTACAGAATACAGAGGTCTTTCAGTAGAAGAAATTACTAGACTTCGTCGTGCTTTACAAAAAGAAAACAGCGACTACATGGTAACTAAAAACACTTTAGCAAAAGTAGCAGCAAAAGGAACAGATTTTGAAGTTCTAGCTGACGTACTTAAAGGACCTGTTGCGATTGCATTTGGTTTTGCTGATGAAGTTGCACCTGCAAAAGTTCTTACTAAATTCATAAAAGAAGCTAAAAAAGGACAAATTATTGCAGCAGCATTAGATGGCAAATTATTAGATGCAAAAGAAACTCAAGTTCTTGCAAATCTTCCATCAAAAGAAGAACTTTATGCAAAAATGCTTGGCAGCATAAACTCACCAGCTACTGGTATCGTTGGTGCTGTAAATGCAGTTATGAGCGGATTAGTAAGAGCAATGGATCAAGTTGCAAAACAAAAATCAGCTTAACAAAATTCCTTACAAGTAAAACTTGGTTAGTTAGTGCATAACGAACAAAAGGAATTTCAAAACAAAAAATATGTACAAAAACAATTAAGAAAAAAGGAGAAATAAAATGAGTATTGAATCAATTTTAGAATCAATTGAAAAATTAACATTAATCGAAGCTGCTGAATTAGTAAAAGCTATGGAAGAAAAATTCGGCGTTTCTGCTGCTGCTCCAGTAGCTGTTGCTGCTGCTGTTGCTGCTGCTCCAGCTGAAGCTGCTGCAGACGAAGCATCAGAAGTTAACGTAATCTTAGCTTCTGCTGGTGCTAACAAAATCGCTGTTCTTAAAGAAGTTAGAGCTATCACAGGCTTAGGCTTAAAAGAAGCTAAAGATTTAGTAGATGGCGCTCCAAAAGCTATTAAAGAAGGCGTTAAAAAAGAAGAAGCTGAAGCTATTAAAAAACAATTAGAAGAAGCTGGCGCAACTGTTGAAATTAAATAGTTGAAATTCTATACAATTTCAAAAAGAGTCGATATAAAATCGACTCTTTTTTTATTCTCTTGTCCTAGCCTATTATCTAATATTCAATTTTTTTCTTCTAATAAATACTTATTTTGGTACTAAGTTATAACAGGAGAAAAAAATGAAAAAATTATATGTACTTTTTTTATCATTTATTTGTTTATGTTCTTCATCTGTTTTTGCAGATGCACCTTGCGACAAAGAAACAAAACAAACACCAAGAACTTTTTGCGAAAAACCTTGTGAAAAAGAAATTGAACCAACTTGTGATAAATTTCTTTGTACAAATCAAGATATGGAATATTTATTTTGCAATATGCACTTAAGCGAAACACAAATTTGCAATGCTAAAAAACTTCAAAGTAAATATGAACAAGAAGTTTTAAGCCTAAATGAAAGAATTGATTGTGAAAAACAAAAACTTTGCCAATTAGAAAAAACTTGTGCAAAAGGAAGTCAAATAAGAAAACAAAAAAGATTAATTAACAAACTAGAAAAAAAGAAAAAAGAAATTTGTAAATGTTACGAAGACCAATTTAAATCAACATTATCAAACACACAAAAATCAGCATACAGAAAATATAAAAAATGCAAATAACAAAAGGGCTCTATTGAGCTCTTTTTTAAATAATTCATATAAAGGATTTACTTTCAAAAAAAAATTATTAAGATGTAATTACGGATAGCTGTATAAAAAAGGAGCAAAGTATGAGCATTCTCAATGGACAAGCATTATTATCTAGCGCAATGGCTGGATTATCTAATACATACACAACATTAATGAGCGACAAATCAAATAGTAGCAAAGGTTTAACAATAGAAGATTTAGCAAACATTTCACCACAAACACTTGCTAGTTTAGGCTATAACTCATCATTTTTACAATATATGACAACTAATTTTAAAGATTTAGATAATGATGGTGATGGACAATTATCTGGAAAAGATATGCAAAACCTTATGAATACAATGCAGTCAAAAGGTATGACATATATGGAGTTACAAACTCTTTGCACAGCAAACGGCACAGATAATTCTTTATTATCAACTGTTTTAACATATTTCAACCAAATAGACGCTAATGGCGATGGCAGAGTAACAAGTGAAGAAATCACAAAATTTAGTGCAGATTGCCAAAAAGAAGAAGCATTATCTAAATACAAATCTTTTAGAGCAACCTCGGCTAGTTTGTACTATAGCGAAGGAGTAGAAGATGACACATCAAGTGTTTTAGACTCCTTAAGACCAAATCTTAATGGAAATTCTTCTAATTCATAAGAAATAAAAAAGGCTTGAAAATCATTCAAGCCTTTTTTTGTTAATTTTTTGGCTATTAAACGATTTGCGTTTATTATTATTAATATGATACAAAGGCTACTTATACTCATTTTTATATATACATTAATAGCCATTATGCCATTATCAAACAATGGCAACGATTTAGCACACTTTTTTATAAATAAAATATATGCTCAAGAAAGCTTAAAAATTAACAATATTAATTTTGATAATTCTGATTCTATTATATTTTTAGGTACATCTGGAAGTGAAAACGAAATTAAAATAACAAAAAAAGTTTTATCTGAACCAGATAGAACTTTCTTTGATATAGAAAATGCAGTAATTACTTTTCCTAACTCCACATTCGAATTAAAAAATAGCCGTTTATCAAAAGTAAAAATTGCACAAAATAGTACAAACCCAAACATTGTGCGTGTTGTTATTTGGAATTCACCAACATATGATGCTTCTCAAATAAAAGTTTTACAAATAAACAATAATTTAATAATAAAATTAAGCAATGAAATTCCTCTTCAACAATATCTAACTCAAATTTATAAAGAAACAAAAGAAAGCTCTGTTGAATATTATGATAAAGCTGTTGTAATTCCAGAAGAAAAACCCTCTACAGAATCTGATGAGATTTTCAATAAAGTACAAGAAGCTTTTAAAGAAGAAGACCAACAAATTGTAAGACCAAACATTGAACAAAAACAAGCAAGACTCAAATCAAGATTTTTTCTTGAAAAAGTTGTTCCAAAAAACGGAAATGTATTACTTTCAGGCATTGGCGTTATAAATGTTGAAAAACCAATATTTTTAACAGAGCCATCAAGAATTGTTTTTGATTTACCAAACACAATAGTTTTACAAGAATTAAGAGATAAAGAATTTATTTTAAATGACAAAGAAAGCGTTAGAATTGGTCAATTTGAACCATCAAAAGCAAGAATTGTAATTAAAACTCCAAACCCACAAAATTATATTCCAATTTATTCAACCAGTTTGCAAACTCTTTTAATAGCAAATGAAAATAATATTTCATCAGTTAATATTTCAAATACATTGAGCGAATTGGCATACTTTAACGAACAAAATATAAACCCAACAACAGATGTAATAAACATTATGTTCTCTAATCCAATAATATATTCTATTGAAAAAGAAAATGGATTCATTAATTTAACTTTTTATAACCTAAACAATTTCAATGTTGAATCATTTAATAATATTGCCCAAGCAAACAAAACAGGCTTTAACGCAAAAAGACTTAACTCAAACACCTATAAATTAAGTTTTCCTATTAACAGTTCTACTTTAGTTGACTGCTATGAGACATTAAATGCAACTCAATTACGTTTTGTATTTACAAAAAAATTACTCCCAGCACCAAGTAAAGATCCAATTATCTCAATCCCAGTACAAGAACCTCAAAGCGTAAGACCAACGCCAAAGAAAGAAGGTATTTTCTCTGAACTAATTGAAAAACCAAAGAAAAAACCACAAAAAGAACAAACTACTGTTAGTTCTAAAATCAAAAATAAAGTTGTTGTAATTGATGCTGGTCACGGTGGATTAGATACTGGTGCATTAAGAGGTGCTACAACAGAAAAAGAAATTACTTTAAACATTGCAAAAAAAGTTAAAACCATTTTAAAAGAAGCAGGAATGAAAAAAGTAATTTTAACAAGAAGTGAAGATAAAACTCTTGCACTTGATGAAAGAGTACAAATTGCAAACGATAAAAAAGCCAATATCTTTGTAAGCATCCACATAAATGCTAGCGTAAAAACCGAAATTAAAGGCATAGAAACACACTATTACTCACAAAGTGGTTACGAGGTGGCAAAAGTAATTCATAAAGAACTTATTGAAAATATTAATTCCGAAGATAGAGGCTTGTTCAAGTCTAAATTTTATGTTATAAATCACACAAAGGCGCCCGCTGTTCTATTGGAATTAGGATTTATTTCTAACGACCAAGAACGAACCGCTCTAACCTCTGATAAAAGGCAAACGGATTCAGCTCAAGCTATTGCGGACGGTATTATAAATTATTTACTGGAGCAGTAAGAAATGAAGAAGAATTGTCCTATTGGAGTATTTGATTCGGGAGTTGGAGGATTAAGTGTATTTTCTCAATTGGTAAAACTTTTACCAAACGAAAATTATTTATATTTTGGCGACACAAAAAACCTTCCTTATGGTGATAAAACAAAAGAAGAATTAATTGAAATAACTTCTAAAATCTTTGATTTCTTTAAAGGAAAAAATGTCAAAGCTGTTATTATGGCTTGCAATACAACATCTGCCCTAACATATGAAACTTTAAAAGACAAATATGATTTTAAAATTTATCCTGTTGTACAAAATGTAGCAAAACAAATTGCAAACGAAGGTCATCATAATATTGGTGTTTTTGCAACTCAAGGCACAATTAATTCTCACGCATATAAAAATGAAATTCAAAAATATAATTCTGATATAAATGTATTTGAAATAGCTTGCCCTCAATGGGTACAAATCGTTGAAAACGAACTTCAAGATGATAAAAAAAGTATTGAGAATATAAAACAACATCTAGACGAAATGCTTAAAAACAAAGTAGATAAAATAATTTTAGGTTGCACACATTATCCATATTTATTACAAACCCTATCAAAATTTACACCAGAAAATCTTTTTATAAACCCTGCAAAATATTTTGCTCATAGTATTATTGATGATTTAAAAACGAATGATTTATTAAACAATGAAAAAACATCAGAACCAATATTTTTTGTAAGTTCTAATCCACCACAATTCATATCTTCATCTAAATTATTCTATGATGTAAAAACAGCACAAGAAATATTGATTGGGTAATTTGATTTTTCAAAAACAAACATTAAATTAATAATATGAAAAAGATTTTATTATTATTAATGTTTTTATGTGTTCTAATTTTACCTAGTTTTGCAACAGTCATTGTTGGCAATGTATCAATAACTGATAAAGTTCCAACTGAATTTTTTGGAGATTGGAAAGTAGTTTCTATTTGCACAAAATCGACAAATAAAGATTACTTTGATACAACAAGTATAGATATTTGGCGACTTACAAGAAGTGGCAATTCAATAATATTAGAAAATCCAATGTCAGGAGCGAGAGCTCAAGTTGAAGTTAATGATATAAAAGGGAATACTGTTAAGTTTGAAAAAAAGACCTATTATCCTGATGAAGAGAGTCTTGAAACACCTATTTTAACTTTACAAGGTGACAATTTCGTAGGAGTTGATAAAATAAGTATAAAGACCTTTAATAATGGGAAACTTATAAAAGAAGATTACGTCGAATATAAAGTAAAAGGCACAAGAATTTCAGGGATAGATTTATCAATTATTTTCGGCAAGTAATCAAAAAGAGTGAGGGAATATGACAAATAAACAAGAACTATTTTTTGATGTAATAATTTTAGGCTCTGGACCAGCTGGTTTTTCAGCAGCAATATATGCGGCCAGAGGAAATGTTAAAACCGCAATACTTGATATTAGTATGTTTGGAGGTCAGCCCTCAAATTATTTAGAACTTGAAAATTACCCAGGATTTTCACTAATTGGTGGTTTTGAATTAATGGAAAAATTTGAAGAACACGCTGATAAATTTGGCGTTGAAAAATTCCCAATGGTTGAAATCCAAAATGTAAAACTAACTTCTGAAATAAAAGAAATTGAAACTGTAGATACTATTTTTAAAGCAAAATCAATTATTATCGCAACTGGAGCTCAAGCAAAAAAACTTGGCATTAAAGGCGAAGAGGAATTCAAAGGACGCGGTGTAAGCTACTGTGCAATTTGCGATGGCGCTTTTTACAAAGATAAAACTGTTTGCGTTGTAGGCGGTGGGAATGCAGCACTTGAAGAAGCTATGTATTTAACAAAATTTGCTCAAAAAGTTTATGTAATCCATAGACGCGATGAATTTAGAGCAGATAAAATTGTTTGCGAACGAGCTATGAAATGTGAAAAATTAGAATTTGTTTTAAGTCATATTCCAAATGAAATTCAAGGAAATAATACTGTTGAAAAAATCATTTTAACAGACCTAAAAACAAATGAAACAAAAGAACTAAATGTTGATGGAGTATTTCCATATATAGGTTTTAGCCCAAATGTTGATGATTTCAATGGACAAATAAAACAAAATTCTCAAGGCTTTATTGAAACAAATGTATGTATGCAAACTTCAATTGAGGGTGTTTTTGCTGCAGGCGATGTTAGAAATACACCATTAAGACAAGTAATAACAGCTGCTGCTGATGGTGCAATAGCTGCTTGTAATGCAGTAAAATATATTGAAACATTCACAACGGTTAATGTATAATTAGACTTATGAAAAAAGTTTTAATTATAAGAGCTGGCGCAATTGGTGATGTTGTTCATACAACAAACCTTTTTCGTTCTATAAAACAAGCATACCCAGAAATTGAAATTCACTATTTGACTAGTGAATTAATAAAACCACTTTTGATTGAAGATACAGACATATCAAAAGTTTATACAATCAACCCAAAATTCAAACTATTTTCAAACTATACAAAAGAAGTAGCAAAAACTTTAAAAGCAGAAAAATATGATGCTGTTATTAACTTGCAACCATCATTAAAATTTAAAGGTCTAATCTTTTTAGCTGGAATAAAAAAACAACTTGTTTATAAAAAAAGTTTTAAATTGCACGCTGTTACAAATTTTTGGAAAACAGGAACAAAATTTTTCCCAGAAATGAAAGAAATTAAAGAATTAAAACTTATTTTACCTAAAGCAAATGTTGAAAATGCAAAAAATCGCTTAAAAGATTTAAAACGCCCTATTGTCATAATCAATGCTGGCGGTGTTTTATCAAATAGACAAGGTAGAACCTACCCAATAGATAAATGGCTTGAACTTGGTAACAAAATTCAAGAAAAATATAATGGAACAATTATTTTAAATGGCGCAAAAGAAGATAAAGATATTTTGGCAGAACTTAGTTTGATTCCAAACTCAGTTAATTATATTGGAGCATTATCTTTAGTTGATTCTTGCGCAATAATTGGTGAAGCAGATTTAATGATTTCAGGCGATTCTGGTCCACTCCATATTGCAACTGCATTAGGTGTAAAATCTATTGGTTTATATGGTTCCATGCCTGCAAATAGAACAGGATGTTATTCATCAGGTATAAACGTTATTTCTAAAAAAGAATGTGTTCCTTGCAACAGAAGAAAATGCAAATACTTAAAAGGTACAAATAAAATTTATACACCTTGCATGGAAGAAATCACCCCAAATAAAATTTTAGAACAAATTAATTTATAATTATTGCTCAATTTCCCTTACAGGTTTACAAGGATTTCCCATTGCAACAACATTGGCTGGAATGTCTTTTACTACAACACTTCCTGCACCAATAACTGCATTATCAGCAATAGTAACACCCGCTAAAACAGTAACGTTACCGCCAAACCAAACATTATTACCAACCTTAATTGGAAGAGCGCGTTCTACCATTGTATTTCTAGTTTTAACATCTAACGGATGAATTGGCGTATAAAAACCACAATTTGGACCAATAAATACATTATCGCCAAAAGTTACCTTTGCACAATCTAAAATCACACAATTGTGATTTACATAAAAATTTTCGCCAACCTCGATATTATAGCCATAATCACAAAAGAAATTTTGTTCAACCCAAATTTTTTCACCAGTTTTAGCAAAAATTTCTTTAATTAAAACATCTCTTTCTAACTCACATGTTGGAGAATAAGAATTATACTTATGACAAAGATATTTTGCCATCTCTCTATCTGCAACAAGTTGTTCATCTGCTAAAGGGTTATAAAATTCCCCATTAATCATTTTTTCTTTTTCGTTCATAAATGGATTATAACATATTTTCTAATCTTTAAGATAATTGTTATTTAAGATAAAATTTAAAAACTGATATATAAAAATACTTATTGATTTTAACAAAAATTAACATGTTTTATTCAAATAAGCACTTTTTAAATTTATCCCCTTTATATATATAAGGCAATAAGTAGGAATTCCATATGAAAATTTCATTTAATCCATCAATTAATAACAAACAAGTAAACAATCTTGATAAAGATAAAAACCAAGTAAATACAGTGAATAACACCGAAATTCAAAAAAATTCAATAGCAGAAACAATAGGTAGAAGCCAAGTTTCTTTTGGATCTGTAAATAAATCAAATGGAACAATTTTTGAACACTCTTGCGGTGGCAAACTTGGATTTACAGAAAAAGATGTTATTAAATACAACAAGGAAAATGGTAGCCTTAAACATGAAATCTATAGAACAAATGGAAAATTGCGAGAAACTCAAGAATTTTTCCCATTTGATCGTAGCGAAATTATAACAACTATTGATGAAGATGGAAAACAAGTAATTAAAACTACAACGCCTGAATTTTATCAAATAGAAAAAACTGACAGCAAAGGAAGAGAAATTTTCCTAAGAAATGAAGATTATACAAATGGAGAACTATACACAAGAACAACTGATTATAAACGCCAACGTTGTGTAGAAAGAACTCAAAAAGATAAATCTTCTCCTGAAGTTGTTCAAGTAACTGATTTAAGAACAAACACACTAGTAACAACTGGAGAACTTGTTTCAGATAAAAGATTTGACAAACAAACAAATACTTACATAACTGAAAACATTGTAACAAAACAAATTTTAGAAACAGAACAATTAAAATCAAACGGCAAACTATTAAAATACGTTGCTTATGTTGAAGGAAGCGGATTAGTTTCAAGCGAAAAAACATACGATGCTTCAACAGGTGGTTATGAAGAAAGAATATATTCTGGAATGGGCAGAAACCATTTAGTGAAGAAAATTACTACATCTAAAGATGGCAGAATAGAACACATTAAAGAATATGAAGCTGATGGCATAACAGAAAAAAGCTCAGTACGTTATTTTAAACTAAAATCAGGCGATTTAGATCGTATTGAAGCTTATTTCCCTGGCACATCAAAAATTGATTATGAAGAAGATTATTATGATTCTTCATACATAAGAACAGAATATTCAAAATCACCAAATGTACCACAAAAACAAAGTGAATATACTTACGACACAAATATTTTATTGAATGAAACTATTTTCTATAACGATGGAAAAACAAAATTCCAATATACTGAATATAAAGAAAATGGAAGCTATAATGTATCAACATTTACTGCTCAAGAAATATTATCAAAAGTTGAAAAATACAGCTCTGATGATTTCTTAAATTCAGTAGAAGAATATAACACAAGAACAGGTTATAGAGTTAAATTAAACCGTTTTGATAGAAATAATGGTTGCGAATACTGCTATATGTTCAATCCAAATACAGGAAAATTAACAAAAGCTTCAACATATAACAGAAATGGCGACCTAGAAGAAACAACTGAATACTATCAAGATGGAAAAACTCCAAGAATTAAAACAAATTATAATTTTGATGGTTCTTATACTGAAACAAGATACAATGAAGATGGTACTATCAAGTCAAAAATAGAATTTGATAAATATGGAAGAAAAAAAGAACCAAACTACGAATATAAAAGACAACAAACACATTCAACTTCTTACTCTCAACAAAAACAAACAACTGAAACAGAAGCAGAATTCTTAAAAAGAATTGGAGATATAACAGCAAATACACAAGCAAGAATTATTGATGAATTCAAAACAAGTGACTGGCAAAGACTTGCAAGCATTTTAGGTGTTAATAATGTTGAAAGCATTCAACATATGGATAGAGCAACATATAAAAAACTAGCAATGAGTTTTCACCCTGATAGATTCCCTGATAATGAAGAGGCTCAAAAAAGAGGGGAAAAACTCTTCCAAATCATTAACAATATCTATGAACAACAATAAAAAAAAGGGGATAATCCCCTTTTTTTATTGTGCATTTGTTGTTGCAAGCGATTTTAATAAATAATATGATGCCTGCCAACCACTTATTTGATTTTTCTTTTTATATTTTTCCATTTTTTTAATGCGTTTTTCTTTTAATTTAGCTTGATTTTCATTAAATTTTGCAAGCTTTGTTTCACTAGCATTTCTTTTTTCAACAATAGGAGTTGCATACTTCATAAATTGAGAATAAGAATCTGAAGTATATTTAACCTTTAATTTTTGTGGATATGTATAAGTAATGTAATCATATATATACATTGTTCTTTTATCCCCAGATGGATGTGTTTGAAGAATATCAATATAATTTCCACTTATTTTATACAATACAGAAACCATAGCTAATGGATTATAACCAGCATTTGTTATTAAATCCACACCAGTAATATCTGCTTCGTATTCATCATTTCTAGACATCTTTCTCATAGATAATGTATGCGCTATTTCAGCACCTGTTCTTACTTTTGCACTTAATTTTGCATTTGATACAATATGAGAAGTGAGTGATGTAATAATACTTTGTTTTGCAACATGATGATTAATAATATGTCCAATTTCATGAGCAATTACACCAGCTAACTCATCATCATTTTCAACAAATTTCAAAAGACCTGTGTAAACACAAATTTCATTATCACCACTCGCAAAGGCATTAATCTCATCAGTTTCAACCACACTAAAAGTTACTTGTGTTGGCAAGTTATTTTTAGTTAAAAGGTTTTTACCAATTTTTTCTACTCTTTCTAACCCTGTTTTCGTTGTCCATTCTACATTTTCAGCAGAAAAAACTGGTAACGATAAAATAATAAAAGAAAATACAATTCCAAATATCTTTTTCATAAACCCTCAATTTATTTTAATAACGAATATACTGAAAAATAATGCAATATTGCACCAATTAAAACAAATAAATGCCAAATACAGTGCGAATATTTTTTCTTAGACATATAAAAAATACTACCAACCGTATAAACCACACCACCGGCCAATAAATAAAATAATGACCATTTATATCCACTTGCCCACAAAGCATAGAATAAAAAGGTTGATAACCACCCCATTGTAATATAAAGACCAGTTGATAATCCTTTAAATTTTAATGTTAAACAAGAAAAAACTATACCTGTTATAGCTAAATACCATATCATTACAAGAAAAATTACACTATATGGAAAATCTACAACTAACAATAATAATGGTGTATAAGTCCCTGCAATTAAAAGATAAATAGCACTGTGGTCAATTTTTCTAAAAACTTTTTTCGCCGTATCATTAACCATTGCATGATAACAAGTTGAAGCTTCAAAGAGAACAAACAACATAGCTCCATATATTGTTGTAGTTGCACATTGTATAGGTGTTTTAGACGTGTATGCTAACATTACAATCGCATAAATTGCAAACAAAGCACCAAATGCATGAGTAAAAGCATTTATTATTTCTTCTTTTGGTGAATATATTTTTTCTTCTTGTGACATACTTTTCCCTCAATCAATAAACAAATTCATGATAGAGCCATAAATCAGCAATTGCAAGAAAAACATACAAAAATTAACGATTAAAATATTTTAGAAATAATTGGCTGACGATACTCAACTGAATTAATTGAATGTGTATCTACAATAATTGATGGCGGAATAATATGCCATTTAAAAACAGCACAATGTTGCTTCCAGAAAAATTTATTTATCCACTCTTTTTTCTGTTCATAAGAAACTTCTTGTTTTTGTTCAAAATAAAATTTGTGATTCAATAATTCATCAAAACCATAACCAAATTTTTCAACAAGCCAAATAATTTCATCTAAAAATGGATATGGCATATTATCTTCTTCAGCATAAACTGGGTTACCTGTTTCTGGATTGATTTTCAATTCTGCACCAGGAGGTTTTTCCAAAATAGCTTGTGGAATAACATTTTTTTGTTCTCTATATTCATTCATAAAATGACCCAGAGCAAATAATTTTGTTTTCGTTATATCTAGTAAAGGAGCAAACCCACCAGACATATCACCATTTACAGTTGCATAACCGATATATGCTTCTGATTTATCACTTGTAGCTATTGGCAACATATTTTTATGTTCATTCGCAATACTCCATAAAATAGTTGCACGAGTGCGAGCTTGCAAATTTTCTATTGTTGTAGATTTTTCATATTTTTCAGCTTCTACAAAAACAAAAGCATAATCTAAAATTTCTTTCATTGGATCAATTGCATCAGCCAATGGAATTTCTTGGAAAGAAATCCCCAAATTTTCTGCTAAAATTCGAGCATCATCTTTACTTCCTTGAGAAGTAATTTTACTTGGCATTGATACACCATAAACATTTTCCCTGCCAAGTGCATCAACTAATAAAACAACACTAATTGTAGAATCTAAACCACCAGATAAACCTAAAACAGCCTTTTTAAAACCATTTTTAGCAAAATATTCTTTAATTGCGAATACACAAGATTTATATGTGCGTTCTAAATCATCAGAATAATTCATATCAAAATTGTTAATGTCTAATTGTTTTTCCATTCCATTTGGCATTGGTTGAATTTCACCAACATAATTTTGAACGAAAACCAAATCTTCTTCAAAACATTTAGCTCTTAAAGTTAATTCACCATTTTTATTGTAAATTCTAGAAAGACCATCAAACACAATATTATCAGCATATCCAACTTGATTAACGAATATGCAATTCACACCATATTCTTTAGCAATATTAGATAATTTTAAATTTCTTTCGTACTCTGCACCAGCTCTTGTTTGTTGATTTGCCGGAATAATAACAGTATCAACATCTTTAGATAATTCAAACGCAAATTTTTCACCATTTAACGCAAAAGAACTAATATGAAAAATTTTTCCACCATTTATAACCGCATTTTCCAAAACAATAGTAATATCAGAAAACGAATTGGCAATTTCATTTAAAGCACAATCTCTTTTATCGGTAATAGATTTATGTCTTTTTGCAATATCACCTATAGGATGACCAATTAACGCATTTTTAGGAAAAATAATTAAATCAGCATTAACTTCTTTTGCCTTTTCAATGCTTTGACGAATTTTTTGAGTATTATAATTGATATTGCCTGCGATTGTATTAATCTGCGCTAAAACTATTTTATTCATAAATTAATTATCAAACACAGATAAAAAGTAGTCAAGATTTTTTAAATTTTGCAAAATCCGTTAAAATACATCATTTTTTCATAAAAAGCACACATTTAACAAAATTTGCACAAAAAATATTGCATTTTTGTTAATTTTTTAATGCATTTTTCATTAAAACGCATTTTTTGTATTGTATTTTTAGAAACAAGTATTATAATTAAAATATAAAATATTATATAGAAAGGCAAATTAATGACAACAAAAAAAGATTACACTCCAGACGAAATTAAAAAAATCATCAAAGATGAAAAAGTTGAATTTATAAAACTACAATTCTGTGACATTAATGGTCAAATTAAAAACCTTTCTGTACCTGCATCACAAATCGACAAAGTATTAAGTGGCGATTATATGCTAGATGGTTCATCTATCAAAGGTTTCAGAAACATCGAAACATCAGATATGAACTTTCATCCAGACTTATCAACATTTGCCATTTTACCAAACAAAAAAACATCTATAAACGCAAGAATTATTTGCGATATTTATAATACAGATGGCACACCTTTTGAAGGTTGTCCAAGAGCAAATTTAAAACGCGTTATTGAAAAAGCTAAAAAAATGGGCTTAGAAATGAACGTTGGGCCAGAAGCTGAATTTTTCTTATTTAAACGTAATGAAAAAGGCGAACTTACAATGGACACCCACGACAACGCTCATTATTACGATACAGCACCAGATGATATGGGTGAAAACATAAGAACACAAATCGTAAGAACAATATCTGATTTAGGATTTGAAGTTGAAGCAAGCCACCACGAAAGTGCAAAAGGACAACACGAAATCGACTTTAAATATGCAGATGCCCTAACAAGCGCAGATAATATTATTACTTTCAGATACATTGTAAAAGCTATTGCAAGAGAAAATGGTCAACACGCAACATTTATGCCAAAACCAATTGCAGGAATTAATGGTTCTGGCATGCACTGCAATGTTTCAATGTTCAAAGATGGAAAAAATACATTCTATGACCCAACAAGATCACACTTGTTATCAGAAACCGCACTATACTCAATTGGTGGTTTGCTAGACCATGTAAAACAATTTACAGCAGTTACAAACCCAACAATTAACAGCTATAAACGTTTAGTACCGGGATATGAAGCTCCTGTTTACTTAGCTTGGTCATTAGCAAACCGTTCAGCTTTAATCAGAGTACCATTGAAAAAAGGTAATGCTACAAGAGTTGAATTGCGTTCACCTGACCCATCTTGTAACCCATATTTAGCATTTGCAGTAATTATTGAAGCAATGCTCGATGGTATTGAAAAGAAAACAAAACCACCATTAGACATTGATAAAAATATTTATCAAATGGATGATAGAGAACGTAAACGTGCTAAGATTGAAACACTTCCAGGTTCATTGTATGAAGCATTGATGTTAATGAAGAAGAGTTCATTAGTAAAATCAGCTTTAGGCGAACACATTTTTAAAGAGTTTTTACAATCTAAATTAAAGGAATGGGACGGATATAGAACAGCAGTTACTAAATACGAATTAGATATGTATTTGGAAAGATACTAGAGAAAAGTAATTTAAAGACGATAAAAAGAGCCGAAAGGCTCTTTTTTTAATGAATAGAAATAAAAATAAATCAGATAGTTGAAAAAAAGGAATGTTTGTTTTATATTTGTAATTGCAAATGGCGGGTGTCGCCAAGCGGTTAAGGCCTCGGATTGTGGTTCCGATATTCGTGGGTTCGATTCCCATCACCCGCCCCATAAAAAAGCTGATAACTTTTGTTATCGGCTTTTTTATTGTGTTGATTTAGAAATATCGAACCCACACAAAACGAAGTTTTGTCGGTGGGGAATGATTCCCACGACAAACAAGGCGAAGAATGAGCCGTAGTTTGACGGGTACAGAATATAAATTTGTAGCGTAAGCGTAACAAATTTAATGTTACTGCCATCACCCGCCCCATTTAATAGACTCCTTTAGGGGGTCTTTTTTAGTATGTTCATGAAATGTTACAAAAGGCTGTATTCATGTGTTCATCATGGTTTTAGACTGGTAAAAATTCTTATAAATAAAGTGTTGGGGTTGAAAAGTTTTCAAAAAGATTTATATTGAAAATATAAATCTTAATAAGTGTTTTAAGACTATTAATCAAATAAAAATCACCTAATTTTAGAATGATTTAGGGGTATTTGTAATGTATATAACTAGGTAAAGGAGTGGAGAAAATGACAAAAGACAATGGTTGTGCAGGGAGTTATAGTGTAAGTGGTTACACAAGAAGTGATGGAACAGAAGTATCTGGATACACCAGAACGTGTGGTGCTGCACATAATTCAAGTAGTAGTTCGAGTTCTTCAAAATCCTCATCAAATCCACAACTTGATGATGAAGAAAAAATAAAACAAAAAGTAGAATTATTGTATCCAACAATGAAAGATAAAGAACAAACTGCTAATAATAAAGTATTATCTGCCCATATATCAAAAGATATATATAAAGAACTTAATAAAAAAAATGATTTTTCTAATTTTTTAGAAAATTTATATACACAACCACCACAACAACAATACAAGGTAATGCAAAATTCTCTTATAAATCAAATTGCTGTTGATTATATTGACAATTCTTTGTTAAAAGAATTAGCAATTAAAAACTTTGGAACAGAAACAGCAGAAAATTTACTTATGTCCAAAAAAGATACATATTTAAACACAGAATATGCTCATGAACATTTAATTTTTAATAACTATAAAGAATTAAGTTCAGATTTAAGAAATTATTTTAAAGGAAAAATTACTTCACAAATTGGAGCAAATAAATTAGAGGATACAAAAGGTATATATATTAACGCTGAACACCAATCATCTAAAAATTTAGCAGGAGTATTAACTAATCATAAGGAGTTTATAAAAGATATAGCAAAAAATAGAAAATCACTTAAACTTGGTAATTCTATTAATTCAAGTATACAATTTTCAGATAAAAATTTTAGAAATGCAATTGGAAAAGCTGATATTAGAAATATGCATATAAACAAAAATGGTGATTTAGATTTGCTAATAACAGATATATATGATTTTAATCCAAATTCCCAAAATGATTTGATTCAAGTAGGTAGAGATAGACAAGAAAAAGGTGAAATAATTCCTTATTTCTACATCTATCATGTTATAATACCTAAAAATGCAAAAATGAACGAAAATAAAAGAAAATGATTTCAATAATTAAAAAAAAATTAAATACGGAAATTGTTATTGACGAAAGTTTGTCCCAAAGTATTAAAAATATCGTAAGAAGCGTCTTAATAAATAATATTTTTATTTTTTTTGTTTTAGGAA
The DNA here is from genome assembly GCA_015152515.1 of Cyanobacteria bacterium SIG29. Classification (GTDB taxonomy): domain Bacteria; phylum Cyanobacteriota; class Vampirovibrionia; order Gastranaerophilales; family Gastranaerophilaceae; genus Avigastranaerophilus. The sequence goes on from SUTV01000004.1 coordinate 93,990, forward strand.
CAATTTTATCTATAAAATTATCAAATCTTATGAATGGGAATAATTACAATGATGATTGGTTTAAAGAATTTTGGACTATAGATATAAAATTTCTATCATTCAATTTTATTCCGTTTATTATTGCCATAATATTAAAATCAATAATAAAATTGTCTAAAAATAAAAAAATCAAAAAAATTTTTAAAATAATTATGATAATAACGAATATATTGTCTATGATTTATATAATATTTCTTGCTCTTTTGTATTTTTCAATTGGCAATATGCAAAATGATGATTTATATTCAAATATTTTTGATTTTTATTGCGTATAAACGGTATTTTTGTTTTTAACTTAACAGAAGATAAAAATAATTTTAATATAAATGATACCGTTAATTTAACGGGGCGTAATTGGCATAACGCAATTGGTTATGCAGATATTAGAGATATGCATATTAATAAAAATGGAGATATTGAATTATATATTGCAGATGTTTATGATTTTAATCCAAACTCTAAAAGTGATTTAATTCAAGTAGGTCGAGAACGGCAAGAAAAAGGTGAAATAACCCCTTATTTTATAATGTATCATGTTATAATTCCTAAAAATAGAAAAATTCAAAGCAAAATATAAAATCAAAAACTACTAATAATAAAGAAATAATAAAAAATATTTTTTATCGTATATTAATCTGGATTGCTATAAAAATACATGAACTGATTTGTTTGTTCATTTACTGCAAAACCAAAAGAACAGTTGCCATCTCTATAAATAGTATAGATTTTAAAATTTCCCATTTCATATCCAATAGTTCTATATGTATAATCATAATTACCATTGTATTCTTTAGGTTCTATAATTTCATTGTATTTGTATTTCTTTAATTCATCATTAATATAATTAATGTCGGTAGTAAAGACAAGGTATATATTTTCACCACCAAAAAATGAATTTTGATAATAATCATATTCTACATTTTTAGCGTTTAGAGGAATATCTTCTGGGAAATGCCATGTTGCAACCTCTTTCCAAATTTCTTTTTTCATTTTTTGATAATTATTTAGTGGTTTAAAATTGTGCTGCTTCAAATTCCAACAAAATACGGAAACATAAGCAAAGATGATTGTATATATAAAATAGGTTAAAAATTTGCTTTTTATACAAATTACCAACGAATAAAAGAATAACAAGCCCCAAACAATTAATTTTACAGAATCAAAATTAGCTTTCAATACAGAAAACATAAGTTCATTTGCAATGCTTGTAAAAAATATAACGCTTGAAACAATAACTGAGAAAAGGAAGAGTTTTTTAAAATTTTCCTTTGGAATATTTAGCGTATATAGTATTTCATTAATTAGAAAAAATTGAAATCCGAACATACAAGTAAAAATCAAAGGAACAATAAAAATTATAGAAAATTTTGAAATATCAAAATGTGTAATTATTAATGATGCTATTTCTAAAGTAAAAAATGTTAATAAAGCATTTAATGTAATATATATAATTTTTTTAAATATTTTGTTATTAAAAACTTCTATTAATTTGTAAACAACAAAATGTATTGAATAAAAAATTAAACAAGTAATAAATCCATATAAAAAAATGGAAAATAATTCTTCTTTTCTTAACTCCACATTAGTAGGGAATATTATATTTAAAGGGATAAACCAAAGAATAAGAGGACAAAAAATCTTAAAAAATTGTTTTATTAAATCGATTGAGGAATTTATTAATCCAAATTTCTTTCTTAAAAAAATAATAAAATGAAAACCTAAAAAGCAGTATAAAATTAACATTAGCAAATAAGGAATCAGTCCAGAAAAAAATTCTGTTTGATATATTGTTTCTCTTTTAAGGAAATTAAAAAATAAAAAATAGATAAACGAACAAACGAAAGAAATTATAGAGTATATTATTAAGACATAAATTTCTTTTTTATTATTGCTTAAATTTGTTCTTTGTTGATTTAAATTTTTAATAAAACTAAAATCCATACATATTTTTCCTTTATTTTTCTTCGTGAGAAAGTATATAATAAAGTTCAAATAAAAATTCTGCTCGGTTTTTAACTAATTGTTGAAACTCAACACTTGCAATATCATAATAAATAGTTCCACCGTGATCAAAAATAAGTTCTTTTATTACCTTTTTATCTTTTTTATATGTTTCTTCCCAAGCAATTTGGCTTTCTAAAATTAGCTTATATTGTTCTTCTGTAGTAACTTTTTCTAATTTTTTTATGTATTTTTCTATTTCTTTTTCCCATTTCAGATGTGCTTTATAAACACATTCTCTAATCTGATAATTGTATTCACTCTTGCTTATACAGATTTCTTTTTCTTTTTCTATTTCGTGTTTTTCTTCTTTTGCAATAGAAAAAATAGGTGTAATTAATATTAAAAATAGTATTATCAATAATTTTTTCATAGTCTAATTATACTTTATTTCGTATTCGATTTCAAAATTAATTTTATATCAAAAATTACACTTGAAGAATGAGTTAATTCTTTTAGAATATCCAAATAAATATCGGTTTTGGGTTCTAGCGTAAATTCCGTAGAGTGGAGACGAATGAAATGAGCGAACTCGAAAAAGTGAGGGCAATAGTGAATGACAACGATAGTGAAAGGAACAACTTGCCCGAGAGAGAGGAATTTACAAGACACCCATCACCCGCCCCATTTAATAGACTCCTTTAGGGGGTCTTTTTTAGTATGTTCATGAAATGTTACAAAAGGCTGTATTCATGTGTTCATCATGGTTTTGGACTAACGAAAAACACTATAAACAAAGGCATAGGGTTGAAAAGTTTTCAAAAAGATTTATATTGAAAATATAAATCTTAATAAGTGTTTTAAGACTATTAATCAAATAAAAATCACCTAATTTTAGAATAATTTAGGGGTATTTGTAATGTATTTAACTAGGTAAAGGAGTGGAGAAAATGACAAAAGACAATGGTTGTGCAGGGAGTTATAGTGTAAGTGGTTACACAAGAAGTGATGGAACAGAAGTATCTGGATACACCAGAACTTGTGGTGCTGCACATAATTCAAGTGGTAGTTCAGGTTCATCAACATCAACACCACAACTTGATGATGAAGAAAAAATGAAACGCAGAGCAGAATTGTTGTATCCAACGATGAAGGATAATAAACAAGAAAACTCTGAAATTAGTTCTAAAAATGCATTTATTTTACAAGAACTTGGTTTGAATAACGAAGACTATGAACTTTCTGGAAATACTATTTCTAAGAAAAACCAAGTAAAAGAACAAAGAATTGATGGTATTAAATATCCACTTGGCTCAGGTATTGAAGAAGTTGAAATAATGCGAATGAATGCACAATCTGAATTTATTGAAAAATACAATATAGAAAACGAAAAATTCTTAAAATCTAATGCAAAACTAGAACAATTTGGAATTGATAATAGTAAAAACTTCATTATCAATAATCTTGAAAATATACCTTTTTTAAAAGAAGCTGTTAAAAATTTGCAAATGTCAAAAACTGATTTATATTTAAATACTGATTATGCAAGACAGCATAAAATATTTAGTAACTACAAAGAAGCACCTAATGTTTTACAAGATTATTTTGAAAGTAAAATAATTGAGCAAGTTGGTGAAGATAAACTTAATATTATTAAAGGTATTTTAATAGATGAATATTCAGAATCATCTGAAAGTTTAAAACAAAATTTATTATCAGATGCCGAATTTTTAAATAAATTAAAAACTTATAATAAAGCATTGAAATATGGTTATTCAATTAATGATTCTCTTAATTTAAAAGGTTTTAATTGGCATAATGCAGTTGGCTTTGCGGATATAAGAGATATGCATATTAATATAAATGGAAATATAGAATTATATATTGCTGATGTTTATGATTTTAATGTAGGAGAAAAAAATAATTTGGTCAGAGTAGGTTATGATAGACAAGAAAAAGGAGAAATAACACCTTATTTTTATGCATATCGTGTTATAATTCCACAAGAAGAACTTAAGTGATTTTTACACAATTATAATCAAGGGATAAAATTAATGGAAAAAATAAAAAATATAATTCCGAAAAGAACAATAATTCTCTTTTTTATTCTTGCAATTTGTTACATGCTTTTTGATGGTTTAATTTTTTTAATATATAAAAATCCTAATATATGCAAAGAACCTAATTTTTTTTCTTTGCTTATGTGGGAATTTCTTTATTTTATCCCAGCTATTCTTGCTATAATAATAAATAAGATTGTTGAAAAGAAAAATTTTACAGAAGAAAAAATTGCAAAAAAAATAAAAATATTATTTTATGTTTTTTCTTTTATATTGGTTATATATACATTTTTTATCGCTTTGGGAATCAGGATAATTATATTACTTTTTGGTGATGTATAGTAAATATAAAATTTATTAGTTTTTGCTTGATGCTTTCAAAATCATTTTTATATTGAAAATAATGTCTGAAGAATGAGTTAATTCTTTTATAATTTCTAAATAAATATTTGTTTCGGGTTCTAGCGTAAATTCCGTAGAGTGGAGACGAATGAAATGAGCGAACTCGAAAAAGTGAGGGCAATAGTGAATGACAACGATAGTGAAAGGAACAACTTGCCCGAGAGAGAGGAATTTACAAGACACCCATCACCCGCCCCATTTAAATTTTAGACCTCTTTTGAGGTCTTTTTTTAGTATGTTCATGAAATGTTACAAAAGACTGTATTCATGTGTTCATCATGGTTTTAGACTGGTAAAAATTCTTATAAATAAAGTGTTGGGGTTGAAAAGTTTTCAAAAAGATTTATATTGAAAATATAAATCTTAATAAGTGTTTTAAGGCTATTAATTAAATCAAAATTACCTAAGTTTATAAATATTTAGGGGTGTTTGTAATGTATTTAACTAGGAAAAGGAGTGGAGAAAATGACAAAAGACAATGGTTGTATAGGCAGTTATTCAGTTAGTGGATATACTAGAGCAGATGGTACTGAAGTTTCTGGATACACCAGAACTTGTGGTGCTGCACATAATTCAAGTAGTAGTTCGAGTTCTTCAAAATCCTCATCAAATCCACAACTTGATGATGAAGAAAAAATTAAACAAAGAGCTGAATTGTTGTATCCAACTATGAAAGAAAAAGAAAATAATTATGTAGAAAAATCCGATTTTGAATATATTATGCCAACAGAAAGTGGATATATATCTAGTTATTACGGAAAAAGAAAATCTCCTGGAGAAGGTGCAAGTACTTTTCATAGTGGAATAGATATTGCAGTTCCAGTTGGTACTCCTATTAAAGCAATAGCTGACGGAAAGGTTAGAGTTGCTAATGGAGGAATTAAGGGCTATGGAAATGCAGTATATATTAATCATGGAATGAAGAACGGAAAAAGGATTGAAAGTGAATATGGACATGTAAGTAAATTTTTAGTGAGGATAGGAGAAAATGTAAAACAAGGACAAATTATTGCTTTATCTGGAGGGGCAAAAGGTTCTCCAGGCTCAGGTGTTTCGCAAGGACCACATTTACATTTAACAATTAGAGAATATGAAAATAATCAATCAAAAGGAAACTCAATTGACCCAATTATATATATAAAAAATAGTAAGAATTAAAACAATTACATTTTATCTATTAAATTATCAATTTCTTTAATTTTAATTGCAGTATATTTACTTAATTTGTCGCATTTTTTATAATCTATATTGTTTTCATTGAAATATGGTTGCAAAAAGTCATACAAAGTTCCAGCAAAATCAGTTGCTGGGATTTTGTTTTCTATATCATTGAAATTTCTAGTAACATCTATTAATTTCGATGCAAAAATTGTTTCAAGAGCTTCTATACCCCTTTGATAATCTTGCATTGAAAATACATATTCATCAAAATTTTCTTGTCTGTTTTTATCTTTGCGATATTTTTTATATGTTTCTTTTGCATTTGTAAATTCTATATCAATAAGTTTTTTGGTTTTGGGATATTCTTCTTCAATAGTTTTTTCTATCTGTGATTTATACATTTCTTGTTCTGTATCAATATAACAGCCTAATCCATATATTCCGTTATTTATAGTGTCTTGTTCATCACAACCTTTTCGTGGTTTAGAACCACTTGCAACAAAATAAATTTTCATCCATAAATAAGAATCACCGCAACTATAATCATTAATTGTTTTTCCAGATGAAGTTATTATTACTTTCCCCTTATAAGTAACATCACCATTAGAATTTATCTTTAGATGCCTTTTTCGTTTGGAATTATCGTGCAAATATTCATCTAGTGTAATGGTTTCTGATTTTTTATAACCCAAAATATTTTCTTCCTCTGCAATAGAAAAAATAGGAGTGATTAATATTAAAAATAGTATTATGATTAACTTTTTCATACGAAAATTATACTTTATTTCATATCTGATTTCAAAATTAATTTTATATCAAAAATTACAGTTGAAGAATGAACTAATTCTTTTGTAATTTCTAAATAAATATATGGCAGACAATATACCTCTTCAAAAAGAAAACTATAATGGTTGGATAAATAGATTAAATCATCTGAAAACTTTTGCTGAAAAGTTAGAATAAAAATTATTTATTATTAATTGAATGATACAAGATTAATAGTTCTTCTAAACGATATTTTTTATTTTGGCATTGTATACTAGAAATAATAAGTTCTTTTTCCAATGAGTTATCTTTTTCATAAAGATTTTTCAATAAAAAATTATCATCTTGGATAAATTTATCCCATTTGTTTTGTGATTGCACTAGTAAAGAACATTGTTTTCTATCAATATTCTTTACTAGTTTTCTTATAATTCCATCTATTTCTTTATCGTACTTTTCTATCGCTTTGTAATTACACTGAGACATTAAATAATCATTCAAATAATTAGTATTAAGACATTGCTTTCTTTCACTTTCAATTGTTTCTATAATACTAGCATTTGAATAATGATTAGAAGTTACTAAGATAAAAAATATAATAACAAGTTTCTTCATATTCTAATTATACTTTATTTCATATCTGATTTCAAAATTGATTTTATATCAAAAATTACAGTTGAAGAATGAACTAATTCTTTTGTAATTTCTAAATAAATATTGGTTTTGGGTTCTAGCGTAAATTCCGTAGAGTGGAGACGAATGAAATGAGCAAACTCGAAAAAGTGAGGGCAAATTGAACGGCAGGCTTTAGCCGAAGTGAAATACTTGCCCGAGAGAGAGGAAATTTCAAGACCCAGAACTTGTGGTGCAGCACATAGTTCAAGTAGCAGTTCAAATTCTTCAACATCAACACCAAATCGCCAACTTGATGATGAAGAAAAAATGAAACGCAGAGCAGAATTGTTGTATCCAACAATGAAAGATAAAAAAATATGTTGATGATTATTATGAAAAAAAATAATTTAGTAATTTTCTTCTATGTCTTGAATTTCATATAACCATTTTAGAAATTCAGCACGCTGTTTTTTTAATTCAGAAGAATCACTTGCTGCTAACTGCAAGTACATTGTTCCTCCTTTATTTTTCACAAATAAAGTAATCAATTTGTTGTCTAGCTTATTTTGTTTAGACCAAAAGTCTTGACTTGTTTTCAGTGCTTGTGATTCTTCTGTATTTGAAATATCGTTTAATAGATTAATGTATTTTGAAATTTCGTTATTCCATTCTTTTGAAGATTGTTGAACACATGCAATAGTCTCTGCCGTAGAAGATGCTTGTTCCAAACAAATTGCTTCATTTTTATCTATAACGTTATTTGTTCGATTTTGATTATTCGTTTTAGATTTAAAAAGAATATCTTTTGTGAAAAAACCAAAAAGAAAAGAAAAAATCAAAGATGTAATTATAAAAAGAATAGCAATAATATTTTTTTTCATAGTCTAATTATACTCTATTTTAGAACTAATTTCAAAATAGTTTTTATACTTAACATCACATCAAAAGAATAAGTTAAAGATTTTAAAATATCCCAAAAAATATCGTTTTCAAGTTCTAACTTTGCCCCATCATCCGCCCCATAAAAAAGATAATGACTTTGGTTATTGTCTTTTTTATTGTCATTACGAGCGAAGAGAAGTAATCCAGTTCTTATATTCTAGATTGCCACGAAAACTATGTTTTCTCGCAATGACTGAAACCTAGCTTAGAATGTTGACTAAAGCCTAACCCACATTCTATCTAATTAATTTTCCTCAGGAAAAGAAATACACATTTATGATATAATTAATCCATAAATAAGAAGAACAAGGACTAATGATGAAATCACTGCTTATTTTTCCTCCGTTTTATTCACAGTTTAGTATCAGTTGCGGTATTCCTCAAATTTTAAGCTACCTGAAGGAAAAAAACTATGATGTTAAAGCACTTGATTTAAATATAAAATTTTATAATTATTTATACAACGAAAAAGTCCTTAATAATCTTTTATTGGAATTATATGAAATCTATAAAAACCAAGATAAATATAATCTTCCTTGCGAATATTACAACAGTTTATATGAATTTTTTAACAAAAAAAAATTAGTTCGTAAAATTTATAATGCGATTAAAAATATTGATAATATCAAACAAAATTTAAAATCAAAAAAAGAATTCAGCAATATACGCACTCAACAACTTTCATTAGCAGCAATAACAGATATTCAAAATTTAATAGATTTAATCTTTATAAATAGAAATTCATATGAAATTCGCTATGACTATATAGAAAATATTCCAATTTCAACATACAAAAGTTTTCTTAATAAAATTATTGATGACATTCTTAAAGAAAATTACGATTATATTGGGTTTTCTGCAAATGGGGATGTTCAATTTATATCTTCTATTATCACTGCTAAATTACTAAAAGAAAAAGGTTACAAAGGTAAAATCGGAATTGGCGGCACTAATGTCTTTAACGATTTTAAAGTCATCAAAGAGGATAAAACTTTATTTCAAAAATATATAGATATTGCCATGATAGGGCAAGGAGAATATGCCCACGAAGAATATTTTGAGTTTTTAAATGGTAAAAGAGAACTCAAAGATGTATGCAATATTATTTATCTTGATGATAATGAAAATATTATTGTGAACAAAGAAAAATATCTTTCTGTGAAAGATTATAGTGTTCCTTGTTATGATGATTATGATTTAACCGAATATATGCTCCCCGAACCAATTTTGCCGATTAGAGCATCTTATGGATGTTATTGGGGGAAATGTGTATTTTGTCTACAATATTATCTTGAAAAACCCTACTTCTTTATCCGCAAGGTTGATGATTTAATTGAAGAAATTAAATACTGTATTAAAACATACAATGCTAATACTTTCTCTTTTGCAGATTCTTCTCTACCACCCCAATATTTAGATGAATTTGCAACTAAAATTATTAAACAAAAAATCAAAATATACTTCCTTACGCAAAATAGACTTGAAGCAGATTTTGATAAAACGTTGCTTAAAAAACTATACAAAGCAGGCTTGAGAGTTTGTGCTTGGGGCTTAGAGTCAGCATCACCTAAAATTCTAGAAAAAATGAACAAAGGCATTAATATTGATTCTGCTGAAAAAGTTCTTAAAACAGCACATTCTATTGGCATTCAAAACATAGTATATATGATAAAGGGTTTCCCAGGAGAAACAGATAATGATTTTGATTTGTCATGTAATTTTATTGAGAAAAATAATAAATTTATAAAAAATTTAAGGGTTGCTTATTTTCATCTGCCTATGTTCTCATATATGTATTCTCATCCAGAAGAATTCGGACTTGATAAAGAACTTATTAAACAAGTAGAAACTAAAGTAAAATACCGTGATGCAATTCCAGGAGATATGATTGGATATAAAATTCCAGGTGCACAAGATGAAAAAATAAAAAAAATTGAACATTCTTGTAACAACAAGATAAGTGGAACATTTGAAACACTTTTGTTATATTCAAAATACAATACAAATTTCTTAAACAATATAAGTTTTATGATACAATCAATTTGTAAAAAATAAGGACTAACAATGAAAGCACTGTTTATTTTTCCACCTTTTTATTCACAACACAGTATCAGTTGCGGTATTCCTCAAATTTTAAGCTATTTAAAAACAAAAAATCATAATGTTAAAGCCCTTGATTTAAATATGAAGTTTTTCAATTATTTATATAATGAAAAAGTCCTTAATAACCTTTTATTAGAAGCATATGAAATATACAAAAATCGCAATAAATATAATCTTCCGTCTAAATATTACAATTTTTTGGAAGCATTTTTCAGCAATAAAAAATTAGTTTATAAAATTCATAAAACGATTAAAAATATTGATAATATTAAACAAGGTTTAAAATCACAAAAAAAGTTTAATAATTTACGAATACAACAATTTCTATTAAAGGAAGTAAAATACATTCAAATTTTAATAAATTTAATTTTTATGGAAGAATCACTTTATAAAGACAAAGAATATTATATTAATGATTCTAAAATTTCAACATATAAAAATTTCCTTAATTTAATTCTTGATGACATTCTTAAAGAAAATTATGATTATATAGGGTTTTCCACTAGCGGAGATACTCAATTTTTATCTTCTCTTATTGCAGCTAAATTATTAAAAGAAAAAGGTTATAAAGGGAAAATCGGACTTGGTGGTTCTGATATCTTTAGAAAATTAAAAATTATTAAAGAGGATAAATTATTATTTAAAAAATATATAGATATCGCAATGCTAGGGCCGGGCGAATATGCTCACGAAGAATATTTTGAGTTTTTAAATGGTAAAAGAGAACTCAAAGATGTATGCAACATCATTCACCTTGATAATAATGAAAATATTATTGTAAATGAAGAAAAATATCTTCCTATAAATAACTACCATATTCCTTGTTATGATGATTATGATTTTTCAGAATATATACTCCCAGAGCCAATTTTACCGATTAGAGCATCATATGCTTGTTATTGGGGTAAATGCGTATTCTGTGCATACTATTATAATGATAGAAATGGTTTATTTATTCGTAAAGTCGATGATTTAATCGAAGAAATTAAAATCTATATTGAAAAATATAATGTAAATACATTCTTATTTGCAGATCATGCACTGCCGCCAAAATATTTAGATGAATTTGCAACTAAAATTCTCGAACAAAAAATTGAAATATATTTCTTTATGCAAAGCAGACTTGATGATGGTTTTGATAAAACTTTACTAAAAAAACTATACAAAGCTGGATTAAGAATTTGCGGATGGGGATTAGAATCAGCCTCACAAAAACTCCTAGAAAAAATGAACAAAGGCATTAATATTAATTCTGCTCTAAAAATTCTTAAAACAGCACATTCTATTGGCATTCAAAACTTCGTATATATGATAAAAGGTTTCCCAGGAGAAACAGATTATGATTTTGAATTATCATATAATTTTATAAAAAAGAATATTAAACTCATGAGAAACTTAAGGGTTGCTTATTTCAATCTGGATACAGCCTCATATATGTATTCCCATCCAGAAGAATTCGGAATTAATAAAGAGCTTATAAAACAGGCTGAAGCTAAACTCGAATATAATGATTCACTTCGAGGAGATGTAATTGGATATAAACTTTCAAGAACACAAGAAGAAAAAATAAACGAAATTGAAAAACGTTGTAATGAATATAATAAAATGCCAATTGGAACACTTGAATCAATCTTGTTATATTCAAAATATAATACGAATTTCTTAAACAATATAAAATTTATGATACAATCAATTTGTAAAAATTAAGGACTAATGATGAAAGCACTGTTTATTTTTCCACCGCTTTATTCACAGTTTAGTATCAGTTGCGGTATTCCTCAAATTTTAAGCTATTTGAAAACAAAAAATTATGATGTTAAAGCTCTTGATTTAAACATAAAATTTTATAATTATTTATACAATGAAAAAGTCCTAAATAATCTTTTATTAGAATTATATGAAATCTATAAAAATAAAAATAAATACAATCTTCCTGTTAAATATTACAACCGCTTAGATGAATTTTTTAACAATAAAAAATTGGTTCATAAAGTTCATAATGAAATTAAAAATATTGATAATATCAAACAGAGTTTAAAATCAAAAAAAAGATTTATAGATTTATTTAAGAAAGAAAACAATATAGTAACTGCAATTGCAGACATTCAAAAATTATTAGATTTTATTTCTAAGGATGAAACACCTTATGAAGATAGAAAATATTTTATTAATGAGTCTACAATTTCAACATATAAAAGTTTTCTTAATCTGGTTATTGATGACATTCTAAAAGAAAATTACGATTATATAGGCTTTTCAGCGAATGGAGATTCTCAATTTATATCTTCTCTTATCACAGCAAAATTATTAAAAGAAAAAGGTTATAAAGGTAAAATTGGGCTTGGCGGTACTAATGTATTTAATGATTTAAAAGTCATTAAAGAAGATAAATCATTATTCCAAAAATATGTTGATATTGTTATCGTAGGTCAAGGAGAATACGCTCACGAAGAATATTTTGAGTTTTTAAACGGCAAAAGAGAACTCAAAGATGTATGCAATATTATTTATCTTGATGATAACGACTGTATTATTGCAAGCAAAGAAAAATATCTTTCTGTAAAAGATTATTGTATTCCTTGTTTTGATGATTATGATTTAACCGAATATATGCTCCCAGAACCAATCTTTCCGATTAGAGCATCTTATGGATGTTATTGGGGAAAATGTGTATTTTGCACATACTATTATAATGATAAAAACGGCTTCTTTATTCGTAAAGTTGATGATTTAATTGAAGAAATTAAATTCTATATTGAAAAATATAATGTAGATACATTTATATTTGCAGATGCTTCACTGCCACCTAAATATTTAGATGAATTTGCGACGAAACTTATAGAACAAAAAATTAAAATCTACTTCTTTATGCAAAATAGACTTGAAGCTGCTTTTGATGAAACATTACTGAAAAAACTATACAAAGCCGGATTAAGAGTTTGCGGATGGGGCTTAGAATCAGCTTCACCTAAAATCTTAGAAAAAATGAACAAAGGTATTAATATTGATTCTGCTCAAAAAATTCTTGAAACAGCGCACTCTGTAGGCATTTTTAACAGAGTAAATTGGATATATAATTTCCCAAGTGAAACGATTGATGATTTTAATTTGACATATGATTTTATCAAAAAAAATATTAAATTCATTGATAACCACGCTGTAAACTGTTTTGTGCTTCCAACATTTTCATATATGTATTCTCATCCAGAGGAATTTGGATTTGAGAAAAATTTTTTCAAACAAATAGCGTCCAATCATAAAGACTCTGACTGCCTAAAAGCAGAGTGGCTAGGTATTCCAACTAAAACAGAAGTGCAAGACAAAGTTTTTGAAATTCGACGCTTAATTATGCAAGAAAAGAAATTAATAACTACAAATAGTGAATTACTAACTATATTATCGAAATATGGTTTATATGAAAAATAATGAAAAATCCCTGCCGGATTGAAATTTCCTTGATAAAAGAAATACGCCTTTATGATATAATTAATCCATAAATAATAATAAGGACTAATGATGAAAGCACTGTTTATTTTTCCACCGTTTTATTCACAATATAGTATCAGTTGCGGTATTCCTCAAATTTTAAGCTATTTGAAAGCTAAAAATTATGATGTTAAAGTCCTTGATTTAAATATTAAATTTTATAATTATTTATACAACGAAAAAGTCCTTAATAATCTTTTATTAGAAACATATGAAATTTATAAAAATAAAGATAAATATAATCTTCCTTGCGAATATTACAACCATTTGGAAGAATTTTTTAGCAATAAAAAATTGGTTTATAAAGTTCATAATGCAATTAAAAATATTGATAATATCAAACAGAGTTTAAAATCAAAAGAAGAATTTAAAAATTTACGCACTCAGCAGTTTTTATTAACTGCAATAAAAGACATTCAATTTTTAATAAATTTAATTTTTATGGAAGAATCATTATATAAAGATAGAGAATATTTTATTAATGATTCTGTGATTTCGACATTTAAAAGTTTCCTTGAGTCACATATAGAAGATATTCTTAAAGAAAATTACGATTATATTGGGTTTTCAGTCAACTGGGATTCTCAATTTATATCTTCTCTTATCACAGCTAAATTATTAAAAGAAAAAGGTTATAAAGGTAAAATCGGACTCGGCGGTACTGATATCTTTAGAGAGTTGAAAATTATTAAAGAGGATAAATCGTTATTTCAAAAATATGTTGATATTGTCATTGTAGGTCAGGGAGAATATGCGCATGAAGAATATTTTGAGTTTTTAAACGGCAAAAGAGAACTCAAAGATGTAAGCAATATTATTTATCTTGATAAAAATATTATTGTAAACAAAGAAAAATATCTTTCTGTAAAAGACTACTGCATTCCTTGTTATGATGATTATGATTTTACAGAATATATGCTTCCCGAGCCAATTTTACCAATCAGAGCATCTTATGGATGTTATTGGGGTAAATGTACATTTTGCTTACAATATTATCTTGACAAACCCTACTTCTTTATCCGTAAAGTTGATGATTTAATTGAAGAAATCAAATTAAATATCAAAAAATATAATGTGAACACATTCGTATTTTCTGATACATCCTTACCACCTGCTTATTTAGATGAATTTGCATCTAAAATTATTAAACAAAAAATTAAAATATATTTTTTAATATCAAACAGACTTGAAAGTGATTTTGATAAAACTTTACTTGAAAAACTATACAAAGCAGGATTTAGAGTTTGTTTATGGGGTTTAGAGTCAGCATCACCTAAAATCTTAGAAAAAATGAATAAAGGAACAAATGTTGATACTGCTCAAAAAATCCTTGAAGTAGCACATTCTGTTGGCATTTTTAATGTAATTGGTTGGATGTATAATTTCCCTGGAGAGACAATTGAAGATTTTGATTTGACGTGTAATTTTATCAAGGAAAATATTAAATTTATAAAAACTATATTATATTGTCCATTTCATTTACCTACTTTTTCATATATATATTCCCACCCCGAAGAATTCGGGCTTGATAAAGAACTTATTAATCAGGCAGAAACTAAACTGCAATATAATGATTTAATTCCTGGAGATATGGTTGGATGTAACCTTTCAAGCATACAAGAAGAAAAAATAGGTGAAATTGAAAAATTTTGTTATGAATATAATAAAATGCCAGTTGGAACATCTGAAACTCTTTTATTATATTCAAAATATAATGATATAAAGAACGATAAGGACTAATGATGAAAGCACTGTTTATTTTTCCTCCGTTTTATTCACAGTTTAGTATCAGTTGCGGTATTCCTCAAATTTTAAGCTTTTTGAAAGCAAAAAATTATGATGTTAAAGCCCTTGATTTAAATATAAAATTTTTCAATTATCTATACAATGAAAAAGTTCTGAATAATCTCTTATTTGAATTATATGAAATCTATAAAAATAAAGATAAATATAATCTTCCTATTGAATATTACAACCGTTTGGAAGAATTTTTCAGTAATAAAAAATTGGTTTATAAAATTCACAATACAATTAAAAATATTGATAATATCAAACAGAGTTTAAAATCTTTAAAAGAATTTATGGTTTTTTTCAAGAAAGAAAATAATATAGTAACTGAAATTGAGGATATTCAAAAGTTATCGAATTTTATTTTTAGAGATGAAACACCCTACGAGGATAGAAAATATTTAATTAATGAGTCTACAATTTCAACATATAAAAGTTTTCTTAAACCATTTATTGATGACATTCTTAAAGAAAATTACGATTATATCGGTTTTTCAGTAAACGGAGATTCTCAATTTATATCTTCTATAATCACAGCTAAATTACTAAAAGAAAAAGGATATAAAGGTAAAATAGGGCTTGGCGGTACTAGTATCTTTAAAGATTTAAAAGTTATTAAAGAAGACAAATCTTTATTTCAAAAATATATTGATATTGCAATAGTAGGACAAGGAGAATATGCTCACGAAGAATATTTTGAGTTTTTAAATGGCAAAAGAGAACTTAAAGATGTATGCAACATTATTTATCTTGATAAAAATATTGTTGTAAACGAAAAAAAATATCTTTCTGTAAAAGATTATTGTATTCCTTGCTATGATGATTATGATTTTTCTGAATATATGCGCCCAGAGCCAGTATTGCCGATTAGAGCATCATATGGTTGTTATTGGGGGAAATGTACATTTTGTGCACTTTATTACAACGAAAGAAACTACTTCTTTATCCGCAAAGTCGATGATTTAATTGAAGAAATCAAATTAAATATCAAAAAATATAATGTGAATACATTTTACTTCGTTGACTCAGCATTGCCACCAAAATATTTAGATGAATTTGCGACTAAAATTATCGAACAAAAAATTAAAATATATTTCTTGATGCAAGGTAGATTTGAAGAAGATTTTGACAAACCTTTACTTGAAAAATTGCATAAAGCAGGATTGATTTTCTGTTTTTGGGGTTTAGAGTCAGCGTCACCTAGAATTTTAGAAAAAATAAAAAAAGGCATTAATGTTGATACTGCTCAAAAAATTCTTGAAACAGCGCACTCTGTTGGGATTCTTAACGGAATTTATTGGATGTATAATTTCCCAGAAGAAACAATTGATGATTTTAATTTAACATATGATTTTGTTAAACGAAATGTTAAGTTTGCAGAAAACCATTCTTCAAACCGCTTTATGCTTACGACTTTTTCATATATGTATTCTCACCCTGAAGAATTCGGACTTGATGAAAAACTTATTAAACAAGCTGAAAACAATCACAAAGACTGTGACTGTTTATATGCAGAGTGGCTAGGCATTCCAATTAAACCAGAAATACAAGATAAAGTTTTTGAAATTCAACGTTTAATTATGCAAAAAAATAAAATAATAGCTACCGGCAGTGAACTTCTAACTACATTAATAAAATACAATAAAAATGAGGACAAATAATGAAAGCACTGTTTATTTTTCCTCCGTTTTATTCACAATTTAATATAAATACAGGCATTCCTCAGATTATAAGCTTTTTAAAAGCAAAAAATTATGATGTTAAAGCGCTTGATTTAAATATAAAATTTTTCAATTATTTATACAATGAAAAAGTCCTAAATAATCTCTTATTAGAAACATATGAAATTTATAAAAATAAAGATAAATATAATCTTCCTTGCGAATATTACAAACTTTTGGAAGAATTTTTCGGTAATAAAAAATTAGTTTATAAAGTTCATAATGCAATTAAAAATATTGATAATATCAAACAAAGTTTAAAATCAAAAAAAGGTTTTATAGAACTTTTTAAAAATGAAAATAATATAATCACTGAAATTACAGATATTCAAAAATTATCAGATTTTATCTTTAAAGATTTAACATCATATGAAGATAGAAAATATTTCATTAATGACTCTGTAATTTCAACATATGAAAGCTTTCTTAAGCTAGTTATTGATGACATTCTTAAAGAAAATTACGATTATATTGGTTTTTCAGTAAACGGAGATTCCCAATTTATATCTTCTATTATTACAGCTAAATTACTAAAAGAAAAAGGATATAAAGGTAAAATTGGGCTAGGTGGCATTAATATTTTTAAAGATTTAAAAATCATCAAAGAAGATAAATCGTTATTCCAAAAATATATTGATGTTGTTATTGTAGGGCAAGGCGAATATGCTCACGAGGAATACTTTGAGTATTTAAATGGAGAAAGGGAACTCAAAGAAGTATGCAACATTATTTATCTTAATGAAAATATTTTTGTGAACAAAGAAAAATATCTTTCTGTAAATGATTATTCTATTCCTTGTTATGATGATTATGATTTTACAGAATATATGCTCCCAGAACCAATCTTTCCGATTAGAGCATCTTATGGATGTTATTGGGGGAAATGCACATTCTGTGCACATTATTATAACAACAAAAAACACTTCTTTATTCGAAAAGTTGATGATTTAATTGAAGAAATTAAATTCTATATTAAAACATATAATGTTAATACGCTCTGCTTCGTTGACTCAGCATTGCCACCTAAATATTTGGATGAATTTGCGACTAAAATTATCGAACAAAAAATTAAAATATATTTTATGATGCAAAACAGATTTGAAGATGATTTTGATGAAGTATTACTCAAAAAACTGCATAAAGCTGGATTAATCCATTGTTTCTGGGGGTTAGAGTCAGCGTCACCTAAAATTTTAGAAAAAATGAATAAAGGCATTAATATTAATACTGCTCAAAAAATTCTTGAAACAGCACACTCTGTTGGGATTCTTAACGGGATTTATTGGATGTATAATTTCCCAGAAGAAACAATTGATGATTTTAATTTGACTTATAATTTCATTAAAAAAAATATTGAATATATAGATAATGTTGTTGATAACCGTTTTATGCTTCCAACTTTTTCATACATGTATTCAAACCCTAAGGAGTTTGGACTTAATGAAGAAATAATTAAACAAGTAGAAAACAATCACAAAGGTTCTGACTGTTTAGATGCGGAGTGGTTGGGTATTCCAATGACAACAGAAGCCCAAAATAAAGTTTTTGAAATTCAGCGTTTAATGATGCAAAAAAATAAAATAACAATTGCTCGCAGTGAATTGATAACTACATTGGCAAAATACAAAAGAAATGAGGACAAATAATGAAAGCACTATTTATTTTTCCTCCTTTTTATTCACAATATAGTATCAGTTGCGGTATTCCTCAAATTTTAAGCTATTTAAAAGCAAAAAATTATGATGTTAAAGCTCTTGATTTAAACATAAAATTTTATAATTACCTATACAACGAAAAAGTTCTAAATAATCTTTTATTAGAAACATATGAAATCTATAAAAACCACGATAAATATAATCTTCCTATAGAATATTACAACCATCTAGAAGAATTTTTCAGTAATAAAAAATTGGTTTATAAAGTTCATAATGCAATTAAAAATATTGATGATATTAAACAGAGTTTAATATCAAAAAAGAAATTTATAGATTTTTCTGAAAAAGGAAATAATATAGTAACTGGAATTGAAGATATCCAAAAATTATTGAATCTTATATTTCCAGAGGAAACACCTTACGATGACAGAAACTATTTTATTAATGAGTCTATGATTTCAACATATAAAAATTTCCTTAATTTAATTGTTGATGACATTCTTAAAGAAAATTATGATTATATAGGTTTTTCAGTAAACGGGGATTCTCAATTTATATCTTCTCTTATCAGCGCTAAATTATTAAAAGAAAAAGGATATAAAGGTAAAATAGGGCTTGGCGGTACTAATTTCTTTAAAGATTTAAATGTTATTAAAGAAGATAAATCACTATTTCAAAAATATGTTGATATTGTTATTGTAGGGCAGGGAGAATA
The DNA here is from genome assembly GCA_015152515.1 of Cyanobacteria bacterium SIG29. Classification (GTDB taxonomy): domain Bacteria; phylum Cyanobacteriota; class Vampirovibrionia; order Gastranaerophilales; family Gastranaerophilaceae; genus Avigastranaerophilus. The sequence continues at coordinate 113,383 of SUTV01000004.1, forward strand.
TGCTCACGAAGAATATTTTGAGTTTTTAAATGGTAAAAGAGAACTCAAAGATGTATCAAACATTATTTATCTTGATGAAAATATTGTTGAGAACAAAGAAAAATATCTTTCTGTAAAAGACTACTATATTCCTTGTTACGATGATTATGATTTTACAGAATATATGCTTCCTGAACCAATATTGCCAATTAGGGCATCATATGGATGTTATTGGGGGAAATGTGTGTTCTGTGCATATTATTATAATGATAAAAACTACTTCTTTATTCGCAAGGTTGATGATTTAATTAAAGAAATTAAATTCTATATTGAAACCTATAATATAGATACCTTCTTATTTACAGATGCTGCACTTCCACCTAGATATTTAGATGAATTTGCGACTAAAATTATCGAACAAAAAATTAAAATCTACTTCTATATGCAAGGCAGATTTGAAGATGATTTTGATAAGGTATTACTTAAAAAACTGCACAATGCTGGATTGAAAGTTTGCGCTTGGGGCTTAGAATCGGCTTCACCTAAAATCATAGAAAAAATGAATAAAGGAACAACTATTAATACTGCAGAAAGAATACTTAAAGAATCAAGCGAAACAGGAATTTTTAATCATATTTATTGGATGTATGATTTCCCAAGTGAAACAATTGATGATTTCAATTTGACATATAATTTTATTAAAAAAAATATTAATTTCATAAACAATCATAGTGCATCACAATGTACACTTCCAATTTTTTCATATATGTATTCTCATCCTGAAGAATTTGGGTTTGAGGGAAAACTGCTTAAACAAGCAAAAGACAACAATAAAAGTTCTGACTGTTTAAAAGCCCAGTGGCTAGGTATTCCAACTAAAACAGAAATCAAAGAAAAAGTTTTTGAAATTCAGCGTTTAATTATGCAAAAACAAAAAATTATCACCACAAGCAGTGAATTACTAACTATATTAGCGAAATATGGTATATATGAAAAACAATGAAATACGCCTTTATGATATAATTAATCCATAAATAAGAAGAATAAGGACTAATAATGAAAGCACTGCTTATATCTCCTCCATTTTATTCTCAATTTAGTATAATTACAGGCATTCCTCAGATTATAAGCTACTTAAAAGCAAAAAATTATGATGTTAAATCCCTTGATTTAAACATTAAATTTTATAATTATTTATACAATGAAAAAGTCCTTAATAACCTTTTATTAGAAACATATGAAATCTATAAAAATCACGATAAGTATAATCTTCCTGTTGAATATTACAATCGCTTAGATGAATTTTTTAACAACAAAAAATATGTTTATAAAATTCATAATACAATTAAAAATATTGATAATATCAAACAAAATTTAAAATCAGAAAAAAATTTCATTGATTTTCTTAAAAAAGAAAATCATATAATGGCAGCAATTAAGGATATTCAAAAGTTATCCCATTTTATTTTTAAAGATAAAACACCTTATGAAGATAGAAAATATTTTATTAATGAGTCAACGATTTCAACATATAAAAGTTTCCTCAAACCATTTATTGATGACATTCTAAAAGAAAATTACGATTATATCGGTTTTTCAGATAATGGGGATTCTCAATTTATATCTTCTCTTATTATGATTAAATTATTAAAAGAAAAAGGTTATAAAGGTAAAATTGGGATTGGTGGCACTAATGTCTTTAAAGATTTAAATGTTATTAAAGAAGATAAATCTCTATTTCAAAAATATGTTGATATTGTTATTGTAGGGCAAGGCGAATATGCTCACGAAGAATACTTTGAGTTTTTAAATGGCAAAAGAGAACTCAAAGATGTATGCAATATTATTTATCTTGATAACAATGAAAACATTGTTATGAACAAAGAAAAATATCTTTCAGAGAAAGATTATAGTGTTCCTTGCTATGATGATTATGATTTTTCTGAATATATGCTCCCAAAATCAATTTTAGCAATTAGAGCATCTTATGGATGTTATTGGGGCAAATGTACATTTTGCGAGCTATATTATCTTGATAAAAACTACTTCTTTATTCGCAAAGTTGATGATTTAATTGAAGAAATTAATTTCTATATTAAAACATATAACATAAATACCTTCTATTTTGTTGACTATGGATTGCCACCTAAATATTTAGATGAATTTGCAACCAAAATTATCGAACAAAAAATTAAAATATATTTTATGATGGATAACAGACTTGAAGATGCTTTTGATAAAAATTTACTAGAAAAACTGTATAAAGCAGGGTTAAAAATTTGTGCTTGGGGGTTAGAATCAGCATCTCCAAAAATCTTAGAAAAGATGAACAAAGGAATTAATATAGATACTGCTCAAAGGATTCTTGAAACAGCACACTCTGTTGGCATTAAAAACATAGTATACACTATATATGATTTTCCTGAAGAAACAATTGATGATTTCAATTTAACTTATAATTTCATTAAGAAAAATATTAATTTCATAGAAAACCATGTTGCAAATCGTTTTATACTTCCAACTTTTTCATATATAAATTCCAACCCAGAAGAATTTGGGCTTAACAAAAAACTGATTGAACAAGTACAATCTAATCATAAAGACTTTGATCGTCTAAAAGCGCAATGGCTAAACATCCAAACCAAAGCTGAAGTGCAGGATAAAATCCTTGAAATTCAGCGTTTAATCATACAAAAATAAAAAAATAACTAAAGGAGTTTACTATATAACTAATGTAATTCCGTAAATGCCTTTACTTGCAACGATGAAATAATTTTCAAAATCAACATCATCAGAATCATCTATTCCGAATAAATATGTATTTTCAAAATCATCCATATTTACAGTATGACCATTATGTAAAGTTATATCTTCTGAACCATTTTCTTGTGGCGGATTATTTTCTGGCATATTTCCTCCATATGTTATCAACTCATAATTATATTATACCACAATAACAAAAAAATGTATCATTTAAACATTTTTATTGCTTTTATGAAAGATTGCTTTTAACCCCAAATATGTTATGATTAGAGTTATAATTATAATTGAGAATAAGGGATTTATTAATAATGAAATATAGTATTTTAAAGGACAATACTCCACAAAAGACAATTAATCGAATCAAAAGTATTCTAAAAAAGAATAATCTTAATATTCGTGAAAGAGTTATTACGAATCAAGATGAAACCTCTTGTTTCGTAAGAGTATTTGCTATGGAGAGTGAGAGTATAGCTTCAGGTGGCAAAGGCACAAGCAAGGAAAATTGTATTGCAAGTGCTTATGCCGAATTTATGGAAAGACTTCAAACCGGTCTGGTATTTGAACCATACTTCTTTATGTCAGAACCAGATGAAAAAATAAAAAACCTTGATGAACTTGAAATAACAGAAGCTGAAAAAAATGTATTTAAAGTAATAAACAAAATTTTATTAAAAGAAAAAGATGTTCTTAAATTAAAATACCAAAAAGAATTTAATTTTAGTCAAACAGAAGGTCAGACTTCTGTAGTTCCTTTTGTAGCAGTAAAAGATAAGAAAATAAAATATCTTCCAATAAACGAAATCAAATTTCTGCAAGGTTCAAATGGCGCAGCTGCAGGCAATACCTATGAAGAAGCACTGGTTCAGGGACTTTCTGAAATATGTGAAAGATATTCAATGAAACAGATTTTTGATAAAAATGTAAAAATGCCACTATTACCTTCTGAATATATAAATAAATATGATAAAATACAAAAAATCATTTCTTATATTGAAAATAAGGGTATTACCGTAACAATTAAAGACGCATCATTAGGCAAGGGGTTACCTGTTATTTGTACTATTTTTGAAGATAAAAATAATAATGATGTTATAAATTTAAGTTTTGGTGCACATCCTTCACTGCCTATAGCAATTGAAAGAACCCTTACAGAATTTTTACAAGGATATGATATAGAAAAGGATTTTGAAAGAGAGATAAATAATTACATAAATATAAATGATTATGAAAATATTTGCAGAGTAATAAAAAGACAATTTGCGAACAAATGTGTATTCCCTAAAAATTCAAAATTTTTAGCAAATATTTTATGTAATGATTCTGACTATGATTTTTCTAATGAAGCTTGGGTTATAAATGAAAAAGTTACAAATAAGAGCTTGTCAAAGAAATTAATGTCAAAAGTTCTTGAATTCACCAATGAAATTTATGTTAGAGATTATAATTTTATGGGTTTCCCAACAGTATATATATATGTTCCAGAATTTTCACAAATTAATTTAAATTTAAATGAAAATAATTATATAAATATAGCAGATTGGATTGAATTTTCTTTTTCTAAAAAGCCTGCAAAAGATTTTAATTCTTTTTGTGATGCTTGTCATTTCGGCTCATTTAGTTTATCAGATAAATATTTTAAATTATCAAGAATATTTCCAGAATATTGGGGATTTCTATCAGCAATAATAAATGAAGACTATGAAATGATAAAAACATACGGAGAAGTTGTAAAAAATAATTTTAAATTTTTTATTAGGGCAAAAAGAACAGGAATTAAATTATCATTACTTGAAGGAATATTACTATATTTTGATTTAAAATCTTGTGGAAAAGAAAAAAATGATATTATGCAAGAAATCACAAATACATATTCTGAAACAATAGCAAAAGAAATAGATGATTTTATTTCAAACCTAGATTTTGAAAAAATCAAAATATTATTAATAAAAAATCGTGATAAAAAAGATTCTTTTCTTCTTTCAAATTATATGATGGATGATATCAAAGAAACTGTCTCTAAAAAACACAAAAATAAATGTCCTAAACAGCATAAACTGTTAAATAAAATAAATGACAATGGTTTTATATCACACCTTTTATCAACAATAAGAAATCATTAAAAATAATAAAAATTATAAATATAGAAATTATACTTAAGATTATTGAATTAATCTTAAGTATTTTCTTATAAACATTATTATTTATTTTTCTATGAAAAGCAGTAATTAAAATAATACCACCATCAAGTGTAGGCAAAGGCAATAAATTAAAAATTCCCATATTTAAAGAGAAAAAGGCTACAAGCCAAATTGCTCTATATAACTGTTGCACAGAAATAAAATCAAAAGAAATCCTAAAATATGAAATGTAACCTCTTAAATCAAAAATCGACAATTTGCCAGTTAATAATTGCCCTATATAATAAAATAATATATTTACTTGATTCTCTATTCCTTTCACAGCAGCGCAAAACAAAGAATAAATATTATCTACATTATAAAATTTTTCTTCAATCCCTATATTTTTTGTATGTATAAGTAATCCTGATTCTTGAGGAGAAGAAAGCACCTTTAAACGAATATTATCTGTATTATATCTATCTGGATAAACTCTAAAATACTGCATTAAGGCAATATCATTATCAGAAATTCTATATTCTTCTTTTGTAATATCTTTCCCTTGTTCAATATTTGAAACAATATAATCATTTACTGGTATAAAATGCCAAAATATACCAATAAATAATAATAAAAGGAAGGAATACAAAAAATTTCCTAATGCTCCACCTAAAGTTATCAATATTTTTGACAACTCTGACTTACTTACAATAGAAGATTCTTTTCCTTCTTTTTGACTTGTATCATATTCTATACCTGCACTAAAAGGCAGAAGATAAAAAACAAATTCAGTATTCCAAAAATTTATTTTAAATAAGATAGGTCCTTTTTCAAGTCCCATCCTAACTCTTAAAATCCTAACTCCTTGCATTTTGGCAATAAAGAAATGACCAAATTCATGAATATATAAAGAAAGTATCAACATTATTAAAATCAATAAAATATATAAAATTAGAGACAAGTCTTCATTACCTCATATTCTCTTTTAATACTGATGATAAAATACTAATACCTTCAATAACTTTTTCTTGTTTTATATTTGTATAACCTAATCTTATTTTGTTAGAAAAAGTTTTATTTGAAGTAAAATATTCCCCTGGCATAAACAAAACATTTTGCTCTATGCTCTTCTTTAAAAGTTCTTGTCCAGATAAATAAGATGGAAGTGTCAACCAAAGAAATATTCCCCCCTCTGGTTCAGAGTATTCAATCTCTTTAGGAAATGTTTCATTAATTGCATTTAACATAATATTCAGTTGTTGTTTGTATGATTGTTTTAATTTTTTTAGATATGTATCAAAATCATTATTTAGTAAATATTCATATATTACATACTGTATAATATTCTCACTATGAATATCAGAAGTTTGTTTAGCAATAGCAAGTTTATCAATAATTTCTTTATCTGCAATGGCAAAACCTAATCGAAGTCCACCTCCAAAAATTTTGGATAAAGAACCTATATAAATATTTGAAGCGCGACTGTTTTGTCCTATAAAAGGAAGTCTTTTATCTTCAAAATTTAACTCTCCGTATGTATTATCCTGAACAAGTATTAAATCTTTATCTTTAATTATTTCAAATATATCTGTCCTATTTTGTTTTGAATATGAAACTGTTGTCGGATTTTGTATATTAGGGATTAAATAAGCCATTTTAAACTTATCTTTTGAAAGTATTGAAGATAATTCATCAGTGTTTAATCCATTTGAATCAAAAGAAACAGAAGAAGTATTAACGTTATACATTTTTAAAAAATCTGCAGAATATATAAAACTTGGGTTTTCTACAAGAATATTATCATTATCATTTAAAAAAACTTTGCCAATCAAATCAAACGCCTGTGTTGAACCAGTTGTAATAATAACATTATCTTCTGTTAAATTATCAAAATTCCAAACAGTGTTATATCTATGTGCAATATATTTTCTTAAATTAACATTGCCATATGCATTTGCGTACTGAAATACAAAGGACTTTTGTATTGCATTATTAAATGCATTACAAATCGCATCTTTAAACTCAGGAAATAAATTAACTTTACCACCTATAAAAGATATTGTATGTTCATTTATTTTGCTTAAAATGTCTTGTTCAAAGACATCCATAACACATGTTTTTATCCTGTTCGAATAATATTTTTCAAACATAAGAAATTCCTCTATTCTTTTAGATGATAGCATAATTAAAAATAAACTAGCAATTAATTATTTACAAACAAATCAAAATGATATAGCATAACAATTATGAAAGATAAAATTGAAGTAGTAAGTGATAAAGTTCCTGAATTTTTATATCCGTTTTATTTGGGGAAGATATTTAAAGAACATACAGGGAATAATCTAAATTTAATATTCCCCAAAACTCTATCAGAAAAAATCCAGTGGTTGAAATTGTATGATGCTACTCCAGAAAAAACCATGTGGTCAGATAAACTAAAAGCAAGAGAATTATTTGCCGAAAAAATAGAAGGTGGAGAAAAATATCTAAAACCTTTAATCAATGTATGGAAAAATTTTGATGATATTAATTTTGAAGAACTACCTAATTCTTTTATTTTAAAAAGTAATAATGGCTCAGGCTTTAATTCTTTTATAATGAACAAAACTTTTTTACTAAAAAATAAAAACCAATTAAAAAAATTGAAAATACGAACAGAATATTTTCAAAAGGTTAGATATCATTTAAAAAGTTTGGAATTACAATATCGAAATATTGAAAGTTTAATATTTGCTGAAGAATTAATTGGCGAATCTTATGCAGATCCTACTGCAGATTGGGAAGTATATTGTTTTAATGGAGAACCTCAATTCATAACAACATTACCAAAATATAAAGTAGGGGAAAATGGTTGTTATCGTAATGAAAAAAGTTATGTTTATAATGAAAACTTTGAAAAATTAGATTTTTCGATTTCTGTGGATACTGATGATGAAGAGCTAGAAAAACCCGTTCATTACGAAAAAATGTTTGAATATGCAAGAATATTATCAAAAGATTTTAAATTTGTAAGAGTTGATTTTGTAGAAAAAAATGGCAAATTATATTTTGGCGAATTAACATTTACCCCATGTAGCGGTTTTTTCAGATTCAACGGACTAAAAGGCAACACCCCTGAAGCAAAAAAAATTGATTTAAGATTAGGTAAATTATTAAAAATTAGATAATTTTATATTTAATTCTGTTCTAATCTACATAAACAATATTTAGTAGCTCGTTTTGGTGAACAAAAAGAATTTGCTATACATCCACCTTTGCATACAGGAACATACAAACATTTCTTACAAGCATTATCTATTGAATTTATATCAAATCTTCTGTTATAAGTGAAATTATCTTTACTTAACCATATTTCTTTAAAGGAATTATTGCCAACATTCCCCTCACAATAAATATTGTCTTCAAGTTCCAAACAACCCTTTATATTTCCTTTTTTTGAAATAGAAGCCGTTGTTATACCGGCAGGGCATCCATACCATTTTTCTTTATAAATTTTTTCAGAAAATTCATCCATATAAGCAACTCTAGGTATAGAAGTCACTTCTTCAAAATAAGATTGATATTTTTCTTTTGTTTCTATAAAAAATTTTGAGAATTGTTCAAACTGATTTTCTGAAATTATGTTCTTTTCATTACAATTCGCATAGTTAATCTGCCATTTATTGATTTTATTTTCAACTAAAAATGCTCTAATATCTTCCAATTTTTGAGAATTAGCTGTATCTAATTTTGTCAAAGCCATTACATCAAATTTGTATTTTTTTAATAATTCTAAAGACTTTTCTAAAATTTCTTTATCAGAAATATCATTAATTTTTAATATTACTCTATCTGGATGCAACAAACGAAGAAGCTGTATTGTTTGCACAGTGATATTCGCAAATTGGCATATAACAGAAAATTTAATCATTGCAGAATGTAGAGCAGAAGTAATTATACCAATATCTTTTCTATCTAAAATGTTTTGTCCTGTTAAAAATACATATTCGCATTTTAAATCATATAAATCTTCTATAACTTCAAGATACTTTTCAACAGATAAATCAGTATCTTCATCACCTGAAGAAAGTTCCCAAAAAAGTTTTTTTAGTTTATATGCCATAATATCTCCTTATTCTAAATACTCTTTAGGCATTTTGAAAACAGGGTTATACAAATCAAACAATTCTTTTTTTGAAAAATTCAATCTTGATTCTTCTTTAGTAGAAAAACCATCTTTTTCTATACGATATAAACAATAAGGAACACATCTTCCACCGTTTATTGTCGCAGCTCTATAACAGCCCCCCTTACAAACAGAAGAGAAATAACAATCCTTGCAATAACCTGTTAGCATTTCACAAGAAAATCTTCTGTTGTATTGAAACGAAGTTTTATCAAGCCATATTTCTTTAAAAGATTTGTTTCTAATATTTCCTTCAATATATTTATCTTCTTGCAAAGATAAACAACCTCTTACATCTCCATTTGCGCTGATTCCAGCAATTCTAGTACCAGCGTGACACCCTTGCCAAATACCTTGTATCTTTTTAGCAGTATTTGATATATAGCCAAAAACATCTGAGCCTGAAGTAAATAACTTTTCTTTTGGATATTGTTTATTTGTTTCAATAATAAATTTTGCGATATCTAAAAATTGTGCTTCTGTAATTTTCCAATCTTTATTTAATCGTCCAATATTATCTCCGTATTGTATTTGCCATAAATGAATATCATTTTCTATCAAAAAATCTCTTATTTTAGGCAATTGTTCATAATTTAATTTGTGAACAGTAGTAACTACTGAAATTGGAATATCATTCTGTTTTAATAATTCAATAGCCTTTTTAATATGTGCGAACGTGCCAACTTTTCCTCTAATATAATCTTGAAGATAAGGTTCTGCTGCATCTATACTTATGCCAAAAGCAAGTAAGTCAAAAGCTTTTATCAATTTAATATTATCTTCATTTACTAAATAACCATTAGAAATAATGGCTGTATTTATTCCTTGTTGTTTACAAGCAGAACAAAGTATACCCAAATCTTTTCTAAATAAAGGTTCTCCTCCTGCGAAAATAACATGATTACACTTTAAATCAGATAAATCTTCTATTATTCCCAAGCAGTCTTGAGTTGTTAGTTCTGGTCCCATTTCTATACAATTACAATCAGAACCGCAATGAATACACTTCATATTACAAACAGAAGTAATTTCCCAAACAACTCGTTCTAGATTATACAAATCAATGGCTCCTATAATTAAACTACAGTAATATTATACAGTAAAAACAGCAATAAAATATGAAATATAAAGCTTTAATTTTTTATTCATCAACTAAATCATAATTATTTTTTCTAGTTAAATAATCTTTGTAAGATTTAAATATTGGCACATCATGAGCAGTTATCTTTATTATTTCTTCATCTATTATTTTAAAAAGCTTGTTAAAAGTATTTTCTCTGAATAAATAAAATTTACCTTGCTTTTCCTTTATAAAATTTATGTCATAAGTAATAAATTTTTTATATAAGAATGAGTACAAATCAAAAAACTTATTTTGTTGAGCATATTTAATAACATCAATAATTCCATCAACATAGTCTTCAATCATCTTTCTTGACCATTTAGAATTTATATAATTATCTCTATGAACATAAGTTTCTTTGTCCAAGACATAATATTTTTTTGCTGTATTAATGGCTCTAATTAAAAATGGTGGATCTTGATATCTCAAATAGTTTGGAAAAAAGAGTTTGTTTTCCACAATCAATTTTCTTGAATAAATAAAATTCCAATATCCCCAGCAAAATTGACATTCTTCAATATTCACAACTCTATTAGTAAAAATTTCTTTATAATTTTTAAAGTTCCAAAATGGATTGTATTTTTCAGTTTCACTTACAAAAAGAGCCTTGCCTCCTACAATTTCAACATTGTTTTTTATAGCATTCGTGTACATTTCATCCAATATTGTATCAGTAGGATAATAATCATCAGCATCTAAAAAACTAATAAATTCACCTTCTGCTTGTTTTATAGCTTTATTTCTTGCAGAAGCCGAGCCTTTGTGGGTTTGGCATAATATTTTTATTCTTTTATCGCTTTTTTGTTTTTCTTTCAAAAATTTCAGAACTTTAAAATTTAGTCCGTCAAGTACGCATATAATTTCAAAGTTTTTTATTGATTGATTCAAGGCACTATGCAAACTATCTTGCAAAAGCGCAATCGGTACCTTGTATATAGGCATAATAATTGAAATTTGTATTTTGTTCATTGCATATTCATTATACAATATTTTATTTATTCTTAGAATGTTTTTTAAGATATAACAACTTTGGCGAAAACCTAGAATACGGCGTTTCAAGTTCAACAGAATTAAGAACATCAAGAAATTGTTGATGTTTTGGATGTGATGGTTCTGTTATTTCAAGCGGTTCATCAGAATATGATAAATTATTATCCCAGCTATAACAACTCCAAAATAGAGCAACAACATTATTTTGTTTTGCAAACTCAATGAAATTTGGTATATCATCATAATTTTTTGCGCTTACAACAAAAGCAAGGAAAAGCCCGTCAATTTTGCGTTCATCCCTCATTTTTGACAGCCATTTTATATTTTCTAATACCTTTTTATAATTCCCGTTTTTAACGACTTTATTATATGTTTCTTCATTTGAAGCGTGAACAGAAACCATAACTCTAGACATTCTGTTTAATATACCTGTTTCTCTGCAATTGAATTCATCACATAATATACCGTTTGTTATCAAACTAAATTTTAAATTAGGATACATATTTGCAGCAGTAGTCATTAATAACCTTGTGTTTCTACTTGCAAATGGATCTCCGGTTGTTGAAAGAGTCAAGACTTCAGCATCTTTTAAAATTGGCATATAAACTTTATCAATTTTGTCATTGAAATTTTTTAAATCTTCGTCATTATATCTGCATAGTTCATCTCTGCACATTACACAATTGACATTACACTCCCAATCAGGACCTAAACAAACCATTTTAGGAAAAGATTTTTGTACAGTAGTATATTCCACTCCATTTTTTGGAACAAGCCTAATATTATAATTAGATTTTGAATAGCATATAGGAGGAAAACAATAATTATATCTTTTATTTAAAATTTCTTTTCTTATTTTTTGAGCGTGTTTTGAGTTCCAAATTTCTTCAAAACTATTATCGTTAAGATTGCCAATTTTAGCTTCTTTCTTCATCATACAATCAGGACAAAAATATACGCTTCCATCATGATAAATATATACTTGAGAAAAAGCCCCTGGACATACAAATTCAAACTTATTTTTAAAAAATTTAAATTTTAAAAATTTAATAATATTCATTATTTCCCTTTTTCATTAACTTCTTAAATAATATGATTTTTATTAGAAGTTTAAAATGATTATATCATAGAAATTATACCTTAAATTATAATGGACTATTACACTAATTAAATTAATATTTTCAAAACATAATTTATATGTCCATATTTGTCGCACCAATAAATTAATATAATAATATAAACAAGCAGAGGTTCGTCTGATTTAAATCTTCAGAAACCGGTTTTGGACGCAGGAAGCTCGGTTTGTTTATAACAATACCAATTAGTATTTGCCATCTGATTGTGGTTCAGCTCGTTTTGGACGTAAGGCAAGGACTTATTGGTAGGCTAAAAAAGAATACTGTAGCAAGGGAGCAGCTCCCTTGCCTAGTATTCACCCAAACTGTTAGCGGCACTTGTGTTTGATACAAGTAAGCTGCTACAGAAATTGGGTTTAAAGGAAAGGCAAAAATGAAATCACGCAAAAAAATCATTAAATTAATTAGAGAATGGGAAACAAAATATTCTGACAATAATATAGATTTTCTTTCGAGACATCCAGAGTATGAAAGCTTTTCTATGCCAAAAACTTTTTATTTTAGAATTTTACCAGATAGATTAGCAATCCATTGGGCAATTATTAAAGAAGTTGAAAATAAAGCTATAATTTATTTTATTAACGATTGGGGTAGAGTTTTTGATAAACTCGAACTCAAATCTGTAAAAATAGCTCGCAGGCAATTACGAAAAAATGGATTCGATTTCTCGACAAATAGATATTGTCCAAAACAACCACCTCAACCTATTTATATAAATTTAAGCGAAGGTAAAAAATCTGCACCTTATTCTAAAGGTAATTTGTGGAAATCCGTAAAAAGAAATGAACGCACAATTTCGCGTACAGAGAAAAGATATTTGCTACAGTTCTACAATCATATGAATTATTTGAAAGATTATAATTATAATCACGCTACTAAAACGTTTTATAAACTTTCACACTATTTTGATGAAGGAAATTTTGTAGAAAACAAATCAGAAAAAATCTTTTTACTGCAAGTTCTATTGTATTTACTAATAGTCGTAACAATATTGTTAATAACTGCCAATGATTAAAATATCATATGTCCATTTTTAACGCTAGAATAGAAAGTAGGGTAGACTAAAGTCTACCTTTTTTCACAAATAAAAAGCCCAGTAACAAAAGTCACTGGGCTTTTTATTATATTTTTTTAAAATTATTTTTTATACATTTTTGAAATAACATCTTCATATTGTTCAAAAACTTTGTTTCTCTTTACTTTTTGAGTGGCACTTAACATACCATTTGAAACACTAAATCCATCATTTAGAACAGAAAATTGTTTTACTTTTTCAAATGCTCTTAAATTTGGTTTATTCATAATGTGAGTATTAATTTCTTTTTTAATTAATTCATCCAACAACGAATTACTCAATGTATTATATGTATCTCTATAACTTTCAACATTTTTCATGTTGATACCACATTTTTCTAATGCTTCTTTTGAAGGAACAATTAATGCGCCAATACCATTTTGGTCTTGTCCAACTAAAACAATTTGTTCAATATATGGACTAACTAAAATTGCTTCTTCAATTGGAACTGGTTCAACATTTTCACCACTTGAAAGAACGATTGTTTCTTTTAATCTGCCAACTAAAACTAAATTTTGTTGTTTTGTAAGCCAGCCCAAATCACCAGTTATAAAATATCCATCTTCTGTCATAACTTTTTTGGTTGCTTCTGGATCTTTATAATAGCCTTTCATAATCTGTGGACCTTTTACAACAACAAGTCCCTTTTGGAACACAGGTAATGGTTCCATTGTAACTGGGTCAACAATTTTCAAATCAGTTCCCGCAACTGGAGTACCAGCAGAACCCAAGAAGTTTTTATCATAAACATTTCTAAGAGTTAGTACAGGAGCGGTTTCTGTTAATCCATAACCAATTCTTAAATTAATTCCAATTGCATCATAGAAAAGTTCATCTTGCATTGATAATGCACCACCACCAGAAATAGAAGCTCTGATAGAAGAAAGACCAACTGTCTTTTTGATTTTTTTATACAAAGTATTTGAAAACAAAACATGCAACGGTTTTATAAAAGAACGAATAATTCTATGTCTAATTGTTGATAATGTATGATAATTTATCTTATTTGTTATTCTTCTTTCACCATACATTTTATGAGTTTTATATGAAATAGAAGTTTTAATCGCAAAATCAAAAATATTATATAAAACTGGTGAAGTTTGTTTCAATTTTTGATATATACCAACTCTAATTGATTCCCAAACACGAGGAACAGACATTAAAGTATCAATTTTATATGTCGCCAAATCATTTTTCAAACCAGACAAAGTTGTATAATGCAAATTACAACCACGAGAAATATAATACAATTGACCAATTCTCTCATAAGCATGCCAGATTGGTAATATTTGAAGTGTGTTTTCCCCTGGTTGAGAACGAAAACCATTATGTGCAACTTCTAACTGATAAATAGAGTTTCCATGACTTAATAAAACACCTTTTGGGTTTCCTGTTGTACCTGATGTATACAATATTGTAGAATCATCATTTCTATTGAGTTCAACAGGTTTAAACTCATTTTCTTTTCCTAATTGAATAATATCATTATGAGTATAAACTTTTGCTTTAATGTTTGAAGTATCTAATTCTTTTTTAGAATAAGTAACAATAACAAAATCCAAACGATACTTTTCCAAAAATGGTTTCATCTCATAATATAATTTTTCATCACGCAAAATCAAACCTTTTGCATCCGAATGAGCAGTTATATAATGCAATTCATCTAATGGAGCATTAGAACCACGAATAACATCAACAGCACCACATTTTAATATGGCAAGAGAATTAACCATCCAAAGTCCATTGCTTTCAGCAAATAAACCTATCTTATCACCTTTTTTTACACCTAAAGATTGCAAACCTGTTGCAAAAAGGTTCATTTGTTCATTTAATTCAGCATATGTCATAAATACATTGTTATATTTATCAGTAATTGCATTAAAAGACGAAAACTTTTTCATACAATTTTCTAATACTTCAGGCAAAGAATTCATTTCATCATATGACACAAAATTTGCAAATAAATTTTCACTCATTTCTTACTCCCAAAATCATACAAAATAATTTTACAAGGATTTAAAAAATCGAACAAGAATTTTCGTGCTAGTTGTAACAGAAATCTTAATATAAAATCATATATAATAAACTTATATTTGGGGAAATTATGTTATTAAAAACGATACAAATTACTAAATTTCTAATCTAAAACTATTTCACCTTTAATTTGAACATTTTCAAAATCTTTTGGTGATAATTTTGAATCCATCAAATAAACATTTGAACCAACATATTCAAGTTTGCCTAAATCTACAACATTAGATTGGTCAAAATCAGCATTCATTTTGATAATTTTTAAATTTTTAAGTGATTTAATTAGTGAATTTCTGAATTCAACTACACCGCCAATATATTCTAATGCACCCAAATCTTCTACTTTTGATTCTTCAAAAATTACATTTCTACCAATTTTTTCTAGTTTACCAAGACTTTTAATCGAAGAAAAAGAAAAAATAACATCTTTTTCTATTTCTTTTAATTCGCCCAAATCTGCGATATTTGAATAATGGAAATAAGCATTACCACCAATTTTTTGTAATTTATCTAAACTTGTTAAATTAGAATATATAAAATCTGCATTTTTTCTTATCTCTTTTACTTTTGAAAAGAGTTTTTTTTCATCAATTCCAAGATCTTTAAAAGTACATTTTTTAGGTTGTTCATAATGGCTGATTATATACATACCATCATCATCTTTTTCAACTTCAATACCAAAATATGGAAAAATAATTTCTGGATCACTATTTTTTAATGCATCTGGAGATATTTCCTGTTTTATTTTTTCTATAGCGTCTTTATGTTCAACAGAATTTTTGAATTCTTCTTTTGCATTTTCGTTTAATTTCAAATTATTTTTATCAATATACTCTTGTACCATTGATAAATACTCAACAGGAATAATACAATTATTCAGTTCACCTTGAATTTCTTGTATTTGATTTTTAACAAAGCGTATTCCTATTTTTGGCTTGCCATTTTCTAAATAAACATGGAAATCACCTTGCTTTAAATAAGGTTTTGCGTTAAATGTTTTTGTACACCAATTTTTATGTGACAACGCCTGTAATTTTTTCACATTTTTTCCAAAATTTAAAAAATCATTTTTCAACGAAGGTATTCTTACCCATTTAGTACCAGTTTCACCTGTATTATCATCTTGCAAATACAAATTAGCTAACTTGGTTCTATAAAGTTTGTCAAAATTAAAATCATATTTAGGATTTTTTTCTAATTTTTCTTGAAGATCATACATTGTTTCAGCAAGCACGCCTTTATTTAAAACCGGCGGAAGCGAATCATTATCAGCCTTTAATCCTTTTGTAACAGAGGATAAAATCAAAAGTTGCATAGTTGGTGTATATGCTTCATTTTCTTTTAAAACATATTTATACCAATCTTTTAAAACAGAATTTCTTCTTGCTCCGGTTCTTTTACTTTTTCCAGCAAAATCTTTATCTAAAACTTTTTGAACTTCTTCTTTTGCCCAATTTTGAAGGTCAGAATTTTCATTAAAATTACAAATAGGAGCTTTAAATTTTTCTACAACATGCAAATCAAAACCTTTAAATTGGGACTTTTTCATTGCACCAAAACTAACAGTATCATACTTTAAGGGTGATAAATTTTGATACTGATTATTTTTTAAATTCGCCTTTGGGAAATATTGATTTGCTGAAAAATTTATTTCCATACATTATAAAAGTCAAATAATAAAAATAAATTGTCTTTTCACAATTATTTAAACTCTTTAAAATCTTAATCAAATATACAAGATTGGCTATTAGATTCTGGTGATTCTATTTGAATAGTTGAATGCAAAATTTCAAACTGTTCTTCTAAAACATGTTGGGCTCTATGCAAAACTTCTTCACTCTTAATATGGTTAGAAACTAAATGTACACTTAACGCGACAGAATTTGCATTAATTGACCAAATATGTAAATCATACACATCTAATACACCATCAATTTCTTTTAAAGCAACTATAATTTTATCTGCTTCAAGTCCTTCTGGTGCATTTTCCATCAAAATATTAAATGATGGTTTTATAATTCCATAAGAACTAACTAAAACTAATAAACCAATCACAAAACTAATTATAGGATCTGCAATATTTAATCCATAAAAATAAATGCAACAACCTGCAATTATAGCCCCAATAGAACCTAACAAATCAGCAATAACATGCAAAAACGCGCCTTTTACATTCAAATTTTCTTCACATCCACGATGCAAAATAAAAGCACCAATAATATTTACAACTAACCCACCAAGTGCAATATAAATCATTGTTAAAGCATTTACAGGTTCAACATTAAACAACCTTTCAAACGCTTCTATAAAAATCAAAATTGAAATTACAACTAATGCCAAACCATTTACAAAAGCAGCAATAATTTCAGCCCGTTGATACCCATAAGTTTTATCAGAAGTTGCATGTTTTTGCACAAACCAAATAGCAACAAAAGAAAGCGCCAAAGAAGCCACATCAGAAAGCATATGTCCACTATCAGCCAATAGAGCAAGACTATTTGTAATCAATCCACCAAAAAACTCTGCAACCATATAAAAAGCAGTAATTATCAAAACAATTAATAAATTTTTCAAATTATTCACTTTATGAGAATGATGACTATGTTTATAATGATGTGAATTATGTGAATGATTATGCATAATGAACCTTTTTACAAAATGAAAAACTAAAAAGCCCTCTTCTCTAAAAACGACTATTTCTTTATTATTCCCATAAAAAAATATATCAAACCCGAATATTAATTAATTGAATCATAACATATTTACATGCTAAAATCAGCCTATAGAAAGAGATAAAAATGGACGATTTTTTAGGAATTGATAAAAGTTGGATTGATGGCGGATTAGATATAGAATCAATCAAAAATGTTATGAATATTATTGCGCAAAAAAGACTCACACAAGAAATTTTACCAAAACAAGATGACATACTAAACGCAATCAAATTAACATCTTTAGACAATGTAAAAGTTCTAATTATAGGGCAAGACCCATATCCAAGCTCGCAGCACGCACACGGACTAAGTTTTTCTAGTTTATCAGATAAAACTCCTGCTTCTCTTAAAAATATTTTTAAAAAATTAAAACAAGACTTTCCAAATATTGAACATAAAACAAATGTTTTAACACATTGGGGAAAACAAGGTGTTCTTCTTTTAAATACCTCATTAACTTTTGAAGGCAAAGACCCAAAACTTTTAAAAGAACATACTAAATTATGGTCACCTGTTATAAAAAATATTTATGAAGTACTAATAAAACGAAATAAAACTTTGATTGTAATGCGTTGGGGAAACCACGCACAAGTATCAGGTGAAATATTTGAAGGCAAAAGCAATATCTATGTTTTTGATACTACACACCCTTCTCCATTTTCAGCAAGAAACGGATTTTTAACTTGTGACCATTTCACAAAGTGTAATGAAATACTAGGCAAAGACGCGATTGATTGGTCTACATAAAATTTAAAAGAGCCTCTAATATGAGGCTCTTAAATCTTATTTATTTGTTACTTCTTCAGTTGTTGTTTCTTCAACCATTTGAAGTTTTAACTTTTCGTTCTTTCTATTGTTTTGGTAACCATACAAGAAATAAATGGCGATACCAATTACAATCCACAATGGGAACAAGAAAGCTGATGTTTTAACTTCTCTTAAAGCTACAAACATTAAGCCAGAGCAGAAAACTATACCAATTATTGGGAACCAAGGACAACAAGGAACCTTAAATGGTCTTGGTCTATCTGGTTCAGTTTTTCTTAAAATCAAAATACCAATACAAACAATTACAAATGATGTAAATGTACCAAAAATAGCTAATTCTGCCGCTACTTGCATATTAATAAATAATGAACCTAATAACATTAAAATTGTTGAACCAATAGTAATAAACCAAGGTGTTTGGAATTTAGGATGAATTTTTTTCATTACAGGAGGTAAAAATCCATCACGCGCCATTGCATATAAAATTCTTGAAGTACCATATTGTAAAACCAATAATACTGATGTCAAACCCGCTAAAGCACCAATTGAAATAGCGCCTGCAAACCAATCTTGACCAACAAAACTCATTGCAACAGCAATAGGAGCAGCCAAATCAATTTGTCCCATAGGCATCATACCTGTTAATACAAAGGTTACCATTGCATAAATTATAGAACATATTAATAATGAACCAATTAAACCAATTGGCAAGTTTTTTTGTGGGTCTTTAGTTTCTTCAGCAGCTGTTGAAATAGCATCAAAACCAATGTATGCATAGAAAATAGCGAATGCACCCATTAAAATACCTTTTACACCAAATGGGGCAAATGGTGTCCAGTTTTCTGGTCTTACATAACAAGCACCAACAACAATAAATAGACCAATAACTGCAACTTTAACAAATACCATTATCTTTGCGAAATTTGCTGATTCTTGCATGCCTTTTAATAAAATACAAGCAATAACAGTAATAATAAACATTGCTGGCAAATTAAGACATATTGGAATACCAAGAAAATGTGGTATTGCAGAATCTGTTGTAGTTAAAAGTGCCGTTTGATAATCATTAGTCAACCAAATTGGTGGATTTTTCATAATCTCCGGCAAGAATGGAAAACCTTGGAATAGTTTTATCAAATAACCTGTCCAACTTGAAGCAACTGCAATTGTACCAATAGCATATTCAAGCATTAATACCCAACCCATCATCCAAGCAGCAAATTCACCCATTGTTGCAAAGGTATAAATATAAGCACTACCTGATACAGGAATCATTGAAGCGAATTCGGCATAACACAATGCTGGGAAAACACAAGCAACTGCAACAATAGCAATTGAAATTACAAGAGCAGGGCCAGCACCAACACGCTCTGTTGTACCAATAACAGCAGAACCAATCATTACAAATATACCAGCACCAATAATTGCACTAATCCCTAAAATAATCAAATCAAATGCATTTAAAGTTTTCTTTAAACCGCCTTTTGCTGATTGTTCCAAAAATTCATCAGGATTCTTCTTTTTAAGAAGATTTGACACAAATTTACCTATAAAATTTTTGATGGGATTTTGCATTTTTATTAATTCCTTTTCTATACTTCTGCCACAAGGTTATTTTTTTAATAAAGGGAAGCCTAATTCTTCTCTTTGTTCAACATATAATTTTGCAACCATTGCAGCCATTCTTCTTACACGGTTAATGTAATTAATTCTTTCATCACGGCTTATAACACCTCTTGCGTCAAGCAAGTTAAATGTATGTGAGCACTTCAATACATAATCATATGCAGGAAGTACAATTTTAGCCTCAACACAAGCTTCTACTTCTTGTTGGAATAAATCAAACATTTTAAATAATCTATCAGCATTTGAATATTCAAAATTGTATTTAGATTGTTCTATTTCATTTTGAAGGTATATTTGACCGTATTTTAATTCTTTATTCCACATAACATCAAAAACACTATCAACATTTTGCAAATACATAGCAATACGTTCTAATCCGTATGTGATTTCAAGTGCAACTGGTCTAATTTCAAGACCACCAACTTGTTGGAAATATGTAAATTGAGTAATTTCCATACCATCCAACCAAACTTCCCAGCCCACACCAGCAGCGCCAAGTGTTGGAGATTCCCAGTTATCTTCAACAAAACGAACATCATGTTTTGATAAATCAATTCCCATCGCCTCTAAACTTTTTAAATAAAGTTCTTGAGAATTAACTGGAGATGGTTTTAAAATAACTTGATATTGAAAATAATGACCTAATCTATTAGGGTTTTCACCATATCTAGCATCAGTTGGTCTTCTACAAGGTTCTACCATTGCTGTATTCCAAGGTTCTGGACCTAAAGAACGCAAAAAAGTAGCCGGATTCATTGTACTAGCACCTTTTTCAATATCATACGGTTGTTGAATTATACAACCATAATCAGACCAAAATTTTGATAAATTCAATATTAACTCTTGAAATGTTAAGCCCACGATTAATAGTCCTCTTTGTTTCACTCTCTTAGCTATAACATTGTAGCTCAAACATGATATTTTTTAAATTTTAAATAGTATTTTTAACACTTATAAAAATTTTTAAACTTAATTTTGCCTATTTTCAAAACATATTTTTTTTCAAAAATTTTTATTTATGTCTCAAAGCCTGTTTTTTCGGGATATTCAAAGAAATCATTTCTCAAATTATTATTTTTTAAAAATTTTTTAAAATTAATATTTGTAAAGTTAAAAAAATAATATTAAAATGAATTAGAAAAGAAAAAAGGATTGATAATGAAATACTGCGATTTATTATTAAAAGAACTTAGCTTTAATATTGATGATATAACACCTTGTTGTACTCCATTTTCTATAAATGCACCTAAATATGCGGAAATAAAAGATGGCGAAATAAACAAAGATAATGTTGATTTAAAAAGAAAAAAACTAGAAATATTTGAAGAAATAAACGACAATTTACACAATTTCTCTTGTCATAAATGTATACATTTAAAAAATGACCCATTATTTAAAAAAGAAAACTTATTTCTTGAAAAATATAATTCTATTCATCTTAGAAATTTGATAAAATATGCTTCTTCAAACTCTGATGAAAAAGAATTCAAGTACAACGCATACGAAATCATCAAAAAAGCATATGATGAAGATATGATAGATACAAGAAATTTAACTATAAGAATTCAATGTGAGGACATTGAAATATCAGATAAAGAAAATTTTGAAAAATTAATATCACTTTTTGAAGAAAAAGGATTTAATATTATACATTTTTCTACAATTAATACAACATATCAACCGACTATAGAAAGATTACTTAAAGAAGGAAAATGCACATTAAATGTATCATTGGACAGCGGAAATAGTGAAACATACAAAAAAATTAAACAAGTTGATAAATTCAATGATTGCATTGAAAACTTAAAAAAATATGTAGAAATTGCAGAAAAAATAAAAACAATTACCATTCACTATATGCTAATTAAAGGATTGAATGATAACAAAGAAGAAATAAACAACTTCTTTAAAGTTATGAATGAAATTGGAATAAAAACAGTAGGGGTTAGAATTGATCATAAAGATTTAGATGCATATTTCCAAAAAAATCTTTCAGCAAAAACCATTAACAACTACAAAAAACTTATAACCTTCTTCTGCGACGAAGCAAATAAATACAATATGCATCTTGATAATGATAGTTGTATAGAACAAAATTTCTTATTAAATAAAAAAGAAGGATTTTTCGAAAATATTAAAAACTTTTTTAAATAATAAAAAAAGGACATTTAAATAAATGTCCTTTTTCATTGCAATAAAAAAGGAGCAAAACTTAAAATTTCGCTCCTTTAATTTTTTCTAAAGATTAAAGTTTAGAAGCAACCATTAATGTTGTTTCAGCTAATCTTGTTGAATAACCCATTTCGTTATCATACCAAGAAACAACTTTAACCATGTTGTCGCCCATTGTCATTGTTAATGCAGCGTCAACTGTTGAAGATTGAGAAGAACCGATAAAGTCTGAAGATACTAATGGTTCTTCGCTGTAGCATAATACTTTGCCATCAGCAGCTGCTTTTAATGCAGCATTTACAGCTTCAACTGTAACAGGTTTTTCTGTTTCGAATACAACGTCAACTACAGATACGTCTGGAGTTGGAACTCTCATAGCGAAACCATTTAATTTTCCTTTTAATTCTGGAAGAACTAAAGCTACAGCTTTAGCAGCACCAGTTGTTGTAGGAACGATATTTAAAGCACCAGCTCTAGCACGACGTGGGTCTTTGTGACCAGCGTCTAAAATTCTTTGGTCACCTGTGTAAGAGTGAACTGTTGTCATTAAACCTTTAACAATACCAAATTGTTCAGAAATAACTTTAGCAACTGGAGCTAAACAGTTTGTTGTACAAGATGCCATAGAAATTACGTTGTGTTTTGTTGTATCGTATTCTTTGTCATTTACGCCTAAAACGATAGTTAAATCTTCGTTTTTAGCAGGAGCAGAAATGATAACTTTTTTAGCACCAGCTGTGATGTGTGCTTTAGCTTTTTCTGCATCTGTGTAGAAACCTGTTGATTCAACAACAACATCTACATTTAATTCTTTCCAAGGAAGTTGTGCTGGATCTTTTTCAGCGTAAAATTTAATTTTTTTACCGTTGATTACTAAACCATCTTCAACAACTTCTACTGTACCGTCAAATCTACCCATAACAGAGTCATATTTGAATACGTGTGCAGCATTTGCTGGTGTTAAACCAGGGTCATTTATAGCAACATAATTAACTTTTTCAAAGATACCTTCTCTGATTGCTGCTCTTAATGTGTTTCTTCCGATTCTTCCGAATCCGTTGATTGCAACATTTACCATAGTTTTTGAACTCCTTCTAATTACCTACCATGATTAATTGTTCATGAGTTATTTATAAATTAAACATAACCAAAATTCAAGTAAAATAATTTCATATTTTTGGTATAATAAGATGAGTGAAGTATGACTAGGGGGTATTTATGGCGTCAAAATATTCAACAAGACCAGTCAAAGTTTATAATACATTTAGAACTGTATTTCAGTATGTAGCTTGTAATTGGATTATATTAAACATCCTTCGCACTAAATATAATGTTATAAAACCAGTAGGTCTTGAGAATATAGATAGAAGCAAAAAATATGTTGTTGCAAGTAACCACGCTACAGGATTTGACCCATTTTGTGTGGCAGCAAACTTAAAAATGACCATAGCATATATGGCGAAAGTTCAACTATTTGAAACCTTTTGGTCAATGGTTTTAATGGATTGGTGTGGCGCTTTTGCTGTTGATAGAGAAAAAGTTGATATATCTACAATCAAAACGGCATTATCAATAAAGAAAACCAAATGGCATTTAGGCATTTTCCCTCAAGGAACAAGACGCCAAGACGGAAAACTAGGTGATTTTACACAAGGATTTGCATCAATGGCAAAAAAAATGGATGCAGACATACTTCCTGTTGGAATTTTGATTAAAGAAAATCCAAATTCAAAGAA
The DNA here is from genome assembly GCA_015152515.1 of Cyanobacteria bacterium SIG29. Lineage (GTDB taxonomy): Bacteria > Cyanobacteriota > Vampirovibrionia > Gastranaerophilales > Gastranaerophilaceae > Avigastranaerophilus. The sequence goes on from SUTV01000004.1 coordinate 137,778, forward strand.
AAAAGACATTCAATTTAAAGTAGGGAAACCTATTTCTTGCAAACTTACTGTTGATGAAATTACAGAAAATTGGGCACAAGAAGTAAGCAAACTAGCAGATTTAGAATACTCTCCTACAACTGAAGAGAAGGAATAAAACTATGACAAAAGAGAAGCAGAAAAAGAATTATTCTAAACGAGATGTATCAGATTTTACTGAAAATAAATACCGTTTTCAGTTATTCGCACGTTTTGTTGTTTTAAAATTAATACTTCCACTCTTCTATAAAATAGAATATATAGGACGAGAAAAAATCCCTACAGATAAAAAGTTCATTATTGCTGGCAACCATATTTCATATTTTGATCCGATTCTTGCTGGCGAAATTGCAAATCAACCACTTGCTTATATGGGAAAGAAGGAATTGTTTGACCATCCAATTTCTGCATTTATTATGGATGGACTAGCTTGTTTCGCTGTAAACAGAGAAAAGTTAGAAGTTTCTACTATAAAAACAGCTTTAAATATATTTAAAACAGAGCGTTGGAGTTTGGGAATATTTCCTCAAGGTGGTATCAGAAGAAATCGCAAAATAGAAAACATAAACAAAGGCTTTGCTGCTATTGCAAAACAAATGAAAACAGATATTATACCTCTTGGCATTTCTGGTTGTGAAGAAAACAATTGGAATCCATTCAAAAGAAAAATATTAAAAGTTATAATTGGTGATTCAATTTCATACAACCAAGAAGTTGATGCTATCTTTGACGAATGGGGTACAAAAGTTGCAATCCTTACAGGTTATGAATACATAAAAGAAGAAACCCATGCAAAAGAAGTAACGAAAGAACCAGTTTAAAGCTTATTTATTTCATTAAAAAATTCTTCTTTATTATATTCTGATATTTTTTGAAAATAACTGTAGCTGAAATCTTTTTCGCTACGGATTATTTCGTATTCTGCAATATCTGATAATATTACAAGTTTTATCACATTGAAGTTTTCATCTGTTTTAAGGTATTTTATCAACCTAATTACTTCATCATCCATTGAATTAATTTTACAGATTAATGTATCAACGCTATTTTTCAAAACAAAGTCATATACAGAATTTACATTATTAAACACTGTTGCCTGATTATATTTTTCTTCTAAATCTTTCTTGAACTTATCCATAAATAAAGATTCATCATCAAGAACTATTATTTTTTTATTTATTGATTTATCTTCAATCAAATCATATTTTTGTTCAAACAAAGATTTTTTAGCACTATCAACCGTATTCCTAATTAATTCATAAGGATTAATTATCAAACAAATTTCACCTGTTGATAAAGTAGTAAAACCACTAATATTCTTTATCTTTAAAATTGGAGCTATCAATTTTTTATGGAAAATATCTTGGTCACCTAGTAATTTATCAACAATATATGCAACTTGATATTGTCCATTTTCTATAATAATAACAGTATATATATCACTTTCATTTAACTTAGAAACCCCATCAAACACAGCAGATAAAGAAAAAATAGGTATTGAATGTTCATTATAAATTATGCAATCATTCCCATTTTTTCTAAAAATTTCATCTTTTTTAATTTGTTTTACATATTTGATAGCATTAACAGGAATGGCATATTTTTGTTCATTAAGCATTAAAACAAAGGTCTTTATTGTAGACATTGAAACAGGTAATTTTATTGTCACCTTACAACCTTTATTCAATTCTGAATCAATAGATAATTCACCATTCAAATTAGTAATTTTAGTTTTTACAACATCAAGACCAATACCACGACCAGAAATATCACTCACAGAACTTTCAGTCGAAAAACCAGGTATAAACAATAAACGCATTAACTGTTCTTCTGACATAACCATAGATTCTTCAACAGAAAGCATTCCCTTTTGAATTGCTGTTGATTTTACTTTTTCTAAATTAATGCCATATCCATCATCTTCAATTGTAATAATGACATGATTTTCTACTTGTTTTGCAGAAAGTTTTATTTTTCCAGATTCTTTTTTATTATTTCTCACCCTTACAACAGGTTCTTCAATACCATGCGAAACAGCATTCCTAATTATATGAATTAACGGCATTTTAATTTCTTCAATGATTTTTTTATCAACGGTAGTATCACTACCAGTCACAAAGAAATCTATTTTTTTATTTGTTTCTTTTGCAATATCTCTTATCATTCTAGGGAAAGAATGGAAAATAGCAGCCAAAGGAAGAACCCTCATTCCTTTAGCTATTGATTCGATTTCCAATGCGGTTTGATTTAATTTATTATCATCTTCAGAAATAATATTATACAAATTATTAAAACGCTTATTTAAATCATTAATCATTTCTGCATTATCAATGAAAAAGCCTTGTGCCTTTTTATAAAAAGCTAATGTACTATCATCTTGATCAGCAGTAAAAAATCCTTTTTTTTCAAAGTATTTTAAATAATTAATTATTTTTTTACTTACACTACTCCAATGAACCAATTTAGAATTAATTTTTGACAATTCAACTAAATGCTCACGCGTTTTAATTCCATTTATTAAAAGTTCACCTGTTTGTGCAATAAGATTATCTATTTTATTAGTATCAACACGCAATACTTTTATTTCTTCTAAATCATAAGCTTTTAAGTTTTTCTTTAAATTATCATAATCTTTTTGTTCTATTAAAGAATTAGCTTCTTTTTTAACAATTTGATTTTGAGGTATTGAAAACATGTCTTCAACAACATTTAATCGTTGAATTAAAAATTTCAAATTATTTATATTTTCAGTTTTTTCTTTTAATGAAATTCTTTTTGCCAAATATATACATTGCAAAATAACCATATAACATTCGTTATCAATTGCAATATTTCTATTTTGAAATAACTTTAAAATATTAATCGTTTTAGATAAAATTAATTCTATTTTTTTATCTTTGGAGATAGATATAATCTCTAACAAATTACTATTAACAATATCAATAGAGCTTCTTTCAAATTTGATTTTTTGTAAATTAGTTAAAACCAAATTAAATTTTTCTTCCAAAAGCTTTTCATCAATATTATTTTCAGGTTCGATTTTTTCTTCAATATTTTTTTCAACTTTTTGTCTTGAAGAAGAAAAACCAATATTTAATTTTTTATATAAAGTATAAATTTCTTTTTGTAAAAGCTGAAGTTTCTCTTTTATTAAAGAAACATCATTCATATCAATAATTTCAGAAATTTTTTGTTTGATTTCATCATAAGAAGTAACAGAAAATAATTCTAATAATTGAGTAGCGTTATCTTTAATTATTCCTAAAACATCTTCACTACCATCATTATTTTCAACTACAAACATCAATTCGAGCATTATTGCGTTTATATCTACATTTTTTAAGGACATATAATCATCCTTAACTATATTAGGTTTTAAAACAGGAGTCATATGATTAGAAGTTATAAACCCATCTAACCTATTAATAAACGACAATACCTCATCATCAGAATAATCAGATTTTTGCTCAACACTTCTGCTAACCAATAAAGCAAGTAAATCACAAACATCATAAATCTCTTGAAAAAATTCAATATTTATTTCAACATTATCTTTTTTCCAAAAAGAAAGTATATCTTCTAATTTATGAGCGATATCTTGAATGCTGTTAAAACCCAACATTCTAGCAGCACCTTTTAAAGAATGCGCCAATTGAAACAAGCGTTTTAATGGGGTTTTATCCTCTGGATGTTTTTCCAACTCCAAAAAACCATCATTAAGCCCTTGAATAATATCTTGACCTTCTGATTTAAAAATAGTTAAAATTTCATCTAATTCTTCAGGATTGTATTGCATTTTTTACCTTATTTAGTTAGCAATATTGTCTTTAATATTAGTAGAAATTTCAGAGAACGCTCTGATATTTTCAATATTTTCTTCTAAAGTATTTATTGTTTCAGAGATACCCTTTTGCATATCATCAATAACTTCTAATACATCACTTGTAATAGATTGTTGTTCAATTGATGAAGCCAAAATGTCATTTAAATCGGTACCTAATTCTTTAATATTTCCAACCAAAGAAGAAATATTTCCACTAATTTCTGTAGAGAATTTTACACCCAATTCAATTTCTTTAGCGCCATCTTCTGTAGCCATAATAGTTGAAGAAGTTGTTTGCTCAATTTCTGATACCAAAGATGTAATTTTATTTGTAGCTTGTTTAGATTCATCTGCCAATTTTCTAATTTCACCAGCAACAACAGCAAAACCTTTACCATATTCACCAGCTCTTGCAGCTTCAACAGCAGCATTTAAAGCAAGCATATTTGTTTGTTCTGAAATATTTTCAACAATACTAACAGTTGAACCAATTTGTTTAATATAATCAGTTAATTCAATAATTAATTCTGCAATAACTTGAACTTTATGTTTTAAATTTTGCATAGAAGAAATATTTTCTTCTAATGATTTTGCCTCGCGACCTGAAACTTCATATGTTTCTTGCACTTTCATAGAAATACTTTGTGTTCTTTCTTTTGTTTTAATAGCAGTATTCTTAAAAGTTTTTGTTGTTTGAACAACATTATTTAAAGTTTGAGTATATTTATGAGTTAATTGTCTTTGTTTTTCACTTAATTGAAGAACTTTTACAGATATTTTTTGAAATTCTTTCAACTCATTATCAATCAATTTATCAAGCTGTTTAATAAGCTCATTCCTAGATAACTGATACTGTGCAAAATAAAATAATAAAGCGGCAACAGTAGAAGCAACCATCACTGGTTTATTTTCAACAAACATTACAATTGCAACAATAACTATAGTTGCAATACCTAAAATTACGGTATCTTTTATATTTTTCTTGGCCAATTGATTGATTAAACTTAAATTTCTACCTGCCATTTTTAACTCCTTTATATAATAAAATAATTATAGTCTATTTCTTGGATTTTCTAATCATTAATTTGTTGTATAATCATTATAAAGGTTTAATGAGAAATGAACAACTACGCACTAACTTCTAACGAAAATTTAAATCATTATATTGTATTTGAATTACAAAATAAATATTATGCAATTAATATTCAAAATGTAATTGAAGTAATAAATATACCGCAGATTGAAATACCACAAATGACACCAGAAGGTATTATTGGTATATTTAACTATAATGGAATAATGATTAAAGTTGTGGATTTATGCCCTTTGCTTGGATTTACACCTGATGAATTTTCAATAAACAACCAATTAATTATCGTAAACAATAATGATACTTATTACGCAATACATACAAATAAAATTATAAATATTTCTCAAAGCAATTTATCGCAAATTCAAGAATTACCTTACAACACAGAAAATTCAATATTAAAAAGTATTTATAAAGCAGATACAACTACTATCAACATAATTGATGTTAATCAAATTGAAAAGATTTTAGACAACAACACAAATACTGGAAAAATAAATTATGCAGAATTATTTCCAAAAGATGAAAAATCAAAACAAATTTTAAATATAAGAGCAGAAGAAAACAAAAAATTTACAGAATCATTTTCTTTCCCAATAGAATTTAACTCTCAAAACCAATATATTTTATTCCAACTAAATAATCAAAATTATTATTTAGATATAAAATACGTAAAAGAATTTATATCTGTAAAACGCTTAAATATAACTAAATTACCATATACTCAAGATTTTATTAGAGGAATTATAAATTTAAAAGGTGATTTTTTAGTTGTACTTGATTTGAAAAAATTCTTAAATGACAATACAACCAATAACGAAGAAGGAAAACTTATAATTGTAGAAAGTAATAACTTTGACCTTGCTTTATTAGTTGATGAAATAAAATACATTAAAAATTTAAAAAATATAAAATTCCAAGAACAAAATCAAAATAATAATTCATATATTTTAACTGAATTTATGGAAGAGAATGAATTATATAGTATTTTAAACTTTGAAAAAATTATCAATGACGAAAGAATTTATATCAATATAAAATAATTTTTTTAAATAAAAAAAAGAGGTATGAAATTCATACCTCTTTTTATGTTAATCTCTTAACTATTTTGCATCAATTACAGCTTGAGCTGCAGCTAATTTAGCTTGAGGTATTCTGAATGGAGAACAAGATACATAATTCAAACCAATCTTATGGCAGAATTTAACTGAATCTGGGTCACCACCGTGTTCACCACAAACACCACCAACTAATTTAGAGTTAACCTTTTTACCTTTTTCCATAGACATTTCTAATAATTGTCCAACACCTTTTGTATCTAATGTTTCAAATGGGTTAGATGGAAGGATTTTTTGGTCAACATATCTATTTAAGAATTTGCCTTCAGCATCATCTCTTGAATAACCGAATGTCATTTGAGTTAAGTCGTTTGTACCGAATGAGAAGAATTCAGCGTATTCAGCAATTTCATCAGCTGTGATTGCTGCACGAGGAATTTCAATCATAGTACCAAATTTGTATTCAACTTCAACACCTTTTTCAGCCATTACATCTTTAGCTACACGAACTAAAATTTCTTTAGCAACTTTAAGTTCGTTAACGTGTCCGATTAATGGAATCATTACCCAAGGTTGAACTTTATAACCTTCTTTTTTAAGGTCACAACAAGCTTCAAAGATTGCTCTTACTTGCATTTCGTTGATTTCTGGATAAGTTAAACCTAAACGGCAACCTCTTAAGCCCATCATTGGGTTAGATTCTGATAAACCTTCAACGATATGAAGCATTTCTTCTTTTTCTTTAGCATCTTTACCTAAAGCTTTTAATGTTGCAACTTCAGCAATTAAATCTTCTTTTGAAGGTAAGAATTCATGTAAAGGTGGATCTAAAAGTCTAACTGTTAGAGGTTTATCACCTAATTCTTTAAACATTGCATAGAAGTCTTCATATTGCATTGGAAGAAGTTTTGCTAAAGCTTCTTTTCTAGCTTCAACTGTACCAGCAATAATCATTTTTTGTACCCAAGGTAATCTTTCTGGATCCATGAACATGTGTTCTGTACGACATAGACCAACACCTTCAGCACCGAATTTTAATGCATTAATGATGTCTTTTGGAGTATCTGCGTTAGCTTCAACTTTGATTTGTCTAACTTCATCAACCCAAGAGAAGAATTTATTCCAGTTTTCATCAATTTGAGCTTCAACTAATTTAACAGCACCAGCCATTACAAGACCTTTACCACCATCTAAAGAGATAATGTCATCTTTTTTGTAAACTGTACCATCTGCAGCTGTTAATGTTTCGTTGTCTAAATCAATTTTAATATCTTCACAACCAGATACACAAGGTTTACCCATACCTTTAGCAACTACTGCTGCGTGAGAAGTAGCACCACCACGTAAAGTTAATACACCTTGAGCAACTGCCATACCGTGAATATCATCTGGACAAGTTTCAATACGAACTAAAATAACTTTTTCACCAGCTTCACCACGAGCTGCTGCTTCTTCTGTATCGAATACAATTTTACCAACAGCTGCACCTGGAGATGCATTTACACCTGATGAAATTTTCTTAGCTTCTGCTAATGCTTTTGTATCAAAACAAGGTAATAAAATTTGGTTTACTGAATATGGATCTACTAATTGAATAGCTCTTTCTTTTGTAATAATACCTTCTTCACACATATCAACAGCAATTTTTACAGCAGCAGCTGCTGTTCTTTTACCGTTACGAGTTTGAAGAATATATAATTTACCTTTTTCAATAGTAAATTCCATATCTTGAACATCTTTATAACCAAGTTCAAGTTTTTTAGCAATATCAACATATTGTTTGTATAATTCTGGCATTTCAGTTTCTAATTCAGCAATAGGTTTTGGTGTTCTAATACCAGCAACAACGTCTTCACCTTGTGCATTTGTTAAATATTCGCCATAGAATTTGTTTTCACCTGTAGCTGGGTTTCTTGTGAAAGATACACCAGTTGCACAGTCATCACCCATATTACCAAATACCATTGATTGTACGTTTACAGCAGTACCAAAATTATGGTCAATTTTGTTCATATTTCTGTAAGCAACTGCTCTAGGAATATTCCAAGATCTAAATACAGCTTCAATAGCTTCTTGTAATTGGATATATGGATCTTGTGGGAATTCTTTACCAGTAACTTCTTTAATAACTTGTTTATATACAGGAATTAAAGATTTTAAACCTTCAGCAGAAATTTGTGTATCTTCTTTAACGCCTTCACGTTCTTTAACTTTTTCTAATTCAGATTCAAAATATTTTTGTCTATCCATTTCCCAAGCAACAGAACCAAACATAGTTAAGAATCTTCTATATGAGTCATAGCAGAATCTTGGATTGTTTGTTAATTTAATCATTGCTTCAACTGTTTGGTCGTTTAAACCTAAGTTTAAGATTGTTTCCATCATACCTGGCATAGAAACTCTAGCACCAGAACGAACAGAAACTAATAATGGATTTGTAGCATCGCCAAATTTTTGACCTTTTTGTGCTTCAACTTCTTTTAATGCTGCTCTAACTTCATCCATCAAACCTTCTGGCATTTTATTTCCAGCATTAATGTAATCCATACAAGTTTCAGTTGTAATTGTAAGTCCTGGAGGAACTGGAAGACCTAAATTTGTCATTTCAGCAAGGTTAGCACCTTTACCTCCAAGGAGATTTTTCATATCAGCGTTACCTTCACGGAACAACCATACTCGTTTTTCTGTCATTTTTCTCTCCTTAATTCAATGTATATATACCATTATCGATTTTATTTTTTGATACTTATAAACTATCATGAACAAACTCTTAACTCAATCAAAAACTACCTCCTAATAAATAATATTCACTACAATAAACACCTCTACCAATAGGAGAACAATCAGCCTTTAATTTGGCATAATTTTTCCCTTTCCCAAAGGCATTCACATCATGTTTATAAATTTCCATTAAAAAAATATCTTGCCCAATTCTATTAGGCTTTTGTTTTCCATTTATATCTACAAATGCGAAATATAAAGGTATTTTTTCATCTGTAATTTCAACATGATTTTGTTTAATAGAAAATAACATTCCAGACTTTGTTTCGATAAAATTTTCAAAATAATGTTTGTAACCATTCTCTACAGGAAGACCATTCATCTTTCTATATTTGTATTTTTTTAATTTTTTTAATTTTTCATCGCTAAATTTAAAATATGGAAGTATTCTTTTCCATATATATTCTTCTGAAATAATTTCTTTTTCTTCGGAAATAGAAGGTATAATACTTCCTTCATGCAAATTTACTAATTCAAAAGAATATTTTAATTTTTCATATTCAGCTTTCCATTTAGCAATTCTTTGCGCTTGTTCTAAGTTTATTAAATTAAACGGAATAAGTATCAAAACTACTAATAAAATAATCGAAAAGCCAAATATCATATTAAATAAGCTGAAGGAAAAATTTCTCACCTTGCAAGTTCCATTCTTCGTTTTTCTTTGATTAATTCGTCATAAATCCATTCAGGCACAAAATTTTTACCCATTACAATATTTCCATTATTAGGATTTGGGGCATGGAAATCTGACCCACCTGTAATTATCAAACCATATTTTTCAGCTAAAGTTGAAAAATATTCAATAATAGCAGGTGAATGCTTTCTATGATAAGCTTCAAGTCCTCTTAACCCAAAATTCATCATTTCTTTAATTAAACTATCTGCTATATCAACATCATATGGGTGCGCAAAAACAGGAATACCACCTGCATCATAAATTACTTCAACTGCATCAAATGGAGTTACTGTTTTTCTTTGAACATAAACATTTGAATCATCATTGATGTATTTATTATAAGCCTCAATAACACTAGATGTTCCACCTGCATTTGTAATTGCCTTAGCAATATGTGGACGACCAATACTACCACCTTGAGCAACTTGTTTAGTAATACTATCTAATGTAATTTTAATTCCAGCACGCTTATTCAAAAGAGTAATGATTTCTTTTGTTTGTTTTACACGCGCTTGTTGTTGATTTTTAATAAGCTTTTGAAAATCATTGTTATTTAAATCCATGAAATAACCAAGAATATGAACTTCATAGCCTTTATAAATAGTATTAATTTCAACTCCTGGGAGTATTTCAAGAGATTTATCTTTTGCATATTCTTGAGCTATTTTATATGAGAGCACATTATCGTGATCGGTAATAGCAATCGCACCAAGCTCGGCATCTAAAGCGGTATCAACGATTTTTTCTGGCGAAAACGCACCATCCGAGTATGATGTGTGGATATGTAAATCGACTTTCACTTCCTCATCCTTTCATAATATTATTTTCCTCACTAATATATTTTTCACTAATTCTTTCAATAGATTCAGCGCGACCTGTCAAAACATCAACGGTAACAACAACACCGTTTACTTGCGACTCGCCCGAATCAGCAACATCTAACCTATCTGGTATAGATGTAATTAATCGATTTACGGAAGCTTCATATTCCATACCAATAACGCCATTAATATCACCACAGAAACCTGCATCTGTAATATAAGCGCAACAATCATCATAAATTCTTTCATCAGCTGTTTGAACATGAGTATGTGTGCCAAAAACTCCACTTACACCCATTTGAGCATAATATTTTGCCATACAAATTTTTTCAGCAGTAGCTTCTGCATGAATATCCATAATAATAATTGGAGTTTCTTTTTTTATTTCATTAATAGCATTTTCCAAAGATTTCCAAGGTGCTTCAATAAGATTCATAAATGTTCTACCAAGAACATTTATAACCCCAACTTTGCCTTTTGAAGTTTCAAAAATTCTGTAACCAACACCAGCGGTACCTTCTGGATAATTAATAGGTCTTACTAATTTATCAGCTTCATTGATATATTGAAAAATTTCTCTTTTATCCCAAATATGATTACCAGAAGTAAAAGCATCAATTCCATATGATAAAAGCTCATTATAATTTTTTTGAGTTAAACCAAAACCATGTGATGCATTTTCCACATTGGCGATAACAAAATCAGGTTTCTCGCCGGATAATCCAGCGAGAAATCTTTTAACGGCTACCCTGCCAGCTTTGCCAACAATATCGCCTAAAAACATAATTTTAATTTTATCTTGTACCATTACTTTATTTTAAATTATTTAGCTATTTCTGTTGTTCTAATTTCTCTAACAACAGTAACTCTAATTTGACCAGGATAATCTAGTTCTTCTTCAATGCGTTTTGCAATTTCTCTAGCCAGTCTAGTACTTGCAACATCATCAAACTTATCAGGTTGAACAACTACACGAATTTCTCTACCAGCTTGAACAGCAAAACATTGTTTAATTCCATCATAACTTAAAGCAATTTCTTCAAGTTTTTGTAATCTCTTAATGTAAATTTCAAGAGTATCACGTCTAGAACCAGGTCTACCAGCAGAAACAGCATCAGCAAGTTTTACTAATACAGCTTCAATTGTATTTGCAGTAACATCATCATGGTGTGCTTCAATAGCGTGAATAATTTCTTCTTTTTCGCCATATTTTCTAGCCAATTCAACACCAAGTTCAATATGTGTTCCTTCTTGAGTTTGGTCAACAGCTTTACCAATATCGTGCAATAAACCTGCGCGTTTTGCCACTTTAACATTAGCGCCAATTTCTGCAGCAATCATACCAGCGATATGACCAACTTCTAAAGAGTGTAATAAAACATTTTGACCATAACTTGTTCTATAATACAATCTACCCAATGTTTTAACTAACTCTTTATTAAGGTTCATAATGCCCATTTCCATTGTAGCATTTTCACCTTCTTGTTTAATTTTTTGTTCAATTTCAACTCTTGCTTTTTCAACCATTTCTTCAATACGAACAGGGTGAATACGACCATCCGCTACAAGTTTTTCTAAAGCAAGTTTTGCAATTTCTCTACGAACAGGGTCGAAACAAGATAGAACAACTGCTTCTGGTGTATCATCAATGATTAAGTCAACTCCTGTTAAAGTTTCAAGTGTTCTAATATTTCTACCTTCACGCCCGATGATACGACCCTTCATTTCATCAGATGGTAAACTTACAGATGCTACTGTTGATTCAACAACATGGTCAATAACACAACGTTGCATAACACCTGTTAAAATTTCTTTTGCTTTTTCATTTGAAACTTCTTTAATATGATTTTCATTTTCTCTAATCAAATTATTAGCTTCTTGTTGCAAATCTATTTTTAATTGTTCTAATAAAAGTCTTTTAGCCTCTTCAGAAGAAAGCCCAGAAATTCTTTCTAGTTCTTGCATTTGTTTTTGAACAAGTTCAGCAAGATAATCTTCTTTATCAAGAAGTTCATCCATTTTTCTTTTAACTTCTGCATCTTTAGTAGCTAAATCTTGAATTTTATCTTCAAGCATTTCTTCTTTTTTAGATAATTTAGATTCTAATCTAGAAAGTTCTTGTCTTCTTTCTTTTGTTTCTTCTTGAAATTTTTCTATATCTTTTTGAACAGACTCTTTTGCTGCAAGCATGGCTTCTTTTCTGTAAAGATTATGTTTTTCTTCTAATTCTGCCATCATATTTGCTTTCTCGCGTTGACCACGTTTTGAGTCAATCCAAAGCAATAAACAAGCTAGCAAAAGAACTGAAAAAAGTACAATTAAAGTATTGATATCTATTGTCCTATACCTCGTTCTTTCCCATACACAGAAGTCTGTGTACTATATATATTTTTTATAATTTAATCCATATATTAAAACTAATTTTATTACTATTACTTATAGTAGTAATAGTAGCATAATTTCTAGTATTTTAGCAACTTTTTATTATATTTTTTTATTAATTTGAAAAATTTTTTTATTTTAGTGCTTTACATTAAAATTTTTTTATATTATATTACTTCTTGAACAAGCCTTGGTGGCGGAAGTGGTAGACGCGTTGGACTTAAAATCCAATCAGGCTCACCCCTGGTGCCGGTTCAAGTCCGGCTCAAGGCAAACTTTTAAGACTCCGACATGGAGTCTTTTTTTATTGCGAAATTTTTTATGCCGGACGCAGAACCTACAAAACGAAGTTTTGTCTTTGGTTC
>SUTV01000005.1 GCA_015152515.1 Cyanobacteria bacterium SIG29
ATATTAATAGGACTCCACTTATTTTTATAAGAATTTCAGAGTATTTCGCTAATGAACTTCTGTTTTTTAGTGTTGATGTAAATAGTGCGAAAAATATTATTATCATGCATTGACCTAATGCAAAAAAGAATAATAAAGCTACAGAGAAAAGTATATTATTTGATATTGTAGCAATCGCCATTATGCTTGCTAAAATTGGTGATGAACAAGGGCTTGACGCTAAAGCAAAAAATGTACCAATTATAAATGGGAAAATTATTTTGCTTCCATTCTTATTTTCTGGCATCTTTTTTATTATTGTTGGAAAGTTTATTTCTAATATTCCAAGTAAATTAAGTCCTAATATTATAATTACAGATGCAAAAACAAGAATTACTACAGGTGAAGCAAAGTTTGTAAAAGCTCTTCCTGTTATTGCACATAACACACCAATTATACTTAGTACAAATGATAATCCAAGTGAAAAGGATAACATTTGTATTAATAGTTTTTTATTCCCATCTTTAGAATATCCGCCAACATATCCAATAATTAATGGTAGAATTCCTAAGCTGCAAGGTGATATTGAGGTTAAAATTCCTGATAGAAATGCTAAAATTAATAATATTGGTAAAACAAAACTATTATTAGTTAAATATTGAGAAAATAATTGTACTAGATTATCCATTAATTAATGCCTCAATTTCATTAATGAAATTTTCTTTGGTGATGTATCCTTCAATTTTTTTAGAATTTTCATTATTTTCATCTAAAATAATTGTTGTTGGAGTTAGCATAATATTATAATCTTTAATATATTTTTTTATTGTTTTATCGTTTTTTAATGCATCATAATGTACAAAGTTTACCTTTTCTTTATATAAAGGTTCTATTTCGTTTAATACTAATTTTAGTTTTTTACAGTCATAGCACATTGTTGAACTGAATATCATAATAGTAGGTCTATTTGGTAATTGTGCGTTTGTACTTGTTGTTTCAGAATTTTTACTTAATCCAAAATAAAGTAATACAGGTACTATTAATATTAAAATTATAGTTATAATGTTTTTCATTTTTTCTCCTTTGAATTTACATTATACTATATTTTAATTTTCATCATTATCTATATAGATATATCTTCAGGTAAATATAATTCGCAATTGTCTAATGTATTTCTTATTTCATTATAATTTTTCAAATTATATGTTAAATTTTGGTACTCTCTAACTACATTTATTACATCATTTGTATCCAGTTTTATTAATCTTCTTCCTTTTTCATTTTCTAAAATTTTTGCCATTTCTTTACCTCCAAATAGTTCTTCGGTAAAAATTAAATTCTCTTTATTTAAATACTCTATGTGGTTTAAAAATTTTCCTTATGGTTATAACCATTTGTCTAATTTCATACTTTTAGTAGAAATGATAATAATTTTTTGTAGAAAAAATTATGAGGATTATTATGAATAAGTCTATTGTTATGGCTCCTTGTGTTTCGCTAAAAAAATTAGAAACATTATTTATTGAAATGACTGCCCAAAATTGCAATTTGAGATGTAAAAATTGTTATATTGATTTTAAAGACAAAAAAATTAAAGATTTTATTCCGTTTGAGAAAGTTAGACAAATGTTATTAAACATTGATAGAAAATCTTTAAAATTTATTCACTTAACAGGTGCTGAACCAATGTTACATCCAGAATTTAATCATATTCTTAGATATTGTCTAAAATTTTCATCAGTTATTATTCATACTAATGCATTAACTATTAATGATAAAAAAGCTCGTTTTTTAAGAAAGGTTGAAGATGAAAATAATATTGGAAATGAAATAATATTTTTTATTAGCATTGATAATCATATTGAAAAAGAAAACGACCTTTTAAGAGGACGAGGTTCATACAGAAAAGCTGTTCACGCAATTCAAAGCCTTGTTAAATATGAATTTAATCCAATATTATCTATAGTTAATTATTCGTTACTTCCAGAAGAAGAAATTAAAAGTAATTTTAAATCACTTTGTGATTCTATGGGGTTTGAAACAACTGATTTAAACTTTAAAATTATTCCATATATAGATAAAAGTAAATTTGTTGAAATAAATAGTGGTATAGATTTTGAAAATCTAAATTTAGATTGTGTTAAAAGCAGAACTTTGACAATTAATGGTGTGTTTTCATGTCCATTATTGGCATCTGACAACAGAGGAAAATGTGGAAATGATTTTAATGATTTTTCCAAGAAACATTACCTTGAAACCCAGTATTGTAGCCAATGTATAGCACATAATAAAAATTTATTTTCTTTTCAATTGTAACAATTTCGTTACAAAAATATTCCAAATAGGCATGAATTAGTTCACAAAATTTTTTATATATTCAAGAGGACTAATCGGGGAAAAAGAGATGGGCTACGCTTTATTTGCACAAAGGAAACTTGTACTTGACGCACAGTTAAATACTGCTCAGTTACAACAAACACAAAGATCAAATGAACAGTATATGTTGGCTACTAATTCGTTAGGTTTACAACAAAAGTTAACCAGCCAACAAGCATCACAATCTGGTGAATTAGCTGAGATGTACGGTAAATTGGCTGAGGCTGATAATGAAGACCAAAGAAATAAAATCAATGCCGAAATCAAGCAAAAGGAACTTGAACATCAAAAAGAAAATGATGAAATCAACAGACAAATCTATTTGATTGGTGTTAAAGAAAATGCTATCGAGCTTGAAGTTAAACGATTAGACACAATGGTTTCTGCACTACAAAAACAATTAGAGGCTGTGGAAGAAGCAGAAGGTGCAGCAATCGACAGAGCGACTCCAAAATTCAACGGTGTGGGCTAGAAAACACTTACAAAATAAATTTTATAAAAAGAGGAAACAATTTGTTTCCTCTTTTCGTATATATGATATAATCTTATTGAGATAATCTTGGTAGGATATGAAATTCAAATATAAAAAATTATTATTTAATACATTATTTTTAAGTGTGTTTTTAGCTCAAATGCACTTAGTTTCTTATTCTGCAGATAATAATTTGTCTGAAATAAATGAAGGTTCTAAAATCACCAAAATTGAATTTGACGGAAATCATTTGATAAACGATTCTGACATTGTTAAAGTCATGAACATGCAAATTGGTGATGTTTATAGCAAAGATTTGGTTCAACAAAATCTTAAGTCTATTTATAAAATGGGTTTTTTCTCTGAAAAAATGAAGGCTATTCCAATACCAAATGACCCAGAATCTTTAACTTTAAAAATTTATCTTGAAGAAAATATTCCTATTACAGGATTTGCTGTTACAGGTAACACAGTTGTTTCTACTGGTGAAATTTTAACAATTTTGAACCATTTAGAAGGTCAACCACAAAATTTAAAAACATTAAGCGAAACAATGGCTGAAGTTGAAGAATTGTATGCTTCAAAAGGTTATGTTTTAGCTAGAGTTACTGATGTACAAGATGACCCAGATGGTTGTGTAAATATTACTTTAGAAGAAGGTATTATTAATTCAATTTCTTTTGAAGGTAATAAGAAAACAAAAGATTTTGTTATTGAAAGAAATATTTTATCAACTCCAGGTAGTGTATACAATGAAAATACTTTAAAAGCTGATTTGATGAGATTGTATTCTACTCAAGCATTTAGAGATGTTAATCGTAAGATTGAAAAAAGTGAAGAAGGTGAAAATCTTTACGATGTAACTATTGTTTTAGAAGAGCAAAGAACTGGTACTATTTCTCTTGGTGGTGGTCTTGATACAGCAACTGGTTTGTTTGGTCAAGCTGGATTTGTTGAAAATAACTTTATGGGAAATGGTCAAAGAGTTGGAATTAATTTTATGGCTGGTACTGGTATTATCATGTCTGATAATTCGACAGTTGACCACGCAAATTTGCAAGCTGAAATTAGTTTCTTTGAACCACGTTTAAAAGGTAGTGATAACGCTTTATTGGTTAAAGCTTTTGGTCGTGATTTTGGTAGTTATCAAGTACCTTTAGCTATTGAAAAAAGATATGGTGGAGAAATTGTTCTTTCTAGACCAATAAAAAAATATAATAATTTAATGGCTTCTTTTAAATTTGGTGGTGAACACATTAAAGTTAAAGAAGCTGATGCTAATCAAATTGCTAGTTTATATAGTGCACACAATATACCAATTTCTGAACGTTCTAAGCAATTACAAGGTGGTACTTATATGACATTAGGACCAAGTCTTGTTTATGATACTAGAAATAGTTCAATGCAACCAAGAGATGGTGTTCTTGCTACTATCAGACTTGTTGAAAATGTTAATTTCACTGATTTTGATTTTACTCATGCTACTTTGGCGGGTGGTATTAAAAGATATTTTCCAGTAATGAAGAAATCTTCATTCTCTCTTATGGCACGTGCGGCAGGCAGAATACATGGTGATATGCCTGAAGTTATGGCATATAGCTTAGGTGGTCCATATACAGTTAGAGGTTATAGAATGAGTACTATAGGTACTGGTGAAGGTTTTATGATGGGTAGTGCTGAATTAACAACTCCATTCTTATTCTTAGATAGAATAGAAAAAGCACAGTTCTTAGATAATATTAAACTTTCTTTATTCTTAGATGCTGGTCATTTGTTTAATGGTACAGTTACTAACAAAATTTATAACAGACCTGAATATGGTATTTCGGCAGGTGCTGGTATTAAATTGTTTATTCCAGGCGTTGGTCCATTGTCTATTGATTATGGTTATCCTCTTACAAATGTTGGACAAGGAAACAAAAAAGGTGCGTTCTCATTTGGTGTTGGAGACATATTCTAATGCCTGTTTGTATTACTTGTAAGACACTTGATGAAACAGAAAATTTGGCTAAAAAATTTGCAAATTTAATTGCAGATAAAGGTGCTTTTGTTTGTTTGCTTGGTGATGTTGGAGCTGGTAAAACTGCTTTTTCAAAGTTTGTATGTAAATATTTAGGTGTTAGAGAAAAAGTAACTAGTCCTAGTTTTGTAATTATTAATGAATATAAAAGCGGTGTTTTACCTGTTTATCATTTTGATTTATATAGACTTGAACACGAGGGTGTTAGTACTATTATTAATGAATTAGAAGAATATTCTGAAGGTAAAATTTTAACTTTAGTTGAATGGGCAGAATTTTCTCAAAACACTTTGCCTTTTGATAGAATTGAAATAACTATAGATTATGTAGATGAAACAGAGCGAATTTTCAATTTTGTAGCATTTGGTGAAAAAAATACTGAAATTATTAAAGGTTTGTAATTATGATTACACTTGTATTTGATACTTGTTTTAATAAAACTTATATTGTCTTAAGAAAAGATGATAATATTTTAGAAAATCTTGTTATTGAAAGTACTGAAGATAATTATCATAGTGTTTATTTAATTCCAAGAATAAGAGATATTTTAAAAAAGCACTCATTATTAATGAATAATATTGATTATATTGGTATAAATATTGGTCCTGGTAGTTTTACTGGTATTCGTGCAGGAATCACTGTTGCAAGAGTTTTTGCTCAACAAGCAAATATAAAGCTTGTTGGAATTAATTCTTTGCATATTTTATCTAAATTAAATGTATCTGCAAAAAAGACAATTGTTGTAACTGATGCTAGAAAAAATAAAGTTTATTATGCAGAATATAATGGCAATACTGAACTTGTTTCACCTATGCTTATTGATAAAGAAGAATTATTAAATAAAATTACTGATGATTATCTTGTAGTTTCAGATTATTCAATTTCAAAATATTTAAAAGAGAATGAAGTTCTTTCTTTAAATTATGAGTCTTTTGACAATAAATTGGGTTTATATTTGGATGAATTAGTAAATTATACTATTAAAACTTTTCCTAGCGATTATCATTGGGCAAAAGTTAAGCCACTTTATATTCAACAACCATCAATTACTAAACCGAAGGAAGTAAAAAATGTATAGTTTTAATTCAACTGGTTGTTTATCTACTTTATTATTTCTTCTAATTCTTTATTTTTTAGTTAAAGAATTGTGGTGGTTATTTGTTGGAATTGCAATAATAGTTATTGTTGCATATTACGCTAATCTTTTATATGTTCAGATTTTACAAAATAAAATTGATAAAGAGAGAAATTATAATCCAGAAATGGGTGAAGTATTTAAGGTTTGTCCTTATTGCAATTCAAAGGTAAAAGTTACAGCTATAACTTGCCCTCATTGTAATAGAGCTTTAAATTAAAATTTTTTTAAAATAAAAAAACCGCCTGATTACTCAGACGGTTTTCTTATATAAAGATAAGCTTATTTCACAGCATCTTTGAATTTTTTACCAGCAGAGAAAGCAGGAACTGTTTTAGCAGCAATTTTAATTGCAGCGCCAGTTTGAGGGTTACGACCTGTTCTAGCTTTTCTTTTACGAGCTTCAAAAGTACCAAAGCCAACTAAAGTAACTTTTTTACCTTTAGCAACTGTTTTTTGTACAGTGTCAATTGTTGCACTTAAAACATCTGCTGCTGCTTTTTGTGAAACTTTTGCTTTTTTAGCAACTTCTTTTACTAATTCTTCTTTGTTCATAAGAACCTCCTCTTGTATTACAAGATTTATTATACTGAATTTTCAAGTTTTGGCAATACTTTTAATAAAAATTTTTTCTATAATTCAGATTAGATTTGCTCTTGAAGTGTAATCAAGATGATTTCTGCTGGTTTTAATTTGCCTGTAAGTCTTGATTTTATTAGGCTTGCGCCAGTAGGTTCTTTTTCGAAATTTACTATAGTTTTTTTATTGATTTTCTTTAATTTAATATCAATTTCGTTAGAATTTATTAAGTTTCTGTTAAAAATTAAAACAATTGATTTATCTTTGTATGTTCTTTGGTATGCAAAAATTTCTTTATTCTTTGATTTTAAAGGAATAAATTCACCTTTTGTTATTTGTTCGTTAAATAAGTTTCTAATTTTAATTGCTTGTTTTTGTTCTTCAATTAAGCTTGTATTTTCACTGCCTGGCTTTCTTGAAAAATTGAAAATATCTAATTGACCCTTGTGAGTGTAATAATACTCATCATCTGTGTAGGTTTCATTAGCTTTTTTATTTGAATATTCATAAATATAGTCATCTGCTTGCAAAAAACCATCAACATAATATGGGTTTAGAGGTAGTGTTGCATTTAACCAAATTATCATTTTTGAAAAATTTTCACCGCCAGTTAAAATTGGGCTAACAACATCATGAGTTGCAAAACTTCCAATTAGTGATTTTTTTTCTTTATATTTTTTTAGTTGTTTTTGTTGGCTAATTACTGAATTTTGTAGTTTATCAAAAGTTTTCCAGTCTTTTAATTCAAAATAGTTTCCATAATAGCCATCAAAACCTGCACTCATAAGTTGTTTATAGTCAGTAAAGTATGCTCTTTCTGATGCTGGTTTTGTCCAACTTTCTGATGCTTCTGCTAAAAATAGAAAATTTGGTGCTTTTTCTCTTGTGTATGAAATTAATTCACTCCAAAATTTGTATGGTTTTATAGTTGCCACATCGGCTCTAAGTCCATCAAAGCCTAATTCAAGCATGTTATGTATAAAGAATTTGTGTAGCATAAAAATATCTGATTTTAGTAGTTTTGAATTATTTGGAACATTAAAAAGTCTAACATCGGTCCAATCTGCTGGTACAAATGCAGAACTATCTTTTTCATTTATGACAAACAAATCTGGTCTATTGATAAATAAATCATATGCACCGCAACTTGGTAAATCTACAATAACTTTTATATTTCTTTTATGACATTCATCTATTAATTTTTTTGCTTGTTCCTTTGCGGATAATTCACTTGTTGTATCAATTAATTGTGGGTTTAATGTTGTAAAATCAGACATTGCGTAAAGAGAACCTGCACTACCAAGTGCTTTGATTTTTCCAACTGGTGTTATAGGAAGAAAATGAAGTGTGTTTATTCCTAAATCTTTTAATTCATCTAGTCTTTCAATTGCATTAAGAAATGTTCCAGATGTTTCACCATTGGAAAAATCAATAATTTCATTTCCATCAATGTCATTTGCATTAAAAGTTCTTAAATTTATTGAATATATAATTGCTTCATTATTTTGAAACATTGTTCTTAAGTCTGATTGAGCATGTGAAAAATTGCCACAAAATGCAAGTATAACTAGTGTAATTAAAAGCTTTTTCATATTAATTCTCTGTAAAAAATAACCTTATAAAAGTATATCATAAATGCTTTGATGACATGTTATTTTCTTTGTCTTATAATTTTTTTATAGATTACAATGAGGCGTTTATGAAAGAGAAATTAGAGCTTATTTTAAATAATGCAACACAAGAAATTAATTCTGCGACATCTGTTCAAGAGTTAGATGATGTTAAATTAAAATATTTAAGTAGAAAAGGTGAATTAAACTCAATAAAGAAAAATCTTAAAGATTTATCTGATGAAGATAAGAGAATTGTTGGTGCATTTGCAAATAATGTTTCTAATCAATTAGAACAGTTATTAGAAGAAAAAGGACAAGCTCTTTATAAACAAGAATTAAATAAAAAATTAGCTGATGAAAAAATTGATATTACTTTACCATCTGATTTTAGACCACAAGGTAAAGTTCATCCTTTAACTCAAACAGTTAATGAAATAGTTGAAATTTTTCAGAGGCTAGGTTTTTCTGTAATGCCATCAGAGGATAGTCCTGAGGTAGAAACTGAATATATTAATTTCGATATGTTAAATTTCCCTCCTAACCATCCTGCAAAAGATATGCAAGATACTTTCTATACAAAAGTTGCTCCAAATGTTATCTTAAGAAGCCAAACATCTGGTGCTCAAATTAGACAAATGTTGCATCAAGCTCCTCCAGTTCGTGTTATTTCTCCTGGTAGAGTTTATAGATGTGAATCTGTTAGTGCTAGAAAAAATAACTTATTCCATCAAATAGAAGGTCTTTTAGTTGATAAAGATATTACTTTTGCTGATTTAAAAGGTATTCTAAATGAATTCGTAAGAATTTATTTTGGTTCATCTCGTCCAACTAGATTCAGAGCAAGCTATTTCCCATTCACAGAACCAAGTGCTGAAGTTGATGTTCAGTGCATTATGTGTGGTGGTAAAGGTTGTAGAACTTGCAGTGGAACAGGTTGGTTAGAAGTTCTTGGTGCAGGTATGGTACATGCTAATGTATTAAGAAATGTTGGAATTGATCCTGAAGTATATTCTGGTTTCGCTTTTGGTATGGGTGTTGAGCGTTTAACAATGCTTAAGTATGCTATTAGCGATATTAGATTATTCTTTAATAATGATAATAGATTTTTGAAGCAGTTTTAAGATGTTAGCAAAAAGAATTATACCTTGTTTAGATGTAAAAGATGGGCAAACTGTAAAGGGTGTAAATTTTGAAAATTTACGCTTTGCTGGTGACCCTGTTGAACTTGCAAAAAAATATTCTGATGAAGGTGCTGATGAATTAGTTTTTTTAGATATCACAGCAACTAATGAGGGTAGAAAAACTACGATTGAAATGGTTCGAAAAGTTGCTAGTCAAGTTTTTATACCATTTACCGTTGGTGGTGGCATTAAGTCATTAGATGATATGAGAAATTTGCTTGTTGCAGGTGCTGACAAAGTTGCTATCAATTCTTCTGCTGTTAAAACACCTGAATTAATAAATGAAGGTTCTTCATATTTTGGTTCTCAGTGCATTGTTGTTGCTATTGACGCAAAAAGAGTTAATGGTGAATTTTATGTTCATATAAATGCGGGGAAATTGAATACTGGTATTAAATTAATAGATTGGGCTAAAGAAGTTGAACAGCGTGGTGCTGGTGAAATTTTATTAACATCTATGGACGCTGATGGTACTCAAAATGGTTTTGATATTGAAATGACCAAATTAGTTTCAGAAAATGTTAAAATTCCTGTTATTGCGTCAGGTGGTGCTGGTCCATGTGTTAATCATTTTGTTGAAGTATTTAAAGATGGTTTTGCTGATGCTGCTTTGGCTGCTTCTATTTTCCATTTTAATACTTTAAGTGTTCCAAATCTAAAAAAAGAATTAGATAATCATAATATTGAGGTAAGAGTTTAATGGTTGATACAGTTAAATTTGATCCTGGTATGGGTCCATTGGTAGTTGATTTTAATGAGTTTGTTAATAATGTATATTCTCAATTAATGTCATTTAGAACAATTCATCAAAAACGTTCTAGATTTAAAATTTATTCATCTAAAATTGAAAAATACATGTCTAATAATATTGCTTTTTATTTTGGTTGTTTATTATGGGCTTATTATTTAGTGAATAATAATTTAAGTGTGCCAAAAGAAATTGTTGGTAATGTATTTTTAAATATGAGTGATGAAGATAAAGAGAATTATGATTATTTAATTCAAGTTAATTTTATGGAAAATTATTTTGATTCTTTTGAACGTGATTTTCAATATTACACAGGTCAAAAAAAGCAAATTCCTCAAAACTGGAAAAAAATTCTAGAACTTTATTCTGAATTTTTAACTTTAAATAATGGTTTTATTAATACAAAGCTAACATCTGATATTGTTTTACCTGTAAGTTTTAAAAATTTAGATATTAAAATAGATATAAAAGCCCTTATAGATAAGGCGATTAAGGATAATTCTTTAGAATCTTTGTTGGAACTTGATATTTTGTCTTAAAGACTTGCTATAATGCTGTTTTTTAGCTATCCTATTCATGTGTATTATTATATTCATGTGAGATATGGAAGAAAATTTTAATATACCTTTTGATAGATTAGTTAATGATTGTGAAATTATTAGTCCTCAGAATTATAAGTTTTCTATTGATAAGATTACTGCATTGAGTTCTGAATATCCTAGTGAGTATCTTGTTTTAATTTACAATTACTTTTTTGAACATTCAAATTCTTACGAAATTTTGATGTTTTTATTACAAAAAATTGATAAATTTAAAGACAAATCAAGTCGTCCAATTTTAATTGATTCTCTTTTAATGAAAGGTAAATTTTCTCAAAGAATTCCTGATGCTGATAATATAACTAGAATTAGAGTAAACATTACAAAAGTTCTTGCTAATACAAAAGACTCTCAAGCTGTTTATCCTCTTTTATATTGTTTAAATAGCAAAGATGAAAATTATAAAGTGAAATTATCTTGTGCAGAAGCTCTAGGTAAAATTGGGGATAGATATGCAGTTCTTCCGTTGATGAGTATTTTGGAAGATGAAAATGAATCGTCTGTATATGTTAAAGAGTCAGCTGTATCTGCTTTAGGTATGATTGGAGATGAAAAGGCTGTTGATTCTTTAGTTTCTATTCTTGAAAGTAAAAAAGGATTTTTAGATAAATTTACTTTTTTAAAGGAAAGAGCTTTAGAAGCATTAAATAAAATTAGTTTTAAAGGTGAAAGAGTTTTTAGAGCTTTGGTTAAATCACTGCAGGATGAATCTCCTCAAGTAAGAATTAATGCTATTGAAGTTTTAATGAATTCTGATGATTCAAGAGCTGTTGATTTGATTAAAAATATGCTTGAAGATAACAATCGAGAAGTTGTACAAAATGCTGTAATAGCACTTTATAATTTATTAGGTGATGATATTTTAGATGAGATTATAGCAACACCAACTTATTCAGAAAATGCCAAAACAGAGGCGATAAAATTGCAAGATGATTTAAGAGATGAAGATTTGCAAGAGGATAACATTGATGAGTAATAAAGCAATTATTTTGTTATCTGGTGGTTTGGATTGCGTTGTTAGTCTTGCTTTAGTTAAAGAAATTTGTTCTGATATTTTAGCTTTAACTTTTAATTATGGTCAAAAATCTTTCTTGGCTGAAAAAGATTCAGCTGAAAAAATTGCTCAATATTATAATATTAAACATGAAATAGTTGATTTGCCGTGGTTGGCTAAGATTTCTACTTCATCTTTAAATAATAATTTAGATATTCCTAAAATTGATTTTGAAAATCTTAGTGAATTTATAAATTCAAAATCAGCTTCTAATTCTGTTTGGGTTCCAAATAGAAATGGTTTGTTTGCTAATATTGCTGCTACATATGCTGAAGCTTTAAATTATGATTCTATTATAATCGGTGCTAATAAAGAAGAAGCTGTTGTTTTTAAAGATAATTCTGCAGAATTTATTAATGCGATAAATAAGTCTTTTGAAAATTCTTTAAATAGTCCTGTTATGTTGATTGCACCATTAATTGATGCGAATAAAACTGATATTGTTAAAATTGGTCTTGAGTTAAACATACCTTTTCATTTGATTCACAGTTGTTATTCTCTAAATGATAAACATTGTGGTGAGTGTGAATCTTGTGCTAGATTAAAACGTGCATTAGTTGAAAATAATGCTTATGAAATCTTGGATAAAATATTTAATTAAGGATAGTTATGAAAACATTATTTATTGAAGATAATATAAAATATATAGGTAGTCAGCTTGCTCCACATTGGATTTATAAAAATTTTAATATCATGGGGAATGCTATTGTTGCTTTTATTGGTGAATGTGAAGTTGATTTGTCTCATATGGTAGATATTGAAGATGTTATTAATGACGAGCCTATTTATAGCAAGTTGATGTTAAGTTTCATAGAAGAAAATTTCAATTCTTCATTGGTTGAAATGGTTTACAAGCAAAGATTACTTGTAACAATAACCAAAGAGCTAATAGAAAGAAAAAATCCTTCTGTTAAAATAATTAGAAATGGTGATGATTTATATATTGGAGAAAAGAAACTTTCGGTATCTATTGCAACTAAATCTATTACTTCATCTTTAATTCATTTTGGTTTAAATATAGATGCAGATGGTGCTCCTGTTAATGCTGCTGATTTGATAAAAGATGCTAAAATACATAATATCAAAGAATTTGCTCTTGAAATTATGAAGACATATTCTGAAGAAGTGAGTGATATTAATAATGCCGCTTGTAAAGTTAGAGGAGTTATTTAATGCCGACTACTGAAGAAACAAAAGTTCCAACTAAAAAGAAAAGACGCAAACGCAAAAGTGGTTTGATGAGCTATTTTGTGTTGTTTATAATTGTTTTTGTTATTACTTTGGGTGGGTTGTCATATTTAGTAAAAGCGTTTACACCTAAAGTAGAAATTGAAATTGGAAATAATGATTTAGCTCCTCTGTCAGAATCTGATATGAATGTTGAAGTAAAATCTGTTGATGAAAGATTAAAATGGATTCAAATGGAAGATGAAATGCCATCTGTAGCTATTAGAGAAGCTAAAGAATCCGCTGAAAATGAAATTCTTAATAAAAAAATAGAAAATGAAATTATAAAAGAAAAAACTAATGAAATTGTTCCTAAACCAGAAAAGACAATTGTAGAGCAAGAACCTATTTTTAAAAAAGAAGATGTTGCACCAAAACCATCAATTTCTGATATTGTTAGTTTGCCAGTTTCTCATCCAAACGATTTTAGAATGGCAACATCAACATCAATTATTCCAGCACCAAAACCTCCATCTCCATTGCCGGTTGTACCTTCTTCATCACAAAGTTTATTGAAAGTTTATTTGGGTAGTTATATTTCTGTTGATGAGGCTATGAGTATACAACAAAGAGTTTCTTCTGATGTTCCAGAAGCTATGCCTTTTATTAAGTCTCAAAATGGTGCATATATTGTACAATTAGGCTCATTTTCTAACCGAGATGTTGCAAATAAATTTATACTTCGTTTAAAAGAAAAAGGTTATAATCCAAAAGTTATAGAATAGAAAAACGACCGATTAATTCGGTCGTTTTTTGGTTAGTTATATTGTAGTTAGTTGTGGTTTTTTTATTTTTAGCCAACACCGTTATATTTTGGAGTTGCATTTTCAATTGCTTTTGCTTCAGCTTGTTCAACTGCTTGAAGTTGTGATTGAGCAACTGTTAATTTAGATTCAATTCTTTTTTGTTGCATATCTAATTGGTTTTCCATTGATTCTAATCTTTTGTTGTATTGTTGAGCATATTTTTCGTTAACTGATGTGTTTAACATTTCTGCAATGCTTGCAAGATATTCTTCGCTTGGATTTTGATTAGCAGCCATTGAACCAATTTCACCGATTGATGATGCAGCGCCACCTTCAGAATCAGGTGTGTTGATGTATGCATCAGCGCCTTGTAAAAATTCAGAGTAGTTGTTGAAGTTTGAAGCATCACCAGCTATTTCTTCTACTGTTACAACGCCGTCTGCAATGTTTGATGAGAAATTTAAAAGACTTTGTTTTTGTTGCATTATGTTGTCTAATTTAGACTGCAATGTAAAAATAAGATTTGTGTAATAAATCTTACGATTCGCAAATAAAGCATAACCCATAACTAACCTACCATTTCTAAACTTAATGTTTTAACTAACCCACACTTATATAAAAACATTTTAAAAAGGTGAATTGCTTAATCGCTTGCTAATATTTGCTTTTAGGGTTTGATTTGGTTAAAACATAGAAGTGTATTGAATTTTGGCGATTTTTTCTTTGAAAAGTTAAATACTGTATAGATAAAGCGTATAAATGATTTATTTATCCAGTATATAAAAAGTAGATAAAAATTTTAAAATTTTTCGTTAATATTTCTTAACAATTAATAAAATTTACTCTTTTTTTATATTTTTTCTGTTTTTTGTTTATATAAAATAAAGCCAATAATCCCTAGAATTATATTAGGTAAATTAGCTGCAAGTATAGCTGGTATTTTGTAGTCATACCCTAAAGATAGTGAAAATGCTCTAATTACATAATAAAAGAATATAATTCCTATTGTGAATAAAAAACCTCTATTATGGCGAACTCTTGGTGGCGTAATTGCTAGTGGAGTTCCTAATAGTACAAATACAACTGTTGTTATTGGTAAAGCAAGTTTTTCCCAAAATCTAACTTTATATTGTGCTAAAGCTTTAAGTTTAAGAGTTGAATTATCTTTTGATTGTTTAAGGTATGGTGCTAATTCAAGTAAGTTTAAATCAGAACCATCATTTTTTTTATCTAGTTGTTTTTGTATGTCGCTTCCAAAATCAATAATTGTTCTTTCTATCCAAGAAGTATTTAAACTTTTTCCTTCTTTTGAGATTGTATATACTGAAGCGTTATCAAATTGCCATCCTTCGGCAACAGAAGTGCCTGTTTTGGCTTGTAATATTTGTATATTCTTGTCAGATGATAAATCTAAAATTGATACATTATAAAATTGTTTGTTTTCGCATTTTTCAACATAGAAGAGTCTTTTAATAAAGTTTCCATTTTTTAATTCTTTAATAGAAAAGTTTCTTTTTCCTTCAGGAATATTTCTTTGAACTAATGAATACATCAAAAGAGTTTTTGATTGAGATGTTGTTACTGGTACTATTGTTTCATTAATAAAGAAAGTGAATAGAGCCATAACAATTGAAAATGCAAAAATTGGTTTCGCAATTCTTTTTATGTTTATACCGCAGGCTTTCATTGCTGTAATTTCAGATTGTAAGCATAGTTTATTTACAGTCATAACTGTTGAGAATAGAACGCTCATAGGGATAGTCATAACAATTACAGATGGTAAATTCAACAAAATAATCATGAATGCTATTTCCATTGGCATACCATAATTTGATATTTGTTTAATTAAAGAAATAAATGTATCTGAAGCAAATATGATTGATGTAAAAATTACTACACCAAGAACGAAAACCTCTATAATTTGTTTAAGAATATATTTATCTAATGTTGTTAATTTCATAAGTAAATTTTAAAACAAAAAACCTCATTTTTCCATTTATAGTTTTTCCCAATTCTCAGATAAATTATTAAGAGTTAATTCTATATCTGCGTTATTTATAAGTATTTCTTGAATTGCATTTGCACTTAGTATATTTAATTCTTTTTTATTCTTTATATTTTTGATTGGTGGTTGAGTGTTATTTAGTTGTATTGCGCTTATGATTCTTGCTTTAGTTTCAATAGTGTTATCGATTTCTTTAGTAAAATAATCATCTTTTAGTGCGTATTTATTGACAGGCAGTATTGTTGTTAATTTTGCAAATTCTAGCTGATTTGTTTTATTTGTAAGATATATCGCGAATTTAAGCGCTATTTCTTTATTATGTGCTTTTTTAGGAATTACAAAATTCATTAGAGAGTAATCATATGCATTTGTATCGCCTACTAATTGATAAGAAATTTCAGTATTTTTATAAATCGAAGGTGCATTTTCTTTTATCATATTTATAAAATTTGCGCCAGTTACAAGTATTGAAATTTGTCCTGACATATATTTTTCTAGTGAATCTCTATGGGTTTGAGTTAAACTCTCTTTTAAAATATTGCCATTTAAGTAGTCTTTTTTTATAAGTTCAAATAGTTTTATGCTTTTATCATTGTTAATTGTTTCTGGTGAATTTATATTATATTTATTTAATATTTTTAATAGAGTGTCATTTTCTGCTAAATTTAGCATTATTCTATTTTTTGATGAAAGTAATTCATCATATGTTTTTGGTGGATTACCTTTTAAAATTTCTTTGTTATATAAAGTAACTGCTGTTGTTGCGTAAAAAGGTATTCCAAAGTATTTATCATTGTATTTTAGAGTTTCTAAAATGCTTGGTAAATAATCTTTTAAATCTTCTTTATCAATTGTGTATAATGCGTTTTTTTGAGCAAGTAATAATGAAAAATCAGGTGTTAAATTAACTAAATCAGGTGGATTATCAGTTAAAATTGAAGCTAGTGTTCTTTTTTCACCTTCAGAATATGGGATATCTATCCATTTGATTTTTATTGTAGGGTTTTCTTTTTCAAACTCTGAAATAATATTATTAATATATTTATCAAATGTGCTTAATTGAAGTGTCCAAAAAACTACTTCATTTTTTTGATTTTCGGATTTATTTGTTTTTGCATAAATAAAGCAACAAAATATAATAACAAATATTAAAATATATAATAAAAAGTGCTTTTTCATCATTGAAACTCCATAATTAATGATAAAATATTATTTATTGAAGGGCTAATATTTTACAATGGATTTATTTGATACTTTAAAAGATAATAATAAACAGGTTCCACTAGCTGAGTTATTGCGTCCAAAGTCATTAGAGGAGTATTTGGGACAGTATAATGTTACTGGTAAAAATTCACCTTTAATTTCATTGTTAAATACTAATAGATTATTTTCTCTTATTCTTTGGGGACCTCCTGGTTGTGGAAAAACAACTTTAGCTAGAATAATTGCAAATCATACAAATAGTCAATTTATTGAATTGAGTGCTGTATCTTCTGGTGTAAAGGATATAAAAGAAGCTGTTGATAATGCTAAAGAAAAACTTGTTTATGGTCAAAAAACAATATTATTTATTGATGAAATTCATAGATATAATAAGACTCAACAGGATGCTCTTTTACCGCATTTAGAAAATGGTACTGTGTTTTTAATTGGTTCTACAACAGAAAATCCATCTTTCCAAGTTAACGCAGCTTTAATTTCAAGAACACAAGTTATCAGATTAACTTCTATTGAAGATGAAGCTATGAAAAAAATTATTTCTAACGGGTTTGAATATCTTTCTAATAAATATTCAAAAGTTACCTTAGATGAAAATGTTATTGAATATATTTTAAATTATGCAAGAGGTGACGCTAGAAGTGCATTGAATTTAGTTGAAAATGTTTATTTCTCTTCTCCTTTAAAAGATGATGTAAGAAGTGTTAATCTAGAATTAATTGAACAATTAGCTCAAAATGCTTCAATTAGATATTCTAGACAAGAACATTACGATATGGCATCAGCTTTTCAAAAAAGTATGAGAGGTTCTGATCCTGATGCTGCTATTTATTGGCTTGCAAAAATGCTTACAGCTGGAGAAGACCCTAGATTTATTGCAAGAAGAATGATTGTTTGTGCATCAGAAGATGTTGGAAATGCGGCGCCACATGCTTTAACAATTGCTATTAATGCATTTAGAGCATCAGAAATATTAGGTATGCCAGAAGCTCGTATTCCGTTGGCTCAAGCAGTTGAATATATTGCTCGTTGTCCTAAGTCAAATCGTGCTTGTGTTGCCATTGATAGTGCTATGAATGATATTTATAATGGTTTAAATTATCAACCACCTATGCATTTAAGAGATGCTCATTATAAAGATGCATCTAAATACGGATTTGGCAAGGGATATGTTTATACACATGATAATCCTGATTATAAACAACAGTTTTTACCTGATGAATTGAAAGATAGGAAATATTTTTCATAAAAGTATGATGTTTTTTTTTAATCATGTTGTACAATACTTAAAAAGGAGACACAATTATGATGAATGAAAAATTAGAAAAAGCTTTTAATGATCAAATAAATGCAGAATTTTATTCTGAATATTTATATTTATCCATGTATGCTTATTTTGAAAGAATGAACTTACAAGGTTTTAAAAACTGGATGGATGTTCAAAGACAAGAAGAACACGCTCATGCTATGGGTTTATTTAATTATGTTCATGAACGCGGTGCTAAAGTTACACTTCAAGCTATTGAACAACCTGATACTGATTGGGCATCTCCATTGGCTGTATTTGAAGCTGTATTAAAACATGAACAATTAGTTACTTCTAAAATTAATGCTTTAATGGATGTTGCAGATGATGTTAAAGATAGAGCTGCAGTTTCTTTTCTTGATTGGTATTTAAAAGAGCAAGTTGAAGAAGAAGCAAACGTTGGTAATCTTTTAAAAACATTAAAAATGATTTGTAATGATCAAAATTGTTTATATATGTTAGATAAAGAGTTGGCTACAAGGACTTTTGTAGCTCCAGTTATTGGTTAATATAATTTGAGAGAAGCTTTTTGCTTCTCTCTTTTTTAGTGAGGTAATTATGAATAAAAATGTTTTTAATAATTTATCGTATGGTGTTTATATAGTTTCTTGTAAAAATGGTGACAAATTTACAGGTTGTACTGTAAATAGTATTATGCAAGTGACTTCATCACCTGCTACTATTGCTTTAAGTTTAAACAAAGATAATTACACAAGACTTTGTATTGAAGAACATGAAATGTTTGCTGTATCAATTTTATCTGTACAGTCAAATCCTTTGTCTATTGGTACTTTTGGCTTTAGAACAGGTAAAGATTTTGATAAATTTTCTGTTATTGAACATTCTTTTTATCATGATATGCCTGTTATAAAAGATGCTTGTGGATATTTAATTTGTAAAATAAAAGATAAAATAGAAACATCTTCACATATTTTATTTTTAGCAGATGTTTTAGAAGGTGATTTATTAAACTCTGAAATTCCTATGACATATTCTTATTATCACAATGTTATCAAGGGAAAAAGCCCTAAAAACGCACCTACATACATTGAATAAAATTTAATGTTTCTTAATATTTATTCCTTCTTTGTAAATCGAGTAACTTCATTTTTTTTATATAGAATATACAACTCGGAAATGTAAGTAATATTCGGAAATGGTAAGTAAAAGGAAGGGAAATTATTATGATTAATCCGGCAATTGTTGGTGCCGCTGCAGGCACAGGTATCGCATTAGGCGGTTCAAAAGTGTATCAAAAAGTTACAGGTAAGCCAGCTGGTGCACCTGCAAGTATTGCACATGTTCTTACAAATGACAAACTAGATAGCAAAGCTGCTACTATTGGCGAAATGACAAAAGAGGGTGTTAAAGATTTATTAGTATTAGGTGGTGGTGCTGCTACAGTGGGTGGAGCTGCTGCTATTGCAACTGGTTGCTCAAATAAAGTTGGTCAAGCTTTTGCAAAAGGTATTTCTAAAGTTGGCGACGCTTTATCTAAAATTGCAGTAAACGGTAAAAATTTAAAAGATTTAGTTAAATCATCTTCTATTTATACTAAGTTTTCAGCATTACCTGCTCCAGCTAAGGCTGCAATCTTGGCAGGTGCTGGTGTTCTTGCTTTAGTAGGTCCATTAGTAACTATGGTTTCAGCACAAAAAGCTGGCTATATTGAAGGAAAGCACGAAATCAATAACGGTCAATAAATTTAAAAGCCCTTGAATATTCAAGGGCTTTTTTGTGTCTAAAATAATCTATTACGCATTTAATTTAATATATTGTGCGTTTTTTATGCCATCTATTTCATTGATTATTTTCATTGTGTCATCATCAACATTTCTATCAGTTGTAATTATCATAATTGAAACATTATCTGATTTGTTTGATTTTTGTGCAACTTGCATTCTGTTGATGTTGATATTGTGTTCACCAATAACAACAGCTACTTTAGCTACCATTGATGGTTTATTTTCGTGAGGTATCATTAGCATATTTTCTTCTGCTTCAATACTCATGTTGTAGTCATTAATTCTAACTATTCTTGGCATATTTTTAGCAATTAAAGCACCTGTTACAGTGTTTTCTTCTGCATCTGTAGTTAAAGTAACAGATATTGAACCAATAAATGTACAATCTTTTTGTGATTTAGATGTTACAACATTTATGCCTCTTTGTTTTGCAATTAATGGTGCATTAACAAAGTTTACGCCTTCAATAAATGAAGAGAAAATACCTTTTTGAACAGCAACTTCTAATGGTGAAACATTTAGTTCAGAAAGATTTCCATTAACGGTAATATTTATATTTTTTAGATTACCTATTGATAATTGTTTTACAAGCGCACCAATATTTTCTGCTAATTCCATGTAATCTTTTACTGGCTCTATTACTGCTGATTTTAAAGCAGGAATATTAATCGCAGCTTTTGCGCTTCCACCAGATAATACATCTCTAATTTGTTCAGCTACGTCAATAGCTACATTAAATTGTGCTTCTGTTGTGCTTGCGCCTAAGTGTGGAGTCATTGTTATGTTTGCATTACATCCATATAAAGGTGATTCTGTAATATTTGGTTCAGTTTCGTAAACATCAATTGCGGCTGCTCCAACTTGTCCAGATTCTAATGCTTCTTTTAAAGCTGCTTCATCAATAATTCCGCCACGAGCACAGTTAATAATTCTTACACCTTTTTTCATTCTATTTAAAGTATTTTTGTTGATTAAGGATGTAGTTTCTTTTGTTTTTGGTGTGTGAATTGTAATATAATCGCATTTTCCCCAGAATTCATCTAGGCTTGTTATATATTTTGCACCAATTTTTTCAACAGCTTCTTTTGTTGTGTATGGGTCTGAAACAATAACATTCATGCCTAGTGCTATTGCAACAGTCGCAACGTGTTGACCGATTTTACCAAAACCAATAATACCTAAAGTTTTTCCGAAAACTTCAACACCTGTGAATTTTGAACGTTCCCATTTGCCTTCTTTTGTAGAAGATGCTGCTGCTGGAATATTTCTAGACATTGCAAGCATTAATGCTAATGTGTGTTCTGCTGCTGCGTTTGTGTTTCCATCTGGTGAATTAACAACAATAACACCAGCTTGTGTTGCTGCTTCAATATCTACATTATCAACGCCAACGCCTGCTCTACCAACAATTTTTAAATTTTTGCCTGCTTCTAAAATCTTTTTTGTAACTTTAGTTTGGCTTCTAATCATTAAAGCATCATAATCTTTAATTTTTTCGCATAATTCATCTTCTGGTAGTGTTGGTATAAAATCAACTTGAGCTACACCATCAAGAATTTTTCCTGCGGCTTCATTAATTTTATCTGTAATTAAAACTTTCATTTTTGTCCCCTATTTATTCATATATTTTATTAGTGTTGCAACACCAGCGCCAAGCTCAAATTTGTGACCTAGTTTATAAAGTGTTGCTTCTAATGCGCCAACGGCTGTGATTACATCTCTTTCAGAAACAAAACCTAAAGTTCCCATTCTGAAAATTTTGTCTTTTAATTTGTTTTGACCGTTTGCAACAACGATATCATAGTCATTTTTCATAATTTTTCTGATATCTGGTACACTAATTCCTTCTGGTGGTAATACTGCAGTGATTGATGTACTTGCAATTGCTTCATCTTCAACAAAAAGTGTTAAGCCCATTGCTTTAAGTGCAGCTCTTAAACCTTTTGCTAATTTTGTATGACGAGCAATAATGTTTTCAAGTCCTTCTTCCTTCATCATTTCTAAAGCAACTTTTAATCCGCTGATTAAATTAACTGCAGGAGTAAATGCTGTAGAATTTTCAAGAACTGATTTTCTGTTTGTAGTCCAATTGAAATAGAAGTCAGGTCTTTTACATTCTTTATGAACAGCCCAAGCTTTTTCGCTTGCAGCTAAAAAAGCAAGTCCTGGAGGAATCATAAATCCTTTTTGAGAACCTGATACTAAAACATCAATTCCCCATTCATCCATTTTACAATCCATTGCACCAATTGAAGTTACGCCATCTACTACAGATAATGCACCGTGTTCTTTTATTATAGAAACAAGTGTTTTAACATCATTTGTTACACCTGTTGAAGTTTCATTTTGAGTTAGTGTAACCAATTTAATTTCTTTATTTACATCTTTTGCTAAAACTGCTTTTAATTCGTCTGGATTAATAGCTTTTCCTGCTTCAACTTCTATTTTTTCTACTTGTGCGCCAAGACCTTCTGCAATTTTTGCCCATCTTTGACCAAAATTACCGATAGCTAAGCATAATACTTTATCACCTTCGTTGATTAAGTTTGACAATGCTGCATCCATTGCGCCTGTACCACTCGAAGTATAAACTATTACATCATTGGAGGTTTGAAAAACATATTTTAAATCGGAGTATACCGATTCTAAAATTTTTGAAAATTCGCTACTTCTATGTCCCATAGGATGTTTTGCTATTTCTAGTAGCACTCTTTCAGGTACCGGGGTTGGGCCAGGTATCATTAAAAATGTTTTGTCTTTCATTTGTCTAAAATCTCCCCTGTGTAATAACACTATAATTCTCTCACAAATTATTTTTTAGGTTAAGCCTTTGTTAAATTTCTTAAATATTATTTGTTTTTGGTAAATTTCACTTTTCAAATTGTTTTTATATATATGTAAGTTAAGTGTAAGGAAAACTATGCCTAACGGAGTATCATGTGCTATTTTCGCTGCTCGTAATCACATATATGGGAAAAGCGAAAAAAATGTATTTAAAAAGGGTATAGCAGGCGCTCAATCAATTAGAACAGCCGATGCTATAGCTCAATCTTCTGTTTCCGTTAATCATGTTTCAAAACCTGTTTCTACTGCATTATCAAAAGGTGCTGCAGTTGCAAGAAAGTTATGTTATCCATTAATTATTTGTTCTGGTGTTTATAATACCGTAAAATCTGAAGATAAAGTTAAAACAGGTTTTTCACAAGCTGCAGGTATTGGTGCTATGTATTCTTGTGAAAAAGTTGCTGAAAAATTATTAAGAAATGTTGATAATTTTCTTCTAAAAAGAGGTACGATTTCAGGAAGTCCTAAAAAGAAATTTGCTTGGTATGTAGCAAAAGGTCTTGCTTTTGTTACTGCTTCATTACTTGGTTATACAGCAGGAAGTAAAGTAACTGGTTCAGTTGTTGATAAAGTTAGACAAAAACCAGAAAATGTTACTATTTTGTGCGATTGTACCGAATCTGAACAACCTAAAACAGTTACTATTTTGTGTGATAATACTGAATCAGATAAACCTGAAAAGGTTACTATTTTATATGATTACACGGATTCAGAATTGTTTGATGACATAATTTTATAAAATCATCGCTAATATCATTAGTAAAATTCCGCCTAATTGCGATGCGGTTGCCATGTTTTGCATTTTTCTATTGTTTTCATATTTATAGCTTTTTTGTTTAGCATCATAAGCTACAATTAATCTTTGTAATCTTGATATGTCTGAATCGTTTGTAAAAGTCTTTTTAAACAGTTTTTCTTCTAGTCTACTTAATCTGATAGCTGTGTTTTCATTTTCGTAGGTATTATTTAAAAGATCTTGTTCTAAAACAGCTAATCTAAATGGAAATGATTGATTATCAATTGATTCAAGACCATTTTTTCTATAATAATTATCAATTTCTTGATTTGTATAATCATCTGTAGCTCTTGTTATCTGCTTTTTAGGCAGAATGATTTTTTCTAATTTATCTACTCTTGTATTTAAATCTTCGGAAAATGTTTTATTAAATACTTTTTGTTCTAGTCTATCAAGTCTTTTGTAGATGTTTTCAGTTTTATAGCATTCATTGAAAAGTTCTTTCTCCATTTTATCAACTATTGGATATTCGACAGTTGAATCTTCTTTCAATATAGAAGCATCATTTTGCGGTAAATTTTCCTTTTTATTTATTGTTTTGTTTATTGAAACACCGGTATCATTTTTTATTTTTTTAAGTCTTTTTTCTATTGTGCCAGTTTGTTTCTTTCCATATAAAAAGTTTTCAATTCTTTCAATTCTTTTTGTATCTGTTTCACCATTATAATCATAGCCAAAAAGATTATTCTCAATTGCTTCAATTGTCGTTGTAGTAGCGAAGGCAAATGATGTTTGAATAATTAGTATTAAAATTGCTATAAGTATTTTTTTCATAATATTTCTCTTATATTGAGAATATATACCAAAGTTTTGAACAAAAACAAATTGTCCAATATATTGCAAAAAATATTGAAATAAATGGTAAAAATATTAGCATAAATGCTCTTGCAATTGTTAGTTTATATGCTGATTTTAAAGAAAGTGCATATAAAAAGATTATCCATAAGTATATAAAAAACTCTGCATATGAACCTATAAAATAACCTATTGAGCCAAAATCTTTTAATAAATTTAATGGGGCAAAAAATATGTATGGTAAAGGTGCATATGAAGTTAAAAATAATATATTATTTAGCTTTTTCCCTTTATTGAAAATTTTCGCAATATATTCAAAAAATAATCCTGTTAAAAACCAAGTTATAACAACACCTAATAGAACTAAAATTAATTTCCCTAAAAATAGTTTATGCAAAATATTACTTTCAAAAATGCTTTTTGTGGTAAATGCTATGCTTGAAATTAGTAATATATTTGCAATTGCAACTCTAATTGATATAGTGTGGTCATTTTTTTCAAAAAAAGCTTTTGGTGAAAAAATAACGCTATATAAATTTTCAAAATAATTATCTACTGTTATTCCCATAGGTATAATGGCTTTCTACTAAGTATCATGCTTGTTGGTATAAAATCTGTTAGTTTAATATTTGAGTTAGAACTGTATTCTTTAAATGTCGAAAAATATTCACTAAATGCATTCTTTTTGTTGTATCTAACAAGTTTTATAGATTGTTTATTTTGTAGTTTTTCTTGAAGCATTTTTTCTATCATATCTTTTGCTGTATCTAAGTCTCCAATTTCATCTACAAATCCCATTTTTTGTGCTTGTTTGCCAGTAAATACGCGTCCATCTGCATATTTATTAATTTCTAGCATTGTAAGATTTGTTTTTTTAGCTGAATATTTGTCTGTTCTATTAATGCGTCCATTTACGATTGCTTCAACAAATTGTTTGTATGAATCATCTATTATTTCTTGCATTAATACGATTTCTTCTTGAGTTATTTCTCTTAAACCAGAACCAATATCTTTATGCTTTCCACTTTTGATAACGACTGGTTTAACAGAAAGTTTATTTAATAATAAATTATGGTAATCCATAAATGAGAAAATAACTCCGATACTGCCAGTTAATGTGCCTTCTTGGGCAATTATTCTATCTGCTGCTGATGCTATATAATATCCACCACTTGCGGCAACATCATCAAGAACAACAACTACTGGCTTTTTCTTTCTTATTTTAATAATTTGATTATAAATATTTTGAGACATGGCAACTGTGCCACCTGGTGAATTAATTTTAATAATAATTCCTTTGATATCATTATTTGTTTGTAATGAAATTAATGATTCTAATAAAGTTTGAGCATTTGCTTCTTTAGAGAAAAAATTGCTTTCATATGTTGTTGCTATTGGACCATCTAATTCTAATACAGCAACTTTATTAACTGTTGATATCACATTTGTTTTAGATATTGCATTATTATTTTCATTTTTATTATATGGTCTATCTTTATCCATGTTTATAAAACCTACACATAGACAACATATACATAAAATTATTACTATTTTTGAGATTATAGATTCTTTCATTTTTCCTCTCTAACTGATATTTCGTTAATAAATTCATCAAGCATATTAACCATAACATTTTTATAGTGAGTTGCTTTTTCTTTTGTTGTTGCTTCAAAACGGCAAGTAAATACAGGTTCTGTATTGCTTTGTCTTATTAAAGCAAATCCGTCTGGGAAAATTATTCTCAGTCCGTCTAATGTAACTATGTCATTTATATTTGTTCCAAAAATTGAATTATCTTTTTCAATTTTTTCAGTAACCATAGATAATACTTCTTTTTTATATTCGTTTTTACATTTGTGTCTTACTTCATCAAGAGTACAAACTTTATTAAATGGTTCTAGTAAATCTGATAATTTGAAATCTTTATTTTTTGCTTTGTTTTTAGCGACGATTTCAATAATTCTGCAACCAGCATAAACAGCATCATCAAATCCATAATATCTATCTTTAAAGAACATATGTCCTGACATTTCTCCAGCTAATATTGCACCGGTTTCTCTCATTTTAGATTTTATGTATCCGTGTCCAGTTTTTGCCATTATAGCTTTTCCGCCTTGTTTATTTATTTCATCAAATAAAACTTGTGAACATTTTACTTCTGAAACAACAACAGGAGTTTCACCTCTAACAACAAGATTTTTAATTAAGTCTTGTGCGTAAAGGTAAAGTAATTTATCGCCAGTTAGTGGGTTACCTTCTGAATCAATAACACCAAGTCTGTCAGAATCACCATCAAATGCGATACCTAAATCGGCTTTTGTTTCTATAACTTTCTTTTTAATATCTTCAAGTGTTGATAAATCACTTGGGTTTGGATGGTGATTAGGGAAGTTGCCATCAGGCTCGGAATATAATTCTATTACTTCACAACCAAGTTCTGAATATAATTTTGGAGCTACAACTCCAGCTGTACCATTTGCACTATCAACTACAACTTTTATTCCATGTCCTATTCCTAAAAATTTTGAAACTAGTGATTCTGTGTATTGTGGAATTATATTAAACAATCTAGATTCGCCATGTTTTACAGCTGTTATGTCGTTAGACATTTGTTCCATAGTGTAATTTTTCACCACTTTTATAGCTTCTTCATCAAGAGATGATTTGTTGAATGTTAATTTTAAACCATTATATTCGCTTGGATTGTGGCTTGCCGTTACGATTAATGCGCCTGATATTACAACATTATTAGAAATATGTTCTGGATAACTTGCAAATTCTGAATAATATCCAAGAGGTGTTGGTACTATATCTAAACTGATTACATTTGCTCCCATATGCACTATGCCTTTTGAAAGTGCTTTTGCTAGAGATTCAGAGTGTAATCTTGCATCTTTTGAAATTGTTATCCAAATATCAGCAGGTATTAGTCCTGTTTTTTCTTGTATATATTTTACGAAGCCTTTTCCAGTGTAATAGAATAATTCTTCTGTAACATCTTCTCCATATATTCCTCGAATGTCATTTTTGCCAAATGCACTGAAAGTTATTGTTTGTGTCATTTCATTTCCCTTGTAAAAAACTTGTATAAACATAAAAATTGATTATACTTTATATTATAGAAAATATTGTAATTAAAAGCAAAATGTATAAATTACTTATTAATAAATTTAAAAAAAATAAAGAAAAAAATATAAGGACTTCTTTTTTAATTCCTTCTTTAATTGGGTCCTTTGTTTTTATATTTTTGCCGTCGATTTTTTCTTTTTTTCTAAGTTTTTTTGATTGGAATTTAATTAATGATTTAAAATTTGTTGGGCTAAATAATTATTTAAATTTATTATCATCAACAGAGT
This sequence comes from Cyanobacteria bacterium SIG29, assembly GCA_015152515.1. Classification (GTDB taxonomy): domain Bacteria; phylum Cyanobacteriota; class Vampirovibrionia; order Gastranaerophilales; family Gastranaerophilaceae; genus Avigastranaerophilus. The sequence goes on from SUTV01000005.1 coordinate 27,795, forward strand.
TTTGGTTCGTTTTTAAAAATACGATTGTTTATTCGTTGGCTGTTACTTTGTTAGGTACGCTTATCCCTTTAGTATTAGCATCAATTATTAATTCAAAAATTATTTGTAAAGAGTTTTTAAAAACCTCTTATTTCTTACCTTTTATTACTCCAATGATTGTTATTGCTATGATTTGGCAGTGGATTTTTGATCCAAATATTGGTTTTATAAATTTACTTTTAAAGTCTAATATTCAATGGTTATATGATACGAAAACTGCTATGTTTGCTTTAATTATTGTTTCTGTTTGGAAATTAATTGGATATAATATGGTGATTTTTTTATCAGGGTTATCGTCGATTAGTTCTCAAGTTTATGAGGCTTCAAAAATTGATGGTGCTAATAAAGTTAAAACCTTTTTATTTATTACGGTTCCTTTATTAACACCAACAATCTTTTTTGTTTTATTGATTACAACCATTAGTTCTTTTCAGGTATTTGATTTGATTTATTTAATGACGGAAGGTGGTCCTGAAAATTCAACAAATGTTCTTGTTTATTGGTTGTATAAAAATGCATTTGAATTTTTTAATATTGGGAAAGCATCTGCTATTGCTTATGTGCTTTTTGTGTTTATTTTAATTTTAACGATAATACAGTGGAACTTAAGAAAAAAATGGGTTACTAATGAAGTTGATTAAGCTAATACAGTTAGTAAATGTTGTTTTGGATCTGTTTCTTTTGTTCCATAAAAACTATCGATTTGACTTTTAATATTTAAAGCTTCTTGTGTAACATCTGGTCTGAAAATTTCATTAATTTTGTTTTTTATTGATGAAACAAGAGTATCTTCTCCAGCTTTTATAATATATGCTGTTTTGTATTCTGGATAAGGAACAGCTGTTCTTTTAAAGCTTTGTTTGTTATAATTATTATTTATATTATTGATTGAGTTAATTTTCATTTTAAACCTCTCTCTCAGTTAAAGTGTTTTTCATACACTTTATTTTATGTATTTATTATGAAATAGAAAAATTTTTTTGTCAATAGATATTTTTTAAAAAACTTTACAATTGCTAAAACCAATAATTGCAAGCGTTATAGCATTAAGTGTAAAACTAGCACTTATTATCTTAAAAAAGTATTAGCCATTTGTATTATTTTTGTTTAGTCCGATTGGCGAATTGTTAAAAACTCATTTATTTCGTTATATATAAGTATCTTTTTCATACTTCCAACTATTCTTAATTCCAGACAGTAGGGCATTTTTTGCCCTCTTTTTTTGTGTTTTTTCTGTAGGCAGAGTAAATAAAATGAACGAATGCCGAAGTATCGCCGAAAAAACGAATGTGAATTTTGTGTAAGCAAAATGTAGTGAGTTGCTTGAAGGCGTGAAAGAAAACTTTTAATTATATTTATTTTGAACTTTATTAATGTCGTTTTCGCAATAATATAAAAAAGCTTCAACGCTGTTTTTTAATACCTTATTTAATTCTTCCATTTGTTCATTTGAGAAGTTTTGAAGAACGAAATCCTCTGATTTCATAAAGTTTGGTTGTGGACCTATTCCTATTTTAAGTCTATCAAATACTTGGGTTTGAGCATGTTTTATTATTGATTTAATTCCGTTATGACCGCCATCAGAACCTTTATTTCTAAATCTGATTTTGCCCAGTTCAAGTGAAATATCGTCATAAACAATGAATAAGTCGTTTATATCTATCTTATAAAAATTTTTCAGTGCTAAAAGTGCTTCACCAGATAAGTTCATGTATGTTTGAGGTTTAACAATCCAAATGGCTTCGTTTTTATATGTTGTTTTACAAAGTTCTGATTTAAATTTTGGTTCGTTTGTGAAATTAGAACCAAGTTCATTAGCTAACATATCTGCAAACATAAAGCCAACATTATGTCTTGTTTTTTCGTATTTAGAACCAAAGTTACCTAAACATATTAATAATTTCATAGCATGCTTATCCTTTATTTTTAAATTATCCCATAATTTTATTCTACTTACCAATTAAAAAGTTATAAAAATAATTAATCATATATAAAAATAGGAGATATAAAATGGCTATGAAGAAAAACTCTATTATTGTTATGAAAAGCAGTGAAATGCTTGCTAATTTTTTAGAAAATTCTAATTTACATAAAAAAGATTTTGCGCAAATGATTGGCGTAACTTTATCTTATGTTTACAACTTAATTGATGAAACAATTCCATTTTCTACAAGAAGTACAACGCTAGAGCGTATTGCAACTGTAATGGATATTTCACCTGAAGAATTTTCTGAATATAAAATTCCTCAAGATCCTATTGTATTTGATGAAACAACAGAATTTATAAAAGAAAAACAAAAGGAAAATAATTTATCTACAGTTCAATTATTAAAAGCTTTTCCAAGAAAGCAGAGATTAGATATTGTTGATATATTAAGAGGTGCTAGACCTTTGCCACTAGATTGGAAAGAGGTTAGTGTAATTGCACAAGTTCTTAATGTATCAGAAGAAGAAATTTATGAATATTGGGAAGCAAGATTAAAACAAGTATTACAAAATGCTGGATTCAATTTTGAAAGTAATTCTGAACTTGCAAAACAAATCTTTAATTCTTGTCGTGACTTTATTCAAAAATAATAATCTATACTTTTACATTTTTTACGGTAATTTTTACATTTTTAGGTGATAAGTATGAATTACTATCATATTCAATTCTAATTGATTGGTAGGAATGAGGTGTATCTTTAAACGCTGGTGCGTTAATATGTCTTATTCCTTTTTCATCAGTTTGAATTAAATTTTGATGATAATGTCCTGCGCTAACTAATAGAATATTATTGTATTTATGTAGTAGTTGTTTATATTTTTCGCTGTTTAACAGAGATAATTTATATTCTTCTCTTGGCGGAAATAGTGGGTTATGTTGAAATATAATAAACATTCTTTTTGGATATTTTATTAATAATTTTTCTAACCAAACTAATTGTTCTTCAGAAATTTCACCATGTTTAGATGGTGCAAAATCAGGTGTATTATCTAAAACAACGCATATAAAATCTTTATTTGGTTTAAAATAGTAGAAATTTTTTCCAGAGTCTTGTTCTTTATTAAAAGTAGAAACAACATCTAAATAAGTTTCTTTTTCAAGTCCACCTAGTGTGTGTGCATCTCTTTCACCAAATGTAAGATAATAAGGTTGTCGAATTGAATGAATAGAACGCATAAAACCTATTATGTTTTCTTCATTAGATTTGTCTATGTTATCTCCAAGAAAAACAACAAAATCTGGGTAATTTTTTCTAAATGATAAAGATAGGAAATGCAAATTTCTTTCAATTTCAGTATTGTTTAATGTATAGTGAATATCGCTAACTTGTGCAAATTCAAGTATATCTGCACAAGCAAAACCTTGCATTGTTAATAATGCAAAAAGTGCAAATAATATATTTTTTATATGTTTATGCATTTTCTAATCTTTTCTGTATGAATTTTTGCACTTTAAGTGCTTGATTTAAATCTTTCTTACTAATTACTTTCATAGAAAGAAAAATTTCTCCCATTGGTATTTTTTGAAATCTTTGAACATCAAGTACCATAGAAAGATGGAAAAGATTTATTTTTCCAGCTTCAAGTAGTATCTCACCTAATCTATGGCAAGACACATCTTTCCAGTCATCAATGTTATAAAGATTCTTCATACAGAAATTATATTAGATTAATACTAATAAATCAATTATTATGCCCAGAATTCTAATTCATTGCATAATCCATTGTCATAACCTTCAACTTGTGACTTCATTGTAGGTTTGTTTAGAGAACCACCATCATATGCGTCAAGTCTGCTAACCATGCCAGCTTGAGCACCTTTTGATTCACTAACTTGATGAGAACCACTAACGGTGTTTGTGCCATTGATTCCGTCTACATGTGCAGATTCAGAAGTTTTGTTTGAACTTGTAATTCCCAAGAAATTTACATTGTTTGAAGCAGATGCAGCTCCTTCATTAGCAAATAAGCTTGTATCTGTGCTTCCTTCGCTTTTCCCATATGATGTATCTATGCTGCTACCTTCAACAGGAACACTTCCTGTCTTAGATTGATACTCATATGGAATTTTTCCAACTCCACCAATTAAATTAGTCATAGTTTCTCCTTATTACTTATATAAAGTAATTTTTTGGTTTTAAATTGCAGAAAAAAATTTATATTTTACATTTGTTACATAAAAATATTTTAAAAATATGCTTGAAATAAAAAAATTATGTGTTTTAATAAATATTGTGAGCGTCCGTAGCTCAGCTGGATAGAGCATCTGCCTTCTAAGCAGAGGGTCGAGCGTTCGAATCGCTCCGGGCGTAAATTTTTTAAGACTGGTATATCCAGTCTTTTTTTTATGAAAACGAAAATCTATAATACCAATGAGTTTTATATAAACATTGATTTAAATTTAAATTGTATATCTTATAATATTTTTTGCTGTTTTATTTACAGTATTTTTTATAGAATTTTTAATTATTGATTCTTCAATAGTTTTTATTGGAATTCCATTAATTTGTTTTAATTTGTTACTAACAAGTTTATGTGTCATTTTGGTGTTTACATTTACAATAGACATTGATAATACTATGCTAAATAGTCCAATTTCTAATGTTCCATTTTCAAATGACTCTTTAATGTTTTTTTCTACTTTATGCTTCCAAACTTCAAATTCATACTCATATTTTTCAATTTTCGCATTAATAATTTCTTTAAATATTTTTTTCTTATCAGCAAAAGAATCCGATTCTTTTGCTTTTGTTTTTAAATTATGTATTTGGTTTAAGTGTTCGTGTCTTTTACTTTTTATTTCTTCTCCTGAATATTGATATTGATTAAAATATGTTTCGCTATTTCTACTTTTAGATAACGCAGCAAAGCCTTCAACCGCTTCAATATTGCTTTTTATACTATCTAAAATTTCAAATTTTGAATAGCTATATTTTGGGGGAAGGTTTACTTCAAATTCTTTTTCTTTAAAGTAATGATATCTGCTTTCTGTAGCTATTGTATATTCTAGAAGTTCTTTTTTCTTTGCTTCAAATTTTTTAGATTTATTTGCAACAGTAGTATAATTTCTAGTTTGTCTTATTATAAATTTAGATATGTCAGTTAGTAATGGTTCTAATTCTTTTTCTAATTCATCTATTCTTGAAGTTGATTCTTCTTTATAATCGCCATATTTTAGGTCGTAGTATTTTTTTAATTTATTAAGATATTGTGTATCTTCATTAAATAGATATTTATCAGCGATTAATCTACTATACATTGCTGCAGCGGTGTAGTTAAATGCTGGTGTTTGCATCATTTCAAATACATCACCATTAAATGTTTTAATGATTTTTTTATCTTCGCTATTTTGAATATCTATAAGTATTATTCTTTTAACGTATTCATTTCTTTTTTCTTGTGATAATGAATTTCTAATAATTGCTTCTTTAGAGTGTGATAGTTCGTGAGAAATAGTTGAAGAAATTTCTCTGCTGTTATTTTTAATATTTTCTGGGTATATTGTTACTCTATGTTTTTTAGAGTCATATGCACCAAGTTCTGTGTGATTTTCACTAGTTATATCATTTACAAGTGGACTAAAATTTTGTGAATTGTATAAATAGCTTTTATCTTTGTAAATGATTTCTAATTCGGGCTTAGTTTCTGATGGTAAATTTAATCTTGCCCAATATTCTTCAAAATATTTTATTGATTCTATAAGAATTTTTTCTAGAGGTTTTTCTTCTTTTAAAGCATCTTTAACACTAATTTGAGTGCTAGGGATTGGATTTAATTGATTATTTGTAAAGTTAATATTTTGAGAATTTGGTATAAATTCATTAAATGTATTAGACTTTGCAGTGTATGTTATTTTTTGTGAATTAGTTTGAGGATTTGTTGATGCTGTAGTTGAAGCTGTTGTTGAGGCAGTAGTTGAAGCTGTTGTTGATGCTGTAGTAGAGGCAGTAGTTGAAGCTGTAGTTGAAGCGGTTGTTGAACCAACTGTACTTGCAACACTTGAAGCAACAGTACTTCCTACTGTTGATGCTACAACTAAACCGTTCTTTTTTTCTTTTGGTTTAATATGTTTCGTTTCATGTGATATATAAAAATTTATTAAATTCATACTTCAGCCTAAACTTATCCTTATAAAACCTTTAAAGCTAAAAATTTGATATTATATAAACATGTTTTTACAATTGTTAATTTTTTATATGGTAAAATTTTACTATGATAGTAAATGATTCAAGTATATCAATTGAGAATATAAATTTAAAATATTCAGAGCTTGACCATAATTTAGCTTTGAAACCATATTCATTATTAAATTTTTTACAAGATATAGCTAGTGAAAATGCTGAAAAATTTGGTTTTGGTTATTCTTTTGTTTCTTCTCGTAATTATGCTTGGTTTCTTATTAAATATACAATGCATTTTGAAAATTATCCTACTAATATTCAAAATTTAATTCTTAAAACTCAACCAAGAGGCTATAATAAGCTTTTTGCATATAGAGATTTTGAACTATATGATAATGATATTTTGCTTGGTCGTATATCTAGTGTTTGGACAATGGTTGATTTAGAAACTAGAAATCCTGTTTTAATTAGTAATGTAATTAGTGATAATTGTTATATGCAACCTTTTACTAAACGAGAAGATGATTTGACTTTTGCAAGATTAAAATCTATTCAAGATTTTCAATTTACAAAAGATTTTGAGGTTAGATATAACGATATAGATGTTAATGGTCACGCAAATAATGGTAATTACATTATTTGGGCGTTTGAACCACTTTCTTTAGATTTTAAAACTACTCATAAAATTAAAACATTAGATATGATGTTTAAAAAAGAAATTAAATATGGTGAAAAAATTGTTGTTGAGGTTAGTTTTCTTGATGATAAAACAACCGCACATACTATTAAAAATATGTGCGGTGATGAAATTTGTTTAGTTCAATGTACTTGGATTTAATTAAATTTTGCTTAAAAGATTAGCCATTTCGATTGCAGATTTAGCTGCATCTGAACCTTTGTTTCCAGCTTTTGTGCCAGCTCTTTCAATTGCTTGCTCTATGTTATCACAAGTTAATACACCAAATATGATTGGAGTTGATGTGTTTAAACTTACATTTGCAACGCCTTTTGAAACTTCTGCACATACATAATCATAATGTGAGGTTGAACCTTTAATTACAGCACCTAATGTTATAATTGCATTATATTTTCCAGTTTTGGCAGCTTTTTGTGCAACTAATGGTATTTCAAATGCGCCAGGACACCACATAACATCAATATTATCTTCTTTTACGCCGTGTCTTTTTAATTCATCAATTGCGCCTGATAATAGTTTTGAACCTATAAATTCATTAAATCTTGCTACAATAATACAAAATTTTTCGTTATTTACTGTAAGCATTCCTTCTATTATGTTTGTCATATTTTCTCCTTGAATAGTTTTATGACAATTTTACAATATTAAAAATTATTTTAAAAGTTTAATAAAATAAATGTTTACATCTGAAATTATAATAAATATTTTTTATTTGAAAATTTGGATGTATCTAAATGATAATGACCTTTTAAAAAATGTTGATAAATTTGTGCAAATGCAATATCTCTATTGATTTGTGCAATTAATTTTTCTTTATTTTCAAATTTTAATTGATTTCTAATTTTTGTTATAAATGAAATTTTAATATTTTCATTGTAAATATTTTTATTAAAATCTAGAATATGTACTTCTGTTTTTAGTTTTGTTTCATTATTCAATGTTGGTGCATATCCGTGATTTAATATGCCATTATATTCTTTATTTTGGACATTTACTCTTACATAATAAACTCCATGTGGAATTTGAATTTTATTTTCAGGATAAATTATATTAGCGCTAGGAAAACCTAGTTTTCTTGCTATTTTTTCACCTTCAATAATTGTTCCATTAATAAAGTAGTTATAACCCAACAATTTATTTGCTTGTGTGAAGTTACCTAGTTGAATCATGTTTCTTATAACTGAACAACTAACAATACTTTCATCCATAACAAAAGGTGGAACTTCAAAATATTTGTAGTTAAATTTTTCTTTATTATCTTTTAGAAATTTACTATTTCCTTCTTTGTTAAAACCAAAACAATGGTTAAATCCTGTTGATATTGCTATTGGTGAAAAATATTTAATTAAAATATTCTCTAGATAATCTTTAGCACTTGTTGTTGAAAATTCGTTAAAATCAAGCATAATAACATTATCAATGCCAAGTTTTTCTAATATTTCTAATTTTTCTTCTAAAGTCAAAATCTGTGAAATTTTTTCATTTGAAAGAAAATTTAGTGGATGTTCTTTAAAAATAATTACCGTAGATTGTGTTGAATTTTCTTTTGCGACATTAATTGCATTTTTTAATACAACTTTGTGTCCTAAATGTAATCCATCAAAGTAACCTAATGCAATTGAAGATTTATTAATATATGTTAATTCATTATATTTTTGCATATTGTAATTATAGACAAAAATAAAATAATGGTGAATACTAAATAATAAATGACAGAAATAGATAAAAATTTTTATAATATTTTTAATTTAGGTGCGTATTTCAAAAATGATGGAAATGCAGTATTTAGGTTGTTTACTTTCTCTGATACAGTGAGTGTTGTCGTTGAAGTTAAATCTGTTCATCAACCTATTAAAACTTTTGTATTAAATAAAGTTAAAAAGTGTATTTGGGAATTAGAACTTGAATCTGGAGTTATCAATGAGGGTGATAGATATAGGTTCGTTATTACTCGTAATAACAAAGTTGTTACTGTAAAAGACCCTTGCTCAATGTATCAAGATTCTTATTTTAAATGGTCTATCATATATAATCATAATAATTTTAATTGGAATGATGAAGAGTGGATTAGTGGATTAAATTCTAGGCGTGTTAGTCGCTTATCATCATTCAATAATATGTCTTGTGTTGATGATTTAAGGATTTATGAACTTCATATTGGAACTTTTACAGATGAAGGTACTTTTCTTTCTGCTAAATCAAAATTAAAAAAAATATCTGAAGAACTTAATTTTAATGCTATTGAAATTATGCCTGTTGAAAATACATATTCATTTAATTGGGGTTATGATGGTGTTGATAAGTTTGCTCCAAATCATACATATGGAACTCCAGATGATTTAAAAGAATTAATTGATTATGCTCACAGTTGTGGTTTAAATGTAATTATGGATATTGTACCTAATCATTTAGGACCAGATATTGCAACTCTTCACCAAACTGGACCTTATATAGAAGGTGTAAATTGTTTTGGATATAAATTTAATTATGAAGCAGATGATGATTGTTCTATTGTTCGTGATTTTATTGTAGGAAGTGCTTTAAATTGGGTTTTAAATTATCACTGTGATGGTTTACGCGTTGATATGACTAAATTTATGTGCAGTGATTATACTATGAAGCAAATGGTTGCACAAATTAATTACTATGCTCCTGACGCATTTATGATTGCCGAAGATGGTCGTGATAATGATTCTAGGGTTACTAGACCATTTCCGCAGATTGAAGTTGAAGCTAATCAATGTAATCATTCTAAGTTTATTAATCAAATTAAAAGTAATGATATTTCATTATCTTCTTTAGGATTTGATACAGAGTGGGATTTCCCTTTTCATAAACAAATTGCTTCATCAATATTAGGTTCTTGGGATTGTAGAATTAAAAATCTAGTTAATTTTGACCAATCTTTAACTGCAGCACAAACTAGAGTTAAATATGCTATGAGCCATGATGAAATTGGCAATATTGATGGAACTCGTTTAATTTCTAAAATAATGGTTAATAAATTAAAGTTAAATGATAAAGTTTGCGAATGCTGTCATTCTTTAAAGTGCAAAATTGCTGCGCATGCAGCTCATAATATTCTTGTTGCTTTATTAGATGGTTCTTTAGAAAAAATGTCTAATGATGATAGACTAAATTTCTATAAGAAAAATTCATTAACTTTTGATTTTCCAATTGAAGATATTAAAAAAGCTTACATTCAAGCCGTTAATATGCATAAATTAGCTATTGGTAAGATTTATTCTATTCCTGGTCCTAAAATGGTATTTCAGGGTGATGAATCAGCTAATATTTCATATTTTAAATTTTTTAGAAAGTTTTCTACTGGACCTGAACCTTACCTAAGAGATAAAGGTTATGAACCTGGAAAACCAGCATTTTTTGATTCTAAGCTTTCTGCTGTAAAAGTTTGTGAAAAATATTCTTATATTAATAAATCTGTTGAAACTTTTGTTTCTGATTTAAATAAATTATGTGATGACAATATTGCTTTATCATCTGGTAATATTGAAAAAACATTTATTAATGAATCAGCAGATACACACGCAATTCATTGTCGAAGAATTTATAATGAAGTTTTTTCTATTTCAAATTTTTCTTCTCAATCATATTTAAAGAATTTTGGTTTAATGTTTCCTAAAGGAAAATGGAGAGAAATTTTTAATTCTGATGAAATTAAATATGCAGGCGAAGGTATTTATTTGAATTCTAATCAAATAAAGGATAATTACTCTTATATTTCATTACCTGCATATGGTGTTATTTTCTTTGAAAAAATAATTTAAATTCTTTCTAAAACGAAATTAATTGCACCTTTGTTTTCTTCAAAAACTTTTTGTGCATTTTTACAGTATTGTTCATACTTTTCATTATCTTTATAGAAAGAAATTAGTTCTGATTTAAATTCATCTTCGTTATTAACAATAACAGCACATTTTTTCTCAACAACAGTTCTATAAACATCTTTAAAATTAAAAGTGCAAGGTCCTGATATAACAGGTTTAGACCAAATATTGGCTTCAAGCGGGTTGTGTCCTCCAGTTGATGAAAAACTTCCACCTATAAATGCTATGTGGCAAATTGAAAATAGTTTTGAAAGTTCACCCATTGTATCAAGTAAAATAATATCGTTTTCAATGAAATTATCGTTATTTGAGCGTTTACCCCATTTATAGCCTGAATTTTTTAGTAATTCACAAACTTCATCATATCTTTGAGGATGTCTTGGTACTAAAAGTAATTTGGCATCTTCAGTGCATTGTTTTAAAGAATTGAATGCCTTTAAAACAATTTCATCTTCTCCTTTATGTGTGCTAGCGCCAATAAATAACCTATAAACATCAGTTTTAAGTTCATCAGAATATTTTTTTATTTCATCTGCTGATAAATTTTGAGTAATATCAAATTTTAAGTTTCCCATCATTTCAGTTTTTTCTTGGCTAGCACCAATTTGAATCATTCTAGAAACATCATCATTTGATTGCATATAAATTTTTTCATAATTATTTAAAACAGGTGAAAGTAATTTTTTAATTTTTTTATAACCATCAAATGAATGTGGCGAAATTCTTCCATTTATTGTGTAAACTTTAATTCCTTTTAATTTTGCAAGTGTCACAAAACAAGGCCATATTTCTGTTTCTGCTATTATTATTTTTTCTGGATTAAATTTATTTAGAAAAGATAATACACTAAAAAAGAAATCATATGGGTAATATGTTACTTTATTTACAACATCTTTGAATGATTTGTTTGCAATTTCTTGACCAGTTCTTGTTGTTGTTGTCACAATTATTATTTCTTCAGGATGTTTTTTTCTATATTCATTTACAAGTTCTTTTATTGCATTTGTTTCGCCAACAGATACTGCGTGAAAAACTGTTGATTTTTTTCCTTTGTTGTCAAAGTTATAAAATCCAATTTTTTCCCAAAAACCAGCTCTAAATTTTGGTTGAACTATAAAAGCAATTAAAATTAAAGGTAAAAGCGTAATTGCAACTGAAATTAATACAATGTTGTAAATAATTAACATCATTATCTGTTTTCATCCTTATCCATCATTATAGTTTCATCAGGATTTCCCATTTGATTTGGTGAAACAATTTGAATTCCAAATTTAGTTCTAAATAAGTGTTTAACTGTTTCACTTTGAATATCGTACATCATATTGTTGAATAGGTCATAAGCTTCTTTTTTGTATTCTAAAAGTGGATTTTTTTGACCATATGCTCTTAAACCAATACCTTCACGAAGCATATCAATATTATGCAAGTGGTCAATCCATTTATTATCTACAACTCTTAATAGTAAATCTTTTTCAAGATTTCTCATAACATTGTCGCTTGTGAATGGTTGTTCGATTTTTTCTTGTAAATTGTATTGAATTGCAACTGAATTATAGAATTCAACTGTTCTTTCTTCATGTTCTTTATATGCTTCAAGTGCAAAATCTCTTATTTTTGAGTACACATTTTCAAACTTTAATCCTTGAATATCTTTAACTTCAATGTGTGATAGTTGTGGAATTACAGAGTGTATTTCTTTTACTAATGAAACTAAATCTTCGTAAATGTATTCATCTGGATTCATTCCTGGAGCAATATAGCTTTTTAGTAATCTATCGATTTCTCGTTCAATCATGTAAATTACATCTTCATGCAAGTCAGTGTTATCCATTACTTTGTTTCTTTGAGCATAGAATTTTTCACGCTGTAAGTTCATAACATCATCATATTCAAGTACACTTTTTCTTGCATCAAAGTGGAAAGTTTCTACTTTCTTTTGATTACTTTCAATTTGTCTTGTTATAAGAGCATTTTCAATAGCCAAATCTTCTTCTATGTTGAATGAGTTCATTATTGCCATAATTTGCTGACCACCAAAAATTCTCATTAAACTATCTTCTAAAGATAAGAAGAAACGAGTAGAACCAGGGTCACCTTGTCTAGCTGCACGACCTCTTAATTGGTTATCAATACGGCGTGATTCATGTCTTTCTGTACCGATAACGTGAAGTCCACCGGCTGCAACAACTTTTGCGTGTTCTTCTTCTGTTAGTTTTCTTGTATTTTCTAAAACACTATTTTTTATTTCTTCGTAATTTGGTGTTGTTTCTGGTGTTATACCTTTAGATAGTAATTCTTCTTTTGCAAGATATTCTGCATTACCACCTAATAATATGTCTGTACCTCTACCAGCCATATTTGTAGCAATTGTAACTGCGCCAAATCTTCCTGCTTGAGCAATAATATAAGCTTCTTTTTCGTGGTGTTTTGCATTTAGTATATTATGTTTTATTCCACGTTGTTTTAAAATGTTTGAAACAAGTTCTGATTTTTCAATACTAATTGTACCAACAAGAACAGGTCTGCCTTCTTTATGCATTTTAATAATTTCATCAACAACAGCTAAATATTTAACTTTTTCTGTTTTATAAATAACATCAGCTAAATCTTTTCTGATATCACATTTATTTGTTGGTATTCTTGTTACTTCTAAGTTGTAGATTTTACCAAATTCAGCTTCTTCAGTCATTGCTGTACCAGTCATACCTGCTAATTTTGGATATAATCTAAATAAATTTTGGAATGTAATGCTTGCTAGTGTTTGAGTTTCATCCTGAATTTTAACAGCTTCTTTTGCTTCAACAGCTTGATGAAGTCCATCAGACCAACGACGACCATCCATTAACCTACCTGTAAATTCATCAACAATTATAACTTCACCATTTTTAATTACATAGTCTGTGTTTAAGTGGAATAATTCTTTTGCTTTTAGTGCTTGTAATAAATGATGTGCATATTGATTGTTAATATCGAATAAATCTTGAATTTCAAGGATTTCTTGTGCTTTATCAATACCTTCTTCTGTTAAAATTACATTTTTATTTTTTTCATCAACTTCGTAGTGTTGTGTTTTTGTAAGTTGAGGAGCAACTGCTGCCATTGTTCTATAAAGTTCTGCTGATTTATCAAGACGACCACTTATAATTAATGGTGTTCTTGCTTCATCAATTAAGATACTATCAACTTCGTCTATAATCGCGTAGTTATATGGTCTTTGAACTCGTTGCTCAACAGCGTTTGCCATATTATCTCTTAAATAATCAAAACCAAATTCATTATTTGTACCATATGTAATATCGCATTTATAAGCTTGGCGTTTGCGTTCAAAATCTTCGTAATCATTCATGCCTGATAAAATAACGCCAACAGAAAGACCTAAAAATTTAAAAATTTTGCCCATCCATTCGCTATCTCTTTGAGCTAGATAGTCATTCACTGTTACGATATGAACACCTTTGCCAGTAAGTGCATTAAGATATGCTGGAAGAGTAGCAACTAATGTTTTACCTTCACCAGTTCGCATTTCTGCGATTTGTCCTTCGTGCAAGAAAATACCACCAAGTAATTGAACATCAAAATGACGCATGTTTAAGACTCTTTTACCTGCTTCACGCACAGTTGCAAATGCTTCAGGTAAAAGAGAATCTAAAGCTTGTTTTTCAAGTTCTCTATCTTTTTTTATGTCAGTTGAAGTTTCTCTTTTAGATAGAATTTCTTTAAATTCTTGAGTTTTTTCTCTTAATTGATCATCTGTTAATTTACAAAATTCTTCTTCTAAAGCATTAATGTGCTCAACAATTGGTAGCATTTTTTTTATTTTATTATTATTTGGGTCTCCAAATAACTTTAATAAAAGGTCAATCATTTCCCCTAATCTCCGATAATCTCTATAATGTCTTAATTTTAGCACACAAAATTTGTTTTTTATGTAGAAATTAATATTATTTTAATCTTTTTTATTGTAAAATTTTTGTAACAATTATCCATAAAAAAGCAAATTTTAACATTGATTGGTTTAAAAGTAGTAGAATAAAGTATGATATGAAAGGTAAGTAAATATGAGTATATCTGCAGTTAATTGTACACCAATTAAACCTCAAGTATCTTTTGGTATGGCAGAAGGTGCTGATGATGCTAGAAAAATTATTGCTTTATCAAATGACTTAAATGATTCATTTACTAAAAAAGATAATGAAGGTAATAATATTAAAGGACCTTTAGCATTAGGTATTTCAATATTAGGTGCTGCTGCTTCTATGTTTGCACTTGGTGTTGGTGGTTCAAAAGCTGCTTTAGCTGGTGCTAAAAAATTAAATTCTAAATTCCCAGCATTAAAAGAAACTATTGCTACAAATGGTAAAAAAGCTATAGATTTTGTATCTAAAAAAATGCCTAAAGTTCCAGCAAAATTAACTGAAAAAATTAGTCCAAAAGTTAAAAACTTTGTTTCTCAAAATTCAGTTAAAGCAAAAACTTTTGGTACAGGCTTAGTAGAAAAATACGGTGCTGAAAAATTATTTACAGTAGGTACTGGTGTTTTAACAGCTGCTGCTTTAGCTCCAGATATCGTAAAAGCTGATGCTAACGGTGATGGTATCGCTGATATCGCAGATAAAAGAATTAATGCATATTCAAGTGCTTTAAAATCAGTTGGTATTTTTGAAGAAATTGTTAATGTATTAGTATAAAAGTTTAAATAAATAAAAGAAGAGGTTTTTAAAACCTCTTTTTTTTATGTTAATTTTTCTTAATAATTTATTATAAATAAGCAAATTATTTTCTTTAGGTATTTAATAATAATGTGTTTATCTCTCTCGAAAGGTAAGATATGAATATTAACTCAAATATTTCTGCAAAATTTACATCAACTCCGGCATTTGGTAAAGACTTTAGTGTTGAAGATGCTGAAAATATCGCTAGATTATCTGGTGAATTAAATGATAGCTTTGAAACAAATAATGTTAATGATGACGAAAAAGCTAAGAAAAAATCTGCTGGTCAATTCCTAGCATCAATTGGTGGAGCTATAGCAACAGCATTTGTTTTAGGAAAATGTGGTGCTAGTAAAATATTAACTGCTTTCCCTAAATTAGCTGGTAAAATTACTAATTTTATCCGCAAAGGTGCTAATTTTGTTAGAAATTTTGCAGATGATGTTGTTAATGGTGTAAAACTTAAAAAAGGTGGTAAATTCACTAAATCAGCAGCTAAAAAAATTGCTAATTTAGAGAAAAAAGCTAGAGAAATATATATTAATAAAAGAAATAAATCAAGTGCTGAAGAAGTAATTAAAAATGCAGTTGGTGTAGCTGCAATGGCAACCGTTGTACCTCAAGTTGCAACAGTTGATGGTAACAATGATGGTGTTTCTGATTTAGCACAAAAAGAAATTTCTGCATATCAAAGCTTTTTACAAAAAAGTGCAATAATTGAAGGTATAACAGATACTTTTGCATAATAAAAACTTTTAAAATAAAACGGGCTACACAAAGTAGCTCGTTTTTTTTATAATAATTTTATGAATGAAATTTATATAAAAAAAGCATCTTATGATATTAAAAATGAATTGCAATCTATTGGATTTGATTCATCTTATATTGATGTAGCTAAAAATAAATATTCAGGTCAAATTTATAAAATATTTAATTTAAAACCACACGAAGCAAATATTTTGAAACAGTTGTGTTTATCGTTAGGTTTTGATTGTGCTGTTAGTAGAGAAACTATTATGTGTAATTGTGAATATACAAATGCACTTATTTTTGCTACAGAATCACAATTAAATAAGTTAAAAAAGAAACTTTTAATTCAACCTTTTCGATTAAAACAGCTTGCAAACTTAATTCCAAATTATAAAAGTAATTTTATTAAACCACAAATTATGGGTATAGTTAATGTTACGCCTGATTCTTTTTCAGATGGTGGTTTATATAATTCAGTTGAAAAATCTTTTGAATATGTAAAAAAATTAATTTCTGATGGTGCTGATATTATTGATATTGGAGGAGAGTCTACTCGTCCTGATGCACAAACTATTGATGTTGATGAAGAAATTAATAGAGTTATTCCATTAATAAAAGAAATTCGCAAAAATGGTATAGATATACCAATTAGTGTTGATACAAGAAATTTTAAAACAGCCAAGCTTGCAATAGAAACGGGTGCGAATATTATTAATGATGTTACTGGTTTAGATTATGATTCAAACTTATTTGAATATGTTGTTAATAACAATATTCCAGTTATAATTATGCATTCAAATAAGGTTCCAGCTGTTGGTGTTGATTTTTCACCAAATATAGTTGATGATGTTTATTTATATTTGAATAAT
This sequence comes from Cyanobacteria bacterium SIG29, assembly GCA_015152515.1. Taxonomy (GTDB): domain Bacteria; phylum Cyanobacteriota; class Vampirovibrionia; order Gastranaerophilales; family Gastranaerophilaceae; genus Avigastranaerophilus. The sequence goes on from SUTV01000005.1 coordinate 44,817, forward strand.
AAAATTAATTTATTAGTTAATGCTGGTATGAATAAAGACAATATTATTGCTGATGTTGGAATTGGATTTGGTAAGTCAAAAGAAGCGTGTTATGAGCTTTTAAGAAGAATTGATGAATTTAATTCTTTAGGGGTAAAAATTTTACTTGGAATTTCTCGTAAATCATTTATTACAAATGAATTTAATATTGATTTTGAAGAGGCTGATAAAGTTAGCGCTTTATATTCTTCTATGCTTAAATCTGTACATATTCACAGAGTTCACAATGTTGCTCTTACAAAGAAGTATCTTTCTTATGCTTCTTTGCTTCACGAGCAAAAACCTCTTTAAAACTTTCTATTGGTTCAAATCTAAAACCACAATCTTCTGACATAACAGCACCCATTTTGAAAATTATTTCATCTGGGTATTTTCTACAAATTGCTGGTCTATATTTATGGATAGTACAAATTCTTTTTTCTTTATCAAATTTATTACATTTAAAAACTAATCCATTTTCATCTTTATCAATTACTTCTATATATGTGTAGAATGGATGTAATTTTTTTAATTTTTCAAATTCTTCTTCTGTTTTTATTATATCTTTTTTATGATTTACATAAATTTTACTGCAACAAGCGCCACATCTATTGCATTGACCAAATCTATAATAATTTCTTTTTAAAATATGTTTATGTATAAATTTTTTAAAATCCATATATGTATTATAATATAGTTATGGAAATTAAAGAACAATTACGTTTAATACCTGAATCAAGCGGTTCTTATCAGTTTTATGACAAAGATAATACTGTTATTTATGTTGGTAAAGCTAAAAATTTAAAAAGGCGAGTTACAAGCTATTTTAATAAAAAACACGATAGTGCAAAACTTCGTGTTATGGTGCCTAAAATTGTTCGTATTGAATTTATTATTACTAATTCAGAAGTTGAAGCTTTAATTTTAGAATCACATTTAATAAAAAAATATAAACCAAAATATAATGTTTTATTAAAAGATGATAAAAAATTTCCTTATTTTTTAATTACAAAAGAAGATTATCCTAGGATTTTAGTTACTAGAAAACGAAATAAAAATCCATTAGAAGGAAAGTATTTTGGACCTTATACAAACATAAAATCAATGTATACTACATTGGATTTATTAAAAAAGTTATTTCCTTTAAAGCAATGTAAAACACCTAAATTTAAAGATAGACCTTGTATTTATCATCAAATTGGTAGATGTATGGCACCTTGTCAAAAATTAATTTCTCCTGATGAATATAAACTTTTAATTAAAAATGTTGAATTATTTTTATCTGGTAAACAAATGCAGTTGGTTGATGAGCTTAAATCATTGATGGAAAAAGCTTCTGCTAATGAAGAATATGAAAAAGCTATTAAATATAGAGATAGTTATTTTGATGTTTTAAAAACTATTGAAAAACAAAAAGTTGTTTATGAAAGTACCAAAATTAATCAAGATATTATTTCTTTAACATCGGATGATTATATTGCTGGTATTTCTTTATTACAAATAAGAGATGGCCGTTTAATTAATAAAAAGAATTTTGAAATATCTAAGTCAGATTATGATTGTGATGATGAAATTATTTCTTTATTTATAAAAGAGTATTATCAGTTAGTTTCTGAAGATGATATTCCATCTGAAATTATATTTTCATACAAATTGCCTGTTGAAGATAAAGAAATTTTTGAAAAATGGCTATCTGCAAAAAAAAGAACTAAAGTTTTAATTAATCCTAAATCAACGAAAAAGAATGAAGAAATTTTAGAAATTGCTTGTAAAAATTCAAATTATTTTCTTGAAGAAATTAAAATTAAATCATTGCAAGAATTACAGAATAATTATAATGAAACTGGTTCTTATATTCAGGAAAAACTTAATTTGCATAAATTCCCTCATAAAGTTGAGTGTTTTGATATTTCTCATATTCAAGGAACAAATACAGTTGCATCTATGGTTTGTTTTGTTAATGGTATGCCAAAAAAATCTGAGTATAAGCGTTTTAAAATTAAATCAATTGAAGAAGGCAAACCAGATGACTTTAAATCAATGAAAGAAGTTGTTACAAGACGATATACAAAACTTTTAAAAGAAGGTATAGATTTACCTGACTTAATTATTATTGATGGTGGGAAAGGTCAGCTATCAAGCTCTATTGAAGTATTAAAAGAACTTGGTATTACAAATCAAGATATTGTTTCTTTAGCAGAAAAACAAGAAGAAGTATTTATTCCAAATAAATCAAGACCTATTATTTTTCCATCTAGTTCACAAGCTTTATATTTCTTTCAAAGAATTCGTGATGAAGCACATAGGTTTGCTGTTACTTTTCATAGACAATTAAGAGAAAAAAGTGCACTACATTCTGAATTAGATGATATTCAAGGTTTATATCAAAAAAATAAAAAGCTTTTATTAGATAAATATTCAAGTGTTTCAAAAATTTCTAAATTAACAAAAGAAGAACTTTTACTCTTATTATCTAAATCACAAGCAAAGATTGTTTATGATTATTTTAATAAACCTTGACACTATATTTAGCGATTGATACCATTTTATTGATATAAGGAAATAATAATGACAAATTTACTAAATAAACCAGAACAAATTACTTTTGATGTTACAGATAGATGTCAAATGCAGTGTGTTACTTGCTCAAAATGGAAAACAGTTGCAAGTGATGTTATGTCAAAAGAATTATCAACTGACCAATGGAAAAAAATTCTTTCAGATTTAAGAAATTGGCTTGGAGAAGGATTTTGGTTCTGTTTTTCTGGTGGTGAACCATTTTTAAGACAAGATATTTTTGAATTATCTGATTATGCTCATTCGCTTGGTATTAAAGTTGCTTCAATGACTAATGCTTTTTCAATTCAAAATTTATATGAAAGAATAATTGATTCACCTATTGAATCATTGAATATTTCTTTGAATTCAATTTCAAATCCTATAGTTCATGATGAATCAAGAGGAAGAACAGGTTCTTTTGAAAAAGCACTTGATGCAATAATGCAATTAAAAAAATTAAGAGATGAAAAAAAATCATCATTAGGTATAAATATTGCTACAATTTTATTTCCTGAAAATATTGAAGAAGCCATTCCTTTAGTTGAATTTGTTACAAGAAACAAAATTAATGGAATTATGTTTCAATTATTAGATGATAAAGAGTCTTTCCAAGCATATTGTGCTAGGTCTAGTTCTAAAACATCATCTTATGTTATGCCAAAGGAACTTCGTGCAAAATATAACAATATGTCTAAAAGAGCAATTGAAGTAATTGATTATTTAATAGAAATGAAAAAAGCTGGTCATTCTATATATAATTCATACGAGCAACTTGATGCAATGAAAGTATTTTTCAATAATCCTGATGATATTTTAAAATCAATAACTTGTGATGTTGGTGCTACAAACTTTGCAATTGACCCATATGGTGATGTAAGACTTTGTTTTAATATGGACCCTGTTGGGAATATATTAGAAGAAAAACCTGAAGATATTTGGGTAAATGCGAAATCTGTTAAATGCAGAGCTTATACAAAAACTTGTAAAATGTATTGTAGAATGCTTAATTGTAATTTTAAAAGCAATTTTGCTAATTTCAATAAATCATTTATGCAAAAATGTATGAATAAATTAGTTAAAATTTTTACTGGAAAAAAATAATATGATTACAAAATTAACTTCTTTATTATTAGTTTCAATTTTTAAAAATGTTCTAAAAGATAAAATTTTAGTATCTTTTGTTGAATTTTTAGATGGGTTATCTTCTGATGAAAAGGATTTTTCAAAAGATTTAAAGTCATATTCAAATTTTATATCTGAATTTTATGAGATTTCTAATTCTCAAAATTTATATGAATATGTTAAAAATTTAATTTATACTGATGAAAATATTATTTCAAAAGGTTGTACTGATTGTATAAAAGATAATATTACATTATTAGAAACTGCAAAGTATGAGTTAAAATTATTTGATAATTTATTATCTTTTGATTATGAAACAATTAAAGATTTGTTTTTATTTAAATATTCTAGAATGTCTGAATTAATAAGTCATTTACCTAAATTCAATTGCGATAATAAAATTAACTTTGATTTAGATGATATTATTAATTCTTATTCTAAAAAAGGTTATGGTATTTTCTCTTGTTATAGTGCTTTTAAATATACTGAAGAATGTGCTATTAATCCTGTTAAATATTTTGATTCTGTTAATTTTGGAGATTTAAAAAATTACAAATATCAACAAGACATTTTAAAAAATAATACATTAGCTTTTTTACAAGGTAAACAAGCTAATAATATTTTATTATATGGTGATAGAGGTTGCGGTAAATCTTCAAGTGTAAAAGCTTTAATAAATGAATTTAAAGAATATAATTTAAAAATAATTCAAGTTTATAAAGAAGCTTTCTTAAAATTACCTGAATTATATGAAAAATTAAGAAATTTACCATTAAAATTCGTCATTTTTGCTGATGATATTTCATTTGATGAAGATGAAAAGAATTTTTCTTCAATAAAGGCTATTTTAGAAGGTTCATTATCTAACAAACCCGATAATGTAATAATTTATGCTACAACAAATAGAATGCACCTTGTTAAAGAAAGTTTTTCTTCTAGAGAAGGAAATGAAGTTCATTATAATGATACTATTGATGAAATGGTCTCTTTATCAGATAGATTTGGAATAATGCTTACTTTCTCTTCTTTAACAAAATATGAATATCTTGATATTGTAAGACAAATTGCTTCTGATTGCTGTATAACTGTTGATGAAAAATTGAACTTAAAAGCCTGTGAATTTGCTATGCAAAAAGGTATTATGACACCTAGAATAGCAAGACAATTTATTATTGATTTTATTTCTAATAATTAGCAAAAAAAATAATTTTTTTGTTTTGTATTATTGATCTTTTTTTTAGGAGTGTTTTATGAAAATTTCATCAATTAATTATTCTATGGCATTAAATAATACAAATTCATCATTTAAAGCTAAAAAGACTAGTTCTAGACCAGTAGCAAATGGCATGAATGGTGAAAAACTTGTTTTAAGCGGTAATGCATCAAAATATTTTGAGTTATCAAATAATGTTTCTAATAAAAAAGTTGGTTCTAAATTCATTTTAAAACCCAAAATGCCACAATATAGAGATTTAAATATTTTAATTACTCTTGATTCTGTTATAGAAGGTGATGATTTTAAAGTTCATGTATCTAAACCAAAAAATCCTAGTTTTTCTGGTAGATTATATGGAAGTATAAGAGAACTTGATGGCAAAAGAGATTATAAAATGGAAGGCGAATATATTCGCTTTTGGACAGATGGAATGCATAAACATGTTGAACAAAATTATGCTGATAAGGTATATGCACCAGAGTTAAAAGATGATTATAATTTCTACATTCCGAGTGATGGTGATGGAACAAGATATAAAGATATTACTACTCTTCAAGGTTCTGTGACAAAACCAGCATCAGATATTCCTGCTTATATGAATGGTAAGCAAATGTCTTTAGTACAAAGTGTTATTACTAATTTCACTAAAACCGGTAAATTAGATAAAATGCTTGATTTTGTACGTGTTGAACCGGCTAAAGGTAGTGCATATGGATTTTTGGAAGGTTTAAGACAGGGCAAAATACACACAAATAAACCATTAGTATTTAGTTGGGGAGATAATTTCTCTGATATAAATATTTCACGATTAATGAAAAATCATGAAGATTCAAATTCTGGTTTTACTGTAACAGTATTACCTATTGATAAGGCTAGAACAAAGACTCTAAGTATTGTGAAAACAGATAATGTTAATACTAGAAAAATCGATAAATTTGTAGAAAAACCACAAGATGATGACTTTATCGAAAGTTGTGTTTTACCACAATTTGGTGAAAATATGTGTTTATCTGCAGTTGGTCCATATATTTTATCATCTCAAGCATTAGAGTGGATTAAAGAAAATTATACTGCTGATCCTGAAAGCTTTTTAAATCCAGATAAAGGATATGATTTTTCATCTATGATTGTTGCTCCGATGTTAGAAGCATTTAATAATGGCGAAATTTTAGATAAAAATGGCAAACCAATGCAAATGAAGTTTGATATTATTTCTGATACAGAAACATGGTCAGATTTAGGTTCACAAAAAGATTTTACTAAGGCAATGAAAGATATTAGAGATGCAAAATATTTATATCTTCCTTGGGAAATGAAGTCATCATTAGCAGATAATATTGATGATACAGATAATATAACATTTAATGCAAAATCTAATGAACTTCTTCATAAAATGCTTGGTGAATTAAATGCAGAAGCTTCAAATATCGTTGCTTATTGCAAAGAATAACATTTAAGCTATAATTATGTCTATGGACATTAAAGCAAACAAAAGAGTAGTATTTAAATTCGGTACGAATGTACTTAGGAATGATGATAAAGAAATTTCTTTATCTAGAATCTATTCGTTTATAGAAGATATCTCAAAATTGCATAAACAAGGGCTTGAAGTAATTATAGTTACATCAGGTGCTGTTGGTCTTGGTGCAAAAAAGTTAAATGTTGATTCTTCTGAAAGTTTATCAATAAAACAAGCTTGTGCTGCTGTTGGTCAAAGCCAATTAATGTCAATTTATGAAGATGGGTTCGGAAAATATTCTATAAATACTGCACAAATACTTTTGACTGAAGATGACTTCACAAATAGAGTTAAATATTTAAGTTTGAATAATGTTTTAAATACATTATTAGAGCTTAGAGTAATTCCTATTATCAATCAAAATGATACAGTTTCTACTTCTGAGTTAGAACAAATATATGGTGTAAGTTTTTCAGATAATGATAAATTATCTGCGCTTGTTGCTAGCAAGTTAGATGCCGATTTATTAGTTATTTTATCTGATATTAATGGTTTATATAATGACAATCCTAAGGAAAATCCAGACGCAGAATTAATTTCAGAAGTTAAAGAATTAACAGAAGAAATTGAAGGCTATGCAAGTAGTGCTTCAAAAGGCGGTCGTGGTGGTATGATAACAAAATTGCAAGCAGCAAAGGTTGTTACTCATTCTGGGGGACACGTTTTAATTGCAAATGGGAAATTACCTCAAGTTATTAGACGATTATTTAGTGGGGAAAAAATGGGTACTACATTTTATCCAGTCGAACAACTTTCTCAAAAGCGTCGTTGGATTGCCTATGCAACAAATATTACAGGACAAATTGTTGTTAATTCAGGTGCAAAAAAAGCTATTACTAAAGAAAATAAAAGTCTGTTAGCTATTGGTATAACTGCTGTAAATGGAATTTTCGATAGAGGAGATGTTATTTCAATATTAGATGAAAATAATATTGAAATTGCTCGTGGTATTGCAAATTATGATTCAGATGACTGTTCTAAAATTTTAGGAATGCATTCAGATAATATTTATGAAGCATTAGGTCATAAAAATTATGATGCAGTTATTACAAAAGATAATATAGCTTTGATATAAGGAGTTTTTATGACAAGCGTTATAGATATTGCAAAAAATGCTAGTTTTGCAGCAACTCAAGCATTACAGTTATCAACTGAAATTAAAAATAATGCTCTTTTAAAAATTGCTGATTTATTAGAACAAAATAAAGACAAAATTGTTAAAGCTAATATTATTGATTTAGAAAATGCTAAAGACCTGTCTATGTCTATGGTTAATAGATTAAAACTTGATGACAATAAAATTAGAGATATGATTCAAGGTGTTAGAGATATTTCTTTATTACCTGACCCTATTAATAAAGAAATTTGGTCAAAAGATATAGCTGAAAATATGACATTAAAAAAGGTATCTTGTCCAATTGGCGTTATTGGTGTTATTTTTGAGGCTCGTCCTGATGTAATTTCTCAAATTTCATCTTTGGCCATTAAATCTTCTAATGCAGTAATTTTAAAGGGTGGAAGTGAAGCAGTTAATACAAATAAAATAATATTTGAATTAATTAATGAAGCACTTTCTTCTGTTGATGGTTTCCCTCAAAATATGATAAATTTAATTTTTACTAGAGATGATGTAAAACAGCTTTTAGATGCTGATAGCTATGTTAATTTAATTATTCCTCGTGGTTCTAATGCTTTAGTTAAATATATTAAATCTAATACTAAAATCCCTGTTTTAGGACACGCTGATGGAATTTGTCATATTTATATTGATGAATTTGCTGATATTAATAAAGTTTTAGATATTTGTATTGATGCAAAATGTCAGTATCCAAGCGCTTGTAATGCTGTTGAAACAATTTTGATAAATGAAAAAGTTGCTTTATCTTTTATGCCACAATTAATGTTTAAATTTATTGAAAATGGCGTTGAGGTAATCGGTGATGAAAACATATTAAAAATAATTCCAAATGTTAAACTTGCTACAGATGATGATTGGAAAACAGAGTATGGTGATAAAATTGTTTCAATAAAAGTTGTAAAAAACATTGATGAAGCAATTAATCATATTAATAAATATGGTTCTGGTCACACAGATTGTATTATTACAGAAAATAATGAAAATTCAGATAAATTTATGATGTTTGTTGATTCATCTGGTGTATATAAGAATGCATCTACACGCTTTGCAGACGGTTTTAGATATGGTTTTGGTGCAGAAGTTGGTATTTCTACTAATAAAACTCATGCACGCGGTCCTGTTGGTTTAGAAGGGCTTACAATATATAAATATAAATTATTTGGAAATGGTGATATTGTAGCTGATTTCGCCTCTGGAAAAAGACAATTTATAAAATCTTAACATTTGATTACAATTACGCAATCTACATTCTTCAGTTGTTTTACTTAATCAGGTAAATAGTAAGGAAGAATATTATGATTTCAAATGTTAGCAGTTTAAATGTATTAAAAACTTCAAATTGTAATCCACAATCAACTCCTGCATTTGGTATGGCAGCGCCGACTAAAAAAGGTTTGAAGTTGTTACAAGAACAAGGTATGCAATTTGTTAAACATCAAAATAATAGTATGTATGCAAAACAAGGCTTATTACAAAAATCTGCAATTGCAAAAGAATTAGCATCAGGTGAATTATTTACTGACCTTTGTAAAGTATATGGATGTTCTGGCGATGCATTAAGAAATGCTGATTTCATTAAATTCCAAATATTAACTAAAAAAGGACAAAAAGCTGTTAAAAAAGTTTCTGAAGATGTTTTAAAACAAGGCAGATTAGATTTATTAGATAATAACTTCTTAAATAAATATTTATCTCGTAAGAAAACAAGAGCATTATTAGATTTATGCAGACCTTATATGGAATCAGATAGATATGCTCAATTAATTGGTTATCTTCAAATGTACACAAAATAATAATTTTATATATAAAAAAGACCTAAGTTTTTCTTAGGTCTTTTTATTGTTTATATTTAAAATAAAAAAACACCCTACTTTCGTAGAGTGTTTTTTGTTTAATTAATAATTATTTATTAATTGAAATTAAGCCTTTGTTGATGTATTGACCAACGATTGATGGAGATACTCTTTTTGCTTTTGGTACAGCCATAACTTCGCCATCGATATAGTATTTAGACTCAATTTGTGATTTTTGTTCAGGAGTTGAAGCAACTAAACCTGTTTGAGTATTGATACTATTTAATACATGAGCTCTTTCAAAGTCTTCTAATGGGAATGCATTGCTAGCAATTTGCATTGTTGTGTGATATAAAGCGTTTAATGTACCGCAATCTGCCCAAGGTTCATCTGTTGGAACTGCAATAATTTTTTGGTTAGCAACAGCTTCGTGAGCTTCTCTAATAGCGCTCATTGGGATTTGTTTTGGATCAGCGTCAACAACTTTTGCAATGTCAGCTCTCATTTCATTTAAGTTATCTTTTTGAGTTAAAGACATTAAGATTGGCACGAAAGTTTTTGACCAGTCTCTTGGTTCTTTACCTTTACCAGCAGGGAAGAATGGTTCTAATGTAGCTAATGCTTTGAACGCTTCTTTGCTTACTGAGAATTGGAATGTGTTTGTTAAACAGTTACCATTTTTCTCATAACCAGCTGGAATAGTTTTTGGTTTTTCAGCAAATTCAAGAATTTCGTTGTCTTTGCCTAATTTCATAATACCAAAGTTACCTTTAGCATCTTCTGAGCTAACTTCTTTAGCAATCATAACGATAGCAGCATCACCTGTGTTCATGATGTCAGCCATTTTTCTTGATGCTTCAGTCATTCTAGACATTGAATCGTTAGGGAATAATGTTAAGCTGTTTCTTCCTTCACGTTCCATTTTGTTGTATAAATCAACTGTGAAACCACCGTTACCTTTATTTACACCAGATTGATTTAAATAGAATTTAACATTTTTGCCGATACCGAATACGCCTTTAGAACAATCTAATAAACCAGCGTTGTGTAATGAAATAAATGTTGTTTCCATTGGTGTTAAGCCAGTTGCTGTTCTAAATACACCTTTTGTTGATTGTGCACCATTTGCTTTTCCGTGGAAAATACCATCAGAAGAAGCATTTGTGTATTCAGCACGAGAACCAAAACCGCCAGCTAACATAGCTAATTGTGTATTTTTAGCATCTGGGTTAGCTACGAATTGGTCAAGAATGATTTCACCTTTATTAATTTTATTTTCAAATGTTCTAATACTATCAATAATTTCTGGAACAAATCTTCCATCTTCCATACCGATAACTATTTCAGTACCTTGACCAATTGATGGCATGTGTACTCTTTCACGAACTTTTTGAATTTCTGTTGTGAATGGAACAAAGTCTCTATTTGAAGCTTTATCTGCACGAACATTTAATCTAGCAGTATCATCGATATGTTTAGAGAATGTACCAGCGTTAGTTAATAAAACGTTTTGACCATCTTCAACAACAGCCATTAATTTACCTTTTGTATTTAATACATAAGCTTTTTCTTCAGCTTTAGGGTCTTGAGTAATTCTAATTAATTGATCTAAAGGTTTTGATCTGTCAGCAGGTGTATCAACTGGTCTTGGTTTACGAACTGCCATTTCGTACATAATACCATTTGGAGTTCTTTTAATTTGAGTTCTTGCATCAACGATTTCTTTTGGAGTTGATGAAATTTCAATATCTGTTTTAATAGCGTCGTTATTGTTTGGTAATTCATCATAATATTCATTTACTAATGAAGAAACATTAGCTCTAGAACCAACTGATTCACCAGCTTTTCCTTTTTTAGGATCGCTACATGTTGTCATTGGTTGGTTTAAATCTTTGAATGCAGCAGCCAAACTTTTACCAAAACTTACTGTTTTAGCAGTTTGAATACCATGAAATGCTTGATATGCATTAACCAAGCTTGTTGCTGTATAATTACGCGCAAAAGCTGGTGTTGATGAATATTGTTGAGTATTGTTTGCAACATTTCTCTCTTTTGTAACCATTGGGTTTTGGTTTACAAGTCCTACTCCTATTTTTTGAATCATTTCTTATCCTTTCATTTGCAGAAATATCTCATATACTTGTCTCAAAAATCGTAAAAATAAAATTTGCTATTATAAGAAAAAATGATAACAAATGTTTATAATTATAAGATATTATTTAAAATTTCTTTAATATCATCTGTTATATCAGTTTTATATTTGATGTTTTCCCCTATTAATTTTGCAAATTTTGCCTTTTTAAATTCCCCTAAATGTCTTGTTTTATAAAAATTTTCTATATTTAAACACATCTTTTCAGAGTTTTTTAATTCTTTTATATTGAGAGGTGTAGCTGGTTTATATTCATTATTTAATGTTCTTTTAATTAAGTATTTAGATAAAATATCTTCAAATTCACCTTTTTTAATTATTATTATTTTGTCATGTTTATTTAGATTCTTTTTTAGAACACTACATATTTCACTTGCATCTTCATCAAAAAGAATTGTTATTGGCGCTTTAACTTTATTTTTAATTTTTAAATATAAAGCAGGACTTTTGCTTTTTCCCCCTGCACCAATTAAATAGATACCATTTGAGAAGAAATCTTTTTTTAGTTTTTTTGCAAAAATAGGAAGTAAAATTTCTTCTGTAATTCCTTCAACAATAATTATTTTTTCAATAGGAAATAATAATTTTTTTTCATTTCTTGTTTTTTTAATATCGTTTAAATTTGTATTTTTTTTTGCATTAATTAAAAATTTTAAGTTAATAGGAATATCGATATTACTTAAATTGTTCAATATTGGGTCTATATGTAAATCAGTATTTATAAGGGTTTTAGTTCTACTATCTAAATTTTTATATAATAAATTCGATAAAACTTTTAAAATTTTAGTATTTTGTACTTTTTTTCCATAAATTAATTCTGTAGACTTATTCCATATTAATTTTGTAAGTTTAGATAAATCTTCAGCGCAAAGGGCTTCTAGCTCTTTTTTTGAATATTTTGGTGAAATTAGATGTTTAGAAATAATGTCTGAAAAAACTCTAAAATAGGATTCTTCAGGTAATTTAAATCTAGATAGTCTATCAAGGCAAATTATAAGCTCTTCTTTAGACATATAATTGAATTTTATTTTCGAATTTATCATTATCTAATAATATAACCAATAAAAAAAACAGGCTATATTATTAAGCCTGTTTTTTCTTTATTTTAAATTATTTTTAGTGACCAGTCCATCTATGGTCAATTTCTGATTGTTTTTGTGTTGCATCTAATGAAGCATTCCAAATGTTACTAGCAATAGTTAAACCAGCAACCGCAACAGCTAAGAATTTGTTTGGAATATTTTTAATTTCCTTACCTGCTTTAAGTGCAGCTTTACCTCTAACGTGGTTTATAATGCTACCAACTGTATAAACTAATGAACCAGCAACAGCACCTTGACCGATACCTTTAGCTGTACCACCAATGTATGTACCAGTTGTTGTGAAGAATTTTTTCACATTAGCAATAAAACCTTTTACAGTTTTAATTGGACCTTTTTTCACTTTTTTAGTTGTAGTATTTTCAAATGTATCAGGATTATTTACAGCTTTAGCTGGAATTACCTGTTCTACTGTAACTGATGGTTTTTCTGTATTTGTAGCTTGTTGTGTAGTTGCAGTTGGTGTCGCTCCTACATTAAAGTTTTTAAATGGATCTGACATAATTACCCCACTTCTATTGTATCTACATAAAACCTGTAAATAAATTTTTTTGTCTATTATATATAAAATATTAATTTTTATTAACTAAGTTAATCATTTCTTTTACAGCGCTGTCTAAACCTATAAATACAGCCCTTGAAATAATACTATGACCAATATTAAGTTCGTGTAAGCCGTCTATTTCATGCATTCTACTAACATTTTGATAGTTTAATCCGTGACCAGCATTTACTGTTAAACCTAATAAGTGTGCAAGTGATGTTGCTTGTTTTAATCTAATTAATTCTTGTTCTTCATTTTCTTTTCCAAAAGCTCTTGAATATGAGCCTGTATGAAGTTCAATAAATTTTACACCGATATCAGCTGCTGCAGAAACTTGTTTTCTATCTGGAGTAATAAACAAGCTAACTTCTATTCCATTATCAAGAAGAGGTTTAACAAATTCAGCAAGTTTTTCCTTTTGTGAATATACATCTAAACCACCTTCAGTTGTAAGTTCTTCTCTGCGTTCTGGTACAATACAACAAGCATGAGGTAATAAATCTAAGGCTATTTTTTTCATTTCATAAGTAGCAGCCATTTCTAAGTTAAGCTTACAATCAAGTTCGTTTTTAATCATAAACACATCAAAGTCGGCAATATGTCGTCTATCTTCTCTTAAGTGCGTAGTGATACCGTTAGCTCCAGCAAGCATACAAACTTTTGCAGCTTCTAAAACATTTGGGTCAAGTTCCCCTCTCGCATTTCTAAGAGTTGCAACGTGGTCAATATTAACGCCTAATAACATGTTTAATCTCCAATCTAAGTATATTATATAGACATTTTTTATCATTTACAATTTTATTAAATAAATTATAAAATGTACTTTACAATATATATTTAGATGATAACATAATATTGTTATTCCTCAGTAGCTCAATGGCAGAGCATTCGGCTGTTAACCGAAGGGTTGTAGGTTCGAGTCCCACCTGAGGAGCCATTTTAAAAGAAGACCGAAAGGTCTTTTTTTTATGCAAATTTTTTGGGGAAGGAGAACCGATGGTTCGATACAAAACGAATTGATTGAGACAATAAGTCGAAATCAATAAGCTTGTATGCGAAGGCAAAGCCGTAGCTGTCTTAACCTGAGGAGCCATTAAAAAAAAGACATCATTTAGATGTCTTTTTTATATTAATTATTTAGAATATTTACTCTGGTAAACTAACTGAATATCTTGATTTATAATCACGATATTTGTTTGTATAAACAACATCCTCATCTTTATTTCTGTGATTATATTCGTGTTTACTGATTGAACTATCATTATATTGAATGATTGTAACAGCAATATTTCCACAGTGAGCAGCTATTCTTCGTAAATTTGTTAATAAATCAGTGTATAAATAGCTCATATCACTTTTACAAGCGCCATCTTTAATTCTATCAATATGATGATTTTTTGCATTTCTAATAAGTTTTTTGATAACTTTTTCTAGCGGTTCTACTTCAAGAGCTAAATTAACATTATCAGCTCTATATGCATCAAATGTAATAGCATATATTTCAGAAATTGCACGAACAATTGTTTTAATTTCTTCAATTGCCTCTGGTGTGAATTTTTGATCGTTTTGATTCATTTTCTTTGCAATTTTAAGAATACTAGTTGTATGGTCACCAATTCTTTCAAAATCACCAATAACCAAGAATAATTGTGAAAGTCTATTATTGTCATTACCTGCTAAACCTTTACCCGCTAGTTTTATTAAAAATGAGTTTATTGCATCTTCATAATTATCAATTATAGCTTCATTTTCTTTTATATTATCTGCTTTCTTTTGATGGTAACTTTTTAGCATTTTTGTTGAATTTAGAAAACTTGTTTCAACAAGTTCGCCCATTTTTATTGTTTGAGCATAACATTCTGCAACAGCAAAACTTGGTGTTAATAACAATCTTTCATCAAGAATAACATTCTTTTCTCTTGAATCTTTATCTTTAACAATTTTTAAAGCTAATGTTTCTAGAACTTTTATAAATGGTAAAAACATTAAAGAAGCTATTAAGTTAAAAATAGTGTGAACAACAGCAATCCCTGCAGGACTAATGTATTCTGATAAAAATTCAAAATTAAATATGCAATTAAATAGACAGAATAATGGATATAAAATCAATATACCGATTGTATTAAATAAAACATGTACAACAGCTACCCTTTTAGCACTTGAATTAACACCAATAGAAGCAAGTACTGCAGAAATACAAGTACCTAAGTTTTGACCTAAAATAATTGGAATTGCAACTGCATAAGAAATGCCACTTGCTAAAGATAATGCTTGTAAAATACCAACAGAAGCGCTAGAACTTTGAATAATCATAGTAACAATTGCACCAACTGTTATACCTAAAAATGGATTATCAAATGCTATCAATAATTGTTGAAATTCTGGCATTGATTGTAAAGGCTTCATTGAATCAGACATAATACCCATACCTGCCATTAATATTGAAAATCCTATTAGAACTCCGCCAATACTTTTTCTTTTATTGCTTTTTGCAACCATAATCATAATTACACCAACTAAAGCTAAAATCGGAGTAAAGTTTTTAGGTTGTAACATGCACAATAAAATATTTGAGCTATCATCAATTCCTGTTAAACTTAAAAGCCAAGCAGTCACACTTGTACCAACATTTGACCCCATAATAACAGAAATGGTTTGACCTAACTTCATAATACCTGAGTTAACCAAACCAACTAACATAACTGTAATTGCTGATGATGACTGTATAACGGCTGTAATACCAGTCCCTAATAAAAAGCCTCTAATTGGACCTGCCGTCATTTTTTTTAGAATTTTTTCTAATTTACCACCTGCTATTTTTTCCAAACCAGATGACATTATCGTTATACCATATAGAAAAAATGCAAGCCCACCAAATAATTTAATAATTGAAAAAATATCCATATACTTCCTTTTTTAAAATAAACATTAATATTATGTTCTAATATTACAAGTGTATTTTAGCATAAATTAAAAAATGATATTATTAATATTTATAATTTATAAGAAATAATACAAAATTAGTTTCTATTTCAAAAAAGAAAAAATAAATCATACTACTTATAATAGCTATATTTTATACTGATTTTATAACGAAAATATATGCAAAATATATACTTTTGCTTAATATTTCTTAATATTTATTCGTAATTTTGTCAATTTTAATTTTACAAAATTTTTTATCTTAATAAGAGTATTAAGATAGAGAGATAAAATTATGGCTTTAAACATTAGACAAAAAGAAATTGTTGAAACTGGAAAAAAACAAGATGACGGTAACAACAAAAGTGATGCTGGTCAGGCGATTAAATCTTTGACAGAAAGCAGTATTTTTACTGACAAAAACATTAACGTAATGTCTTATTATGAAAGAATGAAGTGTGCTGTAGAAAAACTTCAAACAAATGAAGATTGGCGCGTTAGCATGGATGTAAATGGCGATGGTGTTGTTGAAGAAGGCGAAGGTGAAAACCTAGCTGATGCTATTGCAAAATCATATGATAGTGAATTAGACTTATTTATTCACGAAAAAGTAGAAGAAGCAATTGCTAAATTTGGATGTTGTTCTAAACAATATTTAAGCGAAGATGCACAAAAATGGTTAAAAGATAATTATAATATTGTTGTTGAAGCTGTTGGTGCCGAAGACCAACAAACAAATAGAACATATGCCTTCTCATTAGTAGATGAAAATGGAAATGTTATTCAAGATGAAAACGGCAAGAAAGGTAGCATTATCTTCTCAGACTGTTTGATTCCTGATGGATTTGCTCAAGGTGCAGAAGTTCAATTATCTAGTATTTTAGACCAATTAGGCTATGAATGTTTAACAAAAGCTGACTTTATTGGCAACGAAGATGAATACTATGATATGATTAAAAATATTGAAGAAGGATTGAAAAACGGTGAATATCAATCTAGCAACGGTGGAACTGAAACATTATATGGTAACAGAAAAGATGTTACTCAAGCTATAAAAGATTTATGGGGCGGTTCTGGCTCAGCTCCTGGTCAAACAGGTTTCGGCGGCGATGGTTCATTCGTAGATAAAGAAAGAGCTGAAAGACTTGAAAAAGGCGAAGCTGGTAAAGAACTTGATAAAGAAATCGAAGCTTATAAAGAAAAACGTTATAATGAATTAGTTCAACAATACAAAGATGAACACGGCGAAGATCCAACAGATGCAGAAACAGCTGATATGCTTGTACAAGCAGATAAAGATGCAAAACAAAAATTTGCTTCTGAGATTGCAAAATTAGGATAAATATAGAATTAAATTAAAAAATATGGTAAAATTCCCCTAGATAAGGGGAATTTTATTATGAAAACATTATTGCTATTTCCACCACAATGGATGCCTATTAGCCCACACTTTGCATTACCTACATTACTTGGTCAGTTTGAAGGAACAACTTATGAAGCTACTGTAATGGATTTAAATGTTGATTTTTATAATAAAATTTTGACAAAATCTTATGTAGAAAATGCACTTAAAACTGCAAAAGAAATGTTGCCTGAATTAAAACAAAATATAAAAAAATATTTTGATATAAATAAAAAATATGATGATTATACTTTTTCACAAAAAGTAGAAATTGCGAAAGCATCTTTAATTGGAAATACATTAAAAAAACACGGTGATGCATTAACTAGAACAGCATTTTTAATTGATAAATCTGTTGAAGTATGTAAATCTAAAGAACATTTCTACAATCCATCCTTATATGTTTCATCAATAAATAATATTAAATTAGCACTTGAAATTTGTTCAATGCCATATTACCCAACAAGAATAGATTTTATTTCTTATTCAAATGAACTTTTATCTTTAGATTATGAATCAATTAAATATTTTGTATTTGATGAAGGTAGTAACATATTTAAGCCATATTTTGAATCTGTTATTGATAAAATAAAAGCAGAAAATGCTGAATATATTGGTATATCAATCAATTCTTCTAGCCAAATAGTTGCTGGTTTAACATTAGCAAATATGCTTAAAAAAGAGACAAATGCACATATAAACATAGGTGGTAATCATTTTGGTCGTGTAACAGACGCTTTAGAAAAATATCCTGAATTTTTCGAATTATTTTGCGATTCTGTTTTAGTTGAAGAAGGTGAAATACCTGTTATTGAACTTACTAAACACATTAATGGTGAAATTTGTATTGAAGAAGTGCCAAATTTAATGTATTTGAAAGACGGTAAAGTTCAATTTAATGATAAGGTAGAACCTAAAAAGTTAAATGAATTAAAAACACCAAGTTTGGAAGGTTATGATTTATCTCAATATTTTACTCCTGAAATAGTTATGCCATTCCCTTCTTCAAGGGGCTGTTATTGGAGAAAATGTAGTTTCTGTGACCACGATTTTGGTATGTTTTATAATATAAAAAATATTGATAAACTTGTTGAAGAAATAAAAACATTTAAAAATAAATACGGTATTACTAAATTTGAATTTATTGATGAAGCAATTAGCCCATCATATATGGAAGCAATGAGTAAACGATTTATTGAAGAAAAACTTGATGTTAATTTTTTCTGTGACGCTAGATTAGAAAATGGATTCACAAAAGAAGTTTGTGAACTTGCTCGTAGTGCTGGATTAAGAATGGTGTTATGGGGTTTTGAATCTGGTTCTAAAAAAATAATGAAATTAATTAATAAAGGCATTGATATTGATAACAGATTAAATATTTTAAGAACTGCTAGAGAAGCTGATATTTATAATTTTGCATTTATTTTCTTTGGGTTTCCTGCAGAAACAAGAGCTAGTGCTTTAAAAACAATTAAAGTTATTTGTGATAATACCGATATAATAAACTCGTATGGTAAAAGTGTCTTTACTATGGGTAAACATACAAAATTGAGAGAAGCTCCTGAAAAGTATGGTGTAGTTGGAAAAACTCGACAAGTATCTGAATTTTCACCAACATATGAATATAATGCAATTGGTATGACAAAGAAAGAACTTGATGATGTAATCAACTTATGTACAAAAAGAGCAAATAAAGCCTATGGAAATGCCTTATCATTCCACTTATTAAGTAGAGAAATATTATTCTTATACTTATGTAGATACGGTGCAGACCAAGTTTGTAATTATAAATTTAAAGGATAAATTATGCAATTTAACAAGTTTATTGAAAAATATTTTGATCCAGATGATACTCAAAGCGGGTTCAACGAATTAGTTTTTGAAAGACAAGCTAGATTAAAAAAACTGAGAGAAAGATTAAAAAAATATTATTTAACTGAAGAAGAGTTAGATAAATTATTTGTAATTATTGAAAATGCAGAAATAGAAATTGAAAAAATTAAAAGAGGCTTTAAGAAAAAAAATTATACTGCTGATGATTTAGATAAGTTTCAAGATAGAATAATTGCTGTTCAAGAAAAAATGAAGGTTGATTTTGAAAAAAAACTTACTAAAACATTAAAAGAAAAGTATGAAAAAGCAAAAAAAATAAAAGAAAAAATTGATAAATTAAAATTAGAAAATAATAATCAATAATAAAAAAAGATGGCATAAAATATATTTATTGCCATCTTTTTAGTAAATTCAAATATATGGAGACGGAGAGATTCGAACTCTCGTCCGGAATGGGATACAAACCTGCGTCTACGAGTGTAGGTCTGTTAATCTTGATAAACTATGGCACGAACCTTTCCTTAGGTTTATCAAAAGCAGTTTATACTGATACGCAGTTTGAAGGTGAACTTGGCTTGACTACCTTCATCATCAAGTTGCATCTTGCATCGTTGCACTATATTAAACGGCAAGCTGGTCTAATACAGTGGCTGAACTGCGCTTACGCAGCTAGAGCAGCAGCTCTAGAAAAATCAGCTTTTACTACGTTGTTTGTAGCGTTTATTTTAATTTGCTCGTTGATAACTCAGAACAGCGCTGAGACCCGCGGCCTGATTATACCGATCCACCCGTCAAATCCAAAACGTCCCCATATGAAATTTTCAATGTGCTGTTTTATTATAGTCCAAGCTTATACATCAAGTCAATTTTATCATCAGCAGATTTAACGCCTAATGCACCATCAAAAGCTTTTGAATTGTATACTTTATCAAAATATGGTGAAGCAGTAAATTTATGATTTTTTCTAACCATTGCCTTCAAAAATTTAGAACAAATTTGTTTTGAATATGTGTATGCCTCTTGTTTTTCATCAACAGAAACCAAGTCTGAATTTTCAAAAGTTTGTACAAAATTTGCATCTAAAAGCGCAAATAATACTTCGCCAAATTGTGTTTTATTTCCTTCTAATTTATCAGCAACATCAACAAAATTAATACTTTTGTTTTTAGTATCTAATAAATAATTATATGGATTATCACAGTCAAATTTATAACCTTGTTTTGTAATGTAATCTATATCGTCAATTAATTTGTCAAAAGATGCTTGAGGAAACTCTGATAATTTTTTTAATGATGAAATATGAGTTGATATTGTATCTTTACTAACAATATCTTTGCTTTGATATGATACACCATATGAAGTTCCTGTTTGTTTTTTTAATACATATGTATTTCTTGTAGCACTATGACCGTATGGCTTTCTTACAAGTGCAACAAACTGTCCAATATTCAAATCAGGAGTTACATCTTTAATTTTAATTATTTCAGGTGATGGTGTAGTAACATTTGTAAATGTTGAGCGCTTATATTCTTTAATAACCCATTCTTCACAATCTGGAATAGAATAAGTTGTACCTTCAAAACCTGAACCAATTATATTTGCAGGATTTTCTGTAATTTCATCAATTCGGGAAATAAAATCAGTTTCTTTTGCCCAATGTTCAAAAGCTTCAGATGAATTATCACGGTTCATAGTGCGTGTTGTTCTAACAAATTCATCGCGTTTTAATTGTGGTAATTTATGACTATTTGATTTAAAATTAATACCAAAATTTATATTTGATAATGCATTTATTTTCATTTAATATCCTTTTTTTGTTAATAAAAACACTAAAAAAAATTTTTGTCATTATTTTTTAACTAAAAAAATAGTATATTTTATAAATTCATAACTTTTGTAAACAATACTTGAGAATTAGTTCTCTAGGGTTATATTTTTTCGTTATTTATGTTATAAATTATATGATACATAAAATAAATGGAGGTTATTATGACAATAGGATCATTCGTATTTATGTTACATTCTCACCTTCCATACTACAGAATGGCTGGTATGTGGCCTTTTGGTGAGGAAAATCTTTATGAATGTATGTCAGAAACATATGTACCACTTTTAAATGCAATTTCTGAATTGTATGAAGAAGAAGGTATTAAAGCTAAATTAACAGTTGGTATCACTCCAATTTTAGCTGAACAATTAAATGATTATCACTTACAAGAAGGATTTGTTGAATATTTAGATTCTAGAATTGAAGCTGTAGCAAAAGATTTAGATAGATATCCAGACCCAAAAGTTGAACATTCTCAACACTTAAAATATTTAGCAAAATATTACTATGATTGGTTTAACCACATAAAAGATTGTTTCGTTAATAAATACAACAAAGACTTAATTTCAGCATTTAAAAAATACCAAGACTTAGGCTGTATTGAAATTACAACATCAGGTGCTACTCATGGTTTCTCTCCATTGTTAGCAACTGATTCTAACTTAAATGCTCAATTTAAAGTTGGTTCAGATACAACTAAAAGATTATTCGGTAAAAAAGCAAAAGGTGCTTGGTTACCTGAATGTGCTTATAGACAAGGTTATGAATTTATCGGTAAAGATGGTCAAAAGAAATGGAGACCAGCAATTGAAGTTACTCTTCAAAACAATGATATCGAATACTTCTTTACTGAATCACATGTAATTGAAGGCGGTAATTCTGTTGGACATAGAAGAGTTGTTGGTATTTATGGAAATATCGAATACATTCCACTACCTGAAAGAGAAGCAACTGGTTATGATACATATTCAGCATACTGGTTACCAGATGCACAAGTAGCTGTAATGGGAAGAAATGACAGAGCAGGTTTCCAAGTATGGTCAGCAGCTGATGGTTATCCTGGTGATGGCGTTTATAGAGAATTCCATAAAAAAGATGATAAATCAGGTATGAATTATTGGAGAATTACTTCTTCTACTACTGATTTAGGTGACAAAATGCTTTATGACCCAGTATTAGCAATGAATCAAGTAAATTCAAACTCTGACCACTATACAACATTGTTGTATGAATTATTAAATAACTATAAAAAAGCTAACAACAAAGAAGGCTTAATTATGGTTTCATTTGATACTGAATTATATGGACACTGGTGGTTTGAAGGTGTTGAATTTATTAAGCAAGTTGTTAGAAAATTACATAACTTCTTACCAGAAATTGAAAGATATACTGCTGGTGAATACTTAGAAAAACACCCACCTGTAGATACAATTCAAATTCCTGAATCTTCTTGGGGACAAGGTGGACATTTCTATGTATGGTTAAATCATTTAACTGAATGGATGTGGCCAATTATCAATGGTTGTGAAAAAAGAATCAATGATATAGTTGCTAAATACGAAAAAATTCCTGAAGATAAATTATTACATAGAGCATTAAATCAATTAGCAAGAGAAAATCTACTTCTTCAAAGTTCAGATTGGCCATTCTTAATTACAACATGGCAAGCAAAAGATTATGCAACTGAAAGATTTGAAGAACACGTTGCAAGATTTGAAAAGATTGCTGATATGATTGAAACTGGTAATATTAATGAAGCTGAATTAATTAAAATTGAGTCTATAGATAATTGCTTCCCAGTAATTGATTATAGAGTATACCTTCCAATTGAAGAAGGTGTTATACCTCAACAAGAAGCTAAATTAGCTCCATTATATGAATAATTTTCATTTGTATTACAAATAAAGAAGCGGGTAAAACCGCTTCTTTTTATTTATTTATAATTTCAGCTTGAACTTCTTTTTGTAATCTTAAAGAGTCTTCTAAACTATTTTTTAAATCTGCAGCAGTATTTGCATTATAAAATTTTCCTGAAGTTACAAGAGCAACACATTTTAATTGGTTGTTTGCATCTTGGTCTCCAACTGCTAAAGCAATAACATCAATATTTATATCATCTCTATATTGAAGTAAATCCATAACAAAATCACAAGGGCTTTCATCACAATTTTCGCCACCGTCACTTATTAAAATAATTCTTTTTTTACCTGTAAAACCAGCAAAATCAGAAAAAATAGCTTGTTTTAAAGAATAAGTAATAGGAGTCCATCCAACAGCATTTGTTGACTTAAGCTCTTTATAAACATTAATTGCATTATTTGGTTGAATTGGTGCAACTAAAGTTGATGCACTGCAGCTTTGACGAGGAGTAAAGCCAGTTTTATGCCCATAAACTCTTAAACCAACATTAACATTTTGTGGAATTAATTGTAAAATCTGTTGCATTGTTGATAAAGCAACATCAAGCTTTGTTCTATGTCCCATTTTTTCATTCATACTATTTGAGAAATCAACTATAAAAAGAATTTTTTCTTGTGAAGAATCAATGGTTGTATTTTTATTGTAATCATAGTTTTTTGGTGTTGAATATGTATAATTTACTGCAGCTTCAACATTAGAACATAATAAATATAATGAAATTAAAATCGTTGTAATAAAAAGTTTCTTCATTTCTTCACCCATAAAATACATAAATAATATCAAATATAGATAACGATGTCATTATCTAATAGTTCATATTATTCATAAAATTCAAGTAAATAACTATTGTATAAAACTCTTTGTTGTTGTCTAGGAGTATTTGTTTGAACAGTAGGGTTATTATATTGTACATAATTTTTTGTATTGGCATTATTATTAAATGAATTAGTGTTATAATTTGCATTTGGATTATTCATACTAGCACTATTATAATTTGGTTGATTATATGATAATTTATTAGATATAGGAGCTATGTCAGCGCTAGTATTAACATCTAAAAACTTACCATTTGTAGCAGTTGATAAACAAGAAAGAAGATTTTTTTCTTCATTTGAAACGCCAATCGCTACTATGTCAATTTTTAAATCACTTCTACGCATCATTTCTCTACGAATATACATACAAGGGTCGCCATCACAATTTTCATAGCCATCTGTAACCAGAATAATATGTTTTTTAGGAGTGCTTAAATTAAAATCATTTCTAATTGCAAGTTGAAGTGTATATTGCAAAGGTGAAGCACCACTTGGCATAATATTAGTTAAACTACTAATAATATTTTGATGATTATTAGATTCAATTCTGTTTAATAAGGCTGTTGCTTCGCATAAAGCATTAGGATTTTTAAATATCATTTGTGACATTACAACAGGATGAACACCAACAGTCCTTAGTCCAACTCTCTCATCTTGTGGAATAGAGGTTAAAATAGTTTTTACAGCTCTTTTTGCATAATCAATTTTAGATGATTCATTATACCTATCCAACATACTTGCAGATTGGTCTAAAATAATTAGAGTTTCTTTGTTTTGATCTGCAAATACAGGTGTGATTAATAATAATAAAAGTAAAATAGATAATAATTTCTTCATACTAATTAGTATATACTATTATACAAAAAAGAGGAATGTTTAATTCCTCTTTTTTTGTATTTTTATATATCTAACAACCTATGCCTAAAGCTTTTTTATACCAGCTAAATGTTTCTATATCGCATCCGTTAAATGTTGTTTTTAAAGATTGTTTTTTAAGATATTTTTCGAATTCTTCAGTAAATTTACAGGTAATTGAAGACGATGATTTAATTAATTCAGTTGAAGTTGACATAGGGAGCCTCCTTAATTTTCTAGTACATTATGAAATGCTTTCGCGAATTATCATTATTATTATATCATTTTATTTTTTTGAAAATATTTGCCCGATTGAGCGATTTTACAAATACTATGTATTTAGTAGTTTTGGTCTATGTAAAATATTCTTAATGTGATTGTTTATTTAACTTTAAATATATTTAGGGTTTATAGATAACCATTGATATGGTTGAACTTCTATTTCATCTGGAATATCGATCAAGAAAGTACCACCAAATCGACCACGCCCAAATGTAATATAGCCTTGTGATGCAAGGTTATTTAGCGCTTTTCTAATTGTATTTGTACTAACATCAAAAGTTTCAGATAATTCTTTCATTGAAGGTAGTTTATCACCAGCTTTGTATTTTTCTTTGATTAAACTAACAATAGAATTTTCAATTTTTTGATAAGAGTAAATTGATGCATCTTTAGCTTTTGCAAATATTGAACTTTCTTTTAAAGGCTCAAATGAGTTATTTAAAGGGTCTTTTGCTAAAATACTGCCATATCTTCCTCTACGAGAAATAATAATACCTTCGTTTGAAAGTTGTTTTATACAATCGTGAATTGTTTTTACACTAACATTTAGATTTTGAGCTAATTGTTCATGAGAAGGGATTTTATCACCAATTTTATAATTTTTAGAAAGATATGACTTTAAGTCATTTGTTAGTTTTTGTACTAATGTATCTGCACTAATTTTTTCAATAGATTTAATTTCTTCATCAGAAATAGTTGGATGGTCTTTTAATATCCAACAAGAATCATTTCCTAATGATTTTTTTACTTCAATAATTCCAATTCTATTTAAATATTCATAAGCTAATCTAATTGTATTTTGAGATATACCAATCATATCAGCCATTTTTCTAATAGATGGAACGCTCTTTCCAATTTTGTAGTTTTTGTTCATAAATATTTTTTGAACAGCAATTATTGATTTATCTCTTTTAGAAGTAGATTTATTTATTTTTATAGGGTTAGAAACGTTTGAAATCATAGTGCCAAGTCTTTGTTTAGAAGTTAAATATCCTTCATCTTCAACATAACGAATAGCATTTTGAACTGTTCCAACGCTAACACCCAAATAGTCAGATATTTCAGATTTCTTAGGTAAAATATCATTCTCTTTAATCATTTTTTTATCAATAGCAGATAATATCCAGTTAATTATCCATTTTTTGATAATTGAATCTTTAGGTTCAAAAGATGATGTAAAATCTGGAATTTCTGTTGGTAGTTCATTAACAGAAATTTTTCTTTGAAATATAGTATTATTTTCTGACATAATCACTCCGATTTTTTTATTTATTATAAGTTACATTAAAATATATTTTGTTATTTTTTTCAAAATCTTTAATATATTGTAACTTTAAATAAAAAATTGCTATACAATTCCTTCTTTTATTGCTTTAACTGCAGCTTGTGTTCTGTCATCAACTACTAATTTTTGAATAATACTACAAACATGCGCTTTGGCTGTATGTTCGCTTATACAAAGGATTTCAGCTATTTCACAATTAGATTTTCCATCAACAACAAGCTTTAAAACTTCATATTCTCTTTGAGTTAAATTTGCATGTGTATTTCTAAAACTAGCTCTGGAAATTTGTTGCTGAGGTATTAATTTTTGAGGAGTTTTTCGTAAAATTGGAATAATTTTAGGATCTAACCACATAGCACCATTAAAAACTGATTTAACTATAAATAAAAGCATGTCTGTATTTATATCTTTAATTACATATGCATATGCTCCTAATGAAAAAGATTTATTGATTTCTTCTTCTGTATTATGTGAAGTTAATACAATTACTTTAGACTCACAACCCTCTTCCTGCAAGGCTTTTAGCACTTTTAAACCATTAATATCAGGCAATCCCAAATCAAGCAAAATAATGTCTGGGCGTGTATTTAAAGCCTTTTTAATAGCCTCTTTGCCCTCTTGTGCTTCAGTTATAACATTATAACCTTCTGCTTCATCAAATAGGGTCTTTATTCCAACTCGTATTAACTTATGGTCTTCAACAAGCATAATATTTATAGCATTTTGCATATCTACCTCCATAAACATATTAGATTTAAGTATAAATAATTTTATCCCTCTATATTTTTTATATAGAGCAATTAAAATGAAAAATAAAAAATTAATAAAATAAAATATAAAAAAATAATTTTGAAAAAATAAAAAAAATAAAATTTAAAAATTTTAAATACTATATTTAATATCGAATAGATTTATAGCGATAATATTGCAAATCAAAAGTTTATAATATTATTTATATAATACTAATCGATATGTACCGATAAAATTATAAATTAATATTAATTATAAAATAATTAAAAAATTCTAATATATAATGAATAAATGAATAAATTTGATTTTATATTAACAGAAGATAACAGCGTTGGTCTATTCAATAATGAAGTTAAAGACATATATCATTCAAAATATGGTGCATTAACAGAAGCAAATCAAAAATTTATAGAACCATCATTTTGTTTTTTCGAGAAAGATGAATTAAATATTTTAGATATATGTTATGGAATTGGGTACAATACTAAGGCAGCAATTAATACAAATAAAAATCTAAAAATAGATGCACTTGAATTCGATGAAGATTTAATATTATTATCACCATTTATAAAAGATGGAATAAAAGATAACTATGCATGCATATCGATATTAAATAACATTTTAAAATTTAAAGAACCAGACTTTATTTATAATTTTATAATAGAACAAATTAGTAAAAGCTCAATAGAGTTTTTTGATGAAAATATGGTCGGTTTTATTAAATTTTTAAAAGAAAAGGGGTATATAAATAACCCCATGGATGGTAATAATTCGTTTTTACATAATATATATTATAATTATATATCGGTAAATAATAAATACGATTTAAAATCCAATAATAACAACGATATAGCAATTAACTATTATATAGATGACGCTAGAATATCTCTAAAATCACTTAATAATACATATGATATTGTCTTTTTAGACGCATTTTCACCACAAAAGGATCCGACTCTATGGACAATTGATTTTTTATCTCTTATCAAACAACATATGAATACAAATTCTGTTTTAGTTTCATATTCAAAATCTACTCCATTTAGAAATGCACTTCATAAATTAAATTTTAATGTTGGAAAAACTTTTATTGATGGAATTGATATGGGTACAATTGCTTCACTAGATAAAAATATAATTATTAATCCACTTAATGATTACGACCTTGAACTTTTAAATACTAGAAGTGGAATAACATATAAAGATTTTAATCTTTCATTATCAGGTGATGAAATTTTAAAAAATAGAGAAATTGAACAAAATAATTCAAATTTGATATCTCATACACAATTTCTTAAAAAATATAAAAAATAATTTTATTGCTATATATCTTTTCGGTTTATATAAGTACATTCGCAAGTTAATTTTATGGTTATATATCGAATAAATATATTATTATAAAAATTATTCCAAATTTTTTTATTTTTTTTAAAAAATTTATTTCAATTAATTTTTTGCTACATAAAATTGAAAATGATATAATTACACTGATTTAGGAGCGTTTAATAATGATAAAATATGATTTGGTTATTGTTGGTGGTGGTACAGCAGGGGTTGCTAGTGCATATATAGCATCCAAATTGGGTCTAAACACGCTTCTAGTTGAAAAAAATGATGTACTAGGTGGTGCTATTACTCAAGGGCTTGTAATACCAGCTATGAAGCTAACTGATAACGAAATTAACACTGAATTTTATAATGATTTAGTTAAATTTGCAAAAGAAGATAATGCCCAAATTACTTATGGGGACAGCAATTCAGGGTGGTTTAACCCAGAATTACTAAAATATACTCTAGATAGAATGCTCAAAAATGTTAATTGCGAGATTCTTTTTTCAACTCAACCATTAAAATGTACCTTTGATGAAGAAAATAAGCTTTTTTCATTAGTCTTAAAACACAAATTATTATCGCTACATATCGATACGAATTATATTATAGACGCGACATCAAATGGAGAAATTTTTAGAATTTTAAATTATGATTTTCAAATTGAAAATGAATTTAAACAAGCATCTTCAATGAGATTTACAATGAGTGGCGTTAATATACAAGCATTTTCTGACTGGATTACGCAATTAGATAATAATAAAGATATTACAACTTCATACAATATAGATGGTCAAATTATGCTTTCTACTGCCTCAACATCAGATGAGAGTAAGAATTGGGCATTATTGCCTATATTTAAAGAAGCGATTAAAAACAATGACCTAGAACCCAATGATAGTGCGTATTTTCAGCTTTTTACAGTGCCAAATATGAATACATCTATCACTTTTAATGCACCTAGAATAATATTAAATGATTATGAGGATATACTTGACCCGTTTGTATATTCAAGAGCCTTAATTCAAGGCAGAGAAAGAGTTATAAGGCTTTCAAATTTTTGCAAAAAATATCTTAAAGGTTTTGAAAACGCGTATATATCACACATTTCAGATATTCTTGGTGTTAGAGAATCATATAGAATCAAAGGGGAATATACATTTACTAAAGATGATATTATAAACCCTAAAACATTTGATAATATTGCGTTTTCATGTGATTATCCAATTGATATACACTCAAATTCTAATAATGATAAATTAGAATTTTCAAAACATGTTTATAACATTCCAATTGAATGTTTAATTTCTGCAAATAATAAGAATTTGTATGGCGTTGGAAGAATTATAAGTGCTGATTTTGAAGCACAAGCAGCATTAAGAACTCAAAAAAGCTGCTTTTCTATGGGAGAAGCAGCTTCTAAAGACATATTTAAAAAGCTAAATTAATCTAGATAAAATGCTGTAACAACTTTGTGTGAATCTTCAGCATGTTGTATAGCTTTATGTAATGTGTTTGATGTGTGTGATAAGAAACAAATTAATTGTTGACATTCATCAATAATTTCTCTGTTACAAATACGGCTTGCATCAGCAAGAGTCATCATTGAACGATCAGGGTGCTCGATAATATTAGGAACACCAATTAATTGATCTTGTACATCAGACGGTTGCTGACCAATTGTTTGAGGTAAAATTACTCTTAATTTATCAGGATTAGCTTTCATTGCACCTCTGATTGTCGCTGCATTAGAACCGCTTGAACCACCACTTGTAATTACTGTATTACCTTGAATTACTAAAGCATAAGATAAAACTTCAATAATTTGTTGATGTGTAATAGGAAGGTTTCTACTTCCAATTATTGCAACTTTTTTAGCAGATTGTTGAATAGTTGCTAGTTCCATAGCTAATGCATCAAGTGTGTTGCCATCTGTTGATTCCACTTTATCTAAATCATCAAGTGGTACCATAATTCGCTGTTCGTTTTTGTTCTCGTCTGACATATTTTTTCCTAATTGTCTAAATAAATTTTCTATTTATAATATAATAATAATACCATAATTTAAAAAAAATAAAAGATACATGTCAAATATACTAGAGGGATTAAATAGGGAGCAAAAAGAAGCAGTACTTCATGATAGAGGTACTATCTTAGTGCTTGCTGGTGCAGGATGCGGAAAAACAAAAGTTTTAACTACTAGAATAGCCAATTTGGTTAATTCTGGGGTGTCTCCATATGAAATTTTAGCTGTAACATTTACTAATAAAGCTGCAAAAGAAATGGTTGAAAGACTTTCTAAGATGGTTGGAGAAGAAAAAGCTAAAAAGATGTGGATAGGCACATTTCACTCTATTTCTGGCAGAATATTAAGAACCGATATTCATGAATATACAGATGAAAATGGAAAATCTTATGATAATAAATTTGTAATTTATGATGATACTGATTCTAATTCAATATTAAAAACAGCATTGAAAAATTGTAATTTAGATGAAAAAATATATCAGCCAAAACTTTTAAAAACAATTATTTCTAACGCTAAAAATAAAATGCAAGATGCATATACTTTCGCAACTCACGCAAGAGATTATAGAACAGAAAAATATGCTCAAATTTATATGGAGTATCAAAAACAACTTCAAGCAAATAATGCTCTAGACTTTGATGATATGCTAGTTTTAGCTGTTAAATTACTTGAAAAATCACAAGTTGTAAGAGAAAAATATTTTAGAAGATTTAAACATATTTTAGTTGATGAATTTCAAGACACCAACCTTTGCCAATATAAAATGATTAAATCAATTTATACAAATGATAAAGAAGAAGATGAAATTCCATCTGACAAAAGTTTATGTGTTGTTGGTGATGTAGACCAATCTATTTATAGTTGGCGTGGTGCTGATTATAGGATTATTCTCAACCTACAATCAACATTCAAAAACACTCATTTAATTAAATTAGAGCAAAATTATCGTTCTGCTGAAACTATTCTAGAAGCTGCAAATGCCGTAATAGAAAATAATAAACAAAGAATCAGAAAAAATCTTTACTCTAATCTCGGCAGAGGCAGTAAATTAAGTTTATACCATGCTAA
The DNA here is from genome assembly GCA_015152515.1 of Cyanobacteria bacterium SIG29. Taxonomy (GTDB): domain Bacteria; phylum Cyanobacteriota; class Vampirovibrionia; order Gastranaerophilales; family Gastranaerophilaceae; genus Avigastranaerophilus. The sequence goes on from SUTV01000005.1 coordinate 76,296, forward strand.
TGATGAAGCAGATGAAGCATTAAACCTTGTTAGAGAAGTTAAAAGACTTTCTTTAACAAAATCTTTATCTGATATGGCGGTTTTATACAGAACAAATTCTCAATCTCGTGCAATAGAAGAAGCATGTATGGCAAATAATGTTCCATATAAGGTTGTTGGTGGGCTTAAATTCTACGATAGAAAAGAAATTAAAGATATAATTGCATATTTAAAATTAATTTATAATCCTAGTGATTCACAAAGTTTAAAAAGGATAATAAATGTTCCAAAACGTTCTATTGGTCCATCAAAAGTTGATAAATTATTAGAAATATCTAATAAATCAAATTTAAAATTTATGGAAGTTTTGGAAGAATTAAATCAATATGATGAATTTTCATCTGGTGTTAAAACTAAATTATCAGCATTTTATGAAATGATAATAGACTTCCAAAATGCTTTTAATAAAATGGATTTACCTGCATTTATAGGCTATGTTTTAGATAAAACAGGCTATATTCAAGACATTAAAGAAAACGAAGATGAAACTACTGCTGAAGGAAGAATCGATAACTTACAAGAATTTATCAGTGTAGCAAAAGAATTTACTCCACAAGATAATGATGTTTTAGGCGAATTTTTATCACAAGTTTCTTTAGTAAGTGATATTGACTCATATGTTGATGAAACACAAGCTTTAACTTTAATGACTCTTCATAGTGCTAAAGGTCTTGAATTTGATACTGTATTTTTAGCTGGACTAGAAGAAGGTATATTCCCTCATAATCGTTCTCTTGATAATCTAGCGGAAATGGAAGAAGAACGCAGATTGATGTATGTAGGAATTACTAGAGCAAAGAAATTCTTATATTTAAGTCATGCAAAACGCAGAAAGATGTGGGGCGAATATAAATACTACAATCCAAGCAGATTTTTATCAGAAATTCCAGAAGAATTATTAGATTTTAATGAATCATCTCAATCAATTAATTCTCAACCGAATTACACATTTAAAAAAGCTGTAGATACTATAAAGACAAGGAATTTATCTGAAAATTCAGATGGCAGTATTAAAGCCGTAACTTCCTTTGGAAAAGGCTTTGTAGCTCCTCAAAAAAGAGTTCAACATAATACTTCATTTGTTATAAAAAGTAAAAATCATCAACAAAATGCTGAAGAACGCAAAAAAGCTGATGATGAAAAAATAAAAGAATTACTTGAAAATAACCCAATGAAAAAATTATTACTTGAAAGAAGAAGAAAAGAAGCTGAACTTACAAGCAAATTAGCTTCAACTACTTCATCTTTTAATCAAAATTTTGAGATTGGTGATAGAGTTTTCCATACAAAATATGGCGTTGGAAAAATTTCTCAAATACAAGATATATCTGGTTCTACGACTTATATAGTTGATTTTGGAACACAAGGAACAAAGGCACTAGATTCAGCATTTGCCCAACTAAAAAAATTCTAAACAAAATATATTAAGATATATTACAAAAGTGATAAAAAATATATACTTTTTATGCACTTTTTTTCATTTTGTTGTTTTTATATATATACAGAGAACATAATAAAATGAAAGAGGAATATAATGGCTAGAGTTTTGATTTCAATGCCTGAAGAATTTTTAACACGCATAGATGAAGTTGCAGAAGGCGAAAATCGTACAAGAAGTGAATTAATTCGTGAAGCATTAAGAACTTATATTCACAAACAAAGAGTTAAAGAAAACGCATTAGCGATGAAAAATGCAAGCATTTTAGAATCATTGCTAGATTAATGGCAGACTACAGACTTAGGGAAAATGGGAAAAAGGATTTAAAGAGAAGCTTAAAGCTTCTCTTTTCGTTTGAAAAACGCAATAGTTTCAATATGATATGTATTTGGAAACATATCTGCAGGTTGAATATATATTGGATAATAACCATATTCTGAAAGTAAATTCATATCTCGTGCTAAAGTTGAAACATTACAACTTACATATGCAATGTAATCCTTTGATAATTTAACTAAATTTTTTATTGATTCAGGCGTACAACCTTTTCTAGGTGGATCAACCAATGAAACATCAAATTTTACACCTTTATTAATTAATTTTTCAAATTCAATTGAAGCATCACCATTAATAATTTCAACATTATCAAGATTATTAATTTTTACATTTTCTTGGGCATCATTAGATGCACTTATAACTTCTTCAATACATACAACTTTTTGTGCAATATCGCTCATCCATATACCAAAACTAGATACGCCAGAATATGCGTCTAAAATCATAGGATTTTGAATATGCTCATTAATCAAGCTTTTAACAGTATCAAAAATTTTTTCAGCACAATATGGATTAACTTGAAAGAAACTATTTGCACTTATTTTGTATTTTTTATTAGATAATTCATCAAAATAAAAATCATTACCAATAATACAATTTGTTTTTTCGCCTAAAATTACATTATTTTTTTTTGTATTAAAATTAGCACAAACACCTGTTATTATTGGGAATTTTTTTATAACAATTTCTGATAATGCTTTTAATTCTTTTGAAATTGACAATGAATTAACAACAAATATTAATAAAATAGATTTTTCGTCACTAGATTGACGCAAAATAATATGTCTAAACAAACCTATATATTTTTTCTCATCATATGCAGTTATATTAAGCTTTTGAGCCTCATCTTTAATAAATTCTACAATTTCATTAATTATAGGCTTATTCATTGGACAATATTTTATATTAATAAGTTCATGAGAATTCTTTTTAAAATAACCAGTTAATATTCTTTTTGAAACTTTTGTTTGAGAAACAGGATACTGCACTTTACATCTATACTCTTTGTCGTATGGTGACGGGATTATAGGCATAATCTCGTAATCAATTCCAGTAATATTTTTTATTGTTTCTTTAACTATATTTTGTTTTTGAATCAATTGCTGATTATATGAAATATGTTGCCAGTTACAACTGCCACAAACATTATGCATAGCACAAATTGGTTTTTGTCTATGTTTAGAAGGCTCAATAATCTCAACAATTTTCGCTTGAGCATATGATTTATTTAATTTAGTAATTTTTACTTTTAGTTTATCTTCTGGGCAAGAATCTTCAACAAATATAGAAAAACCATCAATTTTAGCAAGCCCAGCACCGCCAAAAAGCAATTTTTCGACTTTTACAATATATTCATTATTTAAAATTATTGAGCTCATTTTTAACTTTTTCTATAACATCATTCCAAGATAAATTAGATGTTTGTTTAAATATTCTAACACTATCATACCAAGGAGTTGAAAAATCATCATTAAACCAACGCCATTCTGCAATATATGGCAATAACAAAAATGTTTTCACTCCTAAAGCACCAGCCATATGAGCAATTGATGAATCAATTGTAATTAATACATCAAGAGATTTTAAAAATTTTGCAGTATCAGAATAATCATTAATTTTATCTTTTAAATTAATAATATCTGAGCCTTCATCTTGAAAATCAGACAATTGAAAAGAAAATAATTCTACATTGTCATTTGTCAATTTTATAATCTCAGAATAAGGAATTGAGCGATTTTTAAACACTCGTTTATTACCTTGATAGAAAATACCAACTTTAAGCTTATCAGATTTAAGTTCTTTAATATCAGACTTTAAATATGAAGATGGAAATGGAATATTATCAAAATCAATATCCAAAGCATAAGCCAAATTCATAATTGGGATTACAATATCATATTCATCAATTTTACTTGTTTTAGAAACAACTTCAATATTAGGGAAATTATCTTTCAATATTTTTACAAGTTCTTTATCTGTCTGTAAAATCACTTTATTTGCAACTTTTTCCAATAAGGGCAAATACCTTGCAAACATAATAGTATCGCCTAAACCACAATCGGTATAAACTAAAACAATTTTATTATTCAAAGAACAATCTTTTGTCCAAATTTTTGAATTAAAAAGACTCTTAAATTTAGAATCTTCACTTCTTTGAATATAAAGTTCCATACCTTTATAAAAGTCTTTTTCTTGAAGATATAACATTCCCAATGTAGTTGTAGTTTGGATAGATTTATCTTTGATTGATGATAAAATTCTTTTAGCATTTTTCATATCACCCAAATATTTATATGCAACTGCAAGACCGTGCAAATAATTAGGATTTTGATTATCCATGTCACAAGCTTTTTGATAATAATCAAGCGCTTCATTATATCTTTGCAAATCCATTAAATTTATAGCCATTAAAAAGTTACTTTCTGGACTATTTAATTTTGATAATATTTGCATACTTTTTTCATTACAATATAAATCTTTATATTCTTGAGCAAGAGCTAAACAAACATTTTCTTCTTGAGAATCAAGTGAAAAGGCTTTTTCTAAATATTTTAAAGCTTCATCTTTATTATCATTTTTATACAAATTAGCAATATTAACCAAAGTTTCAATATGATTTGGATTTATAACTAAAACATTTTTATAACATTCAATAGCTTTCTCATTTTCACCAATTTTTGAATATAAAACACCTTGATTATACGCATATAAATATTGTTGTGGATTTAAAGAAAAAGCTTTTTGCAATTGTCTAATCGATTTTTTATAATCATTATCAGCTTCATACAAACCAGACAATAATGAATGAATATCTTCATCATTTGGATTTATAAATTCAGCTTTTTCAGCAATTTTAATTGCCTTTTTTAATTGGTCTGTATCCCTGTATAAAATAGTCAAATTATACAATACATTATAATTATTAGGATTAATTTTTAGAGCACGTTTATAAGAATCAATTGCCTTATTATATTTTTTTAAATACTTATATGATATTCCCATTGAATAAAGAATATCTTCAGATGGCTCTAATTCAAAAGCTTTTTGATAAAAAATAACAGATTTATCTGGTTCACCATTCATATAATAAGCTTTAGCTAAATTTGTATATAAAAGCGCACTTCCATTTAAAATAACAGCTTTTGATAACAAATCAACTGCTTTTGAAGCATTTCCATTTCCCATACAAAGCAAAGCATACAAATTAAGGACATTAACATCATCAGGATTAATTTCTAATAATCCTTCATAAATTGTTTGTGCTTCTTTAATATGATTATTTTTATGAAAGTTATATGCTCTATTAAATAATTGGTTATAGTTATATGTCATATAACTATGATAAATGATTATTGAACGTCAGGCAATGTTTTTCTATCAATACCTATTTTATCAAGATAATCATAAACAGGACCTTGTTTACCTTTTTGAATCCAACTAAAATCTTCAGCTAATGAATCACTTACCATTTTTTTGTATTGTTCTGGGTTATTAAAGTAAACTTGTAAGCCTTTTTTCATAGCTTGGTAAAAACCATCTGCATCAAGTGGTTTATTTTTATCAGTTAAAATACCATTTGTTTTACCATCACGATTTACAGTATCAACAATACCACCAACTGCACTTCCGATTACAGGAGTTGCAACTGCGAATGCTTCACCTTGAGTTAAACCACAAGGTTCAAAAATACTTGGTAATAAGAAGAAATCTGATGCAGCTGTTATTGCTGTCATTGGTGCAAAACCATTCGCAAATACAACTCTGTTTGAATCTTCTTTTGATAAATCATCAGATTTTAATTTCTTTAATCTAGCAGCATGAACGCCACCTTCACCATCAGAACCTGCAATATAGAATATTGGTTTATTTTTACCAGGGAAATCTTGTTCCCAGTTATCCATTAACATTTTAATTGCATCTGACATTATGCCAATACCTTTTTGAGAAACTAAACGACCTACAGATGCGATTACAGGTGTTTGCGCTAAATTAGCATAGTCTAATTTTTCTAATTTTGTTTCGCCTTCTGATACAAGTCCATTTCTACCTTTATTTTCTGTAAAAGGAACCATAAATTCGTTATAGAATTTAACTTTATTTTGTGTTCTTGCTTCCATTATAGAATTAATATCAGATTGTTTGTTATATGTTTCAAAATCAAGACCAGTTTGATTTTTAATTGTATCTTTCTTTGCTTCAATAGATAAATTGTTGAAGTCATTACCATTTATGATACCAACTACGCTACCAGCATTAGTTTTTTGAGTTAACGCCCATCTTAATTCACCAGCTAGTTCTGGGTGTGAATCTGAAATTATTTCTTTTGCATAATTTTGAGATACAGGATGGAAATAATCACTTAAGCATATACCCATATTTAATAAATTTGTATGATTTTCATATGAATTTTGAGAATTTAAAATTAAAACATTGTCTAAATTTGCTAAACCTGAATCAGCTATATTTGTTTGAGATGCGTTAGTTCTAGCATTAGATACAATGTCGTATGTATAACTGTCAAATAATGTATTTAAAATATTTGATGTAGCTTGTGTTCTTTGAGCGTTATCATTGTTATTTTGTGTTGAACCTTGATACATTGCATTATGACCAATTGTAATAATATTCATTTCTGATAATTTTTTAGAAGCTTCGTCAGATAATTGACCGTGAGCATTTTCCATTGGAGCTTTATATCTTGCTAAAGCAGCAATAGGAGAAGCTTGCCAATCATTTAAAACAAATGCATCAGGAGCTTTTACAGAATCAAATGTTTCTCTGTTTTCAATTTTTAAGCCTTTAACACTGTTTTCATCAACTTTTGCTTTAGCAAACTCATAAACTGCTTTAGAGAAGAAAGCAAATTTTTCAGGTTCTTCAGTTTTATTTGTTGTTTGATAGATTGTTCCATCGAAATAAGTATCATTTTTAATAAATACTAATTTTTTGCCACCAGCATTAGAAACAAAAACTTCAACATCTTCTGTTTGAGGTTTTGAACCTTGGAAGCTATCAACTTTAAATGAAGCAGCTTTTTCTAATTCAAACTTTTTACCTTTGTAAGTATAAGTGTACTTACCATTTTCTTGTTTTAATACTGCACTTCCTTCTCTTTGATACATTGGAATAAATGTAGGGATATCAATACCTAATTTAGACACATTGTTTTGAATTTCAACAGGAACTGAACCTAAACCACCCTCTTTAATAGGTGCAAATTCTGAAGTTACTGACCACAATGTTGGGTTTTCGCTTGTAATAGGTTTTGCTTTTGGTGCATTATATAAGTAATTAGGGGCAGCAGTTTGAATTTGTTTAATAGCTGCTTCATATTTAACAGAATTTCTATTCATAGCATCATTATTTTGTAATAATTGTATGCCATTTAAATTTTTTAAATATTTTCTAGATAATGAATTTTGTGATGTAGATAACGCTTGTTCTGATTTATAAACAGCTTCATTAGAACGAGCTTCAACATTTGATACTCTATCACCAACTTTTGCTGTAACTTCTTTTTTGTCTGCAGCAGATAATTTACCAGCTTTATAAGTGCCAGTCAAACCACCAATTGCAAGAATTGCAGACCATATTTGAGCATTATCTTTTCTTGATTTGTCAGCTTGTTTTTTTACTGTATCAGCAATTTTTGCTGTTTCAGGAATAACTTCTTTTAATTTTGCAAGATCATCACCCAAATTTGAAATTTGTTGTTTTAAGGCTTTGGTATTTTTATTTGCGATTTTATATGTAACAGCTGCAGTTATTGGAATTGTAATAGCGCAAACAGCAATTGGAGCAACAGTTTTAACAACTTCCATTCTTTTTGCTTTTTTAATTGCTTTATCATCTTGAACTGTAGTTTTAGAATTATTTACAGGAACTACAGGAGATCCACTTGTTACAGGTGACGAAAAATTTGTAAAAATATTTGTCATACCAAACCCCTTATTAGAACACACTTAAAAAAAGAGGCTAAATATTCATAAATGCTCTTTTTAGGGGGATTATTACAAAATTGTTACATTGTTTTTAATAAATAAATTCAATATCTATTTGACTATCTTTATACTTTAAATTAAATCTTTTTATTAAATCTTCAATATGAGCACTTACATAGAATTCTAATTTTATAAGTTTGCAAATAAAAATATAAAATCTAGTCAAATTTATCACTTTTAACATTGTTTTTTTATCATTTTCATTTTCGCAAATCCAATGCATATCAACATTTAAAATTGTACTTTTAATTTTATATTGTTTTGATTTTAATAAAAATTTTAAAATTTGAATTTTAGAATCATTAACAGATGGAACAATAATAAATTTCAATTTTAAAGCAGATAAATTTTCTTGATTTAAAACACTTTGATACTTTTTAATATTAGCCCAGAGTTGAGTCCATAAATCTTTCTGTTTGATTTTTTTAAATGTTTTTCTATCACCTGAATCAATTGAAGTAATTAAGGTAATATAACCATTTTTTAAACCATTCAATATACCATTAGAAAAAATTGTACAGTTTGAATTTATATTTATATTTGAAATATTAGCATCAATAAACAAATTTAAAATTTCATTAAAATGTTTATCTAAAGTTGATTCACCACCTGCAAAATCAATTTTAGTATCTTTATCAATTAAATTTTTATCAAGCATATCTTTAAAAACAGGAAGCAAATCATATTCTTTTGTATTGTCTAAAATATAATTATTATTATGATTTTTACAATAAATACATTGTAGATTGCATTTTACCCAAGTATTTAAAAGAATATAATTAAATCTTTTTTTAAAATTTTTCCAATTATCTTCTCTAATCCATGTACAATTTTTACAAGCTTCAAGAGAACCACCTTGCTTCATTAATTGAATATGTTCCTCTTTTTTACTAAAGAATAAATCCCAATCAATTAATTCACCATTATAATTTTCATACAAAAGTGGTTGACCGCCATCTGGAGTGACCATTGAACAATAAGAAATTTTATTTAAATGATTAAAAAATAATTCACCTTCTATAGAGTGACAACTTCTGTATCTACACATATTTTCTCTATTAACTTATGTATCAAAACAAGACTATAATTCAATTTCATTATACAATATAACTATAAATATAGATAGTTATAGTAGGTATATATGAAATTAAAAGACTCACAAGCATTAACCTCGTTTGATTATGGATGGTTATTAAAACGCATTTTTCCTTATATAAAGCCATTTTTAGGCAGAGTAATTTTAGGTTTTTTAGTAGCAATACCCGTAGGTTTATTAGATGGTGTTGTTTCTTTTTCACTTAAACCATACATGGACTATGTAGTAGGAAAACAAAATCTTGTATTATTCGGTTTTGAAATACCATATATGTTATTAGCATATTGTATGCCTTTTGCAATTGTGGCTTTTGCAGGGCTACAAGGGGTTTTAAGATACTTAAACACTTACTTGACTGATTGGACAAGTATGAAGATTACAAACGCTGTTAAAATTGATTTATTTAAACGACTTGTTTATATGGATACATCATTCTTTGATGAAAATTCATCTGGAATTATATTAAATAGATATTTATCTGATCCAGATACTGCGTCAAGAGGTATTGTAGATAATATTACAACATTAATTATTAGTATATTTGGTGCAGTATCCCTTGTAATTGTTATGTTATATAGTTCTTGGAAATTAGCTTTAGTTGGTGTTATAGTGCTTGCTGGAGCTTTTGTGCCAGTATTATTTATAAGAAAAAAAATAAAATCAGTTTCAAACAAAAATATCGTTATTAACGGCGATATTATGACAACAATGAATGAAACATATTCAGGAAATAAAGTTGTAACTGCATATAACTTACAAGAAAGACAAAATAGCCATTTCCAAAAAGGCATATTTAAAAGCTTTGATGTTTCAATTTCATTAACAAAACGTGTTGGTTGGATGTCACCAATTATGTATATAATTGCATCTTGCGGGATTGCATTTGTTTTATTCTATGGAACAAAATTAATTTATGATGGTCAAATGACAGCTGGTGGTTTTGCATCATTTGTTACATCACTTTTATTATTGTATAAGCCAGTAAAAACTCTTGGTAGAACTTTATCTCATATCCAAACAATATTTGTATCATTAGGAAGAGTTTTTGAATTATTTGATTATGTTCCAATTATTAATGACAAAAAAGAAACAACTTCTATTCAAGAACTTCAACAAGGAATTCAATTTGAAAATGTTAATTTTGAATATGTAAAAGATACTCCAGTATTAAAAAATATCAATCTAACAGTTAAAAAAGGTGAAACTCTTGCTTTAGTTGGAAATTCAGGTGGTGGCAAGTCAACAATAGTTAATTTAATACCAAGATTTTATGATGTAATTTCAGGTACAATTAAATTTGACAATATTGATATACGAAATTTCAAACTAAATGAACTAAGAAATTCAATTTCATTCGTTTTCCAAGATAATTTCTTATTTTCTGGCACAATTAGAGAAAATATATTACTTGGAAAACCTAATGCAACAGAAGAAGAGCTTGCAAAAGCTGTAACATCATCACATTTAGATGATGTAATAGCTTCATTACCTGATGGTTTAGATACTATTTTAGGAGAAAGAGGATTAACATTATCTGGTGGTCAAAGACAACGCGTTGCAATAGCAAGAGCAATGATTAAAAACTCACCAATTATCATTTTAGATGAAGCAACATCAGCTTTAGATAATGAATCTGAAGCAATAGTTCAACAAGCATTAGATAACCTAATTAAAAACAAAACAGTATTTGTTATAGCACATAGACTTTCAACAATCAAAAATGCTGATAGAATTGCTGTAATGAATAATGGAGAATTGGTTGAACTTGGAACTCACGACGAACTAATTAAAATAAATGATGGACAATATAAACACTTATACGAAATGCAATTTAAAGGAAAAGAATAAAATGAAACGTATTTTAATTACAGGTGGAGCTGGTTTTATTGGTTCACATCTATCAGAAAGATTATTAAATGATGGAAATGATGTTATTTGTTTAGATAACTTCTTTACAGGGTCTAAAAATAACATACGACATTTAATAGGTAATAATCGTTTTGAATTAGTAAGACACGACATTATTTTAGAATATTTAGCAGAAGTTGACCAAATTTATAATTTAGCTTGTCCAGCTTCTCCAATACATTATCAATATAACCCAATTAAAACTATGAAAACATCTGTAATGGGCATAATAAATATGTTAGGTTTGGCAAAAAGATGTAAAGCTAGGATATTACAAGCAAGTACAAGTGAAGTTTATGGAGACCCTCATATTCATCCACAAGTTGAAAGCTATTGGGGTAATGTAAACCCTATTGGAATAAGAAGTTGCTACGATGAAGGTAAAAGAGCAGCAGAAACTCTTATGATGGACTACCATAGACAAAATAATGTTGATATAAGAATAGCTAGAATATTTAATACATACGGCCCTAGAATGGCCATAAATGACGGAAGAGTTGTTTCTAATTTTATTATACAAGCACTTAAAAATGAACCAATAACAGTATATGGCGAAGGTTCTCAAACAAGAGCTTTTTGCTATGTTTCTGACTTAGTAGAAGCATTAATTCGATTTATGAATAATGAAGAAAACTTTATAGGACCAGTTAATTTAGGAAACCCTCACGAATTTACAATATTAGAATTTGCAAAATTAATTATAAAATTAACAAATTCAAATTCTGAAATTATATTTAAAGAGCTTCCAAAAGATGACCCTATTCAAAGAGAACCTGATATATCTCTTGCTAAAGAAAAGCTTAATTGGACTCCATCAATTTCAGTTGAAGAAGGCTTAATGAAAACAATTGAATATTTTGAAAAAGTACTTAATTAATGAAAAAAATTTTAACTTTAATTTTAATAATTTTATTTAGTTTAAATTATTCTTATGCAGTTGAAGAAATACACCTAGAAAAAGAAAAGAATACTTTTGACTTTATTGCTGATGTATATTATGGAAAAGTTGAAAATATAAATCCAGCAATCAAATTATTTACTCGAAAAGGACTTCAATTTGAAAATTCATATATTAATTCAGTAAAAGCGACATTTTTCTATGATGGACAATTAAATTTTTTAATACCTGAAAATGGAAGCATTAGCACAAAACACGATTTTTCTGTAATAGAACCTATGATTAATACAAAATTCAATGAAAATAAGTCAGAATTTGAATTTAGCTATAACATTGTACGCGAAGTTGATGGTCATCCAAATGGATTTACTAGAAGAATATCTAATTTATATTTCTTACACAAATTAAATGAAAATCAATCTATATTACTAGGTCAAGGCGACAGAGTACCAACGAACTACAACGGAAGCATTTCAACATGGAGACAAGAATTTGTTTTAAGATCTATGTTAGGTAGAACATTCGGAGATGCAAGATCAGTTGGTATTAGAAATCTAGCAAATTATAAATATGTTGAATATGATATTGGCTTATATGATAGTACAAGATATATGAAAGATTTTGGTAGAGGTTTAGACTTTACTGGTTATGTTATGTTCAAACCACTTGCAAACTTTGAGGATAAAATAGGAACACTCAAATTAGGTTCAAGCTATAATTATGGCGAATATAATACATCATATTCTCAATATTCCTTCTTTTTAGGATATGACTACAATAAAGTGCATTTTAAATCTGAATACGCAAATGCAGATGGATATAACACAAAAGTTACCTTTAATGATAAAGCAGATGGCTTTTATACTACATTAGGCTACGATATAACTCCAAAATTAACGATTATTGGAAGATATGATTATATGAATCCTAACAAAAAAATATATAATGATAATCAGCAAGAATTTACTGCTGGAATTATATATAAAATGTTTAAGAATATGAAATTTTTTATTAACTATGTACACAGAGATTTTGAAAATAAACCAGACTCTAATATGATTTTATTTGCTACTAGGTTCATTATTTAGTATAATTAAACCATGCAGAAAGATAATAAAAAACAAGTTGTAGAAGATTTAATAAAGAAAATTGTTGAAAATCCAAACATTTCAGATAACTATTTGAAACTTGCTTCAATTTATATGTCTGACAATGAGTATGATTTAGCAATAAGTGTTTATGAAAGCTTAATAAATATAGAAAAATCAAATTTCCTTGCATTAATGAATTTAGGGAATATTTATTTCTATAAAAATGAATTTCAAAAAGCTGTAAATTATTATTCAAGAACTATAACGCTTGGAATTGAAAATAACACAATTTACTATAATTTAGGCAATGCATTAGCTGAACTTGGTGAGTTTAAACAAGCAATGTCTAATTACATTAAAGCATTAAATTTAGAACCCAATAATGACAAAATTTACGCTGCAATCGGATTATTATACCAAGACCAACTTAACTATGAAGAAGCGATTAAATACTATATAAAAGCACTAGACTTAAATAATTCTGATGAAAGTAATTATATCAATTTGTCATTAGCTTTAATGCAAACTGGAGAAAACAGTAAAGCAATTGAATACTTTAATCAGGCTTTAAAAATGTCTCCTGATAATGTAAAATATCTATTATTTATTGCAAACGCGTATTCTGCAAATAAAGAATATAATAATGCTAACAAAACTTTTGAAAAGATACTTGAATTAGAACCAAATTATTATCAGGCATACTTATGCTATGCAATTTCAAAATTTGAGCAAACTTTAATTCAAGATTCAATAGAACTATACAATAAAGCAATAAATTTATTTCCTGAAATAACAAATGCTTATGTATTATTAGCAAATTTATATTTTTCAGAAAAGAAATATGAAAATGCCTGTGAACTATACATAAAAGCTATTCAATTAGAACCATCTGAACCAAGCATTTACACACTTTTAGGAAATACTTATGTAATGATGAAAGATTTAAGGTCTGCAATTTCTATCTATAAACAAGCGTTAGATATTGATACTAACAATGATGAATTAAAGCTGATTTATATAGAAATAGTGCAAGAATTTATTAAAAACAAAAAAGAACAAGAGAATACAAATGTCGCATAACACATATAGAATACAACCAATTGAAAAAATAATATCTATTTTATCATATTTAACAATGGGAATTGTTGGTTTAATTTGGATAATAATTGCACACATAAATAAAAGAAATTTAAAATATTTTCTTATGTATAATATTTCTCAATCTATGATTATTGCTGTAATTCTAGCAATTTTTAAAACTCTTATAGATTTATTAGTGCCAATTTTATGGATAATTCCAGTTATTAGCTATGTTGCAAGTGCTATTAATTTCATAGTATCTGTAAAAATTATTAGATTATATTTTATTGGTATTTCATTCTCAATTTTTGAATTAGCAGTATTTTTATTACTTGCATATATTATACTTGGTGTAATAAATGGTAGAATTTCAAAAGTACCACTTTTAACAAATATAATGAATAAAGCAATGAAAAACTATAATTAATCTTGATTTAATTTATTATCTATTAATTTTTTAACAGTTTTTATATTACCAGAAGAAATAATATTTTTTTCTGGAGAAGCAGATGAAGTAGCTTGTTGTTTTTGGTCTGCAAGTTTTTTCTGATTTTTACAATGATTATATAAATCTCTCAAACAATTGAAATCAAGATGACGAGGAACTTTACCTGCATAACCCAACTCTTTAATAGTAGGAAATGAAGTTGATCTTTTTTTGCTTGAAACTAATCTTTGAGTTAAATACAAATCATAAGTATAATCATCAAATGCTTCCATTGTATCTTCGTTATAATATTTTAAGAAATAGTCTTTAAATGGTTTAAATGCAACATTAATTGCATTTTTCTTATCTTTTAATTTATAACAAACATCTTCAATTTGTTTTAATTGTTCAACATTTGTACCAATAATTTGAATTTCACCAGAATATCCATTATAAACTCCACCATAATTTTTAAAGATAGGGTCAGATAAATCAACATCAATGTGAATTGACATATAACCAGTTTTTGATTCATTTATATTTAATGTTGTATTAACAGGTGGTATATCAGGTTGTTCAACACGAGGTCTAGCATTAACTAAATTTACTAAATCTTTTTTATCTGCATAAGAATAATCATTAACAGTTTTGCCTTGAGGAATTTTTAATGAACTAGGTACATTATTTTCCACCGCTTTAATTCTTAATACACCATCTTCAACTGCTTTTTGTAACGCAGCAAGAATTTTTGCAGTATTTTCATGAGAACCTTCTTTTAATACAATCCTTGCTCCAACAATATCATTTGCATAATATTTAATACCTGGAAGAGTTTTTGGATCAATATATCTGCCCTCAGGTGATAAAAGCGCTGATTCGTTCTTTTGAATTTTACTTACAATATTTTGACTTATTGAATTAATTTTTTCTTGTGAATAACCAGAAAAATCTAAATAATCAAATGTTTTTAAATCTTCAATAATTCTAGGAACTAATGTTGCAGCCTCTCTTATTGCAGAAGTTTTTTGCGGAGAACCTGAATGTTTAGAAACTTGTTTAATTATATCAGTTATATTTTTTTCACTAACACCAGATTTTATAGGGAAATAACTTGAAAGATTTTCTAGCACTTGATTTGCAAAATTATCATGTTCAGTTTTATATAGTCTTGCGTGTTTTGAAACAACTTTTTCTCTAATACTTGTAGCAGACTTAATACGAATTTCATATGTCGCTATTTTTTTAGATGATGGAATTGATTTTTTATTGCTTGGTCTTACATTTAAAATTTCTTTAGTCACCTGATTTTCTTTTAAATCAGCCAAATCAGAAATATATTTATCTAAAACAGAAAATAAATAATAGCAAGCACAAGCTGCATTTTCTTCAACACCTTTACATTGATTAGCTTGAGGAGCATCTACCATGCTTTCTGCTAACAATTCAGAACGACCTGAAAAAGTTACTGTATCTTGTCTTAAAGGCATTAAATTAGGGTAATGGTGTTTAGGCATTACCGCAAAATTATTTTTAAAATTTAAATTATTAACAGCAAAAATTTTCATGTCTATTTATGATTAAAAATAAACATAAATATTTTTGCTATTAATATAAAATTATTTTACAACTTTAGTTAATCCTGTTGGAGAATCGATATCGCGTCCAAGAGCTGTAGCAGTTTCAAATGCTAATAATTGGAATACAACTAAAGAAGCAAATAAGAACTCAATATCTTTATTAATATCAAGATTAACAACTACTTCTGAATTAACAGCGTCAATCGGAAGAGCTGAAACAATTAATTCATCAGGTTTATATGAAGCTCTAATTTTATCTAAAACAATCTTAGAAAAATCAACATTAATATTATTAACTATAGCAAGAACAGCACATTTTTTATTTAATATTGCAATATGTCCATGTAAAAATTCACCGGTTGGATAAGATGTTGTATTTACATAAGATGTTTCTTTTACTTTAAGTGCAGCTTCTTTTGCTAAAGCATTAAACATTCCAGTACCAATAACAGCTGCATTATCATATGTAGATAATTTTTGTGCGAAATTTTTAATAATTTCACGATTAGCAAATGCTTTTTCAATTGAATTTGGAACATTACTTAATTCATCAATAAAGTTTTGTACAGAAATTTGTTTTTGTTGCATTAGTTTTAAAGCAAGTAAATATAAACAGAAAATTTGTGCACTTAAAGCTTTTGTTGATGCAATAGCTTTTTCTTCACCAGCCATAACTAAAATTTTATATTTAGTATTGTTGTATAAAGAAGAATTTTTGCAATTAGTTATTGAAAGTGTATTTTCTGTTTTAGATCTTACTAAATCAAGTGCCTTATTTGTGTCAGAAGTTTCACCTGATTGTGAAATAAACACATATAAAGTTTCATTATCTACATTAACCTTTTGAAGTAATGAAAATTCACTAGCATAAAATGCTTGAGCAAAACAATCTGAATTTTCTCTTATAAAAGAAGCTGCAACATCAGCACTATGGAATGAAGAACCACTTGCAATTAATGTAATTCTTTTGATATTATTTGGCAATTCAATATTAATATCACCAGTTTTATCAACATATTTTTTCAATAAATTTTTTATAATAGCAGGTTGTTCAAATATTTCTTTTTCCATATTTGTTTGCTTTTCACCAGAAAAAAAGCGTTTTAAATTTTCAATCATAATAATCCCCTTAATAAAATTTTTGTCTATAACCTTTTATTACACTATCGGGCGATATAAGTCCAATTTCGAATAATAATTTTGTTTGTGATTTGTTGTATTCTATCATGTTTTTTATCAGATTTATATTAGCATGAACTTTCAAATTTTGTGAAGATATTACATCAATAAATGTTGCTTCACCTGCTTTCATATTTGCAAGCGATAAATCTAAACTAACATCAGCTGCTTCAGTTTCTACTTTTGCTGCTTCAATTTTCTTTAATGCATTTAATGAATCGTAATAATAATTCAATATATTTTCTTTTACTTGTCTTTTTAAATCTATTAATTCATTTTTTTTTGCTTTAACAACTGCATTATCTGCTTTTACTTTAGTTATAGTGCCCATTAATAAATTTTTTCCTAAATGAGCGCGAATATCAAAAGTTAAACTATTGTGAGCACTTAGACCTTGTCTTGCTGTCCCAACATAACCATTTTGATACGCTAAAGTAATTTCTGGAATAATATCAGTATAATTTGAACTTCTTAGAGCTTTATAAGCTTCAATTTCTGAAATTTTAGATTTTATATCTTCTCTTGATTCAAGAGCTTGCTCATATAAGTCTTCAATACTCAATTTTGAATCAACTAATTCTCTAATATCTACTGTAATTTCAAATGGATATATAGCATCTAAAACATCAATACCAAGTACATTTGCTAATGAAGCTTGACGCAATCTTAAAGAATTTATTGTAGTTGTATAATCTTGCTGAGCACCTGCTAATTCAGCTTGAGCACGCTTTACATCATAAAATGTACCAATACCAATATCAAAACGAGCTTTTGTATATTTTAACTGTTCTAATCTATCATATAAATTTACTTTTTGAACTTCCATTTCAAGCTTTTTTTCTAAAACATCATAATATTCTAGAACAACATCTCTTATTATTTTTTCTTTTTCAAATTCTAAATTTGCAACAGAAGATTTAAACATATTTTTTGTTTGAGCTAATAAGAAAAAATATTTTCCTTGATTTATTGTTGACCATTCTAATACAGTTAAACTTTGGATTGGAACTTCATGAGTTGTTGTAGTTACAATACCGCCGACTAAATATCTACCCTCTAGATTTTTTATATCAAAATTATAATAAATATCAGGTAATAATTGAAATTGAGCATTTTTATGTAGCCAATAAGCCTCTTTTTTATATTGATTGTAAATTTTAATATTATAGTTTTTTTCTAAAGCAATTTTTATACAATTTGACAAATCAGTAAAAATAAATGGCGAATTTAATTCATCTGATATTTCTTGGTCAATAATAACCTGCTTTTCAATATCAGATATTGATGCTTCACCTTTAATCACACTAGTAAAAGATTTATAAGATTGGTTTTTACTGCATTCTTCAATTGAATTAATATAATCAGAAATACTAGCAAAAACAACAGAATTTAGAGCAAATATACAATAAATTAAAATAATAATTCTCATATCAAAAATTATTATTTAAAGATTGATTTTAATACTTACCCAATCAAGCAATAAAAGATAACTATTTATTTTCTAATTTTTTAGTTCTAACCTGAACATCTTCTAATAATTTTCTGTTTATAGCTAATAAATCAGCTAAAATGCCAAATATAGAAGTTTGGAAACCAATGATAATCAATATAGATGAAATAATCAAAGATTGGATATGACCATCACCAGAAATCATAAAATAGTAATATAAAAATCTGCCTAATAAAATCAAACCTGCAAATGCAATTGCACCACCAATCAGAGCAAAAAATCTAAATGGTCTATAAATAATAAACATTCTTATAATTGTAAAAGAATTTTTTTGAATATAAGTAAAAATATTTTTAACTAATCTAGATTTTCTAAAAGTAGGGTTTACTCTAATTGGAACAGAAATTATATGAAAACCTTTAGTTTTTGATTGAATTACAGTTTCAATAGTATAGGTATAATTATCAAAAACATTCATAGCTAAAGCAGCTTCACGAGAAAAAGCCCTAAAACCACTTGGAGCATCTTCAGTCGCAGTAGAACTTAATAATCTAACAACTTTAGAACCCATAAATTGAAGAAATTTTTTAAATTTAGAGAATTCTTTTATTTCTTTTATCGGTCTAGCTCCAATAACAATATCAGCTTTTTTATCAAGAATAGGACGAACTAACTTTTCAATATCATCAGCACAATATTGATTGTCTGCATCTGTATTAACAATAATATCGGCACCTTCTGCAATAGCTTTATGTAAACCTGCCAAAAAAGTTTTTGCTAAGCCTTTATGATGTGTTGAATAAACAATATGATTAACTCCATACGATTTTGCAATCTCTATTGTTCTATCAGTACTACCATCATCAGAAATTAAAACTTCAATCTCATCAATGCCTTCAATTTTAGTAGGCAATTGAGATAAAGTTACCGGCAAAGCAATTTCTTCATTATAACAAGGTATCTGAATTATTAATTTCATACTAACAAGTCCTAAATATGATAAAATAATTATATATAATAAAAATGAAACAAACAACAATCATGAAAAATAATACATTTTTTAAAGTATTTATTATAGTTATAATTGGCTTTTTATTTAGAATTTACCTGCTAGATAAACCTGAAGGCTTTTGGAATGACGAATATGTTGGATGGTTTATAGCTTCAGAGCAAAATTGGAAAATATTATTAGAAAAAATAATAACAAATTGCCATACACCACTTTATTATTTGTATATTAAATTATGGATGTTTTTATTTGGCGATTCAGATACAACATTGCGTTGGTCATCTGTTTTACCATCCACTTTATCAATAATCTCAATGTATTTTGTAGGTAAAGAATTAAAAGATAAAAATCTAGCGATATTATGCTCTTTATTAACAGCCATAAGCTCTTTTTTAATTTATTTTGCACAAGAGTTTAGATTATATAGTCTAATATTTTTAATTTCATCATTAATTTGCTTATATTTTATTAAAGTAGTCAAAGATTCAAAACCAAGAGATTTACTTATATTTTTTATATTAAATGCAGTTTTATGTGCAACACATTCACTTGGAATTATTTTTTCATTTTTCATTACTATAATGCTATTAATACAATTTAATTTAGAAAAGAAAAAAATAAATTTATATTATTTAATTCCTTTAATACTTACTATAATTGCATTATCGCCAATTTTGTACACTTTTGCCTTCTCAAAAAATTTATCACAATTTTGGTCTGATTTTTCAATAAATAAAATAGCTTACAACTTAATTGATTATTATTCACCAATAATAACAAATACTCAAAACACATATTCTAGCTTTATTTCAAATATATTTAATGGAATAAAACTAAATTATAGTTTTATAATTTTTGGTTTAACTCCAACAATTATTGGAATATTATGCTTAATTAAAGCGATATTAAATAAAAACAAATCACTAAACTTTCTACTAATTGCATCAGGATTATTTTATTTAACACTAATAGTTTTAAGCATATTAGGAAAATTAATTTTAGTAACAAAATATAGTATAGAATTATATCCAATACTAATAGTAGCTACTGCTTTTGGACTTTCAACAATTAAAAATATTAAAACAAAAAATATAACAATTTCATTTTTGATTTTAATTAACTTATTATATCTTTGTTACTCACCATCTTCTGTTATGAAAATAAAAAGAACAGAAGGTCATAAAATCGCCATAGATTTAATCAATAATTCTAAATTAAAAGCAAATGATTATATTTTGCTTACATATTATGATATAGATAGATTTGATAGATATTTTAATAATCAAAAAAACTTAAACATCTATAGCATTAGCAAATTTAATTTTAATTATTTTATGTTTGATGAACCAAACTATCATAAGTTATTAAAAACAGGTAAAATTGACTATAAAAATGAATTAATATCAAAAGAAAATGTAATTTTAAATAATTACATTGATACGCAAATATTATCAAAACTGAAAAAAAATCAAAGAATAGGTTATTTATTTTTAAATACAGTATCTTTTATTGACGAAGAAAAGCTTAGCGAAATCTCAACTAACGATAAAGAGTATAACAATACGCATTTAATTTATTTAATATTTTCTTCACTAAAAAATAACATAATTAATTTATCAAATAAAAAACTTATATTAGAAGAAATTAACTCAGACGGCGATTGGACATTAGTTGTATATAGAAAAGATTAATCCGGTGATACGAAACCATCTATAAAACTTATTTGAGAATCAATGTATTTCTTTAATTCAGGAGAAAATTCATCATTATTTGTTGAAAGAATAAATTCTTTTACTTCATTTCTAGCTGTTTCTAATATATGCAAATCTTTAGTTAAATCAGCAAGATGAAGTTCAACAATACCACTTTGACGCACGCCTAAAAATTCACCTGGACCTCTAATTTCAAGGTCTTTTTCTGCAATAATAAAACCATCATTTGTTTGTACAAGAACTTCAAGTCTTTTTTGAGTGTCTTCATTTTTAGTAGAAGATACTAATACACAGTATGATTGCATATCATTTCTACCAACACGACCTCTTAATTGGTGAAGTTGTGACAAACCAAATCTTTCAGCATTTTCTATAACAATAACTGTAGCATTAGGAACATCTACCCCAACTTCAACAACAGTCGTAGAAACTAAAACATCATAAACTTTATTCTTAAAGTCAGACATTACTTTATCTTTTTCATCAGTTTTCATTTTACCGTGTAAAAGTCCAACTTTTAAATCATTAAAATAACCACTTTGAAGTTCTTCAGCTTCTTTTGTTGCAGCTTTAGCAGATAATGTTTCAGATTCTTCAATTAAAGGAAAAACAATATATGCCTGATGACCTTTTTGAACTTCACTTTTAATTAAATTTAAAGCCTCTTTGCGTTTTGATAAAGGAATTAACGCAGTTTTAATTGGTTTTCTACCTTTTGGAAGTTCATCAATAACAGTTAAATCTAAATCACCGTGAACAGTTAAAGCTAATGTTCTAGGAATTGGTGTTGCAGTCATAGTAAGCATTTGAGGAATAACCGCTTTACTTTTAAGCATATTTCTTTGATTAACACCAAATCTATGTTGTTCATCAATAACAATTGCCCCTAAATTATTAAATTCAATATTATCTTGAATTAGAGAATGAGTACCAACAGCAATATTAATTTGACCATTTCTCAAATCTTTTTCTAATTTAGTTCGTTGTTTTTTAGTATTAGAAGATGTAAACAAGGCTACAGAAATGCTTAAAGGAGACAACCAATTTACAAAATTATTGAAATGTTGTTGTGCCAAAATTTCTGTTGGTGCCATAATTGCAGTTTGAAAACCATTCTCAATTGCAGCAAGCAACATTATACAAGCAACAACAGTTTTACCACTACCAACATCACCTTGTAATAATCTTTGCATTGGTTTTTCACTATTTACATCATTTAAAATTTCATTAATAGCTCTAAGTTGTGCATCTGTTAATTTAAAAGGTAAATTTTTTATAAAAGTTTTAACAAGTCCATCTTCTTTAATCTGCAGTGCGACAGTTTTAACGCCAGAAGACATTTTTTGTTTAAGAAGGAGTAATTTTAACTGAAGCAAGAAAAACTCTTCAAAAACAAGCGTATAACGAGCTCTTTCAAGTTCTTCATTAGAAGATGGAAAATGAATAATTCTAATAGCATCCTTTTTATCAAGCAAATCATATTTTTTGAGCAAATAATTTGGTAATAGATTTGAAATAGAAGGCAGATAATCTGTAATTGCAGTATTAATAACTTTTCTAAGAGCTTTAATATTTAAATTTTCTACTAAAGGATAAACAGGAACAATTCTGCCAATATTTAAATTATCATTTCCAACATTATCAACTGAAACAATTTGATGTTGAGGTTTATCAATTGTTAAAGTGCCATTATACAAATCTCTTTTTACACAACCAGAAACAATTACACTAGCATTTAATGGAAATTGAGCTTTATATCGTTCAATAGAAAATTTATTAATTTTTGAATAAAAATAATTTAATTCTATAACGCCAGACTCATCTCTAATTAATACTTTAAAAATAGTTAATGATTTCTTTGTAGTAAATGTTTTAAAAGAAATAATTTGACCATAAATAGTTACATTTTCGCCTTCTTTAAGATTTCTAATTAAACATCTTGAAGAATAATCAATATATTTTTTGGGATAATATGTGATTAAATCAAACACAGTTAATATATCAAGTTTATGTAATAAACTTCCAAATTTTGGACCTACACCTTTCAACATTGATACATCAGCACTGTAAATATCGTCTTTAATTTTTAAATCATTTTCTTCAATATGCTTTTTTTCTGCTTTTAGTAATTTAATTAATGAATTTATAGATTTTTTTCTTGCTAATAAATCATCAGTAGGATAAAACTCAAATGATTTTATGACAGGTAGCCATTTTACATTTTTACCAGAAACTTTATATATTTTATGTAATTGTTTCAACATAAAATCAGAAAAAACACTCTTTTTTCCAACAATATTAATATACTTATATTTTTCTTCTACCTCGATAGCTCTTAATATCTGAAAAATATCAGAACTAGATAAATAATTATTTTCCATCTTTTATTTTTAAAATTTCATAAATATCAATTGGTTTTGATTTACCTTTAATTTCAACAGAACTTAATTTAACTACTTCAACATAATCTTTAACGTACTCATAAGTATATTGGCTTATCAAGAAATTAGTTTTTAAAAGTTGATTGTAAGATTCAATTCTATACGCCAAATTAACATTATCGCCAATTACTGTATATTCAAGGCGTTCTTCAGTACCGATATTACCAGCAAATACTTCACCTGTATTAACACCAATACCAATTTCGATTTTAGGTTTACCCTCTTTTAAAAGTTTTTCTCTTAAAAAGGCAACTTTTTCTCTAATTTCAATACCACATTTAATAGCATTTAAAGTATGATTTTCATCTTTAATTGGTTCACCAAAAACAGCTAAAACACCATCACCCATATATTTATTTATTATGCCATTATATTTTGCAATTATAGGTTCTATTAAAGAAAAATACTCATTTAAAATTGAAGTTACATCTTGAGGAGATAAATTTTCTGATATTTGAGTAAAATTTCTAATATCAACAAATAAAATAGTAACTACAGCTCTAGCTCCGCCAAGTTTAAGCTTATCTAAATCAGACAAAACTTTTTTCATAACATCTTTTGAAATATATTTTCCCATTGCTCTTTTAACTAATTCAAAAGATTTATCTGTTGTAATCATTAAATAAATTGATTTTAGTAAACAAACAACAATGATTGTCAAAATAGGCGTAATAGGTGGAATTAAAATATTATTATAAAACTGAATTACATAATATGAAAAATAAATTAGTGAAAGTAGAATTGCAAAAATTAAATTACTTTTTAATCTTCTAAAACCAAAAATAACAAACAATGAAAAAATTGATGTTATCAATAAAGTAGCATCTTCTCTATTAAAATTAATAAATGAATTCGATAACATATTATCAATAACAGTAGCGTGAACATCAATATCTGCTTGTTTTTTTAATATTGGCGTTTCACTTAGCTGTTCCCATACATTTTTATCAGCATTAAGTCCAATAATAACAATTTTATCTTTAAATTCAGATGGACTAATAATGGGTTCAAGCCCTTGTTTAATATTTTTATAAGATTTTAAAATATCAATAGCAGAATATTTTTTATGAAGATAATAAGTTTGTTTAGGTGAATACCACTTAATTTTAGTAAATAAGCCTTGAACAGTATTACCAATGACATCCTTATTGATTTGCATATCAATAGGCATTTTTAATGTTTTACAATTATCAAGAGTGCATAAATAATTATCATATAAGACAAAATCGTTTATACCGGTATATAGAGAATAAGCACTTAACGCAATAGAAGGATAAAACTCATTTTGCATTTGAACAACAGGCATGTAATGTCTTAAAATTTCATCTTTATCCTCAATTAATATAGATGAAGCTAGATTATTAACACTAAATAAAAAATCTTTTGGAAGATTAATAACTGCTTTATAAGGTGAATTGATATTATAAGAACGTTTATCAATAATATTTACCTTATTTTTTTGTTTAAATACATCTAAATATTCTGGTCTTAATACATCACCAGCAACACTAGAGTTCATAAAAATAAATGAATTAATTAGTCTTTTATTATGCGAAATTTCTCTATAAAATTCAGTATCACTTTTAGGATTATAAGAATTAGGGAAAACAACTAAATTTTGAAAAACAATAACTTTAGCATGAGCATAATCATCTAAAAATTTAAAAATATCTGAGAATAAATTTCTATCCCAAGGCCAATCAATTTTATCAATAGACACATCATCTACTGCAACAAGAACAACATTATCAGCATGGTGTTTTGGATTTATTTTATAAAAAATTTTTGTAAAAAAATCATTTGATTTATCATCAAAATTTTCACTAGAAAATGAAAAAACAAATGATAAAATCAAAAATAAAACAATTATTATAATACATTTTGAATTGATAACTTTATTCATAATAATATATTACCCACCCTTATGATTTTTGTAAAAATGTAAATAAATAGTAATGAAAAAAATGAGAGTGACATGAAAACTTCTTTATACTAAAATCAAGATAAAAGAAGTTTAAGAGGATAGTAAAATGAAGATATCATTAGAGTGGTTAAATGAATTTGTTGATATTAGCGATTTAACAGTAGAACAAATTGTTCACGAATTAACAATGAGCGGTTTAGAAGTTGAAGAAATTGAAAAAACTGGTCCTAAATTTACAAATATAATAACAGCAAAAATTAAAGAAATAAGACAACACCCTAATGCAGATAAACTTCATTTAGTTGATGTTGATTTAGGTTCAACAATTAAAACAGTTGTTTGTGGTGCACAAAATATTGCAGAAGGTCAAATAATTCCATACGCATCAGTAGGTTCAAAAGTACTAAATAGAAAAACTGGTGAACAATTTGAATTAACACCAGCTGTTATAAGAGGTGTTGAATCACAAGGTATGCTATGTTCTCAAGATGAACTAGGTCTTGAAGGAATGCAAAATGAAGATGGCATCTTAATTTTAAATAGAATATATGACAATATTCAACTAGGAACTCCATTAGAAAAATTATTAAATATTCAAGAAGATACAATTATAGATGTTGCACCAACTGCAAATAGAGGTGATGAAATGTCTGTTCTTGGTGTAGCTAGAGAAATTTGTTCATTATTTAATAAAGAACTAAAATTTTCTAAAATAGAATCAACAAAAGATCTTCATACAAACGAATTTGAAGTTGAAATCATAGCAAAAGATGCTTGTACATATTATAGTGCAGGTATTTTAAAAGATGTTGAAATAAAACCCTCACCAGATTGGATGAAACGCAGATTAGAAGCATCTGGCATTCGTGCAATCAATAACGTAGTAGATATTACAAACTATGTTTTATTAGAATATGGACAACCTCTACACTCATTTGATATGGATAAATTAAATGGTTATATCTGTGTAAGAAGAGCAAATGAAGGTGAAACAATTGTTACTCTTGATGGAGTTGAACGAAAACTTACTAACGATTCTATTCTTTGTGCAACAAAAGAAAAAGGCGTTTGCGTAGCAGGTGTATTTGGTTCAGATAATTCTGAAGTTGATGACAATACAAAAAATATTGTTTTAGAGTCAGCATACTTTACTCCTCCAACTAATAGAAAAAATGCAAGAAGCATTGGATATAGAAGTGAAGCTTGTGCAAGATTTGAAAGAGGCGTTGACATTGAATCAACAAAACCAGCATTATTAAGAGCTATGCAGTTATTAACAGAACATGCAAACGCTAAAGTAGCTGGCATAGTTGAAACAGGTTCTAATAAAGCAGAAAACATTGAAATTACATTAAGATTTGCACAAATAAAAAGAATTTTAGGTACAGAAATTCCATCAGAAAAATGTGTTGAAATTTTACAAAATCTTGGATTTGAATTACTTGGTCAAAATATTGCAGCAGCAAAATTTAGAACACCAAGCTTCAGAGTTAATGATGTTAAACAAGAAGTTGATTTAATTGAAGAAATCGCAAGAATTTATGGCTATGATAAAATTGCACCAACACTTCCAAGCAAAACTCAATCACCTGAAATTTCTATCGAAAATAAACTGCTAAAAGATATAAACAATTTATTCTTAGGCTATGGCTTTAACGAAGCAGTTACATCATCATTAATTGGTGAACCATTATTGAACCAATTTGGTTTGTCTTATGAAAAGGACAAAGCAGTATTCGTTCAAAATCCTCAATCAGAAGACCACACAATGTTGAGACAAACAACTATTGCAAACATGCTATCAACATTAAAACTAAACTTTGATAATGGTCAAAAGAATATATGGATGTATGAACTTGGTAAAACATACTTTATTAAAGATGCTGCAACAGAAAAAGATAGTGGTGTTGAAGAAAACCAAATCATATCAGGAATTATGACAGGTGATACAAACAATAACCTATGGAAAAAATTACCAAAAACAGATTTTTATACATTAAAAGGCGTTATGGAAAGTTTATTTGAAAAACTTGGTTTATCAAATAGAGTAAAACTTTCAACTGGTGAAGACTGTGAATATTTACATCCAGGAAGAAGCGCAAAAGTTGTTTTACTTGGTAAAACACCAGAAACTATTGGTTATTTTGGTGAAATTTACCCAATCATTAAAGACAATTTAAAAATAAACCAAGATGTTTACTTATTTGAAATTAATATTGGTAAATTAATTAAAGCTGCAGTTACTAATACAGCAAAATATAAACCATTACCTCAATTCCAAGAAGTTCAAAGAGATATTTCATTTGCTATCGAAAAAAATATTTCTAATGAACAAATTTTATTAGCAATTAGGAAAAGTGCTGATTCAAAATTATTTAAAGGTGCTAACTTATTTGATATTTATGAAGGTGAACATATTCAAGAAGGTTATAAGAGCCTTGCATACCGCATAACTATCCAAGATGAAGAAGCAACACTTACAGATGAAGTAATTGAAAAACAAATTCAAGGAATTAAATCTGGGTTAATTAAAAAATTCCCAACTGTAAACTTCAGATAATTTATTAACAAGAATAAAAGAAGCAGTGATTAATTTCACTGCTTTTATTTATGCAACAATTTGTTTACTACACAATAAATTATATTAACAATTTTGTATCATAACGTAATAATTGAATAAAATTTCTTGAAATACTCATGTAAACAGATATAATAATAATATGGATTAGGGAATGTACATGCTAAATAAAAATACATTACTTAAAATTTTGGGGATATATTCAAGGAGGAATTTCTAGTGCTTAGAAGCAGAGATATGGGTAGATCCATCGCAGTAAGAAGATGGACAAATACAGCCTTAGAATGCTACAAAAGAGGTTGTGTTTGTGAGGGTTGCTTTTATACAGACTTTTTTAATGGCACTTCTCAAAGATGTCAAATGAAAGCATCTGTATTAGAGCTAGTGAGAGTTTTGGGCAAACCAAATGTTGAAATTCAACAAGTTTTGGTAGATTAATTAAAATAATATGTATTAAAAAAGCTCCCGATTGGGAGCTTTTCTTTTGCTTATTTTCTTATTAAATAATTTCTTTATATTGTTCAGGATTATTTAATAAATCATAATTGATTTCATTTTCATTATCTGCAATTATTGCCGCAACAACAGCATCACTAGCTACGTTAGCCATTGTTCTAATCATATCTAATAATCTTTCAATAGCAAATAAGAACGCGAAACCTTCCACTAATTGTTGTGGTGATAAGCCTAAACCATTCAATACTAATGCAATTGTAATCAAACCAGCACCAGGAATACCAGCAGATGTACAAGAAGCAACAATTGCTAATAACATAACTTGAATTATTTGAATTGGTTCAAGAGTAATACCATAAGCCTGTGTTAAGAATAATACAGCAATTGTTTGGAATAAAGCTGTACCGTCCATATTAAGTGTTGCACCTAGTGGTAAAACAAAGCTACAAACTTTATGAGAAATACCACGTTTTTCACAACAAGCCATTGTCAATGGTAAAGTAGCAGAACTACTAGCAGTACCAAATGCAACTAATAAAGCTTCGATAATTGCTGTATATAATGTTGTAACAGGAACTTTTGAAAAACATTTTAATAATAATGGATAAACAACACAGAACTGAATTAAACAGCCCATAAACAATACAGCAAAGAATTTAGAAATTGTTGAGAAAATATCTAAACCGAAAGTAGCAACTGCAACTGTTGTTAAAGCAAATACACCAGGAGCAGCTAAAATCATAATCCAATCTGTAACTTTCATTGTTGCAGCAAATACTGATTCAAAGAAAGATACAATCGGTCTATTAATTTCACCAATTTTAGATAATGCTAAAGAGAATACTAAAACGAAGAAAATAATAGGAATCATATCACCTTTAGCCAATGATTCAATAGGATTTTGTGGAATCATTTCTAATAAAATATTACCCAATTGACCATGTTGCGCAGCTAAATAATTGCTTACTTGAGCTTGAATTTCAGTTGCTGATGATTGAGTAATAAATTCTTGAATACCAACACCTGGTTTTACAAGTAATACTAAAGCTGCACCGATTGAAACAGCAGCAAGCGAAATTATAGTATAAAGTAATAACATTTTCTTACCAAATTTACCAATTTGTTTGCTATCACCAATACTAGAAATACCAACAACGATTGCACTACATACTAAAGGAATAACAACCATTTGAATTATTCTAATAAACGCTTGACCTACAATGTCAAGAACAGGAATTAACCCACTAATTTTTTCAGGATGAGCATTAATATAATTCCCCAAAATAACACCAAGTACAATAGCTAAAAATATATGACCATTTCTTTTAAAGCCAAGACCTAGTGCAACTAATACTGTTTGTAAATGAAATTTCATAAATACCTCTTATTCATACCAAATAAAGATAATTTTACAATTATTTATGGAATAATTCAACCATTTAAAAAATTGAAATATTTCACTTATTTGTAATAAAATAAAAAAAGTTAGTTAGGGATAATTACATGGAAACATTAAATAGAAAATTTCATTTTATAGCAATTGGTGGAGTTGGAATGAGCGCACTGGCTAAATATTTAGTAGAACGCGGTGCAAAAGTGTCTGGTAGTGATATACAAGATAATAAATACACTCATTTATTAGAAGAAAAAGGTGTAAAAATTTCTATTGGACATGATGCAAATCTAATAGAAAAAGACGCAATTATAGTAGCTAGTACAGCGATAAAATCTTCAAATCCTGAAATTATTAGAGCTAAAGAATTAGGATTAAAAATATACCATCGCTCTGATATATTAAAAATGATTTCTGATGAATTTTCACAAAATCAAAATTCAACTTTTTTTGGATTTTCTGGCACTCATGGTAAAACAACAACAAGCGGACTATGTGCATATGTTTTAGAAAAAGGCGAATTAAACCCATCATATGTAGTTGGCGGTATTATTCCAGAAATAAATACTAACGGCAAATATAATGAAAATAAATTTTTTAGCGCAGAACTTGATGAATCAGATGGAACGATAAAAAAATATTCAACAGATATTGCGATTATAAATAATATGGAAGAAGACCATTTAGATTTTTATAAAAATGGATTTTCAGATATTTTAAAAACATTTAATGAATACTTATCAAATAAACCGAACCAAAAAGTAATTATAAATAATGACAACTCAGGAAACTGTGAATTTATGTCAAATTATCCAAATTACAACTATATTACTTTTGGATTGAACAATGCAGATTATATGGCAAAAAACATAGAATATAATGGATTAGAATCAAATTTTGACATTTATTATAAAGAAGAAAAAATCGACTCTATAAAATTATCTATTTTAGGTGAACACAATGTATATAATGCTTTAGCTGTATATTCAGCATTACATCAAGCCGACATAAATACAAAAGAAATAAGCAAACATTTTTATAGTTTTACAGGAATGGGAAGACGTTTTCAAAAAGTTTGTGAGTTTAATGATATTAAAATATATGATGACTATGCACATCATCCAAGCGAAATCAAAACAACGCTAGATAGCGTTAAAAATGCACTAAAAGATAATGCAAGAGTAGTGGCTATTTTCCAACCTCACAGATATTCTAGATTACAAGGATTATGGAATGAATTTAAAACTTGTTTTGATAGCGCTGATAAATTATTAGTAATTGATGTATATTCCGCTGGTGAAGATAAAATTGAAGGAATTTCATCAGAAAAGTTTGCCAATGAAATCAATCATAAAGATTGCAATTATATTTCTGGGGGTATTGTACAAAACGCTAATAAAATATATCCGCTTCTGCAAAAAAATGATATAGTTATAACACTAGGGGCAGGAACGGTAACAAAAATAGGTTCATTAATAGAAAAATGCAAATAATTGAAAATTATCAAATTAAAAATGATACCACTTTTAGAATAGGCGGAACTGTAAGTAAAGTTGCACTTCCAGAAACTTGCGATGAACTTATTGAACTTTTAAAATCAAAAGAATACGAATTAATTTTTGGAAATTGCTCTAACACATTATTTTCATCTGAAAAAATCAATAAGAACATAATTTTAACTAAAAATTTAAATGAATTTTCTTTCAATGGAACAACCCTAAAAGTTTCTTGTGGAACAAAAGGTCCTATTATTGCAAAAGAATGCCAAGCAAGAGGATTAACTGGATTGGAATTTTTAATCGGATTTCCTGGAAGTTTTGGCGGAATGATTCATATGAATTCATCAGCACATAATCAATCAATATCTGATACTTTCGTTTCTGCAAGAATATTTGATTTAGAAACAAATGAAATTAAAACATATTATAAAAAAGATATGAATTTTGAATATAGAAATTCAATTTTAAATAATGAAAATTTAATATTAATTGATGCAATTTTTGAGTTAAAAGAAGGAATTCAAGAAGAAATCAACAGTACTATAGAACACAATTTAGAATTCAGAAAACAACACCAACCTTCATTAAAATACGGAAATGGAGGAAGTACTTTTAAAAATCCAAAGAATGACTCAGCTGGTAGACTGCTTGATGAATGTGGAATGAAAGGACAAACGCAAGGTGGCGCGAAAGTATTTGAAGGTCACGCAAATTTTGTATTAAATTTTTATAATGCTACTTCATTGGATATAATTACACTTATATACAGAATGCAAATAGCAGTAAAAGAAAAATTTGAAATTAAATTAATGCCAGAAATTAAATATATTGGGGATAAAGGAACAAAAGAGTATAGATTATGGGAAATGATAACAAAAGAAAATACGCATTAGATACTAAAATTGCAGTTTTATGTGGTGGATTATCAAGCGAAAGAGAAGTATCACTTCGTTCAGGTAAAAATGTATTTAACGCACTAAATAGATTAGGATATACAAACGTTGAATTAATCGATGTAGATAAAAATGTTGCAAAAACATTGATAGAAAAAAATATAAAAGTTGCATACAATGCACTTCACGGCAAATATGGTGAAGATGGTTGTATTCAAGGCACACTTGAACTTTTAGGCATTGAATATACAGGATGCGGTGTATTTTCAAGTGCAACTTGTATAAATAAAGAATATACAAAAACAGTATTAAAAAAATACGGACTACCTTTGATAAAATCTGTTTTTGTTAAACAAGGCGAAGATGTTGTTAAAGCTGTTGAAGGTTTAAAATATCCACTTATGCTAAAACCAGTTTGCGAAGGTTCAAGCATAGGTATGTATAAAGTTGAAAAAAGTGAAGATTTAGTTGAATTGTATAATAAATCATCTGAATGCAAACAAGACATTTTAATTGAAGAATTTATTGTTGGTATTTGTGCAACTGTTGGAGTTTTAGACAACAACAATGAAACATTTGCAACAGAAATTTTAGAACTCAGACCTAAAAATGAATGGTATGACTATGAAGCAAAATATACAAAAGGAATGACTGAATTTATTTTACCTGCTGAACTTTCAGAAGAAATGACTAAATCAGTTAAAGATAAAGCAATTCAAGCATATAAAGCTTGTGAATGCAAAGGTGTAAGCAGAGTAGACTTCTTAATTTCTGATGGAATACCATATATATTAGAGATAAATACATCTCCAGGAATGACAGATACAAGTGATTTACCAGCTCAATGTGAAGTAATGGGAATATCATACGACCAGTTAGTTGAAATAATATTAAATAATGCAGGTTTAAATAGATAATGCAAAACGAACAAGCAGTACAAAGAAGATTAAGACACCATAAACTTCTCAGAAAAGCACGACGCGGCGAAATTTTAATGAGAAGAGTATATAAGATTTGTCGATTTTTATTTGTATTGTTTATTTTTTATTGCACTTATAGATTATCTGCAACAAATTTATGGTATTTACCTGCAGATATATATAGTGGAAAATCAACTCAACTTGAAATTTTAGGAAATCAAATTGTTTCAAAAAATAAAATTCTAAATGAAATAAAAAAAATTCCATTAGAAAAAGAACCACTATATAAAATAAATCCAAGAGAAACAGTTGAATTAATAGAAAAACTGCCACCAATTAAAAGTGCTTATATAAGAAGATACTGGTTGCCTGCAAGATTAGTAATAATGATAGAAGAAGTAACACCGGCAATAACAATAGCACCATCAGAAGAAGCACCTGATGTTGTTGCGTTTGCTATAACAGGGGAATTAATCCCAAGAGAATATTTGCCATTAAATATTAAAAAACCAGTTACAAAAATATTAACCTACGGAACAAAAGGTGACGATTACGAAAATTGGGATGTTGAAAAAATTACAACATTATATAATCTAGCAAAAAGCATAGAAGAATATTCTGGTGAAGAAGTAGAATATATTGATATAAGAAATAAACATAATGCCTTTGCAAAAATTTCAAGTACAAAATTAAAATTAGGCGAATTAGACGAAAACCTAAACGAAAGAATTAAATCAATACACGATATTTTGCCTCAAATCAGGCCTATTTTAGATAAAGTAAAATATGTAGATTTATCTTGGAAAGATTCTAAATATCTAAAAATGGAATAGGGCTTGCATTTAAATCTTGATGTAATATTATAATCTTGTCAGAAAAAATAAAATCCAACCCATAACATGCAAAACTTCTTACATATCAAGTAAAAGGTTATAGTCATGTTTTTATTTTTTTAGGATTTAAATATTACAAATTGAAAGGCAATTAAAGTGGAAGAAACTAAAAAACAATCTAAAAAAAGAAAAATTGAAACTACTGCTGAACCAGTACAATCTGAATGGAAAGAACAAGTTATCCAAATCAGAAGAGTTACAAAAGTAGTTAAAGGTGGTAAAAAACTTAGCTTTAGAGCTATCGTTGTAGTTGGTAACAAAAATGGACAAGTAGGTGTTGGTTGTGCAAAAGCTGCAGAAGTAATTATTGCTATCCAAAAAGCTGTAGCAGAAGGCAGAAAAAACCTAATCAATGTACCTATTTTCAAAACAACAATTCCTCACCCAATCACAGGTAGATCAGGTGCTGGTAGCGTAATGTTAAAACCTGCTTCACAAGGTACTGGTGTTATCGCAGGTGGTGCAGTTCGTGCAGTATTAGAACTTGCTGGTATTGAAAACATTTTAAGTAAATCATTAGGTTCTAAATCTCCATTAAACGCTGCAAATGCTACATTAGAAGCTTTACAATCATTAAAACCATTTGATGTAGTTGCAAAAAGACGTGGTTTATCATTAAAAGATATGCTTAATTAAGAGGAAATAGGACAATGGCAAATAAAAAAATTAAAATTACATTAGTAAAAAGCTTAATCGGTTCTACAGAAAAACAAAGAAGAATAGCTAAAGCTCTAGGCTTCACTAAAAAAGACCAAACAGTAGAACATGAAAACTCAGCAGTTATTATGGGTATGGTAAACGCTATTCCTCATTTATTAAAAGTAGCTGAGTAATTGGAAAGGTAATATTAAAATGGAAAGAATAAGATTAGAAGACTTAAGACCTGCAGAAGGTTCAACAGGTAAAATCAAAAGAGTTGGCCGTGGTCGTTCATCAGGTATGGGTAAAACATCTTGCCGTGGTAATAATGGTGAAGGACAAAGAGCTGGTAGAAGCTCAAAAAGAGGCTTCGAAGGTGGTCAAATGCCTGGTTACAGACAAATGCCTAAATTAAAAGGCTTCAAAAACTTTAACGCTATTTGTTACGCTGAAATCAATGTTAGCGACTTGGCTAATGTTAAAGCTACAGAAATTACTTTAGAATCATTAAAAGCTGAAGGCAAAGTATGTTCTCAAGCTGAAGGTTTAAGAGTATTAGGTGGCGGCGAATTAACAAAAGCTGTTACAGTAAGCGCTAGATACTTTACAGAATCAGCAAAAGAAAAAATCGAAAAAGCAGGTGGAAAGGCTCAGTTAGTATAATGCAACAATATACGCCAAATCAACAAAATTTACAGGCAATGCTATCTAACTTAAATATAGCTGGTTTGAAAAATAAAATTATTTTCACACTTGCAATGATATTTGTATTTAGATTATGTGCACAATTACCGTTATTTGGCATTGACGCTCAAAATTTTGCTAATTTAGCTGCAACTAACAATTTGATAGGATTTTTAGATATGTTCTCAGGTGGAGCACTTGGGAACGTATCTATTATTGCTCTTGGGATAGGACCTTATATTACTGCATCAATTATTATGCAATTATTAGCTGTTGTTATCCCTCATCTTGAACAGTTGCAGAAAGAAGAAGGTGAAGCTGGCAGAAGAAAGATTTCACAATATACGCGTGTATTTACAATTGTTATTGCTGCAATTCAAGCTTTAGTATTTATAATTTATTTATTAAAAACAGCACGCGGTGCAATTATGCCAGATGTTAATTTATTTGCATTTGCAATAGGTTCAATCGTTATATTAACAGCTGGTTCTGCATTTACAATGTGGATGGCAGAATTAATGACAGAAAGAGGTATTGGAAACGGTGCTTCTATGTTAATTTTCTGCGGTATTATTTCAAAAATTCCATTCTATGTTGGACAAACATCAACATTAGTTTCTGGTAATTCTGCACTTCAATTACCTTTATTAGTTTTATTGGTAATTTTTATTGCAACAATGGTATTTATTGTTATTCAACACGAAGCTGCAAGAAAAGTTATTATTGTTAATCCAAGAAGACAAGTTGGAAATAAAGTTTATGGTGGTACAAACACATTTATTCCATTTAAACTTAATCCAGGTGGCGTAATGCCAATTATCTTTGCAATCGCTATCTTGTTATTCCCAACAACAATACTTGGCTTAGTAGGTCAAGCAAATATTCCAAACGAAGCTTTAAGAAACATCATTATCAATGTATCAAATTTCTTAAGCCCATCAGGATTTGCTTATAATGCAATTTATTTCTTATTAATTGTAGGTTTAACTTTCTTTTACGCTTCAATCATACCTAATTTGCAACCTAAAGAAATTGCAAACAATTTGAAGAAATATGGCTCATCAATTCCTGGTATAAAACCTGGAAAACCAACAGCAGAAGCTCTTGATAAAATTTTAAGCAAAACAACATTTATCGGTGCGTTCAGCTTGGGTATTATCGCATTAATTCCTTCTTTAGCTTGTGATTTTACCGGTATAACAACACTTCAAGGTATTGGAGCTACTTCACTAATCATTATGGTTGGGGTTGCACTAGACTTTATTAATCAAGTTAGAACAAACCTACTTCCAAAAAATTATGAAAGTTTCTTAAAACAATAAAAAGAAAAAAATATAAAAAGAGCTTCGAAAGAGGCTCTTTTTTTTTGATGTGATATAATAAACTTGTATGAATAAAAAACTAGTGAAACAGGTAAGAACATTATGAAACAAGAATTTATTTTTATCGGACCACCAGGAAGTGGAAAAGGTACACAAACAAAAATGTTAGCTAAAGATTTTAATTTACCACACATTGATACAGGCTCTCTTTTAAGAGCAACCATTGCATCTGGCAGTGACGAAGGTAAATTAGCGGCAAGCTTTATGGATAATGGTCAATTAGTACCAATCGAACTTGTTTCTAAAATAATTAAAAATAGACTTATTCAAGACGACTGTGCAAAAGGCTTCATACTAGATGGATATCCAAGAAGTATTGAACAAGCTGAAGCACTTGATACAATTTTATCCGAAATTGATAAAGATACAGATGTTAAACCAACAGTATTTTATTTTGAAGTAGACCAAGAACTTCTTATTGATAGACTTGTAAATAGACGTTCTTGCTCAAAATGTGGTTCAATTTTTAATTTAAAAACAATGTCATTAGAGTATAAAACTATATGCAAAAAATGTGGCGGAGAATTAATAAGAAGAGATGATGACACTGAAGAGGTTGCTAAAAAAAGATTTGAAACTTATTTTAGACAAACAGCACCATTAATTGAAATGTACGAAAAAAGAGGATGGTTAAAGAAATTAGATGCTAGCTTAGGCATTGAAGAAATTTATAAAAACTTAGTAGGAGCAATTAAATAAATGGCAATTCAAAGAAAGTCAAAATTTGAAATTAACCTTATGAAACAAGCTGGAAACATTGTTGCACTTGTGCATGCTGCAATGAAAGAAGCTGTAAAAGAAGGAGTAACAACAAAAGAACTTGATGAACTAGCATTTAAAATAATCAAAGAAAATAAAGCTGATCCAACTTTTTTAGGTTATCACGGATTTCCTGCAACAATTTGTGCTTCACTAAACGAACAAGTAGTACACGGTTTTCCATCAAATGAATGTATATTAAAAAATGGCGACATTATTAGCATTGATGTAGGTGCAACATATAAAGGATTTGTTGGAGATAGTGCTTGGACATATGCTGTTGGCGAAGTTTCAGAAGAAAAACAAATGTTATTAAAAGCAACAGAAGAATCATTGTTTGCAGGTTTAGAACATATGAAAAGCAATGATAGATTAGAAAATGTAGCTGGCGCAATTGAAGATGTTGCAAAAAAATACAATTTGGGAATTGTAAGACAGTATGGTGGACACGGTGTTGGAAGGCAAATGCACGAAGATCCGTTTGTATTTAACTATAGAACAAATAATACTTTAATTTTACAAAAAGGAATGACAATTGCAATTGAACCAATGCTAAACTTAGGCTGTGATGATGTATCAGTATTAGAAGATGGCTGGACTGTTGTAACAAAAGATAATAAGCCATCAGCACACTTCGAACATACTGTTCATGTTACAGATAATGGACCTGAAATATTAACAAAATTACTATAAGGATATAAAAATGATTGAAATGAAAGTTATGGGTATCGCAATAGATACAGCAAGCGGCTCACCAATAATTGTACTAAATGATAAAGATAATAGAAAAGCGCTTCCAATTTGGATTGGTAGTGCAGAAGCTAGTGCTATTATCAGAAAAATTGAAAATATTAAAGTAATTAGACCAATGACTCATGACTTAATCATTGATGTTGTTAATAAAACTGGCTACCGTGTTTCTAGAATTGAAATTAATGATGTAGAAAAAGACACATATTTTGCAACAATATTTTTAACAAATGATGAAGAAAATGAAGTTACAATTGATGCAAGACCATCTGACGCAATTGCTGTTGCAATAAGAGTTGATGCTCCAATTTATGTTTCAGCAAAAGTTTTAGCT
This sequence comes from Cyanobacteria bacterium SIG29, assembly GCA_015152515.1. GTDB lineage: Bacteria > Cyanobacteriota > Vampirovibrionia > Gastranaerophilales > Gastranaerophilaceae > Avigastranaerophilus. Next base: position 115,083 of record SUTV01000005.1, read on the forward strand.
GATGGAAGTGTTTCTTGTGACAACGAAAAAGATGAAGCAGAATCACAAGAATTTAAAAATTTCATTCAAAGCATTAAACCATCTGATTTTGAAAAACTGCTTAAAGATGACAAGCAATCGGATCAGTAAAATTATATTTTATATTTGAAGATTTTTTTGAAAACAGGCTTGATTGCCTGTTTTTGTATATTCTCTTATAACGAATATCTTGAAATTGAGATAAACCAATAATTGTATCTTTACAAAATATATCAATGAAATATTTAAGCATATACACCTTTCCTAATCTTGATGTATAATTTTTAATGATAATAAAATAAAAATCAAGGAAAGGATTCTTAATAATGGGAAAAATTACAAAAGAAATGGGTTTATTAGAAATCGTACAAAGCTATCCAGAAACTTTAGAAGTATTCCAAAGATATGGCTTAGGTTGTATTGGTTGTGCCGCTGCAAGATTTGAAAACCTAGAAGCAGGTGCAAAAGTTCATGGCATCGACCCAGATAAAATGGTAGAAGACCTAAACGCTGTAATTGGTGGTTAATAAGTAATTAATAAAGCCATAAATCTTGCTACGGTTAAATATTTTAATATAAGCGTGACAATTTATTATGTTTTTATTATGATTTTAATACTTATTAAACATAATACAGTTAAGGAGATATAAAATGGAAGTAATTCTAAAAAAAGACGTACAAAATATTGGTGAAGCAGGTGATATCGTATCTGTTAAAGATGGTTACGCTAGAAACTTTTTATTCCCACAAAATCTTGCAGAATTAGCAACAAAAGGTGCTAAAGAAAACAGAGAAAAAAATATTGCAAGAATTAAAGCAAAACAAGAAAAATTACATGCTGAAGCATTAGAAATGGCTAAGAAAATTGAAGATTTAGCTACTATTGAATTTTCTGCAAAAGCTGGTGAAAGCGGCAAATTATTCGGCGCTATCACAACTAAAAAATTAGCAGAAGAAATTAAAGCTAAATTAGGCGTTGAAGTTGATAGAAAAAATATTTCTCTTGATGCTCCAATCAATAAATTAGGTAATTTCACAATGCAAATTAAATTAACTTCAAAAGTTAAAGTTTCTTTAAATGTTGTTGTAACAGCATCAGAAGTGCTTAAAGAAGAAGTTGAAGAAACAGAAGAAGCAGCAGAATAGCAAAAAATATATCTTTCATGTTTTTAATATGATATGATAGTTAAAAGGACGAAAAATGAAATACACACAAAATCGACGTAACTTAATAAAAGAGGGCTTTACGATATAATCGTATCGATTTTGGTGTACAAAATAATTTAAAGCCTTCTGATTAAAAATTCAGAAGGTTTTTTTTAAAATAAAAAGGAAATAAAATGAGAAATTTACGACGTAGCAACATAAACAAAAAGACAAATGCCCCATTTGTCAAACTTAGAAATCTTATTTGGGGCTTGTAATACGGAGTAAAAGGAAAGTAAAATGTCTATACAAGCAATAACAACAAAATTAATATCTACATTAGGTAATAAAGAATCATTAATACCAATTATGATAAAAGACGGCGTGGATAGCGCAAGTCTTACATATAAATCATTTAAAGAAGGCGGACTAGTTGAAGGAACAGACAGATTCATTGATGAGTTTGGTACTCAAGCAATATGGATAGGTGGAATTCCATTTTATAAAAAATTAATTGACTGGAGCGCATATAAATTAGCAAAAATTAACCCTGCAATCGACCCAAGAATAATTGCAGATAAAGAATATGCAACTTGGGCTAGTGAAAATGCCAAAGGGCTTATGAGCAATTCAAAAACACAAACAGTTAAATCAGCATTAACTGATTCACTTAAAGATGGCGGGAAATTAGCAAAAAATTTATACAAAGGTAAAATAGCTGTTGCAACAGCTCTTACTCTTGCTACATTCTTTGCACTTCAAAAAACAAAACACAAAAAGACTAAAGACACAGTAATTAATGAAATAAAAGAAAAAAATAGCAAACAACCACAATACACAACTTTTAAATCTGGTGATAGCAAAGTTTTTGCAGATATGAATAATTACACAAGCAATCAACCATCATTTAAGGGTGTTGCACAAAAAGTTATTGATGGAATCATGTTCAATCCAGTACATAACATGAAAATTATTGACGCTGGAATTACAACAGAAAGATTAGCATGTTCAAGAAATGCAACAGAATTTTGCGAACACGCAATTAAAGAAGGTGGATTTTTATTCTTTATCTATGGTTTTGGAAACCTAATAGAAAAAGGAATCAATAATATATCAGCTAAAGTATTTAAAAAACCAATAGAGCTTGGTATTGATGTTTTAATGGATGAAAAATTTGCTAAAGCATTATCTAATGGCACAATACTATCAGATATTGCTAAAATGCCTGCTAAAGACAAATCATTAACAGAAAAATTAAACTTTATTATTCAAAATCCTGATAATATAGTTGTTCAAGCAGCTAAAAAATCAAAATTAGTTTCAACAGTTAAAGATGCAACCGGAAAACAATTTGTTGATACATCTAAATACATTGATACAAAAGCAATTGAAGCATTAGCAGAAAACTTAAAAGATATCGATAGTAAATTCAAAGGTTCTGGAGAAACTATTAAAAAATTCTTAGGAAAATCAAAAGGATTAAAAGTAACTTCTGTAGTTGCCAATATAGGTATTTCTTGCTTATTCTTAGGATATTTAATACCAAAAACAATATATGCATTCAGAGAAAAGAAAACAGGTTCAACTAAATTTCACGTTGCAGAAGATATTAAAAAGAATAACAATAAAAAAGACCTTGCATAAGGTCTTTTACTTTTATTACTCATTATGTTAAAATTTAAGCATAAAAGGGGATAAATATTGCGTTATAAAAGTTGCTACTGGATAGAAACAGGTATAAATTTTGACATAGATGCATATAAAGTTTGCTGTTTATATAGCGCAAAAGGTGGCGGAAACACAATCATTGAAGAAAATTACAAAGGCAAACCAATAGATTGGAATAAAGTTTTTGAATTTAAAAAAATGATGAAAGATATGCACAAGCGCGGAGAAATTTATCCAAAATGCGAGGAGTGTATTTATCTTGAAGAACGAGATTGGCCAGATGATCATACAAAGATTAGTATGATTAATTTGGACTATTGGACAAAATGCAACTCTAAATGTTCATACTGCCATACAATGCTTGATAAAAAGGCTGCTAATAGCTTTAAAAACTATAATTTTTTACCAATCTTAAAAGATATGATTAAACGCGACATTTTACGCTCAAATGGACACGTTAGCTTTGGTGGTGGAGAAGTTACTTTGTTAAGAGAATTTGATACTCTTTTAAATATTTTTATGAAAAAAGGCTTCCCTTTAACAAGAATTCATTCATCTTGCATTAAATATTCAAGAGCTATTGAAAAAGGACTTAAAAATGGTTGTGTTGATTTAATAGTATCTGTTGATGCTGGTTCTAAAGAAATGCATGAAAAAGTTAAACAAGTTAAATCATACGATAAAGTTTGGAAAAACTTAAAAAGATACGCATCACACCAAAAAGATCCATATGCAGTTAAAGCTAAATATATTGTCATTCCAGATTTAAACGACTCACTTGATGAAATAAAATTATGGCTTCAAAAAGCAAAAGAAAATGGCGTAAACTGCGTTTATCATGAAATTGAATCAAAATGGTTCTATGCTCGTAGAGATAATGTTCCAAAAGAAATGATAGATTTATTTAATCAAACTAAAGAAATTGCTGAAAAAATGGGACTTAAATATGTTTTATATGAAAGAGCTGAACATATGATGACATACAACACAAATAAAGAGGTATCTGAATAATGGGAAGATACACAAGTTGCCATTGGATTCAACACGGCTTAAGTTTTGAGAATGATCATATAGAAATGTGCTGTCTATGTTGTCACAAAGGCGGTGGAAGACTTTATATGAAAGAAAACTACACAGGAAAAGGTCTAAAGTGGGATGACATATTTAATCTAAAAGAAAAATTCATAAATGAAAATAAACAAGGAATAATCGACCCAAGATGCGAAGGATGTTTTAATCTTGCAGAAAAAGAATGGGACGATAATGAAAAATACATAAACTATTTACATTTCAATCATTGGACTCATTGCAACAGCGACTGCATTTACTGCTATACTTCTTGGGATAAAAAGAATTATCAAAAAAAGCCACATTACAAAGTAATGCCAATGCTTAAAGAATTATTTAAGAAAAAACTTTTCCACCCTAATGGAGAAGTAACATTTGCTGGCGGAGAACCAACAATATTAAATGAATTTGATGATATTATAAATTGCTTATTAAAAAATAAAGTAAACAGAATAACAGTACACTCATCTGGCATAAAATTTTCAAAAGCAATAGAAAAAGGAATTAAAGAAGGAACATTAAGTGTATGTTTATCAGCTGATTCTGGAACAAGTGAAACCTTTAATAAAGTTAAAAGAGTTAATAAATTTGATAAATTCTGGCAAAATGCTGAAAAATATGCAAAAGCACAACCAGAAGATAAAAAATATTTAGTAGAAACCAAATTTATCTTAATTCCTGAAGTTAATACAACTAAAGATGAAATTGATAAATGGTTAGAACTAAATATAAAACACGGTATCAAATCAATTGTTATAGATATTGAAAATGATTATTGTAAAGAATTAAGAGCTAATAATACTCAAAGACCTGCTTATTTAATAGATTTATGCAAATATATTATAGAAAGAGCAGAAAAGCTTAATTTAAAGCTTGTTGATTACAATAATTTTAGATATTTAGTAGAAGAATGTATTACTAACGATTAAGGGGTAAATTTTGGAATTTGAAAGTTGCAGTTACATAGAACACGGTATGGTCTTAGACCATTGTAATCGCATACGCTTTTGTAATAATTTTAACCCTAGATATGGCGGAAGACCAATAATATATGAAAATTACTGTGGAGAAAAAATTGATTGGAAAGATTTTTTTCGCATTAAAAGAGAATTAAGGGATAAATATAGAAATAATTCTTGCCCAGAACTATGTACAAATTGTGTTAATACAGAACATAAAGCTTGGGATGATGAAGACTATATAGACTATTTGTTATTAACACCTTGGGTACCTTGTAATTCTAATTGTATATATTGCGAAGCACCTAGAGACAAAGATGTTTTAGACAATACAAAAATTTATAAAGTTCACCCACTTATAAAAGATATGATAAAAAACAATATCTTAAAAAAAGATGGCACAATTGACTTTGCAGGTGGTGAACCAACAATATACTGCGAATTTGAAAAACTATTAAATGAATTTATTAAAAATGACTTTAAAAAAATCATTGTTCATACAAATGCTATCAAAAAAAGTAATGCCATTATCAAAGGTATAAAAAAAGGTGTCGTAAAAGTACTTGTTTCAATTGATGCAGGCTCAAAAGAAGTACATCAAAAAGTGAAACAAGTAAAATCATACGATAGTGTTTGGAAAAACTTAAAAGAATATGCTAAACACCAAAAGAAAGGTGAAGCAAACATAAAAGCAAAATATATTATTGTTCCAGGTTTAAATGATACAGAACAAGAAATAGATTTATGGTTGAATAAATGCAAAGAAATTAATATCACACATGTTGTACTAAATCTAGACTTTAATTGGATTATGAAAAATGTTAATGAAGATTTAATGCCAATATATAATTTAATGCAATATACACTTAATAGGTCATATGAACTTGGTATGAATTGCGAGCTATATGGACAAATTTTCCAAGTAAAATGCGAAGTTGAACAAAAAAGAGAAAAAAATATAGCAGGATTTTAAACAAAAAAAAGAGCCATGAAAATGGCTCTTTTTATTTTTTATCTTTCTCTTAATCTAGCTAATAATCTTAAAATTTCAATATATAACCAAACGATTGTTGCTAATAACCCAACAGCACAATACCATTCAAAGTATGCTGGCAATGGAGTTTTAACACCTCTATCAATATTATCAAAATCAATAATTAAGTTTAATGCCGCAATAACAGCAATAACAACATTTATAAAAATTGATAAATTAGAATTAGATGAAAAATAAGGAACATTAACACCAAAAAATGAGATTACAAAAGAAATTAAGTAAAAAATCATAATCGCAAATGTAGCTGTAAAAATAATAGCTCTAAATTTTTCAGTCGCTTGTATTAATTGCATTTTAAACAATAGTCCCATAGCAAGAACGCTAAATAATGTCATAGAAACAGCTTGAATTACTATTCCAGGATAAGAAGCTTCAAAGAAGCAAGATAAACCAGATAACATAGCACCTTGAGAAAATGCATAAATTGGAGCAACATAAGGTGTAATATTTTGTTTAAAAGCCATAACAAGTGCAGAAATCAAACCTACAATAACGCCTGAAATCATAAAAATTTGAACTAAATCATAGCGTTGTAAAGAAAATTGATAAATTACAGCACCAGCAGCAATAAACATAATAAGAGTTAATAATAATAACTTGTTTACAGTACCACCAACAGTCATTGGCATTTCAACAATTGTAGTATTATTTTGGAAAACACTATCTCTAAATAATGGATTTGAACTTTTCATTTTACCTCCCTTAAATATATACATAAATTATAACACATAATCAATCTATTCTAATAATCAGAATAGATTGCAAGAAGAGTATTTTTATTTTAAAATGAAATAGCCGTGCTCCACGGGGAAGTTGCGAATCTCTCGACCCGAACGCATAGCGGGGTGCAGAGCCTACTGTGAGGCTCTTATGAATACGGTGGATTTTAACAAAATCGTTGATAACAATGGTACTTATGGCAATAGCCATCGAACCGTGTCAGGACGGGAACGTAGCAGCACTAAGGTGTAACTATTGGGTATTTGTATCATTGAAGTAGAAATTGTTAAATGAAACTTTATTTATATTTGTCGATAGGTAGTGGCACGGTTAAAAAGAGGTTTCTTAGAAGAAATCTCTTTTTTTATTTACCTTCAGCTTCACTTATTTCTTGAAGTAACAATTCTAAATTACCAGTAAAAGTTGCAGATTTTTTCTCGGTAAATTTTAAATATTTTAAATAAGCAACATTATTATTTGTTGCTTTATAAACTTGAGCAAATAAATAAAAAATATCAGCTTCTAAAGGAAGAGCTAAAGTCGCTTTTTTCAAAATAGTTTCAGCTTGTGAATATTTTTTTTGTTTAGACAAAATTTTAACTAAAAGCTTTATCGCTGAAATGTCAGAAGGATTAGATTTAATAGTCTTTTCCAAGTAAGAAATAGCAAGCTCTTCATTTCCCAAATTAACATAAATAGAAGCTAAATTATAACTAGCCCAACTATAATCAGGATTAGCTTCTAAAATTTCATTATACAATTTAATAGCGACATCATTATTTTCAATACAACTATATTCATAAGCAAGATAAAACTTAGAAATTAAATCTGTAGAATCAAGCTCTAAAACTTTTGTAAGCATTTCAATAGCTTTATCGTGTTTTTTACATCTAGAATATATTTCGCCTAAATGGAAATAAACATTATAATCTTCATTATCGATTTTTAAAATTTTAAGTAATAGTTCTTCTGCTTCATCATATTTTTTAATTTTAATATATGAATTAGCAAGATTAAACATAATATCGATAGATTCTGAATCCAAAGAATAAGCCTTTTCGTAAGCATTAATAGATTCATCAAAATATTTTAATTTTTCAAGAATAATACCAATATTGTAATAAACAACAGGGTTTTCAGGCATCATTTTTTTTAAATAAATAAAATTTTTAAGAGCTTCTTCATTTTCACCAATATCAGACAAACAGATAGCATACTCTTCAATAAGCTTTAAGTCATCAGGATTATTTTTTAATTTTTCTTGAATTTCTTTAATTTTATCCATTAATTTTACTCTTGTTCAATTAACTCACTAATAGCAATAGGCAAATATTCAATTAAATCAGAAGCTAAAACACTATATTTTGTATAATCTTCTGAAGCAATATCACCAGCAAAACCATGTAAAAACACACCTAAGAATGCAGCTTTTAAAGGTTCAACTTTTTGAGACAACAAACCAGCAATAATACCAGTTAAAACATCACCAGTTCCAGCTTTTGCTAAAGCAGAATTGCCAGTTGTATTCGTATAAATTTTATCACCATCTGTAACAATGGTATTATGACCCTTTAATATAGTAATACATTCATATGTTTGAGAGGTTATTCTAGCATATTTTTCACGATTATCTTCTATTTCAGCAAGGCTAACATTTAATAACCTAGAAAGTTCTTTAGGATGTGGAGTAATAATAGAATTTTTTAATGATAATTCATTTCTATGAAGCGCTAAAATATTGATTGCATCTGCATCAATAACAACCTTTTGAGACTCTGACAAATTCTTCATTAAATTTATAACAAAATTTTGAGTATCTTCATTAGTTGTTAAACCACAACCAACTGATAAAACACTATACGACTTAAAATTTTCAATTACATTATCAGAAGATATTGAACCAAAATCATTTGATTTTAATGGAATAAAAGTAACTTCAGGAAGAGCTGGCGCAATTCTAGATATAATTTCATTAGGACAAGCCAAACAAACATAACCAGCGCCAACACGCAATGCAGATTTTGAAGATAAAAAAGCAGCACCAGAATATAAAGAAGACCCAGCAACATTTAATATCTTTAGAAAACTACCTTTATTTGCGTTATCAGGTCTTTCTGGGAAAAAAGATGATACCAATTTAAAATCAATTAAATTTTTAGCCATTTTGCCTAATTGCCTCATAAATTACAATTGCAACAGAATTAGAAAGATTTAAACTTCTTTGACCTTCCATCATTGGTATTGTAATAGCAGTATTTGAATTTTGTTTTAATAAATTTTCATCCAAACCGCGTGTTTCAGGACCAAATACAAAGAAATCGCCTGACTTAAATTCTTTATTTGTATATAAATTTTTAGATTTAGTTGTTAAATAATAAAAGTTTGATTGTGGAAAATCATTTTGTAAATCTTCCAATGTGTTGTATTTTTGAATATTTACATTTTCCCAATAATCTAAACCTGCGCGTTTTAAATACTTATCAGAAAGAGAAAAACCCAATTTGCCAACTAAATATAAGTTAGAGCCTGTACACGCGCACAATCTAACTATATTACCAGTATTTTGCGGTATCTCAGGCTCAAACAAAACAATATTAAATGAATTATTTTTCATCATTTATAAATCTTTTACTTTCAAATAAAACAGGAATGCCTCTAACTACACACATACCAACAGTTACATATACTAAAACATCTGCAATAGTAATAAGTATTTTTTGATTAGATGCAAACCAAGCGAATTGATTAATATCCATTACATTAAAGTATTCAAGATTTGGAATGTAAGCAATAATAAGCATAAGGAATACTAAAGTTTTTGCTACACCATAAATCGCACGAGAAAATCTTGATGCTGTTAAGAAATGACAAAATTTATTTTTCATCATAGTATCAGAACCAAACGCAGTATAACCTTGTGATAAAGCAATACTTCTTAAACCATCAGTCAAGATACCTCTTGTAACAACAACCATAGGCACCCAAGGTGCAACCCAACCAATGATAGCGAATGCAATCCAATATAAATTTTCAACTACTCTATCACCTAAAATATCAAAAACAGAACCAAATTTAGATTGTTCGTTTAAAGCTCTTGCAACAATACCATCTAAACCATCTAATACAATAACAAATAATGTTAAAAATACAGATGTTACACATAAAGAAGGATCTCCTGTAAATAAAAACTCAATTGCTAATACAGCAAGAATCATTCTTAAAATTGTTAATAAATTAGCCATCTCTTACCTCTATAACCTATTTTTTACTTCTTGATAATGCAAAATTAACACTATCCAATGCTTTAACTTTTTCGCCAAGCATAATTTTTTCAGCTTCTTCTAAAACTTTAACAACATTAAAGCCGTTATGTCCGTCACTTCTAGCTTGTTTGCCTTGTTCAATACAATTTAAGAAGTGTTGACACTCAAGTTTTAATGGTTCAATTTCAATATAATCTAATGATTCATTTTTAGAAACTTTAGGAGAAGAACTTTCAAAAATTTGAAGTTTATTTTCCATCAAAGTATCATCAAAAATAGCACTAGCTTTAGTACCACGAACAAGTAGGTTTACACGCTTTTGAGGATGAATCCAACTATCTGAAATATGTGCAATAGTACCACCTTCATATTCAATAGTAACATGAGTGATATCCATAATATCATTATTATCAGATGAAGCACCAACAGCACTAATAACTCTAACTGGTTCTTTTCCTAAGATATAACTTGTCATAGAAACATCGTGTGGAGCCAAATCCCACATAACACTTCTATCATTTTTAAAATGATTAATATTTAATCTATCACTTTGTACATATCTAATTTCACCAAGAGCACCTTCTTGAACTAACATTTTTAATCTATTAACAGCTGGGTGATACATTAATAAGTGACCAACCATTAACACCATATTATTTTTTACAGCAAGTTCAGTTAAATCTTTAGCTTCACTAGATACTGTTGAAATTGGTTTTTCAACATAAACATGTTTACCAGATTCAATTGCTTTTTTTACAATTTTATAATGTGTATGACTTGGTGTAACAACTGCTACCGCATCAATTTCAGGATTAGCTAAAACTTCATCAGAATTATCAGTAAAATAAACATCAGGGTATAATTCTTTTAAATTTTTTCTATTCTCTTCATCTAAATCACAAACAGTATGAAGTGCATTAAGGTTATAAAAATTTCTAACAACATTTTTACCCCATATACCACAACCTATAACTGCGACATTATGTGCTCTCATTTTTTCACTCCAAAATATCCTATTATATACATAATATCATAGAAAAAAGTTCATGAAAAAATTATTGCAAAATTGTAATTCTATTGTCTTTTCTAACTTCAAAAGGTTGAGCCAAAGTTTTAATGTAATCAATAGTAACTTTATCTTTGTCGAAATCATAACGTTGAATAATTTCATCATCATCACGTTTCAACATTTCCATATCATCGCCACCATTGATTAAATATTCATCATATACAGCAGTATAATATTTATCATCATCAGGATCATTTACATCAATATAGCGTTTATTTCCTTGTTTATCGTGATAGAAAAGTTCTAATAAATTACCATTCTTATCAATTGTGTAATTTAACCCAGAAACTTGCATAATACCAGGTTTGTGATTTTTATTAGTCATAGTTTTTGCACAATGCTTAATTGCATCAACTAAATCTTCTTCATTTAATTTAACCTTGAATAATTTATTGCAGAATGGGAAAATACTTGAAATATCACGTTCAGTAACTTTACCTAAACCAACACTACCTCTAAAGTTTGCAGAGTTAATTAATGCAATATCTGCATCTAACTGATTTCTACAAGCATCAGCAACGAAATCAGCCCAAGGGTTTTCTTCAATATTTACATTTTTAGGTAATGGATCAACATAACTTAAATTGCCAATTTCAGGAGACACACCAAGTTGTGCGTCAATTGTTTTTGACATAATCATATTTGGTGAATAATTGTTAGTTTCTTCAACATTATTTTGTGCATAAACAACTTGACCTTTATCATTAAATTCAAGGTTTAAAACACCAAAATTATTACCATCACGACCAGCTTGAGTAATAATTACAGGCTCACCTGTTGGAGAGTAAAATAAATTTTCTCCTTGTTTAACACCTTCAATTAAATGATGTGAATGGCCACCAATGATAACATCAATACCACTTACTTTTTGTGCAACTTCTTGCTCATAAGCTTTACCACTATGAGAAAGTAAAATAACTTTATTTAAACCTTGTTTATGAAGGTTATTTACTTCTTCTTGTAATTCTTTTATTGTTTGTTTTTCATCATCAACAGTAATTCCAGATAAATTTTCTTTCTTTTTAATTCTTGAAACTAAATCAGTAGGCTGAATACCAATTAAACCATATTTTTCACCACTTTTTGTTTCAACAACTGTTGAACGAACTACTTTTTTAGCTAAATCAGAGTTTTGATTTGGGAAATTTAAATTCATTCCCAAAATTTTTGTTTTAGAATCTTTTAATAATTTTCCACAAATATCAGCAGTAATATCAAATTCATGATTTCCTAATGCGTGAGCATCAATTCCTGCTAAATTTAAGAATTGAGAAGCAATAGCATTTCTGTCTGGGTCAGAGCCAATACAAGTATCACCAGCAGATAATTTTAATAAATCTGAGCCTGTTGCATTTGCATTAACTTGAGCTTGCTGTGCAGCAGAAACTAATCTAGACATTTTAGGTAATTGACCGTGTATATCATTTGAATACCAAACAGACAATTTAGTTGTAGAGTTAGGTGTATGATGATTATTTGCTGGCTGATTTACAGGCCTATTAACAACAGGCGGTACAACCCTTGTTTGCAAATAATGATTTAAAATATTCATATTACAAAACCTAATTAGCTCTACACTAATTACAAAAAACAAAAAAAAAATTTTTTGCTAGTCATTAACATCATTTACCGTAGTAATTTTTTTATTCGAGTACTCACCTTCAAAGATTGCAACTTTATAACCTTCTTTTTCAAATAATAAAGAATCATCAGTGAAGTTTTCATTTTTATACTTATCATGAAGAATATAAATTAAATCATATTTAAAAATTTGTGGAGTTTGTGCATTCCACAAAGTTTTTCTATCAGGTGTAGAAACAATAAGACCATTTTCATCAACTATTTTTATAGTATCTACTGTTTTAACAGCAACTATAGCACCACCAACTTCTTTTGCTTTGTTTAAACAAGAAGCAATAACAGTTTGTGTGATAAATGGTCTAGCACCATCGTGAATTATTACATAATCACAATTAGAACAATTCTGAAGTCCAAAATATACAGACTCTTGTCTGGTTTTACCACCTTTTATAACCTTTATTTTATCAATTCCGTTAAACATAACATTAAGAGTTTCAATAATTGATTCATTTGCACTAATAATAATTTCATCAACAAAATCAAGTTTTAAAAATGTATTAACAGTATGGAAAATTATTGGTTTTCCATCAATCTCAAATAAAAGTTTATTTTGACCTTTAAATCTAGAGGAAGTTCCTCCTGCAGTAATAACAACACTAATCATTTAAAATTCCTTAAAATGGTTAAACGACTTATTATAAAAAACATCTTTTGTAATTCTTTCTGAATTAATTTGAACACAAGGCATATTATCTTTATTTTGAACAAAACCAATACAATGAAAAATATTAGAATCTAATTTTTCATAGATTTCTTGAGGCACACAAGCAACAAGTTCAAAATCTTCACCGCCCCATTTTACAAACTCTTTATAATCTATATTATTGTGATTTGCAAAATCAATTGCATCAGATAGAACTGGAACTTTATCAATATCAATTTCGATTGAATGTTTGCTTTGTTGTGCAATTTTATATAAAGCATCTACAAGTCCATCAGACGTATCCATAACCGCAATAGATGAATCAATAATAGTTGCAAGTTTTTCTGCTTCAACAACCCTTGGCGTTGGATTTAAATGTACTTGTTTTAGTTCATCTGAGCAATATAAGAAATTTTGCATAGCATATAAAGCAATACTACTTGCACCAAAAGAACCTGTAACAACAACATAATCACCTTTTTTTGCATATTTACGAGAAGAATTATGTAAAGATATTTTTTTACCAATAGCACAAACAGAAATAACTATTTTTTCACTTGATGTAATATCTCCACCTATAACTTTTACTTTGTATTCATCACAAACATCATTAATTCCACGATAAAGTTCACTTACAAAATCATCAGAAATATTTTTAGGCAAAGAAATTGAGACAGTAACATACTTTGGTTTAGATAAAGAAGCACATAAATCACTTAAATTAACACTAATTGCTTTTCTACCAAGTAAATATGGACTAGTTGTGTACATTGAAAAATGAACATCTTCAACTAAAGTATCTTGTGTAACATATATACCCAAATCTTCTAAATATGCACAATCATCACCTAAGTATTCAGGAAAACTTAATTTTGATGAAATAATATCGATTAAATGTAACTCTTTCATGCCTGAATTGTAACATTAAAATAATAATAATAACAATTCTATTTAAAAAATCTAATAAACATGTAAAATAGAATAGAATGTGCTAGCACCAAACGAAACATTGTGAGGGAAAATGATAGATTTAAACTATCGAAATATTAACTGTGAAATAGTTGGAGAAGAAAACGGTTTAAATATTGAAGAAGAATTCGACAATTATAAAGAAACCATTAGAAAAATAATTGCAGATTTAAACTCAAACAAAGATAAACCTGGACAAAAACTTCAATGGATGAACCTTGGCTATAACGAAGAAACTACTTGGTATGTAAAAGAATTTGCTGCTATGGTAGAAAATCGTTTTGAAAACATACTAATTTTAGGTATGGGTGGTAGCGCACTTGGTGGAAAAGCTGTATGTGAAGCATTGTTACCACCATATTGGAATTTTTTAACACAAGAACAAAGAAACAATCTGCCAAGAATTTTCTTTTTAGATAATATTGACCCTGACCAAATGAATGCTCTTTTGAATATTTTAGATTTAAAAAAGACATTAGTTAATGTAATTACAAAATCAGGTGACACTGCTGAGGTTATGGCACAATATATGGTGCTAAAAGATAAAATGCAAAAAGAACTTGGCGATGACTACAGAAAAAATGTAATTGCAACAACAGACAAAAACATTGGGATTTTAAAACAACTTTCAAACCAAGAAGGTTATAAGATTTTCTACATTCCAGACGATGTAAGCGGAAGATTTTCAGTATTTTCAGCAGTAGGATTATTACCATTTGCGCTTGTTGGACTAAATATTGATGAAATAACTCAAGGCATAAAAGACATGGACTTAGCGCTAAAAAATACAGATATCCATTATAATATCGCGGCACAAAACGCATTAATTCATTATTTAATGGATACAAAAAAAGGAAAACACATTTCAGTAATGATGCCATATTCAAACAGATTACGTTATGTTGCAGACTGGTATTGTCAATTATGGGCTGAATCTTTAGGCAAAGAAAGAGATAAAGATAATAATATAGTAAATGTAGGTCAAACCCCAATTAAAGCAATTGGTGTAACAGACCAACACTCTCAAATTCAACTATATAATGAAGGTCCTAACAATAAAATAATTAATATTTTAAGAGTAAAAGAATTTGATACCACTCTTGAAATACCTAATATTTTTGAATATACAGGCATTAGTTACTTAGGCGGAAAAACAATGAATCAATTATTTGACGCTGAAGCAGATTCAACAATAGCATCATTAATTGACTACAAACGCCCAAATCTTACAATAACAATTCCAAAAATAACTCCATACTATTTAGGTCAATTACTATATATGTTTGAAGTTCAAACTGCAATAACAGGCGCGTTATATAATATTGACGCATTTGACCAACCAGGAGTTGAACAATCAAAAAATTACACATACGCATTAATGGGTAGAGTTGGCTACGAAGATAGCGCAAATGAAGTTAAATCAAAATTAGAAAATACTGTATTTTCTTAATAATTTAACGATTTATTTTTAAAATGGTATAATATCAACACTATGAAAAGAAAAACAAAAAAAATATTAGGATATGATGTTGATTTATTATCATTTGATAATGCAATTTCGTTGGTTAAGAAAAATTTGAACCAAAAAGTCGGAATGCATATAATAACAATCAACCCAGAAATAATTGAATTAGCACAGCAGAATCATAATTTTGATAAAATTATAAAAAATTCAGATCTTGTAATTCCTGATGGTGTAGGAATTAAAATAGCTTTATTTTTAAAAGGGATTAAACAAGAGCAAATAGCTGGTATAGAATTTGCAAAAGAAATATTAAGAGTATGCAACGAAGAAGTTAGAAAAGTAGCATTCATTGGTGCTAGAGAAAAAGTATTAACTAGAGCTACATCACTTTTGCAAAATGAATTTAATAATTTGGATATATGCTATAAAAGAAATGGTTATTACAGACCAGATGAAGAAAATGAAATAATAAATGACTTAAATATAGTACAACCAGAATTTGTACTTGTAGCAATGGGTGCGCCAAGACAAGACTTCTTTATAGAAAAATGTAGAGAATTATTACCTAACACAATTTTTATTGGAGTTGGCGGTTCATTTGATGTTTGGGCAGGCGCAGTACAAAGAGCTCCTGAAATTTATAGAAAACTATATTGTGAATGGTTATATAGGGCAATTAAACAGCCTGAAAGGTTTAAAAGAATTTACAAAACTTTGCCGTTATTCTTATTTAAAGCTATAATAGATGCTATAAAAAGATAATTTTAATATGTGTTTAAAGGGAAAAAAATGATTAATCAACTTTCAAATTCAGAAATTGAAAAAATTAAAGAAGTATCAAGAAAATTACGCCGTAATATTCTAAAAATGGTACATAGTCATCAATCAGGTCATCCAGGGGGTTCATTATCTTGTATAGATATTCTAAATGTTTTATACACTCATTGCATGAAACATTATCCTGAATGTGAAAAACACCCTGATTATAAAAATAGAGATAGATTTATATTATCAAAAGGACATGTTTCGCCAGCTTTATATTCAATTTTATCTCATTGTGGATATATTGATGAAAAAGAATTAATGACCTTTAGGCAATTTGGTTCTAAATTACAGGGACATCCATGTTGCCATAAATTAAAAGGTATAGAAATATCAACAGGTTCTCTAGGACAAGGCTTATCAATTGCTTGTGGTATGGCACTTGGTTTAAAACTAGATAAAATTGACAGCAAAGTTTATGTCTTAATGGGTGATGGAGAAACTGAAGAAGGTAGCGTATGGGAAGCTGCAATGAATGCAGTTCATCATAAACTTGATAATATTATTGCTATCGTTGATAGAAATAAATTACAAATTGATGGTTCAACAGAAGATATTAAAAATGTTGGCGACCTAAATTCAAAATTCAAAGCTTTTGGTTGGAATACAATTGAAATTAACGGACACGATATTAATTCAATATATTATGCAATCGAATCTGCTAAAACAAGTTCTATTCCAACAGTCATAATAGCAAATACTATAAAAGGTAAAGGCGTATCATTTATGGAAAACAATGCTGGCTGGCATGGTAAAGCTCCTAATGATGAGCAACTTAACCAAGCACTAGAAGAATTAAAATAGGAGTTTATTATGACAAGAGAATGTAAATCAGTTAGAAATGCATACGGCAACGCACTTGTTGAAATCGGAAAAGAAAATAAAAATATAGTTGTACTAGATGCTGATGTATCTTGTTCAACACAAACTAAAATTTTTGCGAAAGAATTTCCAGAAAGGTTTTTTAATGTTGGCATAGCAGAACAAGATTTAATAACAACTGCATCAGGTTTAGCATGCACAGGCAAAATAGCTTTTGTTTCTACATTCGCAGTTTTTGCTTCAGGTAGAGCTTGGGAACAAATTAGAAATACTGTTTGTTATTCAAATCTAAATGTAAAAATCGCAGCTACACATGGCGGAATTACAGTTGGAGAAGATGGCGCCTCTCACCAAGCTCTTGAAGACATTTCTATAATGAGAAGTATTCCAAATATGACAGTTATTGTACCTGCTGACGAAAAAGAAGTAAAAGATGCAATAAAATTTGCAGCAGAACATGATGGTCCAGTTTATATAAGAATTTCTAGAGGTAATTTACCTGATGTAATTGATAAAAACCATAAATTTAACTATCTAAAAGCAGATGTTATGGAAGAAGGAACTGATGTAACATTAATAACAAATGGTGAAACATTGGTTGAAACTTTAGACTGTGCTAAAATGTTAAAGGAAAAAGGTATTAACGCTGAAGTAATAAATATGCCAGTTGTTAAACCTATTGATAAAGAAACAATTATTAAATCTGCAAAGAAAACAAACAGAGTAATAACAATAGAAAATCATTCTATTATAGGTGGCTTAGGAAGTGCCGTTTGTGAAGTTCTAAGTGAAAACTATCCAGTAAAAGTATCAAGAATTGGTACTAATGATGAATTTGGACAAAGTGGAACTGCAAAAGAATTAATGGCATATTATGGATTAAATAGCGAAAAACTAACAGAAAAAATCACAGGACTACTTAAATGATTCAATTAAGAAACGTATATAAAAAATACAAAGATAACTATGCTCTACAAAATATAAATTTAGACATTATGTCTAGTGAATTTGTATTTTTAACAGGTTCATCTGGGGCAGGTAAATCAACATTAATGAAGTTATTATATAGAGAAGAAATACCAACATCAGGAACAGTAATGATTGGGAATATTAATATTGCAAAACTTCCAAATGATAGAGTTCCAAATATTAGAAGATGTATGGGAATAGTTTTTCAAGACTACAAGCTTCTTCAAAACATATCTGTATATGACAATATTGCTTATGTTATAAGAACACTAGGTATGCGTTCAAAAGAAATCCAAGAAAGAGTAACAGGCGCATTAAAAGTTGTTGGTCTTTTAAACAAAATGAATGCAAAACCTTGTGAATTATCAGGTGGAGAACAACAAAGAGTTAGTATCGCAAGAGCGATTGTAAATGGTCCACCATTATTAATTGCTGACGAACCAACTGGAAACCTAGACCCTAAAACGTCTATGGAAATTATGCAAATTCTTGAACAAATTAACGAAAAAGGAATTACAGTTATTGTTTCTACTCACGACAGAGACATTGTTGACTACTTTAGAAAAAGAGTAATCACTATGGAACAAGGTCAAATCATTAGAGATGTTCAGGCAGGTACATATGAATAGTAAAAAGAAAATTATCAAAGAAACAGTAAAGAAGCATATTCCTCAAAGACATTTATCATCAGTAAGAATTATGTATCGTATTTGTATGGAAACAATTTACGGTATTAAAAGAACGGGCTTAATAAATATAGCGATAGTAGCGGCTATGGCGGCAATTTTAACTATTTTTGGTGCATTATTCAGAACAAGTTTTTCACTAACTTCAATTGTTGATAAAGTTGGAAACGATTTTCAGATTTCAGTTTACTTAAAAAACAATGTTGACCCTGTTTATATGTCATCAAGATTAAGAGAAATTGAACACGTTAAAAAAATTACAATAATTACAAAAGAACAAGCTTGGGAAGAAATGAACAAAGATATTGATGTATCTGGTTTAGAAAATCCACTTCCTGACACTTTGCATGTTACTGTTGATAACCCATCTAACATTGTAACTGTGTGTGACAATATGAAAAAAGTTCAGGGCATTGAAAATATGTCTTATGCGCAAGAAGTTGCAAAAAAACTGCAAACATTTACAACAGTATTTAATACAGTTACAGCGCTAGTTTTAATTGCAGTAGCAATGCTAACAATAATAATTATTAACTGTACAATTCAACTTGTAATTCAATCAAGAAAAGAAGAAATTGAAATTATGAGATTAATGGGTGTAAGCAACTGGTATATAAAAATCCCATTAATTTTACAAGGTGCAATATACGGTTTTGTAGGTGCAGTAATTTCACTAATACCTTTAAATACAGTACAAAATGGTTTAATAAAATTACACGAATTTGTAAATATTCAACCATCTCCATTTGCAATGAATGTCGTAGTTTTATGTTTATTTATTATGGCAATCTTTTTCAGCGCAGGCGGAAGTGTGCTATCAATTAAAAAACATTTACAAGTTTAATTAAAACCGATTTTATTTGTAGTTTTTTTATAATCAGCCAAATAATCTTTTCTATCTGGCTTTTCTTCACCAGAATTTTTAATTGCAATTTCATAATCTTCAACAGCTATATCCGCTCTACCTCTTCTCATTGCATTTAACGCTGCTTGTTTTGAAATTGTACAAATAGAACTATTTGAATAACCGTTTAGCATTTTTGCAATTTTTTCCAAATCTTCAGGTGATTGAAGAAGTTTTTGAGCTTTCTTTAATGGTTTTAAATTCATTTCAAGTACAGCAACTCTCGACTCTTGATCAGGGATATCAACAAAAACCTTAGAGTCAAATCTTCTTTTTACAGCAGGGTCAAGAAGATTATACTTATTTGTAGCACCTAAAATAATAACATTGTGAGATTTAGCCAAATCAATACCTTGTAAAATTGTACCAACTTGTTTTAAATCATCAGGTTCCATTCTAGAGCTTCTATCAAAAGCCATTGTATCAATTTCATCCATAAATAAAAGAGTTGGTCTATCTGATTTATCTGCTATAGCAATAATTTCGTCAAAGGCAGCTTTGATATTTTTAGATGTCATATTAATATAATGAGAACCAGCTTTACTAATGTTCAAAAGATAAAGCGGAGATTTTGTTTGTTCAGCAAGTGCTTGAGTAATATATGTTTTACCACACCCTGGAGGACCATATAATAAAATACCTTTTGGAATAGTTTTACCATATTCTTCAAAGTCAAGCTGAGCTTGTTGAGGGTCTTGAATAAATTGAATTATACCTTCTGTTAAATCTCTTTTTAAACTAAACATACCAGCAACATCATCAAAACCTTTTGGAGAAGAAGGAGTAGGAATAAACTCTTCTAGCATAGATTTATCAGTTATTTTATTTAAAATACTTTGCACAGCGGGTGATGGTGCAGAAGGTGAAGATTCAGGTTTTTGTTGAGGTTTTTGTTCTGGTTGTTGAGAAATTTCAACACCATCTTCGTTAAATTGAGGTTTATATAATTCTTGTTTTGGAGAAGGAGTATTTTTAACAAGTTTAGATGAATGTTCAGTATCAATCCAATCTTCTAAAGAAGCACAAGCGTCCATTTTCCAATCATCTTTAGGGGAACCAGCTTTTACAAATTCATCATAATAATGATTAAACTCTCTATTTGCGAAATCAAGATCTGTAAAAGTTATAGAAATAAAACCAGCTAAAACTTGTTTTAAAGATAAAAACATATCTAGGTAATCTTGATATTTAGTATTATTTTCCACATCAGAATACTTTGCATAATTTGAAACTCTAGATTCTAAACGATTAGCTAAAGTATTCATGGAAGATAAATCTTTCGCCCATTGTTTATCAGGATGTTGCGCAAGTCTTTCTTTTAATTCTGCATTTAACTGTTTATCATATCCAAAAGATAAATTACGATTATAAAAATTTGATGATATTTTCAAAATAATTCCCTCTTAATGGTAGATTTAAAAATTCTAAAAAATAAATTTGTTAGTTTTATAAGAAAAATAAAGAAAAGATACTTGAATAAAATAATATATTTGTGTTAGTATAAAATAGTCTTGAATGGAGACTTGGCCGAGTTGGCTTAAGGCGGCACCCTGCTAAGGTGTTGTGTGGAGTAATCTGCACCGAGAGTTCGAATCTCTCAGTCTCCGAATTTTAAAAGCTCTGAGTTTGTCTCAGGGCTTTTTTCATGAGAGATGAGAACTACCGACTGAAAGTCGGTCTAAGTTCGAGCGCGAGTGAGCAGAGGCTGAAAAATGGAAACGATGAGTTTTCATTTTGAATGCCGTTTATCGCGAACGAGCAAGACAATCTCTCAGTCTCCGAATTTTAAAAGCTCTGAGTTTGTCTCAGGGCTTTTTTCATGAGAGATGAGAACTATAAATTGTCTTGCAGTTTGAGAAAAAGTGACACTAAGTTTGATAAAATAAAAAAGGTGCGTCAAAACGACGCACCCTACCTACTCAGAGCTTTTTGAATTTAGTAAATATGTTTTCTTATGAATTATTATAATCTGTCATAAAAAATTGAAAATGTCGGTCAAAATATTTTAAAAATTTCAATTTTGCGAAAAATAAGTGGAAGTTTTTCAATTCTTTCTGTCAGACATTTTAAATTTAAAAGATAAAAACTACAAAACTCTCTGATAAATTATTTGTTAATAATTTTATCAATTTCATTTTTGATATCGTAAAAACCTAATGCTTTATATCTATAATTTGTCAAAATAAATTGAAAATGTCGGACAAAATATTTTGAAAATTTCAATTTTGCGAAAATTAAGGGGAAGTTTTTCAATTCTTTCTGTCAGACATTTTAAATTGAAATGATAAAAACTA
>SUTV01000010.1 GCA_015152515.1 Cyanobacteria bacterium SIG29
TACAAAAGTAAGAATTATTGGTGATAATAATACTGTTTCTATTTTAAATAAAACAAAGAAAAACCCTAAAATCATTGTTAAAATTGATGGATATAACAATCAAGTTATAATTGATGATTTAAATCAACAATTCACAGGTAAATTATATATTTACATATGGGGGAATAATTCTAGTGTTAAAATTGGTAAAAATTTTTCATTGGGTTTGAATTTAAGCATTAACTTAGGTGATAGTTCTGCAAGAGATTTTAAAATAGATAATGTACATTGTAAAATTGGTGAAAATTGTAGGTTTGAAGATGTTTTTATTCAAACAGATAATTCTAATAATACTATTAGTATTGGTGATAATTGCTTATTTTCTTCGGATGTTAATTTGTATAATACAGATTCTCATCCAATATTTGATAAAACAACAGGTAAACTTATTAATTGTGTTAATGATATGACAATTGGTGATAATTGTTGGCTTGGAAAAGAGTGTAGCGTATTAAAAGGAGTTACTGTTCCAAATGGTACAATAGTAGGTTGGAGAAGTGTTGTTTCAAAATCTATTGATAAAGAATATTGTGCAGTTGCAGGCGTACCGGCAAAAATTGTAAAAGAAAATGTTTCTTGGCAAAGAATAAAAACAAAGGAATATGTTGAAAATCAAAAATAATAAAAAGTGTAAAATAAAAAACCACCAGTTTAACTGGTGGTTTTTTTATTCGTGTTCGCTGTCTTGAAATTGCCTGCTCTCAAACTTAGATTCTACACTTTGCAATTTTTCAAATTGCGTCGTTTCGTTCAGTTTGTTCGCACCTGTGTTTTACACATAGGCAATTTCGCTACATCATGCCGCCCATGCCACCCATTGCGCCCATATCTGGCATAGCTGGCATTGGTGATTTTGATGGAATATCAACTACAGCAGCTTCTGTTGTTAATAACATACCTGCTACTGATACTGCGTTTTGTAATGCGCTTCTTGTTACTTTTGCTGGGTCAACAATACCTGATTTAATCATATCAACGTATTTGTTTGCCATAGCATCATAACCTTCTGTTGTAGGTAATTTTTTAACTGTTTCAACAACAACTTCGCCTTTAACACCTGCATTATCTGCAATTTGTTTTAATGGAATGTATAGTGAATCAAGTAAAATTCTGAAACCTACTTTTTCATCATCTGTTGTGTAAGAAATATTGTTGATTGATTTTTCTAAGTCTTGCATTACTCTGATAAATGCAACACCACCACCAGGAACAATACCTTCTTCTTTTGCAGCTCTTGTTGCGTTTAGAGCATCTTCAATTCTTAATTTTCTTTCTTTTAATTCAACTTCAGATGCAGCACCAACTTCAATTACTGCTACACCACCTGAAAGTTTTGCTAATCTTTCTTGTAGTTTTTCTTTATCGTATTCAGAGTCTGATGCTTCAATTTGGCGTTTAATTAATTTTACTCTGTCTTCAATAGCTTGTTTTGTTTCTTCACCAACAACAATTGTTGTATCGTCTTTTGTTACAGTAACGCGTTTTGCTAAACCTAACATTTGAACTGTTACGTTTTCTAATTTGATACCAAGTTCTTCTGTGAATAATTGTCCACCTGTTAAGATAGCAATATCTTCTAACATAGCTTTTCTTCTATCGCCAAAACCTGGAGCTTTTACAGCAACTGCTCTTAATACTTTTCTCATTGTATTTACAACTAATGTTGCTAAAGCTTCACCTTCAATATCTTCAGCGATAATTAATAATGAACGACCATCTCTTGCAACTTGTTCTAATACTGGAACTAAATCTGCAATTAAGTTGATTTTTTTGTTTACACATAAAACATATGCATCTTCTAAAACAGCTTCCATTCTTTCTGGGTCTGTTACAAAGTATGGAGAAATGTAGCCTTTATCAAATTGCATACCTTCTACAACTTTTAGGTTTGTACCAGTTGATTTAGATTCTTCAACTGTAATAACACCATCATGACCAACTTTTTCCATAGCTTCTGCTACAAGTTTACCAATCTCTTCATTGTTACCAGCAGAAATTGCAGCTACTTGTGCTAATTTTTCTTGAGAATCTACTGATTGAGACATGTTTTTGATTGTATCTAATGCGATAACAACTGCTTTATCCATACCTCTTTTAATGCACATTGGGTTAGCACCAGCTGTTAAGTTTCTAACACCTTCTCTAACAATAGCTTGTGCTAAAACAGAAGCTGTTGTTGTACCATCACCAGCAACATCATTTGTTTTTGATGAAACTTCTTTTAATAATTGTGCACCTGAATTTTCTAATGGATCTTCAAGTTCAATTTCTTTTGCAATAGTTACACCATCATTAATGATTTGTGGTGCGCCAAATTTCTTTTCTAATATAACGTTACGACCTTTTGGTCCTAATGTAACTTTAACTGCGTCAGCAACAGCATCAATACCTCTTAAAAGGCCTTTGCGTGCTTCTTCGTCAAATATAATTCTTTTAGCCATTTTGTTTCCCTCTTATAATTATTCAATAATGCCTAATACATCAGAAACAGACATGATTTTTAAAGTTTCGTCTGCTACTTTTACATCTGTACCAGCATATTTAGCAAATAAAACGATTTCGCCAACTTTTACTTCCATTGGGTCTTTTTCGCCTTTGTCATTTGTTTTACCTGTTCCAACAGCGATTACTTCACCTTTTTGTGATTTTTCTTTTGCGCTATCTGGAATAAAAATTCCGCCTGATGTTTGTTCTGCGTCTTCGATAACTTTAATAACGATTTTGTCGCCTAAAGGTCTAATTGTCATGATTTCCTCCTTTTAATCCTAGTTAATTATTTTATACTATTAATTTTGTCTTTTTCTTTAAATATTAATGAAAAATTAATTATTCGTTATATAGCCAATTGGTGCATAATTGAACAAATTTTTCCCTGTCTTGGATAAACAAATCTTCAGCGTGAAAACAATTGGGAAATAGTTCATAATTTTTTTTACAAATAGCTTTTTTAAAAAGTTCTTCGCTATGCCAATTGTGTACCGTTGGGTCTTTTTCGCCTGCTAAAAACAAAGTTGGGCATTTTATTTTTTCAACAATATCAATTGGTTTTATTTTTTTGCAAATTAACAATGATGGTCTTATTGAAAACCATCTTTTTAATTCGCATTTTTGAAGTGTTGGAAGCCACGCTTCTTTTCTCCAAATATTGTTTTCTATTTTTTCAAAGCAAGATGGAGCGCTAACTGCTATTATTTTATTTATATAATCATATTCAGAACCTGCTATTAAAACTAAAGCTCCACCTAATGAAAACCCTATTAAATATATTTGTTTATAATTTTCTTTCGCAAATTCTATTACAGTTGAAATATCATTAATTTCTTTGCTTGTAAAAGTATAAAAACCTTCGCTTTTTCCGTGTCCTCGAAAATCCATTGCAAGAACATCAGAAGTTTTAGAAAAAACTTCACTCATTTCTACAAAAGATTTACTATCTTTTGTCATAAACCAACCAGGAGCTAAAATTACAACACTATCAAACCCATTTTTGTAATGATTAACAGCTATTGTTACTTTGTCTTTAGTCTTTAGCTTTATTTCAATCATTGCCTTTTTCCGAATCTTCATTAAATTTTTAACATAAACATTACAATTTGTTAATAAATTAAAAAGAAAAATTAAAGTTTAGAAAAATAATGCCGTAATTAAAAATATAAGACAATTAGGAAAAGTTAAAAATGAATAAAAAAATTATAGTTCCAACTAGTAATATATCAGAAGGCGTAGATTTCTTTTTGAGAGGCGCCAAAAAACGCAGAGCAATGGCGATAGCAAGCGTCAGACAAGTAAATACAGAGATTGGTGTTAACTTAAGACTTGTTGCAGTTAAATAGTTAGCGATTGAGAGTTTAAAGACCGCCTATAAGGGCGGTCTTTCGTATATTTATTTTTTCCTTTTCTTGTCTTTTTTTTCGGTTTCTATTTCTTCGGTTTTTTCAGGTTTATTTATTATTATCAAAATTTCATCTTTGCCTGCCATTTTTAAGTTGTTTCTGGCTATTGATTCTAATGTCGTTGCTGAATTATAATTTTCAATTTCATTTTTTAGTTGTTTGTTTTTTATTAGTTCTTCGTTCTTTTTATTTTCTAAACCGTGTATTTGTGCTGAATAATTTATTGTTTTTGATATGTTTTGAACTGCACTAACAACTAATTCTATAATACAAATTGCTAGTACAATTGTTATCATAGAATATTTGAATCTTTTTTTTCTTTTTTGGTGTTGTTCTTGTTTTTCGTGCATAGTCTAAATTATATCTTATATTATTTGTAAAGCCAACAACTTATATTGTTTTCAAATACAGGTATTTCATTTGTACAAATTTCTATTTTTTTATTACATCTTGGTGCAAATGCACAACCGTTAAAGTGGTCTTTTATAGATGGTGGTTGACCTTGTATCGCTTCTAATTTTGTTGAGTTAAAATCTGGAAGAGTTTTTATTAAAGCTTGTGTATAAGGATGTTTTGGGTTTTTGAATAATTCATTTGAATTTGCTTTTTCTATAACTCTTCCTGCGTACATAACCGCTGTTGAATCTGCTATTTCATAAACTAAACCAAAATCGTGAGAAATAAATATAAAAGATGTTTGATTTTCTTTTTGAATTTCTTTTAATAGTTCCATAATTTGTGCTTGAACAGTTACATCAAGGGCTGTTGTTGGTTCATCTGCAATAATTATTTTTGAATTGCAAGCTATTGCCATTGCAATAATAACTCTTTGACGCATACCACCTGAAAATTCATGTGGATAAGCTTTTAATCTTTCTTTTGCATTAGGAATTTTTACCTTATTTAAAACATCTATTGCTATTTTTTCAGCTTCTTTTCCTTTTATCTTTTGATGAGCTTCAATTACTTCTAGTAATTGTGACCCAATTGTATAAAGCGGATTTAATGAAGTCATTGGGTCTTGAGGAATGAGGGCGATTTCTTTTCCTCTTATATTTTGCATTTCTTTTTCGTTTAAACAAAGTAAATTTTGATTATTATAAATAATTTCGCCTGACGTTATTTTTGCATTTTGTGATAATAATCTTAAAACAGACATTGCAGTTATTGTTTTTCCGCAACCAGATTCACCAACTATTGCAAGCATTTCTCCTTTTTTTAGTGAAAGGTTTATATTATGAAGTGCTTGATAGTCTTTTCCATTTGATTGGAAGCATAAATTAAGATTTTTAATTTCTAATATATTCATACAAAAATGTTAGCCTATGTTATTTTTGATTTCAATTAGTAATCTATACTTCAATTTGTCCAGTAAATGAATATGTTGCTGGTCCAGACATATATATATCGTGGTTTGTGTTTACTTTATTACCTTCCCATTCGATTATTAATTGTCCGCCTGGTAAGTTTACTTTTACTTCTTTATCACATAATCCATTTAAAATAGCTGCTGTTACACTTGCACAAGCACCTGTTCCACAAGCTAATGTTATAGCACAACCTCTTTCCCATACATCTAAATTCATTTCGTTTCTAGATAAAATTTTAATGAATTCTACATTTGTTTTCTCTGGGAATAATTTATGAGTTTCTATTTCTCTACCATATTTTAGTGCTAATTCTTTTGTATTTTCATCTGTGATAATTACGCAGTGTGGATTTCCCATGCTAACGGCATTCGCCATAAATGTTCTATCCGAAACTTTTACTTCAAAATTTAAATTGTTTTCAACATTAACAGGAATTTTTTTAGGCTCTAAAATCGGTTTATTCATATTAACTTTAATTAATCCATTATCTAAAATTTTTGGAATAATTGTACCTGCTTTTGTTTCAACAGAAAATTCTTTTTTATTTATTAATCCTTTTTCATAAACGTATTTTGCAAAACATCTAATTCCATTACCGCACATTTGAGCAATAGAACCATCATTGTTGTAAAAGAACCAGCCAATATCTGTTTGAGTTGTATTTGGATTGACAATCATTAACCCATCAGCACCTATTCCAAAATGTCTATCGCATAATTTTATAGCAAGTTCTTCTGGATTTTTATTTGTTTTTTTGTATTCTTCAAAATCCAATACTATAAAGTCATTACCTAACCCTTGCATTTTAGTAAAGTTAATTATTGTCATTTTTTCTTTCTCCGAGATTTTTTCTTGTTTTCTTTATATGTTACAACAGGTTTGTAATTTTTGTTAGGTTCTATTTTTATATTTCTTTTGTCATAAGTTTCATTAAAAACCCTTGTTGTAAGTGCTTCTATGTATTCATCACTTAAGTGTGCATAATCAAATAATATTGCACCTTTTGTTTTGAATTCTCTAGTTTTATGAATTTGCATTAATAAACTATCAAATGGTCCACCCATAAATGTTACAAATATGCCAGGATAGATATTTGTCATTTTATTGGTATTTTTTATAACATCTTTTATTAGTAAATTTGCAGTGTTTTTATCTCCTGTTAAAATTAATGGGGTTAGTCCATCAACATAATTATTCATAGACCAACTACGCCAATTTTGCATTTTAGTTGATTTGCTTTTTTCTAAATCAGGAAATACAACGGTTGTAAGTAAAAGTCCTTTTTGTTTAGTTATTTTTCTAACTTCTTTAATGAATTCAGAAATTTGATTTTGTCTATAGTTTGACCAAAGTTCCCAATCACCTGTGCCATATTTTATATTAATAGGGTCAATTCCATAAATAAATTTAAATTCATCTCTAGCAGATTTTGTATATCCCCAATTCATTGTTGTGTAATTTGGAAAAGTTGGGTCAACAGTTTGTGGGTATCTGATGTAATCTAAATTAATACCATCAGGCTTATAATTATCAGTAATTTCTTTAATAATATTTAGTAAGAAATTTTGAACTTGAATATTAGCAGGGTCTAAAAAGTAACCATTATGTTCTGATAATGAAGGCATTGGGTCGATTTCATCTGCGTGCATATGTCTTTTGTTTGCCCAAGATGGATAAATGTTTAATATGTGGTTTTGAGTTGTTTTTGGATTATCGTTTCCAACATAAAAAGTTTCAAACCAAATATGCACTTTCATATTTCTTTTGTGTGCTTCATCTATCCATATTTTTAATGGGTCAAAATCTTTAAATTCTTCTCTTTGTGAAATTACTTTGCATTCTTCTAAATATTTGCTTGGATATATTGTTTTTCCGTGAAAATATGTTTCAAGGAAAATATCTGTAATTCCTGTTTTGTGAATTCTTTCTACAGCCTTTTCAATTTTGTCAGCAGATGTTTGTGTTGGTCTAATCCAAATGCCTTTAACTTCGTTTGGATAATATGGAATAGCATTCTTAATTGCTTCATTTAGTGATTCCATTGCGTCATGAATATAACTTTGAGCTTTTTCTGGTTTTTTTTCTGCTTTTCTTAAATGATTTTTTGATATTTCTAAAAATTCTGTGGCTTTTTTATCGTTATATAAAATATCTATTTTTTTATAGTATTCAACTAATTCATTTACTTCGAATAATTTTTTCTTTGCAGCATAAATGAGACTATCTGAAGTTAAAAATGTTCGAAGAATGCCAGCGTTGTAGTCAATATATACTTTAGAACCAACTTGTATATTGTCCATAATCCATTTTTTTGCGCTACCGTGACCAGATATAACAAATCCATTAGGTGGAATAATAGAATCTGCGCCATTTAGCTCAACAACCATATCATTTTCGATGATTGCTTCTGTTCCAAATTCATTTGTTCCAGTTCTAATACCATAATCTCTTGTATAAACTATAAGTTGATTTGGTCCTCTTAACCCTGGATAATATGTGATTTTATCATTCGCTTTTTGTGGGTTAATTGCGTCAATTATTTTTTGACTTTCTCTATATATTATATTTTCTTGTTCTTGAATTGTTTTAAATGTTGTTTGAAGAGCATTATTAAGAGTGAAAGTACTTTGTTTATTGTTGATTTCTTTAGTGATTGGTGTTGATACTTTTGTCTGTTGATTAGATTTAATACTATCTTTTAAATTTATAGTTAAAGTTTGCGCAAATGCCATTTGCACAGAACTTAAAAATATTAAAAAACTTATCCCTAATAATCTCTTCATATCTAATATGATAGTAAAAAACGCTTCTTTTGTTAACTACTTAATACAAATATTTTATAAAAATATAATTAAGAAAAAATTAACTAATAATATAATTGTAATTTTTTATATTATTATTAAATTAAGGAGATATGTTTAATGGAATATAAAGACTATTATAAAATATTAGGTGTAGATAGAGATGCTAGTGAAGCAAAAATAAAGTCTGCTTATAGAAAGTTAGCAAGACAATATCATCCGGATGTAAATAAATCGCCTGATGCAGTTAATAAATTTAAAGATATAAATGAAGCTTATGAAGTTTTATCAGATAAAGAAAAGAAAAACAGATATGATAGTTTAGGTGCAAATTGGCAACAAGGTGCTAATTTTACACCACCACCAGGGTTTGAAGGTTTTAATTTTAATAATGCAGGTGGTTTTAGCCAATTTGGTGGCGGTGCTGATTTTTCTGATTTCTTTGGCTCTATTTTTGGTGATTTAATGGGTGCTGGTAGATCTCAACGCTCAAGTCGTTCTAGTCAAGGCTTTAATTATGAAGATTTATTTGGTGGTTCAAGAACTCACTCTGGCGGTTGTTCTAGTGGGGGATGTTGTGGCTCTAATAAACAAGAAGAATCACTTGATATTACTCAAGATTTAAATATTACAGCCAAAGATTTAATGAGCGAAAAGCCAATTAGTGTAAAGATGAATACTGTTGAAAAGTGTTTGAAATGCTCAGGTATTGGTTCAAGCTGTTCTGATTGCGGTGGTACAGGAATAGTTTCTAAATCTAGAAATTTAACAGTTAAAATACCAAAAGGTGTAAAAGAAGGTCAAAAAATTAGATTAAAAGGTGAAGGTAAAATTGATAATTACGGTAGAAAAGGTGACCTTTATTTTGTAATTAAATTTAAAGATAATGAATATGCAATTGATGGTGAGGATGTTACTAAAATTGCTGAAATAACACCTGCTGAAGCTGTTTTGGGTACAAAAAAAGATATTTCAACTTTGCACGGTATTATTGGTATTAAAATTCCACCTGAAACGAGAAGTGGAAAAACCTTAAGATTAAAAGAATTAGGACTGCCTAAAAAATCTGGTGGATTTGGCAATTTGAATGTAAAAATTGCTATTAATATTCCATCAACTGTTTCTGATAAGCAAAAAGAATTATATAAAAAAATATTGGAGTTAGAATAAATGATTTTAAAAGAATATGTAACTGGACCTATAGAAGTTAATACATATGCCCTTTTTGATGAAGACTCAAAAGAAGCTGTATTGATTGATGTTGGTGGCTCTTTTGAAGAAATCAAAGAAGAAATTTCTCAATTGGGTTATAGTATTAAATTTATTTTAAACACACACGGACACTTCGACCATGTGTTAGGTGAGGTCGAAGTTCAACAAAATTATCCTGAAATTCCAATATACATACATAAAGATGACACACCTCATTTTTCAAGATTAAAAGAAGAAATGAGCTTTTTTGGTATTCCATCAAATGTAGAATCTCTAAAAATAGACACCTTTATTGATGAAACAACATCTCTATTTATTGGAAAACACAAAATCCAAATTTTCCATACTCCAGGACATTCAAAGGGAAGTCTTTGCTATTATATAGACGACATGCTATTTTCTGGTGATGCTTTGTTCTTTCGTTCAATAGGTAGAACAGATTTTTATGATGGTGATTATGATGAATTAATCACATCAATTAAATCAAAATTAATGAAACTACCAGAGAACACAAAAGTTTATCCAGGACACGGACCATCTACAACAATTGCAGAAGAAAAGAAACACAATCAATATTTGATTTAATAGTGAATCTTAAATTCTTTCCAAAGATAAGTTTGAATTTAGACGAAGGTACTCTTCTAAACCTTTTACTACTTCATCTTTGAAATCAAATAAAAATGTGCCTAAATTTTCGGCTAAGTTTTTGTTTAATTCGTTCATATAAATCCTTCTTTTATTTGTTCTGATTATATTAACGGCATATCTAGAGTATATCTTTAATTTATTCTTTTAGAAAGTTAATTTTTTGTAACATAAATTAAAAAAATCACTCCTTTATTTAGATGATTTAGTTGATGTTATTCTTTGTATTTTAATCATTATTTCAACCATAAGTATGATATTAATTGTTTCCAAATATGATAACCTAATTGTACAAACGAGGGAAAGAGAAGAGAAAAGAGAAAGGGCTATTATGCAAATTGGAAAAATTAGTTTACATACTACTAGAGTAGCGAAGACAGCATCTAATAACGCAACAATTAATCAATTAGCAACCAATCCTTTTGGCGTTAGCTTTAAAGGAAATGTTATACAAGCAGATGTGTTTGAGGGCGCAAGCAAATCAAACATTGCTGAAAATATCGCAGAAAAGGGTAAATTATTTGCTTCTGCAGTAGTAAGCGGTATTAATAATTTTAATGAATCATTTAAATCTAGAATGAATTCAGTTGTTTCATTCGGTAAAAAAGTAACTACAAATGTATTTGATACTATTGAAAGAATTGGTAATACAGAAATTACATTTGATATGACTGGTTTAAAAAATAAATTATTCCCAGATAGACAATATAGTGTTAAGAACTTGGCAAATAAACCAGTAGATGAACTGAAATCTATGTGGACAGATTTGTCAGCAGTTGAAGTAGCTTAATTACTTGTTAATCAAAGGGAGAAGAAAAATGGAAAATAATCAAAAAATTAGAAATATTATTCAAGCATTAGGGGAACATAAAGACAGCCAAGCGGCTATTGATTTGCTTACAGAACTTGGTACAAATTCTCCTGATGATGAAATAAGAGAATTAACAGCTCAAACTTTAATTAAAAAGAATACGCATGAGTCACTAAGAGTGGTTTTAATCTCTAAAGGAAAAGGAATTAATGATTTAAGTGCTAGAGTTGCAATGGCTTCAATTAACGAATTATTATCTTTAAAAGATAAATCAGAAGCTATTAAAATTCTTGATGATACTATTAAATTACACTCAGAAGAAGATGTTAGAAATACAGCTCGTTCAGTAAGAGCATTAATGACATTTTCATCTTAGTTAAAATAATAAGGGAATTTTATATAAAGAAAGAGCCATTAATTTGGCTCTTTTTTGTTAGCAAAAAAAATATTTACGCGTGTTCTATCAAATATAAATCAAGAGGTTATATTTATGAAAATTTCTGCAGTAAATCAAAATTATGCTTCATTCAAAGCGGCACAGTTAAATATTCTTGCAACATCAGATAATCATGGGAATGTACATTCATTGCCAAGATTGGTTAGTACAATTGAAACTCATAAACCTGAAATTTTTGAAAAGGCAAATGAACCTAGTACTTTAAATGTTTTTGCTATTGCTGGTGATTGGTTTATTAACCCTTCTAAAAAAGGTTTTATAACACATCCTAAAAAAACTAATGGAGATATTCAACTTAACTTCTTACAAAAAACTATAGAAAGAGTTCGTTTAGCTGCTGGAAATTCTTCTAATTTTGAAACTATATTTACTATGGGAAACCATGATTTAGATGGTGGCGATAGCTTCATGTATAAAGTTATGTCTAAAGCTCCTATGAAAACTTTAGTTACAAATGTAAATATGTTGAAATCTCCAAGAGTTAAACAAGCAACTGAAAAAACGCCTGAAAAATTAGCAAAATCATTTGAATTTGAAATTCCAGATGATAAAAATCCTAAATTAAAACATAAAGTTCTATTTGTTGGTGCAACAATTCCAACAATGGGCTTTTATAATCCAGGTTTATTAAAGAATATGGAATTTTTAGATAATGGTAACCAAAAAGATGCAAATTTAACTGAACAAGATATTCAAGGTACAGTTTTGGCTATCAAAAAAGAAGTTGATGATTTTAAACAAAAAAATCCAAAAGGTGCTGTAATATTGCTATCTCATATGGGTAATAGATTATCTAAAATTGTTAGAGCTAGTGTTCCTCAAATAAATGTTATATTGAATGGTCACGATCATAAAGCTTTAACTTCTTTAGTTGGAAAAACTCATATTGACTCATTAGGAAAAGATAATGAATTAGTTAGATCATTTAATTTGCGTTTTGATGATAATGGTGATTTAGAGCAAACTGACTTACATATGTTTGATACTGATTTAACATTAACAGATACTCTTTCTAACCATCCTATCAATTTAGAATTACAAAAAAGCTTTAAAGAAGATATGACACCATTAGTATCTGTAACATCTGAGCTTGATGGTAATCATGAGTTAGATTATGCTGATGAAATCAGATATTCTAACAGCTATTTGGCAAATTATTTAACAAGTGCTGTTAAACGAAGTGTTAGAAAAATGGTGCCAGATGTTTACTCTGTAGCAATTCAATCATCTATCATTCGTGGTGGAATTAAAGATGGTGCTAATAATTTAGATTTAATGAAAGTATTTGATGGTGTAAGTGAAGATTTGTCAGATTTACAAATTGGCGAAGTTGCTGGTTATGAATTATCTGGTTTGATTACTGAAAATATTTTAGCTAACTTAAAAGCGCCAACAAGAAATACTATTATTCATTGGTCTGATATTCAAGTAGATAGATCTTTAATTGAAGATATCAAAGCTGGACGCTCTGATAAGAAATATGAAGATGCTATTAAAGTGAAAAATGAAAAAACTAGAATGTTTGAACCTATTAATTTACAAAAACAATATAAAATTGTATTACCTGAAAAATTCTTAGTTAAAGATGATATCACTTGGCCTAAAAAGATTAGAGGTAATTTTACTTCATTAGGTAAAACTTATGATAATTTATTTAGAGAGTATCTTGAAACAATTAAAGATGAAGATGGTAAATTTGATATTAGAATAACAGCAAAAACGGCAGAAAAGCGTATTATTAATAAAGAACAATAAATAATAAATTAATAAGGAGACTGTTAAGGTCTCCTTATTTTGTGCTAATATAATCCTCAAATGGAGGATTATCATGACTAAATATAATATCGCATTATTAGCTGGTGACGGCACAGGTAAAGAAGTTACAGATGAAGCTGTAAAGGTTTTAAATGCTGTTGGTGAAAAATATTCAATCGATTTTGATTTTGAACCAGCTTTGATTGGTGGATGTGCGTATGATGTTCACAAAACACCACTTCCTCAAGAAACTTTAGATATTGCAAAAAAATCTGATGCTGTTTTATTAGGTGCTGTTGGTGATTGGAAATATGATACTTTGCCTCCAGAAGTTCGTCCTGAACGTGCTTTATTAGGAATTAGAAAAGAGTTAAATTTATTTGCAAATTTAAGACCTGCAATTGTTTATCCTGAATTAACACAGCTTTCTCCATTAAAAGAAGAGTATGTTTCAGGCACTGATATTTTAATTGTTAGAGAATTAACTGGTGATGTTTATTTCGGTACACCAAAAGGTATTGAAGAGAAGAATGGTGAAAAATTTGGCTATAATAATATGTGCTATTTTGAAAGTGAAATTAGAAGAATAGCTCATGTTGCTTTTCAAGTTGCTATGCAACGAAACAAAAAATTATGTTCTGTTGATAAGGCAAATGTACTTGATGTATCAAGACTTTGGAGAGAAATTGTTGCTGATGTTTCAAAAGAATATCCTGAAGTAGAGTTATCTAATATGTATGTTGATAATGCGGCTATGCAAATTATTAGAAATCCAAAACAGTTTGATGTTGTACTAACAGGTAACATTTTTGGTGATATTTTATCTGATGAAGCATCTATGTTATCAGGTTCACTTGGTTTATTACCTAGTGCTTCATTATCTGATAATAATTTAGCTATGTATGAACCAATACATGGTAGTGCGCCAGATTTAAAAGGTCAAAATGTTGTTAATCCTATTGCTACAATTTTATCTGCTGCAATGATGTTAAAATATTCATTTAAAATGGATGTTCAAAGTGATGAAATAACTATGGCAGTCAGAAAAGCATTAAAAGATGGTTATAGAACTGCTGATATTATGCAAAATGGCATGCAAAAAGTTGGAACATCACAAATGGGAGATGTAATAAAATCAAATATTTTAGCCTAATTTAATACTATTGAGTTAATTAATTTGTATTATTTTTTGCTGATTAATTTTATACGCAAGAGCAGTGAAATTGTATTTAAAATAAGTTATATTGAAAATGTAGATTGAAACGACGGACACTTTTATTCGGGGTTGCGAAAAAGTATTATTTTAAAGTTCGTAAAAACTGTTTCAGTCTACACTTTTTTATGCGAATTTTTTTTAAAAATATGGTAATATGTTTTTATAATTAGTGTTTAGAGGGAAAATAATGAGTAAATATAAAAAATTAGTTGTTTCATTAATAACTTTATTAATGTTGAATTTTAGTGCATATTTTGTTGAAGCGCAAACTGTTGCACCAGCGCAAAAATGCGTTAGTCCTGTTACTGTTGTAAATAATCCAGCTATGTATTTGAATAAAGACATTACTTTTGAAGCAGAATTTGTTTCTTTTACTCCTTTAGGATTAGATTATAAGCCTGCTTTTAGAGAAAGTTCTAAATATATTGGTATTTTAATTAAACGTGATGATGTAAAAGACCATGTTATTCCTTTGTCAGAAATGAAAATTTTTATGCCAAGAGAAATGGTTGAAAAAAATAATGACCTTGATGCTGGTGACAAAATTAAAATTTCGGGCACTGTATTTTCAAACGCACTAGGTGATCCTTGGGTAGATGTTAAAACATTTACTGTTTTAACTAAAAAACAAAATAATAAGAAATAATGTGGCTTCAGGAGATTATTGTGAAGGATAATAAGAAAGTATATTTAACAATTCATGGACATTTTTATCAACCACCAAGGGAAAATCCTTGGTTAGAAACAATTGAAATACAAGATAGCGCATGTCCTTTTCATGACTGGAATGAAAGAGTTTCTGCTGAATGTTACACTCCTAATTCAGTTTCTAAAATTGTTACTCAGGATAATAAAATTTTAGATATTGTTAATAACTATTCTTATATTAGTTTTAATTTTGGTCCAACATTATTATCTTGGATGGAACAGTATTGCCCATATTCATATCATCGAATAATTAAAGCAGATATGGAAAGTGGAGAGAATAATAACGGACACGGTAATGCCATTGCTCAAGTTTATAATCATATAATTATGCCTTTAGCAAATAGAAATGATAAAATAACTCAAATTTTATGGGGAATAAAAGATTTTCAATATCGTTTTGGTCGAAAACCTGAAGGTATGTGGCTTGCAGAAACTGCTTGTGATGATGCAACACTCGAAGCTCTTATTGATTGTGGTATTAAATTTACTATTTTGTCTCCTCATCAAGCAAAGTCTGTAAGAAAATTAACTACTGAAAATAAAGAGAAATGGTCTGATGTTTCTTGGGGTAATATTGATCCAGCTAGAGCATATAGATATTTTGTAAAATCTGATAAAACAAAACATATTGATTTGTTCTTCTATGATGGACCTATATCAAAATCTGTAGCATTTGATGAATTATTAGTTGATGGTAATAAATTCATTTCTAAATTAAAAGATGGTATCTCAAAAGATAGAGATTACAATCAATTAGTTCATATCGCAACAGATGGTGAAAGTTATGGTCATCATACAAAATTTGGAGATATGGCTCTTTCATATATATTAAAAGCAAGAGCTAAAGATGAAGGTTTTATTTTAACAAATTATGCAAATTATTTAGAACAAGAAGGTGTTAATTATGAAGTCGATATAAAGCCAGTATCTTCTTGGAGTTGTTCACACGGTGTTGGTCGTTGGTCTGATGATTGCGGTTGTTCGACTGGTGGTGGATATGGTTGGAACCAAAAATGGAGAAAACCGCTTCGTGAAGCTTTAGATTATGTTCGTGATGAATTAATCAATGTTTTCGAAAAAGAGGCTAGCTTATATTTAAAAGATGTTTGGTCTGCAAGAAATGATTATATTGATGTGATTTTAGATAGATGTAAAAAATCAATTTCTATCTTTATAGAAAAACATCAAAAATATAAATTAGAAAAACCAGAAGTTGTAAAAGTATTAAAATTACTTGAAATGCAACGCCAAGCTATGTTAATGTACACAAGTTGTGGTTGGTTCTTCTCAGAAGTTTCTGGATTAGAAACAACACAAATTATGAAGTATGCTGCTCGTGCTATGCAATTAGCTTCTAAATTTACAAATAAAGATATTGAAGAAGAATTCTTAAAAATATTATCTAAGGCACAAAGTAATATTCATGGTTTTGGAACTGGTAAAGATGTTTATGAAAAATTTGTTAAACCATCTACTGTTTCAATTAAACAAATAGCTGCTCTTTGGGCAATATATTCTATGCATAATGATATAGAAGATAACTCTACTTTATATTGTTATAATGTAAAAAGACATTATTCTAAACAAGTTACAAATGGAACTAGTGAATTTTCTGTTGGTAGAGTTGAAATTGAGTCTAAAATTACGCTAGAAAAATATGATTTCTTCTATAGTGTTATACAATTTGCAGCAGGTGATTTCCACTTTGCTGTTAAACGTTATGATGATAGTGAAGATATTCAAGATATTACTAGAAAATTAGTGAATATCTATCAAAATAATCCTATTACAGAAATTATTAGAGCTTTAGATAATATCTTTGGACACGAATATTACACGCTTAAAGATATCTTGATTGAGGATAGAACAAAAATTATTATGACCTCTTTTAAAGATAAGCTTGGTAAATTTTCTAATACATATAGAGAAGTTTATAACGAAGGTAAAAGTTCTATTTTGCATTTGATAGCGTTGGGTGTTCCTGTGCCATCAGAATATAAATTGGCTGCACAATATACGCTTTCAAATGATTTTAATGAAATATTTGCTGATAGTGCTGATATTGTAGAAGATTCTGTTATTCAAAGGGCATTAGAAATAACTAAAGAAGCAGATGCGTTTAAGATTGAAATTGATAAGTCTGTTACAAATCAAATCTTTTCATATCAAATTCAAAAATTAATTTATAATTTTATGAAAAATTTTGAAATACAAAGATTAAATAAAATCTTAAAAATGTTTGAGTGTGCTTCAAATTTAAATTTAAAAATTGATATTGCAGAAGCTCAAAATATGTATTTTAATAAAATATACATGAAATTTACTACTTTATTAGATGATGTTTTAGCTAAAAATGATGATGTTGAAGAAGTTAGAGATTTCTTATTCGATTTATTGGTATTAGGTGAATATTTAAATATTAATACTGAATTTTATAAATCATCAATTTTAAAATTAACTTCTCGTAGTAAGTTGTTGTAAAATATTTAAAACTTGATTTTTCAAATTATCTAAATCCGAGTTGTTTGTAATAACAAAATCGGATTTTTTTATTTTTAAATCTGTTTTATCTTGTGCATTAATTCTTGTTTTGGCATATTCAAAAGTGTAGTTGTTTCTTTTTATTAGCCTATTTAATCTTATATCTTCATCTGCATCAACAAAAATTATTTTATCAAATTCTTTTTCTTTTTTTGACTCAAATAATTGTGGTACACTTACAAAAATAAATTCTTCTTTCTCATTTTGTTTGTAAAGAGAATTAAGCTCGTTAAAAATTTTTTCGTGTAAAATTTTTTCTAATTTTTCTTTTTCTTCTATATTTGAAAAAATTATTTTTGCTAATTTTTCTTTTGAGATTGAACCATCTTCATTTTCAATATTTTGGAAAGTTTTTTTTAAAATATTAATAGTTTTTTCATCTTCAGATAGTATTTTGTGATTTATTTTATCTGTGTCAAAAACTTTGTATCCCAAGTCTAATAGAATGTTTTCTACTTGAGATTTTCCACTTGCTATATTACCTGAAATTGCAACTTTAATCATAAATTTATTATAGCAAAAAATGTTTTTATTGACATTTTGTTAGGCTTGCCTTACAATTATTTTTGAGGAAAACATGAGTAATTTAACAGCCAGTTTAGAAGATTATTTAGAAATTATTTGTAATTTATCAGAATCTAGCCAAAGTGTTAAAGCCGTAGAAATTGCAAAAAAGTTGAATATATCTAGAGCGTCTGTATCAGAGGCATTGTCTAAACTTGCAGATAAAGAGCTTATTTTATATGAAAGTTATAAGGGTATTACAATTACCGAAAAAGGTTTAAAAACTGCTAAAGAAGTTATAGCCAAACATAATATTCTATCCGCTTTTTTTAATAAAACTTTAGGGCTTAGCGTTGAAGAAGCATCAAATAATGCTTGTAAAATCGAACATGTAATAACAGATGAACTTTTTTCTAAAATAAGAGATTTTCAAAAATATTGTGATGAAAATAAAGAAATAGTTGAAGGTTTTAGAAAGCAATTAAATGCGTAGTATACAAGTTTTAGGTAAATTTTTAGATCAGCCGATGTTAGTATCAAAATTTCAAAAAGCAGTTCCTGCATTATTGACGGCAGGTGCTTGCGCATATACTATGTATGATGCTAGTAAGGAAAAAGATACTGAAAAAAGAAAACAAAGAGCTTTAAAAACTGGTATTACTTTAGGCGTTACTGTTGCGTCTGCTCTTGCTGCTCCATATATTGCTTCTGCTGTTACTAAAAGACCTTTAAATCCTTCCTTAAAAAATATAAAATTAAGAAATGCAGATTTAGTTGACTCTTTTATAAAATCATCAAATATTGATGAAAAAACTGCTTCTATTCTACAAAAGAGTAAAGAAAAAGTTTTAAGTTTTAGTGAAATAAAATCGGTATTTAAAAATTTAAAAGATAAAAAAGGTAGTAAACAATTTTTAGAGAAATTAATTCCATCACCAGAAAATATTAATGCTAAAGATATTTTTTCTGAAATTGGATTTTTGTCTGTGAATGGTGCAATACCTGTTGTTGGAGGTATTGCTGGTGGTATTTTTGCAGATAGATTAACAGATAAAGAATATTGGAAGGATAAAGTGCCAGATAAAATTAAAGAGGGTTCTTACCAATATCTTGCTAATATTTTCTTATGTAATGTTGGTGCTGGTTTAGCGTTAGCTGGTTTAGAAAAAATGGGTGTTAATTCTAAAATTGGTAGAGCTGTTGGAATGACGGCTGGTATTATTGCTATGGGTGTTGTTGGTGGCAGTAAAATTGCTAATTTTATTGGTGAAAAAGTTATTGAACCACTTTGTCATAAAAAAGATAAATCACATACTCATTCAACAAATGTTTTAGATATAAAGTTGCAAGAACATATAAAATATAATCATAAACCACATAAACATCAGAAAAGAAAACCAGAATTATTGGATATTGGTTTACATGTTGATGATGTTGCAACAGTTTCACTATTGTCTGGTTTAAAATGGATTGAGCCAGCTTTACCTGTTATGTACACAATTTCTGGTTATAGAGCAGGAATTGGATATAGAAATTAGTTTTAAAACTTAAAGTTAATTTAAGAAACTAAGCAAATTATTTAGTAATTCATATTTTGATTTATAACCATAAAAATTACCTATAAGGTTTCCTTCTTTAAATAATAAAAAAGCTGGATAGCCTGTTATATTGAAGCGTTGTACTAATTTGGGGTTTAAGTCTGCGTTTATTTCTCCAACCCATATGTTTTCATTTGATAATTCTTTTAATATTGGTTTTTGATGTTGGCAAAAATTACACCAAGGTGCTGTAAATACAGCGAATTTTATGCCATTTTTTGTTTCTTCATCAAAATTTTTTTCATTCAATTCTTTCAACATAAAATCTCCTTTTTTATAAGGATAATTCATATATGTCTATAATAAATTCGCTAGTTTTCTATTTTTTTATGGTTAAACGTTCAAGTTTTCTAACAAATCTTGTAAGTTTATTTTCACTATCTTTAGTAATTGAATCAACCAAAATAGTTTTTGCGCCAAGTAGTTTACCTGCTAATATATCAGTAAGTGGTCTATCTCCAATTACAACAGTTTGTTCTGGTAAGATATTAACTGATTTTAAGAAATCTTCCATAATCTTTGGTGATGGTTTATTTGCGTGACCAATTACTTTGAAGTTGGAAATTGCTTGAACTTTATCAATATAATTTTTATTTTTATTGTTGCTTATAATTGCTACAACAAAGTTTTGATTAAGTCCTTGTAATAGTTCTGAAACTTTTATTGGGTATTCACCAGATTTTGAAGGCATAACTGTACTATCTAAATCAAATAAAACAGCATTTATACCTTGTGCTTTAAGCTCTTTAAAATCTATATCAAATAAAGATACTACGTTATAATCGGGTTTTAATATCATCTTACGTTTTTAACTCCAATAGTTCTAGCTAGTGCGTATTTATGATTTTTAGGGCGTTGAGAAAGTTCAATCCAAAATTCATCATTTGTATTAAGAACTTCTTTTTCTTGTCCTTTTTCATCAATAATTCGTTTTACAATTGCTTTGAAACATTCATCAGGTGTTATGATTTCTATTTCATCATTTAATAGGAATTTATTTTTTGTAAGAACTTTGTATAAGTTATCTTTTTTATCCATAAATACACAAAGACAATCAGCTCCAGCCAAACCTTTTGATATGTCATAGCTGTATCCTTCAGAATCTGGTTTGTGTAAGTAAAAACCAGTTGTATAGCCTCTGTTTCCTATTTTTCTGATTTCTTCGTAATTAGCTTCTTCGTTAATTTTGCCTGTTGTCATATATTCATCAATTGCTCTTCTATATGCTTTTGCAACAGCGGAAACATAATATAAACTTTTTGTTCTTCCTTCAATTTTAAATGAGTCTATACCTACATTGATAAGGTCAGGTAAATAATTTATTAAAGCTAAATCTTTTGGGCTTAAAATATGTGTGCCACGTTCATTTTCTTGTATGTCAAAAAGTTCGCCTTCTCTTGATTCTTCAACAAGTTTATAACTCCATCTGCAAGATTGAGAGCAATTTCCGTGGTTTGCTTTTCTTTCTCCTTTTGTCATATAGTCGCTTATTAAACATCTGCCTGAAAAAGAAACGCATTGAGCACCGTGAACAAATACTTCTAATTCCATATCAGGAACTTTATTTTTAATTTCTTCAATTTGTTTTAAAGATAAGTCGCGAGATAAAACAACTCTTTCTGCCCCCATATCTTGCCAGAAACGAACTGCTTCATAGTTTAGAATATTAGTTTGGGTGCTAACATGAATTGGAATTTTGCTCATATATTTTTTGATTACGTTATATACACCAAAATCTGAAAATAGTATTGCGTCTGGTTTTGCTTCATTTATTTTTTCTGCACATTCAATCATTTGATTAATATCATTGCTATATGCAAAAATGTTCAATGTTAAATAAACTTTTTTTCCAAATGAATGTGCTAAATCAATACAATCTTTTAAGTTATTTAGGGTGATTAATTCCCCTTTTCTCATTGCACGCAAACTAAAATCAACCATTCCTAAGTAAACAGCATCTGCTCCATATTGAATGGCATATTCTAATTTTTCTTTACTTCCTGCAGGTAATAATAATTCTGGTCTTTTCATAATAATGTTATTTTACTACAAACAAAATATCTGTTGAAAGTGCGTTTTGTAAATAATAATTAT
This sequence comes from Cyanobacteria bacterium SIG29, assembly GCA_015152515.1. Taxonomy (GTDB): domain Bacteria; phylum Cyanobacteriota; class Vampirovibrionia; order Gastranaerophilales; family Gastranaerophilaceae; genus Avigastranaerophilus. The sequence continues at coordinate 21,645 of SUTV01000010.1, forward strand.
AGTCTTGTGATGGTCTATAATATTTTGATTTTAGCTTTTCATTCCTTATGAATAAGCAGTTATCTTCATCTGCATATATATATGCATAATCTTTTCTTTTTCCTAAATAGTCGTTAATTAGTCCATTTCTTGGTGTGATTATATAGTCGTGAGTTAAGCCAATGTCAAGGATTTTGTCCCAGTCTTTTGTTACATTATAGAAGTTATCAAGTAAATCTTTTGTGTTTTTAAAATAAACTTCTTCATATCTTCCATCCATATATATAAGGTTATTAGGATAAAGCTTGTAGGTTATATAGCTACCCATATCAAAAGGAGCTAAAATATTGCCTTTTAGTTCGTTTATTTTTATGAATTCAACAACTTTATATGGTTGTAAGCTAATATTAGGAATTGGTTTATTGTATACGATTATATTTAGAGCGTGTATTAAAACAAAGAAATAAGCAACATAATATATTGCTTTTGTATCTACTTTAAATTTTTTGAAAAAGCTTAAAATATCACCATATAAGAATATTATTGATGTAATTATAAAAAATGGTGTGTTTTTAATGTATTTAAAAGATAAGTATGCACATATAATTAAGATGATATATTTAACTGCATCTTGTTTGAATTTTTTTAAATTAAATAAAAGTATTATTAAATTTATTATATAGAAAATTTTAAATTCAATAAAAAATAGCCAATTGTTGTGTGCAAATGGACTAATCCATTCTGTTACGAAAGGTCGAGGCATTGTAGTTGCCATAAAGATAAATTTGACATATTCAAATCCATATGGATTTATAAACATAACAAGTGTGCAAGCTAGCATTGTATATATATAAGGTAAAAATTTTCTTTTATTGATGAATTCACCTAGTGCATACATAAATAAAAGCCCTAGACCAGAAACGCAACCACCGTGTATGTTTACCCATAAAATCATTATTAGTGGTAATGCTATTAATAGTCTGTATTTTTCGTGTTTTCTAATATATTCAAGTAAGAAAATAAATAAACTAAAGAAAAAGAATGTAAAAAAGTGACATCTGAGAGCAGACATTGTTATTGTAGGAATAGCATATGCCCCTATAATGAAAAGTGATAGACACAAGAGTGTATTTGTTTTTTCTTCTCTTAATCTTATAGTTTCAAATAATAATATAAATATAGATGTTACTAGTAGTGTTCTAAATATATGTATTCCTATATATCCAAAATGGTTTTGTATGAAGGAAAAAATAATGCTTGAACCCCATTCGTGGTCTAGCCAAAGATGGGTTTGTGTATAGGAAAAAGGGTCTTGTTTTAAGATTGTACCTAATTGCCAGAATGCATTACCTTGTAAAATTCTTGCCCAATAATCCATATCAATAGCATTATTAATCAGTGCTAATGAATATATAAATATAAATATAAGTATGTAAAATAAGATTCTTTTCATAGGAATATAATATAATCATTTGTTCTTTTAGTCTTATTATTAAGAAATGTGAAGCCGAAAAACCTTGATTTTACGGCTTTTTTTACTTTTTTAAAAAAATAGTTAAATAAATAATTAAAGTTTGAATCTAGAATGTCGATAACAATATTGTCAAGGGCAACAGCCCCATAAAACCTCCCTCCCCAAAGTCTAGTAGCCGCCTTAGTGACGGCTTTTTTTTTGCTTGTTTTTGAGTGATGTGAATATATATATGTTTTAAATGTTCTTTAATAAACATATATTATATTGTTATTTATATACAAAATTAGTATAAATCAGCCAGATTTTTGATATTTTTATCAAGAAATACCAATTTTAAACCTATATATTAAGTTTTGTAAAGATGAGTATATACCGATGTATATATTGATTTTATTGAGTTTTTAGTCATTTTGAAAAAATAGTATATACTTTATACATACTTTTTATGCAATTTTCATTTTTGAAATGTTTTTATATAAGTACGGATACGAAATGAGGATTTACAAAAATGGGTTACGCTTTATTTGCACAAAGAAAGATTGTTTTAACTGGACAAATTAACACAGTTAGTTTACAACAAACACAACGTTCTAACGAACAATATATGTTAGCAACACAAACATTATCATTACAACAACAAATGACATCAATGCAATCATCTCAAGCATTTGAATTATCATTAAAATATGAAGAATTAGCTAGAGTTGGTCAAGTATATAACGAACAAAGTGAAAGCTGGGAAAGTGCATACGAGAAAAAAGGTGACAAATGGTATGATGCTAACGGCAAAGAAATTTCTTCAGATGAAATGCAAGATGCAATTGATAACGAAAGAAATAGAATCAACGCTGATATTAAAAAAATTGAACAAGAAAACCAAGCTGAATTAGACGAAATTAACAGACAAATTTATTTAGTAGGCGTTAAAGAAAATGCAATTGAATTAGAAGTTAAAAGATTAGATACAGCAATCTCTGCATTACAAAAACAACTTGAAGCAGTTGAAGAAGCAGAAGGCAGCGCTATCGACAGAGCTACACCAAAATTCAACGGTGTTGGTTAATAAAAAAAGATTTAAAAATCCGTATTTCGTATTTAAAAAGAGGAACATTTGTTCCTCTTTTTTATTTGCAATATTTACATTAAAAAATTATAAGATACAATTATTTTAAATACTTTGGGGATATGACATGAGAGACCAAAAATACTTTGGAAATTTGACATTAAAAGAAAAGAAACTATATAACATCAATCAAATTTTAAAAAAAGACAATAAAGAATTAGACGCACTATTTAATGGCATTTCAGGAAAACTAGAAATGCTTACAGTTATTGAAGCAGAAAGAGAAGAAGCACTTCAAAACCTAAGATTGCTAACTTCCTTACTACAAACTAAAAGATTAAGAAATAAAGTAAAATCTAAAGTTAAATATTTTACTTTATAATTAATCAATATTATTAATAACAACAGTTACTTTTGCTGGTTTTAATAAATTGAAAAATCTAGGATTTGAACCACCTTTTAAATTAATGTTTTCAACTTCTTTTTCAACTTTTTCTGCGTTTTGTAATTCAACAGCAAATTTAATTAATCTTGGATTCATAACCACCCCAAAAATTTAAAACTAACCCACATATATATAAAGTATTTTCATAAAAAAAAATTGCGCGAAATTTAACAATTTTTATGATAATATATTATTATGTTTGCGATTAAATTAATTAAAAATAAACAATACCCTTTAGAAATACCAGAAAATATTACCGTTAAACACGGAGATATGGTTATTGTTTTAACAGAAAAAGGGGAAGAGGTTTCTCAAGCATTTTTAGTTCCACCACAAGTGGAAAGTATTTTAGTAAGAAAAAGAATTCCTAGCATTCAACTTATAAGAGTTATGACTAGTGAAGATATGCAAATCTACGAAGAAATAAAACAAATGGAAATTCAAGGATATAAAGATTGCCTTGAATTAATAAAACAGCACAATTTACAAATGAATTTAATTCAATGTAAATATACTTTTGATAGAAGAAAAGTTACTTTCTACTATACTGCACCTGAAAGAGTAGATTTTAGAAATTTATTAAAAGATTTAACGAAAGTTCTTAAAAGAGTTAGAATAGATTTAAAACATATTGGCGTTAGAGATGAAACCTCATTATGTGGCGGAAATGGACTTTGCGGAAGACCTTTTTGTTGTTGCACATTTAAACGACAATTTGATTCTGTAAACATAAAATTAGCACACGATCAAAGTATGCCAATAACTCCTAGCAAAATTTCAGGAACTTGCGGAAGATTATTATGCTGTTTAAATTATGAATATAAAAATTACATTGAAACAGCAAAAGAAATGGTTCCTATTGGTTCTGGGGTTATGACTATTGAAGGCGTTGGTAAAGTTTGCGCTCTAAATATATTAACAAATCACGTTTCTGTAAAACTTGCAGATGGAAAAATTAAAGATTTTCCTTCAGATAAAGTTGAAATGATAAATACTGAAGTTAATATTGAAATTGATACAAACAATTCAAGATACAAATATGCATCAATGCAACAAACTGATGAACATATTGATATTAAACAATTTGAAGACGATAGAAACAGTTCTACAGGTAATATTTAAACAGGAAGTGTTAGTATAAAAGTTGTAAAACCTTCTTTTGAACAATCAACATCAATTGTTCCATTATGTGCTAACACTATTTGTTGAGACAAATACAAACCAAGACCTGTACCGGCTTTTCTAAATTTTGATTGTCCAGAGTAATATTTATGGAAAATCAAATCTAAATCCTCAGGAGAAATACCAACACCTTTATTAGTAACTAAAATTTTAACTTTGTCTTTAAATCGTCTTGTTTCGACTTTAACTTCACTTGAATTTTGACTAAATGAAAAAGCATTTTGCATTAAATTTTTTATTACTCGTTTTAATTGAAATAAATCAAAATCAAAAACCAAGTCATTTGTTTCATTTAAATCAGACACAATCACCTGCTGAGAATTTAAACAAATTGGCTCTAATTCTTTGATTGTAGAATTCAAAAATTCATTAAAATTATTATTTGTAAGATTTAACTCTAACTTTTTCTGTTCTAACCTATATGTTTCAAGCATATTTTCAATTAAATCTTTCAATTCCAAATTAGAAGACTTCATCAAATTCAAAATTTCAATTTGATTTGGATTTAAGTTTCCAAAACGACCTTCTAAAAGATAATTTAGAGAATTTAATTCTGCAATAACAGGAACTTTCATATCATGAGTTAAAGTTGCGGCAAATTCTTCTTTAAACATTTGAAGTTGTTTTTCTTGTTTTAAAATTTCTTCTAAAGAAACATTCTTTTTAGCTAGAATTGATTGATATTCTTTAATCATCATTTCACGGTCACACATAGTTTCAATTAATCTATTAATTGCAACTTCAATCTTTTGATTATCTAAATTTTCAACACGAACATTAATATCACCATAACGAACACGCTTTACAGCAAGAGAAATTTTTAACATATCCAAAGTAATACTTTTGTATTTTTTATACAAAACATAGTATTTTCTTGCCAAAACGCAGATAGAAACAATTAAAATAAATAAAATAATTAAAGAAAAGATTTTAAACATAAAAGAATTATAACATAAAAAAAGAGAGCATTTCTGCTCCCTTTTTAACACTTTAAAAGTTACTATTTTGCCATTTGACTCATAACTTCTTCTGCGAAGTTATCTTGTCTTTTTTCAAGACCTTCACCTAATGTCCAACGAACAAAAGATTTAACTTCTAATTTTCCAGCTAATAAAGCTTCTACTGTTTGGTCTGGATTTTTAACAAATGGTTGTTCTAATAAACATTTTTGAGCCATAAGTTTATTTACACGACCTTCAACAATTTTAGCTCTAATATTTTCAGGTTTATTAGCCAAATCTTCTTTACCCATTTCAATTCTTGTTTCTTCTTCAATAACTGAAGCTGGGATTTGAGCTCTAGAAACAAATTCTGGAGCAGAAGATGCGATATGTAAAGCAACATCTTTTAATAATACTTCATCTTGCGCTGTTGCAGAGATTAAAACACCAATTTTGCCATTGTGTACATATGTAGCTAAATCACCTTCTAATATTTCAAATCTTCTGATGCTGATTTTTTCACCGATTGTAGCAGTTTTTTCTTTTACAGCATCTTCGATTTTCATATTACAACAAGAACATACTGAAGCATTTAATGCATCTAAATCAGCAGGTTTATTAGTTACGATATGTTTTGCTAAACCATTAACAAATGTTTTGAAATCTTCGTTTTTAGCAACGAAGTCTGTTTCACAGTTTACTTCAACAATTGCACCAACGCCATTTTCGATATATGTAGCAACTAAACCTTCTGCAGCAATACGATTTTGCTTTTTATCAGCACTAGCAATACCTTTTTGTCTTAAAAATTCCATTGCTTTTTCAATATCGCCTTCACATTGTTCAAGAGCTTTTTTAGAGTCCATAAAACCTGCGCCTGTTTTATCTCTAAGTTCTTTAACCATTGCAGCTGTTATTGTCATATTATTTTATCCTTTCAATATTTATTCTTCTGTAGAAGCAGCAACTTCTTCTGCTTTTACTTCTTCTGCAACACCAGCATCTTCAGCTTTAATAGCTTGAACTTTTGATACTTGGTTTGCTTTATTTTCTCTTAATTGTTTACCTTCTAAAACAGCATCAGCTAATTTAGCACAAACTAATTTGATTGATCTGATAGCATCATCATTACCTGGAACGATGTAATCAATACCATCTGGATCAGCGTTTGTATCAGCTAAACAAACAACAGGAATGTTTAATTTGTTTGCTTCAGCAATAGCAATAGCTTCTTTCTTTTGGTCGATAACAACTAATAAATCTGGCATACCTCTCATTTCTTTGATACCGCCTAAAGATTTTGTTAATTTAGAAAGTTTTCTCATCATTTGAGCGATTTCTTTTTTAGGTAATTTTTCGATTTGACCAGAACTAGAGAATTCTTCGATTTCTCTTAATTTATTAACTCTGCCTCTGATTGTTTCATAGTTAGTTAGCATGCCGCCTAACCATCTTCTGTTTACATAGTATGCACCTGCTCTTGTTGCTTCTTCTGCAACAACATCTACAGCTTGTTTTTTAGTACCAACGAATACTACATTTTTACCTTTTGCAGCACAATCTCTAACTGCAGCATATGCTTCATCTAATTTTTCAGATGTTTTTCTTAAATCTAATACATAGATACCGTTTCTTGCACCATAAATATATGGTTTCATTTTTGGGTTCCATCTTTGTGTTTGGTGACCGAAGTGTACACCTGCGTCTAGTAATTCAATCATTGATGCTACTGGCATCTTTCTTTCTCCTTTTTCTTGTAACACTATCGAATTGCGCTCCCATCTTCTAATTGAAGACTAAGTTGTTATTACCGTTTCGTAATCTAACCTATCGGATCTTACAATTCAATAAACATTCTAATACAAACATATTAAAAGTAAAATAAATCAATCTTTTTCACTATTAAATTTTTGTAACATTAAATTTTAAAATTAGTCTTTACAAATATTCAAGAACAATTATATAAAAATACCTTTAAGTTATAATTTTAGTGATATTTAGACTAGGAGATATTTTAATGAAAAAATTTTTCAGAATATTAGGAATTACAGTCATTTCTATTTTAGCAATTTTATACATCGCATTTTTATTTGTTCTTCCAAATGCGGTAGATTTAAATAAATTCAAACCAGATATACAAAAAATAGTAAAAGAACAAGCTAATTTAATTCTTGATTTTAAAAATGCTAAAATTTCAACAACACCATTACTTTCTGCAGGTATTATAATTGATGGAATTAAAGTTACTCTACCTGATAATTCTGAATTAATTACTGCTGATAAATTTAAAGGCAGAATTGCACTTCCTAGCCTATTATTATTAACAGTAAAGGTATCAACAGCCGAAATTATAAATCCAACAATTAATATTGATATAGTTGATGGTAAAGCATTTAAAGCAGTAAAAGCTTTTGAAGAAGTTTTAAATAAAAATGAAGAACAAATTGAAGAAAAACTTCAAACAGCTCAAAAACCGATAATTGACCCTGCTTCAATTAAAATCCTAGTTCCTAAATTCAAAATAGAAAATTACAAAGCTATTATCACAGACTTAAAAACATCTGATTTCCTTAAATTACAAGGTGATGAAATAATTTTAGGCTACAATAATGGCAATTCAATTTCGTTTAAAGCAGATTCTGAATTATATCTAAATGAAAACAAAAACATTACTGCAAATGTTGATATTGATACTATAATTCCAAAACAAAGTAAACTTGATGATGAAGATGATAAAGCTCAAAGAGTTGAAATCCCATTCATCAACCCTGTTGAAATGTACAAAGAATACGACTTAAAAACAAATATTGATTCTAAAATAAGAATTAGAACAAAAAATAAATTAATAGCATCTAATGGTTACATTAATATAGATAACTTCACTTTAAAATTAGCTGATTTGCAACTTCCTGAGAGCAAAATACACCTAATTGCAAAAGGTACAAAATTAATTTTAGATACAGACCTATTCATTACTGAAGATGAAAAAATTTCACTTTTAGGTATGCTAAATTATGGAAAAAATCCAGCTTCAGATATTAAAATTACATCTACACAAATTAATTTAGATAATGTTATCACATTAATAAAAGCAACTTTAGATTCTCTACATATTAAACACGAACTATCTCCAATAAAAGGTGAAGGTTATTTTATTACAGATACATATATCAAAACAAACTTTAAAAAATTAATTTCAAACGGAACAATTACTATAAAAGATTGTATTGTAAAAAATCCATCTAAAAACCAACAGTTAGCTAAAGTTAATTCTATTATCTCTTTAGATAACAATATGCTTAAATTTGTTGATACTTCACTTGAAGTTGCAAAAACACTATTTAAGATTGATGGTCAAATTGATGAAAAATCTGTGGCTGATATAAACATATTTATGGAAAAAATGCCTGTTGTAACAATGTTCGATATGTTTTTACCAGAAGAAATAAACAATATCTACGCTGTAAATTCAGGTGATATTAATGTAATTGCATCAATTAAAGGTGAACTTAAAAAAGCTATTGCAGATATGAAAGTTAGCGTTGAAAACCTTTCTTTAACAGATAAAATCAACAAAATAAATTATTTGAATAACTTGTTTACAGCAGATTTTACAAGCAATTTCAAAACACTAACAGGTAAATTTAAAAATAAAGATTTTAAACTTAAGATGAACGGTGCTTCTATTGATTGTAATGATTTTACTTTAGATTTAAAAGAAAAAGATATAATAATTAGCCCATCTACTATTACAATCAATAATTCTAGCGCTATTGATTTATCTGGCGATATTAAAAATTACATAAAAAATCCAATCTTTAATTTTGATATAAATGGAAAACTTATTACTAATGATTTAAAACAATTATTAGGAAAAGATTTAGAAATTTTTGTAGATAACAAAGGTACAATTCCATTATCTATCAACTTTAATGGTGACTTTAAAAAACAAACATTAACTGCATCAATTGAAGCAGATAAAAATAATTACATCACCCCAATAACAATCAAAAATATTGAAAATCTGGATACTATTTTAAAAACAGTTGTAGATTTCAAAGGTGATAGATTAAAAATAAAAGAAACTGGACTTTATACAAAAACTATTACACAAGACCCTAAAAATCCAGAAAAAGAAATTATTACTCTAAACGAAATAATTGATGTAGAAGGAACAATTACAAAATTAAATACACAGAATCCAAATATCAATTTAATAAAAATAAAAACACCAAAAGAATTAAATGCGATAATTTGTGGGTTCCCTCAATCAAAATTAAAAGCAAATGCTAATATGTTCATTTTTGGTGATTTAACAGCACCAAGAATGCGTGGTTCATTTGATGTTAAAGATATTTCTATTCCTGAACTATTTTTATCAATAGAAAAAGCAAATGCAAACTTTGAAGGAAAAGACTTAGATGTAAACGTTAGTAATGTACTAGCAAATGGTTCAGACTTTAATGTTTTAATGAAAGCTGACCTTAATCCATCTAAAAACTTTGTAATTAAAAATTTAAATGTTATTTCAAATTTAACAGATGCTGACAAATTAATGGAAGTATCAAACGCTTCTATGAAATATATGCCAGCACCTAATCCAAACGCAAAACCAGCAGATATACCAGTTGTTATAAATTCTGGAACAATAGATATGAAGCATATCAAAACAGGCGCTATGAATTTATACAATACAACTGGCATAATCTCAATGTTTAATAATGTTTTCTACATAAATGATTTACTATCATCAGCATTTGATGGAAAAATCAAAGGTGATGTGTCAATGAACCTAGTTACATCAGAAATAAAAGCAAATGTAAAAGGAAACAATCTTGATGTAGAAAAAACACTTCTTGAAGCAGCTGCAATGAAAGATACATTAACAGGTAAAATGGATTTCTCTGCAAACTTAGGTTTAAGAGGTGCAACATATGAAGAACAAATGAAAACATTAAAAGGTAAAGTAAACTTTGAAATGAGAAATGGTTCACTAGGACCTTTTGGTAAAATTGAAAATTTAATTTTAGCTGAAAACATCAGAGAATCAGCATTTTTTAAAACAACAATAGGAACAATTTTAAATTCATTAATTTCTTTTGATACAACACACTTTAATACATTAAATGGTGATTTATCATTTGAAAATGGAATTACAAAAATAAACTCAATACAATCAAGTGGAGATGTTATGGCCACTTACATATTTGGTAATTTTGATTTACTAAAAAATGAAATAGATATCAAATTAAGAGGAAGACTTGGTTCACAAGTATCTAATGCAATGGGACCATTAGCTTTAATCAATCCAGTAAACCTTATTAAAGCAACTCCAGGTATGAGTTTAGTATTTGGCAAAATATTTTTCTTATTTACTGAAGTTGTTAACGAAACAGAAATGAATCAAATTCCTTCATTAGGAAAAGATATTTCTAACAATAGCACAACAAATTTTCAAGTAGTTGTAAGAGGTGATGTAGCAAAACCTTTAACATTGGTTAAATCATTTAAATGGTTATCTCTTCAATCAGATATTGATAAAGCTCAATCACACGTTGGTTCTTTACCTACAAATACAAAAATTCCAGAAGAATATTTGAATTTAACAACATTAGATAAAGAACAAATTAAAACTCAAGCTACTGAAAAAATAAAAGAGAATATAAATAATTCAATCTCAGAAGATACAAAAAAACAAATAGAGCAAGGAAAAGAAGCAGTAACTAATATAAAAAATATTTTTTCAAATAAAGAGTCTATTAAAAACACACTAAAAGAAAAAGCAGAGCAGGCGAAAACAAATACAAAAAATCAAATATATAACGATTTAAATAGTTTATTTTCACCAAGCACAAATAATGAACAATAAAAAAATAAAAAGAAAAGGGCAAAAGCCCTTTTTCTTTTTACAAATTCAAAAAAAATGTTATACTATCTTTATGATTTTAAGAAAGGAAACATTATGGATTTATGGATGATTTATGTTAGTTTAGCCGTAATAGCAATCATTATAGAAATTATTGCTCCATCCTTATTTTGTATAAACTTTGCCTTTGCAGGCATAATAACAGCAATTACATCAATATTTTGGGGTTCCACAGCAGCACTAATATGGCTATTTTTTGGTTTATCATTATTCTCTATAATTTTTATAAAACCAATTTTAGAAAAATTAATTAAAAAAGATTCAAAAGCTGACTTTAATTCTCAATATATTGGAAAAATTGTAAAAGTTATAGAACCAATAAATATGATAAAAGGTGCTGTAACAATATATGATGAAAGATGGGAAGCAAGAACAGCATTAGACTGCGAAGAAATTCCAGTTGACGCTGATGTAAAAATAGTAAAACACGATAGTTTAATTTTATATGTAGAAAAAGTATAATAGGAGGCGACATGGGCATTTTAGTTATTTTAGCTCTAATTTTAGCAGTAATATTCATTGGCAAAGGTATAATTATCGTACAACAACAAGAAGCAGTGATTATTCAAAGACTTGGTGAATACAAAGAAACTTTAGGTGCTGGTTTGCACTTTATTTTTCCAATATTTGAAGCACCAAGACCAATGCTAAAAATAGTAAAACAAAGAACTTTAGATGGTTCAATATATTCAACTCAAAGCTATTCAACTCGTATTGACTTAAGAGAAACTGTATATGATTTCCCAAGACAAAACGTAATTACAAAAGACAACGTAACAATCAGTATTAACGCTCTATTATATTTCCAAATTATTGATGCAAAAAGAGCAATTTATTCTATTGAAAATTTACCAGAAGCTATTGAAAAACTAACACAAACAAACTTAAGAAACTTAGTTGGACAATTAGCACTTGATGAAACTTTAGTTTCTCGTGATATTATCAACGACAAATTAAGAGAAATATTAGACAAAGCTACTGATAAATGGGGCGTTAAAGTAAACCGTGTAGAACTTCAAGATATCGTTCCACCTGCATCAATTCAAAATGCGATGGAAAAAGAAAAGAAAGCAGAACAAGATAGAAGAGCTACTATTCTTGAAGCTGAAGGTATTAAAAAATCTGCGGTATTAACAGCAGAAGGTGAAAAATTAGCAGCAATCAATAAAGCAGAAGGTGAAAAACAAGCTGAAATTTTAAAAGCTGAAGCTGAAAAACAAGCTGAGATTTTAAAAGCAGAAGGTATTGCTCAAGCTAGAATTATTCAAGCAGATGCTGAAAAAGAAGCAATCAACAGAATCATTGGAGCTTTAGCTGATAAAGGAAAACCAGACCAATACTTAATCGCTATGAAATACTTAGAAACTCTTTCTAACATTACATCTGGCGAAAATAATAAAGTAGTTTATATGCCATATGAAGCAACTGGTATTTTAAGCAGTGTTGATGGTATTAAACAAATGTTTGATAAGCAGTAAACAAATACAATTTTTTTAAAAAAAGAGGAACTATCTAGTTCCTCTTTTTGCATAATGATTATTATTTATAATTAAAGTTCGCAACCATATATGGAGTTTCGTAAGTTCACTTACTGAAACAACATCAAGCAAGCTCTGTTTGAGCGAAGCGAGTTTGCGCAGCTTTGGTTGAAGTTA
>SUTV01000006.1 GCA_015152515.1 Cyanobacteria bacterium SIG29
GAAGCAGAAGGCAGCGCTATCGACAGAGCTACACCAAAATTCAACGGTGTTGGTTAATAAAAAAAGATTTAAAAATCCGTATTTCGTATTTAAAAAGAGGAACATTTGTTCCTCTTTTTTATCTTATTATGTAGTTTGCTTTTTTCTTTGGAGTATAATTATTTAAGAAGAAAGTAAATAAGGTAGGTTATCATGTGGAATTATACAGATACAGTAATGGAACATTACAGAAATCCAAAGAATGTTGGTTCGATTGAAGATGCTGATGCCATTGGTGAAGCAGGGTCACTTTCTTGTGGTGATATGTTAAAACTTTATTTAAAAGTTGACGCCAAAGGTATTATTACTGATGCAAAATTTCAAACTTTTGGTTGTGGTAGTGCTGTTGCTAGTTCTAGTATTTTGACTGAAATGGTAATTGGAAAACACATTGATGATGCTAGAAAAATTACTAATAAACAAATAGCTGATGCACTGGGTGGTTTACCTCCTGAAAAAATGCATTGTTCTGTTATGGGGCATGAAGCATTAGAAGCTGCTATTGCTAATTATTACAACGAAGAAATTGTTATACATAAAGATGAAGAGATAGTTTGTACTTGTTTTGACGTTGCAAAAAACTTTTTAGAAGAAGAAATAAAATCAAATAATTTAAAAACAGTCGAAGATGTTATCAACTATACTAAAGCCGGTGGTGCTTGTGGTAAATGTAAGGATAAAATTAAAGAAATTCTTAATGAATTAAATAAAGAACAACAAGAAACTACTTTAACAAAAACTCAAATGATTATTAAAGTAAACAACATAATTGAAAAATACATTTCTGCTGAATTAAGAAAAGATGGTGGAGATATTGAATTAATTGATGTTGATGGCAATAAAATAAAAGTTAAATTAACAGGGCGTTGTCAAGTATGTAATCGTTCTCAAATAACTTTAACTCATTTTGTTGAAGCTACATTAAAACAACATATTAGTGATGATATAGAAATTATTCAGGTGTAAAAGATGACAAATTCAAAACTTATATATTTAGATAACAATGCTACAACTAAAGTTGATGAAAAAGTTGTAGAAGAAATGATGCCATATTTTTCTAAATACTATGGTAATCCGTCTAGTATGTATGAATTGGGTGGTGTTAATTCAAAAAAAATTCAAGAATCAAGAGAAATTATTAAAGAATTTTTTGGTGCTAAAAGTGCTAAAGAAATTTTCTTTACAGCTTCTGGTAGTGAATCTGCAAATATGGCAATTAGAGGCGTTTTAGATGTTGATAAGTCTAAAAATCACCTTATTACTTCTAAAGTTGAACACCCTTGTGTTTTGAATGTTCACAAACAACTTGAAAAAGAAGGTTATAGCGTTACTTATGTTGGCGTAAATTCTGATGGTGAAATAAATAAAGAAGAATTATTTAATGCAGTTACTGATAAGACAGCTTTAGTTTCTTGTATGTATGCAAATAATGAAACGGGTGTTATTTTCCCAGTTGAAGAAATAGCACAAGTTGTTAAATCAAAAAATAAAAATACAAAAGTTTTTGTTGATGGAGTTCAAGCTGCTGGAAAAATTAAGTTAGATGTTAAAAATACTGAAATTGATATGATGGGTATTTCTGGTCATAAATTTCACGCTCCTAAAGGTATTGGTGCTTTGTATGTTAATTCATCAACATTAATTTCTCCTCTTGTTATTGGTGGACATCAAGAAAGAGGAAAAAGAGCAGGTACAGAAAATGTTCCATCTATTGTTGGTATGGCGTTAGCTGCACAAATGGCTGATGATGCACTTGCTTATGAAGAAACAACTGTAAAAAGATTAAGAGATAAATTAGAAACAAACCTTTTATCAAAAATTTATAATGCAAGATTAAATTCATCACCTTATAATCGTGTTCCAAATACTACTAATATTGGATTTGAATATGTTGAAGGTGAATTGATTTTATTAAATATGAATGATGTTGGAATTTGTGCTAGTTCTGGTAGTGCTTGTACTTCTGGAAGTTTAGATCCTAGTCATGTTCTAAAAGCTATGGGTGTACCATTTACTGCTTTGCATGGTTCTATAAGATTTAGTTTAAGTCGTTATACTACAGAAGAAGAAATTGATTATACAATTTCTAAAATGCCAGCGATTATTGATAAATTGGCAAAAATTTCTCCATTCCAAAAAGAATTACAAGAATTAAAACAAAGAAAAGGTTTTATTTAAAATATAAATAGCCTACTAAATTTAAGTTAATGCTTCCATAGACAAGTCTAATTCTTTCATTGTCTATAATTTCAGCATTACAAAAAGCTATAGTTTCTTGTTCTAAATCTTCTGTCGTTTGTTGTGCTTTTACAGTTAAAACTTTTTTCGTTCCTTGAGAAAGTTCAAGAACATATTCATTTTCTGCAACTTTTTGACAAGCTAATTTATAATATCCTGGTGATATATGTATACCATTTTCGTTATACGCTTCAACTGGTATCATAACTGTTAAAGTTTGGCTTAATTCATTATCTGGGTCTTGAGATTGAGTAAAATCTTCTAAGTGTTTTAAATCAAATGTTGGGGATAACGGTTTTACTTCGTTTCTAATTTTTCTTTGTTTTTTAGATAAATTTCTTTCTTTTAGTTTATCTATTACATCTTTTAATTTTTTGTCGCTTACTGCTTCTTGATTTTCAAAGCCTTTATTAAAAACAGAAGTATTTTCTCCCCAAGTTGAATTATTCGCAGAATCATCTTTTTCCTCTGCAAAAACATTAATTTGTATTATTGATAGGATGAATAATATAATTAGTAGCTTTTTAATCATATATTATATATTACCTATTTTATGAATAAAGTAAAGAAAATATATAAAAAATATGTTATTAATTCGCACAATATGGTATTATAAATTTGGTGAGTGTATTGAAAGGTTTTATTTATGTCAAAATATAAAAATGCGATTTTAATCATTATTTCATTTATTATGTTGTTGTACTCAGGTTTTGTATTAATTACTCCTGTAATTTTAAATAAGACTTTTGATATTGATAAATTTGAAGAAAAAGTATATAAATCTACAAGTTTAATAACAACTTTAGATTATATTGATTTTAAAATTAAACCTAATTTTAATGTTGAAATTGTAGTAAGAAATTTATCGATGAAATATATTGATTATCAACCAATGTTTGATGCTGGTAGAATTCATATAGTAGCATCTCCTTCTATTATTTTTGGAAATAAATATGATATTAAATCATTGTCTATGAAGAATGTTTGGTATGCTGATCAAATTTTACCAGATGGTAAAAATAAGATTGCTTTCTTACCTTCTGCTTTTGATACAAATGTTTTTGGTAAAAAATCAATTACAGTTTCTCCATCTGATATAGATATTAAACATTTGAAAGTTACATATGTAACTCCTAAAACATATAAAGAACAAAATTTCCGCACAAAAGAATTTACAGAACAAGAAGTTTATGAATTCTTAAATTCTTTAACATTTTCACATGTTAAAATTAAAAATTAAAAAAGTTTAAATGTATTAGATAAATAGGTTCGTTTTATGAAAAATAAGATTTTAGTATTTTCTTTATTATTTATTTTTTCATCTGTTGGCGTTTTTGCAAATGTGTCAAATAATGTTGATAAGTTTGTTCCTTCAAGAGGTGTAAAAGTAAGAGAAAATTCATTTGCAAATAAATTAGATAACATGGTTAGAAATTCTTCGCAAAAGAATAAAGAAACTATGAAAAATAAACAATATGAAAAACAACAACAAAAACAAAGTTATGGTTGGACTTAATTTATAAAAGAGGAGGGAAAATGAAAAAATTATTATTATCTATATCTTTGTTGTCTTTAATTTATGTTTGTAGTGCTGATGTTGTTCAAGCTGCATCTGTTACTTATACAAAACCGACTGTTACAATTAACACAAATAAAGAAGAATCTGCTATTAGCAAAAAATTAAAAGAAATTGAAGCAAAACAAGCTGAAGCTAAGGCAAAACAAGAAGCTGATAGAAAAGCTGCAGAAGCTAAAAAAGCAAAATTTAAAGCTGATGTTGAAAAAGCTAAAGCAAAACAAGAGGCAGATAGAAAAGCTGCTGAAGCTAAAAAAGCAAAAGTTCAAGCTGATATTGAAAAAGCTAAAGCTGATGCTAAAAAACAACAAGAAGCAAATAAAAATGCATTAAAAAATTCACAAAATGCTTTTAAAGCTGATGTTGAAAAAGCTAAAGCTGACGCAAAAAAACAACAAGAAGCAAATAAAAAAGCTGCAGAAGCAAGACAAAAACAAAGAGCTAAAGCAGTAGATGATTTTAAAAATTCTTTTAAATTTTAATAAAAAAAGACCTCAGAAATGAGGTCTTTTTTATTGACATAACTTTACTTTACAATGTAAAGTATATAAAAAGGGAGTAGATAGATGAAAAAAATATTTATTGTAATGTCTTTATTTTTAATGGGATTATATGCAACTGCTAATCAAACACAATCAGCAGTTAATGTTGAAGTTTCAACAAATAATGTTAAACAAGTTGAACAGTCAAAAACATCAAAAGCAATTGAAGCAACAAAAGAAGCAACTGATAAATCTGTTGAAGCAACTAAAGAGTTTACTAAAAAAGCAGTAAAAGCAACTAAAAATGCAACAAAAAAATCAGTTGATGCGACTAAAGATTTTACAAAAAAATCTGTTGACGCGACTAAAGATGCTTTTGAAAATATGAATCCAAATAAACCTGTTACTTTAGAAGAGTTGCAAGGAAAATCTAAAATTAAAACTTTGAAAGCTGAAAAGAAAGAATTAAAAGCTGCTTATAACTCTAGAATCAGAGATATTGATGCAAAAATAAAAGCAACTGAAAAATCTACAATTTTAACTGATGTTCAAAGACAAAATACTATTTATACTTTGAATAAAGAAAAAGCTGAAATTCAAGCACAAAGAGATTCTGCTATTGATAGATATGATAAAAGAATCAAAGAATTAAAAATTTCTAATAAATAAAATTAGTATTTTTATAGAATTTAATGTTTATAAGTCGTTAGAATTATATAGTTCGTAACCATCTTCATAGGCTTTAACAACTGCTTTTGAAAATTTATTTGCAGTATCCCAATATGAAGTGTGTGCACCTAGAAAAGTTCTACGACTTTTTACATTAGATTTATTATATAAAAACCCTTTGTTTGGTTTTATATCTAATTTTATTTTGTCTTGTAAATCTACAAACGAAATGTTTTTTGTTGTTGGAAATCCAAATGGGTCATCTGCGTAATTTACTGTTAGCCAAAATATATTGTTTTCTAATAAATATTTGTATAGAAGTTTATTATGATATGTTAGTGAATAGCGTGGATTTGATATATCTGAATAGAATAATATTAGTGGACTAGCAAAATTCACAACTCCTTTTACAGAATTTTCTGGCATACAAGAAAGACAAGTGTATTCATCTAATTTATCATAGTTTTCTTTTGCTTTTTCTAGATTATTGTTTGGAATTAATACTCCTTCTGCGCTAAAAACAGCTAGTTTAGAATCAATTAATGCGTCAATACAAGTATCTTTTTTCTTATTTGCTTTTACATATGTTTTAAATTCGTTTGATGTGTTTGTATTATCAAAATATTTTTCAACATCAATGTTTGCAAATTTATTAAACATATATTCGTATGTTACAAAAGAACCTGCGCTGTATCCAAATAATATAACAGATTTGCCCTTGTTATGATTTTCCATAATTTGTTTATGTAAGTCACTTATTACAGGGCGCATATTACGATAGTGAGAAACCCAAATAGCATCATGTAGACAGTGTGCAAAAAAGGTTCTTACTCTTTGTGCTAATCTTGGAGAAAACATTTCTGTTATTGATAGGTCTGAGTTTAATAGTTCAAGTCCTTCAATACTTTTATCTCCCCAAAAATATGCTTCTGGTTCAGCACTAATTGTATATTTATTATTTTCTAAAAGTTTTTCACTTATAAATTCTGATTCTAAAAATTGTTTTCTCATTTTAGGATGCATTTTATTCATCCCTTTATAGAACCAATTTTTCATTTTTTTGTCATTATTGTTTGAACCATTAATATAAATGAATTGTATTTCTTTTTGGTCTTGGGCTATTGAAATTGGTGATATACAAAAAAGTATTAATATTAAAAATAAAAATTTTTTCATAAATTTGTTCCTGTAATGAATTATTTTTTAAATAAATTATTTTTAATGTTCAAATTTTATAGTATGATTATATCATAAATGAGAGTAAGGATTTTTATATGAGTATTTTGTTCGGTTTTCTTGGCATTTTAGCAATGTTATTAATGGCTTTTTTAATGTCTAATAATAAAAAAGCAATTAATTATAAAACAGTTTGTGTTGGTTTATTATTACAGTTTTTGTTAGCTGTGTTTATATTAAAATTTGAGCCAGGAAAACTTTTATTTGAATATATCGGAATATTTGTTGGTAAAATTTTAGAATTTGCAAATGAAGGTGCAGATTTTGTTTTTGGACCACTGTCTAATAGTCCAGAAATTTTACAAGAGATATTTGGTGATAAAGCTTTTATGTTTGCAATGAAATTAGTTCCTGCTCTTATCTTTTTAATGATTTTAGTTAATATTTTATATTATTACGGAATAATGCAAAGAGTAGTTGCCTTTTTTGGTAAGCTTGTAAATAAATTAATGGATGTTTCTGGTGCAGAGGCACTATCAAATGTTGCAAGTTCATTTGTTGGACAGATTGTTGCTCAAATTATGATTAAGCCATATCTCCCAAATTTAACTCGTTCTGAAGTTTTGGCTTCTATGACTGGTTCAATGGCTTGTTTATCTGGAGGATTGATTGCTGTTTACGCAGGTATTGGTATTCCTCCTCAATATATGCTTGCGGCTTGTATAATGGCTGCTCCTGGGGCTTTAGTAATTTCAAAAATTATTTATCCTGAAACAATGGAGCCTCAAACTAAAAATGATTTTAAAATAAAACAAAGAAGAACAGATGTTAATGTTTTAGATGCTATATCAAAAGGCGCTTCTGATGGTATGAAGGTTGGTCTAAATGTATTAGCTATGCTTATTGCTTTAATTGCATTGATTGCTATGTTAGATTATTTCCTTGGACTATTCGGCAAATTTGCTCATAGTGTATTACATTTGAATTTATCATTCATTGGTTTAGATATAGAACATTTATCTATTAAAATGATTTTTGGTAAGATTTTTTCAATATTTGCTTTATTAATGGGTATTCCATTCAATGAAATTACTCAAGTTGGTTCTTTGTTAGGAACAAAATTTGTTTTAAATGAAGCGATTGCATTTACTGATTTGATTGCTGTGAAATCTTTAATTTCAGAAAAAAGTTTTATTATTACAACTTTTGCGTTATCAGGCTTTGCAAATTTTTCTTCAGTTGCAATGCAAATTTCTGGTATTGGTGAGATTGCTCCAAATCAAAGAAAAAATCTAGCAAGAATGGGAATTAGAGCACTTATTGGTGGTACTTTAACTTCGTATATTTCTGCTTGTATGGCGGCAATTTTAATATAATAATTTATGCGCTATAATTAATTGCTTCAGAAACATTCTTGTTTATAGCACTTTTCTGTGCATCAAGATTGCTATTTATAAATTTATCCACAACAAACGCATGAATTCTTTTCATTGCCGGAGTTATTTCTGTATTTGAATTAGCTGTAAAATATTCATTAAATTGTTTTTTTGAAAATGGTAATGTTGTGCAAACTCTACATTCTTTTATAATGTATTGAGGAATTGATTCATCCATATATGCACATGTATTTTTATCAACTACTCTATTAATTTCTTCTTTTGTTTCGTCTGCAAATGGGTGATAATAGGTAGTTTCTTTATTTTTGAATATACACATAGCTTTATCGCGGTCGTTGCTTGCTGTTGTTTGACGCCATAACCCTTTAAATGACTGTGTTTGATTAGATTTCATATTATATGTTTGATTAATTGCTGAAATATTCATCTGATACCTAACTATACATCTTAATAGTATAAAAAACCCTAAATAAAATTTTTGCTAGTAAATTAAAAAAAATTTTTATTTGTTAATAGAAAAATATATTTCTTTTAATCTTTTTTTGCTTATGTGTGTATATAATTGTGTTGTAGACACATTACTATGTCCAAGTAATTCTTGTACAACCCTTAAATCAGCACCATTTTCAAGTAAGTGAGTAGCAAATGAATGTCTTATTGTATGCGGTGATATATCTTTATTTATATTTTTCCCAAGATTATTTATAAAAACATAAACATCTTGTCTTGTTAATTTTTTTCCATTTTCTTTTATAAAACAGTATTTTGATTTTATATTATATTTTTTTAAAATATAATCTCTTTCTTTTAAATATTTCGAAATTGAAATACACGCTTTTTTTCCAAGAGGAACAATTCTTTCTTTTGAGCCTTTGCCTGTACAACGAATATAACGAGCATTTAAATCAATATTATGAATAAACACGTCAGTTAGTTCTGAAACTCTTAATCCTGAAGCATATAATAGTTCTAAAATTGCTTTTTCTATTATATTCATATCTTTATCTAATAATTCATTAATTTCTTTCATAGAAAGAACTTTAGGTAATTTTTTAGGGAGTTTTGGTTGTTCTATAGCTAATGCTGGGTTATGTTTTATATAGTCATTAATACTTAACCAGTTGAAAAACCCTTTAATTGATGCAATTTCTCTTGTAATACTTCTAGGTGTATATTTTTTATCATATAAATTTTTTATATATAGATTTAATTGTAATCTATATATATTGTTAATTTCATCTATATCATTTTTAACTAAAAATTCAGATAGAGAATACAAGTCAGAACGATAAGCTAAAATTGTATTCTCAGCAAGTCCACATTCAATTTCTAAATATTCAAGATATTGAGATATGTAATCGATTAACATATCTCAAGTTTATCATTTATTATAATAAGTTTCTAGCACTTTTCATTACGCTATCAGTTGATTTGATAATTTCATCTGCATACTTATCAAGTTCTGCTGAATTATCTTGATGTTCAACTTTAATTGATGGAATATATCTTTCGCTATTTTTCTTGTCATTATTAAAGATATTCAATGCAGGTATTTCACCTTGTGATTCAACATTAGTTTGATTATTTGGATTTAATGTTTGCGCTGGTTGGATATCTGTTGGTTGCACAGTTTGATTATTTGGTTGTTGCATAGATGGATTTTGAATATTTGGTTGTTGTGCAGCTGGATTTTGAATATTTGTCCATTTATCAAGTAAATTTGTTGTTGTAGATTTTTCATCGATAACACTTGATAGTTGAGCATTTGTATTTTGTTGTGCTTCAGTTGCTGCTTTTTGTTTTTCTAAATATGCAGTTGGTTTACCAAAGATTTTGTTTATTAATTTTGTAATTGGTTTTTGTATAAATGGTTGAATTACAAATAAAATAAGTGCAAATCTTCCAAATCCACCGGCAAATCCTTTTAATTTTTTGCCAAATTTTCCAGTTGTTGTTGGACTTTTAATTGTGTCTAGACCTGTATCTAAAATTTTGCCGAAGAATTTTAATGGTTTTTCCCAGAATTTTAGTTTAGCACCTTGTTTCTTTAGTCCTTTTGCTAACTTTTTAGCTTCTTTTAAACCTTTTCCTGTTAATTCTGCAACTTTATCTTTATCAACGCCTCTGATTAATAAATCTTTTTGAATATTAGCAATTTTTGTTGCTTCTTGTAAAATTGGCTTGTTTCTTACAGCTTGTTCTGTAATTTCTTTCATTGCATCTTTTGCTGCTTGTGTCATTGCAGGTTTTGGCGCTACAAATGATTTTATTGTTTTAATAGGTGCAGTTAATAAACCTAATACTTTTGATAAAATTCCGCCGCCATTTAAACTTTGAGCTATTTGTTTTGCTTCTGATAAGCTTTTACCTGTCATTGATTTAACAACGCTTATATCGGCACCTTTTTCTAGTAATTTCTTTTGCATTTTTACAATTTTGATGCCATCAACATTTTTGTTTGCATTTTTTACTAATTCAGTAAGAGCAGCTCTACCTTCTGTAGTCATTCCTCTATACTTGTTTCCGCCTGCTTTATAAAGTAAGTTTATACTTGGTTGGAATAAAATCATACCTAAATATTGTTCTGAAAGAACATGCATAAATGTACTTAATTTTTCGCCTTCAGGTGCTTCTTTAGCCGCTTTTGTTGATTGAACAATTGCATTTGCAGCAAAGAATAAACTTAAAGCACCACCACCATAAGTAGCTATATTTTTACCTTTAACGGTACCTTTTGCAAGCATTTTACCAAAAAGAGTTTTACCTGTTTTTAGTTCTGCAGCATTAAGTTTATTTCTTAATGTTGTTAATTTACCTCTATTTCTAGAATAAAATTCTTTTCCGCCATCTAAACCTTTTTCAATAAGTTCATCAGTTATAGAGAATATTTTATCTTTTGGTAATGAAGCAATTGCATCATCTGCATTTGAAGCTAATGAGCTAAAGATTTTTTTTGAATTACCAGATAATGCTAATGACTCATTGTTGTTTTTTATGTATTTTAAAGCGCTTGAAATACTTTCTGAAATATTTTTTGTTGATATGTTTCTAGGGTTTTTGCTTCTAATTATTGAAGCTAAGAAATCATCTATTTCTTGGTCTAAAGCTCCCAATATTTTAAGTTGATCAGGATTTGTTATTTTAGTTGATAATTCACCAATTGTGGCTTTAACCCCACTTAAATATTCTGGTGTAACACCAACATTTAGTCCGCCAATTGAACCAAGTGCTCTTAGTGCGTCATCAGATAATGTAATTGCTTTTTGACCAAGTTGTTCTGAAAAGCCTAAATTGTATTTTAAATCTGTTAATCTAGTTGTAAGTGCGCTTGGTACTTTATCTGATAATTCTTGTGCAATTGTGCTTGTTTTTGCCATGCCACATTTTGGAATGGCTTTATATTCGTTTGTGAAATATTTTGTGAATCTATTTTCTTTTATAAATTGGCTAAATCTAGATTTCTTTTCTGTTGATAAGAATCTTTCTAAGTGGAATTTGTCAGAAACTTTATCCCCAAAATTAGCAATTTTTGTTAAAATTCCTTTGCCATCTTTTCCCGCAATTAATTTTTCTACAGCATCATCTGCAAGCATTAATGCAGGTAAAAGCGTAATGCTTTTTCTCATTACATCTTGGTCAGAAATGCTATTTGTAACGGTTTTACCAGCAGTAGTACTTTCAAAGTTATCACTAACAGCCTGTTTTGATGTTGCTAGTGTTTCTTTTATGTCTTCTTTTTTTATATTTATATTTGGACCTTGAAAATTACTTGCTGTATTAATTACGTTTGTCATAAAACCCCACTGCTATATATAAAATAAAACAAACAAATTTTAAAATTGCCTTAATATTTTTGTTTTTCTCCCTTTTTTAACAAACCGTAATATATAAAAAAACAGGGCGTGTGCCCTGTTTTTTAACCGTCAGAAAATAATTTAAATGTCCTTTCTACGTTACTACTGATAACCTCTTTTACTGAATCATATTCTTTCATTACTGCTTCGTGTTGTGTTTCTAAAGATTGAAGCTCTAAATCCAGTTTATTATCTTCTGCTTCTAATCTTGCTAATTCGTAATTGTAAATACTTTCAGCAGCAGCGTCATCTGATGTATCTATTATATATTCAATTTGTGTGTCAGATTCTAATAATCCAGCTGATATTCCTTCTTGACCAGTTTTTGTATCGTGTAGGAAAATCATACCGCTCATAATTAGATTTTGAAGTACTTTTTTGTTATTTAGGTAGTCATTACCATCTTTTAAATTGTAGGTTTTACCATTAATTATTGCTTGAGTTTTATCTTCAGAAAGCGTTAATAATTCGTTTCCATCTAAATTCCACTCTTTGTATACTTCACCGTTATTTTGAGCTTCTTCAGTTTTTGCTTTTACGTCATCAAGTCTTTCTTGTAACTTTTGTTTTTCAGTTTCATCTGTTGTGTTAATAATTTGGCTTTCTAATGACGCAATTATTTCTTCCCCAGTGCGTGTTGGAAGATAAATTTCACCATCTGCATTAGTAACTAAATATCCTGATGATATTAAGTTAGAGTATTCAACATCTTGTTTTGAATAACCTCCACTTTCATTTTCGTTTGGCATTTTTATTGTTAACTTATAGTTATTCATTGCCTCACTATAATTTTGAGCAGCTTGAGTTTTTTGTGAAGCAAGTTGGTTTTGTTTTTGTGAAATCAAAATTTCTTGCAACTCAATATCACTCAATCTTGAGGTTAACATCAATAATCTGCCTTGTGAAGATGATAATCCCATTAATTTCTCCGATTTCTTACAGTTATACTAATGATTTTGTCGGCTTTTTTCAGTAAAACTTTAGTTTTTAGAGAAATTCTCGTTACATTTCTTTACGATTATCTATTCTTGATATAAGTTGATATGTCTATAACTTTATTCACTTCTTCTGGAATGTAGTATTCACAAGTTGACCATAAAAGAGTTTCTGGTATTTCACTACAATTAGGATTTTCTACTGCGTGCTTGTTACAGAACCCTTTTACCATATTGTTAGTACCATCAATTTTTGGTGAGAAATATGCACAAGATTGGCAAATTTTTATTCTGAAACCGTGTTGTTCTAAAGTATCAGAAATATTTTTTACCGCATCACACATTCTTACATAACTTTGAGCAGTTTCTTGTTTTTTATTTTTATATCTGAAAATTACTTTTTTGAAACCGCCTTCTGAAATTAAGTCCATTGTACAAGGGAAGATATTTCTTCCATTTGTTACATTAACAGGTACAGTTACTTTTTCTATTTCGGTTTTTGGTTTTTTATCTAATTTTTTGAAAACTTTTTTAATTAATTCATTTTCGCATAACGCTTCAGAAAGTGTATAGAATGGGCAACCAGCTAAGTATATCAGTGGTTTTACATATTGTTCTGTTTTGTATACTGATAAACCAAATGCTACTGCTAATACAACAGCTAAGAAGATTGACCAAGGAAAATCAAATACAAAATAATAATTGAAAGAATATGTTCCAATTATTAAAAGCATTGTTATAAGAACAATTGGATTTGGTTTTAATAATGAGAACAAAAATTCTGCAAATTTAAAGTTTGATATAGTTTTAAAATTCAAACAATGAGTAAATAATGACATTTTAAAACCAAAGCTTGGTCGTCTTAATTCATAGTCATTTGAAGATACATAAGTTTTGATTTCTTGTATAAATTTAGGTGGATAATTAACGCTTGTTAGCAAGAAAGAATATTTTAATTCTGAATTTGCATCTTTAAAATCGATACATTGAACTTTTTCTAAAACTTCGTGTTTAATCGCCATAACATCAGAATCAATAGGAACAGCTAAACCAAGTTTAGAACGACCAACTTTCATTATGTTTGCATTGTATTCATTTACATTAGACCAAACTTTTTCGTAGTAATCTGCATCTTCTAAGTAAATATCTGTTGTACCAACTACTACAGGATTATCTTGAAGTGCTTCGTTTACATTAAATAAAAAGTCATTTCTAACAATTCTATTTGCATTTAAAAATACATAACCATCAACTCTTTTAAAAGACATAAGATTTTCTAATAACCAAGAGATAGCTTTATCTCTTCCAAGAGGAGCATCATCAGATAATCTCCATAATTTAGCGCCACCAATAAATTCTAATTTATTTGAAGAATTGTCTGTACAATTGTCTAAAATGATATGTGTTTGGTAGTTGCCTTTTGGATAATCTTGCTTGTTTAGTTGTTCTAGTAAATTAACAATTGTTTTTTCGTTGTTGTGTGAATATATAATAACGATAAGGTTTTTGTATTCTTTTTTCTCTTCTGATTTCTTTTTAGATTTGAATTTAATAAAGCTTGCAGTAACTATTAGTGAAAAATAAATAGTGAATACTGCTATATAAATAAATAAAATAGATAAAATAAATATAATTATATTGTTTAACATGCTCCCACCTCTAACATGATTTTATGAAAAAAAGAGTTTTTTTTCCATATAAAAAATCAAAATAAAATCAATACAATGTAAATTTTTATTAAAATCATAATAAAAAATCTAAACATTTTGTCACAATTGAATTATTATAATTGTAACAAATCCCCAAATCTCCTCCCAAGATTATTAAGTATTAGCTGCAGTGCAGCTTTTTTTTTTGCATTTTATGTTATGATTTTTTGAGGTTGAGGTTATTATAATGTTAGAATTAGTTGTTTTTATCTGTGGCTTGTCTGTTATGATTATGGAACTTGCTGGAATGAGGGTTATTACACCTTTTCTGGGTTCTAGTTTTATTGTTTGGACAAGTGTTATAGGTGTAATTATGACTTCTTTGAGTTTGGGCTATTTCTTGGGTGGAAAATATGCTGATAGAAAACCGTCTGTTATGAAGTTAGCCTTTGTTATTTTTTTATCTGCTTTATATCTTTTCTTAATTTCAATTTCACAGTTTGAGTTTCTTCAAAAAATTACTAGTAGTGCTTTATTTAATATATATTTTTTGTCTGTAATTGTTGCTATAGTATTATTTACAATTCCTTCTATTTTATTAGCAATGGTTTCTCCTTATGCATTGAAACTTGCTATATTGAATAGAAATATTCTTTCTGCTAACTCTGGAACAATAATTGGTAAATTTTCTGCTCTTGCTACAATAGGTTCTATTGTGGGAACTTTTGCTTGCGGATTTTTTTTAATATCCTTTTTTGGAATTGATACAATTTTCTATTTTTTATCTTGTCTGTTACTTATAACTTCATTTCTTTTATGTATTTCAGCGTATAAAACTTTTTTAAAATCAAAGGTTTTTATATTTTTTATAATTATTCAATTAATAATTTTAATCTTTGCTTTTTTTTTAACTTGTTATTATAAAAAAAATCCTCGAGTTATTTTCCCTGATTCAATATTTTCAAAAACAACACCTTATTCATACATATGTGTTGTTCAGGATGTGAAACATAATTTAAGGGGATTATCGACTGGTGATTCTTTTTTCTATTCTATTCTAAATTCAAATTTACCCAAGGATGATTTTGCAGACAAATATTACCATAAAGTTTTTATGGATGTTTTTAAGCTAAAGCAAAAAAAATCTGATGTATTAGTTCTTGGTAATGCTGCGGGTTTGTTTGTTAGAGGTATGGTTTATAATTCTGAAAAAAATGATTTTAATATCAAGAACTATGATGTTGTTGAAATTGATAAAGAGTTGACACAGATTGCATATGATTATTTTGATTTTCCTAAAAGAGATAATATTCATATGTATTATGAAGATGCAAGGACTTTTTTAAATAGAGAATCTATTTTGCAAAATAAAAAGTATGATTTAATATATTTTGATATTTATTCAGGCGTAAATCTTTTAGTTCCATCTCATCTTCTTTCTATTGAGAACTTTCAAAATATTAACAAACTTATGCAAAAAGAAGGTATACTTCTTATTAATGTTGTTTCTTCTTTGGAAGGTAAAATGTTTAAATATCTAAAACAAGTTTATACTCAAGTGAAAACGGTTTTTCCTTTTGTAAAAATATACTATATTGAAGAAAGTAAAAATTCTAATTTTTTTAATTTTGTTATTATTGCTTCAAAAGAGAAGATGGAAACTGATGTTCAAAATAGATTTATGAAAGAACCATATAAAGAACTTGTAATAGATAATTTATCTGATAAATTATATACAGATTTGTATAACCCATTTGAATACTTTACTTTTTAATATTTTTACTTGATAATAAAAATTTATGATGTATTATATTTATAGCCTTGTGCCTGTAGCTCAGCTGGATAGAGTGTTTGGCTACGAACCAAAAGGTCGGGGGTTCGAATCCCTCCAGGCACGCATTTACTTCCTTGAATGGAAGTTTTTTTATGTCGGGATTCTCACCCAAGGGTTCTTACCTCTCGAAAAATGATATTTAATCATTTTTCTCGGCAGAGTCTCCAGGCACGCATTTACTTCCTCGAATGGAAGTTTTTTTATGTCGGGATTCTCACCCAAGGGTTCTTACCTCTCGAAAAATGATATTTAATCATTTTTCTCGGCAGAGTCTCCAGGCACGCATTTACTTCCTTGAATGGAAGTTTTTTTATGTCAAAAATGTATGGTTTACTTTAGTCAATAAAATATAAAGAACTCCTAGAGCGAAGTATTATCATTCATCTAAATTTGTCGAAATAACGCAACCATTTAAGGTCATTTTGTTATCATTACTTCGACCTTTTCTTAAAAACTCTTTTAGTTCATCTAATTCAACATCTATTTTTTTAGCTGCGGCTTCTAAGCTGTCATATTCAAAGTAATCTCCATGTCGACCAATTACATATACCTTTGTAATAGTTTCTTTTGTTCGTTTTTCCATTGAGTCTTCATATACAAATCTATATCCGCCGGTTGTTTGTTGAACACCTCTTAAGCAGTTTCCTATTTTTTTCTTGTCTATTCCTAAAACTTTTGCTGCTGATTCTTTATTTATGAATCTTCTTCTTTTGTTATCTTCATCTATCGCATAAATTGGTCTATTTATTTCTTTCGCGAGATTGTTTGCAAACTGATTTAAAATGTCTTCATTGATAGTTATTTTGCCGTTATCATAAATTTCTACATATCTTGCTCTTATTACAGCTTTATTTTTTATGCTATTTAATAAGCCGTTTGCACAAGCACTAACTGCAGAATCTTGTACGCCAAGTGCTTTTGCTACATCTTTTGCTGATGTATATCTTTTGTATTTTCCATTTTTATTTACTACATATAAGTCATTTTTTATAGTTAGATAAAATTTTTCTGCTAATTTTTTGTGATTTATGGAAGTTGTTCCATCTGGATTTACAATTTCTGCTTCATCAACGCGAATAAAAGCATATCCACCAGCAGTTTCAGTAACTTCCCTTAAATTATTGCTGATGTTCCAGCTTGATATATTTAATTCTCTTGCAGCACTGCCGATTGTATTGAACTTTATTATTTCTCCTCTGTTATTAATTGCGTAAATCGGTACAGGTGTAGAGTTATTAAATGTGTCATCTGAAATATTTACATTCACAACTACATTTCCATTTTCATCTGTACTTTCTATTTCATCAGCGTAAACAAAAGTGAATCCTTTTGCTGTTTTTCTTTCTCCTGTTAAACAATTTGTTATTGCTGTATGGTAAATTCCAAGCTTTTTACTTGCGTCGCTATTCTTTTCAAATCGTTCGTAGTTTCCATATTCATCTATTGCATAAAAAGCTTTTGCATCAGGTTTTCTTTTTTTTGCTTCAATTATTTCTTCTTGTTTCTTTAATATTTTTCTTTTATCAACACTTATAGAACCGTCTTTGCTTGTTCTTTCTACATCATCTGCATATAAAAAACCATATCCCATTGCGGTTGTTTTATCTCCACAAAGACAGTTAGAAATGTTAGACGCTTTTACATTTAGGTCTTTAGCTGCTTCTCTAATACTTGCGTGTTTTGAATATTTTCCGTTAATATCTATTGCGTAAACGGCTCTTTGTCCTTTATTTGTTTTTAGACTTTCTTTTTTCTCTTCAATTTTTTTCTTTAATGCTTCCATATCAAGAACATATGTTCCATCTTGTGCTTTTGTTTCAACTTCTCTTGCATAGAAAAAGAAGTAACCATTTGATATATTTCTTGTGTTTTGCAAGCATTTATATATATTTGCATTTGTTGCGCCAGTTTTTTCTATTGCTTCTTTTTTAGATGTATATCTTACATAGTTTCCTTCCATATCCACAGCATAAAATGGTTCTGCTGGTTTTCCACAGAAACATATATTGTAGTTCCCAATAGCATTTAAATAGTCAAAAGTATTTGTTTTTTTATTTGACTGATTATTGTTTGTACTCTCTTTTTGATTTTCTTTTTGATATTTAAATGCGTAGTTAGGGTATAAATTTTTTGTTGACCATATCTGCATAATCCACATAAAACATCTAAATATAAATTTTGCTTTTTTATAAAAATCTATGTTTTAAACTTCTAAATTAATTTAAGTTCTCTAGATTCTTCTAGTGCAAATTTTGATGTTTTTGTAAATTCTTCTTTGTTATAACCTTCTGGTTCTGGAGTTATGCATTTAAAATCAAATCCATATTGGAATGCTGATGGAACTTGTACAACAATGTGTTCGTATTCACCTAATACAGAATTTACGCAGTGTTCAACTCCTGCATCAATTACGGCTAAATCGCCTTCTTTTAATATTTTTATTTCTGGTTTTCCATTTCTTACAACTTCTAAAGCAGCAGCGCCACTTGTGATTAGATACATTTCTGTTTGGCGTTTTTCGTCTCTATTTGGATGTCTATGTAATTTTTCACCTTTTCTTAGTTCATTCATTGAAAAAACTCTATTTTCATCTGTTTGAACAAGAGATGTTCCTATAAATGGTGTTGTGCCATCAGAAGCACCTAACGCTGTTGAATTTGTTACCCAATTGGTTTTTTCTAATGTCCAGTTGTTTACTTTGTCGTTTAAATTATATACAGCTACATTTTTATTTATAAATTTTAAACCGCTAATATCAAAACCAGTTTTGTTTTCATCTTTCCAATATTTTACAATTATATTTTGTTCTTCTGGGGTAAAGTTTTCTTTTGTTAATTTTGTTCTTAATGCTTCTTCGCTTCCAAAAGAATCAATCCAAAAGATATAATCAGTCATTTTTTGATTGTTATGTATAATTTTTGTTGATTTTAGTTTTTTAATAATATCTTCAGGCAAATCTTGAACTTTACTTGCTCTTGCAAATCTAGAATCGCTGTGCAGTGTTTTTGTTTGTTTGTATAAAGGCATTAATTGTTGAATTTCTTCTTCACTAAAGCCTTTTTCTTTAAATATTTTTGTTTGGTATTCTACATTATAAAAACTTTTAAATCTTATATAACCATTGTCTTTTGTTTCAATTAAATTTGTTTCAAATAGTTTCGTTAATAATGCTTTTGATTTGTCGAATTCTTTTTTATCTTCTTCTGATAAAGAATCTCTTTTGGCTGTTAAATCTGCGATTAAGTTATTAGCAGATTTATATTTATCTATTCCTAAATTCTTTAAAAAGCTTTCGCTTGTTAATTTTTCAGGTAATAACATATTTGGTGAAAATTCACCATTATATAAGTGAGAATTGTAATACATTAACTCTAAAAATTTGTTTTGAATGGATTCATTTTGTGAGTTTTTGCCGTATCTTTCGTACCAATCATAGTCTTTTTTTGAAAGAACAATCATTGGATAACCTTTTTTGATTTTAACTTTTGCTTCTGTACCACCATTTATCATTACGGCTGAATTTTCTGGTAGGGGTATTGTTTCACCTTTTATTTCTAATGTGCCTTCGCATTTTTTAGGAATGATTACTTGTGTATCATATATAAATTCTGATTCTCTATTTAAATAAGAAATTGCTTTTTTACCGTATATAACTTCTGTTTGAGAATCAAAGTCAACAACATAAGAACCATTGTTTTTTGTTTCTAATAATGGAATATCTTCTTCTTCTCTTGTAATTAAAAAGGCACTTTTTATGTTTTGAGCGTTGCCTGAAAAAGAAATTGGTAAGTAGTTTGCTTGAACATTTGCACTTGTATATCTTGAATTAATTGATGTTGCATAACTTTTTTGTGACTGATTTTTGTTTTCAACATTATTAATTTTAGGGCTATATGTTTTGAAATTTATTGCATTTATATTCATAGCAACTCCTTATGCCCTTTTAAAGTTCATCAAGAATTTTTATTGCTTTATCAATTAAGATTTGTAAATAAGACTGCCTGTAATATAATTGTATTGAGGTATTTTTATGAACAAAGAAGAATTAATTCAAGAAGATTTAAAGTATATTTGGCGTCCATTTACTCAAATGAAATCTTTGGAAAATGAGCAAAATAAACCTATTGTTATCAAAAAAGGTAAAGGAATTTATTTAGAAGATATTGATGGAAAAAAGTATATTGATGCTGTATCTTCTTGGTGGGTAAATACTTTAGGTCATTCTAATTCAAGAATTAATAAAGTAATTTATAAACAAGCGAAAAAAATTGAACATGTTATTTTTGCTGGCTTTACACACGAAGGTGTTGTTAAATTCTCTAAAAAATTAGTTTCTTTGATGAATAATAAATTAACTCATGTTTTCTTCTCTGATAATGGTTCAACTGCTGTTGAAGTTGCGTTAAAGATGGCTTATCAATATCACGTTTTAAAAGGACATCCTGAAAAGAAAAAATTTATTGCTTTAAAAAATTCGTATCACGGTGATACTTTAGGTGCTGTTTCTGTTGGTGGTATTGATATGTATCATAAGCTTTATAAACCTTTATTGTTTGAGGTTGTTCAAGCTGAAAGTCCATATTGCTATCGCTGTCCAATGGGTTGTAATAAAGAAAATTGTTCAATTGAATGTTTGTCCTCTGTTGAAAATATTTTAAAAGAGCAAGATGGTAATATCGCCGGTGTTATTATTGAACCTTTAGTTCAAGCTGCTGGTGGAATGATTATGTATCCACCAGAGTATATTTTAAAATTGCGTATGTTGTGTGATAAATATAATGTTTTATTAATTGATGATGAAGTTGCAATGGGCTTTTACCGCACAGGTAAATTGTTCGCTTATGAACACGCTAATATCGTTCCTGATATTATATGTGCAGCAAAAGGAATAACAGCTGGATATATGCCTTTATCTGTTACTGTTACAACAGATGAAATTTATAATGCTTTTTATGATGATGATATAGATGGATATAAAACTTTTTATCACGGTCATAGCTACACAGCGTATCCACTTGCGTTAGCTGTTGCATTGGAAAATTTAAAAATTTTAGAAGAAATGAAAATTGAAGAATATTTAAAACCTAAAATTGAAAAATTTTCAAAAGAATTAGAAAAATTTCGTTCTCATAAAAATGTCGGTGATATAAGACAAACTGGTATGATTTGTGCAATTGAGCTTGTTAAAGATAAAACCACAAAAGAACCATTTGCTTATGAAGATGCAATTGGTAAGAAAATTTATTTAGAAGGTTTAAAACTTGGTGCAATATTAAGACCAATGTGGAATTGCATTTATTTTATAACTCCATATATAATTAAAGATAAAGAAATTGAAAAACTAACAGATATTGCTTTAGAAGCTTTAAATAGAGTTCTTCCTAATGAGGAGTAAATATGAATTATTTTATTACCGGAATTGATACAGATATTGGTAAAACTTTTATTACAAAAGGTCTTGCTTTATTATTTGAGTCTGAAGGTAAAAAAGTTGGTGTTTTTAAACCAGTACAATCTGGTGCAATAAAAGAGCGTGGTAAATTTATTGCTCCTGATTTAGAGGCTATAAGAGTTCTTTCAAATAATATAAAAACAAGCAATTCATATTTATTTGAAGGTGAAGTTTCACCTGCTTTGGCTGCTCGTTTATCTGGAATAAAAGTTGATATTAATAAAATAAAAAATGATTTTGATGAATTTATTAAAGATACTGATGTGACTTTAATTGAAGGTGCAGGTGGACTTTTAGCTCCTGTCAGTGACGATTTTTTATGTGCTGATTTAATTAAAAAATTAGATGTTCCTATAATAATTGTTACTGCTCCATTTTTGGGCAGATTGAATCATACTCTTTTAACAATTCATTATGCTAAATCTGTGGGTATAAAAATCAAAGGTATAATTGTAAATAAAGTTCCAGAACATTGTGATAATTTAGCGACTAAAAACTTTATTGATGAGCTAAAACGATATACAGATGTTGAAATTTTAGGTGAAATACACGATATTAATTGCGTTAATCCTGACTGTATTATTGATGAATTTAAAAAAATTAGAGTGGCTTTTTCTTAACTAAGCCATTTTTTCTAGGATAACAGTCTAAAACATTTTTGTTTTTTTTGAAAATTAACAATACTCTTGAGTTGTTTTCTTCTATCGGTAAATTGTATTCTATTTTATCAATCAAAACTGCATTTAATGATTTTAGAGCATTTTTTGCATTGTCCAATTCTTCATTTGCTTTTAGGGATTTGTATGCAATAAAATAACCACCAACTTTTGTATATGGAATAGCATATTCTAATATTTCTCTTAAATCTGCCATTGCTCTTGTTGTAACAATATCAAAGCTATTTTTTAAGTTTTCTGGTAAGTCTTCAACCCTAGAGCATATTGGTTTTATATTGTTGATATTTAATTCTGATTTTGCGTGATTAATAAAATTAATTTTTTTATTGATTGAATCGACAGCGCTTATTTGCATTTCATCAAAAACTAAAGCTAATGGTATGGATGGAAACCCGCCACCTGTGCCAATATCTAATACTTTAATTTTTTTGTTTGTTAAAAATAAGTTCATAGCTAAACTATCAAAAATATGTTTTTCAAATAATACTTTTGAATCATTATTGCTAATTAAATTAACATTTTCGTTGTAGTTTAAAAATAAAGAAATGTATTTATCAAATAATTCTTTTTTCTCTTCAGTTAGGTTTATATTTAATGTGTTTAACTTGTTATACATTATCTTTTTTTCTTTATTTCTTCAATGATTTTATTGAATTCACTTTCGCCTAATAGTGTTTTTATTTTATTAATTTTATTATTAGTTTTAATTGATAAATCTTCTTCGCTATGTGGCGAAATTAGTCTTTTTGCTAGTATGTAAGACTTAATTGAGGCTTTGTAGTCAGCTTTATTTAAGTAATAGTCGCCTAATTCTATGTAAATTGCAATTGCATAATTTATATCATCAAATCTTTTTGCACAAGAAAGGGCTTTTAAAAGCAGTTCGTAAGTCTTTTCTGGTGCTTCTTTTTTGTATAGTGATGATAATTTAAGATAAGAATAATATAAGCCTTCGATATTATTTTGTTTTTTGTCTGCTTCTATAGATAAATCGAAATACATTTTCCCAGCTGTTGTATTTCCGTTTGCAATTGAAATTTCTGCTAGGTTTGAATATGCAGATGACATATATGAATTTTCTTCTGGATTATTAGATGCTTGTACACATCTTAAGTAATATTTAATTGCTAAATCCGTCTTGTTTACATCATCAAGTAATAATGCATATTTAAAATAGCATTCAGTTAGAAGCTTAATGTTGGTAATTTTTTCAGCTTCATTTAGTGCTTTTTGTATAAATTTTATTGAAGCTTCTATATCGCCATTATTATCTTCAATTTCCGATAAATTAATGTAAACTCTTACAATTGTTTCTGAGTCAACACCGTTTGGAGAGTATAAAATCCTTTTATAATATTCTTTTGCTTTATCAAATTTATAAAGTTCAGTATACATTTGAGCAATTTCTAAAAGAATACTATTTGCATTTTCTGGTGATTTTTCAAGATAAATATTATAAACTTTTTCATATAATCTTGTTGCTTCATCAGTTTCTTGAATTTTTTTATTGCAATTTGCTAATTTTAAATAAATGATTGGTTCTTGCTCTTCAAAGTCATCATCTAATGTGTATGTAAGTGCTTTTTTATAGTACAAAATCGCAGAAGAATAATTGTATGCTGATTCATATTCGTGTGCTATTTCAATATAATCATTAAGAGTTTGTGGTACATCAAGTTCTGGTGTATCTAATATTTCTGAAATTTCTTCGTTATTTATTTCAGAAAGTTCTTTTAATTCTTGTCCTAATTCGTCATCAGCAATATTTTTAAGAAAAATATTTGTTTCTTTTTTTAATTTTTCATCATTGTTTTTGGTTCTTTTACTGATTGCTTTTGCGTATCTTTTTTGTAATTCAGTTCTTTTTTCTTCTTTTTTATCATACCCACTTACACGAGAGTAACTAAAATAGTTAAAATCTTGAGTCTCTGGTAATTTTGTTTTACCTGATTTAATTAAATCTTCTCTTAAAGATTTAATTTTTTCTTTGTGATATGCAATTTCTTGTCTCATTGTTTGACGAGATAAGAATAATTGGCGTTCAAATGGTTTTAATGGCAGTTCGGTTTCATATAGTTCAACCATAAATTTATGAACTTTAATTTTTGATTCTAAATTTATTGATTTGATAAATTCATTTTTTAAGTAATCTTTTAAATAATATTTACCAAATTTTTCAGCTAAAACATGTTTTTGCAACAGAAAATTTATATCTTCTACCGTTGCAATTTCTTGGGTTAGTATAAAATCTAAGCTAACACCGTGTCTTACAGTCGCTAAAAATAATAAAATTTTTACGAATTTATCAGAAGTTGTATTTAATATTTTGTATATTAAAAATTCTAAAAAGTTTTTAGTGGATTTTTTATATTCTGTTGAAAAAATAGTTAAATTTAATCTTAAAAGTTGCATTATAAAAACTGATAATTCAAGTAATAAAAAATGCCCTCTTATTGATTTGAATAAAATTTCTTTTTCAAAGTTAGAACCAGTGATTTCATTTTGTTCTAAATAATCTAAAACTTCTTCTTTTGATAATGATTCTAAAACATATTCACTGCAACCAATTTGAGAAATTAAATCTTGTGCTTTGAATGATCTTGAACAAATTAATATTTTTACTTTTTCAAAGTGGCTTAAATAGTTTATAAAATCTAATATGTCTTTTTGAGAATCTTTGCTTCTTGTATTTATATCAAATGAATCGAAAATAAATAACATTGGAGAATTGCAATGTTTAATGTATGAATTGATTTTCTCAGAAAAAATATTTGATTCTATTTTTGGTAGAGTTATTTTTTTATCATTGTGATAAATCGAAAAATCTTTAAATAATGACAATAAAATATCATCAGAATTAATTGCTTCTTGGTAAGAATTTTTAAAAATTAAAACATTTTCATTTATAAATTCTAAAATAAAATCTGCTGTATAGGTCTTACCTGAACCCATAAAACCATTTAAAACAAAGATGTTATCTGAACCATTTAAAAAATTTAATATAGAAGATATCGCATCTATATTATGTTTTAGTATAAAAGAATTTTCTTTTCCTTCAATAGAATGTTCAAGAGCAGTTTTGTTTACTCTTGTTCCATCTATAAAATCATTTAAATTTTCTTTTAAAAAATTGTAATTCATATTAATTATTATAATATAATTCCCAAGTTTTTGAATATCAAAATCATTGATTATATTTTAAATTACCATTTTTTAAAGATGAAGAAAACAGCCAAAATGATGAAGGCAAAACCAACTAGATAATTCCATCTAAATTCTTCTTTTAAATATAGTATAGAAAACACGCTAAAAACAATTAATGTAATAACTTCTTGGATTGTTTTTAATTGTGCTGCACTGAAGTATTCGTGACCAATTCTGTTTGCTGGAACCTGAAAACAATATTCTAACAATGCAATTAACCAACTTACAATAATGACAATCCATAGTGCTGTACTTTTAAACTTTAAATGTCCATACCACGCAAATGTCATGAATATATTTGATATAGTTAATAGTATTATTGGTAAAAATTGTCTAAACATATTTTAAATTATATTATTAAAATAAATTTTTGAATATTATAAAACTTTATAAATTCTCTTGTTTTTTATTTTTTTTGTATAATATATAAATATTATTTCTGTAATGGTCATTAAATTTTAGTGATAGTAAAAATTCTTAATATAATGTCAACAAATAACAAAAAAAATTTTGTTCGAGTTTTGTATCAGAGTTAAATATATGTGAGGGGTAAAAAATGAATATTAGTAGTATCGGATTTTCAAGTCCTATTGCGCATCGTAATGTTTTATCAGTTGATAAAAGATTTGCTGTACCATTTATTAAATCAACTCCAGCGGATAGTGTTAGTTTTACTGGTGTTAAAAAAGTTCCAGTTACAAAGGATGTTGAACAAGTAAAAAAAGCTGCAGATAGTTTGAGTACATCAACTTCTGGACATAGAGCTATTTATGGTAGTGAATTGTTTGATGCAGAATTAATGAAACTATTTTCTGTAGGTGTTGCACAATATGCACAAGAGCATGCTGCAGAAAATGGTAGAAAACAACCAGTTGTTATGCTTGGTGGTGACACTAGAGTTGCAACAAGGGAATCTTTCCCAGTAATTCAAGAAGCATTACAAAAAGCTGGTGTTACTGTTTTAAAAGTTGAAGAACCTGTTGCGACTCCAATTTTAGCAGCTATGGCAGAAGAATTATCAGACAAAGTTGATATTACAATTTTGATGACAGCAAGCCACAATCCATGGGAATATGGTGGATTTAATATGCTTACACCAGATGGTGCTGTTGCTCCATCAGAAATTACTCAAAAAGTAGCAGCTAATGTTAAAAATGTTGCTGAAAAAGGTTTCTATTATGAAAGAACTGCGGATGAAATAAAACCAGTTATTCAAATTGATCCATTTGAAAATTATGCTCAATTACTTGAATCACTTGATTTAATTGATTTTGACAACATTAAAGATTCTGGTGTTAAAATTTTCTATGATTCATTAGGTGGTACTGGTGATTATTCTTTCCCTAAATTAATGGATAAACACGGTATTGAAATTTCTCAATTGCCTAATGCTGATAGAGATTTAGAAGGTCCTGAACCAAATGAAAAGAATCTTTCTTATTTATCTAAAATGGTTAAATTAGATGATTCTGAACTAAAAATAGGTCTTGCTAACGACGGTGACGCAGATAGATTTGGTGTTATCGACGCAGATGGTCGTTATATTACTCCAAATGAAGTTATTTTCTTAACAGCATATCATCTTCATAAAAATAAAGGTTTAGAAGGACCAATCGTTAGAAGCCAAGTAACAACTTCTTTGCTTGATGCTTATGCAGATAAACATGATATTCCTACACTTGTTACACCTGTTGGCTTCAAATTTTTAGCAGATGAGATTATTAATGCTCGTAATAATGGTGGTGATATCTTAGTAGCTGGTGAAGAATCTGGTGGTTTAACTGTTCCAGGTCATATTCCAGAAAAAGATGGTATTGTTGCTGTATTATTAATGGCTGATTTAATGGCTCAAGAAAAGAAACCTTTAGGTCAAATCCTTGATGATATTAAATTAGAATCTGATTTGCATTTTGATTCTTATGGTACTTCAAAGAAACTTGAAAGTGATGCTGATAAAGCTGCGATAATGTCTAAAATGGAAAAAGTTTTAGATGATGCTGTGTCAGGTAAGAATGTTGAGTTCCTTCCTGGATTCTTTATTGATGTTGATAAATCAGTTTCTCATAGAAACAGAATGATTGAATACAAAGGAAATTCTGATGGTGTAAAATTGTTCTTTACTAATGGTTCTCAGCTTACTGTTCGTAAGAGTGGTACTGAACCAAAAGTAAGAGTTTCAATTGACTCTATGGGAAAATCAGATCAAGAAGCTCAAGCAAATTGTTCTGCATTAAAAGAAAGTATTGATGATATTTTAGCAGTTTAAAAACAATAAAAAAGAGGTGATAATCACCTCTTTTTTTTTATTATTTGGGCCCGGCAGGATTCGAACCTGCGACCAAGGGATTATGAGTCCCCTGCGCTACCGCTGCGCCACAAGCCCATGCTTTGTTTAGTTTACTTTGCGGTATCGCCTGCGCTACCTACCTCTCGTCGAGAACATTTAGTTCTCTCCTCGGCAGAGTGCCACAAGCCCATGCTTTGTTTAGTTTACTTTGCGGTATCGCCTGCGCTACCTACCTCTCGTCGAGAACATTTAGTTCTCTCCTCGGCAGAGTGCCACAAGCCCATGCTTTGTTTAGTTTATTTTGCGGTATCGCCTGCTATCTCTCTCAAAACGATACTTAATCGTTTTGTTCGGCAGAGTCTACCTCTCGTCGAAAACATTTAGTTTTCTCCTCGGCAGAGTGCCACAAGCCTATTGCCTACATAAATATAATATCAATTCAAAGAAATTAGTCAATATTTTATTTGTGTACATTCTACTATTTCTTTTTTGAAAAATTCATTATTGATTCTTGCGATTTGTTGATAATAATGAGGCACCAATTACTCCTGAAAAATCACCTAGGTGCGCTTTTTCAAAAATTATTTTATTTGCAGGGGTTGGTAATGCTTTTACCTTTGCTATTTCTGTTGAACGTTCATAAAAATAATCAATAGCGTTCATCAAACCACCGCCTAATATTATTTTGTTTGGGTTGTAAAAATTGATTATACTTGCAATACCAGAAGCTAGATATTCAGATGCTTCATTTAAAATTTGAGTAATTAATTCATCTTTGTTTTCAAGTGATTTTCTTATCATGCTTGTTTTAATTGGTTTATCTTCAATTAAATAATTTTCTATATTAGATTTTCTACCTTTTTTTAGTGCTCCAATAATTCTTTTTTCGATAGCTAATCTTGACGCATATGCTTCAAGACAACCATATCCACCACATCCGCAGGAGCGTCCACCAACATCAACTATTATGTGTCCAATTTCTCCTGCTGTACCGGTTGCTCCGTTGCGTATTTTCCCATTTTCAACAATTCCAGAGCCTATACCTGTTCCTACAAAAATACAAACAAAATCTTTTTCCTTTTTGCCTGCACCAAAGTACATTTCTCCAATTGTTGCTATTTCTACGTCATTACCTAGATAAATCGGTTTATTAAATTCCTTTTCTAGAATTTCTTTTATGTTTAAATTACTACAATCGATATTTGGTGCATTGATTATAATTCCATTTTCTCTGTTTACTTGTCCCGCAACACCAATTCCTATATCATCAATTTCTTCTAAGGGTATGTTTGTTGTTTCTAAAACTTCTCTAACGGAATTTATAATTTTTTGTATTATTTTTTCGATACCTTTATCTTTTTTTGTTTTCTTTTTTACAGAACCAAGTACTTCACCATTTTCTTTATTTACTATGGCAGATAGAATTTTTGTTCCACCTAAATCTATACCAATTGAGTATTTGCCCATATTTTATGTTCCTTATTTCTCGTTGAAATTATATCATTTTTTTCAAAATTTTAAAATTAATTTTTGATTTATGGGTTTAAAACTTGCCATGAATAGGGTATAATAACAAAGTAATAGTTTATGGAGGCATAATAAATGCGCATTACAGTAAAAGGTCGTAACATAGAAATTACTGATGCAATCCGTGCATATGCAGAAGAAAAAATCGGGAAGGTTGTAACTCATTATGACCAAATTCAATCTATTGATGTGGTTTTAAATGTTATCAAAAATCCTTCTGTGTCTCAAAGTCATACTGCTGAAGTTATATGCAAATTTGTTTCAGGTTCTGTTCAAGCAGAAGAAAGTGCAGAATCTATGTATGCTAGTATTGATTTAGTTGCTGATAAAATCAGTCGCCAAGTTAAAAAATTCAAAGAAAAACAAATTTCATCTTCTAAATCTGCTTCTATTAGAACAGATATTGTTGAAACAGCAGATGTAGAATAAAGTTTCACTAAAAAAGAGCCTCTTATTAGAGGCTCTTTTTTATTTGTTTAATTTTTCTCTTGTATAATTTATTAATCCACCTGCATTTACTAAATTTTGTATTTCGTTAGGAAATTTTGTGCATTTATATTCTTTGTTTGTTGTTATATTTTTTACTATACCTTCTGTAAGGTCATATTCTAAAATGTCATTTTTAGAACATTCATCACTTAAAGTAGGATGTTCTAAAATTGGTAATCCAATATTTATAGCATTTCTATAGAAAATTCTTGCAAAACTTTTAGCAATAACAAGT
This sequence comes from Cyanobacteria bacterium SIG29, assembly GCA_015152515.1. Lineage (GTDB taxonomy): Bacteria > Cyanobacteriota > Vampirovibrionia > Gastranaerophilales > Gastranaerophilaceae > Avigastranaerophilus. The sequence continues at coordinate 29,721 of SUTV01000006.1, forward strand.
GAAACACCTGAAGCTTTTATTGCGATTGGTGCGTGTTCTCTTGAACTGCCACATCCAAAGTTTTCACCTGCAACTATTAAATCTGTTTTTTGAACTTCATTTGCAAAGGTTGTATCTATATCTTCCATACAATGTTTTGCTAATTCTTCGTGAGAGGCTGTATTTAAATATCTCGCTGGGATAATTACATCTGTATCAATATTGTCTCCGTATTTCCAAACTTTTCCGGTGTTCATTCTATTCTTTACATCCTTTTTAATCTGTACTATACTTAAATTATACATTACATGCTTGAAATGTTAATAGCTATTATGAAAAAGGAGAGGTAAATGATGGAAACTATCGGACAAACAGCTGGACAAATTTGGAATTATTTAAATGAAAATGGTGAAACATCAGTTTCTAAAATGAAAAAAGAATTAGACCTTAAAGGTAACTTTGCAGAACTAGGCTTAGGCTGGTTAGCAAGAGAAGGCAAAGTTGAAATGTCTAAAAAAGGTGCTGCTACTAACGTTAGATTAGTATAGTTAAAAAATTTAAAAAAACTCCGGTATCTTCACCGGAGTTTTTTTTATGAGATAATAATTTTATTAGATATTAATAACAGGTGATTATAATGGAAACAATTAAAATTAAAGAAGAATTTTTAAATCAAGCATCTATGTTAGCTCGTGGAGCTGAAGTTTTACCAGGTGGTATTGAAGAATTGGCACTTAAACTTCAAAAATCAAAAGAAGAAAATAAACCTTTAAGAATTAAATTGGGTATGGATCCATCAAGACCAGATTTACATCTTGGTCACACTGTTGTTATGAGAAAAATTAAACAATTTCAAGATTTAGGACATCAAATTATTCTTATTGTTGGTGGCGGTACTGCTATGATTGGTGATCCATCTGGCAAATCTGATACTCGTCCAAGTTTGACCAAAGAACAAGTAGCTGAAAATGCTCAAACATATTTTGAGCAAATATCAAAGGTTGTTGATGTTGAAAAGGCTGAAATTAGAAATAATTCTGATTGGTTATTTGATTTGAATTTTGTTGATATGTTAAAGTTAGCTTCAAAAGTTACTGTTGCTCAAATTATGACAAGAGATGATTTTGCTAAAAGATATGCTGAAAATAGACCTATTTCTGTTCATGAATTTTTCTATCCTTTAATGCAAGCGTATGATTCAGTTGTTGTTGATGCAGATATTGAGTTAGGTGGAACTGACCAAAGATTTAATAATTTATTAGGTAGAGAAATACAAAGTTCTTATGGTAAAAAATATCCACAAATGGTTATGTTATTACCACTTTTAGAAGGTACTGATGGCATTGTTAAAATGTCAAAATCATTCCCTGAACATTGCATTAGTTTAACTGATTCACCTAAAGATATGTATGGTAAATTAATGTCTATTTCTGATGGCTTAATAGTTAAATATTTTGCTTTATTAACTGATATTTCTAATGAAGAATTAAAAGACATAGAAGAACAGTTAAAAACAGTAAATCCTCGTGATTTGAAAATGAAATTGGCTTATACTATTACTCAAATGTATTGTGGTGAAGAAGCTGCTAAAGAAGCTGAAACTAATTTTATCAAAGTTGTACAAAATAAAGAAGTTCCTGATGATATTCCAGAAGTTGAAATTTCTTCAGATATTACATTATTAGATTTCATTTCTAATTTTGATAGTGCTTTAAGTCGTGGTGAAATCAAAAGATTAGCTTCTTCAGGTGCTTTAAAAGTTAATAGTGAAAAACAAAATAATCCTGCTTTCTTATTAACAAAAGAAATGGCTCCTGTTATTGTACAATATGGTAAAAGAAAATATATAAAAGGCGTATAAAATTATGCGATTGATTAAAAAAGTATTTTGTCAAATAGCTGAAGATATTCAGACAATCTATGATAAAGATCCTGCTGCAGAAAACATTTTTGAAGTGTTGTTCTGTTATCCAGGTCTTCACGCATTAATTTTGCATAGAATTGCACATAAATTGAATTATTGGAAAATACCTTTAATTCCAAGAATTATATCAAATATTTCTAGATTTTTTACTGGTATTGAAATTCACCCAGCTGCTAGAATAGGCAGAAGATTTTTTATCGACCACGGTATGGGGGTTGTTATTGGTGCAACAGCAATAATTGGTGATGATGTATTGCTATATCAAGGTGTAACCTTAGGTGGTACTGGTAATGAACACGGTAAACGCCATCCTACTTTAGGCGATAATATTGTAGTTGGTTCTGGTGCCAAAGTTCTTGGAAATATTGAAATCGGTTCAAATTCAAGAATTGGTGCTGGCAGTGTTGTTGTTGATGCTGTACCTGAAAATTCAACTGTTGTTGGTATCCCAGGTAGAATTGTAAGACAAAAATTATTAATTCAAGGTCAATTAATGCATAATAGAATTCCAGACCCTATAACTTGTCAATTAAATAGGTTAAAATATGAAATCCAAGATTTAAAAGAACAAGTTGATAACATGAAAAAAGGCGGATAATAAATCCGCCTTTTTAATATGTTTCGGTTAATTATTTTGTGGTTAGTTATATTGATTACATTTTCTTTCCGCCGTTGAATAACCAGTTGCCTAGTGCTACGAATGGGCTTGCAATACCAGCTAGTGCTCCAACGATGATGTTGCCGTGACCTTCTTCTTCTTTAATGTCGCACATTTCAGCTAATAAGTCTTCTTGGCTTGTTGAGTCGCAATTACCCCAAGTTAGGATTTTTTGGTGTTCAACGCCTGCTTGTGTTTTTGCGTTATCTCTGATGAAGTCTTCTAAGTTTCCACCAATTTCCATTTCAATTAATTGTCTTGCGATTGCTCTTAATTGTGTATCATCACCATCTTCGCCAACTAATTGTGCATATCTTGTTTGATTACCCATTTCTGCTAATAATTCATTGTATGCATCCATTGCTTTGTCTTCTTTGCCGTTTGCTAAGTAAGAACCAATGTTTGAAATTTTTGATTCGATTGCTGCGTCACGACCAGAGTAAGCAATTTCGTATGATTCTCTTGTATCTGTGTAATCATATTTCTTATCTAAAAATTCTGAGTTGTATAAACTTGATGCTGTAACACCACCATTTACTGTATATGTTCCAGCTGTTGCGCTTCCACCCATAAAGCTACCATTTTGAAAAGATACTGTCATAACTAACCTCCACCATAAAAAATATTTAACTAACCCACATTTATATAAAAACAATTTTCAATCGAGAATTTACTTTTCAATGCGATTTTGTTAATATTTCTTAACAAAGTGTTAGAATGAGTTTATTATAATTCCACCTAAAGCGCCTGCTAGTATTATTAATAGAGGGTTTTTCTTTATAAAAGAAAAAGGAATAATTAATATTAAAAATAAGATTAAAGCTTTATAATCAATTGTATTTTCAATCTTAATTGTTTGGTATAGTAAGGTTAATCCAATAGAAGTTAAAAGTGCACACGCAGCTGGTCTTAAGCCTATAAAAATATCATTGATTTCTTTTAGATTTTTAAATTTATCAAATAATTTTATTATTATAATTACAATTAAAAATGGTATTGTCATTATTGCTGTTGTTGCACATATTGAACCAAGTATTCCTGCTGTTGTAAAACCTGTATATGTTGCCATATTAATTCCAATTGGACCTGGTGTTATATTTGATACGGCAATCATATTTGTTAATTCTTCTATTGAGAACCATTGATGTTGTTTTTGAATGTAATATAAAAATGGTAATGCAGCATAGCCTCCACCAATTGCAAATGCTCCTATTTTTAAAAATTCATAATAAAGAAGGAAGTATAATTTAAGCATTTTTTCCTCCTATTATTTTAGAGTGGCAAAGTGCAATTATGGCTGCAGATATAATTATTATTGATGGAGAAATTTCTAAAAATAAGAAAGCACTAAGTATTACAAAATAAAGAATATAGGTAAATTTCGTATTCACACTTTTTTTCCACATATCTTTAATAGTTATAAGTACTAGTATTATTACTGAAATTCTTATACCCCAAAAAGCATTTTGTACAAATTGGTTTTCTACTGCTGTTGTTAATATGTTTGCTAAAATTAAAATAGCAATGAAAGCTGGTGTTATAAGTCCTGTTATTGCGCTAATTGCACCAAGTATTTTTCTTGCTTTGTAACCTGCAAATATTGAAATATTTCCTGCAATTATTCCAGGAATACATTGACTAACAGCAAAATAGTCAATTAATTCTTCTTCACTCATCCAATTTCTTTCTTCTACAATATATTTTTGTAGAAGTGGCAATATTACATAGCCTCCACCTAATAGCTGTAGTCCAATAATAAAGAATATTTTAAAAATTTCCCAAAGTGATATTTTTTTCATTCTTTAATTATTACATAAATTTTTTATATGGGCTTTAGGTTAAATAAATATTATAAGCATAGATGTGGATACATCATTCTTGCATATCTACCTAATGATTTTATTTCTTCTGGAGAGTATTCATTTTCTACTTTAAAAACAAGTTTGTTTCTTAATATACAGTCAGATTTGTTTATAAATTCGCCAGTTCTTTCAAAATTTTCGACTCTAAATAGTGAAAAATTATCGTTAAAATCATCTTTGTATTTTTCAAAATCTACAATTGCATTATATCTGTTTTTTGCATCTGAAACACTGCAAGCAAAATCCATCCATGGATCTAGTACAATAAAATCATTTGGTTTTGGATTTTCTTGGTTCATTGTTGTTATTGTAAAAGTATGGTCTGCGTCATATTGTTTTTTGAAAATTATTTTGTTTGTTTTTCTATCTACAAATTGTTTTTCAATTTTTAAGCTTACTCTTTGTCCATCATATCCATTTGCAGCTAGTCCTGCTAATGCAGTTATTGACGCTTCATGGCAGTTACCAATTTTTGTTTTTTTTATTCGGTCTAATGTCCTTATAAAAGGAGGTTCATTTCTTCTATAAATGTTATAAAATTCGTTTTCGCCGTCATTATGTTCAAGTTCTCTGAATGCATTTATTTTATAGACAATCCTTTGCGCTATTTGAGTTGTTCTAGTTTGTCTTTCCTCATTTATTCCTTTTCTATTTAGTGTGTAAAAATTTACTAAATATGATGGGCTAAACATTGGGAAATTAGCCTTTGCTTTTCTTTGTATATCATCGGCTTTTTTAATTTCTTTTTTCTTTGCGCTAAATGTTGTTTTAATATCGTGTGTTTTTAGTGAAATTTTCATATTATTTATAAATCTGATAAAAATTTTATTTGTTAGTGTATAATTGGTTTATGAGTAATGTTTGTATTTTCGCACATTTTGATAAGGATAACATAATTGATGATTATGTTATTTATTATTTAAAGGCATTAAAAAATCATTTTGATAAAATTATTTTTGTTTCAGATAGTAATTTATCTGAAATTGAAAAGTCTAAAATTACAAATATTGTTGATTTTGTGCAAGCGTATCATCATGGTGAATATGATTGGGGCTCTTATAAATTTGGTTATATTATTGCAAAAGAAAATAATCTTTTGAATAATGCAGATGAACTTTTATTTTGTAATGATTCAGTTTATGGTCCTATTTCAAAAATCGATTATAGTAAAATGAATGCTGATATTAATGGTTTTTATGCTAACCAATATGGTTTAGAAAAAGGAATTGAAGAACCTCATTTACAAAGTTGGTTTTTATTGGTTAAGAAAAATGTTATTCAATCAAAATTGTTTGATGAATTTATATTATCTATTACTCATTTAGAGGATAAATTAGAGATTATTAAACGATATGAAATTGGTTTTACGAAAGATTTATCTAAAGAGTTCACATATCAAGCAATTTTTTCTGCAAACAAAACTGATGCTGTTACGAATGCGCCTATTTTAATGATAGAAAATGGTTTCCCTTTCTTAAAAACAAGAATTTTAAGAAAATATATTGTTGACAAATTTATAAAACAAAATCTTGATGAAGCGTTATATAAAGCTATAATTAAACATTCATCAAGATTTAAAAAACCAAATATATTCAAACTTATTTATAATACTTTAAAATTACAAAGTAAACGAAAAAGATATATTATAAAATCCCTTTAGTAGAAGGAATCTTTCCTTTTTGTGTTTCGTCGTATGAAACTGCAATTTTAAGAGCTCTAGCAAATGATTTAAATACACCTTCTATAATGTGGTGTGTATCAAACCCATCTAACATTTTAATATGAATTGTCATTAAGCTAGCTTGCGCAAAGCTTGAAAAGAAGTGTGGAAGAATAACAGTTTCAAAATCTGATGTTTTTTCATCTTTCACACTAACATCAACTTTTGAAAAGATTCTGCCAGAAATATCAACTACACTTAAAATTAAAGCTTCATCCATAGGAAGAATTTTTTCTCCGTATCTTGTTATTCCTTTTTTATCACCCAACGCTTCTGCAAGAGCTTGACCTAAAGTGATAGCAACATCTTCTACAACGTGGTGATTATCTTTATCGTGTGAAGTTACATCTATTTCTAAATCAAAGCAAGCGTGATGTGCTAATTGTTCTAACATATGGTCAAAAAATTTAATTCCTGTATTAATTTTATAGTTGCCATTTCCATCAATGTTTAATTTAACACTGATTTTAGTTTCTGCTGTTTCTCTTAATTTAGCACTTTGTCTCATTTTTTTGCTCCAATATAGATTCTAGTTCATTTATTGATTGTAGCACAAATTTTGCACCTTTTGATTTTAAACTTTGAGTTAATTCTTCTGATTTATCTTGTGGTGGAAGAACCCCTATTTCAACATAATTTGCATTTTTTGCACAAGTTATATCATCAATTGTGTCACCAAAATAATAGTAATTATTTGCGATTGTATGTTCTTTTATATAGTTTAATCCGTAAGAATCAGGCTTACATTTACCTTCTGGAATATCATCTGTTGTTAAAATAGGGTAAAAATAGTCTTTTACATTGAATTTTTCTAAAGCGAAATAAGCTTCAGCTCTTAATCTTCCAGTAAAAATAGCAAGATTATATTTTTTTGATAGGTTATCAAAAAGGTCTTTATCAAACAATTCATTTTCATCATTGATAACACCTTTTCCATCTTTCCAATAAATATCTTGGAAAACATTTACTATTTCCTTATATGATGGATTAATTCCTTTTTTATTTAGTAAAAATTGAGTTAAATCCCAATCATTATTCAATCCGCCAAGGTTTTTTGCTTTTTGAATTTCTTCTTGCGAAATAGTTTCCTTTGCAAAGTGTTCATAAGTTTTTTCTATTGCAACTCTGTATGAATTTTTTGCATTAATTAAAACCCCATCCATATCAAAAACTAAATATGGTTTGATTTCTAATGCTTTTTTAATTCTTTCAACACCAGCTTTTGTTGGTATTGTTATTCTTAAATGATTTTCTAATAAGCTTCCTTTTTTGAATAGTTTAACTGCTATATTTTCTTTTCTTAATTTTGTATAAATATATTCAGCTTTTTCTTTAAAATCAACTAATAAAAAGTTTGCATTTGAAGGATAAACTTTTGCATTTAATTTTTCAAAGAAATTTTTTAAATCTTCTTTTGATGTGTTAATTTCTTCTCTAATGTTATAAAAATATTGTGCGTCATCAAGAGCTACAATACCTGCTTTGATAGCTATAGCATTAACACTAAATGGACTTATAACTTTTTTTAGATAATCTATATTATTTTTGTTACTTATTACACATCCAAGTCTTAAACCAGCTAATGCAAAATCTTTTGAAAAAGAACGAACTATAAATACATTATCATATTTATTAACATATTCTTTGTATGAATTTCCATAATAATTTGCGTATGTTTCATCAATTAAAACTACTTTATTTTCTGCTTTTTCAAGTATTTTTTCAATTGTTTCTTTTTCGATTATATTACCTGTTGGATTGTTTGGTGATGCCAAATAAATTATTTTTACTTTTTCCTTTATTGCATTAACAAAATCATCAGTTGGGAATTCCCATTTCTCTTTAAATGGAATTTTTATAATATTTCCACCTTGAATCATTGAATAAATTATTGGCATATCAAATGATACATCTAGAGTTAAAAGAGATTCTCCTTCTTCTAAATAAGTTTGTATAATGCCTTGAATAGCTTCATCTGCACCATTTGTTACTTTTATATTTTCTATATTGAAACCATAAAAGTTTGCAATTTTTTCAGATAGCTCACCATAAAATGGATAAAAGCTAATTTCTCTATAATTAATGTTTTTAAGTGCTTCTATAACTTTGTTAGAAGGTCCATAGTTATTTTCATTGCTATCAATTTTAATGTCCCATGTTTTTTCATATAATGGAACAAAATAGCCTTGCATTTCTTCTACTGATTTTTTCGGTTTCATAATTTCCTCTATTTTACATAGAAGTCTGCATTAACATATACTCTGATTTTAACTTTGCCTGCTTCAACTGGTGTTGTTGTAGATTCACTTACTGCGCCATCTAAAGAAGTATTTTTTGTATAAAATCTTCCGTTTGATACATAATTATCCATATTACAAGAAGCATTCATATGCTTTAAACCATCAAGTGATGTGCCTGCGGCAATGGCTAAAACATTTGCTTGATTTTTTAAGTCTTTTATTAGTTCAGGATATAAATCAGTGCAAACTTTTTTTTCGCCTTCATAACCATAAGATAAGCCATTAACTCTATTTGAACCGTTTTCAATTGCAGTATCTATTAAATTTGAAACTTTTGAAATATCTTTTGTTTCTACTGTTACAGAGTTAACTGCTGTATAATTTTTTATTGTTCTTTTTCCTGATTGTGTTGCATAAACAGGTCTAACTGAAAAATTTGTTGTTTTTATAACATTATCTTTTGAATTTGTAATTTGCTTTAATGCAGTAATTATATTGTTTGATACTGTATTATTATCTGCTGTTGCTTTTTGTGCATTATTAGCTGTATTTTCAACTGCAAATGTAATTTTAGCAAAGTTTGGTTCTACTTCAATTTCTTTGTTTCCGTTAAGAGAAATATAACCAGCTTCTTTTTTTATTTCTTGAGGTTGTGCAGCATTTGCGAATTGGTTAGCAAATAATATAAAAGTGAATAGCACAAGAGAAAGTATAGTTTTTTTCATTATACTTCTACCTTTTCTTTTTCATTTTCTATTTCAATAGTTTGTTCTTCTTTTGTATCAACTTCGTCAACAATTTTTTGTTCAGCTTTTTCTTTTGTCATTGTCTCAAGTTGTTTTAAAATTTTATCTTCAGATTCTTTTGCTCTATTCATAATGTCTTTTATTTGTTCAGGTGAAAGACCTTGGTACGCTCCAAAGCCGATTAGAGAACGTTTGTTGTTTAAAGCATAAAGAGATAATGCAATAATTGCCCATAGCATTATGCCTTGATATAAGTTCATAGTTGCAACTATATTAGAATTTTCAAATCCATAATTCCATAATTGCATACAAACCCAACCTGGAGAAATTATAAAACCTGCAATTAAACCTAAAACAACGAAAATAGCAGCGAAGATACCTCTAACACCATTTATTGTTATTACTTTAAAATTTTTCTTCATTGTTATTTTCCTCGGATAGTTCTACAAAATCCCTTTCTGTTAGTATTATAACACCTAAACTAGAGGCTTTGTCAAATTTTGAACCTGCATTTTCTCCAGCAAGTAAATATGATGTTTTTTTGCTTACGCTACCAGAAACTTTGCCACCTAGTTTTTTAATTTTTTCTTCAAAAATATTTCTTGGAGCTGATAGTGTGCCTGTTATTACGAAGGTTTTGCCTTCAAAAATGTTTGAAATTTTTTCAAATGCGCTACCTTGTGGATTTACACCATATTCTTCTAGTTTAGATAACAATTTTTTATTATTTTCATCATTGAAAAATTCAAGAATACTTTTTGCAACTTTATCACCAATACCGTCAATTTGGGTTAGATTTTCTAATGTAGCATTTTTTATTGCATCTAAAGTTGGGTATTCATTTGCGATTAAATCTGCAGTTTCTTTTCCCACAAGCTTTATACTTAAAGCAGTTAAAAATTTTGTCATTGATGGATTTTTAGAAGCTTGAATTGAGTTATATAAATTATCTGCTGATTTTTCTTTTATTAAGTCAAGAGTCATAAAATCATCAATTGTTAATTTGTATAGGTCTGCAAAATCATTGATTAAACCTTTTTCGTATAGTTTTTCGACAATACTTTCTCCCACTCCATCAATATCCATAGCTTCCTTTGAAGCCCAATATTCAATTTTTCCTTTAATTTGTGCTGGGCAACCTAGTGAATTTGGACAATATAAAACAACTTCACCTTCTGGTTTTATTAGAGGTGTTTTACAATCAGGGCATAATTCAGGTGTTTTATAAACTCCTAAATCTTCTTCTTCTCTTTTTCTTATAACTTTTGGAATAATTTCAGCAGCCTTTTTAATTAAAACTTCGTTTCCGATATTTATTCTTAATCTTTCAATTTCGTCAAAGTTATGTAAGCTTGCTCTTTTAACGGTAGTACCTGCTAATTGAACAGGCGTTAAAAGTGCAACAGGTGTTACGGCGCCAGTTTTTCCAACGCTTAATTCTATGCCTTCTAGTTTTGTCCAAACTTCTTCTGGCGGGAATTTAAACGCAGTTGCCCATTTTGGAGCACGAGAAGTATAACCTAATTCATTTTGTTTTGCTAAATCATTTATTTTAATTACCATTCCATCTGTAGCGTAATCAAGTTTAAAGCGTTCTTCTGCCCAATATTCGCATTTTTCTATGACTGGATTAACACCTTTTTCTAATGAATAGTTAGGATTTGTTTCAAAACCCAATTCTTCAAGTAATTTCATTCCTTCATAGTGTGTTTTAAATAGTTCTTTATCTTCTGTTATTGCTGTATAAGCAAAGAAATGCAAATCTCTTTGTGCTGTAATATTTGCGTCTAATTGTCGAAGTGAACCAGCAGCTGCGTTTCTTGGGTTTGCGAATTCTTTCTGTCCTTTTTCTATATTTTCTTTGTTTAATCTTTCAAAGGATGAAACAGGCATGTAAACTTCACCACGCACTTCAATATTTATTGGTTTTGATAATTTTTGTGGGATTGTTTTTATTGCCTTTATATTTTGTGTTATGTTTTCACCAACTATGCCGTTTCCTCTTGTCGCACCTATTTTTAATTCGCCATTTTCATATGATAGTGCGCAAGATAAACCATCTATTTTAAGTTCAACTACTACATCTAAATCGGCTTCATTTGGGTATTCTTTTTTTGTTCGTTCATACCATTTTCTTAAATCGTCATAGTTATTTGAATTATCAAGACTATATAATCTATATTTATGTTTAAGTTCTTTTAAACCTTGAATTGTTTTATCACCAACTTTTTGAGTTGGGCTGTTTGGTGTTATTAAAGATGGAAACTCTTCTTCTAATCTTTTTAGTTCTCTATATAGTTCATCATATTCAAAGTCAGTAATTCGGGGCGCATCATATACATAATACGCTTCATTATTTTCTTCGATAATTTTTCTTAGTTCTTCTACCCTAACCGATGCTTGATTATAATCCATAATACCTTCAATTTAAATAAGTTAATAAAATTGTTATGTTTGTAATTTCATTTTATAATAAAAAAGGTATGTCTATCATAAAGTGTATACAAAAATTTAAAAAATTAAACAGAACTTTATTTACAACACCTTCACATTCTCAAGGTGAGATTGTTGCACCTTTATCTTCACAGTTAATTGGTAGAAAATTTTTTAGTTGTGATTATTCAGAGATAGAAGGTTTTGATAATTTATCAAAGCCGACAGGAGTTATTAAGCTTGCACAAGACGAAACAGCAAGAATTTATGATGCTAAATCTAGTTTCTTTTTGACGAATGGTTCAACATCTGGTATTGTGGCTTCTATGCTTGCGTTACTTCAACGCGGTGATAAAGTTTTAATTGCAAGAAATTGTCATAAATCAGTTTATAATGGTTTAGTTTTAACAGGTGCTATTCCTGTTTGGTTAATGCCTCATTATAATTCAGATTGGGGTATTTATGAACCACTTGATTATGATTATATTGAAGAAATAATCAAAAAAAATAAAGATGTTAAGCTCTTTATTATGACTAATCCTACTTATGAAGGTATTATGACAGATGTTTATCGAGTTTCTGCAATTTGTCGTAAATATGGAGTTAAATTGTTAGTTGATGAAGCTCATGGTGCATTATGGAATTTTCATCGTTCACTTGGTACGCCATCATTACATCAAGGTGCTGATATTGTTGTTCAATCTTTGCATAAAACTGCTGGAGCACTTAATCCATCTGCTTTATTACATATTTCAAAAGAATCAGAAATTGAACCTAAATTATTGCAAGATGCTTTAAATTTAATTACTACAACTTCTCCATCATACCCATTACTTACAAATATTGAGGCTACAATTACTCATTTAAGTAGTGAAAAAGGAAAACTTCAATTAATCGAGCTTATTAAAAATATAAATAGATTTATCAGGACAATGCGTGAAGTTCCTAATCTTCAAATATTTACATACAATAATGATGTAACAAAAATCTTAGTAAAAGTTACTAATTTATCTGGATTTGAGCTTTCTGATATTTTGTTTGAAAAATATAACATTGAAGATGAGATGGCTAATGAAAAATCGGTTTTATTTTTAACTGGTATTGGCACAACTAAAGCAAAGTTGAAAAAATTAGAAAAAGCTTTAACAGAAATTTGTATGCATAATATTAAAATTTCTTATGATAATAGTAATATAAAAGTATTTACTCCTGTTGAACCAAGAGTACGCTATATACCTGCTTTGGTTTGGAATAAACCATATAAAGAAGTAGATATAAAATACGCTCTTGCGAGAGTTTCTATGGAATTAATAATGGATTATCCGCCAGGAATTCCAATTTTACTTCCTGGTGAAGTTATAAAAAAAGAGCATATAGCTTATTTGAAAGATAGACAAAAAATTAAGGTTTTATATTAAAATGAACATTTTTAAGAAGAAAAAATATTTAAACTGCCATTTTATGAAACATTCCTTACATTTTTTTCATGATTCAATTAAGGCTTGTTGTACAAATTCTTCTGGACCTGTTTTTTATCCTGATTATAGGGGTGAAAATGTTGATTGGGATAAAGTTTTTAATATTAGAAAAAAATATGTATCTAAAATAAATTCTCCTTTTAACTTTGAAGATGTTCCAGATGTTTGTAAGGGCTGTTATGAAATTGAACCGCATTTATCTGATAAAAAAGTTGATAAATTTGAAAATATAATAGATAGAGTTTATTTCCATAACAATATGTCTTGTAATGCTAAATGCGTTTATTGTACATATTCTTGGAGAGAGCGTGGTTATAATTATAAAGTTTTAAATTTATTACATTCTTTATTAGATAATAAATTATTGTCAAAAGATGCTTCTATTTATATGAGTGGTGGCGAAATTACTATCTACCCTGAGTTTGAAGAAATGATGACTTTATTAACTGATTATTTGAATTCAAAAATTGAAATTTTGACTTCTGGTATTAAGTATTGCACTTCTATAGAACAAGCTTTTGTTCAAAATAAATGTCAGTTAATTATTTCATTAGATTCTGGTTCAAAAGAAATTTATAAAAAAATTAAGCAGGTTGATTGTTTTGATGTATTAATTTCTAATATTCAAAAGTATATTCAAGCTTCAGATAATGCTAAAGAAAATATAATACTAAAATATATTATTGTAGATGATATTAATGACAATAAAGAAGAAATTTCTAAGTTTATTGATGTTGTTTGTAACTTGGGAATTAAAAATGTTCGTATTGATATTGACTATGAAAAATATAAATTTGCAAATAATGCAAAGGTTCCAAAACATTATTTTGACTTGATATCTCACTTTAATAATTTGGCGCAAAATAACAATCTTGTTGTTCACCATTTTCAACAAGTTGATGCTATTTTAAATAATAATTAAAATTTAAGTTGTAACATTAATTGTATGTATTTAATACTTTTTATAATTTTTAGAATATTTTCAAATCCTATTGCAAACGTCATTCAAAAAAAATTGTCAGTTGCTAATTCTTCACTTGTAATTAATTTTTATTCTTATTTAATTATGAGTTTATTTTGTTTTCCATTTTGTTTTCAATTTTTTTCTAATTCATATGAATTTCAATTTTGGTTTTTTGTATTTTTAGCTGGTCTTTTATGCGCATTAGGTACAGCTTGTCAAATAAAAGCTGTTAGCATTGGTGAACTTTCTATTTTGGGTCCTATTAATTCTTATAAAAGTGTTGTAGGTTTATTAGCATCCTTATTCTTATTGAAAGAAATTCCGTCATTTTTAGGGATATTGGGTATCGTTTTAATAATCTTTGGTAGTCGATATATATTTGCATCAACACAAGAAGGTTTTTCTTTTAAATTGTTAAAAAGAAAAGATATTCAATTAAGATTGTTGGCTCTTTTGTTAACAGGTATTGAAGCAGCCATACTTAAAAAAATAATCATATTATCTTCTGTTGAAATGTGTTTTGTAATGTGGTGTTTTACAGGTTTGTTTTGGTCTTTAATATTTGTTTTAATATCTAAAAAAAGTTTTAAAGTATCAAATAACAATGTTTTTGTACAAATTTTATTTATTGCTATTCTATTATCTATTATGCAATATTCAACTAATTATGTGTTTGAGCGTATGAATGTTGGTTATGCATTAGCTCTTTTCCAATTATCATCATTGGTTACTGTTCTTTTAGGCTATAAAATATTTAATGAAAAAGATATTTTAAATAAGATATTTGGAAGTATTGTAATGATTGTAGGTTCAATACTAATAATATTGCATTAAAAAACGACCAATTTCTTGGTCGTTTTTATTGGATGAGAGATATATATGTTACTTATTCTTCGATTGAACCTGTGTATTTAAGATCTAAACCTAAGTCTTTATTTAAGATTTTAACAGCTTCTTTGATTGATTTACCTTCGTCTTCAACTAAAACTTCAATCGCTTCGTTAAAGTCATCTTGATTAATTTTTGTTTCTTTTTCTTTATCTTCTTCGCTGATTAATTCTTCCATTGAACCAGTATATTGCATATTATCTGTATCTAAGTTGTTTTCAGAGTTCATTTCAGCTGTTGTTAATGATAAGCCTTTCTTTAAGTAGCTTTCTACTTGTGCGTTAAAGTCAGCTTGAGATGCTTCTTCAATACCTAATTCTTCAATTGTTTTTTCTACTACTGAGTTGTCTGCGCCCATTGTTAATGCTGCTGCTTCTACATCTGCTGCTTTAATCTTATCAACGTCAACTGCGATTTCACCTAAAATTTGGTTCATAAATACTTCTTCAATTTCTAATGCGCCGTTACCGTTTGCGTCTGCGATTACGATTTCTCCGCCATTTCCATCAGAAATTGTATATACGCCAATGTGACCGTTTATTACATCTGTATCATATCTTCCGTCAGCTTTGTTATCTGAAATGTATGAAGTTTTAACGTATGAAGAGCTTACTTTATAACCGTTTTTTTCTAGCATTCTCATAAAGTCGCCTCTTTGCATTACGCTAGCGCCATATTGTCTATATAATGCAGCGATTTCTGATTGTAATTCATAGTCTTGTTCACAGTCAAAACTATCGGTAATCATAGCTTTCATATCGTCGCTAAGTGCGTTACCATAATCAGAAAAATTAGCTTCGCCATTTCCTAATCTTGTTGTTTTATTACCAGCATCGTTCATTTGTTGAACAAATGTATTGTAATCAATTTTTCTTTCTTCTCTAACTTCTAAAGCCATAATAATATCTCTCCCAAAATTTCTTTATATATCCTGTATATATAAAAAATTTTTTTTATATAAAAATGATTTTTTATTAACAAAAAATATTTTTTTGTTACATTTCTTAAAAATATGGTATAAATATATATATGTAGATAATTGAGTTTCTTGTATGGATAATAAAAAAATGTTATTGGTATTTCCTCCGCAGTGGACACCTGTAAGTCCTCATTTTGCTGTTCCATCTTTAATTGGACAATTGAAAAATGAAGGCTTTAATGCGTTTGCTTTGGATTTGAATATTGAGTTTTATCATTACATTTTAGATAGAAACTATATCCAAAATTCATTAGATAAAATAAAAGTTCAGTTTGAAGAAGCGCAAAAGAAGATTGTTAAAATTTATTCTCCTTCAAAAAAAGAAGCTGATTATTCTTTTGAAGAAAAGATGTTGTTTTATAAATATAATAAGCTTAAAAATTTTATTTCTTTAAAATATAAAGATTTTTCTGTTGTTCCTAATTTTATTAATAGTGCAATGCAAACTTTTAATACACAAGAGTTTTATAATCCTGTTTCATTAATTAAATCAATGAATGTTATCGATAAAGCTTTAGAAATTATTTCTTTGCAGTATGCTCCATTAAGTATTGGTTTTGATAGTGTTATTAATCCATTCTTTAAGTTTAATTATGAAAGTATTAAATATTTTGTCTTAGATAAAAATACTAATATTTTCTCTGAATTTTATGAGAAGCAAATAAATTCAATTCTTGAAAAAGATTATGGTTTTATCGCTATTTCAATTAACTCATCAAGTCAAATTGTAGCTGGTCTTACTTTAGCTTATATGTTAAAGAAAAGAACTAAAGCTCATATAAATATTGGTGGTAATTTCTTTGGTAGAATTGCAGATGAATTAAAAAAACATAATGAGTTTTTTGATTTATTTGCTGATTCTGTTTCTATTGAAGAAGGTGAAGGACCTGTTGTTGAACTTGCAAAATTCTTTTATGAAAAACTTCCAATTGAGCAGGTGCCTAATTTAATGTATCAAAAAGATGGTGTTGTTTATTTAAATCCAAAAATGAAACCAATTAAATTGGATGCAATGCATAATTTAAATTTAGATGAATATGATTTAACTAAATATTTTGCGCCAGAACTTGTTGTTCCTTACCAATCTTCAAGAGGTTGTTATTGGGGTAAATGTAGCTTTTGTGACCAAGATTTTGGACAAAATTTCAATATTAAAAATGTTGATAAAGTTATATCTGAATTTAAAGAATTTAAAGAAAAATATAACCTTAATAAATTTGAGTTTATTGATGAATCTGTATCTCCAATTTATATGAATGAATTATCAGATAAAATATTTGAAAATAATTTAGATGTTAATTATTTCTGTGATGCAAGATTAGAAACAGCATTTAGCTCTGAAATTTTAAATAAAGCTTATAAATCTGGCTTAAAAATGATTTTATGGGGACTAGAATCTGGTTCTGATAAAGTTATGGAATTAATTAATAAAGGTATTGATTTAAATAAGCGTTTTGAAATTTTAAAAGATTCTTGTGATGCTGGTATTTGGAATTTCGCATTTATATTTTTTGGTTTCCCAGCAGAAACAAGAGAAGATGCTTTAAAAACTATTGAAATGTTAGTTAAAAATAAAGATATAATTCATTCATACGGAAGAAGCGTTTTTACAATGGGTAGACACGCTAAATTAGCACAAGAACCTCAAAAATATGGTATTGATAAAATTTATCCGGCTGAAGAAGAATTTTCGCCTAATATCAATTTTGATAGTAGTGGTTCTAATCCTGCTCAATTAAAAGAAATTTTAGATTTATGTAGGAATGAATGCGCTGTTGCGTATAAAAATCCTTTGTGGATGTATTTAAGATATAGAGAATGGCTATTCTTATATTTATGTCAATATACAACTAAGTGGATATCAGATTATAATGTTAATTTAAAGTAAGAGGACTTATTATGAATGTTTTTAAGAAAGTTTTTAAAAAAGTTGGTGTAAGTTTAGGTCTTGTTCCAGATAATAAGACTGATGAAATTATGGAAGAACGTTCTGAAATAAAAAAAACAATGGCTACTAATTTAAAAGCAATTGGTTTTTCAGATAGTGAAATAGAAGAAGTTCTTGATGTTATCACAAAGGCAGAAACTGCTATTCAAATTCAAAAAGATAATTTAATTGGTACAAATATAAATACTTATGACCCTAATCCTGCAATGAAAGAAATTTTTGATGAAATTAGAAAAATTCAACTTCAGTCAGCTGAAGATGTAAAATCAAAAATAGCTGAAATTAAAGCAAGAAAAGGTATGTAATAATTTTTGTTATATTAAAAAACCGACCCTTTTGGGGTCGGTTTCCTTATTGCCTTTTATCCTTTTAATTATAGAACGAAATCTGGTTCTGCTGGTAGAGTATCTCTAACTTTTTGAATAAAGTCTTTAGCTCTATCATCAGCTTTTGTCCAGTTGATATTTACTAATCCTCTTTGTACCCAAACTACTTCTTTGAAGAAGTTGTATTGAGAGTTCATAGCTTCAACTTTAGCTTTTGTATAAAGCTCTTGAGCATCAATAAGTTGAGCAATAGGTGCTTTGCCTATTAGATAGTTATTTTTTACTAACTTGTAGTTTTCAGCTTCAGCAAACATTGCCTTGTATGATTTTTCAATCATAAAGTATTTAGAGATTGCTCTATTAATAACTTCACGAACATTCATTTCGATTTCTGTATTAACTTGAGTTAAATATGCATTTAATTCATTTAATTCAGCTTTACATCTTGCAATTTCAGCAATTTTTTGACCACCTTCGATAGGTTTCCATTGAGCTGCAATTAAGAATCTAGTAGAGTTTCTATCTAGATAGTTTGTTGGAATACCCCAACCGTTTGCTTGTGCAGCTTGTTGTAATGAACCCTTACCTGCTCTTTCATATGGTAAATATCTATCAAATTGGCTACCATATTCTAATGACATTTTCGCATTAGGTAATATGAATTTTTGAGCATAGCCAGCAAGTTCTGCTTTTTTCATTGCAATAGCAGCTTTTAATTTTACAGTTTCAGGAGATAAATAAATTGCCTCTTGAACCAACATATCTGTAAATTGATCTAATTTTTCAGGTGTTCTTACGTGGTCGATAATATGAATATCAGATGTAAAGAACGCTGGGTCTGTAGCTGTTAATGGTTTGAATGTGTAATCTTCTTTTTGGTCTTTAAATAAGATTTTATTGATAGTGATTCTTATGTTGTTGTAATCAGCTTTCATTGCTAATAATTTCTTTTCAGCTTCACTAACTTGTCCAGCCCATCTCATTGCTTCTTCTTGACCACATTTTCCAGCTTTTGCTCTTACTCTTGCAATAGCTAGGTTTTCACGTGTTTCTTTTACATATTCTTCTTGAACTTTAATCATGTTTTCAAACATTAAAGTCTCCATGTATAAGAAGCTTAATTGTAAACCTAAGCTTTGTTCTGTAAGAACTTTTTCAGCTTTGTTAAATGTCAATTTTTTGTGTTTAACAATGATATTTGTTACTAAATCTGGAGCATAAATCATTTGGTCGATACCAAAAGTGAATGAACCAGCGTGAACAGGAACATCTGTATATGATTTTGCATAATCATCATTGTATGTTTGATATCCTAAATCTAGTCTTAAAGTTGGAAGATATTTTAGGTATGCAGCTGTTGTTGAACGTCTTGCTGCGCTAACTAAATATCTTTTTCTTTGGATATCTAAGTTTTTATCTTCCATTGTATTGAATACATATGTTAAATCATATTGAGGTACTGCTTTATTTGAAATAATTTGGCAGTTGTTCAATAGTCTTAATGGTGCATTATAACCAAGATCTGCACCTGTATCTTTGTTATAGAAAATAACTTCATCATCAAAGAAAGCTAATTTTTCATTTTTTACTACATTACCATGTAATACACCATGAATGCTAAATGATGTAGCTTCAGCTAATTTTCTATCAACGTCTGGTGTTGATGTACCCAATAATGCACCTAGTTTAACGTCTTCATCACCTACAGCAGAGAAAGAATATAATTTTTTGTCGTTAACATAATCAAATAATTCTTTTCTTTGTTCCACTGATAAGTTAAACATTGGTGTTACGAATACTGAATTTGCATCTGAAGGAATTTTATCTAAAGAAGCTTTTAGATTTTTTTCACTTACAGGCAATACAACGAAATCAACTTCTAAATTTTTTTCTTTGAATTTTTTAGAAATAATTTCATGCCAGTTCTTTTGTGTATTGTAGAAACTTTCGTTCAATAAAACAGCTGTTTTTCCTTGGTTTGGAACTAGTTTTTTGAACAAAATAAAGTCATTAACATATTGTTTCAATGGGTTAAAGAAGGCATCTGAGCCTAATTCTCTTAAACCATACTCATCAATAGTTACTACAAATTTTGTTTTGTTTTTCTTTTGGGATAAGTACAAACTAGACATATAACCCATAGAGATAACCATTTTGGCCTTCGAATTTAGTGCTTTTTCTGAAACTTTTTCAGCACTATCTTCCGTCCAATTTCCCACATAGATATATTCCTTTGGGAATACAGCTTTGTAGTCAGGCAATAAGGATTTTGTAATTGTGTTTTGGAAAACCTTCAAAACTTCTTGGTTTTTGTCAGAAGGTCCATCAAAAACAAACGCAAGTTCAATTGGTCTAGCATTTGGAGACGCTTGAAGTTGCTTTTGAGCTCCTTTTGCTTCTGTTATAGCAAGCGTTGGGACACTGCTATAAAAAAGCATTAAGAGAATGCTTAATACTAAGCATGTAAGTCTTTTGATTTCCATAATCTCACTCTCTTTTCTTCTACCGTTTTAAATTTTATCAAAAAAATAATTAAAGTATAGGTTTTAACAATTTTTTGTAAATATAAGTAAACAAATGTATTACAATATGCTATATTTTTGACTTTTTATTATGTAATTAATAGAATATATATGAGTTTTACTATTAGTTATGGGGAAAGTTATGGGATTAATTGAACATGATTTTTATGCGCAAATGGAAGGCAAAACTGATGATTATGAAAACAGAGTTGCTTTAGGTATTCGTAGCGCTTTTGGTTGGAAAGAATTTACTTATAGAGGATTAGGTCTTCTATCAAGAAAATTAGCAATTCACATGATATATGATTTAGATACTAAAAAAGGTCAAAAATTAGCTATTTTATCTGAATCAAAACCAGAATATGGTGCTTGCGTATTTGCTTCTGCATTGGCTGGTTTTGTTACTGTTCCGTTAGATATTAAGTTAACTAAATATGAATTAAAGTCTATTTTACTTGATGCTGAACCTACAATTATGTGTGTTTCTCAAACATATTTAGAAACAGCACTTGAACTTCAAAAAGAATTACCTTCTTTAAAATATATATTAATGATTGATGAACATGTTAAAAGTAAGGAAATTCCTAATATTTATGAATTACCAGATAAATATAATGCAAAATGGAGAAGAAGAAGTTCTAAATCTACAATGTTTATCATTTATACATCTGGTACAACTGGTATGCCAAAAGGTGTTGAAATTACTTTCAAAAACATTATGAGCCAATTGGATTCATTAAAAGAACCTTTAAAACATATTCTTGGTGATAAAAAAGTTACAGTATTATCTATTTTACCTATGAACCATTTGTTTGAAATGACAGTTGGTTTCTGTGTATTTTTAAATTTTGGTTTTTCTGTTTATTACACTCACAGTTTAAAACCAAAAGATATTACTGGTATTATGCGTGATAAAAAAGTTGAGTTTATGATTGTAGTACCTGCGTTTTTAAAATTATTAAAAACTGGTATTGAAAGTGAACTTAAAAATGCACCAAAATTCACTCAAATTGCCTTTAAGTTTATGTATCATTTATCTAAATTTATTCCTTCTTATAGAGTAAAGAAAATATTATTTAAAAAGATTCATGACAAATTTGGTGGTAAATTTACAGGCTGTATCGCTGGTGGTGCTCCTTTAGATATTGAAGTTGGCAAATTCTTTGAAAGAATTGGTATTAAAGTATATCAAGGTTATGGTCTATCAGAAACAAGCCCTGTTGTTGCTGTAAATTATGATAAACGTAATGTGTTAGCATCAGTTGGTAAACCAATTCCTAACTTCGAAGCTAAAGTTATTCCAGAAACTGGTGAATTATGGTTAAGAGGACCATCTGTTATGAAGGGGTATCATAATCAACCTGAAATGACCGCTGAAGTATTAGATTCTGATGGCTGGTTACATACTGGTGACATTGCAAGAATAGACAGTGATGGACATATTTTTATTACTGGTAGAATTAAGAATATGATTGTACTTCAAGGTGGTAAAAAAGTATTTCCAGAAGAAGTAGAAGCAGTTCTTGAAAAAAGTGAATATATTTCTGAAGCTTGTGTTTTAGGCATTAAGAGAAACTTTGGTTCTAAAGAAAATGCAGAAGAAGTTACTGCAGTTGTTGTTCCAAAAGAAGATTTATACAAAAAACATACTGAAAAAGAAATTGAAGACATTATTAAGGCTGATGTTAAATCTTTATCTTTACAATTAACTCAATATAAGCGTCCAAGTACTGTTATTGTTGTTAAAGAGCCATTACCAAAAACAACAACAAGAAAAGTTAAGCGTAATGATGTTAAAAAATTAATTAATGTTTAGTTAAAATTTTAAACTTAAAAAGGAGGTAATTTATACCTCCTTTTTTATTATATTATTATTTTATAAGGTGATTTAATATGAAAACAATACTTTGTTTTGGAGATTCGAATACTTTTGGTTATTGCCCAGTTGATGGTTCTCGTTATCCTGAAAATAAAAGATGGACTGGACTTTTAAAATCAAAATTTAATGTTTTAGAAGAAGGTTTAAATAATAGAGTTGCATTCTTAAAAAGTCCATTTGGAAAAAACTATTCTGCGATTGAATGTTTCTCTTCAATTTTGGATAAGTATTCAAATATTGATTATATTGTTATTTGGATTGGTACAAATGATTATCAATCTATATATAATATTGATGAAAAAACTATTAATGATTGTTTGAAAAATTTAATTTTTTTAGCAAAGCAAAAAGCAGACAAGGTTTTGATTATTTCTCCTTTAAAGTTAGATGATAATATTTTAAATGGTTCATTTTCTTCTATGTTTAATAAAAATAGTATTGAAAAATCTAATATGATGTTTCCTTTATATGAACAAATTGCGTTAGAGAATAACTGTTTATTTTTAGATATTAATAAAATAGTAAAACCATCAAAGATTGATGGCTTACATTATGATTTAAATTCTCATTATATAATTTTTGAAAATATCGATAGAATTTTATCCGATAGTTTAGAATTTTGAATTTTATTCCCAGTCTTTAGCAATGTCTATCCATTCAACATAGTTTGAGTATTTTTCCATTTCTGGAATTGTTAATTCTATTGCACTATTTCCACTACCAGCTGCTGGGAAAATTGTTTTGAATCTTTTTAACGAAACATCAAGGTAAACATTTACATTTTCTTTTATTGCAAAAGGACATACACCACCAACAGCGTGTCCAATATATTCTTCAACTTGCTCAAAAGGTATCATTTTAGCTTTTGTGTTAAATTTTTCTCTAAATTTTGGGTTTGAAATTCTAGCGTCACCTGCCATTGCAATTAATATTGGTTTTTCTTCAACAAGAAATGACATTGTTTTTGTAATTTGTTTTGGTTCGCAACCAACAGCAATTGCAGCTAATTCAACTGTTTCACTGGATGTTGGAAATTCTAATATTCTTTTTTCCATATTGAATTGTTTAAAATATTCTTTAACTTTTTCTATAGCCATTATTTTCCTCGATTTTTTATTGATTTAATTTTAAAATAAAAAAACAGGTAATTAAACCTGTTTTTTATTTTCTATTGAATTTGATTTTTATTCTTCAATTTCTATTAAATTGCCTTTTGAATCAAATAGTTCTCTCATTTCAATGTCGCCTGCTTTATCAAGATATTCTACACTGAAACCATTTTTGAATTGGTCTATTCTTATAACTTGACCTGCAATTGTACCCATATATCTTTCTGAACCAATTTCATCATCATCACAAGTAAAAGTTCCATTGTCAAAGACATATATTTCTTCACCAATCTTTGCTTCTCCAGTGATAAAGTTAAATGATGCTACTGTGTTACCATTTACTAAAAATTCTCTTGATTTTACTAAATCAGTATCATTATCATAAATTGTAGTAATTGAGTCTATTTGACTTCCTTTTGCAGTTTTATCTGTTATAGTTTCTACAGTTGTGCTTGTTTTGTATGCAAATGTATATGATTTTTTTATTGAATTGTCTTCATATTTATCCATTTCAATAATTTTACCGTCTTTATCATATGTAATTACACGAGCAATATTACTATCTTTATTGTTGCCTTCGTGTCTTGTCATAATGATATTTCCGTTTAATTTTTTATCAAGCTTTGTATATTCGCCATCCATTAAACCAGTGTAGTCACCTACGAAGTTTTTATCGCTTGTTCCTAAATCAAAGTAAAAAGTATTTCCGTTTATATCAACAGTATCTTTTTCTGTATTATCTTCTTCTGTATTAGTGTCATCAATGATGTCTTCTTCTTCAAATTCATCTATTATTGTGCCATTTGATACTTCATAGTGTACATTTTCAGGCATGATGCTATCAACTCTGATTCTTGTTCCAATATAAATTGTATCTCTATCAGTCCAAGTACCTTTATTATCTGCTTCTAGTAGTTCATAGTATTCTTCTAATTTATAATCAGGAGTTAATTTGTCTAATTCTGCATATTTTTTTACAATGTCAGCAAGTCTATCGCCAGTTTTTACTTCATGCCATACAGCTTTTCTTTCGTGTTCTGGTTTTGTAACAAGCTTTGTAGTTACTATTGGTTTTTGTTGTTGAACAGTTGTTTCTGGTGTTGTTTCTGCTGAATCAACATAAGCTGATGGTGTAGTTGTATCTTGTGGTTTTTCAGTTGTATCTGTAGTGCAACCTGAAATTCCTAAGCTTGCAGCAAGTGCCATTGCTGTTGCAAGGCTGATACCACCAACTGTTTTACCTATATTTGATTGTTTAACATATTCTCTTTCTTTCTCGTGTGCACCTTTTCGCGCTGAGAATGTTGTATTTGAATATGTGTTAATTGCTGATATTTTCATTTTTCCCTCTTCTGAATTTTATCGTGTATGCATATATAAAAACTATAATAAAAAAAGTTGCTATATGTAATGTGTTTAATAATATTTGTTTTTATTCATCACTATCTGTTGCGAAAACATAGCCTTTTAAAGTTGGTTGTTTGTCTTTTGTCGTTCCTTTTTTTAGAAAAACTAATATTTCTTCTTTTTCAACGCCAAGTGCTTTTGCTGCTTCTTCAACATTTTTATATTCGTGTACATCTCCAGCTCTATCAAGTGCGTATATAGTGCTAGTTTTTTGTCTTTTTTCTGCTACATCTTCATATACAAGTGTGTATCCACCTGTTGATTTTTGTTGTCCATTCAAACATCTTGTCATTTTATCACTTCTTATGCCAAGAGCTTTTGCAGCTTCTGTTCTATTTTTAAATTTCCTTCTTTTGTTATTTTTGTCGATTGCCAAAACAGGTCTTTCTGCTAATTTTGCAGCTTCATTTGCAAATTTATTTATTAAATCAGTATTAAAAATTAGTCTTTTTAATTCTGGTGAAAAGCTTTCAACATACTTTGCTTTTACAACAGTTTGCTCATTTATTCCTCTTTGTATTCCGTTTGCACAGAAAAGTATTGTAGATTGTGAAACACCAAGTGCTTTTGCTGCTTCTGTACTTGAATCATATCTTTTGAACTTTCCACTTCCATTTACAACATATACAGCATTTTTAATAACTTGTTGAAATTTATCTTCAAATTTTGTGTAGTCGATTTTAATTTCGCCATTTTTACCGATAGTTTCTACTTCATCAGCATTTATAAATGAGTAACCAAGAACTGTTTCTCTTTCTCCTTCAATACAGTTTTTTATGTTTCTTTTTGGTAGAGATAATTTTGTAGCAGCTTCCCCAATACTGTTAAATTTTTTAATTCTTCCGTGTCTATTTATTGAATAAACTGGGATTGGTGTTCTTTGGTCAAATTTTTCGTTATCTATATTGAAGTTTAGTATAAGATTTCCATTTTCATCAAAAGATTCTGCTTCATCAGCAAAAACGAAAGCAAAACCACCAGTTGTATCTCTTTGACCATTTAAACATTGAGTTATTTTTGAGTGATGTACTCCTAGTGTTTTAGACGCGTCAGAATTTCTTTCAAATTTTTGGTATTCTCCATTTTTATCTATTGCATAAAATGGTCTTATAACTGCTTTTGTTGATAGTGCTGCTATTATTTCTTTTTGTTTTTGATTTATTTTTACTTTGCTAATTCTTATTTCGCCATTACTGCCTATTCTTTCTATGTCTTCGGCGTATAAAAATCCAAAGTCTTGAGCTGTGTGTTGACTACCTTTTAAACATTTACTAATGTTAGAATCACTTGCTCCTATATCTTTTGCAGCTTCCTTTATGCTTGAATATTTTTTATAATTTCCATCTTTATCAATTGCATAAATTGGTTTTTTACTTTTATCTTCAAGTGATTTTTCTTTTATTGAATTTATTTTTTCATCTAGCTTTTTTTTATCAACTTTTACTTTTCCAGTTGGTGTTGTTCTTTCAATTTCGCTTGCTAAAACAAACATATATCCACCAGCTGTATTTCTTTTTCCGTTTAAACATTGGCTTATGCTTGAACCATGAATTTGCAATTTTCTTTCAGCATCTCTTCTTCCATCAAATTTTTGATAGTTACCTTCTTCATCAACTGCATAGATTGCAGTTTGAGCTGCACAAAAGCTTATATTATTATTACTTTGCGCATTCAAAAAATTAAGAATTAAATTCTCTTTTAATTCCTCTGTTTGTTGTTTTTTAGGCTGTTTTTCACTTCTAGCTTTATAATTAAAGCTTAAGTTCTAATTCATATCAAAAACTTCGTATGATGAATTACGAATGTACCACACGATGAAGCTCTCGATGTTGTTATGTATCAAGGTGGATATGGTTCAGGAAAGACTTGGTGTGGTTCTTTACTGGGTTTAATGCTTGCCAGAAAATATCCAGGAAGCAGAGGTCTTGTAGGAGCAAAGGAATATGAACTTGTTAAAAATACTACTTTGCAATCTTATTTTGAACACCTTGAAAATATGGGCTATGTTAAAGATAGGGATTATACATATAACAAGAACGATAAGAAAATAACTCTTTCTAATGGTTCTGAAATTCTATTTAAAGGTTTAGATGACCCAGAAAAGTTTAAATCTTTAAACTTGCATTGGGCAGAAATAGAAGAAGCATCTCAAATATCTGATAGTGCTTTTAAACAGCTTCTTGCTCGTTTAAGAAACACAAATAGAAAACCATCTTGGGGTGATTTTAAATTTAGATTGTTTGGACATACGAACCCACAACCTAACAAAGGTTGGATATGGAAAAGATTTGTAGAAAATCCAAAGGTTAATTACAGACTTATAATTGCACCTACTTCTGAAAACACCAATCTTCCAAAACACTTCATAGAGTCTATGAAAGATGAATACGACCCAGAGTATTACAGAATAAATGTATTAGGAGAATTTGGTAATTATTCATCAGGTTTAGTAGTAAAGAATTTTACACCAGAAAATGAAAAGCCATTAACTTACAATAGGGATTTACCTCTATATCTAACCTGTGACTTCAATGTTGACCCGATGTGTTGGTGTTTAGCTCACATGGATGAGAAAGATGTATTCTTCTTTGATGAACTTGTTATAGAGAATACTTCTACACAAGCCTGTATAGAGGAGTTTATCAGAAGATACCCAAACCATAGAAGCAAGATTGTTATTTGTGGTGATGCATCAGGCGATTTTAGAAATGCTCAATCTGAATTTACCAACTATATGATTATTCGTAGAGCATTAGAAGCTCACGGTTATAGTGTAGATTTTAAAATTAGACCATACAACCCACCTGTGCTCCGTAGAATACAAGCATTCAATGCAAGAGTGTGTAACGCAGCAGGTGAAAGACATATCTTTGTTGACCCTAAAAAATGTAAGTGGTTAATGCATAACATCTACAATCTTGCATTTAAAGAAGGTACATCTATTGTTGATATACCTACTGTTAAACAAATAAAAAATGATAGAGAAGCAAAGTTCCTTGAACACATTTTTGATGCAGCAAGTTACTTAATTGAATATTTCTTCCCTATCAAATAATTCATACATTCAACCAGACATGTCTAGCATCATGTTTAACATGGGTTAAATGTGAAATAGATATAAATTATCATCTTTTCTTTTCAACATGGCTTAAAAGCCATTTTATGTGTTAATAGTCTAACCATTCCTTTCTTGACTTACCTTATTCTGTCTAGCATAGAGTAAGGTATTTTTTTGTGTAATTTTTGTGTAAAATTGCCCAATTTTTTGAGTTTTTTGTAAAAAACAAAAAAAATAACAAGGACTGAAAAGCCTTGCTATATTTGTTTAAATGGTGCCACGTCTCGGAATCGAACCAAGGACACAGGGATTTTCAGTCCCTTGCTCTACCAACTGAGCTAACGTGGCTCACCTATGTAATTATAATATCAACTAAAAATCATTAGTCAATAATTTTTTTTATTGCATATTCTGAATATGATTTTATTTTAAAATTTAAAGTTTTATAAAGACCCCATTTTGTAAGGTTACAGCTAGTAAATATACCATTTATTTTTAGTTCATCATTATCGTAATTTTTTAATTTTTTTGCTATTTTTGGATGTTTAAATGCAAAAAAATTCTCCATAGTTGAACAAATTCCTTTTGCGTTAATGTTTTTTATGTCATGTCCTATATAACATTCATCTTTTCTTATCAGTGGTTTGAAATATTGATAATTATTTGGAAGTTCATAATTATGTTGTTTTAGTAGTTCATCTAATCTTATTAATTTTGATTTAAATTCAGAATTATCAGATTTCATCAACATTTCATAACAGCTATCGCAAGAGCAAACTATATATTTTATATTTGAATTACATTGTTCAGCAATTTCTTTTAGATTTGTGTTGAATTTTTCTATATTTCCTTCATTTAAATATGGGTAGCCACAACAGTTAGAAATTATTTTTTCTACTTTATAATTTAATTTCTCGATTAATTCTAAAGAAGCATTTTTATCTGATTTATCTATATATTTGTTGTAGCAACCTTCAAAGTATATTATTGAATTTTGTGATGATTTATTTTGTAATTTGTAGTTCCTTTTTATATTAAAAATTCTATAAAAATTCAAAATAATTTTGTATATAAATGAAAATGGAATTATTTTTTTATCATATTTATTTTTCAATATTGTGTTAATTTCAAACATATTAATATTGCTCGGACAAAAGTCTTTGCATAAATTGCAATTTAAACATACATCTAAATTTTTTATAAACTTTTTTGATAATTTAAGTTTATTATTGAAATGATTGTTTAAAATAATACATTTACCGCGTGTTAGGTAAGATTCATTTTTTGTTGCAATATAAATAGGGCATACGCTTTGGCATAAACCACATTTAGAACATTTATAAACTTCTTCTTTAATTATCTTTTCCATAAGTAAATTATCTTATAAAATAAATATTGTATCAATTGCAAATTCTTTTTAATTATATGATAATTTATAGATATGGCACTAAAAAATTTATTTAAAAGTAAAAGAAATATAGCTTATATTGTTCTTCTTGCAGTAATTATTATTGCTTGCACTTGGGCTTTTATTTCTGCCAGTATGATTACAAAAATTTTTAAAACAAAAATTGAAGAACAAACTTTTAAAAACAAAGAAGCAAATATTGAAAATCTTTTAGTAACAGAAACAAAAGATGGTGAAAAACTATGGGAAATGTTTGCTGAAACAGGTAGATATAGTGACAATGATAGTATTGTTTTCCTAGAAGGCATTATTGGTAATTTTTACGAGGATAAAAAAGTAAAAGCGAGTTTTAAGGCTGATAGAGGCACATATCATTCCGAAAAAAAAGAAATAATTTTGTACTCTAATGTTGTATTAGTTTATAATGATGGTACAAATATTATGACTGATAGAATTTCTTATTTGGGTAAAGGACAAGATATTGTTGCACAAGGTAGTGTTCGTATAGAAAAACCTAAAGAAGCAATTATATACGGTGGAAAAGCAATTTTAAAAGGTGATTTTTCAGATTTTCATATAGAAGGTAGAACTCAAACAAAATTCTATATGTAGGAATAAAGGGTAAAAATGAAAAAGAAAATTATAAATAGTTTAATATTATCAATGTTTTTAATGACTGGGTTTGCTTTTGCAGCTTCATTATCTGTTGAATCTGATAAACAAGAGTTTGTTGATAGTGACAATAAAATTTATTTAGAAGGTAATGTTAAAGTTAAAACTGGTGATGTTAATGTTTTAAGCCCTAAAGCAGTTGTTACAGTTGATCCTAAAACAAATAAAGTAAATAGTGTTGAATTTACAGATAAGGCTTATTCTTATCAAATGCAAGCAGGTAAAAAACACGAAATTAAAGCTGAAATTCTTGAAGTTTCATTATTAGATAAAGTTTTTACAGCAACAGGACACACAATTTCTTCTGTTACTGAAAGTGATAGACCTTTAGTAATTGTAACTGCTGATAAACAACAATATAATAAGAAAAGCAATGTTATGAAAGCCTTTGGTAGTGTAAATATTTTGTATAAAAATATCGATACACTTTCAAACGAAGCAGTTGTTAATTTAAATGAAAACAATGATGTGAAAAAGATTTTGCTTAATGGTAATGCTATTTTAAAGCAAGATAAAAGTAAAATTAAAGCTGATAAATTAACTTATGACAATACCACAGAAGAAGCAGTTGCTGTTGGTAATGTTTATACAGACATAATCACTGAAGATAATAAAAAGATTGAAGTTTGGTCTGATTATCAGGCATATGATAAAAAAGAAAAAGTAGTTACTGCGTCTGGTTCAACAAAAATTAAATATGAAGATTATGTTGCAACAGGTCCAAAAGTTAATGTTTTTTCTGATAAAGTAACAGGAAAACTTAACGAAGCTGTATTTGTCGGTCGTTCTAAAATTGAAACAAAAGGTAGAACAATTGAAGCTGATAGAATTGTTATAACTATGGACCCTAAAGATTTTAAAGCAGAAGGTAATGTAAAATCTGTTATTCCAAATATTGGTCAATAGTTAGCAAATAATTTTGTTATTTGTTTTTATCCCAATTGAATAGGGATAATATTATGCAACTTTCTTCTATATCTTTTGGTAAAAAAATTCCTGTAGTCAAAGGTAAGGTTAAACAACTTGAAACAGGGCGTTTTGTTAATGTGAAATTGTATGAATATGATTGTATGGATGCAGAAGATATTATTGAAGTTAAAAATCTTCCTTGTAATAAATGGTCTTTTTGTTTGCCAATTTCTAATGGGATGGTAGAAAAGAAATATGCAAGAGAAAAATTTTCTATAGATACTGGTTATTCATACTATACTTTGCAAGATGATAATAAAAATACAGTTGGAATAGTTGCTGTAAAAGATTCAGATGATTATTTGGGTGTTAAGTTTATTGAAACTGATAGAGGTAGTAAATATAAATATTCTGGTCAGGCACTGCTTGCTTCTTTAGCTTTGATGGCATTGCGAGATAAGAAAAATATATTTGAAATTCGCTTTCCTACAGATGAAGCGATTCCTTTTTATGTTGATAAATGTGGATTTAAACAAGAAAATAATAGTATGCATTTGTCTATGAATCCGAAAGATATGAAAAAGTTCGTTAAACGCACTCAAAAACGCATTCATTCACCATTAATAGACATAAGAGGATAATTTATTTTTTTGTAAATAATTTGTTTGTAATTTGATTGTCTTTGGGGTACGATTTATATATAAAAACTGGGTATTAAGACAATTTTTATAGATTACGAGAAAAAATGGAGGTCGTAAAACAAATGTCAAAGAAAACTATGACAGTTGATGGTAACTACGCTGCGGCGCATGTCGCGTATGCATTAAGCGAAGTATCAGCAATTTACCCTATCACTCCATCTTCTACAATGGGAGAATGGGTTGATGAATGGGCATCACAACACAAGAAAAACATTTGGGGCAAAGAAGTTAGAGTTGCTGAAATGCAATCTGAAGCGGGTGCAGCAGGTGCTGTTCACGGTTCATTAGCTGCAGGTGCTTTAACATCTACATATACTGCTTCTCAAGGTTTATTACTAATGATTCCTGTTATGCACAAAGCTGCAGGTGAAATGCTTCCACACGTAATTCATGTTTCTGCACGTGCGTTAGCTGCTCAATCATTAGCTATTTTTGGTGACCACACAGACGTTATGGGTTGCCGTAACACAGGTTATGCTATGTTAGCTGCAAACTCTGTTCAAGAAGAAATGGATTTGGCTTTAGTTGCTCACTTAGCTACATATAAAGCAAAAGTTCCTTTCTTACAATTCTTCGATGGTTTCAGAACTTCTCACGAGCTTCATAAAATTGAAGAAATTACTTATGAAGAAATCGCAAGCTTAGTTGAACCAAAATATATTGAAGAATTCAGAGCTAGAGCGATGAGACCTGAAGCTCCAATTTGTAAAGTTGGTGCTCAAAATACTGACGTATACTTCCAAGGTCGTGAAACAGTTAATAAATACTATGATGCTGTTCCAGATATTGTTCAAGAATATATGGATAAAGTTGCTGCTGTAACTGGCAGACAATATCACCCATTTGATTATGTTGGTGCTCCAGATGCTACTGATGTAATCGTTGCTATGGGTTCAGGTTGTGAAGCTATTGAAGAAACAATTGAATACTTAAATGCTACACGCGGTACAAAAT
Source organism: Cyanobacteria bacterium SIG29 (assembly GCA_015152515.1). Lineage (GTDB taxonomy): Bacteria > Cyanobacteriota > Vampirovibrionia > Gastranaerophilales > Gastranaerophilaceae > Avigastranaerophilus. Next base: position 62,485 of record SUTV01000006.1, read on the forward strand.
ATGGTTTAGTAAAAGTTAGATTATATAGACCATTTGATGTTAAACGTTTCAATGAAACATTACCTTCAACAGTTAAACGTATCAATGTATTAGATAGAACAAAAGAACCTGGTTCTATTGGTGAACCATTATACTTAGATGTAGTTGCAGCTCTTGCTGGTAAAGACATCAGAATTATCGGTGGTCGTTATGGTTTATCTTCTAAAGAATTTACTCCATCAATGATTCTTGCTGTTTATAAACATGGTGAAGCTAATGGTTTCCATAACTTTACAGTAGGTATCGAAGACGATGTTACTAACTTATCATTAAAAGTTACAGAAGAAATTGTAACTGAACCAGAAGGAACAACAAACTGCATGTTCTGGGGCTTAGGTTCTGATGGTACAGTTGGTGCAAACAAAAACTCAATTAAAATTATCGGTCAATATACAAACAAAGATGCTCAAGCATACTTTGCTTATGACTCTAAAAAATCATTTGGTGTAACAGTTTCTCACTTAAGATTTGGTGATAAACAAATTAAATCAACATATTTAATTACTGCACCAGATTTCGTATCTTGCTCAACTCACGCTTACATTGGCAGATATGATTTGTTAAAAGGTATTAAAGAGGGTGGTACATTCTTATTGAACTCTCCTTATACTAAAGAAGAAGCATTTGCACATTTGACAAAAGATATGCAAGAAACAATCATCAATAAGAAAATTAAATTCTATAATATTGATGCTGAAAAACTTATTGCACAACAACCTGGCTTAAGAGGTAAAGGTGCAAATACTGTAATGATGGTAGCATACTTCAAAGTTTCAGGAATTATTCCATTTGAACAAGCTTATGAAGGTATGAAAGAAATGACAATCAAAACCTTTAAGAAAAAAGGTGATGATGTTGTAAATATGAACTTAGCATTAATTGATGCTGCAGTTAACGCTTGTGAAGAAGTTGTTATCCCAGCTTCATTAAATGGTGTTTCTGCTGCTGAAGAAGTTAAATTAATCCCTGATACAGCTTCTGAATTTGCTAAGAAAATTATTGAACCATCTATGAGACAAAAAGGTGATGATATTCCAGTTAGCGCAATGAGCGTTGATGGTGTTATCCCAACTGGTACAGCTTGTTTAGAAAAACGTGGAATCGCTCCAAGAGTTCCAAAATGGAACAGTGCTGATTGTATCCAATGTGGTATTTGTGCAAGCGCATGTCCTCATGCTGCTATCAGAACAAAATTAGTTGAAAAAGAAGATTTAGCAAAAGCTCCAGCTTCTTTCAATACAATTGAAGCAAAACCAAGCGCTAATGGTGAACACTTCAAAGTTCAAGTATATTGCAATGACTGTACAGGTTGTGGTGTTTGTTTAGATCAATGTCCAGCAAACAAACTTCCTGGTAAAAAAGCTTTAGAATGGTCATCAATTGAAAAAGAAGTTGAAGCTGGTGAAGTTGTAAATGAAAAATTCTTTGGTGAATTACCAGATAATGTAATGGGTAGAAATACAACAAAAACTATCAAAGGTGCTATGTTGAGAACTCCATTATTTGAATTCTCTGGCGCTTGTGCTGGTTGTGGTGAAACACCATATGTTAAATTGGTTTCTCAATTATTTGGTGAAAACGCAATCGTAGCAAACGCAACAGGTTGTTCTTCAATTTATTCTGGTACATTCCCAACAATTCCTTATACAACAAATAAAGATGGTAGAGGACCTGCTTGGGCAAACTCATTATTCGAAGATAACGCTGAGTTTGGTTTCGGTATGAGATTAGCTGTTGATCAAAACAGAGATACTTTAAAAACTTATGTTGAAAAAGTTATTGCTTCTGGTAAAGCTCCTGCTGATTTAGTTGAAGCTCTAGAAGGTGCTATGGCTCATTTTGATAATTCAAAAACTGACGAAGCAATTGCAGCTCAAACAAAAGCAAAAGCAGTTCTTGCTAAATATGCTGATGTTGATTGTGCTGACTTAGCTAAAGTTAGAGAATTACAAGATTACTTTACTGATAAATCAGTATGGATTATCGGTGGTGATGGTTGGGCTAACGATATCGGTTATGGCGGTATTGACCATGTTCTTGCACAAAACCAAAATGTTAACATTTTAGTTCTTGATACTGAAGTATACTCTAATACTGGTGGTCAAGCTTCTAAATCAACACCTACAGGTGCTGTTGCGAAGTTTGCTACAGGTGGTAAACAAACATATAAGAAAAACATGGGCTTAATGAGTATGTCTTATGGTTATGTTTATGTTGCTTCTGTTGCATTGGGTGCTGATAGACAACAAACTCTAAAAGCATTCCAAGAAGCTGAAGCATATGATGGACCATCAATCATCTTTGCTTATGCACCTTGTATTGCACACGGTATCGATATGAGTAAAACTCAAACAGAACAAAAACGTGCTGTTGATGCTGGTTATTTCCCACTATACAGATATAATCCAGCTAATGAAACACCATTCACTTGGGATGCTAAAGATCCTAAAGAAAGCTTCCAAGACTTTATTAAGTCTGAAGGCAGATATAAGTCATTACTAAAAACAAATCCTGAAGAAGCTCAAGCTCTTTATGAACAAGCTGAAAAGGATGCTGCTAAGAGAATGGCTGTATTTAAAGCTGTTGGCGAATTAGTTAAATAATTACGCTGAATAGATTTAAAGGGGAAATACTTAATGTATTTCCCCTTTTTTATGTTTTATGCTTTTAATTCTAAGTTTACGCCTGTACTTTTATTATATTTTTCTAATGCTCTATCAAATTTGTCTTCATCTAATACAAGTTTTTTTGTACCAATTGCTTCAGTACTAAAATTAAATTTTTTCTTATAAAAAGGAATTGCGCTTTTTGCAGGATATGGAATTCTTATTCCTTCTTTTTCATCTTTTTTTGCAAGAGTGATTATAAAGGCAAGAAGTGTCTGACCAATATTTTGAGTCTTTCTTTGTTTATTTTTACTTTGATATTCTGGACAGGTTTCAAGATAATCTATTTGCGTTTTATTTCCATTTTCTTGTGTTCTAATATAACCAAGGCATTCGTTATCTTTTTCAATGCAAAATGCTCTTGCATTTTGTGATGGCGCTGGTGATTGCATTAGGTTATCCATAATGCCTAAATACTTATTGTCTTGCCAATTTGAGTTATTTTTTAATTTATGAAAATAGAACTTATCTCTTTTAGGTGTAAGTTCATAAATTTTGCAACATTGAGCCTCATCATTGCTTGATTTGATTTGGCACGTTCCTACTAGTTTTTTCCCAAAACTTGGGGTTATTTTCATAAAATTGCCTTTGCACTTTAAACTTATTAGGTTTAAAACATAAAATTTTTAAAGTTGCTAATTGGCTTTTTTAATTATTTGGAAAGAAATAGTTTTAAATATTAGTTCTTTATGCGTTTTACATTCAAATTTATTAAATTTAAATAGTTCTATAAGTTCTATTGGTTCTAAAAAATTTCTTTTAGATAAAACAAGATATTTATAAGGTTTTGTGTTTTTATAAAAAATTTTGGCTAAAAATATTATTAAATTATCGTGTAATTTGCTAATTGTATTGTGCTTTCCAAAGTCTATATGTAAAAATTCACCATTTGTTTTTAGTATTCTGTGAATTTCTTCTAAAGATTTATTTTTTTGAACTATGTTTCTAAGACCAAATCCCATTACTATATAGTCGAATGAATTTTTTTCAAAAGGAAGATTTGTTGCATCCAAGTTCCAGTATGTATTTTTAGGATTTCTTTTTCTTGCTATTTCTAGCATATTTTCAGAAAAATCAACGCCAATAACATCACATGTGGGTTCTATTTCTTTTATTATTGAACCTAAATCGCCTGTTCCACAACATAAATCTAACACTTTAGAATTTGGTTTAATATTTAATTCTTTAATAGCTAATCTTTTTATGAATTTATGAGTGCCAAGAGATATGATATTGTTCATAAAATCATATTTATTTGCAAGGTTATCAAATAAGTTTTTTATATTCATAGGTACGATTTTACACTAAAAAACCGACTTGGTGAAGTCGGTTTTAAGTTCTTATTTTTGAATTACATAAAGTGTCTTATCCAAATATAGCCAGATGATAATGTTAATGAAATGAATACAACAATACAGCCATATTTCATAAATTCTAAAAATTTAATTGTATAGCCATTTTTTGCAGCATTTTCTGAAACAATAACATTTGCAGCAGCACCGATAATAGTTAAGTTTCCACCTAAGCAAGCTCCAAGTGATAAACTCCACCATAATGGAAGAACAAAATCTCGTCCTTGAGATAATTCAATTTCGTGAATCATTGGTGCCATAGTTGCAGTATATGGGATATTATCAATGATACCTGATAAAATACCAGAAGCCCATAAAATAACAAATGATGCAATTTGTTGAGAGCCTGCTGTTATTTTTAATAGCCAATCTGCCATTAATTTTATGCCACCTGCTGCTTCAAATCCACCAATAATTATAAATAAACCTATAAAGAAGAAAATTGTATTCCATTCAACTTCTTTGAATGTTTCTTCTGGGTTTTCAAATACTAATAAGATGCTCGCACCTATGAAAGCAATAATACATGTTGCTATATGTGTAATATCGTGTGTTAAAAAGCCTAAAATTACTAGTGAAAGTACAATCATACTTCTTTTTAGAAGTGCATAATCTGTTATAGTTTTACTATTATCAATTTCTTGAATACTAGCCATTTTTTCTTCTGTTGTAATTAATTGTTTTTTATAACAGAAGTACAAAAATGCAATAACTGCAATCATTATAATAAAACAAATACCAGTTAATTCTTTTATGAAATCCATAAATGAAAATCTTGCTACACTACCAATAATGATATTTGGAGGGTCACCAATTAATGTTGCTGTACCACCAATGTTAGAAGCAAAAATTTCTGTTACCAGTAATGGTATTGGGTTTAAATCAAGTTGTTTAGCAACTACAAAAGTAATTGGCATAATTAAAATAACTGTAGTTACATTATCTAAAAATGCTGATAATATGGCTGTTAAAAATGCTAAGGTTATAAGCACCATTACAGGTTTGCCTTTTGTCATTTTTAATAATTCAATTGCTATCCATTTAAATACACCACATCTTGTTGTTATGTTTACAATAATCATCATTGAAACTAGTAAGAAAATTACATTAAAATCAACAAAGTTTATAAAGTAAAATTCATTTAAACCTGATTCTGCGATTTTATCTTGACTAACTAAACCTGAAAATACTACTACTGCAGCACCAAGTAATGCTATTGTAACTTTTGGGATTTTTTCTAGCGCAATAAATACATAAGCTAGTATTAAAACAATTGCAGAAATTATAATTGCGTTATTTTGAACTAGCGCATAAAATTGTTCCATGTTCGACCTCTCTTAATGTGTATTAGTTTAATGATACCAAAAACAAAATACAATTACTCTATTTTGATATTTTGTTTTAGAAATGCCTCTATAAATCCATCTAAAGCACCATCCATAACAGAATCTACATTTCCAACTTCAAAGTTTGTTCTGTGGTCTTTTACCATTTTGTATGGATGGAAAACATATGAACGTATTTGTGAGCCAAAATTAATATCTACATTTTGACCTTTTAATTTCATTAATTTTTCTTCGTGTTCAGCTTGTTTTATTGCCAATAGTTTAGAAGCTAATATTTGCATTGCGGTTTCTTTGTTTTGTAATTGAGAGCGTTGTTGTTGGCAGCGAACTACAATTCCTGTTGGTTTGTGTAAAATTCTAACTGCTGTTTCAACCTTATTTACATTTTGACCACCAGCACCACCAGAGCGCATTGTATCTACGACTATATCCTCTTGTGGTATAACAATTTTTTTACTGAAGTCCTCAATTACTGGTGAAACTTCTAAACTAGCAAAACTTGTTTGGCGTTTTCCATTTGCATTAAAAGGTGATATTCTAACAAGTCTATGAACGCCTTTTTCTGCTTTCGCTAAACCATAGGCATATTTTCCACATACTTTTATAGTTGCTGATTTTATTCCGGCTTCTTCACCATCTGAATGTTCAATCATATCAACTTTCCAGTGTTTATCTTCTGCCCATCTCATATACATTCTTAAAAGCATTTGAGCCCAGTCTTGTGCGTCTGTACCACCAGCGCCTGCATTTATGGTTATAATTGCATCAGATTTGTCATATTCTCCACTTAAAGTAGACTCTACTTCCCATGTTTCAAGTTCTGTTTTTAGTGTTTTGATTGTTTGGTCAACTTCAATTAATGTTGAATCGTCTTTTGTTTCTTCGTAAAGTTCAAAAAGTGTTTCTATATCGCTTACTAAATTTTTCCAATGTGTAATTTTAGCTAAATTATCTTTATCTTCTTTTATTTCTTGTGCAATTTTTGATGAAATTTCTGGATTTGACCAAATATCGCTTTTTTGAAGTTTTGCTTCATTTTCTTTTATTGAATTTTCTAATGAGTTAATATTAAACACCTTCAATGCTTTTTGAAACATTGATTTTACTGGTGTATAAGATTGTTTGATTTCTATATATATCAACTCTTATTTACCTTTTTTCTTATCTTGAGCAAATTCAGAATCTAGTCTTAAAAATACAGGAGTGATTTTTTCTTTTTCTGTAATTTTTTCTGCTTTTATTCCGCCCCAAACAAGTTCATCATATTTGAAATTAGATTCTTTGTTTAGTTGAGTCATAATATCTTTTGCAATATTTGGACAGTATGGATATAACATAATTGCAATATGTCTCATTGCTTCTAATACATTGTATATTACTTGTCCACATTCAAGCATTTTTTCTTCTTTTGCTAAAGTCCAAGGTGCATTATCAGTTACATATTTATTCACGCTATCTGCAAAAGATACAATCGCATTGCCTGCTTCTGCTATTTCGTATTTGTTAAATCTTTCTATAACTTGTGTTTTTGTATTTGCTGCTAAAATCGCAATTTTTGATGTGTTATCTGAAATAAATTCTGTTTTTATTTCTCCATCAAAATATTTAACAAGCATATTTAATGTTCTATTTAATAGATTACCAATATTGTTTGCTAAATCAGCGTTAACTTTTTCTTTAAAGTCTTCATCAGAATAGTTTCCGTCTTTGCCTGTTTGTGCAGCACAAGCCATATAGTATCTGAATGCGTCTGGTTTTTCTAAATTAAATGCTTCAAGTACATCGTGTGGCGCAATTACATTACCTAATGATTTACTCATTTTTGATTGGTCAATTGTAATCCAACCGTGTGCGTATATTGTTTTTGGTAATGGTAAACCTAATGACATTAAAATTGCTATCCAATAAATTGAGTGGAATTTTATAATGTCTTTACCAATAACTTGAACATTCGCGGGCCATAATTCTTTAAATTGTTCTGATGGATTTTCAATATCATAACCAATTGCTGTTATGTAGTTTGAAAGTGCATCAATCCAAACATAAATTGTTTGTTCAATGTCATCAGGAACACCAATTCCCCATTCTACAGATGCTTTTGTTCTTGATACTGAAATATCTTCAATATCTTTTAATTGATTTAATAGTTCATTTACTCTTGAACTTGGTAAAATAAAATCTTCGTGTGATTTAATATAGTCTGCAATTTTTTCTTTGTAGTTTGATAAACGGAAGAAGTAGTTTTCTTCAGTAACTTCTTCTGGCTTTTTCATATGATCGGGACATAAACCATCTTCTGTTAAGTCTTTTGGATTTAAGAAACATTCGCAACCACTACAATATAAGCCAGTGTATGAATGTTTATATATGTCACCGTTTTCTAATAGTTTTTTGAAAATTTGTTTTACAACTTTTCTGTGTTTTTCATCAGTTGTTCTAATTATTTGATCATAGCTAATTTCTAACTCAGCCCATGCTTTTTCAAATTTAGAAAAATTTTCATCACAAAGTTCTTTTGGTGTAATACCTTTAGCTGAAGCAGTTTTTTGTATTTTAATTCCGTGTTCATCAGTACCAGTAAGCATGTAAGCTTTATCTGTTAATTGTCTTTTATGTCTTATGATTACATCAGATAATATTTTTTCGTATGCGTGACCAATGTGTGGTGCACCATTTACATAATCTATAGCCGTTGTTAAATAAAATTTTTCAGTCATTATTTTACACCTTTGAACAAATACGCTAGAATAAATTTAACACAAAGTTATTATATAAAAAAGGGTTTTTAGATGAGTGAACGATTAAATTTTAGAAAAAATAATGAACTTAGAAAAATTAATATAATTAAAGACTATACTAAGCATGCTTTAGGCTCTGTTTTAGTTGAATTTGGTGATACAAGAGTGCTTGTTACAGCTTCTGTTGAAGAAGGAAAACCTCGTTGGATGGATAAAACTGACCCAAGAGGTTGGGTTACAGCTGAATATTCTTTGCTTCCATCAGCTACTCATACAAGATGTCAAAGAGAAAGAAATAAAATTTCAGGTAGGACACAAGAAATTCAAAGATTAATTGGTAGAAGTCTTCGTTCTTGCGTTAATTTAGAAAAAGTTGGTGATAGAACAATTACTATTGATGCTGATGTACTGCAAGCTGATGGTGGTACAAGATGTGCTAGTATTTGTGGTGGATTTATTGCTATGAATATTGCCTTTGAAAAGTTGATTCAACAAGGTCTATTAACTGAAAATCCTATCATAGAACCTATTGCTGCTGTTAGTGTCGGTTTAATTGATGGTGAAGTTAAATTAGACTTAGATTATAGCGAAGATTCAACTGCTCAAGTTGATAGTAATGTTGTTATGACAAAATCTTCTAAAATTATTGAATTTCAAACTACTGCTGAAGGTGCACCATTTGATAAATCTCAATTAGATGAAATTTATAACTTTGCAAATGATGCAATTCAAAAAATTATTTCACTTTATTAGTTTCAAAATCTTTAAAAATTTCTGGGGTTTGATTTCTATTTAGTTCAATGAAATCAAACTCTTTTTTCATGTTTTCTCTTGCTTGATGATTGTATCTAATTTGTGTCCATATTCTTGTTATTGCAGATAGAGTAAAACCCATAAATAGTAAACTAAATGCATATGGAACAGCTTCAACAAAGGCTTTTTCTTTTGTTAATCTTGAAAGTTCTTTAGCTACTGTTGAATTTTTAGTTTTTGCTAATTTTTCTGCTAATTCTGGTAATTGAGCTCTTGTTGGAGTATTCAAAAGTCCATCTTTTGTTTTTTGTAAAATATCTGGGAATTTGTTTTTCTTTTCTAATAATTTTGTAAATCCTTTTTCAAATAACTCACTACCAAAAATTGTGTAAAATACTACTAATGGAACTCTTGTCCAAACTTCTGCTACGTCAAGTTTTCCTCTGTCTTCTGCTGCTTTAGAATAACCAAATAATCCTACAATTGCTGTTAGTGCTAATTGTCCTTTACTTAAAGCTAGTTTGCCATTATTGTTTGCAAAATCAAGACTTAATTTCCCTAGTGTATTTTTTACTTTTTCTGATTTTATATTTTTAGCTAGTGCTTTTCCTGGTTCTAAAATTGCTTTGCTGACTTTTTGCAGAGTATCTGATTTATGTCCATTTAATGCTAAAAGAGTTCCTGCGCCTACGCCTATCAGTGAATAAATTCCAGCTTTTTTTAATTGTTTAATTGAACTTTTTTCAACTTTTTCTTGTTGTGATTTATCTTCTTTTTCGTTGTTATTTTTATCTAAATTTGCAATGTTGTTAAAATTACTTTTTTTAAATGTTTTTAATGTAAATAAGTTTTTAGCAAAACTTAATGTGTATTCAGCCACAGGGATTGCTAAACAAGCTAATACAATACCTGCTTTTGTTGAAATTGCACGTTTTTTTACTTCTTCTGTTAAAGCAGGATTTTTTGTTATTTGTTCGACAGATTTAGGTATTTGTTCGTTAATTGTTTTTCTTAGGTTTTGTGGAGCAAAGTTTTTAAAAATTTTGTTTCTGAATAGTTTTTCGCCTAATATTGGTGATGCAAAATAAAAAATTCCTGATTCTAATAATTCTAAAAATGTCATTTCCGCAAAATCAGCTTTGCTTCTTGCGAAAACAGCTTTTGGTGCCCAATTAGTTGCTGTATCTTGTATAAATCTTGTAGAAGATAAATTTTCTTGTGATTTTATAAAAATATCAGCGATTTTTGCAACGCCTGTTAAATTTCCTTTAAAACTTTGTTTGTTTTGTTTTTGATTATTTTTAGTATTTTGATTATTTATATTCTTGATTTTCATTTTATTTCTTTTTTACCTCGATTTAATGCTCATTAAAAAAGCTGCTATATTTTTAGCAGCTTTGTAATTATATTAAATGAGGTTTCACATTCGTACAAAACAAAAACTGCCAGAACCTAAGCCTTGCATTTGCATCATCATTGTAATCATATTTTGTACGATTGTTTTAATCATTAATTTCCCTTTTCGTTAATTTTAGGTTATCGCAACAATATCTTGTTGTCAATTTTTTTATATTAAATTTAAACATAAATTAATTTGCTAGTGTGAATAGCTTATTAATAATACTCTTTTTTTATTTTTTAGATAAAAAAATATTTCTATATCCTTTTGAAAAAATTCAAATTATAGAACATAGAAATATTTTTAATTTATTCTTTATTATTAAATATCTTTATACGAACCAGTAAATTGGTCTGAGTATGAAGTATGTAATAATTCGTGGCATTTGTGTGAATTTGGTTCACCTAAAAATTCAGCATATAATTTTTTGATGTCTTTATTTTCGTGTGAACGTCTAAATTCAGTGTCTTTTTGGTCTTCGTTATATAAACCTTCAGCTCTTAGTGCTCTCTTTTCAGGAGTATTACAGCTTATAGGTTGACCACCACCGTTTACGCAACCACCTGGGCAAGCCATTACTTCTAATAATTGGAAGTTAGCTGTGCCAGCTTTAATTTCTTGGATTGCTTTTTCAGCTTCTCTTAATGTTGAAACAACTCTGATTGTTACTTTTGTTCCTTTAATATCAAGAGTTACTGATTTATTGTATGCTGAAGAATCAACACCGCGAAGTTCAACAATGTCATTGTTTGCAATGTTTTCACCAGTTACCATGTAGTAAGCTGTTCTTGCAGCAGCTTCAGCAACACCACCAGAAGCACCAAAGATTGTAGCAGCACCTGTGTATTCACCAAATGGGCTATCTGCCATTTCTGGTTCAATAGTTTTTAGGTCAATACCAGCTGATTTAATCATTTGACCAAATTCTTGTGTTGTTAATACATAATCTGTGTCAAATTTACCATCTTTTGTAAGTTGATTACGTTTGATTTCAGCTTTTTTCGCTGTACAAGGCATAATTGAAACAACTACAATATTATCTTTTGTGTATCCTTCTTTTCTTGTTGGTAAGAAGTCTTTTATAACTGAAGACAACATTGATTGTGGTGATTTACAAGTTGATAGGTGATTTACCATATCAGGATGTTGTGTTTCAACATATCTAACCCAAGCTTGACAACAAGATGTGAATAATGGTAAATTTTCACCCTTTTTAATTCTTGTTAAAAATTCAGTTGCTTCTTCCATAATTGTTAAGTCAGCTGCAAAGTTAGTATCGAATACTAAGTCAAAACCAATTTGACGCATTGCAGCATATATTTTTCCAATTACGTTTTCACCTGCTGGCATATTGAACATTTCACCAATTGCAACACGAACTGCTGGAGCAACTTGAACTACAACTTTTTTGTTAGGGTTGTTAATTTCTGCCCAAACTTCGTTTACTTCGTTTCTTATTGTTAATGCTCCTGTTGGGCAAACTGCTTTACATTGTCCACAGAATACACAATCAACATCTGATAAATTTTTACCAGCCATTGGTTGTACAACTGTTTTAGAACCTCTGTTAGCAAAACCTAATACAGCGTGTCCTTGATATTCGTCACAAGCTCTAACGCAAGCACCACATAAGATACATTTGTTAGAATCTCTTACTAGTGCTGGGTTTGTATTGTCTATTGCTAAATAGTCTTCTTTTTTCTTTTGAACATATCTTAAATCTTTTATGCCATACTCTTCAGCATATTTTTGAAGTTCACAAGAGCCAGAACGTTCACAAGTTGTACATTCTCTATCGTGATTTGAAAGTAATAATTCTAATACAGTTTTTCTGATTTTACGAACTCTATCTGTATTTGTTTTTACTTTTATATTTGGTTCTGGTGGCATTGTACAAGATGAGTTAACAACAACTCTGCCGTTTGGATATTCAACTTCAACAACGCACATTCTGCAAGCGCCAAATTTTGTTAAATCAGAACGATAACATAATGTTGGAACATTGAAGCCAGCTTTTCTAATTACTTCTAGTAAATTTTCTTCAGTAGTATATTCTACTTGTTTACCATTTATAAATAATGAATTTGTCATTTTATGTTACCTCACCTCACTAATTTTTCTTAATTGCCTTGAATGGGCAAGCATCTAAGCAAGCACCACATTTAATACATTTAGACTGGTCAATCTTGTGAGGATTTTTAACTGTTCCTTCGATTGCTCCAACTGGACAAGTTCTAGCACATTTTGTACAGCCTTTACATAATTCTTCATCGATTGTAATTTTTTTCATTGCTGAACATACACCAGCAGGACATCTTTTTTCTTTGATGTGTGCAATGTATTCATCTCTGAAGTATTTTAATGTTGAAAGTACTGGGTTTGGTGCTGTTTTTCCTAAACCACATAAAGAACCATCTCTAACTGAGTTTGCTAGTTCTTCTAATAGGTCTAAGTCTTCCATTTCACCTTCGCCTGCTACAATCTTTTGTAAGATTTTTAGCATGTTTTTTGTACCTTCACGGCAAGGAACACATTTACCACAAGATTCATTTTGTGTGAAATTCATAAAGAATCTTGCTACTTCTACGATACAAGTGTCTTCGTTCATTACTACTAAACCACCTGAACCAACCATAGCTCCCGCTTTAGTTAAGCTTTCATAATCCATAGGTAAATCTAAATGTTCTTCTGTTAAACATCCACCTGATGGACCACCAATTTGAACAGCTTTGAACTTTTTGCCATTTCTAATACCGCCACCGATATCAAAAACGATTTCTCTTAAAGTTGTTCCCATTGGAACTTCAATAAGACCAGTATTGTTTACTTCACCAGTTAACGCAAAAGTTTTTGTACCTTTTGATGTTCCTGTTCCCATAGATGCAAACCAGTTTGCACCTTTTAAGATGATAGCTGGAATATTTGCAAGAGTTTCAACGTTGTTAATAAGTGTTGGTCTTCCGAATAAACCTTTATTTGCTGGGAATGGTGGTTTTGGTCTTGGCATACCACGTTCACCTTCAATCGAAGCTAATAATGCCGATTCTTCACCGCAAACAAATGCGCCAGCACCTTCTTTAATGTGTAATACAAATGAGAAATCTGTTCCCATTATATTTTTACCTAAATAGTGGCGTTCTTCTGCTTCTGCAATAGCTTTTCTTAAACGTGTAATTGCTAATGGGTATTCTGCACGAACGTAAATATAACCTTCGTCAGCACCAATAGCAAATGCAGCAATTGCCATACCTTCTAATAATTTATGAGGGTCACCTTCCATAACAGAACGGTCCATAAATGCACCTGGGTCACCTTCGTCACCGTTACATACTACATAAGATTTTCCACCTTTATTTGCAGCTGTAAATTTCCATTTTAAACCAGTAGAGAAACCAGCGCCACCTCTACCTCTTAATCCTGAATCAATAACTTCTTGGATTACAGCATCTGGATTGTTTTCTGTTAATACTTTATGAAGTGCTTCATAACCTTGAACATTGATTGATTCATCAAGTGATTCAGCGTCAATGTTACCACAATTAGCCAATGCTGTTCTTGTTTGTTTTTTGTAGAAATTAATATCTTCATCTGATTGTACATGTTGTTTTGTTTGTGGATCAACATATAAAAGTCTTTCTACAACTTCGCCACCTTCTAAGTGTTTATGTACAATTTCATCAACATCATCAGCTTTAACTTTTACATAAGTTGTGTGTAATTGTGGAATACAAACTAATACACCTTGTTCACAGAAACCATGACATCCTGTAGGAATGATTGTTAGTTTGTCTTCTTGAGTTAATTTTCCAACATTTACACCTAATTCTTCAAATTTTGCAATTACATCAAGTGCGCCATTAGCAACACAACCTGTACCTGCACATACAAGAACTCTTAATCCTTGTTTTTTTATTTCTGCTTGAGCTTTAGCTTGTTCAGCCTTTATATCTAAAGTAACATTACTCATCTTAGCCCCCTTTTTCGCGTTCTAAAATAGTATCGATGATAACTTTCATTGCGTCTGTTGTCATTTGTGGATAAACTTTTCCATTTACAACTACAACAGGAGCAAGACCGCAAGCGCCTAAACAGCTAACTGTTTCAACTGAGAACAAACCATCCTCTGTTGTATATTTGCCGTCTGTTAATTTGAATCTTTGAATTATAGATTCATATACAGGCATTGAACCTCTTACGTGACATGCTGTACCGTCACATAATTTGATTTCGTATTTCCCTTTTGGTTCTAATGAAAATTGTGCGTAAAATGTTGCAACTCCAAATACTGTTGCTGGTGATACGCCTTCAACTTTTGTACCAATGTAAGTCATTGCTTCTTCTGGTAAATATCTGTATACTTCCTGTACTTTTTGCAATATTGCAATAAGGTTTGATTTTTTGGCACCACAATTTTTTATGATTTCATCCACTTTGGATTTATCAAATGTGCCTTGAGTTCCATTCATATAGACTCCTTTCCAATGTATAACCTATAGGTTAATTATAACATAACAAAAAAATTTAAAACAAAATTATATTAAATTAATTTATACTTTTTTATATTCAGTTTTACTATTTGCTTATTATTGTAATTGTTATAAAATAATCTTATTATATGGGGCTAGTCGTTATGAAAAAACATTTTTTATTAATATTATTAATAATTGCAGGAAATATATCATTTTCAGAAACAGTTTATGATGATAGTTATCAAGAAAATTCTAATTATATTCAAGGTAATAAATATCTACAAAATTCACAGTATTCTAGTGCTATTAATGAGTTTAAAAAGGCGATTAGAACAAATCCTTCTGATAGATCTTCTTTAATAGGTCTTTCAAATTCATATAATATGAGAGCTCAATATTATAATAATACTGTTAAAGCGACAGATAATGCTATTTCTGACCTTAAATCAGCTATTTTCTTTTTAAAATATTTTGCTTCAAATAATACTGATTTTTCTTTAGGTCAATCGATTATTGAAATGGAAAAGAATCTTTCTATTTTAGAAAATTCTTTAAAACAATCAATAACACCTGAATATAGATTAAATTCAGCTCAAAAATTAAGAACAAAAGGTGAATTTGCTGCTTCTGGTTTTGATTATTATCAGTTACTTTCAAATAATGCATACGCTCCACAGGCAAATTCTGCGTTAGGTGATATTTATAAGATTTTCAATAGACCTGATAAAGCTGTGTATTTCTATAAAAATGCACTTGCAACTGATTCTGATAATACGGAAATTCATTTGAAATTAGCAAGAACATATGAACAATTAAATGATTTTTCTGCTTCTTTAAAAGAATATAGTTATGCTTTAAATGCTTCTTCAGAAAGCGAAGAAATTTTAAATTCTTTAGAACGTATTTGGCAAAAGAAAGTTGATGAAAATCCAAAAGATGCCGAAGCTCGTGCGAATTTAGGTGTTGTTTTCCAAAAACAAAAACGTTATATGGAAGCTTTAAATGAATATAGACGCGCTGAGGCTTTAAATCCTACTAATATAAATACTAAAATTAATATTGGTACTTTGTATCAAGAACAAAAAAAGTATGATATGGCGATGTCTGTATATGATTCTATTTTAAATCTTCAACCATACAATGCTAAAGTTTTAGTATATAAAGCAGAATGTTGTAAATCTTTAAATAGGAAGAAAGAAGCGATTGAATTATTAAAATCTGCTATGAATTTAGATCCTAAAAATTCTGCAATAAAGGCTAAATTATTTGATTTATTAAAAGATACAATGCCTACATCTGAAGTTTTAGACTTTTTATATAAAAATGTTCAAAATAGTCCTATGAATGCTGATTCATACTATGAATTTGCATATGAACTTCATAAAGCTAATAAAATTGATGATGCTATTGTTTATTACTTGGAAACTATTAAGCTTGATAAAAATAAAATTGATGCTTATATTAATTTGTCTCAAGCATATAGACAAAAGAAAAATTATTCTGATGCTTATAGCATTATTAAAAAAGCAAAAGCTATTCAAGGTAATAACGAGCTAGTTAATAAACAATATGAATTATGTTTAAAAGAATATGCTGCTAATTCATATAGTATTGCTTCTAATGCTTTTCAAAGTGGTGATTATGAAAAAGCTATTGCAGAATATCAAAAAATTAATCCTAAAGATTCTGATGTTTATATTGGTATAGCTGCTTCATATCAATCATTAAAAGATAATCAAAATGCCTTAGAAAATTATAAAAAAGCTTTAGAATTAGCTCCAAATAATGATGATATTGCTTTTTATATTGCTTCTATATATGCAAATATGAATGATTTTGTTAAAGCAAAAGAATATATAAATATTTCTTTATCTAAAAATTCATTAAACGTACAAGCTAAAGAATTATTGAAATATATTAATGATAAAGAAACAGAAAGTTTATTATCTTATGCAGTTTCATTATATGAAGCATCAAAATATTCTGAAGCTATAGAACAATTTAATAGAATTTTAGATATAAATTCAACAAATGCTACAGTTTATTATTATAGAGCTATGGCATATGATGGATTAAATCAATATAATAAGGCTATTGAAGATTATAAATCTACTTTAAAATATGCACCTGAAATGGTTATTGCTTATTATTCTTTAGGTGTTGATTATGATTCTATAAACGATTATAAAAATGCAAAAAAATATTACTTTAAATATTTAGAACTAAGCATTGAAGATAATGATTATAGAAAATATGCTCAATCAAGAATAAATGAGATTAAAGATGAAAGCTAGTTCATTAAAAAAATCTTTAAAAATTGGTGATGTTAAAATCAATAGTATTGTTGCTTTGTCTCCGTTAGCAGGTATTACTGATTATGTATTAAGAAAATTAATCAGAGAATATTCTAATAATTGTTTATTAATGACAGAAATGATAAGTTCAGAGGCTTTGGTTCAAAGAAGTGATACGCATATTACTTTTACTGATGAAAAAGAAACGCCGGTTTCTTTTCAAATTGAAGGTCATAAACCAGATTTAATGGCAAGAAGTGCTAAAATTTTAGAAAATAAAGCATCTATTATTGATATTAATATGGGGTGTCCTATTAATAAAATTGTTAAAGGAAATGATGGATGTTCTTTGATGAAAAATCCAGAACTTGCAAGAGATATTGTTGTTGCAGTTAAAGAAGCTGTTAAAATACCAGTTACTTGTAAATTTCGTTTAGGTTGGGGACAAGATAGTAAAAATTTTGTAGAATTTGCTCAATTAATGCAGAGTGCTGGTGCTAGTGCTGTTACAGTTCATGGAAGAACTCGTTCTCAGATGTATTCAGGTTTTGCGGATTGGGAAGAAATTTCTAAATTAAAAGGTGAAATTGATATTCCTTTTATTGCAAATGGTGATGTAGTTAGTCCTGAATCTGCGTTAGAATGTTTAGAAAAATCTAAGGCAGATGGTGTTGCTATTGGTAGAGCTTCAATGGGAGATTTATCCTTATTATATAGAATTGAAAAATATTTAAGTGATGGTATTTTGTTGCCTGAACCAACTTTAGAAGAAAAAATTTCTATGTTAAGAAAACATTTAAATGCTCAAATTGCTTTTAGAGGCGAGGATGTTGGCATTAAATTTTTTAGAAAATTTTATCCTGCATATATTAGAAATATTAGAGGTGGCGGAGATTATCGTCATAGACTTGTTACTGAATTAGATTATAATAAAATAATTAGTATTCTTAACGAGATTTTATCAAATGGATAAAAAATATTTTGTATATATAATTTTGACTGTAAATAATAAATTATATTGTGGTTATACTGATGATGTTGAGAGGCGATATAAACTTCATGTAGATGGAAAAGGTGCTAAATTTACTAGAGCAAACAAACCTTTAAAATTAGTTTATACTAAAGAATTTAATTCAAAACAAGATGCTCAAAAAGAAGAATATAGAATAAAGCATCTTTCCCGTAAAGAAAAAGATGCTTTAATTATAAATATTTCTAATTAGTTATACATAAATTCCATCAATGTTTTTACCAATTCTTTCTTCAATTGTATCTTTTAATGCTTTAATATCAGAGTTTTTTATACTAGCATTAGTTAATATTTCCATTTGTTTTTCGCCAAAAACCATTCTTGCAAATTTTTCTGCTTGTTCTGGTGAATACTTTTCTAATACAGGTAAAAATGGTTTTATACAGAGTTTTAAAAGAAAGCTTCCTTCTTCTTTATCTGCAGGAATAGTGTCTTCTGTCCAATCAGAATATGGTTCAATAACTGTATTTTTGAATTGTTTAGCTAATTCATTTACTTCTGTATCAAGTGGTATACTTCGTTTGTAATGTTTTTGAATTCTTTTATAATCCCCACTTGTTCCCTGAAAGCTAGGTTTATACATGTATGAAGATTGTATTGATAAATTCATAACTTTATCCTAATTATTATCCGTTTATATTAAATATATGAATATTTATAATTGCTTTTTTATTTGTAATTGTTAAGAATTAGTAAAAATACTAAATTCACATCCGCAATATGATTGTCTATAAAAGTTTTCAGCTTTCGCAATTTGCATAGTTTTTAAAAAACCATTTTCTTTTTTAAAGTCTATATCAAGGAAAGTTAATTCATATTTATCTGCTAGCTCTTTAGCTATTTCAAATATTACTTTTGATTGTTTATGTGGGCTTACAGTAAGTGTTGTTGTGAAATATTTATATTCTAATTGAAACGCTTTTAAAACAGTAAACAATAGTCTATATTCAAAACATCTATGGCATCTTTTTCCTTTTTCTGGCTCATTTTCAAGTCCAGATATTGCATTATACCAATTTGCAGAATCTTGTTTATCTATTATTAATTCTACATTTTTTTTCTTTGCATATTTTATTAATTCATTTAATCTTTTATCAAATTCTTCAGGTGGAAAAATATTTGGATTAAAGAAATATAAGACAGGTTCATATCCTAATTCTCTTAATTTTTCTATTGGATAACCACTGCAAGTTGCACAGCAGGCATGTAATAGAACTTTATCCATGATTTTTCTTTTCTATTCCACCTTGTTCTATAACTAATTGTTTGAATGTTGGATATGAATCAACACCTATTTGTTTTTTAAGTCCAATATATAAAGTTGGAGTGCCATAAATTTCTTTTGAATCTGCATCTATTATTGAATTTTTTATTTCTTCGGTTGTTTTATCACTATGTGCATCTTCTTTTAATTTTTTGATGTCAAAATCAAAAAGTCTAGCTTGTTCTATAATTTCTTTTTCTGTTTCTGGTGCTTCAATAAATAAAATATCTGCCATTTGCCAGTATTTATTTTGTTCTTTTGCAGCAATAGCATATCTTGCTTTTAAACAAGAATTTTTATGACCTTCGTATTTCATATTATGATTACAAGTTTTTTCTAGTGGCAATACGTGTTGAATTGCTTTTACATTTTCAAATTCAGCAATAATTCTATGTATGTATAAATTTGCATAAAAGCAACCGCCACAATTGAAATCAATATATTCATTAATTACTAAAGTTGCATCTTTTGGTCCGATTTCATTTCCATTAACTATGTTGTTATAAGTTTTAAATGTACCTTCCCAAGTTTGTTTCTTTAATATTTGTGGTGAAAGTATATTGCTTACTGATGTAAAAGTTAATATTGAAGCAAATAATAATACAATTAATGAAAACCAAAATGCGTATCTTGGTACTTTTATTGCTTCTACAAAATCGTTTATTGAATTTTTTATTTCAAATAATGCATTTTCTCCGCGTTCTTTTGCTACTATGCCAATAATTAGATTTATGAAGTATGTCGTAAAACAAAAAATGCATATAGAATTAATTTTAGATACTGAAATACATCCTAATATTATTGATAATAAAAAAGAAAAAATACCTACACAAAAAATGTATGAAGTTTGATTTTTGAATACTTTTAAGAAGTTTAAAAATTTTAGGTTTTGCAATTTATCAACATATGTCATAAATAAGAAGAATAAATATAATAAAATTCCCCATAATGATAGTGGTACGCCTAAAAATTGTGAGTATTGTGTTTTCGCAACGCTATCACAATCTATAGCTTCATTTATTGCACAAACACTTGGAACAGCATCTGTAATAAAATTTGCATTAAAATATACAACGCAAAGTTCTATTGAAAGTGCTAAACCAATTAAACTTAATAGTGTTAGTGTTATTCTTTTTGCTTTATTCATTTATTCTCCTATTGAAATTGTTTCATTATATCTTCTAGTGTAACATCATTTGTGTAATTTTGTTTAGCTTTTTTAATTATTTCTTGGTATCTTTCTTCGTAAGTTGGTCTATTATCCTTGTAAAAAATTCCAGTATATAAACCTTCAGGTGCAAATGCGTATTTCATTGCATTTGCTCTATCAGTTGTATCGTGATTTTCAGGTAAATCTTTTACTATTTCTTTAATTTTTTCATAAGAAGATACTTTATTATATTGAATACAAGGTGAAATTACATGTATAAAAGAAAAGCCTTTGTGTTCAAGTCCTTTTAGTATAAGTTCTTCTAATTGTTTTATATTTCCACTATGTCCTCTTGCAACAAAAGAAGCATTGAAAGAAAGTGCCATTAAAACTGGGTTTATTCTATCTGCAGTCCAAGCGTATGGATTGCATTTTGTTGTTGTGCCTGTCCTTGATGTTGGTGAGCATTGACCTTTTGTTAGCGCATATATTTCGTTATCCATCATAATATATGTTATATTTGGATTTTTTCTACTAGCGTGGATAAAATGATTTCCGCCAATACTTAAACCATCACCATCACCACCTACGGCAATTACTTTTGTTTCTGGTTTTGCTTGCTTTAATCCGATAGCGACTGGTAAAGCTCTACCGTGTATTGTATGAAATCCATATGTGGACATAAAGAATGGAAATCTACTAGAACAGCCAATTCCTGAAACTATTGCTGTTTCGTGTGTTTGGTAGTCTAATGTTGCCATTGCTTTTCTCAAAGACATTAAAACTGCGTGGTTTCCACAGCCTGGACACCAAGATGGTTTTACTTTTCCCTTGTAATCATTTGCTTCCATTAATCTACCTCTTTTTAAAAGTGAGTATGTTTATTTGTTGAAATTTCATTTTTTTCTTTTTGAATTTTGTCTACTTTTTCAATTTCTTCCAAAATTTCTTCTGGGAAAAATGGGGTGCCATCATATTTCAAAAATTCTAAAACTTCTGTGCCTCTATTAATGTGTGTACATCTTTCAACAATTGTTGATTTGAATTGTGCATTGTAGTTTGCCTCAATTACAATAATTACTTCCTTGTTTTTAATAAAATCTTTTATCCAAGTTGTTGGAAGTGGATATAATGTTCTTGGATAAAGTGCTTGAACTTTTATGTTCTTTTTTTTCGCTTTATCAATCGCTTCAAAAACAGCACCTGAAGTTGAACCCCAGCTAATAATGCCTATTGAAGCATCATCACTTCCATATGTTTTCGCTTTAGAAAATTTAGTTGTTGCTGTTTCTAATTTTCTAAAACGTTTTTCTGTCATTTGTTTATGTACTTCAGGTGATGGTGTTGGCGCATTAGATATAGTGTGTTCTAATCCTGTTATTGTGTGTTCTCCATATTTATCACCCACACTTGTTATTGGTGAAATCCCTGTTTGTGTGTCTTCATATCGATTGTAAATGTCGCCTTTTTTTAATTTTGGTTTTGTTCTATCAATTATTTTTAATTTTTTTAAATCGATTAAATCAACACATTCTCTTCTTGGACCTAGAGAAGCATCTGATAATATTATTACAGGTACTTGGTATTGCTCTGCAAAATTAAATGCATTTATTGTTTGATAAAAACAGTCTTCTACATTCATTGGAGCTAGAACAATTTTGGGACAATCTCCGTGTGTACCATATAATGCAGCAAATAAGTCACTTTGTTCAGTTTTTGTTGGCATACCAGTACTTGGACCACTTCTTTGAACATCAGCTATTACAATTGGTAGTTCCGCCATAGAAGCTAACCCAATAGCTTCTTGCATTAAGGATAGTCCAGGTCCTGATGTTGCCGTCATAGATTTAACTCCAGCAAATGAACTTCCTAGCGCATAATTTATAGCTGCAATTTCATCTTCACATTGAATCATTTTTCCACCAAGTTTTGGTAGTTCTTTTGCTAGCCATTCCATTATTTCTGTTGCTGGTGTAATTGGATAACCTGCAAATAGCCTGCAACCAGCACATAATGCAGCAAATCCTATTGCTTCATTTCCTGACATTATAAGCTTTGCACCGGTGCTTTCCATTTTTACACATTCATAATTATCTTTTCTTTTTAGTTTTTCTAATGCGTATTTAAAACCTGAATTTAGTGCATTTTTATTTGAATCTATTACTTCTTGTGCTTTTGCTTTGTATCTTAATTCAATATCTTTTAAGATTTGTTCTTCTAAATGTAGGTTTTTTAATAAACCAACAACTATTCCAAGAGCAACCATATTTCTTGCTCTTTCATTTCCTAGTGATTTTAAAGATATTCCGTATGTAATTATGTTTTTATTAGTCTTTTTTAACTCGGGTACTATATCTTTGTCGTAGATTAAAATCCCATCATCTTTAATTGTATCTAAGCCTTCATATATTGTGTCTTCATCAAGGCATATTAAAATATCGCTATCGCCGGTTGCAGTTAAGGTTTTTTCTTCACTAATTCTTAGTGTATAATAGCATTTTCCATCACCTCTAATTTCAGATGGAAAAGCTCTATATGTTGTTACATAATAGCCTTTTCTTGCCGTTGCGTAGGATAAAATATCCCCTGCACTAATAATACCTTGACCAGATGTGCCAGAAATTTTAATTCTTAAATCTTTCATGTATTATAAACCCCTTATTTAAAATAATTTTATTACTAAATGTAGGATTTGTTTAAATTGTTAATTCTTTGTAATACGTTTTGATTTAATTATTTTTTGAACTTCCCAAGTCTGTCTGTGAGCGTCAGGACCTCTGTTTCCATCTTCATATGGTTTATTTGCAACAGGAATTTTTTCTTCTATTTTATTCTTTGCAATTAAATAATCATTTGTTATTTCAACATTAGCGAAAATCTTTTTTAGCTGATCAATATGTTTGTCTGAATTTTTAATAATAAGAATTTCTTTTGTAAAAATAGCTAATTTTTCTATGATACTTTCATTTATTTCTGATTCTAGATACATAACTACATCAGAATAAAAACGCTCTTGTGCGTATGAATCATATAATGCGCGATACTTGTATTCTTCTTTTATTTCTTTTTCGTCAACAAGTGGATATAGAACAGATGGAATAATATCTTTTCTTTCTGTTGTTATAATATAGTTATAGTATGCGTCACAAATATCGTAATTATCAATATATACAAGTTTTTGTGCTTTTATTCCAGTAAATTTACTATCAATTGCCCATTTTGCAGAAGTTTCTCCTACGCAAAAAATTGACGAAATATTATTTTGTTTAATCTCGTTATTTATGTAAGTATAGTCATTATTATTTTGATAGTTATAATAATTCTTTTTATGCTTTTTGCTGTATTTTTTAAATAAGTTATTTATATATTTATACACTAATTTATATTGTTTTGTTTTAAATAAAATATTGCATATTGTTTGATTTAAAAATAAATATAGCCAACGATGAAGTGGAATTAGGTGAATAATATCTTCTATTCTATATCTAGTTAAATAATAGTGTCCTAATTCTTTTCTTGATATTAGACGCAAAATTTCATAATTGCTAAAGATTATTTTAAAAAAACCACGAATTTCAGTAATTACTTTTTCTGGTTTTAATTGAAATGAGTCAAAATCATATAAAAACCATTTTCCATTATGGAATGTAAAATTGTGTGGTAATAAATCGTACGCAAAAACTCCCTCATCTACTAAATCTAATGCCATTTTTAATGATTGCAAATTTACATCATAAGCCATTGACTCTGTATATTCTCCAGAGTGTATTATGTACTTTAAAATTTCGTGTTCTACTAAATTTTCTTCCTGTGAAAAAATTTGGGTATCAATTACAGTTGAACCTATATATCCTTTTTCTTTTAGAATTTTAATTAATTTTTCTATAGCAAATATATCTTCTACTTTGCGTAGAAGTTTACCATTTTTAATCTCAAGTGTTTTTGAAAGTACTTTGTCTTGAACTGTCACTATTATATTTCTCTCAATGCTTGAGCTAAACGTTCAATACCTGTTCTGATTGTTTCTTCATCTGCATTTGTATAGTTTAATCTTAAAGTATTAACTTTATCTGGATTTACATAAAATGGATGTCCAGGTACAAATGCTACATTTTTTGCAATTGCTTTATCAAATAATGTTAGAACATCTTTCCCTTTTTCAATTGTTACCCAAGTGAACATACCACCTTTTGGATGTGTGAATTTAACATTTTTAGGAAAAAATTCTTCCATTGCATTTATCATTGCGCTTGCTTGAGTTTTATATAATTTTTTGATTTTTTCAATGTGTTTGTCTAAATCATTATTTTGTAAGTAATCAGCAATTAAATATTGACCAAAAATATTAGAATGTAAATCTGATGCTTGTTTTGCAGTTTCTAACATTTTAATGATTTCTTTATCTGCAATTGCATAACCAAGTCTCATTCCTGGTGTTACAATTTTAGAGAAAGAACCTAAGTATATGTTTTTATTTGTTTGATTCATTCCAATATATGGAATTCTTTCTGTATCTTCAAAACGAAGTTCTCCATATGGGTCATCTTGTATTAAAAGCATATTTTCATCTTTAATAGCTTCAAAAACTTTTTCTCTATTTTCTTTTGTGTATGTCAAACCTGTTGGGTTTTGAAAGTTTGGAATTAAGTAAGCTAATTTTGGTTTATATGTCTTTAATGTGTTTTTTAAATCTTCAATATCAAGTCCATCATCATTTAATTGAGTTTGAACAAAGTTTGTTCTATACATGCAAAAAGATTGTAATAAACCCAAGTATGAAGGTTTTTCAACCATAACGGTATCACCTTCATTTATGAATGTTTTGCCTATTAAGTCTAAAGCTTGTTGAGAACCAGTTGTTATTATTACATTATCAATTGTAATATCCATATTCCAAAGCTTTTTGTATCTATCTACAATGTATTGTCTCAATGAATCCAATCCATTTGTCGTTGAATATTGATATATTTTTGCTCCGAATTGTTTTGTTATTCTGTCTATGGATACTTTAAGTTCTTCTTGTGGAAAAGAAATTGGGTTAGGAAGTCCACCAGCAAAAGAAATAATTTCAGAGTTTTGTGTGACTTTTAATATTTCTCTGATAAAAGATGATGGTGTGTTTTTAATTCTTTCTGAATAATAATTTTCAAACATAACGACTATCCTTGTTCCTTTTTATAATACTTCTATCATATAACAAAATCTTATGTTTTGGCAAAAGTTAATAAGTTATTTTCTCAACAATCAACTATATATTAAATAAGAAATTAAATGTTATAATTTTTTTATGATTAAAAATTTTAATGAAATTATTTCTGGGATTGAAAAATTAAATCTTCCATATACTGAATTTGTTAAATTTATGGAGGATATTAATGATCCGTTTATTGTTTTAATTGCTTGTATTTTATCATTAAGAACAAATGATATTACAACATATCCTGCAACAATGAGAATGTTAAAACTAGGCAGAACTCCAAAAGATTTTTTAACTGTTAAATTAGATGATTTGGAAAATGCCATTTATCCTGTCGGATTTTATAAAAATAAAGCTAAACAAATTTTAGATATAGCATATGAACTTTATCACAATTATAATAGCGCCGTTCCTAATGAAATTGATGAATTAATTAAGTTTAAAGGTGTTGGTAGAAAAACTGCTAATTTAGTTTTAGCAAAAGGTTATAATTTGCCTAGTATTTGTGTTGATGTTCATGTTCATAGAATATCTAATAGGTTAGGATTATGTAAAACAAATGAACCTGAAGAAACTGAATTTGCTCTTAAAAATAATTTGCCTAAAAAATCTTGGTCTAAGATAAATACTTTGTTCGTAACTTTAGGACAAAATGTTTGTAAGCCAACAAAACCCTTGTGCGATAAATGCAATTTGGGTAATTATTGTGCTTATTATAAAAAGATGAATAAAGTCTAAGAATCGTACCCTATTGTTTCTATTTTATGAAGGCAATAAACATTTTTATTATCTTTTGTTTTTGGGTTTATTGGACATCCACCTCTGCAAACAAATTTATGTTCACATTCTTTGCAAAAGCCTATTAGTTCTTGTTTTTGAGGTTGTCTATTATAAGCAAATGCGTCGTGGTTTTGCCATATTTCAGAAAATGGAGTGTTTGTTATGTTGCCTTCTGAATTATTCATATTTGGGCAACCTTTAACATTTCCGTCACTTTCAATACTTACAGAAAAAATACCACATTCACAGCCTCTCCATTCTTGTATTGAAAGGTTTGGTGTAAGTAGAGAATTATATCCAATACAATCAGCTTCTACAATTTGTATTTTTTTACCGTATTTTTTTCTGTACTCTACTATTTTTTCTGCAAGTTTATAATATTGTTCTTCTGTTAATAATTCATCATCAACAAGTCTTTCACTTGGTTTTACTATTTGCAGTTGCCAAGTATCAGCTTTTAATTTAATTAGTAAATCTTTAATTTTATCTAACTCATCAAAATTAGATTTCATTACGGTTGTAGGTATTCCAACATAAATCCCAGCTTTTTTTAATTTTGGAATTATTTTTGTAAAATTATCAAAAATACCTTTTACACCCCTGATTTTATCGTGAGTATCAGCGCTTGCTCCATCTAAACTAATACCAAGGCTAACATTAAAAAGTTTTAGCGTTTTTATAATTTCATCATTTATTTTTAGACCATTTGTCATCATAACAATTTGCATATTAAGTGAGTTTGCTTTTTGTACAAATAATGGCCAATCTTCTCTTAAAAAGGCTTCTCCACCTGTGAAAACGATTGTAGAACAACCTTCATCAGATAGTTCTTCTATTAATTTTATAATTCTATCTGTACTTAATTCGTTTTCTTTTTCATATAGAGCATCAACAATACAGTGTTTGCAACGAGCATTACATTTTCTTGTTAATTCTATTGTGGCGCTATAAACTTTATACATAAAAAACCTCTCAGTCTACTTTATTATATAGATTTGAGAGGTTTTTGTAAAATTTAAAAATTATTTTCCTATTTTTTTATCAATAACTTTTTTTATTAAAGCACCAGCTGTTAATGCTAAAGCAATTAGACCTCCAGCCATTACACCATTTTTGATTTTTTTCTTTTCTAAAATTTCTGAAATTAATTTTTCTATTTTAGATTTTGGTGGTGCAGTAAGTACGCCAGCTGTTGTAAATGGTGGTTTTGTTGTTGGTTTAAATGGTGGTGGAACAATTTTTCCAGCCATAATTGGTGGATTTTTAGGTCCTGGTATTGGTTTTGTTTGTGGTCTTACTAATCCTGCTAGTGGTTTCATTTGCATATCTTATTCTCCTTTACTATTCCGATAATTAGATAAAACAAATGAAGATTTCGGATTGACTTGTTTAAAAGAATTATTAAGAATTATTTTATTTTCCACAACAATTTTTGAATTTTTTGCCACTTCCACAAGGGCATTTGTCGTTTCTTCCAACATTAGAATAATCTACATCAGATGTTTGTTTTGTTTCTTCTTTTTCTGTTACAACTTTCATCATTGTTTCAAATACTTTAGATGCATATAAAACGCTTGCTGATGAGAAAATTTTCTTTTCAACAGAATCTGATTTGTAGTAGTTTAATAATTTGTCTAAAGAGTATGCTGTTTCTAAAATTTCATTTGTTCTATTCATAAAGTTTGAATATTTATTAGCTACTCTTTTTATTATATTTGCTGGTACTTTGTCATTTTCTAAAAAGCTTTTAATACAGTCTTTGTAGCCTTGAATTGTTTTGTAATCATCTACTTCATAAATTTTGCAGAAGGTTTGATAAAATGGCAGAACAAATAAACCTAGTTCTTTGTCATAAACTATACCGATATCATAAACTGATGTATGAGAAGAAAAACCTTCTAATGATTTTTCCATAAAATCTGAATATGAGTTTTTAAAATCAGAAACTGTAAAATATCTGTTAGTTTCTACTTGTTTTATATTAGCTTCAAAATCTTCTTTTTCAGGCATAATATCTTCGTCGCAATATATGTTGAATAAGTTGATTAAATTATCTGCATAAATATTTGTTGTAATAACTTCATCTTTATTAAAACATTCAAGAAATTTTTTTCCAAAATTTTCAACTAATTGTTCAATTTGTTCTTGTTTTTTAGGGTTTTGTTCATATGCATCTTCTGGTTTTTCTATAATTTTTGCGATTGCAAATTTATAAACTTCATCTTTGTTGATACTTGATAATACATTTGATATTTCTAGTAAATAAAATTCATCTTTCATTTGGAAAATTCTACATAGTGCAAATTGTCCAGGGGTTACACCTCTAAAATTGTTCATTTTAACTAGAGATAATACTTTATACATTCTTTCATTAACTAAGTTATAAAGCTCAAATCCATTGCTTAAAACTCTTCTAACTTCAAAAACTGAAGAAATAGATGTTTCTAAATTTTTAATAATTTCTTGTTCTTCTTTTGTTAATTCTGAATTATTTTCAATAAATAATTCAATTATTGTTTTTTTATTTTCAGTTAATCTTCTTTCAAAAATATAAGGGATAACAAGTGCTTGAACTCTTGCTTTATCAGCATTTTTGGCTGAAAGTGTAGCTAAATATTCTTCAAAATCTGGTTTTACTATTTCATTTGTTATAACAAAGTTCATAATTTTTGTTATTGTATCTGAAATAATGGCTAATTTTTCTATTACTGACATATTATATCCCCTTTTATTTTGACAATCGCACTATGGCGAGCAGTTATTCCTTTTTCTTTTCTATATGAAAAAAATATATCAGACATACAGCATGTGCAATAGCTACAAACGTCTATGTCTTTTACACCTATTTTAATTAGTTGTTCATAGTTTAATTTCTTTAAATCGATAAAAAATTTATTATTTTTTTCTTCATATAAATCAGTTTGATTTTTATTTTTAATTAGTTTTTCAAAAACTTCTTTATCTGTTTCAAAACAACATTTTCCAATGCTTGGACCAATCAAAGCTGTTATTTTTTCTGTTGGAATATTCATTTTTTCAACAGTTTTTCTTACTATTTCTTGTTGTGTTCCTCTCCAACCTGCATGAACAATAGCGCCAATATTATGTTTTTTACTATATAGAATTATTGGAACACAATCAGCAAAGTTCATTAATAAAATTGAATTTTCAATGTCTGATATTAATGCATCTGTATCTTCATAATAATTCTTTTCTTTGTTTACTTTTGCAATATTATCAGAGTGTATTTGCTTTGCGCTTGTTATTTTATTATTTAGTTTTTTTTCTAAAAATTGACGGTTTAAGTTTGCTGTTTCAATTAAATCATCTCTATTTGCTGGTGTTAAAACAAAGTCTCTTGTTGTAAAAAAACAGTCATAATCAGCTAAAAAAGTTGATTTTAAAACTTTTTTTCCGTAAAAATCATCAAAATAGAACATTAATTTTCTACCGTATTAAAAATTCTATCGCCGGCATCACCAAGACCAGGACATATGTATCCGTGTTCATTTAGGTGTTTATCAATATTTGCTGTGACTATTTGAACATCTGGGAAGGCTTTTTGTACTTTTTCCAAACCTTCAGGTGCACTAATCAAACTAACAAATCGAATATTTTTTTGAGGTACATTTTTATTTGTGAACAGCTTAATTGCATCAATTGCAGAGTTACCTGTTGCAAGCATTGGGTCTAAAATTAATATAATTTTATTTTCTGGATGATTAAATTCAATAGGAATTTTATTGTAATACCAAACTGGAGTTAGTGTTTGTTCATCTCTATACATACCAATATGTCTTACGGTTGCATATGGCATTATTTCATTAGCAATATCAGAAAAAATTAAGCCAGCTCTTAAAATTGGTGCAATAATAATTTCATTTTTATTGCTTAATTTTTTAGAATTACATTTTTCTAAAGGTGTTTCAATAACTACATCTTCAAGCTCTAAATCTTCTGTTGCTTTATAAAAAAGTAAATAAGTAATTCTTCTAATTGCATTTCTAAAAACTTCTGCACTTGTATTTTTATCTCTTATTATGCTTAAGTTATGACAACATAATGGATGATTTACAACATGAACATTATTCATTTATTTGTTCCTTTTTTGTTTTATTGTAAGTACTTTCTGTTAGCTTGTAAATAATTATTGATTGAGCGGTATTAATTTTATTAGTTTCATTTGTTATTTGTTTAACAAGTCCGCTTTGTTTAAATAGATGTTTGTTGTTTAATAGGTCTGCATTTTGGATTGTTATACCTAATCCGCCATAAATATCTATTAAAATATTAGAAACTAACTCTTGTCCGTCCCATAGGTCTTTAACTCTGTATGATGTGCCTTCGTGTATCATTTCATCACTTGGATTATCTGAAGATGTTGAAGGGTCTAACTCTAAAGAAGTTGAACCACCTAATCCATAAAAAGCAATAGTTGCTGTTGCGTGTTTTGGAACTTCTATATTTTCTTTTGTAACTAAAAATGAAACAAACACTTTATTATCAAAGATTTTTATATCTCTTACATAACCAACATCAATGCCCATTATTCTAACAACAGAGCCTTGTACAAGACCATCTACATCATTAAAAAAGGTATAGTATGTGTTTTTTACATTATTTTTTATTGATGTGTTGTAAATAAAAAAGAATAAACTTACTGAAATTATCAGTAGCCAAATAATTATTTCAAAAAACCAAATGTATCTTCTTTTCATAGCTTAATTATAATACAAAAATTACTTCTGAGAAATTTTGTAAAGACCAATTGCTCCAGTTAAAATTAGTACTATGGCTGCTATATGTGCAATATGGAAGTTGCTAATATTTAATATACTATCAACGCGAAGTGTTTCTGTTAATAATCTTGCGATTGAATATAAAATCAAGTATGAAAAAAAGATTAAACCGTTTTTCATTGTTTCGTTATTTTTTCTTAATATTAAATATAAAATTATTAAGATTATTAAGTTTAATATGGATTCATATAAAAATGTTGGATGAAAGAATTCGTAATTTCTATATTCAATTGGTCTTAATTGATATGGAATATATAATTTCCAAGGAAGCTCTGTCGGTAATCCAAATGCTTCAGAATTAAAATAGTTTCCCCATCTGCCAATTATTTGACCTGTAATTAGTCCAAATGAAAATAAGTCAGCAAGTTTTAAAAAGTTCAAATTATTTTGTTTTGCGTATGTGTATCCACCAATTATTCCACCAAGTATTGCGCCTTGTATTGATATTCCACCATTCCATATCATTGGAATTTCAAATGGATGTCTTAAAAAATATGGTGCATCTAATATTACATAATATAATCTTGCGCCAATAAGACCTGTAATGATTAAAACGAAAGATAAATCGCAAATTGTATCAATAGATATTTCTTTAAAGTATTTTTTGTTTATAAATATTATTACGAATAAAGCAATTAAAATTGCTAATGCCATAATTATTCCATACCAGTGAATGTCAAAAGATAAAAAACTAAATGCGATATGACCTGGTGATTTAAACATTTTTATTGTTCTTGTTTATTAATTTCTTCGCTAATTTTTTCTTGGTTTGATGCTGATATATCACTGTATACTTGAGCTAATTCTTTTATTTTAGAATTAAGACCTTCAATGTGTTCGTTAACTTTATCTGAATCTTGAGCGTTGACTTTTTTAATTAAATATTCATTATAAGCATCAATTGCTTCTTGCGCGTTATTATTAAATTTTGAAATTTCGTCTAGTGATAATTCTTCGTTTTCTTCTTTATTTATCATGCCGTATGCAATTTCTTCTTTTGCAACTGCTAAAGTATAAAATGCTTCGGCAAAATCTGGTTTTAATTCAATGACCTTTTTTGATTCATCAATGGATTCTTCATAGTTTCCAATAGTGTTATAGGCTACAGCTAGATTATAATGTGTTTGGTAGATTTCAGTATCTAAATCTAGGCTCGACTTCAAACGACAAATTGCAGTTTGTGTGTCACCTTTATCCATGTATGCCGCTGCTTTGTTATTTAATTCTTGTATAGCCAAGTTATTAATGCAAGCAGTGGTTATTACTGATACAAATAAAATTGTAAACAATAACAGTACTTTTTTCATAAATCTCCCCTGTACCCTTATTAACTATAAGGGTATTTTTAAAATTTTGCAATATTTTTAAAATATTATACAATATTTGGTGTAGATAGATAATTAAAGAGATTTATTATGAGCGAATCAGAAAAAATTGTATCTCTAAAAAGTGCAAGAAATAAAACAAAAGAAGTTCAAAAAGAATCTAAAAATGAAGAAGTTTCTCAAACTAATGAACCAGTTTATTGTAGTTTTTGTGGCAGACCAAATACACAAGTAGTTAAAATGGTGCAAGGTCCTGGTGTGAACATTTGTTCTGAATGTACTATGATTGCTGTTCAATATTTGATTTTAGAAGATAAATTGCCTTCTAGTGAAGCTCAAAAAATATTAGATATATTTTGGAGTAAAATTAAATAATGGCTCAACTTTCAAAACTTCAAATTAGAGCAAAAGTTCTTTCTGTTATATCTGAAATTAAATCTTTAAATACATTTAGTGAAGATTTAATGAAAAAATTTATTGAAGAATTATCCGATATTGAAGATAAAGTTTCTTTAATTGATATTTTTATAAAAGAATTTATTAAATTATCTGAAAATGAATATATGTTTGCTAGTTGTATTATTAAGGCAATCGTTAGTGTTAATTTAGTTCAAGATAAAGTTTTTGAAATATTAAAATCAAATGTTTATTCAGATGATGCAAAATATAAATTAGTTCAATTATTAAGAGTTGTTGGTTCTAACAATGCTTATGATGCTATTCCACAGTATTTTGATAATCCAGAAGAAGTTTTAGATAAAGAAACTCAAAAATTATTAGAAAATGCAGTTTTTAATCCTGAAGCAATGCTTGATTTTCTTGATTTTCTTTATGCTGTTCCACCAAAAGATAAAAAGTTATTGTTATCTTCTTTAATTGAAGATTATAAAGGTGATGCATTAGCTAATATTATTTATCCAATTTTGTATGCTGATTTTGATGATGAGTTTAAATTATTTGTTATTGATATTTTATCAGAGTCAAAGTCATCACTTGCTATTGAACCATTTAATTATTTATCTCAAATTACAGATAATCAGGAAGTTATTAATGCTTGTACAGTTGGCTTGAAAAAATTAAAACTTGCTGGTGCTTCTGAAGAAAAAGCTGATGTTTATTTTACATCTGCTATTAAAGATTTTGTTCCAGCAGAATTTTATACAACTTTGCCTGATGGAAGTGGCAATCAAGCATTATTAATTTCTAGAAAAAATAAAGAAGATAAATATGCCTTCCAAGCTGTTGTTGTTAATGATAGATATGGAATAGTTGACTGTTTTGGATTTTATAACATTTCAAAAGGTGAGTTTGATAAAATTGTTGCTAAATTTTATAAATCAGAAGGTAAATATAAGGTATCTTGTGAATATATTAAGACTTTAATTAATCAAGCTTTAGAGCAGTCAATTAAAGCAAAAAGAGTTCTTCCTTATGAGTTTATTTGTTGGAATATTTTAACAAGAGATATTAAACCTTTAGATTATAATTATGTTGATTTTGTTAATGAAAATATTATTGTTGAAGATGTTGAAAAGGATGATATTTTAGAACTTTTGACAAAAGATTTTACTTTAAGATGGTTTATTTCTAAAGATGATAATCATTTCTTGGGTGAAGTATTAGATGATTTTTATAA
Organism: Cyanobacteria bacterium SIG29; assembly: GCA_015152515.1. GTDB lineage: Bacteria > Cyanobacteriota > Vampirovibrionia > Gastranaerophilales > Gastranaerophilaceae > Avigastranaerophilus. The sequence continues at coordinate 96,722 of SUTV01000006.1, forward strand.
AGCTGATAATTTTGAAAAAGATTCTATAACAAAAATGCATACAATAGCTTTATCTTGCGTTGATGAAAATCTTTGGAAAAATAGAATTTATAATTTGGTTTATCTTTTATTTGTTAATAATTTAACAGAAGATGCGTCTAAGTTTTATAATATATTAACAGATTCTAAATACTTTGATTTGTTTAAATCAATATTAGTTCAAAGAAGCATTTTTAGTCATTTTACTATTTTGCGTGAAAATCAAAAAGAATTTGCTTTAACTGTAAACATCTTTAGGAAAAAGACAGCTACAGAAAATCAATATGATGTTAAAAAAATAGATAATATTTTAGATATTTTAAAGAAATGTTGGATTGATGGATAAAGTTCTAGGATTAGATATCGGTAAAAAAAGAATTGGTATTTCAATGAGTGATGCTATGGGTATGATTGCGCACCCTGTTGAAACAATTTTAAGAGAACCTGAACACTTGGCAATTGAAAAAATTAAAAAAATTTGTAATGATAATAAAATTAAGACGATTGTTGCAGGTTTACCTAAAAATATGAATAATACTATTGGTGAACAGGCTCAAGATTGTATAGATTTTACTGAAAATTTTAAAGATGAATATGAAATTATCTTTGAAGATGAGCGTTTAACCAGCCGTCAAGCAGAATATTTTTTAGCTCAAACAGGTAGGAAATATACAAAAGATAAAAAGTTGGTAGATTTAAAAAGTGCTTGTATAATATTACAACAGTATCTTGATAGAAAGTGAGTTTTTATGGCAAATCAAAATGATGAATTGATTGAAACTATTGATGAGAATGGTAATAAAGTTACTTTTGAACTTATCGATATTGTTACAGTTGATGACATTGAGTATGCGCTTCTTCTTCCAAAAGATGTAGAAGATGAAGAAGGTGAAATTCTAGTTATGAGATTGAAAAAAGAAGGTGATGAATTTACCTTTGAAGCAATTGAAGATGATGATGAATTTAACAAAGTTGCAGAGTATATTGAAGAACTTGAAGATGAAATTGAAGAATAGATAATAAAAAATCCCGAACATTTAGTTCGGGATTTTATTTAATTGTATTACTTAACTAGATAATACCTTGTGATTTCATTGCTTTTGCAATTTTTCTAAATGCGGCAATGTTAGCACCTGCTACATAGTTTGTTCCGTAGTTGTATTCTTTCGCAGCTTGTTTGCAAAGTTTGAAAATGTTTTTCATAATCATTTCAAGTTTGCTATCAACTTCTTCAAATGTCCAGAAATATCTCATTGAGTTTTGGCTCATTTCTAAAGCTGAAGTTGCAACACCACCAGCATTTGCTGCTTTACCTGGAGCTAATAAAATCTTGTTTTCTAAGAAATATTCAATAGCTTCATTTGTACAAGGCATATTTGCACCTTCACCAACAGCAATTGCACCGTTTGCAACAATTTTCTTTGCTGTTTCTAGGTTGATATCGTTTTGTGTAGCACAAGGAAGTATAATATCTGCTTTTATGTTGAAAATAGCAGGAGTAGATGAATTGTTTTCAAAGTATTTTGCGCTTGGAACAACATTTAAATATTCTTTTATTCTTGCTCTTCTTTCTTCTTTGATTTCTTTTATTACATCTAAATTAATGCCATTTTCATCATAAATACATCCAGATGAATCGCTCATTGCAACAACTTTTGCGCCAAGTGAAGTTGCTTTTTCACAAGCATATATTGCAACATTTCCGCTACCTGAAATTATAGCTGTTTTACCTCGAAGTTCGATTTTGTTTGCAGCTAACATTTCTCTCATAAAGTACATTAATCCGTACCCTGTAGCTTCTTTTCTTGCTAAAGAACCGCCGTAATCAAGTCCTTTGCCTGTTAAAACGCCTGCTTCAAATGTATTTCTTATTCTTCTATATTGACCAAATAAATAGCCGATTTCTCTTGCGCCAACACCAATGTCTCCAGCTGGCACGTCAACATCTTGTCCAATGTGTTTTTGAAGTTCGTTCATAAAACTTTGACAGAATTTCATAATTTCCATATCTGATTTTCCTTTTGGGTCAAAATCAGAACCACCTTTACCGCCACCAATTGGTAAGCATGTTAAAGCGTTTTTGAAAATTTGTTCAAAGCCTAAAAATTTCATAATACTTTGGTTAACTGATGGATGTAATCTTAAACCACCTTTGTAAGGTCCTAGTGTACCATTAAATTGTACTCTGTAGCCTCTATTTACCTGTGTGTTACCATTGTCATCAATCCAAGGTACTCTAAATGTAATAATTCTCTCTGGTTCTACAATTCGTTCTAATAAAGCTAAACGACGATATTCTTCTTCGTGTTTAAGAATAACTGGCTCTAAAGAACATAAAACTTCTTTTGTTGCTTGAATAAATTCAGGCTCATTCGAGTTTCTTTTTGCTATTCCTTCTAATACTTCTTTTAAGTATTCAGAAGTGATTCCGCACTCGCAAATTGTCATAAAGTCATCTCCTAATATATTCATGTTCGGCAGAAAAAATTATATCATAACTTTTTACTTTGTAGTAATAAAATATATTCTTCGATACTCTTTTTTAAAGATTTTGCAACATTTTTTCTAAATTGAGTGTTTTTTAATAGTATGTATTCGCTTGGATTTATCATATATGCAACTTCAACAAGTACGCTAACTGGGTTTGTTGCGCGTGTTAATGCAAAACTTGATTTATGTATTCCGTTATCTTGAATACTTAAGTCGTTTGCTAAGTTGAATTTTATAATTTCTGCCAAAAGTTTTGCGTTTTCATTGTAATAATGTGCTTCTGTACCATGCTTTGCGTATGGATTTTTATTATATGGAAGTGAATTACAATGAATACTTATTGATATAAGTGCATTACTATCTTGTGCTTGTTTTACTCTGTCGTATAAATCAACTTTTTTGTCATCAATTCTAGAGTATGTAACATTTGCACCTGCTTGAGTTAATAATTTTATTAGATGTTTAGCTATATCTAAATTTATATCTTTTTCTAAAACTCTACTTGGACCTATTGTCCCTTTTTCATTTCCTCCGTGTCCTGCATCAATAAAAATATTAATTCCATTTAAAGGACATAATTCATCTTCAGATTTTTTGAATTTTGCTTTCTTAAATATTAAATTATTTTCTTCATAGAAAAAGTCATAACCTAATATTGGCGAATCAAACTCATAAGAATATTCAAAATTTTCTTCATCATACAAGGTCAAAGTGATTTTATCTTTTTTCTGTTCTGTTGTGAATAAAACAGGACGCGATAAATAGAATTTTAAATAATCATAATTTTCATCTGAGTATTGTTTTTTATCTTTTATAGTTAATTTTATTCTGTTTGATAGTGAAATAGGTTCAGTTATGTTTGACTTATGAATCCAAAATTCTGTTTTCCCTTTTTCTTGAATTTTATAATAATCGCCAAGATTTCCGTCTAAATATAAAACAACATTTTTTTGTAGGTCAGTTATTCTTGAAGAATTATTTTTTGCTCCACTTCTTATTGTTGCTCTATCTTTAATCGTTTTGGCGTATAAAACACCTTCTTCGTTTTTAATATATTCAGGTTTTTTAAATTTTTTATTTAAAGTGCTTGGTCTTGGTTTCTTTACCTTAATAAAATCTTTTTCTATTATATTATCGTGTTTAGATACAATCTTGATTTTATTTGTTCCGTATTCTAGTGGTACAACGTGTACAAAAAATTCATTTTCCCATAATTCAACTGGGGTAGAATTTATTTCTACTATTGCATTTTTATTTGTATTTCCTGAAACAAATATTGTATCGCCGTAAGTTGTTAATTCTTTTTGTGTTGGATAAACAATATCTATGTGTGCGTTTGCAACTAGTGTTGTAAGAATAAATATAAAAAATGTTGTAATAATGTTTTTAATCATATAAAAATTTTAATTTATATTTTTCTTTATTTCAAATTAGTTAATAAACTTAACTAGCCTTGATATTAGGTGTTGTTTAAGTGTATAATGTTTTCAGATTTTATAGGGGAATTATGGAAAACAATAAGGTAGATGTAATTATTGTAGGAGCAGGTCCCGCTGGTGTTAGTTCTGCAGTTGTGCTAGCAAAAGCAGGTAAAAAAGTTTTGCTTGTTGAACGCGGTGATAATGCTGGTGATAAGAACATGTTTGGCGGTACTATTTATGCTAAACAAACTGCCGAAATTTTCCCTGAATTTTGGAAAGAAGCACCTGTTGAGCGTAATGTTTCCTCTCAAAAAATATTTATGCTAACTGATTATGAATCAACACAGTTTGAATATAAATATCCTGCGAATGCTTCATATAAAGCTTTTAGCGTTAATCGTTCAAAGTGGGATAGATGGTGTGTTGAACAAGCTCAAAAAGCTGGTGCTTATTACGCTCCAAAAACTAAAGTTAAAGAACTATTAATAGAAAATGGCAAGGTTGTTGGTATTCAAACAGAATTTGAAAAATACTATTGTGATATTGTTATCATTGCAGATGGCGTAAATTCTTTACTTGCTAAGCAAATTGGTTTAAGAAATGATTTTAAAGATTCTGATGTTACTTTAAATGTTAAAGAAGTTATAAAGTTACCAACACAAACTATAGAAGATAGATTTAATTTAGATAATGATGAAGGTTGTGCTTGTAAAATTTTAGGTGGTCCATTAAAGGATATGTTTGCACTTGGTTTTATGTACACAAATAAAGACACTATTTCTCTTGGTTTTGGTGTTGGTTTAGATGAACTAAAAAAACGCAAAATTTCACCTAATGAAATATTAGAGGATTTAAAGGCTCATCCTACAATTGCTAAAATTATTAAAAATGGTGAAACTGTTGAATATAGCGCTCATTTAATTCCTGAAGGTGGATTAAAGTCAATGCCTAAAGTGTATGATAATCGTGTTATGGTTGTTGGTGATGCAGCTATGATGGTAAACAATGTTCATATGGAAGGTACTAATTTCGCTATGTTGAGTGGGAAATTGGCTGCTGAAACTGCTATATTTGCAATAGAAAAAGGTGATTTTTCTGCTTCAACTCTTTCACTTTATTATAAAAAATTAAAAAATAGCATAATCATCAAAGATATGTCTACTCATAAAAATACTATCCCAGTTTTGAAAAAACATATTTCAACTTTGACTGATTATTATCCTGAGTTATTATGCGAGTTTTTTGCACTTTTAACAGATGTTGATCAAATACCAAAACGCGCAAAATACAGAGGTTTTTTATCTAAATTAATTAAAAAAGGGTTTATATTAAAATCAATTCCATTAGGTTTATTTGCTTTGGAGAAATGTTTTAAAAAATGAATATAAATGATAAATTAGCTACTTTAAAATATAATAAAAATAATGAAAGTCATTTAGTTGTTGACAATGACATTTGTATGCGTTGTAACGAAAAATTTTGTACATATATTTGTCCTGCAGATGTTTATGAATGGAATGAAACTAAATGTAAAATGACAATTAGATATGAAAATTGTCTTGAGTGTGGGGCTTGTAGAATAGCTTGTGAAAAAAAGAATATTTCATGGACTTACCCAGATGCTCAATATGGTGTAAAATATAAGAATGGTTAATATAAAGAGAGGTATCCTATGCGTGAAGATTTTAACAACAAACAAAGAAGATGGTATGATAAAGACCCTATCTTGTCTCGTTCTATGAAAACGCTTGAGGCCTCTGATGATGAAACTCAAATTAAAGTTGCTCTTAATTTGATTAAAATTATTGTTGAACATAATTTAGCATTTAGTGAATATACAGATGTAAACGATATTATCAATGCTGTTGAAGAAGGTATGGATTCAACTGCTAACTCTAGATGGTACGATATTGATAGAACTGTTAGAGCTGCAATTAATATGTTGGAAAACACTCCTCCTGATACTCAAAAAATTATAGCTAAAGAAATGGCTAAAATTGTTATTGATAAAATTAAAGAAGATAAAGATATTGAAGAATTAAAAAGAGAACTAGAACAACAAGGTTTATTCGACGATTCTGATGAAAGTCTATAAGAAAGCAATCTATGTCCATCCGTAAAATTTGGAATATTAACTCTTTAGAAATTAGTCAAGATATACTCCTTGCTTGCGGTGGTAATCGTGTACTTGCTAAGTTGCTTCTTAATAGAAATATTAATACTGTTGATAAAGTTAATGATTTTTTAAATCCTTTAAAGTCTCCATTATCATCACCTGATGTTTTTGTTGATATGCAAAAGTCAGTTGATAGAATTAAATCTGCAATTGAAAAAAAAGAAAATATTACAATATATGGTGACTTCGATTGTGATGGAATAACATCTACTTCTATTTTATATTTAACTTTGAAACAAATTGGTGCTAATGTTGATTATTATTTGCCAAATCGTGCAACAGAAAGTCACGGTTTGAATACAAAAGCACTTGTAAACATAATTGCAAAAAGAAAAACAAAACTTATTATTACAGTTGACTGCGGTATTTCTAATGTTGATGAAGTCAAATTTGCAAATGGCTTTAAAACTGATGTTATTATTACAGACCACCATGAAGCACCAGAAATTTTGCCTAATGCTTATGCAATATTAAATCCTAAATCACCTAATGCTTTAGTAGATAATTTAACAATTGATGAACTTCAAAGTTTAAATTATTTAGCAGGTGTTGGTGTTGCTTTTAAGCTAGCTTGTAAGTTATTAGAAATGTATTCAAAAGAGAATTTTGTTCACGAAATTTTGCCTTTAGTTGCAGTTGGTAGCATTGGTGATGTTGTTGAATTGCTTTCTGAAAATAGACGACTTGTTCAAATGGGACTTGAATTATTGCGTAATGGTAAGCATATGGGAATACAACTCCTTTTAAAAGAAGCTGGAATTGAGGATATTTCTTCATTGACTTCTGATAATATTGCTTTTGGTGTTGTTCCAAGATTAAATGCTGCTGGTCGATTAGAATCGCCTGATACTGCTATTAAATTGTTAATTTCAGATGATATTGATGAACTTAATTCAACAGTAAAAGTTTTAAATGATTTAAATGCTTTAAGACAAGATTTGTGTGATGAAACATTTAATCAGGCTAAAAAAATGTATTTATCTAATGTTTCTAAACATAGAAAAAGTATTGTTTTATTTTCTGAAGATTGGCACATTGGTATTATCGGAATAGTTGCTTCTAAATTAGTTGAAGAATTTAACAAACCAACTTTTTTAATGACACGTGATGCTAATAATACAAATGTTATTAGATGTTCTTGCCGAAGTATAGATGGTGTTAATGTACATAGTATTTTATCTTTACACAAAGATTTGTTTGTTGGTTTTGGTGGACATAAATTAGCGGCTGGTTTTTCATTTGATGAATCAAAAATCAAATTTGAACAGTTTAAATCTATTTTAAATAAAACTATTGATGAAAATTCTCAAGGTGTTGATTTTACATCCATGAAAATTGATGCTGATATGGAATTAGAAACAGCTGATATTACTTTTGAAAATGTTGATGCAATTAATAAAATGAAACCATTTGGTAGTGCAAATCCATTTCCATTATTTGTTTTGAATGATTTAAAACTTAAAAGTTTTAGGTTTATGGGGTCAAATAATAATCATTTAAAAATGTTCGTAACTAAAGATAATGTTACTCAACTACAATGTGTAAAATGGAATTTCCCTGATTTTAATTTGCCAGAAAATTCTTCGTTAGATATATTATTTTCGCCATCTATTAATACTTTTAATGGTGAATCAAGTATTCAATTAATTGTTAATGATATTCATTCTGATTTATTGAACAAAAAGGTAGAAAATTGTGAAATAAAAATTCTTGACCATAGGAATAAGACCAATATTATTATGCAAGTATTAGATTTTATTTCTTCAACTAAAAAATCAATTGCTATTTTCCTTCAAAATCAAGCTTTGAAAAACAAGTTATCTTTGCCAGATGGAATTGAAGATAAAATTTTTAATCTTAAAAATATCCCTTCTGATATTGACCAAATTATGTTATTTGAGTGTCCTTTATCTTTTGAAAATTTAAATAAAATTATTACTGAAACAGGTGCTAATGTTGTTCATTTAATGAATTTTGGAGTAGAAGAAATTAATACAGATAATTTAATTTCAAAATTATCTGGTATGTTAAAGTATGCAAAATCTAATTTTGGTGGCAACTTAGACTTATATCGACTTTCAACTGCTTTATGTGTTGATGTAGAAACAATCGATTGTGCTTTATCTTTGTTTGAAAATGTTGAAATGATTGATTTAGATAAAATTTCAGATGAGGAATATATTATTAATTCAATTGATAGTTGTGAACTTTCTAAATTAAAGCAAGATGATTTGTATCTTTCTCTTGAAGAAAAAATTTGTGAATTAAATAATTTTAAAAAAATGTATTTAAATTTAAGTGTTGATGAGATAAAATCAAAGTTATTTGAATAGGAAAAAATTAAATGTGGTTTTTTAACAAAAAGAAAAAATACGTTAGTTGTGATTTAATTGAGCACGGGCTTGATTTCTTTTCTAATAGTATTAATTTTTGTTGTAGAATTCCACCAACAGATAAAGGCTATAAAAAAATATTAGATAATTATAATGGTGAGTTAATTGATTGGAAAAATTTCTTCAAAATTAAGCGTGGTTATCGTGAACAAATGAAGAATGGAAATATTATTCCAGAATGTAAGAATTGCATTTATTTGCAAGAAAAAGAATGGGATAATGATGATTATATTTCTTTTATAAATTTCAACAATTGGACTATTTGTAATGAACATTGTGTCTATTGTTGGTTAAATGACCCTAATCAACCTCATCAACAACAATATAATGTTTATCCTGCTGTAAAAGATATGGCGAAAAGAGGTTATTTGAAAAAAGGTGGTCATATTACTATAGCAGGCGGTGAGCCTTGTTCTGCACCTGAATTTGATGATTTAATCCAATTATTTATAGATTATGATTTATCAAATATTCGTGTTTTAACTAATGCTTCAAAATATAGTGAAATTGTTGAGCGTGGAATAAAAGAAGGTCGTGTAAATATTGTTGTTTCTGTTGATTCAGGTACAAAAGAAACTTTTAATAAAGTAAAGCGCAGAGATTTTTATGATAAAGTTTGGGAAAATATTACTAAATATGCGCTTGTACAACCTGAATCAAATAGAGTGAAAACAAAATTTATTGTTATTCCAGATGTAAATGATACTAAAGAGGAAATTCAAGCTTGGGTTGAAAAATCTATTCAAGCTGGTGTAAAGCATTTGGCTTTAGATTTAGAACTTTTTTATTATGAAAAAAATAAAGAAAATTTACCTGATAATCTTTTAGATTTATTTGAGTATGCGATAAAATTAATAAACCAAAAAGGTTTGGATGTTGAATATATTGATAGAGGCGTTATTATTTATCAAAAATTAAAACAGTTAAATAGAGTATGACATAAGTATAATGTTCTTTCTTCTTAAATGTTGTTAAATCAATATGGAAGGAGATTAGTATGAATTTTATTATTAAATGGATTCTTTTAGCTTTATTAATTATGGTTATTGCTTGGTTTATTCCTGGAATTACAATAACTGGTTTTGTTGCGGCAATGATTGTTGTTGCTATTATGGGTATTGTTAATTTATTTATTAGACCGTTAGTAGAATTTGTTTCTTTACCATTAAATATTATAACGCTTGGAATATTTAGTTTAATTGTTAATGCGTTATTATTTTTATTAATTGCAAGATTTTCACCAGGTTTTGCTATAGATGGATTTTGGAGCGGATTCTGGGGTGCGCTAATTTTATCTATATTTGCACCATTAATTGATAAAATAAAAATAGGTAAATAGTCTCAATAATTGATTTTCAAAAAATGGAAAAATGTTAAACTAAATTTGGTATTTTAAGGAGGAGACATTATGAAAAAATACTTAGTTGAAATTATAGGAACATTTTTCCTAGTTTTAACAGTTGTAACGACTGCTCATTTTGGTAGTGCATTAGCTGCGTTTGCTATTGCGTCTGCTTTAATGGTAATGGTTTATGCCGGAGGTCATATTTCTGGTGGTCATTACAACCCTGCTGTTTCTTTGGCTGCTTGTATGCGTGGTGCATTAGAAAAGAAACAACTAATTCCTTATATGGTTGCTCAAGTAATAGGTGGAGCATTAGCTGTTTTAGTTTTAAAACTAGCTGTTGGTTTTGATGCTGTAACATTTGAACCTTCAGAATTTGCTTTAAAAGGTTTATTAATAGCTGAATTCTTATTTACTTTTGCATTATGCTATGTTGTATTACAAACAGCTACAACAAAAAATACAGCTGGTAATTCATATTATGGATTAGCTATTGGGTTCACAGTTTTAGTTGGTGCTTTAACTGTAGGTGGTGCACTTTGTGCAGGTGCATTTAACCCAGCTGTTGCAGTTTCTGTTGGTATTGCAAACATGTTAACTTGGAAGTTAGTTGGCTTTACTGTTCTTGCTAATTTATTAGCAGGTATATGTGCTGCTTTAACTTTTAAGTTTGTTTATACTGAAGAATAGATTATTTATCTATGCAAAAAGACCACTTAAATAAGTGGTCTTTTTGTTTTTCTAAATTCCTATTTAACAACGATATTAACTAGTTTTGCCGGTACAACAATAACTTTTACTATTTGTTTTCCGTTTGTTAGTTCTTTTATTTTTTCGCTGTTTAATGCAATTTTTTCTAGTTCATCTTTAGGGGTTTCTGCATCAACTTCAATTTTATCTTTAACTTTTCCATTGATTTGAACAACTAAAGTAATGCTACTTGTTTTAGCTAAAGCATCTTCATATTTTGGCCATTCAAGTTTGTGAACAGAATCTTTTCCGCCTAAACCTTCATGTATTTCTTCTGCCATATGCGGAAGAACTGGTGCTAATAGTTTTAAGAAGGTTAAAACAGCAAAACTAAATACCATTTTATCGTCTTCATTGAATTCTTTTTTGTTATTTGTGTAATCATAAATAACATTCGCAAATTCTCTGTATTTAGAAATTACTGTGTTGAACTGGAATTCATTTGAAATATCTTGAGATATTTTCTTAATTGCCATATGAACTTCTCTAACTAAGTCATTATTAACTTTTGATAGAGTAGAAATTTCAGGCAATTTGTAATCAAAAATGATATTTTGTTGATGTTCAGAGTAGATTTTCCAAATTCTATTTAAGAATTTATAGCAACCTTCAACGCCTGCATCAGACCAGTCAAAGTCTCTGTTTGGAGGTGAATCTGATAAAATGAATAATCTTGCAGTATCTGCACCATAGTTTTGGAAGATTTCATCAGGATCTACTGTATTACCTTTTGATTTTGACATTTTTGAACCATCTTTTAATACCATACCTTGAGTTAAAAGGTTTTTAAATGGTTCATCAATATTTAATTCACCCAAGTCTCTTAATGCTTTAGTAAAGAATCTTGAGTATAGTAAGTGTAAAATTGCGTGTTCAATACCGCCAACATATTGGTCAATTGGAGCCCAATAATGTAATACATCTTTATCAAATGGAGCATCAGAATTTTTTGCATCAGTATAACGATAGAAATACCAGTTTGAACACATAAATGTATCCATTGTATCTGTTTCTCTTTCTGCTTTCATACCGCATATTGGGCAAGTTGTGTACTTGAATGATTCTGATGTTTTAACAGGTGACATACCTTTTACACTAAAATCAACATCTTCAGGTAATAATACTGGTAACTCAGATTCTGGAACAGGTACTGTACCACATTTTGGACAGTACATAATTGGAATTGGTGTTCCCCAATATCTTTGACGAGAGATTAACCAGTCGCGTAATCTAAATTGAACTTTTGCTTCACCAAAACCGCCTTGAGTAGCTTTTTCAATGATAGCTTGTTTTGCAAGCTCATTGTCCATTCCGTTTAAATCGCCAGAATTTATTAATACACCTTTTTCTGTGTATGCTTCAGTTAATTCAGTAAATGGAGCATCTGGGTTTTGGATAACAATTTTAATTGGTAAGTTGTATTTTTTTGCAAAAGCGAAGTCTCTTTCATCGTGTGCAGGAACAGCCATAACTGCGCCTGTACCATATTCTGCTAATGCATAATCCGCAGTCCATAATGGGAATTCTTCACCATTTAATGGATTGATTAAGTGAGTACCTAAAGGAACGCCAGTTTTTGGTCTTTCTGTAGATAATCTTTCGATTTCTGTCATTTTTCTGGCATTTTGTCTATATTCTTCAACAGCTTGTTTATTTTCAGGTGTTGTTAATTTTTCGATATCTTTATATTCAGGTGCAACAACCATATAAGTAATACCATAAGCTGTATCTGGTCTTGTTGTGTAAACTGGAACTTCAAGTCCTTCGATTTCTTTAACTTTAAATCTTAAAATTGCACCAGTAGAACGGTCAATCCAGTTTTTTTGCATTGTTTTAACGCTATCTGGCCAACCTTCTAACAATTTAATATCGTCAAGTAATTCTTGAGCATAGTCTGTAATTTTTAAGAACCATTGAGATAAGTATTTCTTTTCTACATCACTATCACATCTCCAGCATTTGCCATCGATAACTTGTTCGTTAGCTAATACTGTTGCACACTTATCACACCAGTTTACAGCAGCTTCTTTTTTATAAGCTAAACCTTTTTTGAACATTTTAATAAAGAAGTATTGTGTCCATTTATAATAATCAGGTAAACAAGTAGTTACTTCTCTATCCCAGTCAACCATTAAACCTAATGATTTTAACTGTTCTTTCATGTATGCGATATTATCTAAAGTCCATTTTTTAGGGTTTGCACCGTGTTGTATAGCAGCATTTTCTGCTGGTAAGCCGAAACTATCCCATCCCATTGGGTGAAGAACGTTTAGTCCATTCATTCTTTTATATCTAGCAATAACGTCAGAAATTGTGTAATTTCTAACATGTCCCATGTGCAGTTTTCCTGATGGGTATGGCAACATTGACAATATGTAATATTTTTCTTTGTTTGTGTCGTTTTCAACTTTATTTAATTGAGTATCGTCCCAATCTTTTTGCCATTTTTTTTCAATTTCTTGTGGAAAATATCTATCTTTTAACACAGTTACTCTCTCCTACTGTTTCCTATATAAAAATTATAATCTAAACAAAGAAAAGAGTTAATTTTTCATGGTTTTTGTTTATTCAAATTCTTTACAATATATTTTATTCGTGTTTAAAATCATATATGCTAGTTTCGAAAAATTTTAATAACATTGCATTTGGTAAGACTTTAGTTGGAACTTGTGCTATACAAAGAAAAGGTGTAGGCTCTCAAAGTTGCTTCATTTTTGATTTGGATAAAAATAGTGATTATAATTATTTTGACAAAATTAATAATGCTGAAGATTGGGATTGTGCAAAGTATTTAGATTACACTATTTATGATTTAAAAGATATTGAGCATAAACCTTTTTCTATTTATGTTCTTGAAACTTCTAAAAGAGATTGTTTAGGATTTGCTCAAGTTACAGATATTAACCCTTCTACTTCTGAATTATTATTGCTAGAAACAGTTCCATCTCAAGTAGAAAGAAATTCTAAAAATCATCCTGCTTTTAAGTATATTGGTGAAACTTTATTATCTTTTATAACAAAGAAATTGCAATCTGAAGGTAAAGAAAGAATTGAAGTTTATCCTGCGATTTGCGCTGAATCTTTTTACTCTAATAAATGCTTTTTTACAAAATATTCAGGCTATGATGATCCAAGTTTTTTACCAAAAGAAAAGTTTGCTAATTTAATAAAACAAAATGAAAAGCATACTGGAAAAAGTATTGAATTAGTTGGTTAATTAAATTAGTTCTAAAATTTTGTTTAAATCAATATTTAGGCAATCTAACTTTTCGCAACTTGTTTGGCGTTTTGACCAAAGACAAGGTCTGCAGTTTACATCATTTTTTAATGCTATAAATTTATCTGATTTTGGAAGCAATGTTTTATCATCTGTTGGACCAAAAACTGCTATTGTTTTAGTATTAGTTGCAACACCGATATGCATTGGGGCTGAATCAGAGCAAATTAAAACCTCTGATGATTTAATTAATTGTGCTAATTCTATAATGTTTTTTGTTTTTCCATACATGTCAGTAAAGTTTGCTAAGTTGTGATTAGCCAATTCTTTTCTAATAGCATTAACACATTCTTCATCATCTGGTCCGCCTGCTAAAATAACATTTTTACCATTATTTAAAAGTAATTTTATTATTTCTGCCCATTTTTCTGCACTAAGTGTTTTTGTAATATTTTTCATTATGCTAATTTTACTTACTCCTGCGTGAACTAAGACAGAATTAGTAATTTTTTCTTTTTCTTCAACATTAATTTGTGGCAGTTCAAATTCTGTTTTTGTTATTGGTTTAACTAAATCAAAATACATGTTTGAAGCATATTGATTTTTATTCAATTCTACTGCGTGTGTAAGTAATTTTTTTGATAAATTTGATGTTTTATATCCAACTCTTGTTTTAATCCCTGTAAAAAATAAAAGTAATGCAATAAGAGGGTTCCCACCAGCTGAGATAACTAAATCATATTTACCAAATAGTGCTCTAAAATACAATTTAAGCATTTCAATGTATTTATTTTTTGTTTTTATATCAATGCAAAAATAATCATTTAATTGATTTGTTAGGTTTATAAATGATTTGCTTCTACCTTCTAAACATAGTGTGATTTTAGCATTAGGATATTTTTTTCTTAAACTTTGAATAACTGGCATAAATAAAATTTCATCACCTATGCCTCCAAAGTTTATAAGTAAAATATTTTTATAAATATCCATATTAGAACGGTTTAGTTTGGTTTAATTTCTTTCTTAATTCTCTGAAACGAGCTATATCTTCTTGAGCTTTACCAGTTTCGCGGAATACTACTTGACTTGAAGGATGAACCATCATAATACAATCAATATGAATTTCTAAGAAATTATATCTTCTAGGTGGATTTGTTGAACTTCTATCTATAATTTCAGCATTAGTTACAGCTAAAAATCTTTTTTCTTTATCATTTAAAAGGTCAGTTAATTCTCTGTTTGTTTTAGTATATTTTGAAACATGAACTGTACCTTTGATTTCATGGTCAGCTGTTAAAATAATAACCTCTATAGGAACTGTATCAATATCTTTAGCCATAATCTACCTTCTAAGTCAAATCTATAAGAGAATTATAGTATAAATTTTTAATTAATGCCAGTAGTTTATATTAAAAAGTCCTACAAATTGTAGGACTTTTTTTATTTAAAAATTATATTTTCTGATTTAAAGTTTTTGCTTGTTTGTCTGCATTATTTCTTCTTACTGTATTAACAATACCATCAATAATAGCACCAACACCAACAAGCGTACCTATTGCAATTGCTGCTCCGAATGCCAAGCCTAAAACTACTGAGCTTCTTGCTGTTAATCTGCTTACACCACTTTGAGATACAAAAGCGTCAGCCGATGCTTTATATACATCTTTAAATTGAAAAATATTTTTTGCAACTTTTGCTGTTCCATACAAACCACAAACGGTTATTCCAACTTTTGATTTGTTGTATTTATTGCCATTGTCGGTATAAGCTTGTTTGCTTAAAATCGTATTACTCATGTTTATCCCTTTTTACTCTACTATTATAAAACAAGTAAAAAATAAATTTGCTAGTTAAAAAATATTTGTGCTCGATGAGAATTGAACTCACATCTAAAGACTTCGGAAATCTTTGCTCTATCCAGTTAAGCTACGAGCACAAGTTCCTTTATTATATCAGATTATAAATATTTAAATTCTAAGTTTTGCTGCTTTAAATGCTTGAACACCATATTTTTGAATATTATTAAAAACTTTACTTGAATTATTTTTAGTTGTTAATAAATTACTATATATATGACGATCAACTACTGGTTTAGTAGTTGTTGTATTATCTGCATTTGAGAATGTATTAAAGATATTATTTTTGTTGTTAATTTCAATTGTTGTAGTTAGTGCATTATATCTTTTTTTCCTTTTTAAACTTTCTTGTGTTTCGCCTGTCTTTTTTAGTTGTATGTCATAAATTTTATTTGCTAGTTTGTTTCTTAAGATTGGTATTATTACATTGCTTGCAAGGATTGTGAATCCTATTGCTGCCATCATTAAGATACCATTTCTTTGTCCCATAATTTCGTCATACGCACTACCATTATAAAAACCTTTATATTTTCTTTTTCTTATTGTGTCAAAGTCTGTTGTGATTTGGTCCATTTTAACCATTGGTATATTTTGGTTTGTTGAAATTGGTGTTGCTTTTATTTTGTTTCTTAAATTAGCAGGGATTTTCTTACTGCTTTTTAATCCATTAAGTAAAGAATTTGCAGTATTAGAAATGATTTTTCCAACTTTTTCTGGTTTTGTTGCTTGATATAGTTCATCTTGGTTAACACCAACAGTTGAGGCAACTATGTATCTATATTTGTCTCTTGCTGATTTTGTAACCCATTCACCAGAATCTAATTTGTACGCTAGATGATTATTCAATATGAATGGAGGAATAATTGTTAGGAAAAGGTCAAGTACACTTTCACAAACTTCTTGTGTAATTAAATAGTTTTTATTTTCTCTATTACTTCTTCTAAGTCCTCCAATTTGTGCAATGTGGCTAGCTGCAATTGAAACTGCATTGCAACAAAGCATTATAACAGGTAAGTCTTTACTTCTATCAAAAACAAAGTTTGCTATCGGTTGGAATATTTTGTTATGGCGTGCTTCAAGGCTTAAATAATCACGATAGAATTTAAGTGGTTTTCCTATAAGATATTTTTTTGCTAGTTGAAGAGGATTTTTCATTATTTCTTAACCTCTTCTTTTTTCTTTTCATCTTGTTTTATAATATTTACAATTTTATCTAATTTTTCATCATTTTTATTAAAAAAATTTTTTACTTTATCAATTTTACCTTTTAATATTTTTGCACGTCTATCTTTTACTTCACTAAAAGATTGAAGCCAAGTTTTGTTTTCTTTTACTACACCAGAAATTAAGTCTTGTAAGTCACTTGTTAAAGGTACGTCAATTTTAGGATTTGTAATTAATACCATGACTGCAATAGCCATTAGAGTACCCAATGATTGGTTGTATTGTTTTAACAACAATTTTGCATACTCTGGCTCTTTTCTGTACATTTCAACAGCTTTTTTAGGCATGAAATGGTGCCTAAATTTACTTGTTTTTTGGAATTGGATTTGGCTAGTTGTTAATGCTATAAATCCAGCCCTAATTGCTACACCGGTAAGGCCACCAGCAATTGATTTTGAGGCAGATTTTATAGCAGCATCAATTTTTTTATCCTCTTTTGCAAATTTTAAGTCTATCAAAGGTTGTAAAAGCAAGGCTGTTGTAGCCATAAACAATTTTTGTTCTGGCATACTTATGTATTCCCCGACTAGTTTTCCTGCTTTACCTAATAATTCAGGCAAATATTTTGGATTAGGGGGAACACCTTTGAATGATTGATAGTTTTTTCTTCTATCTAGTGTATTGAAAGATGAACTTATTTTCATAAATTATGCTAGCCTTACCTGCTCACATAAAAATCAAAAATTATTTATGTTGTTATTATATGACTAAATGTTAAAATTTATTTACAACTTTTCAAGAATGCGCAAATTTTTTATTTTTCATTTTTGATAGACTTATCAAGGAGCATTACATGAAAATTTCCTCTGTATCTAATACAGCAAATATCCTTCCTCGTAAAAATAATAAAGCCGGAAAACCATCTTTTAAATCTATTTACATTGATGCTTTAGCTGATGTAGGTAGTTTAAAGTCTGGTATTTATCCTGCTAAATTTTTGGCGAAGGATGCTTTATTGTTAAATGAAATTGCTCAAGATTATCCAAATCAAGATTGTTTTATTCGTAAAGGTTATGGTTCAAGACCAAGATTAGAATATAGAGAAAAACCTCCTGAAGTTCAAGTGTTCACTCCTACTATTAATGATGAATATAAAACTGTAATTGATCCTAATGATAAAAAATATCCTTGTGAACCTTTAATTATTTATGAAGATGACCCTATAAACTTTATTATTGGTGTTCCTTCTTTTATTTCAACTAACCCATCATTACAATATACAGTTAAAGCTGGTTATGAGTTACATAAAAAATTAATGGAAAAACAATTCCAAATTATGGACGTAATCGGTAGAACTGATACTGTTGATTTCGGTGGTGAGTCAGTTACTCAAAAGGCTCATGCTGCCATAAAAGAAACAGAATATTCTGTAATTAGATTATTACTTGAATCTGCGTATGCTGTATTGATTGATAGAGCTTCAGCTAGACAAATTTATGAATCTAACTATCCAAAAATTCAAACTAGACTTGATGCTAAAAGAAGATTGGATTTAACAACAAGTGTTGCTGAACAATGTAAATTAGAAGCTGATTCAAGTAAAGCTGATAAACAAAAAACTGATATTTGTGAATTAGCTGTAAAAAATTATCCAAGTAAGTCTGAAAATATTGAAAGAATTAATGAATTACTTACTTATATGATGGAAAATGGTATTACATTAGAAAATCCAGAAGATTTTGATGTTTAATAAAAATTGAGAGCATCTCATAAGCCGAATTCTGTTTCTAAACAATCATCTATCTGGGGAGTAAGTTACCTTACTGCTCAAGCGATTTTTTAAAAGATGGCGGGTCACCTTAGCCTTTTATTCAATCTTGCACCCAAGCGGAGTTTACCGAGCAGGTATTTCTCAATACCTCTGGTAGTCTTTTACACTACCGTTGCACCTGAACCATTACTGGTTGTTTTCTTTTCTGTGGCACTAGTCCGCGAGTCGCCTCGGGCGGATGTTATCCGTCGCTTTGCCCTTAGGTGTTCGGACTTTCCTCATATAATTTCTTATACGCGATTGTTCGAATGCTCTCAAATTTATTATTGCACAAACAAAAACTACATACCTTTAAATTTATCAGAGATTTCTTTTGGTAATCTAAAGTTTTGTATTGTCATTTGGAATTTTTTTATTTCTGCAAGTCTTGCTTGTTCTTCTTCTAAATCTCTTTTTTGTACAGGTGCATTTTTAATTATTTTTTCAAACTCTGATTCTATAGGACCAGCTTCTAGTTTCATAATAATATCATCAATATTATTAAAATTTAGTCCATATGCTTCACTTAAGTTTTTAGCTGAACATCCAAATGGAAGAGAATATAGCCAGTTAATAGAATCTATATCTCTTTGTGTTAATGAAACAACTCCATATTGATGTGGTGTGTACATTATATCTGATGGATGTGTAGAGTGTCCTAGCCCTAATGCGTGTCCAATTTCGTGTAAAATAGTGTGGAAAACTTCGTTTTCATCCATATATTTTTTGTGGATTATGCCGTCAGATATTCCAATAGATACTTCTGCTGAATACAGTCTTGATTCTGTGTCATAATTAAAACCGCAATTCCCTAATGATTTTCTATCTACTCTTCGCCATTCAACATTTATTTGTGATTCATTAAGTGTTCTTACTATTTGGAAAGAAACTTTTCCACCACTTGCATATTCCCAAATTCTTAAAGCTTCTTTTACCATATTCATATATGCATATTTGTCAGATTCAGACATTGAATACCAACTACAAGGAGCAATATAAACATTTAATGGAAAACATTGTTCAGGCCAACGTATCAGTTTTCCATTTTTTAAATGTGAATTTAAGTAGGTTAGTCTATGCATTAATTATTTTCTCTTTGTTCTTGTTCTTTTATAAAATTGCACATTTCTTCTAGGCGTGTGTCTTCCATTGCTTTAATTAGTTCTTCCGCGTTTTTAAATTTTCCTATTGCAAAACCTGTTTCTGCTAGTAAAACGCAGTCATTACATAATCTGTATTTGCTGTATTGAATTGAACCAGCCATAGGTTGAGTTTTCCCGCAACAAGCACATTCAAAAACTTCATCAGCTAAACTTGGGTCTTCTTCTAAATCATCAAGCCTCATTTGTTCTACAACAGCTTGCATATCTTCTATAATTCTAATTTTTTCTTCTTTATTCATAATTATTTCCTAACTTTTTAAATTATATCATGTTTAAGTTTATATATCGCAAGCCAAAAATCATCACCAAAAACTATTGGTGCTTCATAATATTTTGGTATTAGATTGCATATCTTTTTTCCAAAACTATCGCAAAAATATGTTTCGCTAAAATTTGTATAAGACATTGGTTGAAGAATTAGGTATTCTGGTAAATCTTGTTCTAGTTCTTTTACAATACTTTCTTCTCCAAATACTTCTATATTTGGTGGAATTAAATAATAAAACTTATTATGTGATTTCCTTTTTGTTAAATAGTTAATTACACTTCCTTCTGGTAGAACTAAAATTGTGTCTTCTTCTTTTGTATTCTTATTTATGTATTCAACAGTTTTATTTATTGCTTCAGAATGAATTTCATCAGTATAAATTATTTCACTGTTGTTTTTTATTTTTCCTTGATATACAAGGTTACTTCTTTCAATGTTTGAAATTAAATATAAACTTCCTATTGTAAAAATTAAAAAAGTTAGAATACTTATGAATTTATCGTTTTTTATAAAATGTACAAATAATATTGTTATACATATAAATAATAGTGGGAAATAATATGTTCCATAAGAGTTAAAGCTTATATCAAATATACTTTTAAAAGAACATAATAATGTTGTTAAATAAAGGATAAATAATAATTTATTTTCTATTATTTTTTTGAAAAATATTATAAATAATAGTATTGCTATAATTCCAATCCAGTTAAAATAAAATGCATTTGAATCAATAAAAATAGGTTTTAAAAGTATTATTGATGTTAAAAACAAAATTATTAGTGATAACCTAAAAGGTTTTTCTTTGTTTCTAAATAGAATCGGAACTGTTGAAAATAATAAAATATAACAAATTGCTATAGAAAAATTAATTAATTCTTTTGTTATTGAATTAGTATTTGGTATAAAGCCAAGATATGTGTATAAAATTTTTACACTAGGTGCTTTTGATAATAAAATTATGTAATTAAAACTTTCTATTAAATGTTCAAGTCTCACACCTTTTATAAGTAAATCTAAAAGGGAAATTAAAGGTATTATAGTCATTAATAGAATACATTTTATTATTGTTTTAATTGGTATTTTTTTATAGATTATTGTGCCGATTAAAACTAATATAATAGGAATAAATTCATATTTGCAGGCAAAACTGCCACCAAACAATAAAAATGAAAGATATAAATAAATATTTTTTTCTTTTTTAAAAAAATATAATAGAGAAACTATAGACCATATAAAAAAGTTGAGTGCATATACTATTGAATATGAATATGGAATTATATAATTAGTTTGAGAAATTGTATAAAAGCAAGAGCTTGTTATTAATAATAGTGTTGAATAAATTAAAATTGGTTTATTTTTTATAAATATTCTTAAAAGAAGGTATAACCCCCATAAAATTAGTGTTGAATTAATAAATCCCGCCATAAAATAAGTATTTATTTTATCTGAAAATAATTTAATTATTATTTCATTAATTTGGTAGCCTAAAGGTGCATAAACATTAAATATATCTTTGTATAATACTTCTCCATTATTCATTGCAATTGGAATATAAAGTTCTCTAGATACATCTGAAAATAAACTTGTTTTTCCATAAAAGAATGTAAAAATTAATAAATTTAATAAAAAAAGAATTACAAATATGTGAATTATTTTGGGTTTATAGTTTAAAATTAAATTTTTTATATCCATATTTTCCTCAAATTTAAATTAAGTATATCAAAATTTGGTTTTTTAAACTAAAATGTAAATATGAAGTTTCAAAGATTATCAAATATTAATACTAAAAGAGATGCTTGGGTTGAAATCAATCTAGATGCGATTGAAAATAATATCCTTGAATTAAAGTCTTTTGTAAAACCTAACACTAAAATTTTAGCTGTTGTTAAAGCTGATGCTTATGGACACGGTAGTTCTATGATTGCGCCAACTTTATTAGCATCTGGTGTTGATTATCTTGGTGTTGCTTCAATTGATGAGGGAATTGAACTTAGAAATAGTAAGTTCAAATGTCCAATTTTAGTTTTAGGTGCTGCTCCTGTTTGGGCGTTTGATTATGCAGCACAAAATAATATTTCATTATCTTTGTTTTTAGATAATCATATCGAAGCTGCGCAATTGACTTATAAAAAAACTGGGTTAAAAACAAAAGCTCATATTAAGCTTGATACTGGCATGAATAGAATTGGCGTTTTAAAAGAAAATGCGCTTGATTTTATTAATAAAGTTCAAAAATGTGAAGCTATTGAACTTCAAGGTATTTTTACTCATTTTGCTAATGCCGAGTTTGAAGATAAAACTTTAGAACAACTTAAAATATGGGAAGATATTATTTCTCAAGTAAATACTGATGGTTTAATTTTGCATTGTTTTAACACTGCTGCTTCAATTTCTCAATATAAAGAAGATAAATATAATATGGTTCGTTTAGGATTAGCTTTATATGGATTACTTCCTGATTTACCAGAATTTGTAAAAAATGTTCCTAATTTAATTCCAGCAATGAGCTTAAAAGGTAGAATTATTAATATTCATAATGCAAAAGCTGGTAATGGAGTTAGTTATTGTCATACTTTTAAAACAACTAAAGATACTAAAATTGCAACAATTCCTATTGGTTATGCTGATGGTGTTGATAGACGTTTATCTAATAAAATTTATGGTATTTTGAATGGTCAAAAAGTCCCTCAAATTGGTAATATTACAATGGACCAAATGATGTTTGATGTTACTGGAGTTAATGCAAAAGAAGGTGATGTAATAACATTGATTGGTGAAAATATTTCTATCAATGATTGGGCAAAAGAACTTGGCACCATAAATTATGAATTAATATGTAGATTAAAGGCAAGATTATCTAGAGTTTATACTAGATAATTAAACATTTTCTTCGATTTTTTTATCTTCTACTGCTTTTTCATCTATTATTGTAAATTGTTCGTTATTTACTTCTCTTATAAATGCATTCCAAGCGTTATAGTAGTCAGCTAAAGAATATGTATATGCAACAATAATCGTTCTATATGATTCTTCCATTGTGATTAAGGTTGTTAAATCAGTTTTGTCATCAACTGTATAACTTTTTCTTGAGGCTTTGATTAGTTCTTCAGAATTTGTTATTAGTTGTTCATTATAATTTTTAAGTCTTAATTGTGCTATTAAGAATTTTTCATAAGCTTTTCTTAAGTCATTCAGTGCTTTATTTTCTACTGAAGCATAATTTAAGTGTGCTTGTTCTAATTTTAGTTTTGCAGCTTCAATTTCAGGTTTGTATCTGTGGAATAGAGGGATATTTACTATATTTGCTCCAACAAATGCTCCATTTTTAAAATCTGTTCTTGATTGATTTTGAGTTTGGTATAAATACCCACCTTTAATTTCAATATCTGGAACTTTTTGTCTTAATATTACGTGCAGTTCTTTTTCGGCTACTTCAATTTGTTGAAGTGCAATTTTAATATCGTATCTATTATTAATTGCTTGATTAGAAATAGTTTCAAAATCAGGCATTATACTATCAACTTTTGGAATTAATAATGGTTTATAATCTTCTGTAAAATGTTCTTCTATTGTGTCATAAAATCCATCTGGGCAATTAATTACTTTATTAAATTCATAAATTGCATTTTTAACTGCAAATTCAGAAGCTTGAACTTCCGTTATTATTTGGTTTAGCAATAATTGTGCTTGAAGAACGTCTATTTCAGATACTTCGCCAGTTTTGTGTTTTTCTTTTGCTTGTTCTAATAAATCTTTTAAAAGAGTTTCCTGCTCTTTCATTGTTGTTCTAACAGATTTTTTTGCTAAAAGATTAGTATAAGCTTCTCTTACATCCATTCTTAAATCAAATTCTAAATATTCTACAAATCGTTCAGATAGTTTTAAATTTGATTTTGCTAAGTTTTTTCTTGGAGACCTTTTTCCTATTTCTATTAGTTGTGATAAGCCAACTTCTTGTGATTCTCCTCTTCCTGCTTTTCCTAAGTTAAAGGATGTTCCAAATTCTGGGTTTTGCAATCTATTAGCTGCTATTGTTTTTTGTTCTTCAATGTTGATGTTTAATCTTGAAGCTTGAATATCTAAATTGTTTTTTGTTGCAATACTTACTGCATCTTGAATTGATACTTTAGTAGTATCAACAATTGTATAACCTATATTTGCTGTAAGTAATATTAATATTCCAACTAAAATCTTTTTCATATTTCGATTATACTATCAAAATTTTAAATGTAAAAAATACACTTAAAAGCCAATAAAATCAGGCTTTTTACCCTAGACAAATTAACAAAAAAAGTGTATTATATAAATAAGGAAAGCGAGGTATTATGAAGGTCTCTGCAGTCGGCTTTTTATTTCAAAATAAAATAAAAAGCAAGGATTTACGTGGATACAATTATACTTGCACTATCCACAAAGTAAATCACGAAGGTAATTATAACCGTAATTTAGTTAGTTCTCC
The DNA here is from genome assembly GCA_015152515.1 of Cyanobacteria bacterium SIG29. Taxonomy (GTDB): domain Bacteria; phylum Cyanobacteriota; class Vampirovibrionia; order Gastranaerophilales; family Gastranaerophilaceae; genus Avigastranaerophilus. Next base: position 121,252 of record SUTV01000006.1, read on the forward strand.
ACTTGTTAGAGAAACAAAGTATGATATTGTTTCTCCGCTTACAGCAAAAGAAGATGTTATTAATAGTTTAAATTCTATTACTGCATCTAGAAAAGATACTAAGTTTATTGGTGCAACAATCAAAGATGGCGTCAAAGAAACTGAGGTTCATTCTATTTTTTCTGATAAACTTTTTGCTGTTAGAACGCGTGATGATTTAGGTAAAAACCATTTTAAAGTTTTAACTAAAAAGCAAACTCAAAAAGCTTTGGCAAAAAATTTATATTTATCTGTTTAAATATTGCTAAAGATTGCGTAGTATATTGTGAGTCCTGTTAATATTAATAGGACTCCACTTATTTTTATAAGAATTTCAGAGTATTTCGCTAATGAACTTCTGTTTTTTAGTGTTGATGTAAATAGTGCGAAAAATATTATTATCATGCATTGACCTAATGCAAAAAGAATAATAA
>SUTV01000011.1 GCA_015152515.1 Cyanobacteria bacterium SIG29
ATAAGCAATTTTTTCATCAGCCTGCAAGTGGCATTTTTTATATTTTTTACCACTTCCACACCAACATTCATCATTTCTGCCAATATTCATTATTTCACTTTCTTTCCTTCAATTTTAGGATATGCTTTATATTTTACCTAAAGGTTAACAAATTGTCCACCCTAATACTTTTATTTCCATTTTTATCCAATGTTAATATTTATTACAGATGTTTCATGTGAAACATCTATTAATTTTTTGACTATTTTTCAAATTTAATCTTCATTATTTTCAATAATCTATTATAATAAAAGTATAATAAATTTTAAAGGATGTGCTCTCATTGGGTAAAGTCATTGTTATTGCAAATCAAAAAGGTGGCGTCGCTAAAACTACAACTTCTGTTAATTTAGCTGCTTCCTTGGCAGAATATAAACAAAAAGTTTTACTAATTGACCTAGACCCACAAGGTAACGCTAGCAGTGGTTTAGGTGTAGAAAAAAATCAAATTGAATATTCTATTTATGATGTATTAGTCAATCATGTTCCTATTGATAAAATCACAATCAAACTTAACCAAAATCTTCATATCGCTCCAGCTAAAGTTGAACTTGCCGGTGCTGAATTAGAATTAGTTTCTGTTATTTCACGTGAAACAAGATTGAAAAACGCTTTAGAAGAAGCTCGTGAACAATATGATTATTTAATTATTGATACACCTCCATCTTTAGGATTATTAACCTTGAATGCATTAACAGCTGCAGATAGCTATTTAGTACCAATTCAATGTGAATATTATGCTTTAGAAGGAGTAAGCCAATTATTAAATACAATTAACTTAGTACAAAAAAACCTCAACCCTAAGCTGCAAATGGAAGGTATTCTCATGACTATGTATGATAACCGTACCAATTTGTCAAATCAAGTAGTTGATGATGTAAAAGAAGCCTTTAAAGACAAAGTTTTTAAGACAATTATTCCCCGTAATGTTCGGTTAAGTGAAGCACCAAGTTTTGGTCAAGCAATTATAGATTATGATAGACGGTCCAAAGGTGCAGAAACTTATTTGGCATTGGCGAAGGAGGTTATGAAAAATGGCGGCAAAAAGTAAAGGTGGACTAGGTAAAGGTCTAGGTGCGTTAATCAACAACTATGAAGAAATTATAGAACAAGAAAATTTAGACCGCGAAAATATTTTTCAATTAAAATTAGAAGATATTTATCCAAATCCTAATCAACCTCGTAAACATTTTGATGAAGATGATTTAGCAGATTTGACAGAATCTATTCGTGAACATGGTGTATTTCAACCAATCTTAGTTATTAAACAAGAACAGGGACATATGATTATTGCCGGCGAACGTCGTTGGCGAGCTGCAAAATTGGCAGGTTTAACGACAATTCCAGCAATTATCAAAAATTTAACGGAACAAGAAGTATATGAATTGGCTTTAATTGAAAATATTCAACGTATAGACTTAAATGTGGTAGAAGAAGCGCAGGCCTATGCATGGTTGCAAAATCATTTTGGTTATAGTCATGAGCAAATTGCCAAACGCGTAGGTAAATCTCGAACAACTATTACTAATATTCTTCGTCTTCTTGCTTTACCAAAAGAAATTTTAGAAATGTTAGCTGAAAATAAATTGACTATTGGTCATGTGCGACCTTTGCTAACCTTAGAAGATAAAGAAATGCAAATTGATTTAGCCTATGAAATTTATCAGGCTAGACTTTCTGTACGTGAAGTTGAAAAAATGATTAATGATTTAAAAGCTACTCCTAAAGAAAAAAATGCTGATAATGAAGAAAAAGAATTGCCTTTATCTGTAGATTTAAAAAATCTTCAAGAACAATTAATGTTACGCCTAGGAACTAAAGTAAATATTAAACATAAACAAAAAAAAGGTAAATTAGAAATTGAATTTTATGGTGAAGAAGATTTAAAAAGAATTATCGATGCTTTAGGTGGAGAATTTTATTAATTAGGAGTTTATTATGAAAAAATATGAATATGTTTCAATTAACATAGGTAAAAAAGCTATGCCTAAAATATATTTTGGTGCTAAATCAAAGGAACATAGAAAAATTATTGACCAATATGCAGAAAAAGGTTATAAATATGTCGGATTTATTCCTACAAATATTACTGACGGTGGTTTGATTGTAGATATTGATTTAATTTTTGAAATAGACGCTAAGTAAAAAACAGGGATAATGTTTCATGTGAAACATTATCCCTGTTTTTTATATTTCTTTTTTTGGCAACCGAACAACAATTTCTACATATTCATCATGTTCTTTTTCTTCTATTTCAGCAGGCAGCCCTGCGTCTTGAATTGTTTTTACAGCACCTTTAATAGTATTAACAAATATTTTCATATCCTTAATGGCTTTCACCATTTTCTTTTTATTTTGCTCTTTTTGATTTTTTTCTTGCGTAATAATAATATTTTCTATCAAATCATCTGTTTGACGAACATTTAAATTATTTTTATATATTTTTTCTAATACTTCAAGCTGTAAATTTTCATCTTTCAATTTCAATAAAGAACGAACATGACGCTCAGTAATTACACTAGGAGAAATTTCTTTACGTACCTGTGGCGAAATATTCAACAATCTTAATTTATTAGCGATTGTCGGCTGACTTTTTCCCATTTTTTTAGCTACTTCTTCTTGAGTGATATTAAATTCACTCATTAATTTTGCATAACCCTCTGCTTCTTCAAAATAACTTAAATCCTCACGTTGCAGATTTTCAATTAACGCCATTTCAGCTACTTCTTTATCTGACAACTGCCTAATTAAAGCAGGAATAGTTGTCTGACCAGCTAAACTGCTTGCTCTAAATCTTCTTTCACCTGAAACAAGCTCATAATGATTATCTACTTTTCGAACTATTATAGGTTGCAAAACACCATATTCTTTAATTGAAGCTGCTAATTCTTCTAATTGATTTGGGTCAAAAAATGTTCTTGGTTGAAAAGGATTGGGAATTATATCCCCAATCGCTAATTCTAAAACATTTTCACCTTTATCACGATTAACTTTTGATTCTAAAAAACGATTAATATCCATTATATTCTCCTTTATTTATTCATTAATTGAAAATAAAGTTCCTTAACATGAATAATTCGTTAAAAGGAATTATTTTCCTTTTAAACTAATGGAGTTTTTTGTGGTGTCCCAGCTTTTCTAGGATATTTTTTTGGTGTAGGCTTAACTTTTTCAATAACTGCAATATTTCTTGTATAATTACCGTCAGCTAAAGTCAAGGATCTTACATCAATAATACGACCACCTAATTCAGCTAATGCTTTTTTACTTTCTAATAATTCATTTTCTAGTTCTGGTCCTTTTAAAGCTATAAAATGACCACCAAGTTTTACAAATGGAAGACAAATTTCCAGCAATACAGGCATTCTAGCTACAGCTCTAGCCGTAGCTAAATCAAATTTTTCTCTATATTCCACTTTTTTACCAAAGTCTTCAGCGCGTCCATGTACAGCCTGAACATCTTTTAAAGATAATTCTTGGCAAACTGTATTTAAAAAATTAATTCTTTTATTCAATGAATCAAATAAAGTCAATTTAAGATTTGGCTCAATAATTTTTAAAGGAATTCCAGGAAACCCAGCACCTGTACCAATATCAATTAAAGAACATCCTGCTAAATCTTTTTTTACGGATAAAAGTAAGGCTGAATCAACAAAATGTTTATCTGCTACTTCTTGTGGTTCTTCTATAGCAGTTAAATTAATTTTTTTATTCCAATCAATTAATAAATCATAATACTGTACAAATTGCTCAATTTGTTGTTCATTTAAAGAAAAACCTTCCCTTTGAAAAGATTGCTGAATGATATTCTTCATTAATTTTCTCCTTTCCGCCTTTGTTGCTCTAGATAAACTAATAACACTGATATATCAGCAGGCGAAACACCAGAAATACGAGAAGCCTGTCCCACAGTAGCAGGACGAATTTTATCTAATTTTTGACGTGCTTCCAAGCGCAAACCACTAATTTCATGATAATCTAAATCGTCAGTAAGCAATTTATTTTCAATTTTTTCAATTTTTTCTACTTGCTCCATCTGCATTTTAATATATCCCTCATATTTTATCTGAACTTCAACTTGTTCCCTTACTTCCGGTGATATTTTTTCATTTCCTAAGCCAACTTGTAGTAAGTCTTGATAGGTAATTTGTGGTCTTTTTAATAATTCAGATGCAGGAATACCTTGCTTTAATGGTGCTGTTTCCCGGGAAATTAAAATTTCTTGCATTGCTTGTAAATTATTAGATACTGTGGTATGTTTCAAACGTTCTATTTCTTCTTCTATAGCTTGTTTTTTCGCAATAAAAGCAGCATAACGTTCATCATCAACTAAACCTATTTCTCTGCCTTTTTCTGTTAAACGTAAATCAGCATTATCTTGACGCAGTAATAATCTATATTCGGCTCTAGAAGTTAACATACGATAAGGTTCATTAGTACCTTTTGTTACTAAATCATCAATTAAAACACCAATATAACCCTCATACCGTTTTAATACCAAAGGGGGTTTATTTTCAATAAATAAAGCAGCATTAATTCCAGCTATTAAACCTTGAGCTGCGGCTTCTTCATAACCTGAAGTACCATTAATTTGACCAGCAGTAAATAAACCACTTACATGTTTTGTTTCTAATGAAGGTTTTAATTGTAAAGGATCAATACAATCATACTCAATAGCATAAGCAGGTCGCATCATTTCCACTTTTTCTAACCCAGGTAAAGTTCTAATCATTTTTAACTGCACTTCTTCTGGTAAACTAGAAGAAAAACCTTGTACATACATTTCTTGCGTATCTAAACCTTCAGGTTCAATAAAAATTTGATGTTGTGATTTATCACTAAAACGAACAATTTTATCTTCGATAGAAGGACAATAACGAGGACCTGTTCCTTCTATAACCCCTGAATAAAGTGGGGAACGATGTAAATTTTCTTGAATGATTCTATGTGTATTTTCATTAGTATAAGTCAACCAACAAGGATGATCACCTAAACCATTATCGCTTTCTGTCATAAAAGAAAAAAATAAATTACCATCCCCATCCTGTTGACTCATTTTACTAAAATCAACAGTACGTTTATCAACGCGTGCAGGCGTACCTGTTTTAAATCTTTCAATTTTAAAACCATGTTGCTTTAAATCATCAGATAATAATTTGGCAGAACGTTGACCATTTGGTCCACATTCCTCACTATACTCGCCAATAACTATTTTACCTTTTAAATAAGTACCAGTAGCTAAAACAACAGCTTTGGCTAAATATACAGCACCTGTTTGCGAAACGATGCCTTTTACAGAATTATTTTCAATAATTAATCTATCAACCAATAACTGTTTTACGGCTAAATTTTCTTGATTTTGCAAAGTTTTCGTCATTTCTAATTGATAACGTTGTTTATCAGCTTGTGCTCTCAAAGAATGAACAGCAGGACCTTTTGCTGTATTTAACATTCTTATCTGAATATAGGATTTATCAATTACTTTACCCATTTCACCACCTAAAGCATCAATTTCTCTTACTAAATGACCTTTAGCAGGACCACCAATAGATGGATTGCAAGGCATAAAAGCAATATTTGCCATTTCAACAGTAACAATCAATGTCTTATGTCCTTTACGAGCTGCAGCTAAAGCAGCTTCGCACCCAGCATGACCAGCACCAACAACTATTACCTCATATTCATCTGCAATATACTCTGTTGCCAATCCTATCCCTCCTTAAAATTATTTTCCTAAACAAAATTGAGAGAATATTTGATTTAATAAATCTTCTTCAACACTCTCCCCAATAATTTTTCCTAATTTTTCCCAGGCATTTTGTAAATCAATTACTAAAAAATCTACAGAAAGTCCTAATCTTGCACCATTTAGAAACCCTTGGAAATGATTTAAACAATCTTCTAATATTTGGATATGACGAGCATTTGATACTGTTACAGTATTACTGATTGTTAAATCACCAGCAAAACACAAATCAATAATTTTTTGTTCTAACTCAGTAATACCTCTTTCTTCCATTGCCGAAATTTCTAAAACAATATTTTCTTTTTTAATAATATTTAATTCATCTTTTAATTGAGAAGATATACCTAAATCTTGCTTATTTAAGAGAAAAATAACCTGCTTATCAGCTATATTGTCCAATAAATTTTTATCTTTTTCTTGTAAAGATTGGCTGCCATCTAAAACATAGAGAATAAGGTCAGCAGATTCTAAAAATTCATGAGCTTTATCCACCCCAATTTTTTCAACAATATTATCTGTTTCCCTAATTCCCGCTGTATCTATTAATTTAACAGGGATACCACCAATTTGCAGATATTCTTCAATAAAATCTCTAGTTGTACCAGGAATATTAGTTACTATAGCTCTATTAGTTCCCAATAAAGCATTCATTAAACTAGATTTACCCACATTAGGTTGACCGGCTATAACAACTTTTAAGCCATCCTTAATCATTTTACCTTTTTTGGCAGTTAACAATACTTTTTCTATTTTTGTTTTTATTACTTCTACCCTATCTTCCATTTCATTTAAAGATAGACGTTCAATATCATCATCAGGATAATCAATATCAGCTTGAATAAAAGCAACTAATTCTAATAAATCTTGACGTAAAACTCTGACCATATCAGATAAATTTCCATTTAATTGATTTAGAGCTAAATCAATCCCTTTATCACTTCTAGCTTGAACTATATCCATAATAGATTCTGCCTGAGCTAAATCAAGACGACCATTTAAAAATGCTCTTTTACTATACTCACCTTGCTCAGCCAAACGAGCACCATTAGCTAAAACCAATTGCAAAACATTACGCACAACTAAAATACCACCATGACATTGTATTTCAACAACATCTTCACCGGTAAAACTTCTTGGCCCTCTCATTAACATAAATAAAGCTTCATCTATAATTTTATCATTTTTAGGGTCATAAACATGACCATAATGAATAGTATGACTAGGTGCATTTATCAAATCAGCTTTACCGTGATATACATTACTAGCAATTTTTAATGCATCAGCACCACTCAATCTGATAATTCCAACACTACTTTCTCCAGCAGCAGTTACAACGGCAGCAATGGTATCTTCCATAATCATAACCTCCATTTCACATCTTAAAATTCATTTTACCACAAAATATCATAAAAAGGGACTGTTACATTTTGCAACAGTCCCCACCTTTTTATGCCTGTGGTTTATTTTTTGAATGATGATACTGCTTTTTATCATAGTTTTTCTTTTCAGGTACAATAACAACTTTACGATAAGGTTCTTCACCTTCACTATAAGTAGTTACCCTTTTATCATCTTGTAAAGCAATATGAATAATTCTTCTTTCTTGAGGATTCATTGGCTCTAGAACAACTTTTTGACCTGTCTTTCTTGCTTTAGCAGCTAACTTATGACTAAGTCCAATTAAAGTTTCCTCGCGTTTTTGACGATAATTTTCAACATCAATAATACCTTTAACGCGACTAGAATTTTTTTCATTGATTACCAAATTTAATAAAAATTGTAATGCATCTAAGGTATCACCACGACGACCAATTAAAATTCCTAAATTTTCACCTGTCAAATTAAAAGTTAAATAATTTTCCTTTTTAATAACATCAATTTTTACATCTAACTTCATTTCATCAAAAATTTTCTGTAAAAATTCACGGCCTTTTTTTTCAGGATCATAATCATTATCTACTAAATCAACTACTTTTTCTTTTTCAGGTACAACAATTTCTTCTACTTTATCATCTTTAACAGTCTCTTTATTATCAGAACAAGCCTCATCTACTACACTTTTTTCTACTTCATTCGCATTATTTTTCTTACTTACACGAATAACAGCAGGTCTACCGCCAATCCCTAAAAAACCTTTAGAAGGCTGAGAAATAACTACATATTCAATATCATCTCTTGTTAACATCATTTCATTAAGTGCTATTTCTAATGCTTCTTCAATAGTTTTTGCGGTATATTCTTTACCGGACACGATACGACTTCCCCCTTACTACTTTTGACTGATTTCTTCTTTAATAACGGCATCTTCAATCAAATTTTTTTCTGCTGCTTCTTTTTCAGCTTTTCTTTTTTTTGCCATCATTGCAGCTTTTTTCTTTCTTTTTCTTTCTTCTTCCTCTTCAGCCTTTTTAGCCGCTTCTTCAGCTCTTCTTGCTTCGATAATTGCCATTTGTTTTTCTTTTTGCTTATTCATAATCAATTGTTGACCAATACCTAATAAACTAAATACGGACCAATATAAGCAAAGACCAGCAGGTAAAGCTAAACAAACGAAAACCATCATTGGAGGCATAATATAAAGCATGGTTTTCATCATTTGATTATTTTCCATAGCTTCATTATTTTTACCCATGCTTGCTTTTTGCTGCAAAAACATACTAATACCAACTAAAATAGGTAAAATATAAAGTGGGTCAGGTGCATTCAAATTATTTACCCAAAAGAATGTAGCATGTTCAATTGGTTCAAATTGATATTCTCTTAAAGCAGTATAAAGACCAATTAAGATAGGCATTTGAATCAACATAGGCAGACAACCAGCCATTGGATTGACATCATATTCTTTATACAACTTCGCCATTTCCTGATTTAATTTTTCAGGATTATTAGCATATTTTTTCTGTAAATCTAATAATTTAGGCTGTACTTCCTGCATATTCATCATTGACTTCATCTGTTTTGCCATTAATGGATAAAGCAAAACTTTTAAAATAATAGTAATGAAGATAATAGCCAATGCATAGCTTGGAAAACCTATAGCAACAGTTACATTATATAAACCATAAATTGCACTATTAATTAAGCTAATAAAAAAATCAAACAAAAGATTTACCTCCTTATTCTACTTCACAGGATCATAACCACCCGGATGAAAAGGATGACATTTACATATTCGCTTTACAGCCATCCAACCGCCTTTTAAAAAACCATACTTACTGACTGCTTCATAAGCATATTGCGAACAAGTAGGATAAAAACGACAAGTTGGTGTCATTTTTAAAGGAGAGATATATTTACGATAAAAATTTATTAGCAGTAACAGTATTTTCTTAGGAAGTTCAGTCAATCCAGACACCACTTTTCTTCAATAAATACTTTACATTTTTTTCGAGTTCCTTATATTCAATTTCAACAATTGGTACTCTCGCTAAAAAAATTAAGTCACAACCTGGTTTTATGTGGCTTATATTATGACGAACAATCTCTCTTAGTCTACGCTTATATAAATTACGCACATTAGCTTTTCCAACTTTTTTAGAAAGTGAAAAACCTACACGAATATTTTCGCTGCGATTCAGCCGGGGATATAAAACAAGATATCGCGTAGCTATTGATTTAGCGCTGCGATATACCTTTCTAAAATCAGCATTTTTTCTCAACCTATATTGTTTCGGCAACATAAATATACCTCCTAAAAAACGCTGAATAATTTAAAAAGGCCACAAGGGCCTTTTCGTTAAGAGCTGACTTTGAAAAAATTAAGCGCTTAATTTTTTTCTCCCTTTTGCTCTTCTTCTTCTTAATACGTTTCTGCCATTAGCAGTTAACATTCTTTTTCTAAAACCATGCACTCTTTTGTGTTTTTTATTTTTTGGTTGATAGGTTCTTTTCACCTTACAACACCTCCCTCTCTTTATATATACAATAGCAATAAATATCGTAAAAAGCACATTTACAATTTGTTATTATATAATATGAGTTTAATATGGTCAATACCTTATCCACAAAAATTATAAAAAGAATTTTTTTATTGCTGTTTTTTCCCTATATATATATGATTATCATTATTTTTGTGGATAATTATTTATTTTTTCACAATAAGTTTTTGAATAATTGTTGATAATTTTTATTTTTTTTGCTATTATTGTATTACAAATTCAAGTATCTTGTGGATAAGTATGTTGATATTGTGTATAAATATCAACAGTTTTCTTTTTTTATCTTTTTTGGAGGTTTTTATGATTGATTCTATAAATAGCAGCATGAATGCCATGATTTGGTCCAATGCTCTTGAAATAATTGAAAAAAATGTTAATCGCCCAACTTTTGATACATGGTTTAAGTCAACAGAATTAATTGCCTACTATGGAGATAAGGTTATTATTAAAGTGCAAAATGATTTTGCTAAAAATTTTCTTACTAAACAACATGATATGATAAAAAACATTTTAGATGGTCTTCTTAATCAAAACATAAAAATTAAATTTGTTACTGAAAATGAAAAAGATGAGGCTATTTCAAGACTTTTTGAAGAAAATGGTTATAAAGATGAAGATTTTCTTGAAGAAAATATGGTACAAGCCGATTTTTCTACTAAATATATATCATCTTCTTCTGGAGAAAATAATATAAATCAACCTCCACATAATTATAGTGAAAGTGGTTTAAATGCAAAATATACTTTTGATAATTTTGTTATAGGTAATAGTAATCGCATGACCCATGCTGCTTGTCTAGGTGTAGCAGATAATATTTCCAGTAATGCTGATACTAGAATTTATAATCCACTCTTTATTTATGGCGGAGCAGGGCTTGGAAAAACGCACTTAATGCATGCTATCGGGAACGATATTTTAATTCATCAACCAAAAACTAAAATAAAGTATATTACTTCAGAAAACTTTATGAATGAATTAATTGATAGTATCCGTAATAATACTAATACTGAATTTCGTAATAAATATCGTAATGTAGATGTTTTATTAATTGACGATATTCAATTTTTAGCTAAAAAAGAAAGTACGCAGGAAGAATTTTTCCACACTTTTAATGCTTTATATGAAGCAAATAAACAAATTATTATTTCTAGTGATAAACCACCTAATGAAATTCCTAAACTTGAAGATAGACTTCGTACTCGTTTTGCTCAAGGATTAGCTACAGATATTCAACCACCAGATTTTGAAACAAGAATTGCTATTTTAAAGAAAAAAGCGGATGATGATAATATTCAAATTGAAGGAAAAGTCTTTGAATATATTGCAGAACATATTCAATCTAATATTCGTGAATTAGAAGGCACTTTAGTAAGAATTTCAGCTTATTCAAAATTAAATAATGTTCCTATCGATTTAGAATACGCTAAAAAATGTTTGGAAACATTAATTACACCAACTGAATCTATTAAAATCACAGGAGATTTAATTCAACAAAAAGTAGCTGAATATTACAAAATTAAAGTTGATGATTTAAAAGCAAAAAGAAGAACTCAGGATATAGCTTATCCTCGCCAAATTGCTATGTATCTTTGCCGAGAAATGACAGATTTATCCCTTCCAAAGATAGGTGAATTATTTGGAAGAGACCACAGTACAGTTATCCATGCTTATGAAAAAATTACACAAGATATAAAAAATGACCAAAATTTGCAAATTTCTATCAATCACATAAAAGATATGATGAATCCTCACAAATAAAAAAGTCAGGACTTATATGATGTAATATCATGTAAGTCTTGACTTTTTCTTTTTCAAATTTAATTGCATGTGTATAAAATATTTGATAAACTGTTAATAAATTGTTGGAACTTATAAATTTTTAAAAATATGTAGATATTGTGGAAAACTTTTATTAATTTTAAACATCCTTATCTACAATATTAACAGCTTGATATTACAGTATTTTTCCTATTTTTAAACTTTTCCACAATCACTACTACTACTACTACTAAAATAAAAAATAAAAGAGGATTATTAAAAGGAGTCAATTAATATGAAATTTACCGCAACTAAAGAAAATTTAATGACAGGAATTTCAACCGTTCAAAAAGCTATCTCAAATAAAAATACTATTCCAATTTTAACAGGTATATATTTAAAAGCAGAAAATAATCACTTGATTTTTGCTGCAACAGATTTAGAAATTGGTATTGAATGTAAAATACCTGTTCAAGTTATAGAGGAAGGACATGTGGTTATTCCTGCTCATTTTTTTGCAGAAATCGTGAGAAAATTACCTAATACAAATTTAATTTTTGAATATTTTGAAGATACCGTTTCTTTAAAAATTACCTATGACCATGCTGAAACTATGATTAAATGCTGGCAAGGTGAGGAATTTCCTAATATTCCTAATCCAGAAGAAAATCATTCTTTTAATATAAATCCAGTTGTCTTTAAAACTTTAGTAAAACAATCCGGTTTTTGTGCAAATATTAATGATAGTAGAGCAATTTTCACTGGTGCTTTAATAGAAGTTAATGGTAATCATTTAAATATGGTTAGTACTGATAGCCATCGTCTTGCTTTAAAAAATTGTATTATAGATAATTTAACACAAAGTGAATTTTCTATGATAGTTCCAGTAAAATCTTTAAATGAAATTAGTAGAATCATTAAAGAAGATGGTGATGAACCACTTAATATTCGTTGCAATGGTCACCAAATTTGTTTTGAAATGCAAAATATTCGTATGGTTTCACGCTTAATAGAAGGTGTTTTTCCAAATTATAAACAAGTTATTCCTGCAAATTATAATTTATTAGTTAAGGCAAAGAAAAAACAAATTTTTGAATCTGTTGAACGTGCTAGCCTTTTTGTACCTGAAAAGGATGGTTCTAGTGTTTTAAAATTTAATATTGAAGAAAATAACTTAAATATTGTTTCAAAATCTGAGTATGGTATGGTTAATGAAAATATTCAGATTTATACTGAAGGCAGCGAATTATCAATTTTATTTAATGCTAAATATTTAGTTGATGCCTTTAAAATTATGGATTTTGATGATATGCAGATTGAAATGGGTGGTCCACTTAGTCCTGCAGTCTTTAAGCCTTTGAATGATGATAGTTTTCTTTATTTGCTTTTACCATTAAGAGGATAGTGAATTAATTATGTATTTAAAATCAATTCGTCTTCATAATTATAGAAATTATGAAGATTTAGAATTAAATTTAAATCCTGGGGTAAATATTTTTTTAGGTGCTAATGGTCAAGGTAAGACTAATCTTATGGAAGCTGTTTATTATTTGGCTGTTGGTAATAATTTTAGAGGTAATCGTGATTTAGAATTGATTAACTGGCAAAAAAATTATTTTCGTATTCACGGTCAATTTAAAAAAGAAAAAAGTAATAGATTATTTGATTTAGAAGTCTATTTAGATAAAAATAAAAAAAAGCAAATAAAAATTAATGGTGTTAAAGCAAAATCTATAGGTGATTTACATGGTAATTTACAAGTTGTTCTTTTTTCTCCTGATGATTTAAAAATAATAAAAGGTTCACCTTCTGAAAGAAGAAAATATTTAGATACAGAAATATGTCAAATGGATAAAGGATATTATAAATTAATCCGTCAATATGAACGAGTTTTGCAGCAAAGAAGTAATTTATTGAAGGATATTAGATATCGCCATTTTGGTAAAGAACAACTAGAGGTATGGAATAATTATTTAGTTGAGTATGGTAGCAAAATTATTTTTAAGAGAATAGAATTATTGAAAAGTTTAGTACCACTTGCTAGAAATATTCAGCATGATTTAACTGAAAATAAAGAAAAATTTACAGTAACTTATCAGAGTTCACTTGGTGCGATAGGTGATTTTTCGGTAGAAGAAATAAGTGAAGTTTTTAGTCATATTCTTAGAGAAAAAGAAAAAGAAGAAATAGAACGTGGTTTAAATTTGTGGGGACCACATCGCGATGATTTAATTTTTTATTTAAATGGTAAAGAATTAAAAAAATATGGTTCGCAAGGTCAACAAAGGACAGGTATTTTAGCATTAAAAATGGCAGAAATTCAGATATTTCATCACAAATATGGAGAATATCCACTTCTTTTGTTGGATGATGTTATGAGTGAGTTAGATGATAAAAGAAGAGCATATTTAATAGATTTAGTTAATGAAAAGAAAATACAGAGTATAATCACTGGTGCAAATATCGAATTAGTAACGCAAAAAATATTAAAAGACGAGGTATTTCAAATTAAAGAGGGAAAAATTATTAAATAATAATTTTTCCCTCTTTAATTTGAAAATATGAACAAAATATGCTATAATTAATTGTTAAAAATAAAGAATAGGAGGAGAAAATTTTGGCTGAAGAAAAACAAAGCAATTATGGTGCCGATCAAATTCAGGTATTAGAAGGTCTGGAAGCTGTAAGAAAAAGACCGGGTATGTATATTGGCAGTACAAGCTCTTCCGGCTTACATCATCTTGTTTATGAAATTGTAGATAATAGTATAGACGAAGCTTTAGCTGGTTATGGTAATGAAATTAATGTAACTATTCATGAAGATAATAGTATTACTGTAGTTGACCATGGTCGTGGTATTCCTGTTGAAATTCATCAGAAAATGGGTATTCCTACTGTTGAAGTAGTATTAACAGTATTACATGCTGGTGGTAAATTTGGTGGTGGCGGATATAAAGTATCCGGTGGTTTACATGGTGTTGGTATGTCTGTTGTTAATGCTTTATCAAAACAATTGGATGTAGAAATTCATCGTGAAGGTAAAATTTATCGTCAAAGTTATGAAAGAGGTCATGCAGTTAGTGAATTGACCATTGTTGGTAATGCTAGTGATACAGGGACAACTATCCATTTTATACCTGACGAAGAAATTTTTACAGAAACAACAATTTATGATTTTCAAATTTTAAGACAAAGATTGAGAGAATTATCTTTCTTAAATAAAGGTGTAAAAATTAGTTTGACAGATCTTCGTCTTGGCGAAGAAAAAGAAGAAGTATATCTTCAAGATGGTGGGATTATCGATTTTGTTAAATTTATGAATAAAAATAAAGAAGCCGTTAATCCAGAAGTAATCTATTTTGAAGGGGAAAAAGATGGTGTACAAGTTGAAATAGCTATGCAGTACACCGATAATTATACTGAAAATATTCTTTCTTATGCAAATAATATTCATACTCATGAAGGTGGTACTCACGAATTTGGTTTTAAAACAGCCTTAACTCGTGTGATTAATGATTATGCGCGTAAAAATAATATTTTAAAAGATAGTGAAGCAAATTTAACTGGTGATGATATTCGTGAAGGTTTAGCTGCTGTTATCAGCGTAAAAGTACCTGATCCTCAGTTTGAAGGTCAAACAAAGACTAAATTGGGAAATAGTGAAATTCGTGGTATATGTGATAATATAACTAGTGATGGTTTAAATGTATTTTTAGAAGAAAATCCAACTTTAGCTAAAAAAATTATTGAAAAATCTCGCAATGCAGCTAGAGCAAGAGAAGCAGCTCGTAAAGCAAGAGAAATGACAAGAAGAAAATCTTCATTGGAAGTGAGCGCATTACCTGGTAAATTGGCTGATTGTTCTTCTAAAGATGCTTCTTTGTGCGAATTGTTTATAGTCGAAGGGGATTCCGCTGGTGGTTCTGCTAAGCAAGGAAGGGACAGAAAATTCCAAGCTATCTTGCCACTTCGTGGAAAAATTTTAAATGTAGAAAAAGCAAGATTAGATAGAATTTTAGGCAGTGATGACATTCGTAATTTAATTACTGCTTTTGGTACAGGCATTGGTAACGATTTTGATATTACTAAAGCTCGTTATCATAAATTGATTTTGATGACTGATGCCGATGTAGACGGTGCCCATATTCGTATTTTGCTTTTAACTTTGATTTATCGGTATATGCCACAATTAATAGAATATGGCTATGTTTATATTGCTCAACCACCATTATATGGTATTGGTCGTGGCGAAAAGAAAAAATATTTCTTTAATGATGCTGCTCTAGATGAATATTTGGAAAGTCTAGGTAAAGATAGAGATGGAAAATTAGAAATACAACGCTACAAAGGTCTTGGGGAAATGAATCCTGAGCAACTTTGGGAAACTACAATGAATAATGAAACAAGAACATTACTGCAAGTTACGGTAAATGATGCTATTGAAGCAGATAAGTTATTTACTGTTTTAATGGGTGATAAAGTTGAGCCAAGAAGAGATTTTATCACATCAAATGCAAAATATGTTAGAAATTTAGATATTTAAGGAGGTGCTCGGAATGGAAGAACATAATCATGGGAAAATTCTCCCTATTGTTATGGAGACTGAAATGCAAGACTCTTTTATTGACTATGCTATGAGCGTTATTACAAGCCGGGCACTGCCTGATGTACGTGATGGCTTAAAGCCAGTACATCGCAGAATTTTATTTTCTATGTATAAAACTGGTATGACACCAGATAAAAAACATAAAAAATCTGCTCATATTGTCGGTGATGTTTTAGCTAAGTATCATCCTCATGGTGATAGTTCTGTTTATGATGCAATGGTACGTCTAGCACAGCCATTTAATATTCGTTATCCATTAGTTGATGGTCAAGGTAACTTTGGTTCCGTTGATGGTGACTCGGCAGCTGCTATGCGTTATACTGAAGCAAGAATGGCAAAATTAACTTTGGAAATGTTAGCTGATATCGAGAAAAATACAATTGACTACGGTCCAAACTATGATGAATCTTTAGAAGAACCATTAGTGTTGCCTGCTCGTTATCCAAATTTGTTGGTTAATGGTTCTTCTGGTATTGCTGTCGGTATGGCAACTAATATTCCACCTCATAATCTTAAAGAAGTTATTGATGGTGTTATCGCCTTAATCGATAATCCGGATATTGAAGATAAACAATTAATGAAAATTGTAAAAGGTCCTGATTTTCCAAGTGGTGGTATTATTTTAGGCACAAAAGGAATAGAGGATGCTTATTTAACAGGTCGTGGTTCTATTAAAGTTCGTTCTAAAGCTGAAATTGAGCCAATGAAAAATGGTAAAAATAGTATTATTGTTACGGAAATTCCATATCAGGTAAATAAAGCTCGTTTAATTGAAAAAATTGCTGAATTAGCGAGAGATAAAAAAATTGATGGTATTACTGATTTACGTGATGAATCTGACCGTAAAGGTATGCGGATTGTTATTGAATTACGTCGTGATGTTAATCCACAAGTTATTCTTAATCAGCTTTATAAAAATACGCAGTTACAGGATAATTTTGGGGTAATTATGTTGGCATTAGTTAATGGTATGCCACAGATTTTAACTCTAAAACAGATGCTTAGTCATTATTTGTCTCACCAAGAAGATGTAATTATTAGACGGACAAAATATGAATTAGCTAAAGCAGAAGAACGAGCACATATTGTCGAAGGTTTGAAAATAGCTACCGATAATATTGATGAAGTAGTAAAAATTATTCGTTCATCTAAAACTGATGCTGAATCTAAGGAAAAACTTCATATCAAATTTGGTCTTAGTGATCGTCAAGCTCAAGCAGTTATTGATATGCAATTAAAAAGACTTACTGGTTTGGCTATTGAAAAATTAATTGAAGAATTAAATGAATTACATCAAAAAATTGCTTATTATAAAGCTGTTTTGGCAGATGAAAATAAAATTTTAGAAATTATTAAAGATGAAATTACAGTAATTAAAGAAAAATATGGCGATAATCGTCGGACAATGATTGCTGGTGCTGAAGAAGATTTTGTTATTGAAGATTTAATTGATGATGAGGAAGTTGTAATTACAATCAGCCACGGTGGCTATATTAAACGGATGCCTGTTGATACTTATAAGAGCCAAAAGCGTGGTGGTAGAGGTATTACTGCGATGACTACAAAAGAAGATGATTTTGTAGAACAAATATTTACCACTACAACTCATAAATATATAATATTCTTCACTAATAAAGGTAAATGTTATCGCTTGAAAGTTTATGAAATTCCTGAGGCAAGTCGTCAATCTAAAGGAACGGCTATTATTAATCTGCTTAACATTCATGGCGATGAAAAAATTACTGCTGTTATTCCACTAAAAGAATATAGCGATGACCAATATTTAATGGCAGCGACAAAAAATGGTTCTGTTAAGAAAACAGCTTTAACTGAATATGATACTTCTCGTCGTGATGGTATTATTGCTATTAATTTGGAAGATAATGATGAATTAATAGGTGTTCAATTGACAGATGGTATGCAAGATGTAATCTTAATTACTGCTTATGGTCAATCTATTCGTTTTAAGGAAGAAGAAGCTAGACCAATGGCTAGAGCAACAAAAGGTGTTCGTGGCATTAAACTGATGGAAGATGATTATGTTGTAGCCATGGGTGTAGCTGATGATGAAGCAGAATTATTAGTTATTACAGAAAATGGTTATGGTAAACGTACACCTATGACAGAATACCGTTGTCAGACAAGAGGAGGAAAAGGTGTATTTACAGTTCGCCCAAGTGAAAGAAATGGGTTAATTGTTGGAGCATTAGTTGTTAAAAGTGATGAAGAAATTATGGCAATATCCAAAGAGGGTATTATCATCAGAATTAAAGTAAGTGATGTTTCCAGCATGGGTAGAACTACTCAAGGAGTAACTTTAATGCGCATGGATAAAGATGACCATGTAGTTTCAATGGCGAGAGTTGTTGATGAAAAAAATAATGAGCAAACGCAACAAAGTTTGTTTTAATTATAAAAAGTAAGCTTAGGAAAATTCCTAAGCTTATTTTTTATAATTAAATAAATATCTCTAATATAAAAATAATGATATAGATGATTGTAAATTTAAAAAAAATGAGTTATCCTATTATTTTGTTGGATAACTATTATTTAGAAAGAAGGCATTAATTTGGCAAATAAATTCAAAAAAATGGGATTAAGTAAGAATGTTATTATTATTAATGCGATTATGATTGCCGGTGGCTTTTTAGGTGTTTTAAATCAAACATTATTGACTCCTGCTTTACCAAGTATTATGAAGGAAATGTCTGTAGATGCTGCTACTGCTCAATGGTTAACTACAGGATATATGTTAGTTAATGGGATTATGGTTCCAATTAGTGCATATTTATTGGATAGATTTACAACGAGAAGATTATTTTTCTTTGCTATGAGTATGTTCTCTTTAGGTACTTTGACAGCAGCCATATCAAATCATTTTTCTATTGTTTTATTGGCTAGATTTATGCAAGCGGCAGGTACAGGGATAATGATGCCTATGGGGCAAGTATTGATGTTGCTAACACTACCAAAACAATATCGTGGTGCCGGTATGGGTATGATTGGGATGGTTATGGGGGCAGCTCCATGTATCGGTCCTGTTATAGCCGGAGTAGTTATAGATGCTTTTAATTGGCATATGTTATTTTATGGCTTAGTGCCATTGACCTTGATAATTTTAATTGTTTCTTTTTTCTATTTAGAAAATTTTGGCGAAACAAAAGATGTTACTTTAGATATACCATCTGTTATTTTATCAACTTTAGCTTTCGGTGGCTTGCTTTATGGTTTTAGTGCAATTGGTTCCTCTGGATTTAATACAAGTGTATTTGTTTCTTTAACAGTAGGGTTAATTACATTGGTTATTTTTGCACATCGTCAATTAAATATGGAAGAACCTTTATTGAAAATTGATATATTAAAAAATCGCACTTTTGCAATTTCTGTAATTTTAACAATGTTGGTTAATGCAGCAATTCTTATTGGTGGCATTTTAATGCCAATTTATATTCAGACTTTGCGTGGATTTAGTGCAACCGTTTCTTCTTTAGTTATGTTGCCATCAGCTATAGTATCAGCCGTAATGAGTCCAATTAGTGGTACTTTATTTGATAAATTTGGGGCAAGAAAATTGGCTATACCTGGATTATTACTTACTATTATTGGTTCAATACCTTTATCTATGTTAAGTGAAAATACCCCTTTAGTTTTTATAACTGTAGCTTATTGCGTTCGTTTAATAGGTTTATCCTTGGTTAATATGCCTATTAATACTTGGGGTTTAAATACTTTGGAAAATAGTATTATGTCTCATGGTACAGCGATTGGTAATACTCTGCGTAATGTAGCTGGTTCTTTGGGAACGGCTTTATTGATTACAATTATGTCAATTAGTATAGCTTTAGCACCTAATCCTGGAGCAATTGATGTTCAAGTTAACGGTATCAATTATGCTTACGGCGGCGGTTTAGTTATGATGTTTATCGCCTTTGTAATGACTGTTATTTTTGTAAAAGAAAAAAATAGATAAATAAAAAATAAGCTGAAACATATTAATGTTTCAGCTTATTTTTTATTTCTGATGAAATTAAATATCTAATTTCATATCGCCGTCTTTAATCCAGCCTTTTTTGCGCATAAATTCAGAAATCGCCAAAGAAATAGCACCGGGTAAGATAAAGAGCATTATAACGATTTGAAGAAGAACAATAATTGGTTCTTGAGTTTGTGTCATTGTTTGAAAAGCCATAAGTGGGCCAACTAAACCAGCTGTCCCCATACCTGAACCAGTAGGATTATTAGTCATACCTAAAATAACAGTAGAAATAGGACCTAAAATAGCACTTGTGATAATTGCTGGCAGCCAAATAATAGGTTTACGAACAATATTAGGGATTTGCAGCATACTTGTACCCAAGCCTTGGGCAAATAAGCCACCTATTTTATTTTCACGATAACTAGAGACTGCGAAACCAATCATATTAGCGCAACAACCCACCGTAGCTGCGCCTGCAGCAATACCGTCAAGACTGAGAATAATACCTAATGCAGCTGAACTAATTGGTAAGGTCAAAATCATGCCCATTAAGACAGAAACAATAATACCCATGACAAATGGTTGTTGAACAGTTCCCCAGTTAATTAAGCTGCCGAGCCAAACCATAAAGGCAGAAATAGGTGGTCCGAAAATTAAACCGATAATGGAGCCACTGATAATTGAAATAAAAGGAGTGATTAAAATATCTATTTTTGTTTTGCCTGAAACAAGATGTCCAGCTTCAATAGCAATATAAGCAGCAATAAAAGCACCTAAAGGTTCTCCTGGGCCAGCAAAGTGCATAACTCCATCAACAAAAACTGTGCCTTCTAAAATTTTACTGGCAAAAGCACCGACCATACCAGCAGTAGCAGCTGACAAAACAACAAGAGGTGCTTCTTTATATTTATAAGCGACCCCACAACCTATACCAGCACCTGTCATAGTAGCAGAAATTTTTCCAATAAAATATAAAGTATCTCCTATAGTGCCATCAATGAAAAGACCTATTTGTTGAATAATAGTGCCGATGATTAAAGTAGCAAAAAGACCAGTAGCCATACCACTGAGACCATCAATAAAGACATGATTTAACCATTTTTTAATATTCATTTCAAAATACACCTCTTGACAGTAGATAAAAATTATGAACAATATGAATAAGTATGTTTGTTATTAAATTTACAAGGTAAAGGGGGAAAAATCAATGCAAAAAGTTAATACATTAAGTTATATCCGTAAAGTTATAAATAATATTATTAAACCAGGTGATTTTTGTATTGATGCTACAGCAGGTAAAGGAAATGATACCGCTTATTTAGCAGAAAAAGTGGGTGCAGAGGGAAAAGTAATAGCTTTTGATATTCAACCACTAGCTTTAGCAGCAACAGAAATGTTATTGAAACAAAAAAATATTTACCAACAAGTTAATTTAGTTTTAAATGGACATGAACACATTGATAAATATGCTTTACCTGAAACAGTAGATGTAATTATGTTCAATTTAGGTTATTTACCTGGTGGTGATCATCAAATAGCAACAAAAGCTGAAACTACTTTACAGGGTATTGAAAAAGGTTTGAAATTGTTAAAACCTGGTGGAATAATGACTTTAGCAATATATCATGGGGGTGATACTGGTTTTGAAGAAAGAGATGCTGTTTTGAAATATTTACAGAAACTTGATTATAACGAATATACTGTAATGCTTACTGATTTTTACAATCGTCCTAATTATCCACCGTTAGCAGTGGTTATTCAAAAAGAAGAAAAATTAAACTAAAATAGATATATTAATAAAAAATTAATATATTTTTTATAAAAAACCCTTGCTAAAAATAATAAATAGTAATATTATATTCGTTAAATCCGTTTTTAGGATTGAAAATTAAGGGGGTAATTTTATGCAGAAAAAGAAAATGAAGAAAATTTTATCCATGTTGGCACTTGGTGCGTTTTCGATAAGCATGGTAGTTGGTTGTGGCAGTAATGATAAACCTGCTAATACTGAACAATCAGGAGATGCTGAAAAGTATAATATCGGTATCGTGCAGTTAGTTACCCATGGTTCTTTAGATGCTGCTAATCAAGGTTTTGTACAGGGTTTGGCAGATAATGGTTTTGTTGATGGCGAAAATATTGTTATTAGTCAACAAAATGCACAAGGCGAACAATCTAACTTGCAATCTATTGCACAGCAATTTTTATCTGCTGAAGTAGATTTAATTTGTGCTATTGCTACACCAGCTGCACAAGTAATGGCTTCAGCAACAGAAGAAATTCCAATTGTAGGGACAGCAATCACAGATTATGTATCTGCAAATTTAGTTAATAGTAA
>SUTV01000007.1 GCA_015152515.1 Cyanobacteria bacterium SIG29
AGGTTTATTATAATATGGAACAACTGTTAAAATTGCATCTGCGCCAATTTCTTTTGCTTTTATTGAAGATTCAACAGCTGTTTTTGTTGAATTAGAACCTGCACCCATAACAATTTTTACTCTACCATTAACAACTTTTTTAACGAAAGCAAAAATTTCACGTTCTTCTTCGTGTGTTAAAGTTGGAGTTTCACCAGTTGTACCTGCAACTAAAATTGCATCTGTACCTGTTTCAATCAAATGATTTACTAATTTTTCAAGAGCAACATAATCTACTGATAAATCCTTGTTAAAAGGTGTTATCATCGCTGTAATAATTTCACCTGCATTATATCTCATATTATGCTCCTTAAAAAACTTGCATTTCAATAACTTTTTCAGCAATTCTAACTGTATTTAAAGCCGCGCCAATTCTTAAGTTATCAGCTACACACCAGAAAGAAATTGCATTATCAAAAGCTATATCTTTTCTAATTCTACCAACATAAACTGGGTTTGTACCAGCAGCCATAATTGCGGTTGGGAATTCAAACTCAGCAGGATTATCAATTACTTCAACACCCCAAGCGTTTTCTAATAATTCTCTTGCTTTTTCAGGTGAAATTTCTTTTTCAAATTCAACTGTTACAGATTCAGAGTGACCTACAAAAACAGGAACTCTAACTGCAGTACAAGAAATAGGAGTATTTGGATCCAAATGAAGAATTTTTCTTGTTTCATTTGTAACTTTCATTTCTTCTTTTGTATAACCGTTATCACAGAATGAATCAATTTGTGGAATACAGTTATATGCAATTGGTTTTTTAAACACTTGGTTTTCAAATGGTTTATTATCATTTACAGCAATTGTATTTTCTTTTAATTCATTAATAGCTGCAAGACCAGCACCTGAAACAGATTGATATGTGCTAACAACCATTCTTTTAATGCCAGCGTAATCATGTAATGGTTTTAAAGCTAACATCAATTGAGATGTTGAACAATTTGGATTTGCAATAATACCATTATGTTTTCTAATATCTTCATCATTAACACCAGCAATTACTAATGGAATATCTTTTTCCATTCTAAATGCACTAGAGTTATCAATATAAACACAACCACGTTTAACCGCTTCATGTGCTAAAGCCAAACTTGTAGAACCACCAGCAGATGCTAATACTATATTTATACCTTCAAAAGCATCTGGAGTAGCTTCTATAACAGTATATTCTTTACCCTTAAATGTAATTGTCTTACCTGCGCTTTTTTTACTAGCTAAAAATTTAATATCTTCAAATACTACATTGTTTTCTTCTAAAATTTGTAAAATGTTTCGGCCTACTACACCGGTTGCGCCTAATACGCCAATTACGGGTTTTCTCATGTCTTCTACCTTATAATAACTATTCAAAGAAATTATCTGACAAAACGCACTATATTACAAGTAAATAAACATTTCTTAAAGTTTAGTTGTAAACAATTATTAACTTTTCAATACAAATCAACAAATTATCGACTCAAATACTTTACTAATCCCAAATATCGTTGTATAATAATCTTGTTATTAATGTTTCGGCTAGTGTAAATATTGCAAGTTCTTAAATCTTACTTTAAACTTGCATTTTTTTTTGCGAAATTTTGTACGGATGAAATCCGGTTAGCGAATGTGAAGTTGATGACAACGAAGTGAAATCAACGACAGCAATGAGCGAAAAAAATTTCAAGATGCGAAATTTCCGTAGAGTGAGTGAAGAACTAAACACCCAACAAATTTTTAGCGAAAGCTGTTGAATCATCATTTATTTCACCAGCAGATAAAAGAGCAATTGCTTTTACTCTATTTTCACTATTCAAATTATAAACATTTACTTTAGTAACATCAGATTGTTCTTTTTTAACATAAAAATGAGTTGTTGCTTTTGCTGCAATAATTGGCTGGTGAGTTATCAATATAATTTGATGAGTATTTGATAAATTAACAATTTCATCCGCAACGGCTTGAGACGCAACACCAGATATTCCTGTATCAATTTCATCAAAAATAACAGTATTTGTTTTATCAGCCTGAGCAAAAATCGACTTGATAGCAAGCATAATTCTTGATATTTCACCACCAGAAGCAGTTTTCGACAATGGTTTCACATCTTCAGATACATTTGTTGATATCATAAATTCAACCCTATCTACACCTTTATCGTTCATAGCACATGGTTGAATATCAATTTCAAATCTTGATTTTGGGAGTTCTAATTTTTCCAATTTTTGACTAACCGCAACAGATAAAACTTTTGCAAGTTCTTTTCTAGCACCAGTTATAATTGCAGAAAGTTCATCCAATTCTTGTTTTAAAGACTTAATTTCTTTTTCTGTTTGAATTAATTCATCTTGAGATACTTCAATAGAGCTTAATTCATTTGATAACTTTTCATATGTATTTAAAATTTCTTCTAAAGAATTACCATATTTTCTTTTCAACTTATCTAAAAGGCTAAGCCTTTCTCCAATATAATCCATTCTTTCGTTATCATTTTCTTTAGAATCAGCATAATCTCTCAATTGAGAAGCTATATCTTTTAAAGTTTCATATGTATTAATAAAATCTTCTTCTAAAGGATTAATATCCTCGTCCATAGATGATAATTTTGAAATATTTGATTTAACACCAGATAAAGCATTTAAAATATTTCCATCATCACCATTCAAAGCCCAATATGATGAATATGATAGTTCTTTTAATTTTTCTACATTAGATAAAATATCAAGTTCTTTTTCTAAAGTTTCATACTCATTTATATCTTCAATTTGTGCATCTTCAATTTCTTTGATTTGAAATTTTAAAAAGTCTTCTTGCTGTTGCACACTATCAACTACTTTTTGAAGCTCTGATAATTTTTTATTTAAAGCGACATAATTATCATATTTTGATTTAAACAACAAAACATTATCTCTATGAGGTTTTAGTGCAAAATTATCTAATAAAATAATATGATTTTTTTGTTGAACATAATTATAGCTTTGATGTTGAGTATGAATATCTAAAAGCTGTTCTCTAATATCTTTTATAAAATCTTGAGTAACAATAACCCCATTAATTCTATATCTAACACTAGATAACATAATTTCTTTTGAAATTATAACTTCATTATCAACAATTTCTATACCATTTTCTTCAAAAGCTGTTTTATCAAAATCGTCTTTTAAATCAATAACAAGTTCTATAAAAGCTTTATCAGCACCAGTCTTAATAACTTCTTTGCTAACTTTAGCACCAAGTGCCGTATCAATAGCACCAATTATAATACTTTTACCTGCGCCAGTTTCTCCAGTAAAAACATTAAAACCTTTATCAAACTCAACAGTTATTTCATCTATTAATATGTAATTTTTAACTGTAACTGATTTAATCATTTTAACCTTTCCAAGAAAGTCCCCAATTTAATTTTTCTTTTAGAACAGAATAAAATGAATTTTTTTCTAAATTCAATAAAATTAATTTTGCACTATAATTACTTTTTTTAATTTCAATTTTATCATTTACACCTAAAGTAAATGTTTCTTGTCCATCTGCTGCCATTTTTAATAATGGTTTATCAGCACTAGATGTAACTTTTATAGTTTCATTTGATGGAATTACAATTGGTCTAGCATTCATAGTATGAGGACAAATTGGAACAATAACAATAGCATCAAGAACAGGTGATAAAATTGGACCGCCAGCTGACAAAGTATAAGCTGTTGAACCAGTTGGAGTTGAAATAATAATTCCATCGGCCAAATAATCACAAACAATATTGTCATTTATATGTACATATAATCTTGAAGTTCTAGAAAAACCATCACCTTTTATTACAATATCATTCAACGCATTAATTTTTCCCTCACAAGCAGATAACATAATTCTATCTTCAATTTTAAAAGCACCTTTTAAAATATAATTAACTGCATCTTCTATTTGAGAAGATTTTGCCTGAGATAAAAAACCCAACCTGCCTAAGTTAATACCCAAAATAGGAACTTCATATTGAGCATAAAATCTTGCAGTTTTTAAAATGGTTCCATCACCACCAAGAACAATAGCAAAAGTAATTGAATTATCATATTCGTTTGTTGTAAGGACATTACTTTTTATATTTTTTTGGTTCAAAATTTCTGCAATAGAATCAGCTGTATTTTTTGCATTTTGATTGTCTTTATTGTAAAAAATACCGATATTAGAAAGATTTATTTCTCTGCCATCAACTGATTTTATTATCATAGTCCACTCCTAAAGCTTTTTATAAGCCATCAAAAGTCCATCAGGTAAATCTAAAATTTGTGCCTGATATTCTTCATGATTAGAAATTATTTGAACAAAATTTTCCACTTTTTTAGCGTGAGATGTTATATTATCCGCTAAGATTACTCCACCTTTTCTTAAAAGAGGATGTACAGCTTCAAAATATTGAATATATTCACCTTTATTAGCATCAATGAATATCAAATCAAATTCACCTTGAATTTCATTTTTTATAACTTCACATGCCTGACCAATTTTAAAAGTAGCATAATCAGATAAACCACAATATTCAAAGTTTTCTCTAGCCAAACATTGTCTTTTTTCCCAAAATTCAATAGTTGTCATATGACCATTTGTATATTTCAATGCATTTGCAATCCATATACCAGAATATCCATTAGAAGTGCCTATTTCTAATACATTTTTAGCATTCATTGCTTTAATAAGCATACTTATAAAATTACCAGTTTGATGAGATACATTCCAAAACTCATCTGCTGTTTTTTCTAATCTTTCAAGCGTTTCTAATGTTTCTTTATTCATTAACTCTATCCAAAATTGTTATCATATTTACATAATCATTAATTGGAAAAGTTTGAACTGCTTTATTCTTTTCCATATCATATACAACATATTTATAATCAGACATATTTGTAATAACTGCATAATTAGAATTACTAATAGGAGTAAAGGCTTTAGAAAAACCATCTACAGGTAATTTTTCTACGCCAACAGTATCTTTTGAAACATCATATGTATAAACAGAATTATCTCCTGCACACAAGATAAATATTTTTCCATTCTTTTCATACATATCAACAGGTTTAACACCAACTTTTACATCTTTAATACTTGTTGAATAAGTTTTTGAATTTAAAACTAAAGAATCACCTTCTCCATCATCATGCAAATCATAATCAACAACTAAATCATCAGTTAAAGTATCAAGGTCTGCTTTTCCCTCATCCTTTTTTGCTTTTTCTTTTTTGCGTTGTTCTTTAGTTTTAGTTGTTTTGTTATCTTGCAATAAATCATAATAAACAACTCTTAATTCAGGACTAGTTCTTGCAATTAAGTACAATACATTATCTTTTAAAATTAATTTAGTAACATTTGGAAGTTTTGTAATCAATTTATTTTCATAATTATTTTCCAAATCCAAAATATAAATATTAGATGTTTTCATATCTGAATATGCAAGAAACTTTGAATCAGAAGAAAGCGCCAAACGTTGAGGCGAACCAACCAACTGAATTTTTTCCTTCATAGTCATTGTTGTTAAATCAATAACAGATAAAGATTCATCATTTATACTTGCAACATATGCTTTTTTATTTATTTCATCCACTACAATTTCTGATGGTATAGCTGTTAAATCAATATTTTTAGCAATATATTCATTTGTAACATCAATTACATCAATATTCTTTTTGTTACTTGTAGCCGCTAAAATATATTTACCATCCATTACTGACTTAATATCTTTCATAACACCAGATGTTTTTAAAGAATATAATGGTTCAGAAACAGTTGAAGAAAATACTTGCAAATATTCTGTTTGGAAATTATTAACAAAAAATAATTTATCCTTTAAAGCAGATGGAACATTATGATGTTTTGTATCTACAATTCTTTTACCAGTAGGCAATGGAGCTGTTTTTCTTGTAACAAAAGTACCACTCTTTGCACTACCTACTAAAGGAATATGAACATCACCTAAAATACCTGCCAAATTTTCAGGAAGAACCAAACCTCTTGGAACCATAATATCTTGTGGCAAAAGACCTGTTTTTATTTGTATAGGCAAATCAGGAATGTTTCTTACACTTAAAGTGTTATCATCTATTTTTATAACTTTTAATAACGCAAAATTATTATTAAATAAAATCATATCTGGGAGTTTATCAATAGTTTGATTTTCAGGATATGTTTTAACAACTTTTACACTATCAACATCAGTTGTATATGAAGGATAAACAGGCAAATACATAACATCTGCCCCATAAGAAACAACTCCGTCAAATCTAATCGTAGGCACTTTTTTCTGTGCTACCAAATAATCTCTCACTTGTTTTGGAATTTGACTAGCTTCTACAGTCAAACTAACTGTGAACAGAATTAATAGTGACAATATTAATGATTTTATTTTCATACATTTTCCATTTAATTGTGAAGTACATTTTTCATTTTATCAATGAATTTAGAAGAAGGCTTTTTGTTACAATTATGTTCATAAAGCTTTTGATACAATTGTTTTTCTTCCTGACTAATATTTTGAGGTGTTTTTAATTTAACTACAAAATTATGATTACCTCTTTTTGAAGGGCTACCCAAGAATGGAACTCCAGCACCTTTAATTTGCAATATTTTATCATGTTCAACACCAGCTGGAATAATCAATTCTTTTTTACCATCAACAGTATCAACTTCAACTGTATCACCTAAAACTGCCTGTGGGAATGATATACCAACTGTTGAATAAATATCAAATCCCTCACGTTTAAAAGTTTTATGTTCTTTTACATAAATAACAACAATTAAATCGCCAGTTCTACCACCATTTTTACCACAGTTTCCTTCTCCTGCAAGTCCAATTCTTGAACCATTATCAACACCTGCAGGGATATTAATAGTTAAAGTTCTTTCTACTTCTAATCTTCCATCACCAGAACATTTTTTACAAGGTTTTACATTAACTTTTCCTGTTCCATTACATTTAGGACAAGTTGTAATTTGTCTAAAACTACCAAGTGGAGTTTGAGTAACTTGTTGAACTCTACCTGTTCCACCACAAGTAGAACAAGTTTCTGGTTTAGAACCAGCTTCAGCACCAGTTCCATTACATTCATCACAAGTTTCTAAATGAGAAATTTTTACTTCTTTTTTAACACCAAAAACAGCTTCTTCAAAATCTATTTGGATATTCAATCTCAAATCAGCACCGTTTTGTGGGCTATTAGGATTTGTAGCACGTTCAGAAAATCCAAAACCACCAAAAAAGCTTTCAAATATATCATTTAAATCACCGAAACCACCATCAAATGGACCTGATGTGTTAAAACCAGCATCTTTTAAACCGTCTTCTCCATAACGATCATATGTTGCACGTTTATTATCATCCATCAAGGTTTCGTATGCTTTACCTAATTCTTTAAATTTTGCTTCAGCTTCAGGTGCTTTATTTACATCTGGATGCCATTTTCTTGCTTGTTTTCTAAATGCAGATTTTATTTCATCTTTAGTTGCATTTTTATCAACACCTAATATTTCGTAAAAATCACTCATTATCTTCTTTTCTTTCAATTAATGTTTCTATTTTGTTGCTACATTTACCATTGAAGCTCTTAATACTTTATCACCTAGCTTATAGCCTTTTTGTAATTCGTTGATAATTGTATCTTCTTCATACTCTTCAGATGGTGTTTGCATAACTGCCTCGTGTAAATTTGGATCAAACTTTTCACCAACACATTTGATTTGTTCTAAACCTAATTTTGTTAATGAATCAGTTAATTGTTTATTTAAAACAAAAAATGCCTCTTTCATTTTTTCAAGGTCATCAATCTTTTCAACAGATTGAATAGCTCTATCAAAGTTATCAACAACTTCAATAATTTTTTTCATACATTCTTCTTTACCATATTTTAGTAAAGCTTCACGCTCTTGAACTTGTCTTTTTCTAAAATTATCAAAATCAGCAGCAAGCCTTAAATATTGATTATTTAAATTATTAAAATCTTCTTTTAATTTATCTGCTTCAGAAACAACAGGTTCATCAGTTGATGTAACTTCTTCACTTGAAGTTTCTTCAATTATTTCATCATTATTTTCTTCAACAATTTCATTTTCTTTTATTTCATCTGACATAACTTTTGTTTCTTCTCCATTGTTTTCATCTTTACTTACAAAAGGATTACCCTTTTCAAAAAAATTCTTCATACTTTCCCTGACCTTATCCCATAACTTTAATTATAGAATATCAATCTTGATACTCAATAGATATTAATTTTTTCTTAACTTTTCAAACTTAAAAAAAGTGTTATGATATATATAGGAACTGCAAAAATGGCAAAAATTAAAAAAATAAGTTTTAGTGATTTATTTAACATCAAAAAATTAATTTCAGTCTTATGTTCTGATAACATTTTAAGTTACAGACGATTATTTTTTGTATCTGTTCCTACAACTTACATACAAAATCTATTCTATAGTGTTCATTTAAGAAAATGGCCTGAAACTTATGTTATTTCAGATATTAATGATAATCTTAAAGGACTTATCAGTATAAAAGCACAAACAGGAAATCCATATAAATGGCAAATCAAAAGACTTTTTTTAGCACAAAATTGCCACGAAGAAGGAAAACAATTAGTTGAATATATCATTGCAAAATTTGGTGCTAGAGGTGCAGATACTTTTTATGTTGCAGTTAATGATAACCAAACTGAACTTATTGATTTATTTATAAAAGGTTGTGGTTTTAGATTTTGTTCAACAGAATCGCTATGGGATGTTTCTAATATAAATTTTTTAGTTGAAAATATTGATGAAAAGATTTTTAAATCATTTAAAAATGAAGACGCCCAAAAAGCTGTTGATTTATTCAATGAAACACTTATTACGCACTATAAATATTCTCTTTCTAAAGAAAAAGATGAATTTAAAGACAATCTTTTTCACGGTTTTAACGCAGATACTCACTTCAAATATTACATTGAAGATGAAAAAACTGGCACAATGAAAGCATTTATAGAAATTAAAACTTGCGATAATAAAAATTATTTTATTGATGCTATTATCCCACCACAATATTATGATTTAGCACCAATGATTCTTTCTTTTGCCGTAAAAAAAATCATAAAAAGAAATAAAAATTTTAAATTATACATAAAGAATAGAAAATACTTACAAGCAGGGGAAACTTTTGAAAACTATTTTAAAGAAAATAGATTTGAACTATTACAAAACAACGCAATTTTAGTAAGAGATTTCTTTAAAACAGTTAAAGAAGAAAATAAAAGTTTTAATAGTGCAGTAGCATTTAATGGTTTTGAAGTTTAATTTTCTACCAAATATTTTGCTCTATCACAAATTTCTAACCTATAAATATTCATTTCTTTTGCCTTAGCTTGAACATATTTAATTAAACCGATAACTTTTTCATCAGCAACAGTTTGTCTATATTTTGTTAGCCAGCTATTTTCAATATCAATAACAACAATTCCTATATTATTTTCTTTATTGAATTTTAACCAGTTATCTATCTCTTCAACATTATCATTTATATTTGGAATAATTATATATTTACTAATTACATTAAACATATTTCTTTGAGCTTTTGCGTACTTTTTCAAATTCTTACAAACTTTATCAAATGCATCAATTTGTTTGATTTTTTTATATGTTTCTTTAGATGAAGAATCAATTGAAACAACAACACTTAACTGTCCAGTAGATATTCCTTTTTCAATGATTTTAGAATATTTAATACCTGAAGATGGAACTCTCATATCATAAAATCCATTTTTAAGAAAAAGAGCGATTAATTTATCAAATTCTGGCAAAATAGTAGGTTCACCACCACCAAAACCAATAGCACCATCATTTCTTATAATTTTTTTATCAAACATTTCTTTAATTATGGGATAAATATTATAAGTTTTTAAAGAATTATATCTCTTTTTATCTTCTTCTGTATAACAATAAGAACAACAACAATTACACTTAGTAAAATGGTCAAAAATAATATTATTTATATAATCTTCTTGTAACCATTCTTTTTCTTCTAGAAATACACAACCAACACAACCGGGAACTGTTTCTCCACGTTTTTGAATTTCTCTATATTCTCTTTTTATTTGGAAAAACTTTTCCCAATCAATTTTTTCTCCATGATAATCTTCAAAAATCATACTATTACCACCACCTGGAGCGCTCATATAACAGCATAATTTCACATTAGAACCATAAACTCCATTATCAAAACAAACACCTGACTCTAACCATTTACAGCTGATATATTTTTCAAATTTTGGTTCTTCCATTGTTTTCCCTATTTAAAATTACAATTCAATAAACGACAGTTCATTTTACAGTTTAAAATGTGTTCGCGAACTTCATCTGCTTCTTTACTATACCATAAATCTTGTGGCAAACTATTTCTTAAATTACCAATAGGTTTCATACAAAAACAAATTCTACAATTACCGTATGGATCAATAGCAAAATTATTTTCACCAACCATACATTGAATATTTTGAATTTCATCTGGTGTATCAATCAAGACCTTAAAAGCATCTAATTGAGCAAAACCATTACAAATAGGATAGCCCTGTTTTTTTAGTTCAATCATTTCATCAATTGCCTTTAAAGCAGATGTTTTAATATCTGTTCCATAAATCTGACTACTTTCATCAACCGCAGTTGAAAAAGCATCACCATTATCCATTAATTGATAGCTAACACCAATACCTTCAACTTTACAGAATTCTGCTATCGGTTTAATTTCAGATAAATTAGATGGCATTACAACAGTAGATAAGAATATATTTTTCCACTTATGTCCAGTTGTATGTTTATTTAAATAATTTAAGTTTTGCAATGCATCAATAGTTCTTTGAAAAGCATCATCTCTACCTCTTGAAATATTATGAATTTGAGGATTAGAAACTGAATTAAGAGAAAAAGTAATATTGTTAAATGCAGAATATAAAACCTGCTCTACCTTATCAGGAAGAGCCAAACCATTAGTTACAACATTAACTGTATCACCTAAATCTGATGCAAATTGAGCCATTTCAAAAATATCATCACGAATAAATGGTTCACCACCAGAAATTATAAATTGATAATTCCCCATCCAATTATGCAAATTTGTAAGAATAACTTTCCACTCATCAAGAGTTAATTCTTTTTGCATAACTTCAGCAGGAGTTTTCCATCCATTACAAGTAATGCACCTTGACTGGCAACGTTCTGTATTATTAAACGAAAACGAAATTGGCTTTTTATCAGGCGCTATTGGCATATTAATAATCCAAGTTTACTTGAGAGAATAATACAACCTTATTTTTGCCACGTTTTTTAGCATTATATAAAGCGTGTTCAGCATATCTGATAATACTGTTTGCATTTTCATCAACTTCTTCAATATGTGGATATGAAGAAATACCACCAGAAATACGAACAGGATGTTTTTCATCTTCACCAGCTGGAATAAATGTCATTTTTTCAACATCACGTCTAAATCTTTCTGCAAAAATAAATGCATTTTCTTCACTTGTATCTGGCAATATAACCATAAATTCTTCATCACCATAACGAGTAACTACGTCTTCTTTTCTTGCCAAATTAGATAACATTTCAGCAATCTTTTTAAGAAGAACATCGCCCCATTCATAGCCATACATATCATTTACAACTTTAAAGAAGTCTAAGTCAAATAAAATACAAGAAACTGTTGAACCATATCTTTTTGCTCTAGACATTTCAGAATCAAGACGTTCTAATAAAAATTTTCTATTATGTAATCCTGTTAAATCATCAGTTGTAGAAATATTATCAATCTTATCTTTTAATTCTTTAATTTTTAATAAATTTTTAATTTTAATAGAGAACTCATACTCATTTACCGGATTAACAATATAATCAAAGGCTTCTGCTCTTACAGTTAAACCTTCTGGAATATCATCTACTACTGCAAGAACTGGAACCGGAAATTTCATTACCATTGATATTTCTTTTAGCTTTTCAATAGAAATATCTAAAACATAAACTGATGGATTATATGCTTGTGCTTCTTTAACCTCATCAATATTAACAATTCTAACATTACAGTCTGTATATTTTTGTGCTATATCTTCCACTAAAGAATTATTACTCTCTGAAAAAATAATAAGATTACTCATTGACAAATCCTTTCCGTATCCTCTACTATTCTATCAAATTTTTTAAATATTTATAGTCATTCATTTGTTGCATATTTTAACAATATTTGCCGATTAAATATTTTCTATATTATAATTTCTATGTAGGGGGAAATTTTGCCGAAACGAGATTTTGGATATTCACGAAATAGAGATATGTATTCTGCTTCCTATGAGCAGTACTATTTTAATGACTCTCCAAAAAAAATAAAACCAATAAAAAGAAACAAAAAGAAAAAAGGAAACTCGCTTCAAAAGATTATTTCAATTACTTTTTTTGCATTCCTACTATTTTATGTTTTACCATTCTCTTTCAGAAATTATATAGTGAATGTTTTTCCTCAAAATGAAAACAAAATGTTAAATATAAACTATGAAAAATTTTTATTTCCAACTAATGAATACCTATACAAAGACTTATTTTTAGGCAAATACATAATAAAAGATACTGAATATTCACACTACATTATGAAAGATATGCCTGAAACATATGAAAGAAAAATATTAAAAACAAGATTACAGGCACTTGCAAATGAATATCGAAGATTAAAACCATCAATTTATGTATGGGATTACGAAAATAGCTCATATGTAAATATAGAAGGTGAAACAATATATCCTGCAGCAAGTATAATTAAACTCCCTGTTCTAATTGAAATGTTTAGAGAAATTGAACGCGGTGAATTTACGCTTTCAGACAAAATGATTTTAGAAGATTATTATAGAGCTTCAGGTTCAGGTAAATTACAATATTCACAAGGTGGAATTGCTCATACAATGGATTATCTTGCAAGAATAATGATTGAAAATTCTGATAATTCTTCAACAAATATGATTATTGCTAAAATTGGTGGAATGCCAGAAGTAAATAGAGCAATGAAACATTGGGGATTAAAAAATACTCATATTTCAAACTGGTTACCAGATTTAGATGGAACAAACACAACAACATCAAAAGAACTTGTTAAAATGTTCTATAACATAGATACAACCAACATAATTTCAAACCAATCAAAAAGACACATCGCAGATTATCTAGGACATGTAAAAAACAATAGATTATTACAAGCTGGATTACCTAAAAATGCTATTTTATTGCATAAAACTGGCGACATTGGATTTATGCTAGGAGATGCCGGCATTGTAAAAACTCAC
Source organism: Cyanobacteria bacterium SIG29 (assembly GCA_015152515.1). Classification (GTDB taxonomy): domain Bacteria; phylum Cyanobacteriota; class Vampirovibrionia; order Gastranaerophilales; family Gastranaerophilaceae; genus Avigastranaerophilus. The sequence continues at coordinate 13,339 of SUTV01000007.1, forward strand.
ACAGGTAAAAAATATATAGTGGCAATTCTTGTAAAAAGACCATATAACAGCCAACAAGGTAAAAATTTCATAGTTAAAGCATCTAAAATAATTTACGATAACATTGCATATTAATATTTTGTTACATTAAAAATTTTATCGGCAATTATAAAAATTTTAGTACTTTAAATAAAAACAAGTTAGCAAATTAAATTCAAACACTAGTCATTTGTTACATTTATAACAAAAAGTAAAAATCAATTATATTTTTTTGATATAATCGATTTAGGAAAAGTATGAAATGAAAACAACAAAATTAACATTATATATTTTTCTAGGTTTAATACTTGGAATCATAGTTGGATGGCAATTCCCTAATATTGGTAGCAAAATGCAACCATTAGCGCAAGTGTTCTTAAATATGATAAAAATGATTATTGCGCCACTATTATTCTCTGTTATTGTTACAGGTATTGCAACACACGGAAATCTAAAATCTTTAGGTAAATTAGGCGCAAAAACAATAATTTATTTTGCAACAGCAACTTCTTTTGCATTAATTATTGGTTTAAGTGTTGGTTTATATTTCAAACCAGGAGATGGTTTTTCTACTGGTTTAATATCCGAAAATATGATGGATGCTGTATCTGTTATGGCAAATCAAACAATGCATTCTTCTACAACAGAAATGCTTGTTAATATTGTTCCAACAAGTATTATAAAAGCAATGGCGAATGGTGATTTACTTCAAATTGTTGTATTTTCTATATTCTTTGCACTTGCAATTTGTTCTGTTGGAGAAAAAGCAAAACCTGTTCTAAATGTAATTTCTTCATTATCAGAGATAATGTTTAAATTTACTCATTTCGTAATGAATTTCGCACCTATTGGTGTTTTTGGTGCAATTGCTTATACAATTGCCGAAAGCGGAATGAGTATTATGATTAATTATGCAAAAATAATTGGCTCACTATATCTTGCACTAACTATTTTCTTGGTACTAATTTTAAATATTGCCTGCAAGATTGTTGGTGTTTCTGTATTTTCTGTAATAAGAGCTATTAGAGAGCCTGCAATGTTAGCATTTACTACTGCTACATCAGAAGCTGCTTTACCTCAAGCTATGAAAATTATGGAAAACTTTGGTGTTCCTAAAAATATAGTTGGTTTTGTAATGCCAACAGGTTATACCTTTAATTTAGACGGTTCTACACTATATTTAGCATTAGCAATGTTATTTTCTCTTCAAATAGTTGGAATAGAGCTAGAGCCTATGCAATTAATATTAGTTATGGGAACATTAATGCTTACAAGTAAAGGTATTGCTGGTGTACCAAGAGTTGCTTTAGTTATTTTAGCAGGTACATTATCTGGTTTTGGTTACCCTTTAATTGGTGTTGCAATATTATTAGGTATTGACCAAATTTTAGATATGGGTAGAACAACTGTTAACTTAATTGGAAACTGCGTTGCAACCATTGTTATTGCAAAATGGGAAAATGAATTCAACTATACAAAAATGGAAGAATTTAATAAACAATTCAAAAAAGAAATAAAACAAGATTATACTATTGTTGATAATGATTTATTAAATCATATACACATTGAAGAACATTCAAATTATGGACTTGTTGAAAACAGCGAAAACTAAATCGTTGTTTTTATGATATCTACAAAATCAGGCAAATCTTTTTCTTCTTCATTTCTTGGTAAAATCCACATAAAAGAATTGATTGCACTAAGTGAATTAATATCACCTAATAAATTCACTTTAAAGGTTTTAGTGTTTTCAATATTTTTATTATATAAAAGTGGAATTTCATTTATTAGACTTGATGGTACAATTATAAGATTATTAACCGTTTTAGTTGATTTATTTTCTAACAAATCAGATATAGAAACATTACCAAAAGATCCTAATTTATTAGTAATTTCATCAGAAATTCTACCATATATATCAATATTAACCTGATTAGAAATTAAATTTTGACGACCTTTTACATAAAGACTCATAACATCACCAATAGTCTTTATTTCTTTAATATTCATATATCCATTTTTAAATGATAAAGAACCGCTAGAATTACGATATTGAGCTGTATTATCCTTTGTGATAAATTCTGCAATTCTATTTAATGTAGTTTTCAAAAAACCGTGGTACATAATATTTTGAGCATATAAATAATATTCAAATTTACCAAGCGTACCCATTTTACCATTTGTAGAATTAAAATCTAAATCACCATCTAATGAATAAAGAGCTTTATCGTATTCACCTGTAATCATTGAAATATTGGTTTTAAAATCAACTAATCCCATAATATTGTCATCTAATTTACATAAATCATATAAAGATTCTTTTAAATTAAAATGTTTACCTTCTAACATCAATGTCAATGAACTATGTGGCATATCATAATCTACATCACCACTTAATTGACCACCATATGCACTTGCCGAAATATTTTTGAGTTTTAAAATATTTTCTTCTATTGATAAATCAGTACTAATATCTCTAGCTTTTAAATCCAAAATAGAAAATCTACTAATAGTCGCAATTCCTTTTTTTACTTCTATTAAAGATTGCGCAAAAGGATTTGCTTCTTTTTGAATCAAATCAAATAAAGAATTCATATCAAGATTTTCACAATATAATTGCAAATTAGATATAGATAATTTATCTTCAATTTTTGGATTAACCTCTGCAACTAAATTTAATTTAGAATTATTAATTTGAACATCAGGAGCAACAACTTTTATATTATTATCAGCAAATGTCAAATCAGCATTTTTTATAGCTGTTAAATATTTTTTTATATTATAAACACCAACTTTTGCAGTCCCTTTTAATTTTGGATTAGAAAAAGTATTATTCACTATTAAATCAGCGCTAAAAGATAATTCTTCGCCACCAAAGAAATTAGTATTTAATGAAACAAAATTAGGAATGTTTACTTTTAAATTATTGATTAAAATTTCTTTTCCTAATTTTAAATTACCATTTAATAAAATCATCTTTTTATGTTCAGCTAAATTTTCACTTAAAGAAATTTCTTTAACTTCAACATTATCTCCATTAACTAAACAATCAATATTTAACAAAGCTGGTTTATTTAAAAGTTCTTTTATAACTGCATAAGAAATATAATTTTTTTCGTCAGAAAACATTTGAAGTTTTAAATCAAGAACTTCATCTTGCACAAAGATTTTGCCATTTGTTTTAATAACACCTTGAGCTTTATGTGGTTGATTAATATATTTATCAACAATTTTTGAAATTTCAGAAGATAAAATATCACCGTTAAAATCTATTTTAACTTCTGAATTAGTAACAACACCTTTTACCTTTACATCTGAAGATAAAACATTAACAATGTTATCTGGAATTGTAATTTTTTTATCATCAAAATTTATTTTTAATGTTTTTGCCATCAATGGAATCTTATCTAATTTTGAAGATAAATCACTACAAACAACATTTCCCAAATATGTTTTACCATTTGTTGATAAATCAACCTTTGCTGAAGCTATATTAACTGGAATCTTATACTTACTATCAATTATAGAAAGATTAGAAAGTCCAAGATTTACTTTTGCATTTAATTCTTTATTTAAAGAACCTGTAATATCAGAAACAAACGACAATTTTCCATTTTTTACATCTATAGGCAATTTGATTTTGAATAAAGAAATAATATTTTTTAAATCCAAATCATTAGAAGTTGCTTTTAATTCAACTGAAACATCTTCATTAATACAGCCTGAAAGATTTACAGGAGTATAATTAATATTTGCTTGAGCTTTTTGAATATTAATTTTATTATTAGCGAAATCTACAACAGCATTAATATTTGAAATATCATAAGGCAAAGTATTATGTTTAATAGACGCATTTATAACGCTAGCACTACCAGTAGATTTTAATTTTTTAAAATCAGACCATAAAGAAAAATCAGCATCTAAAAGTCCTGTTACCTTAACATCTTCATATTTATTAGTAATATTTAAAGTTTTAGTAATTAATGAAATAACCTTAAATAAATTAGTCAAATTAACATTTCTTGCTTGAGTAGTTAAATCAATTGTTTTCTTTTTACCGTAAGAAATTTTTCCATTTACTTTTGCAACATCTGTTTTAGATGTATGTAATAGCGAATTTATTTGTGCTTCTTGTCCTTTAAACGATACATCAATACTGTTATTAGAAAGTAATAAATCATCAACTTTTAAAGAAACATTATCAACCTTTAAATAACCATTAATATTTTTATTTTTATCAACAACTATTTTACCCTTTATATCACCTTTAATATCAGAATTATAAATTGCTTCAAATGGAGAGAAATCAACTTGCTGCTTATTTTGTAAAGATGAAATAATATCCAAATCATATTTTAAATATTCTTTTTCACCCTCATATAAAGCACCTTTTAAAACGAAATTAATTTTATCGTTTAATTTAAAATCTTTGAATAATAATTCATCACCCTCTAAATGAAATAATTTGCCAGTTGTTTTATCAAAAATTTTCAATTTATATCTTTCACAAAGAGTATCTTGAACAATAGCATTTATCTCAAATCCATTTGTTGAAATATTTTTAGAAGCATCAAAATACTTATCTAAAGATGTTGAAAAATCCTCATTCAAAGTAATATTAATAATTGGTCTTGTTAAAACAGCATCTTTAATAAGAATCTTTTTGAATAATAAAGGTAATAATTTTACTTTTAATTCAGACTCTTTTAATTTTAAGAAAACTTCGTTATCAGGATACAAAACAAGCGTATGATACATATGTATCTTTAAATAAGGAGTTAAAGTTCTTTTTAAAGAAATATCCTCGCAAGAAACCTTAAAACCAGATTGTTCTTCAATAGCTTGAGAAACCTGAGATTTATATTTATTCAAATCTATAACATTAGGCAAAATAGCTAATGTGCCAAAATAAAGAGCTGTAAATGAAGTTACAGTGATAAAACTCCCTATTAATATTTTATAGCATTTTTTCATAGGCACACTTATTTATTAATTGCTATACTACCACCAACAATTTCAGTCAGTTCTTGAGTTATCATTGCTTGACGCGCTTTATTATAATCAATTGTTAATTGCTGAATCATTTCATCAGCATTATTACAAGCTGCTGACATAGCTGTCATTCTAGAAGCCAATTCACTAGCAACTGATTCTAACATTGCTTGGAAAATAATACTAGAAATAAATAATGGAACAATTTCTGCCAAAACATCACTCTGACTAGGTTCAATTTCCATATCAGACATTTCTTCCTCAGCAAAATCAAATTCAACTTCATCTAAAGGTAAAATATCCCATTTTTCAACAGAATAAGACATCATATTTCTAAATCTTGTTGTAATAATTTCCATAGAATCGATGTCACCATTTACAAAAGAACTTGCCATATCTGAAGCGACAAACCTAGCATGAGATGATGTTGGTTGTTCAGGAAAAGTCATATAAGTATGTGCTATTTTAAAGCCTAATTCTTTTTCAACTCTTTTTAATACATTATAACCTTTTTGACCAATGATAAATAGCTGAACATCAATACCAGATTCTTTATATTCTTGAACAACCTTTGTTGTATATCTAACAACATTTGCATTAAAAGCCCCAGATAATCCCTTATTTGAAGTCATCACAAGAATACCGACTGATTTAATTTCTCTTTCTGACAATAATACAGGATAGTTATTTAATGGTTCTTTAAAAGTAGTTTCATTAGCTTCAATTTCAGTAACGGAATGCAAAAGCCTATAAAACATTTTTTCTAATTCAAAAGTAAATGGTCTTGAAGCTTTAACTCTATTTTCAAACTTCTTTACTTTTGCTGAAGCAACCATTTTCATAGCACGCGTAATTTTTTGAGTGCTTTTAATAGAATTTATTCTGGTTCTTATCTTTTTTAAGTTAGCCATTTTTTACCTTTATTTAAAGAAGTTTGTCTTGTATTTATTAAGCATTTCAGTTAAAGCTGTTTTATCTTCATCAGATAATTTATCACCTGCATTTAATTTTTCAACTAAATCAACCATATTAGCATCAAAGAAGCCAAACCAACCTTCTTTAAAATCTTTTATTTTAATATTATCAATATCATCTAAAAGACCTTCATTTGCTGCAAACAAAATACTAACTTGTTCTGCAACGCTTAATGGTGAATATTGAGGTTGCTTTAATACTTCCATCAATTTTTGACCTCTAGTTAATTGATCTTTAGTTGCTTTATCTAAATCACTTGCAAATTGAGCAAATGCTTCTAATTCTCTAAATTGAGCCAAATCCAATCTTAATTTACCAGCAACTTGTTTAATACCTTTTGTTTGAGCGGCACCACCAACACGAGATACTGAAATACCAGCGTTTACAGCAGGTCTTGTTCCTGAGTTAAACAAGTTTGATTCTAAAAAGATTTGACCATCTGTAATAGAAATTACATTTGTTGGAATATATGCAGATACGTCGCCTGCTTGAGTTTCAATAATAGGAAGAGCAGTTATACTACCACCACCTAACTCATCATTTAATTTACAAGCTCTTTCTAATAATCTAGAGTGTAAATAGAATACATCACCAGGATATGCTTCACGACCTGATGGTCTTTTTAATAACAAACTCATCGCACGATACGCTTGAGCGTGTTTAGATAAATCATCATATACAATTAAACAATGTTTGCCTTGTTCCATAAATTCTTCGGCAATAGCACAACCAGCGAATGGAGCGATATATTGCATTGGCGCAGATTCATTAGCTGGAGCACTAACAATTATTGAATATTCCATTGCGCCATAATTTTCTAAAGTCTTTGCCAATTGCGCTACAGTGGATGTTTTTTGACCAACTGCAACATAAATACAAATTACATCTTTGCCTTTTTGATTTAAAATAGTATCAATAGCAATAGCTGTTTTACCAGTTTGACGGTCACCAATAATAAGTTCTCTTTGTCCTCTTCCAATAGGGGTTAAAGCATCTATTGCAGTTAAACCTGTTTGAAGTGGTTCGCAAACTGATTTTCTAGTAACAATACCAGGAGCAACTCTTTCAATTGCTCTTGTTTTTGTATAATGAACTTCACCACGACCATCAACTGGAACACCTGTTGGATCAATAATTCTACCTAATAAACCTTCACCAACTGGAACAGAAGCAATTCTACCAGTAGTTTTTACACTCATACCTTCTTTAATATGGGTATATTCACCTAAAATAACAACCCCAACATTGTCTTCTTCAAGATTTAATACAATACCTAATGTCCCCTTGCCATCATCAAACTCAACAAGTTCAGATGCCATTGCATCACTTAAACCATATATTCTAGAAATACCATCAGCTACTTCAAGAACTGTACCAACATTTTTAACTTCAAGTTTCGATTCATAATTTTGAAGTTTTTCTTTTATTATAGAAGTAATTTCATCAGGATTAATCATTACCATATTTGCTTCCCTTTGTTAATTGTTTTTTCATATTATCAAATTTTGTTTTTAAACTACAATCAATAGTTTTATCATCCATTTCAACAATCAAACCACCAATTATATCAGATTTTACAACATATTCAGGTTCGATTTTTTTATTTAATTTTTCTTCTAACTTTGTAAGCAAATTGTTTTTTTGCATTTCGCTTAACTCAACAGCAGAAGTAATTAAAGGCTTAACAACATTTCTATTTTCATTATAAATTTTAGAAAATTGACTAAAAACTTCTTCAATAGCATCAAACCTATTTGCATCAGCAATTAAGTATAAGAAATCAACTAAAATTTTATCAATATGAGATGAAAATAATTTTTGTAATACTTCTTTTTTATCTGAAATTTTTATTAAAGGACTATTTAAAAAAGTTGAAAGTTGATTATTTGTTTTAATAATTTCACAAACAAAAATTAATTCATTGTAAATTTTTTCAATATTATCAGCCTCAATTGAAGCTTCAAACAAAGCATTAGAATATTTTTTAGCTATTTTTATGTTTTTAATGTCACCGATATTCATAAGCTAATCCTATCAATCTCATCTATTGCTTCATTTATATATTTATCGTGAAGTTCACGATTTTGTTCTAATTGTTCTATAGCGTTTTGTCTTGCTAATTTAATGCTTGCTTCAGATAAAATACCAGATAATTTTGACTTAAATTTTTTAGTTTCAAGATTTAAAATTCTCTTTGCATTATTTTCAACATCTTGCATTTTTTCTTGAATTTCAACTTCAATTTTTTGCTCAATACCTTTTATATTCTTTTGAGCAGTATCTTTTATATCTTTAATTTCATCTGGCAAATGAACAATTTTTTCTTTTATTTCATCAAGTTCTTTTTGAGCATTTTCTTTTTCTTGAACAGAAGCATCAACAAATTTCTTAATTTCATCTCTTAAAACTTCAATTTTTGAAGAAATACTCAATTTAGCAACAAGAAATATAATAATTCCAAGAACTATTAAAAAATTAATTGTATTAGATTTTATAAGTAATTGCCAAATTTCAGCCATAATTATTCTTCTATTTTTGATTTGTCTATTTTATCTGAATCTATACTTTCACCAAGTATCATCTTTGAAATATCTTTCGCTAAATCAACAACATTTTCTTTAAGAGTTTCTTTTGCTTCTCTTGCTGATTTTTTTAAACTCTCACGCTGATTAGCAATATCAGAATATAACTCTTCCTTATGTTGAGCAATTCTGATATTTCTTTCAGCTTTAAATTTCTGTGAGTGTTCTGCTATTAAATTAATAGCTTCTTCACGAGACTTATCTAATTCATTATTTCTATAAGTAATTTTTTCATCAGTCTCTTGTTTTATTGTTTTAGCATTTTGGAAGTTATCTTCAACTAAGGTTTGTCTTTCTTGCATAATTTTTAAAATAGGAGCATAAAAAATCTTATTCATTATTAAAACGAATACGATAAAACTTATGACTACTATTAAAAATGTTGCATCGAAGCCCATATATTACCTACAGTTTACCAATTAACATTAAAGCAACTACTAACGCATATAAAGCACAAGCTTCAGCTAATGCTGCACCAAGCAAGAATAAACCTGAAGCTTTACCAGCGATTTCTGGTTGTCTAGCAATAGCGTCCATTAAACCTTTTAAACCAATACCAATACCTAAAGCTCCACCGAAGCCAGCCATACCAATAGCTAAACCAGCACCTAATTGAGCCAAATCAGATAAAGTTTTTACTTCTTCCATTATATAATCTCCTTTCAATTAATGTTCTTCACCTACAGCCGATGAAATATATGCAATTGTTAACATCATAAATACAAAGGCCTGAATAAACGATACAAATATTTCAAAAAACATAACAGGAATTGGCGCAGCAAAAGCACATAAGCCAAGTACAACAGAAACCAATATTTCTCCCGCTAAAATATTTGCAAACAAACGGAGTGCAAGACTCAATGGTCTTGTAACCATTTCTAAAATATCAACCAAGGTTGTTATAATTCCAGTAACACTAAATCCGTGATAAATATAGTGAAAACCTTTTTGTTTAAAACCTTGAATCAAATAATATATTAAAACAATTACAGCTAAAGCTGCGGTCAAATTAATATCGTTTGTTGGAGATGCAAATTCACCTTGTTTTAAATGAATTAACCTTAAAGGCAACTGTCCCATTAAATTTGCCACCAATATAAACAAGAACAAAGATGCAACTACTGGAACATGTTTATGACCATCTTTTATATCAGAAAGATTACCCATAAAAAATTTAACAATGCTTTCGCCAACGGCTTGAGCTTTTGATGGAATTATTGATAAATTTTTAGACATAAACAAAGATAATAAAATTACAACAGCCATTGCGAACCACATTGTTATTAATGTATCCCAATGCACTTGATAATTTCCTATAAAACCTACCCAGTGTTCGCCCATAAAAATCCTTGTATCTATAAAGCTATTCTACCACATATAATGAAAATATAAAATATTTTTATCCTACTGCTATCATTTTTTCAATAGGTTTATATGCTTTTTCTATTAATTCTTCACTAACTTCAATTTCAAATTGTTCTTCTTTTAAAGAAGCCAAAACATCTTCAAGCTTTATATATTTCATACTTTTACAAACAGCTTCAGGAGAAACTAAAACAAATTTTTTATTAGGATAATCACGTTCTAAACGCTCAACAACGCCAATTTCTGTTACGATAATAAATTCATTATCTTTTGAATCTTTAACATAATTCATAATACCAGTTGTTGAACCAACAAAATCCGCCAAAGATAAAAGTTCTTTTTTACATTCTGGGTGTACCAAAACTTTTGCATTTGGATATTTTCCTTTTTTATCTTTAATATCCTCTAGCGTTAAATTATCATGAATTGGACAACAACCGTCATAACAAATAACTTCTACATTAGGCAATTTAGATTGAACATAAGAGCCCAAATTTCTATCTGGAACAAATAAAACTTTAGGCGTATTTAAAGATTTAACAATTTCAACAGCATTAGCACTAGTACAACAAATATCACATTCACTTTTAACTTCAGCTGTTGAATTAACATAACAAACTACAGGAACATTAGGATTTTCTATTTTAAATTTTCTAATTTTTTCTAAGTCAATCATATCTGCCATAGCGCAACCAGCCGATAAATTTGGCAACAAAACCTTTTTATTTGGAGATAAAATTTTTGCTGTTTCTGCCATAAAATAAACACCAGCAAAAACAACAAAATCAGCATCTGTTTTAGCAGCTTGTCTGCTTAAATATAAAGAATCACCAACGAAATCAGCTACTTCGTCAATTTCAACATTTTCATAACAATGAGCAAGAATTACAGCATTTTTTTCTTCTTTTAGTTTATTAATTTCAGCTATTAGTGTTTTTTTATCCATAATACTTTACCCATGTTAACAAATGTGTACAAGATACTTTTAGAAACTTAAAACACATGATATAATGAAGTACTTATTTTTTCAAATAATATTTTCCCTGTAAAATACGAGCAAGAAAGAGGTTAAGATGAAGGTTGGCGCAATCAATAATGTAAAAGCATTTACTCCTTTTAAATCATCAAATAAAACAAGTATACCTTTTTCAAAAGAAGATAAAAAAGACAAAATGATTTTAGCCCTAACTGGATTAGCTGCATTAGGAATTGCTGCTGTTGGCATTAATGTACTAAGAGAAAATGGGATTAAATCAATAAAAGATATAAAAAAATCAAGTCAAAAAATAGTTAGAAATTTCAACAACAGATATTTATCAAGACAAAGAGGTAAAGAAGCATTAGAAAGATACCATTTTGAAGAAGCAAACAGGAAACTAAATTCTTTACACAAAAGAGTATTAAATGGTGAATTTAAAGATAAATCACCAGCAGCAATGAAACAAATAAGACGAAATGAAATTAAACTTGCACAAGCTACCGGAAGACTTAGACCGGAATTATATAATTAACCAATTAAAAAGTTCTGATGAAGAACTTTTTATTAATGCAAATAATATAAGAAATCAATACAAAAAAAATTATGTTCATTTAAGAGCATTAATTGAATTTACCAATATTTGCAAATGCAATTGCCTATACTGTGGTTTAAGATGTGAAAACAAAAACATTGAAAGATACCGTTTATCTGAAGATGAAATATTAAACTGTGTAGAAAATGCTGTAAAAAAAGAATATAAAACCATTGTTTTACAAGGTGGAGAAGATGCATTTTGGACACAAGAAAAAATATGTTCTCTTATCAAGAAAATTAAAAATTATGATGTTGCGCTAACCTTAAGTATTGGCGAAAGAAGTTTTGAAGATTATAAAGCATTTAAAGAAGCTGGCGCCGATAGATACCTACTTAGAATTGAAACAACAGATAAAAAACTTTATGAGCAAATGCATCCAAATATGAGTTTTGAGAACAGAATTAGATGTTTAAAAGACATCAAAAATCTTGGTTATGAAGTTGGGACTGGTGTTTTAGTTGGTTTACCAAATCAATCAATAGACTCTCTTGCTGATGATATTTTATTTTTCAAAGAAATAGAAGCTGATATGGTTGGAATTGGTCCATTTATTGCGCACCCTGATACTCCACTTGCAAAAGAAAATCAAAACAATTTTGATTTAGCTCTAAGAGTTATGGCTCTAACAAGAATTATTCTTCCAAATGCGAATATCCCAGCCACAACAGCTATGGAAACATTAAAGAAAAATGGAAGAATTTTAGCACTAAATTCAGGCGCAAATGTTGTTATGCCAAATTTTACAGACATAAATTATTGCAAAAATTATGAAATATATCCTAATAAAGCAAGTTTAACGTCTATAGAAGAAATCAAAAAAATAGGAAGAGTAATTTCTAAAACAAAAGGGTTCAAATTCGACTATTAATATACTTTACTGCGATTTCCTCAAAAATAGTGTATAATATAAATATAGAGGAAAAGATATGAAATCAGCAAAAGAAATAGCAACAGAAGCAAAAATACTAGAAAGATTAAAACCATTTCCTGTTTGCAGCGAAATGGTTAAATACCTGTTTGACGACAGAGAATTGCAAGAAATGCAAGAATATGCAAATAACGTGTCAATTAAAAGACTTGGTTTTAATGACCACGGACCTGTTCATATGAAGCAAGTTGCAAGCAATTCTATTAAAATGCTAAACATTTTACACGAAGCAGGTATAAAAACATCTTTAGAAGTAGAAGAAATTGGTACTTTTGAAGATAGTATGTGCGGTGTTGTTCTTGCTTGTTTAATGCACGATCTTGGAATGATGATTGGAAGACAAGGTCACGAAGAAATGTCTGTTCGTTTAGCGCTTCCATTATTAGATAGAACTTTAAATATAATTTTACCAACTGATATTCATAAAAGAGTTGTAATTAAATCATTGGCACTTGAATCAATAATCGGACATATGTCCACAAAAAAAATCCATTCAATTGAAGCTGGTGTAATTCTAGTTGCAGATGGTTGCGATATGACAAAAGGCAGAGCAAGAATACCTATGGCATTGAATAAAACACCACAAGTTGGTGATATACATAAATATTCTGCTAGTGCAATTACAAGAGTTAAAATTTATCACGGTGAAACAAAACCAATAAAACTAGATATTGAAATGGCATCTGAAGTTGGATTCTTCCAAATAGAAGAAGTTCTTTTAACAAAAGTTGATGCAAGTACTATCAAACAATATATTGAACTTTACGCTGGTGTTACTGGCGAAGAAAGAAAAAGATATTTATAAAAGTCGCATAGTATAAGTATTGGTATTTTTATCAAAATCTATAATTTCAAAAGAAGAATTGTTTTTTAATAATACTTCTTTCATTCGTGCACTTTTAATAACTTTAGACCCTTTCGGAAGAATTATATTCAAATGAGTTGGTTCTTTTCCATAATATTGAGAATTCAAATAAAAATCTGCACCATTTTTCTTTAAAGATGTTGAAGTAAATGCTTTTTCACAGAAAATTTCACCAATTGACCAACTTGGCTTAAAATCATTATCTTCATAGACTTTTCTATAAACAACAGTATCTTCTGATAACGGTTGACTTAATAAATCATATCCCCCATATAAAAAATAAGGAACATTACTACCTTCATATACATCAGATAAAAGTTTATCAAGTTTCTTTTGTGATTCTACCCTTCTTAAAAAAGTATTTATTATAGTTGCATTATATTGATAATTATCAAGACCCTCAATTGCATCAAGATAATTTTGTTTTAGATTTTTAGGTAAAATTATTGATTTTTTAACATAATCACTTGCAGTTTCATCATAATTATTATCTGTTTCGATTATTGAAAGAATATGATTTTTTTCTTCCTGCATTAATCTTTCTTTATCAGCATCACCCTTAAATAAAGCAAGCACAGAAACCCAAATAGGAGTTTTTTTCGCAACAGGCGAAGACTTCTCAAAACTATCTTGATTATTTTGAGAAAATGATACTGTATTAAATTTCGGCACTTGAGTTATTTTTGCAGAAGATAAATAACCATAATTACTACTTATTTTCATACAGATATAAAACAAGTAAAAAAAGTTTTTTGACTATTTATTGAATATATGAAGAAAAATTTATTTCTTTTTCCATTAATTTACAAAGCTCATTATATCGAGCTTTATCGTGCATATAATTATAGCCCAATAAAACTTCTAAAGAAGTAGCTGTTGCGTGAAGTGCTCTATCAATTCTTCTAGCTGTGGAAACTTGAATATTTCTTGCTCTACGAACTAAATCAATTTCTTTTTCTGTCAAATTAGGCATTATTCCTGCTAATAAATCTGTTTGAAATTTTGCATTAACAAAACCAACTGTAAGTTTATGCAATTTATGTAAGTTTGAAGTTAATAATATAGTTTTTTCTCTAATAAAAACTTCATAAACAGCATCACCAATATGTGCGTAATTTTTAATGTTTAATTCTTGCAAAATCGTCTTTCCACTATATGTAATATATTAAATAATATAGTAATATTATAAATATGAAAATACTTTTTGTAACAGATTTATATCCAATTGGTGAAGAAAATATTGCAAAGGCATTATTTTATTTTGTGCAAGAATGGAAAAATCAAGGTCACGAAATTGAAGTAATAAGAGCGAACTATATTACGAATACAAAACTGCGTGGCAGAAAAATCATAGATGAAAAAATATATTTTGAACACGATATAAAAATTTATAACTTAAACTTTAAAACACCATTTTTATTTAATGTTTATAATAAACTACCAAAAGATTTTTCACTAAAAAATTATGATGTTCTAATTTCTCATATGCCTTGTGGAAATTTAATGGCACAAAAACTACTAAAAAAAGACAAAATCAAATATATTTGTAGCGTTCATAACTCAGATATTACTGTTTTAACAGATTTAAAATATCTGCCATTTAGAAATGCAATAAAAAAAGGCTACAAATTAGCTGACAAAATATCAGCAAGAAGCCCAATTTTACAAGAAAAAATCGAAAAAATATATCCTAATGATAAAACATTTGTAGCACCTTCTGGTGTTGAAGAAAATACCATTGAAGCGAAAATAACTTTTAATAAAAATCCATTAACAATAACAACTGTGGCATCATTAATAAAAAGAAAGAATATCGATATAATCATAAAATCGGTAAAAGAAATGGAAAATATAACACTTAATATAATTGGTGATGGAAGAGAAGAAAAAAGATTAAAAGCTTTAGCAAAAAAGAACGAAAATATAGTTTTTTTAGGGAAGTTACCACACGCTGAAGTTCTAGAAAAATTAAAAAATTCAGATATTTTTGTACTTTTAAGTAAAAATGAAACTTTTGGACTTTGCTATTTAGAAGCAATGGCGAAAGGTAATATAGTCATAGCAAAAAAAGATGATGGAATTGATGGAATATTAATAAACGAAGAAAACGGATTTTTAATAAATGCAACGAAAGAAGATTTAAAAAATTGTTTAAACAAAATTCTATCTATGCAAGAAGAAGAAATAGCACAAATAAGAGCAAATTCATATAACACAATAAAATCACTTACAAGTTTCATTACAAGTAAAAACTATCTAAAAAATATAAAATAATTTTGTTTGTTATATAATATTTTTCGTTGCAAATAAATGAAACAACAAGAGTATGAGAAAAGAAACCTTAACTATAATAAAAAATATGCTTAGTAGAAAATCTACTGATGCATTTATCGCAGAAAGCAATACAACCGAATTAAAAAAGACATTAAATATTTTCGACCTATTAATTTTAGGCGTAAGTGCTGTAGTTGGCACAGGTATTTTTACAATTATTGGTAGTGCAATTGTTGGAAGTAGCGGCGGAACTGGTGCCGGAACAGCAATTGTTATATCAATGCTAATTGCAGCAGTTGCAAGCTTATTTTCTGCCTTAGCATACTCTGAAATTGCTGCAATGATACCAGTTGCAGGTAGTGCTTATACTTTTACATACGCAACTATGGGCGAATTTATGGCTTGGATGGTTGGTTGGGTTTTAATGCTTGAATATGCAATTGGAAATATAACAGTAGCAACTGCTTGGACTGGATATTTAACTCAATTATTAAAAGGTTTCAAACATATTCTTCCTGAATTTATAATAAATTGCCCATTATGGTTAAGAAACGATTTTCGTTCAATGTACGCAATATGCGAAAAATATGGATGGGATGTTCACGATAAAATGCCATTTTTACAACTACCATTTGGAATAGAAATGCCAATTGCAATTAATATTCCAGCTATTTTTATTGTGCTAGTTCTTACAATACTTTTAATTAAAGGTGTTAAAGAATCAACTAGAGTTGCAGGCATAATGGTATTTGTAAATTTATCAATTATTATTTCATTTGTTTTAGTTGGCGCAAAATATGTAGCACCAGAAAATTGGACTCCATTTGCACCAAATGGACTTGAAGGTATTTTAGCAGGCACATTTATTATTTTCTTTGCTTACATTGGTTTTGATGCAATTTCAACAGCAGCAGAAGAAACAAAAAATCCACAAAGAGATTTACCAATCGCTATTATTGGAACATTAGTACTTTGCACAATTTTATATATCTCTGTTGCATTAGTTTTAACAGGTATCATTCCATTAGGAAACATTGATACTCAAGCACCTTTAGCACACGCAATGAGAGCAATAGGTAAAAATTGGTATGCTGGAGCAATCTCTGTTGGTGCACTTTGTGCTTTAACTTCTGTTCTTCTAGTTTACCAACTTGGTACAACAAGAATTTTCTATGCAATTGCAAGAGATAATTTCTTACCAAAAAATATAATGAAAATTAACAAAAAATACCAAACTCCACATATTATTACTTGGATTTCTGGCTTAATCGTTATTATTGGTTCATTATTTATGGACTTAAACATATCTGCAGAACTTTGCAATTATGGTACTTTTGCTTCATTTGTAATCATTTGCGTTGAAGTTCTAATTTTAAGAAAAACAGAACCAAATAGACATAGACCATTTAAAGTGCCATTCTGTCCATTATTCCCAATACTTGGTATTGTAATGTGCAGTTGCTTTATGATTTACAAAGCTATGTCTGGCGGAGATTCATCATTATACTTCTTATTATGGGTAATTATGGGTCTTTCAATTTATGTATTCTATGGTTACAAAAATAAACGATTGAACGACTAATTCTTTTGTTTGTTTTACAATACTGTAAACAAGGATATTAAAATGAAACATTCAAAATATTCTGCCGTAATAATTGGTAGTGGAATAGCAGGTTTATACGCAGCGATTAAACTTCATAAAGAAGTTAATCTTCCTAATGGAATATTAATTATTACTAAAACAAAATTAATTGAATCAAATTCAAAATATGCTCAAGGTGGTATGGTTAGTGTTATGCCAGAAAACAAGCTTGATTCTTGTTCACTTCATATTGAAGATACAATCAAAGCAGGTGCTGGCTTAACAGACGCTAAAGTTGCTGAATTTATTTCAAAAAGAAGTGCAGAAGTTGTAAAAGAATTACAAAGTTTTGGTGTTGATTTTGACCGTGATGAAAATAACAAATTAAAATTCACTAAAGAAGCTGCTCATAGCGTAAATAGAATTTTACACGCAGGTGGAGATGCAACAGGTTTTTGTATCGAAAATGCCCTTGTTAAATATTTAATGTCAAAAAAAGATATAAAAATATACGAACAAACTTTGGCTGTTGAATTATTAAAAAATCAAAACAATATTTGTCGTGGTTTAATCACATATAATTACGATGAAAACGAATATGAAGTAATTGAAGCACCAGCTATAATTATTGCAACAGGTGGTATTGGTCAATTATATAAATATACAACAAATCCAGATATAACAACTGGTGACGGAATAGCTTTAGCATATAGAGCTGGAGCAATAGTTAAAGATATGGAATTTGTACAATTTCATCCAACAGCCTTCGCATTAGGTGATAATGGAACAATGTTCTTAATCTCTGAAGCAGTTAGAGGTGAAGGCGCAAAACTCGTTGATAAAAATGGCAATACATTTATGGAAAAGTATGATAAACGCTTGGAACTTGCACCTCGTGATGTTGTTACAAGAGCAATCTTTAATGAAATGCAAATTACAAACACAAAAAATGTTTATCTAGATGCAACACATATAAAAGAACGCAAATTTGAAAAACGTTTCCCAACCATTTATGGTACTTGCAGAGAATACAAAATAAATCCTGCTGAAAATTATATTCCAGTATCTCCATCAGCACATTATTTTATGGGTGGTATTAAAACAAAAGTTAATGGAACAACCTCACTTAATGGGCTTTTTGCGATAGGAGAAGCTGCTTGTACTGGCTTACACGGAGCAAATAGATTAGCTTCTAATTCGATTTTAGAATGCGCCGTTACAGCCTTTGAACTTGTTGAAGGACTTAAAGACTTTGATTTTAGTATTGATGCTCCAATTGACGATAAAATTTCAAAAACAATTAGCTTCTACGAACACGATATTTTAAAAACTGATAATCAAAATTCAGAAGAAATTTTCACACAATTAAAACAAACAATGTGGAATAATGTTGGTATTGTCAGAAATGAGAAAAAACTTTTAGAAGCTCAAGAAAAAATTAACAAATTAAAAGAGCAATTTGCATATCCTTATAAATGCCCAAATAGAAGCCAATATGAAATAAGAAATATGCTTACAATCGCAGATTTAATCATTGAATTTGCACTAAATAGAAAAGAATCAAGAGGCGCGCATTACCGCGAAGATTTCCCTCAAAAAGATTTAATAGCAGAATCACAAACTTTATCTAAAAATACAAGAATGAAAGGTTAATTATGTCATCAGTTTTATTGCACGATTTTATTATTGAAGAACACGTTAAAAATGCACTTAAAGAAGATATTGGATTTGGTGATATTACAACAGATTACCTTGTAGGTGAAGATGAAGTTATTACTGCAAAATTAAATACTCGCGAAGATGGTATCTTATGTGGCATAGATATTGTTGAAATGGTTTTTAAAACATTATCTAAAGAAATTAGAATTGAAAAATATTTTAAAGATGGCGAAAGAATCAAAAAAGGTGATACTTTAGCTATAATTACTGGACCAGCTAGAGCAGTTTTAATCGGTGAAAGAACTGCGTTAAATTATATTCAAAGACTATCTGGAATTGCAACAGAAACAAATAAATATCAAGTTGCGATTGGTGATAATAAAGCTAGAATTACAGATACAAGAAAAACAACACCAGGCTTTAGAATGTTTGAAAAATATGCTGTATTTACAGGCGGTGCTAGATTACATAGATTTAATTTAGCAGACTGCGTTATGATTAAAGATAACCACATCCAATTTGCTGGTTCAATAACAAATGCCGTTAAAAAGATAAGAGAAAAATTATCACACACTCATAAAATCGAAATTGAATGTGATACTTTTGAACAAGTAAAAGAAGCTATCGAAGCAAAAGCTGATATCATTATGCTTGATAACATGAATTGCGATTTAATGAAAAAATGTGTTGAATTAATTGATGGCAGAGCAATGATAGAAGCAAGCGGTAATGTTACAATTGATACTATTAGTGAAATTGCGAAAACAGGCGTTGATGTTATTTCTTCAAGTGCAATTGTTGCAAAAGCAAAAACTCTTGATATCGCATTAGACATGTAATCATTTTTATTGCAAAATAATAAAAAAGGGGTTAAATAATTGAACATTATAGTGTTCGTAAAACAAGTTCCAGATACAAATGATGTTAAATGGACGCAAAACAATAATATTGACAGAACCAATATGGAATCTGTCCTTAATCCGTCTGACAAGCAAGCACTTGAAGCAAGCTTAAACATAAAAGAAAAAACGAATGCAAAAATAACTGCAATTACAATGGGACCTAAAAAATCTGTGGCTGTTTTAAAAGAAGCAATAGCTATGGGAGTTGATAACGCATATTTATTATGTGATTCTAAATTCGCTGGTTCAGATACTTGCGCAACTTCTAAAGTATTATCTTCTGCCATAAAAGAAAAATTCCCAGAAACAAACATTATTTTATTTGGACAAACTGCAATTGATGGAGAGACTGGGCAAACAGGAATTTCAACAGCTACAAGACTAAATTTACCTTGTATCTCAAATGTTAATGAAATACTTGAAATTAATGATGATTCAATAACCATTTCAACAGAAACTGAACACGAAAAAACAACTTTTAAAACCCAAATTCCTTGTGCGTTATGCATAAATAATTATATTTATAAACCTCGTATTCCTAAAATTGAAGGGTATATGAAATCTCAAGATTTTATTTATCACACCTTTGATATGTACGACTTAAATCTAAAACCTGAAGAAATCGGGGTAAAAGGTTCACCTACATATGTTTCAAAAGTTTTTAAGTCAGAAGAAGGAAGAAATTGTAAAATACATACTTCTGATGAAGAAAATTACATTGAAACAACAATAAAAGAAATATTGGAGCAATAATGACAGAACCAAATGGCATTTTAATATATGGTGAATTAAATAAAGATAACAGCATTTCAAATGTTGTTCTTGAATTACTTACAAAATCAAGAGAATTAAAATCAAAAATTTGGAATCAAAGAATAATGGTTTGCGTTATTGGTAAAAGACAAAACTATGACAACATAGTTAAAACTCTTGGAGAATACGGCGCAAATGAAGTTGTTATTGTAAATGATGATAGATTAAAAGATTATAATAAAACATATCATAGTGAAATTTTTACAAACATAGCAAAAAAATATCCACCAAGAATAATTCTAATAGGTGCAACACAAAAAGGAAAAGAAATTGCACCATTTGTTGCAACAAAATTAGAAACTGGTTTAACAGCAGACTGCACAAATCTTGATATTGGCGAAAATAATTTATTACTATCAACAAGACCAACATTTGGTGGACAATTAACAGCTGATATTTTATGCAAAACATTCCCTCAAATGGCGACTGTACAAGCAAATACCTTTAAGAAAGAACAATGCGAAAACAATGTTAAAGCCATTTTTAATTGGATTGATATTGATAAAATCGAAAACAAAATTGAAGCAATAAACATAATAGAAAAAGCAAATGCTTCAAGAGATATTAACACTGCTAAAATAATAGTAGCTGGAGGGAAAGGTGCTTGCAAAGATAATGGGTTTACTCTAATTTATGAATTAGCCCAAAAATTAAATGCCGCTGTAGCTGGCACAAGAGAAGCCTTTGAAATGGGCTATATTACGAAATCTCAACAAATTGGGCAAACTGGCAAAACCGTAGCACCACAACTATATATTGCTGTTGGCATTTCAGGAGCAAATCAACACTTAGCAGGAATTAAAAATAGTGATAAAATTATAGCTATTAATAATGATAAAAATGCGCCAATTTTTAAACATTCTGATGTAGGCATAGTTGGCGATTTATTTAAAGTTTTAGAAGAATTAATTAACAATATAGATAAGTAAGGAAAGAATTAATGAGCAGCGAAACAAACAACTTAAAACCATTTTCAACAATGCAGTTATTAAACTTCTGCCTTGGATTTTTCGGTTTGCAATTTGCTTGGCAAATGAGAATTATTTTGTCAGGTCCAGTAACTGAAAGTTTAGGTGCTTCACCATTATTATTTGGTTTGATTTGGCTAGCAGGACCGGTTACCGGCATGGTAGTACAACCTATTATTGGTGAAATGAGTGATAAAACCAATACAGTTTTTGGCAAAAGAAGACCATATTTATTTGCAGGTGCATTATTTGCCAGCTTAGCTTTATGGGCGTTTCCAAATTCTGCTATTATTTGGGAAAAATTGGCAACAATTTGCCATCTACCAGTTTTAGCATTTGGTGGATTAATTATTGCAGCAATTATGATTTGGATTATTGATGCTTGTGTAAACGCAGCTCAAGGTCCATATAGAGCTTTGGTTCCTGATTTAGTTCCTCAAGAACAACATTCTTTAGCCAACGCATATTTAAGCTTTGCTATTGGTCTAGGTTCAGTTGTTGCAGCAGGTACTGCTCCATTTTTAAAATATGTTTGCAACTATCAAATGAGCATTGAAGCACAATTTGTTATGGCTGCTTTAGCATTTTCTTTAGCAATGCTTTGGACTTGTATAACAATAAAAGAACACAAAACAACTAAAGAACAAAATGTTGAAAAGAAAACAGAAGATAATGTTGAACAAGCACCATTTATTAAAAAAGTTGTTGATTTCTTTAAATCTTCACCAGAAGTTGGTAAAATTTGCACACTTCAATTATTTACTTGGATTGGTATTATGAGTTTATTCATTTTCTTCACTCAATATGCAATTCACACAGTATTTGGAGTACCTGATTTAACAACAGCAACTCAAGAAGTAAAAGATTCCTATACAGCAACAATAAGCCAAGCAACAAACTTCTCTTCAATTTGCTTTGCTATTCAAAACTTGATTTGTTTCTTAGTTTCTATTCCAATTGGTTTATTATCAACAAAATTCGGAAACAAAAAGGTTCACTTTATTTCATTATTAACATTAGCATTTGCTTTTGTTGGAATGGGATTATACACAACAAATACAGTATTTATCGGGATTTGTATGGCGATAGCTGGTATTGGCTGGGCTAGTATTTTAGCACTTCCATTTGCAATGTTATCTCAATTTATTCAAAAAGGTTCAGAAGGCAGCGTAATGGGTATTTTCAATATATTTATTGCTGGTCCTCAAGTTTTAGTTTGTACACTTTTAGCTTGGTTTATCAGCCAATGCTCTTTCATTGTTCCAAATGGAATAAACTATCACTGGGAATACACTTTCTTTATAGGCGCAATAACATTAGTAATTGCAGCAGTTATTACAAATCTGATAAACGAAAATAAATAAAAAAAGAAGAAGCGAGAAAATCGCTTCTTTTTTTTTTATAAGAAATTATATATAATAAAATAATATAAAAAGTGAGGTTTACACATGAAGTTCGAAACAATTGCAACAAGAGGTTTTATTGACCTAAAGAAACAAAACAACTCAGTTTCTACACCAATTTATGCTAATACAGCATACAGTTTTGACAGCGTTGAACACGCAGTAAATTTATTTGACTTAAAAGTAGCTGGTGACATCTACACAAGAATATCAAATCCTTCTTGGGATATGGTAGAAAAAAGATTAGCTGCAATGGAAGGTGGCGTTGGTGCTTTAATTACATCTTCAGGACAAGCTGCTGTTTTAATTACAATGTTAAACCTTTCTTCAGCTGGTGATGAAATTATCACTTCATCTAAAATTTATGGTGGAACATATAACCTATTTTCAAAAACATTTGAACAAATGGGAATCCACGTTAAATTTATAAATTCAGATAATTTAGAAGATTTTGAAAACGCAATAAACGAAAAAACAAAATGTATTTATACAGAAACATTAGGAAATCCAAGTATTAAAGTTGCTGATATAGAAAGTTTAGCAAATATCGCACACAAACACGGTATTCCTTTGGTTGTTGATAACACAGTACCAACACCATATCTTTGCCGTCCAATAGAATTTGGAGCAGATATTGTTGTGCACTCTACAACAAAATATTTATCAGGTCACGGAAACGCAATGGGTGGTGCAATTATTGACTCTGGTAAATTTGATTGGGCACAAAACGATAAATTTAAAATGTTTACAACACCAGATGAAAGTTATCACGGTGTAATCTACAACCAAGTATTTGGTGAAGCTGCTTTTATTGTTAAAGCAAGAACTCACTTAATGAGAGATTTAGGCTGTTGCCAAAGTCCATTTAACGCATATCTAACTCAATTAGGATTAGAAACTCTACACGTTAGAATGGATAGACACTGCGAAAATGCGCTAAAACTAGCACAATATTTAGAAAAACATCCACACATTAACTTTGTAAATTACCCATATTTAAAAAGCAGTCCAGACTACGAATTAGCACAAAAATACCTTAAAAACGGTGCTTCTTCTCTAATCGGATTTGGTGTAGATGGCGATGGAACAAAATTCATAGAAGCATTAAAATTATTTATTCACGCGACAAATCTAGGTGATGTTCACTCTGTTATAACATACCCAGCTGGTACAACTCATAGACAACTATCTGCTGAACAAAAAATAAAAGCAGGTATTACAAATGACTTTATGAGAGCTGCTGTTGGTTTAGAAAACATTGATGACATTATTGAAGACATTGATAATGCAATAAAGGTTGCTCGTTCATAAAGGAATAAATAAATGCAAAATAGCGTTGGTATAGTAGAAACAAAATATTATACGATTGAAGATAAAATACAATTTGAAAGCGGAATTGAATTTGGACCAATTACAGTTGCCTATGAAACATACGGACAACTTAATGAAACAAAAGACAATGCAATTCTAGTCATCCACGCTCTAACAGGTGATGCTCACGCTGCAGGAAAACACTCAATTGATGATAAAAAATCAGGATGGTGGGATACATTAATTGGTCCAGATAAAGCCTTTGATACAAATAAATATTTTGTAATTTGTTCAAATATTCTAGGTGGTTGCAGTGGAACAACTGGCCCATCAAGCATAAATCCAAAAACTAACAAACCATACGGAACGACTTTTCCTGTATTTACGATTGAAGATACAGTAAAAGTTATGAAAAAATTACTAGATAATTTGGAAATAAAAAGCCTATATAGTGTAGCTGGTGGTTCAATGGGCGGTATGCAAGCAATGCAATTCCCTATTACATATCCTGATTATGTTAAATCAACTATACTAATTGCAACAACCTCTAGATTATCACCACAAGCAATTGCTTTTAATGCCATTGGTAGAAATTCAATTATTTCTGATCCAGATTGGAATAATGGCAATTATTATGATAAAGAAGAAAAACCAAATAGAGGTTTATCTAATGCTAGAATGATTGGACACGTTACTTATCTATGTGAAGAAGCAATGTACAATAAATTCGGAAGAAAGCTTCAAGATAAAAATCACTATGATTTTAATTTTGATATAGATTTTCAAGTTGAAAGCTACTTGCAACATCAAGGTCAAATTTTTGTTGATAGATTTGATGCTAATAGTTATTTATACATAACTAAAGCAGTAGATTACTTCGATTTAGAAGATAAATATGGTTCATTAAATAATGCATTTAGTAAAACTAATGCTAAGTTTTTAGTTATGTCTTTTGACTCAGATTGGTTATTCCCATCATCTCAATCAAAAGAAATTGTTAATACCTTAATGAATTTAGATAAAGATGTATCATATTGCGAAATCAAATCACCATGTGGACACGATGCTTTCTTATTAGAATATGATGTTCAAGACAAAATAATAAAAAGCTTTTTAAATGACCATATTAAAGGAGAAGATAATGAATAATCACTATAAAAAATCAAAAGGACTTCATTTAAACTACTCCTTAATTGAAGAAATGATTGAAGAAAAATCAAAAGTTTTAGATTTAGGTTGTGGGAATGGCTACTTATTAAAACTTTTAAAAGATAAAAAAAATGTAAAAGGCAACGGCATTGAAATTGAACAAAATGAAGTTATTCAATGTTTAGAAAAAGGTTTAAGCGTCATTCAAGGTGACATTGATGAAGGTTTAAAACAATTTAGTGATAAATCTTATGATTATGTTATTTTAAATAGAACACTACAATCAACAAATAAACCAGACTACGTTTTAGAAGAAATGCTTAGAGTTGGTAAAAAATGTATTGTAAGTTTTCCAAATTTTGCATATTGGAGAGTTAGATTATACTACTTTTTTAAAGGAAATATGCCAAAATCAAAAGTATTACCATTTGAATGGTATGACACTCCAAACATCCACCTTTTAACAATAAAAGACTTTTATGAATTTACAAAAAAAAGAAATATAAAAATTTCACAAGCAATTTATACAACACACGCAAACAAAAAATCTGCGCCACATTATAAATTGTTTTCCAATTTCTTTGCAGAAGAAGCTATTTTTGTTATATCTAAGGATTAGATTATTTAAAATAAATTTTTCAATAATCTTAAACCATATTTAATATAATTTAGGAATAAATTAATGGTTAAATTTTTATCGAAAATTTTCTTTAAAATAAAACTTGGTCTTAAATGATATTGAAAAATAACATCTTTTCTAAATTTTTCTAAATCATCTTTAGTCAAATAATCATTACCAGCTATTATATTATTAAATGAATCATAACCAAGAACATTAGTATCGCACATTGAATATAATTCAGTTCCATTAAAAGGAGTTGCAATTGATAATTCAATATAATCTGTATCTAATTCAAAAATAAATTCTTTAGTAGCTTGTAAATAAGAACTATTTTCCCAAGGAAAACCAACCAAATAAAATCCAAATATTTTTAAGCCAACTTTTTTAATCAATTTAACAGAATTTCTAGCCTGTTCTATCGTAGTGTTTTTCTTAATTTTTTCTAAGGTTTCTTGAGAACCAGATTCAATCCCTAAAGCAATAACAGAACATCCGGCTTGCTTCATTTTTAAAAGCATTTCTTCATCAAGAGTATTAACTTTAGAATTAGCAACCCAATTGATTTTACCATTTAATTCAGAATTAATTATTAAATCACAAAGTTCTAATACCCAAGCCTTATTAATAGTAAAAGTATCTGATTTAAAAAAGAAATCAGAAATATTATGATTTAAAAAACAATCTTTTAACTCTTCTAAAACATTGTTAGGAGTTCTATACCTGACATTTTTGCCTGAAATTATAGGAGACAAACAATAAATACAATTTGATGGACAGCCTCTAGATGTTGATATTGTAGCCATTGTTTTATTTGTTAGTTGATTAATATATAATTCATTTTTAATCAAATTTCTATCTGGAAACGGCAATGAATCAAGTTCATCACAAAATTTTTCAACATTATTTGTATGCCATTTTTCTTCTGTTTTAAAAGATATACCTTGAATTTTAAACAAATCATCTTTGCAATTATAATGTGCTTTCAACAAATCAGAAATAATAAACTCAACCTCACCGCCAATTAAATAATCAACAAAAGTTAAATCAAGCTCATCAAATAAAGTTTCTTTAGCATTAAAGAAGATAGCACCTTTTAAAATAACAACAATATCATTTTTTAAATTTTTAATTTTTTTTATAAAGTCTAAATCTTCATAAATACTTCCATTAGTAGTACTGATAAAAACAATATCAGGAACAAACATAGAAAAATCGAACTCAAAATTAGAATATGTGTCTTTTTCTGCAGAATAATCTTTTAAAAAAATTTCATAATCCTGATTTTTTAAAACAGAAGCAATATACCCTAAATCATTACAAGCTCTATAATTGTTTGCAACAGAAGCACTAATATCGATTTGACATCTATCTTCACTTCGTTGAAAAGCGCCTACAGGCGGATATATTAACATAATCTTCTTCATAAGATGATTATACAATACTTTCTAAATATGATACAATAAGCGAAAAAGAGGAGCATTATGAATTCAAAGTTATTTAGATACACTCTAGGCTTTACATTATTAGGCTTAATAATTTTTGCTTTTTATTTTTCTAAAATTGCTCTTTTAACAATTTCAATTATTATGATAATTATTACAATGATTGAATATAGAAATATGTTCAAAGAAAAGAATATATTTCCAATTAAATTAATACCTGAAATAACTGGTATTTTGTTTGCATACATTTTTGTTATTTCTCACGATTTAATGTTACACCAAATTGTTACTCCAATTTTTGTTGGAGCAACGATAATTACATTTATTTCAACAATAATTATGAATAAAAAACCTTACTTATTAACTTCACTATCAACAATAATTGCTTTTATATTCATTTTTTTAGGATTGTACATAATAAAATTAACTTACTTTTTTAATGATTTAAGTTCTTGGCACACTATTGTTATATATTTCTTAGCTGTATTATCTGGTGATTTTTTCGCTTCAAAAATCGGACCAAAATTTACAAAGCAATTATCAACCGAAATTAGTCCGAACAAGACAATAGCAGGCGCTATAACAAATTTAATTGTAACTTGCATTGTGTGTTTATCATTTAAATATTCCTTAAATTACTCAATTTTAAATTGCTTAATTTTAGGTGTAATTATTTCAATTTTCTCACAATTTGGCGATTTAACCCTATCAATGTTCAAAAGAGATTTAGGGTTAAAACATAGTGGTAATCTATTTTTAGACTATGGCGGAATATTAGATAGAATGGACGCATTTTTATTTTCTGCGCCAGCAACATATTATTTCCTATATTTAATTTCTTAAGCTTTCAACAAAACTTTTTAAACGTTCCATTGCTGTTTTTAAGGTATCTAAAGAATACGCATAAGAAATTCTTAAATGCCCTTCACCGCTATCACCAAATGCAGTACCTGGAACAACAGCCACTCTATATTCTTGCAAAAATCTAGTTGCAAACTCTTCACTTGTCATACCAAATTCTTTAATGCAAGGAAATACATAAAAAGCCCCAAATGGCTCAAAACAAGGAATGTTCATTTCTTTAAATGCATTTAATAAAAATCTTCTACGTTGATTATAAGATTGTCTCATTTCTGCAACATCTTTATCACCATTTTTAAGTGCTTCAACAGCAGCATATTGGCTTGTAGTAGGCGCACACATAATTGCAAACTGATGGATTTTTGTCATTTGTTTAATAATTTCTTTTGGAGCACAAGCATAACCCAATCTCCAACCAGTCATTGCATACGCTTTTGAAAAACCATTAATTAATATAGTACGCTCTTTCATGCCAGCAAATGAAACAATAGACACATGTTTATCCTTATATGAAAGTTCTGAATAAATTTCATCAGACATTACATAAATATCTTTTTCAATGATGATTTTTACAATAGCTTCCAAGTCATCTTTTTCCATAATAGAACCAGTTGGATTATTAGGGAAAGGAAGAATTAAAATTTTAGTTTTATCTGTAATAGCATCTAAAAGTTCTTGAGCTGTTAAACGAAATTCATTTTCTGCTTTTAAATTGATAATAACAGGTTTTGCTCCAGCTAACAAAGTACAAGGCTCATAAGAAACATAAGAAGGTTGTGGAATAATAACTTCATCACCATCATTAACCAATGCTCTTATTCCAATATCTATAGCTTCTGAGCCACCAACAGTAACTATAATTTCACTATTTTCATCATACTCAACATTTTGAGTACGTTTAATATAATTAGAAATTTCTTTTCTTAAATCTTTTAATCCAGAATTAGAGGTATAAAAAGTTCTACCTTTTTCCAAAGCATAAATACCTTCTTCGCGTATATGCCAAGGAGTATCAAAGTCAGGTTCACCAACCCCAAGAGAAAGAACATTTTTCATTTCACTAGCCAAATCAAAAAACTTTCTAATTCCTGATGGTTTTATACTTAATACTTTATTTGAAAGTTCTTTTGTCATGGAATAATTATCTCTCTTTCATCTTCATGTTTTTTAGCTAAAACACTGCCATAATCCTTATATCTTTTTAGAATAAAGTGTGTAGCAGTACTTAAAACGCTATCCAAAGTAGATAATTTATCAGAAACAAAATTAGAAATTTCTCTTAAAGATTTTTCTTCTAAAATAACTAACAAATCATACCCACCAGAAATCAAATATGTAGCTTTTACTTCTGGATAATTATAAATTCTTTCAGCAATACTATCAAAACCTTGACCGCGTTGAGGAGTAACGCGAACTTCGATTAAAGCAGTAACTTTTTCGATTGAAGTTTTATCCCAATCAATTAAAGTATGATAACCACAAATAATACCTTCTCGTTCTAACTTTTCAATTTCAGAGAGAACGCTAGCTTCATCCTTGCCAAGTAATATGGCTAATTCATTTAAACCTATTTTGCTATTTTTCTCAATAATAGATAATAATTCGTCTCTCATTTTTTAATCCTCTTATCTTACAAAGTTCCAAAAATATCTTTTAATTTTTTTACCAGCACTTAGCTTTTCAAAGCCTTGTTTTTCTGCACAAATTACAGGTGATTTTTCATTTTGAGTTGTTCTTGCATAATTTACAGCTTTTTCACCAAATAAAATTACATAACTTGATTGATAACCTTCTTTTATACCCATATATTCAGATAGTTCAGGGAATAACATCATACAAGTTTGACCTAAACCACACCAACAAGTACCCAAGCCCATACTTTGAGCATATAATTCAAAATAGCTTAAAGCAATAATTGCATCTTCTTTAGCACAAGGAGCTTTAACAGAATTTGAAACAACCAACATATGTGGAGCCCCTCTAAAGATTACATCTTCGCCATCGATTAACATTTTTGTATAATGTGAGAAACTTTCAGCTACCGCTTTAATTGGCTTCTTTGTTAAAGCATTTACCAATTTGGTATTAACATGTTCTCTAAATTCATTCATAACTTCAATATCATCAATAAAATGGAAATTTAAACCATGGAAATTACAACCAGTTGGAACCCAAGAAAGCATATCTTTCAATTTATCCATTTTATCTTTAGAAACATTTTCTTGTTTATAATTTCTATCACTTCTTCTTGATTTGATTAAATTCAATATCATATCTGAATTTTGCGAATAGATTTGTTCAGAATCTTGTGGATTTTTACCACAAACAGAAATAGCGCCAACTGGACAAATAGCCAAACAATGTTGGCAGCCAATACATCTTTCTGGTTTAGTTACTTGAGGAGTTTTATTTCCATCTAACTGAATAATTTTCGCAATACAATCTTGTGCACATAATCCACAATGAATACATTTTTCTAAATCAACTTTAAAATTCATATTTTCCATAGTAGTTACTCCTCTTTTCTTTTATAGTATCATAAAAGAAGAAAGGAGATACATATGTATCACGTTATTACAGAAAGAGATTACTCTGAATTTTCAAGAAAACAAATTGGCGAATACTCTAGCTTTGATAGAGCACTAGAAGTTGCACAAAAAGCAATTGAAGGTAAAGAAGGTTTAAGATATATCATCGAAAAAACAGATGGACACGTTGATAGTTACGGAAACCAAATTGTTACCGTTGTTGCAGAAAGTGAATAATTTTTTACAGATTATCTAATAAAATTTCAATGGTAGAAGCACAAACTTCTGCCATTTGTTTTTCTACTTCTGCAAAAGGCTTATTTGCTGTACAATCTGCCAAATCTGATATTGCTCTTATTACCAAGCAAGGCACATTATTAGTATTTGCAGCTTGAACAATAGCACTACTTTCCATTTCTGCTGCTGTTGCATTAAATAATTCTCTTAATTCATCCTTTTTCGCTGGTGTACCAATAAACATATCACCAGTTGCAATTACACCTTTATAAAATTTAGATGTTAAATCAACTTTACTAACAGCTGTTTCAAAAGCATGTATTAATTTTTCATCTGTATAAAACCAAGTAGGTTCTTGATTATTTCCACCTGTACAAGCATATCCTTTAACATAACCTAGCGCTGTTGCATCAAAGTCGTGTTGAACAAGTGAAGTAGCAATAACAATATCCCCAACTTCAAGTTCTTGAGAAATACCACCAGCTACACCAGTATTAATAATATAATCTGGATTATAAGTATCAATAATGTATTGAGTATTAATTGCAGCACAAACCTTACCAACACCACTTTTTGTCAAAATAATTTCATTATTTCCAATTTTGCCAGTGTAAACTTTTAATTTATTATGTTCAACAGTTTGTATATCTTTTAAACAAGCTTTTAATGTATCAATTTCACAATCCATAGCACCAATAACAGCTATTTTTAAACTATTTTTCATAAATCATTTTCTCCACTGTCCAATTTTCAAGCACCTTTAACATATCTTCTGCAATTTCTTTAGCGCCAAATAAATCGTGTTCTAAATAATTTCCACATTCTTCTTTTTTTGTTCCTGGTATTTCACCTTCAAATTTACTTACAAAATCAAAAGTTTCTTTTAACAAGTTAATCGTATCTTGATGAGTAATTGCTTCACGAACTAATAAATAAAAACCAGTTCTACATCCCATCGGACCAACATAAATTATATTAGGCGCATACTCAGTATTTCTAACAAAAGTTGCAAACAAATGTTCAAATGTATGCATGGCAGGATTTTGCAAATAATCACCGCCATTTGGCTTTTTCATTCTTACATCATAAGTAACTATATCGCCATCAATTCTTGATATATATAACCCTTTTTCTAATACATCATGATTAACTGTAAAACTAGCAATCTTTTTCATAACACTCCAATCTTAAGAAAACATTTTTGAAGATAAATATCTCTCACCAGTATCAGGCAATAAAGCTACAATCATTTTACCTTTATTTTCAGGTCTTTTTGCTAATTGCAAAGAAGCCCAAACACAAGCACCAGAAGAAATTCCAACCAAAACACCTTCTTTTTGTGCAATAAACCTACCAAATTCAAAAGCATCTTCACTTTTAACAGGTATTACTTCATCATATATATTTTGATTTAAAGTTTCAGGTATAAAATTAGCCCCAATTCCTTGTAACATATGAGAACCAGCTACACCTTTTGATAATAAAGGAGAATCAAATGGCTCAACAGCAACTATTTTAACATTAGGATTTTTAGATTTTAAATATTCTCCAACTCCAGATAATGTTCCACCAGTACCAACACCAGCAACAAAAATATCTACTTTTCCATCTGTATCATTCCAAATTTCTACTCCAGTTGTTTCAAAATGAATTTTCGGATTAGCCATATTAGTAAATTGTCCTGGAATAAAACTATTTGGAATTTCTTTTGCAAGTTCATTCGCCTTATCAATAGAGCCTTGCATACCTTTTGTTCCATCCGTTAAAACAACTTCAGCACCGTAAGCTTTTAATAAATTTCTTCTTTCAATGCTCATTGTATCAGGCATAACAAAAATAACTTTATACCCTTTAGAAGCACCAACAGACGCTAAACCAATCCCAGTATTGCCACTTGTAGGCTCAATAATAACAGAATCTGGTTTTAATAAACCTTTTTGTTCTGCATCATTTATCATTGCCATCGCAACTCTATCTTTTGAACTTCCAGCAGGATTAAAAGACTCTAATTTTGCAATAACTTTAGCTTCTAAATTATATTCCTTTTCTAAATTTGTAAGTTCTAACAGCGGAGTTTTTCCAATTAAATCTGTAACATTATAAGAAATATTCAAAACTAATCTCCTTGCAAATAAGCCTTATTATAGAATTATCACACGAATTAAAACTTTAAACAAGAAGACAAAATTTCAACAAAAAAACCGTCTATTTAAGACGGTTTTAAATTTTTAAATGATTTTTTAACCCCCACCACGAGCAGTTGTAGAATAAACAATAGTGCCTTGATTATCATCCATCAATAATGCAGTTTTATTAACGACATACTCAAATTTAGAAATTTCACCAGCTTTATATTGTTCCTCTAATTTTTTTAATTCTTTTTGTTTCTTTATCTTTTCTGATAAAACAGAAAATGGATTTTGAACTTTCACTGGTTTTTTAGAAGATTGAATTCCATTAACAGGGGATACAAATCCAGTTTTTGCAACAGTTGTCATTATACTTACTCCTAATTTTTTAATTAAACACTTTTGATAATCATATAAATATTTTCAATATTAAAAATTGACTTGTTTCCAAATATTTTAAATAATTGTAACAACTCATAATGAATAGTATATTTTTTAAATTGATATAAAAAATTGACAAAAATTATCAATATACAATAAAGACTTTATTATAGTTTATAATTTTACAATGTAATTTTTTTAGAAGATGCTAAATATGAAGTAATAATATCTAATTTCTCATTACAATCTTTAACACCCAAATCATAAATTGCTTGTAATTTTTTTAGATTTTTTTCAACTCTTTGTATATTTAATTCAACAGATGGTCTTAAAACAATAATTTTTTCTTGTTTTTCATACTCAACTAACATTTCTAAAATTTCATTATATTTTTTATAATAAGTTTTACCCACATTTATAAAATTAGGGTATTTTTTATACCATAAATCATATGGCATCATAGGCTTACTTTTTGTATATCCTAAAGGTCTAGTTAAAACAACAATTATTTTTTCATATCCCATCTCAATAGCTTTTTCTATTGGAATAGAATCACTTATAGCTCCATCTAAATATTTATTACCGTTGATATTAACAATATTTGATACAAAAGGCATAGAACCAGACGCTCTTAAATATTCTAATTTTGAATGAGCATCATCAATTTTTATATATTCTGGTTTTCCTGTATCTAAATTAGTTACTACTGCAAAAAAATCAATTGGAGAAGAATTAAATGTATCAAAATCAAATCTATCTAATTCATAAACCAAATCTTCAAAACAGAAGTTTCTGTTCATAATATCACCAGTAGTTAAAAGCGAATACATGCCCATATATCTTTTGTCATGGGCGTACTTTAAGTTATATCTTAATGCTCTACCTATTTGTTTAGATTTAAAATTAATACCAAACAAAGCACCAGCACTAACACCTAAAATAGCATCAGTGTTAATACCTTTATTCATAAATGTATCTAACACGCCTGCAGTATAAAGTCCTCTCATTGCGCCACCTTCAAGGACAAATGCTATTTTATTTTGATTCATAAATACCTCTTAGTTTTAATTATAAAACAAAACTTCATTTTATGGTTATTGTCCTAATTTTAAGCATAAAAAAACTTCGCTTTGTGGTTCTCGTCCTATTTTTAGACATAAAAAAAGACACCTTAATAGTGTCTTTATTATGGTGGGCCATCCTGGACTCGAACCAGGGACCTTACGCTTATCAGGCGTACGCTCTAGCCACCTGAGCTAATAGCCCTTAACCTCTCTCTTGATTATATATTTACACAAACATTTTTTAAATGCAAGTACTAATCTTCACGAACTGGTCTTAATAATATAATTGAACTTAAATTTAATTGTAAAAACTCATGAGTTTCCGCTTTTCTATTTGGAAATTCTCTATGTACAACTTGGCAATCTTTAATTGCAACAAATCTTTTTGAGCCATTCAATATATCAGAAAGAACCCTATTTTTTCTACCAGTTTTTGGCATAAAAACACTACCTGTTATTTGATAATCTTTTGTGATTACCATAACACGCTCTGACCATATGCCAGTAATAAAACTATTAGATTCTTCGTAATTATTATCAATCATTTATTTAATGTCCTTTCCTATGCGTAAGATTGGAATAATGGCAAATACAATGATAATGCCAAGAAACATACAATAACACCAATAAATATCAACAATATAGGCTCGATTAACTTACCTAATGTATCGATAATATTATCTAATTCTTGGTCAATTTGCTGTACACTTTGTACCATCAATTCACCTAATCTACCAGATTGTTCACCAGTAGAAACCATGAACAGAATCATTTTAGGAAATAAATTTGCAGCTTTTAATGATTCTGACAAATGAGCACCTGCCTGCATTTTCTTAATAGAAATTTTTATTGCATCTTGCATTACGGAATTTGAAAGAGTTGTTCGTGACAAATACAAACACTCAATAATCGGAATACCAGCATCATATGCAATTTGTAATACTGTTAAAAAGTTTGAAAAGGCAGCGGCTTTAACCAAATCAGATAGCAATGGAATCTTCAACAAAAATTCATCCATTTTTCTTCTTGATGGTTCCCATTTTAATAAATACATAAAAGAAAATACTATAGTTGCAATACCAATTGGTATACACATCCATTTATCCTTTAAAAATTCACCAGCATCAATACAGAACTGAGTAATAGCAGGCAATTCTTTACCTTGTTGATCAAACATGTCTTTAAATGCAGGGAATACAAACATTAACATAACTAATACTACAGCAATAGCCAAAAGTACAACGAAAACCGGATATGTTAATGCTGAAACTACCTTACCTTTAATATCACCTTGTTTTTTTAACAAATCAATTAAACGTTCAAAAGTTTTATCGATTTCACCTGAGTCTTCACCAGCTTTTGCCAAACCAATATAAACATGTCCGAATAAATTTGGATATTTAGAAATAGTATCAGATAATGTATAACCAGCAATAATTTGTTTTTTGATTTCTTTTGCTAATAAACGAACTTGTCTTGAGCCAGCATCTTTCTCAATAAAAATTAAACTTTCAATAATAGGCAAACCTGCTTTATTCAAAGTTAAAAAAGTTTGAGTAAAGTCAATTTTTTCTTTTAATGATAAAGACTGTAAAGTACCTGTTGTTGCTTCTTTTGCTTGAGATGCGGTTAATTCTTTTAAAGAAACTAATTTATAACCTTTATCTCTAACTTTAACTTTAGCTTCAGTTACAGATTTGGCATCAATAGTACCTTTTAACTCTTCACCATTCCATTTTTTTGCAGTATATTCGTATCTTGCCATGCTCTAACCTCACTCTTTTACCGGTCCAAGAACACGTACAAACTCATCAATAGTAGTACTGCCTTCAACAATATGTCTCAAACAAGTTTGATGTAATGTGCTCATACCAGCTCCAACAGCTGCTTCTTCAATTTGAATATCGTGTGCAGCTTGAGAAATTAATTTCTTAATTTCTTTTGTGATAGGCATGATTTCATATACACCCATACGACCTAAGTAGCCTTCGAAATTACATTTATCACAACCACTTGGTTTGTATACAGGTGTCTTCATGAAAGCTTGAATTTCTTTTTCGCCACCGGCAATAACTAATTCCGCTTCTTCTCTAGATGGGAAATATTGTGTTTTACAATGAGGACATAATGCTCTAACCAAACGTTGTGCAATAATACCAATCAATGTTGATGAAACCAAATAATCTTTCGCACCCATATCAATAAGTCTTGTAATGGTAGCAGCTGCAGAGTTTGTGTGAAGTGTTGATAACACCAAGTGACCAGTTAAAGCAGCTGAAATAGCTGTTTCTAATGTTTCAATATCACGAATTTCACCTACGAGAATAACGTCAGGGTCTTGTCTTAAAATAGCTCTCATACAAGATGCAAATGTAATACCTGCTTTTGTATTAATTTGAGATTGATTAATACCATCAATCTTAATTTCGACTGGGTCTTCGATTGTTGTGATATTAATTTTTTCATCATTTATAGCTTTTAACAATGTATATAAAGTTGTTGTTTTACCAGAACCGGTTGGACCTGTTGTTAAAATAATTCCGTTTGGAGAACTTTGGAACTTTTTAATCATTTCCATTTCTGCAGGAGTAGCACCAGCTAACTTCATCTCTGCTTTTGATGAAGCCATATTTACAGCCGGAGCCAAAATTCTTATTACCATCTTCTCTGCTTCGCCAACAGGCAAAGTATTAATACGGAAGTCATAATCTTTATCTTTATATGTGATTGAGAAAGAACCATCTTGAGGACGTCTATGTTCAGCAATATTCATTTTTGAAATTACTTTTAAACGTGTCAAAATAGCAGATTCTGTTTTAGCAGGTAATTTTAATAATTCACGCAAAATACCATCTTTTCTGTATCTTACGGCATAACCTTCTAATCTAGGCTCAATGTGAATATCGGATGCCTTCATATCAATACCATCTGATATGATTTTGTTTACAAATTTAACTACGATATTAGAATCATCTTTTAACTCTTTTTGAGCTTGTTCAAATAAAGTTTCTTCTCTTTCAAAAGAAGCAGATTGTTTCTCAATCTTTTTAATGATTTTATTTGTAGCTTTCTTTTGTTCACTGAACAAATTTTGCATACACATTGAAAATTCGTAATGTGTAACAATTAAAATACTTGGTTTTAAACCAGTTAAATAAATAATATCATTAATAACTTTCTTATCATTTGGATTAACCATACAAACAACAAGAACTTTGTCATCATAACTAATTGGAAGAACTTTATTTGTTCTAATAAAGTCTTCAGGTAACATTGATAAAACTGAATCTGGAACCTTTAATTGATCTGCAGTAACAGCTTCATAACCTTGTTGTGCTGTTAAAGCCATTTTTAAATCTTCAAGACTAATAGCACCTTGTTGAACTAATACAGTACCTAAAGGAGCCTTTGTTCTTTTTGATTCAACCAACGCTGTAAAAATTTGTTCTTGGGTAACAAAACCCATTTGAACTAATACTTCACCAATTTTTTTAGAATAATACTTGTCATCTTTTTCATCAGAAAAAGATTCAGAGTCACTAGCATCATCTATACCATAATGTTCACCAGCTTCATCTTCAATAGAAAGCTTGTTTTCTTCTTCGTTGAACTGTAAATCATCACTAATAATTTGTAAATCTTGACCATTATCTGAAACATGATTTTCATCATCATCTTCATATTTAATCGAAATTTCATCTGATTTCTTAAATGGAGATGAAATGGCTATATCTTCAACATGGTCTGATTCAATATGTAGATTAGACATAACATAACTTAACAAAAGCGAAAAATCATTTTCAGAAATTGCACGTGTTGTAATTTTAGATGAGCTTAAAATACCATCAATAGTTTTAACTACTTGAGGAGTTAAACTAGATTTTGTAGAAATAACACATACAAAACCTTTCATTATGCAAATTGGAATATAAGAATTCAATTGCATATCGTTGATATCAAATTTTGATACCAACGAAAAGTCTACCACACTCTTTATTTTATCTAATACTTGGTTTGTCATTTTTTAACTCTCTAAAGTTCAGCAACATCCTCTGTGTCTTTAATAATTCTAGGTGTTATTAAGATTAGGAGTTCTTCTTTAAGCATTTTCTTTGATTGAGATCTAAAGAAAGCACCAATTAATGGAAGATCACCTAAAATTGGTATTTTACCTGTTTGAACTTGTTCATTTTCTGTAATCATACCACCTAGAAGTAAAGTTTCTTCGTCTTTAATTCTAATATTCTTTAAATCTAAATTATGTCTTTGTAATAAAGTTGCTGCAATATATGGAGTTTCACTCATATAATAATCATTAATTTCTTTATAAACTGAAGCATAATCAGGTTTAATTGTTAATGAAACATATCCATCTGGGCTGATAAATGGAGTAATTTCAACTTTAATACCATTATCTTCACCAACGTTATATGTTTTTTGTACAGAAGAATTACCTGCTCCACCATAACTGTTGTTGTTTAAAATCTGTACTGTTGTAGTTTCAATATAATCTTGAGTTAAGTCAATAGTTGATTTTTTACCGTTAGTAACAACAATTTTTGGATTTGCTAATAATCTACCTTTTTTATTGTTAATTATGTAATTAAGTGTTTGTTGTAATGTATGTTTAGTACCACTTGAATTTGGTTTATGACCATGCCAATAAATTGGAGAAGATGTTTTTGTTGTATCTGTAGCGAAATTCAAGTTCAAATGTTTTCCAGAATATGCCCAACTTGAAGAGAATTCTTTAGAGCCTTCTTCTGATAATGTAATAATAGAAATTTCTAAATAAGCTTGTGGTTGTTTTCTATCATTTTCTAAAATGAAATCATTAACCATTTCAATTTGTTGTTCACTACCACCAACCATAGTTAACGTACCAAGTTCTTGTTGAACATATATAGTTAAAGTAGGTTTTGCTTGGTAAGAAGAAATATTACCAGTTGTTACGCCACTTTTAACTGTACAAGCAATTTGTCCACCACCTAAAGTACCTTCAGCACCAGCAGTAGCAGCAGCTTGCAATTTGAAGTTTGCATTTAATTGAGAAGTTGCAGTTCCAGATCCAGCTCCACCACCAGCAACAGAACCTGAAGCAGGTAAATCAAATAAAGTTTCACAAACCATTTTTGCCATTTCAAATGGAGTTGTGTGATTTACTCTATATGTAGTCATATTTGGTTTTTTATCGAATTTATCAACAATTTTCTTAGCCATTTGATAATCATTTTCAGTACCAAATATCAACAATTCGTTTCTTTCTGAATTTGTTGTAACAATTGGACCATAAGATAGACCTGGTGAATTTAAAGAAAATACGTTTGTATTTAAGAAATGCGCAATATAAGCCGCATCAGCATATTTAACAGGAACAATAGAGATATTATCCTTTGTTAAATTTAATTTTTCCGCATCACTTGTTGCAACAACCATCATAGTTTTATCTTTGATAACATAAGTCAAATTAGTCATCTTCATAACCATTTTGAAAGCATCTTCCAAGCTTACATCAACTAAGTCTAATGTAACTGTACCAACTGCTGAAGAGTGGAAGACAATATTCAAACCAGCTTTATCTGCAAACATTCTTAAAACTTGTTGAACATCAGTATTTCTTAAACTCAAATTAATTTTATCAGCTGATGCCTGATCAAAACGAACATCACCTTCTAATCTAATTTTATTTGGTGATGTAACCTCTGTTCTAACAGCAGGTTGTTCCATACCATATTCTAGAGGAGCCGCACAAGTTATATTACTTGCAAGTACTGATACACACCCCGTAACCATTAAAAGCTTTGATATGTTTTTTAAACTTCTTTTCATAATATATGTTTATACTCCTCTAATTATTATTTCTGTATCTACCAGCAAATTTATTTTCTAAATCTGCAACAGCTCGTTGTTTTTCTAAGTAACCTCTTGTAAATAATTCACCTACAGAAGCTACATATGTGTTATTTTTATATGAAATTTGAACTTTATCTTTTGTAATATTTTCAATTGTATAGCCAGAAATAGTATCACCAATTTTTACAAACTGATCAACACCATTTAAATTTACGATTGCTGAAGGACTTTCATCATCAAACAATATACCTGAAATTTGAGTTTGTAATAATCTTGTCAAATTTTCATCTTCTATAGAAGTAGTTGGAGGTTCAATGATTTCAAATTCAGTACCACCAACAGATGCATAATCATCATCTTGTCCATCAACAACAGTTGGTTTGAAAGGGTTTTCTCTTTTGATTTTGTTATATGCAACCATAATTTCATTTGTACCTTGAGAAGCATCTTCAACAGACGGCACTTCTTTTTGGAACAAACCTTCTACCTCATCATCAGTTTGAGAAACAGTAATAGGTGCAGTTTCTTCAGCAGGAACATCCATAACAGTTGCAACTATTTCACCATTATTATCATTAGTTGTAACAGTTGTTTCGCCATTAGAATTAAAATCAACAGTCATCATTTCAGCGCCATCAGAACTAGCTTCGTTAAAGAAAGCATCACCAACTGCAGTAGTATCAGTTGAACCTTCTCCCGTTGCAATTTCAATACCAGATTGATTGTTATTTGCAGTTTCAGCATTTGTAGTAGCACCTTTTTTAGGTAAAAACACAAATACTAACGCACCAACAATTATCAATAACAGTAATAAAAGAACTATGCAACCAAGAGGGCTTCCTTTTTTAGGAGGCGCAGTTTCATCAGAATCATATTCTTCATCTTCATACGAAGAATACTCTTCGTCAGAATATTCTTCATCTGAATATTCTTGTTCGGAATATTCTTCATTATTCATTTCTTCTTCTGAATAATCCCCTAATTCAGCATCATCATCCGAATATTCCATATCTTCCCATTGATTTTCGTTATCTACCATATCTCTCACTCTTTATTACGAATAAGTTTCTTTATATATTCTACACATATTAATTAAAATGGGCAAACACATTTTTAATACATTAGCATATATACCCCAAGTTTACTTTGTTTACTGGATTTTTTCGTCAATCAAATGTATGAATTTTAAAAAAACTCGTAAACAAAGTTTACAAAAATAAACATAAGGCGGCACCCAGATTCGAACTGGGGGATAAAAGCTTTGCAGGCTTCTGCCTTACCACTTGGCCATGCCGCCAAACATAACCAAAACCGAGAAATTAGCGGAAGACGGGACTCGGACCCGCGACATTCTGCTTGGAAGGCAGACGCTCTACCAACTGAGCTACTTCCGCAAAGAAGTGAATTATCGCTTCAAATAAATACTACAACAAAGGTTTTTATTTCGCAATAGCATTTTATAAAATTGCTTTTAATGCCAAATAAATCAATAATAAAGCACCTGTTATTTCAATGCTTTTAGATGGAAATTTCTTTAAAAAGTAGCTAGACCAAAAACCAAAAAATGATAAAACAAAAGTAATTATTCCTATCAATAGACATGGGAATAATGGTTCTACAGAAGAAAATTTAAAAGAAACTCCAGCACCTAACGCATCTATACTTGTTGCAATAGACAATCCAAGTAAACATAGAAAAGAAATACAAATTATATTTGTTTTTTCTTCTTTATCAAATGCCTCTTTTAAAAATTTCAAACCTAAAACCATAAAAACAGTAAAAACTATCCATTTTGAAAACATTTCTAATTTAGAATAAAATATGCCACTCGCAAAATAACCAATTATTGGCATTAAAAATTGAAAGAAAGCAAATGACAATGCTAATAATAAAGAATTAAATAATTTTCTATGGGTAATCATTAACCCATAAGAAAAACTAACAAGCATAGCATCAAGTGCAAGAGCTATGGATAATACAACTATTTCTAATAAACTCATAAAAAAAATATAACATAAAAAAAACCGCTTTTGTTAAAGCGGTAAATAAGTGTTCTCTTTCCCTGTAAAAATCTTTATTAATTAAGCTTCTGCTGTTTCTGCAGCTTTTTCAGCTTCTAATTTAGCTTTTGCTTTTTTAGATAATTTAACAGTTTCTTTCTTTTGATAATCTAATGTACCATCTTCTTTACATCTATCAATTAAGAATTGAACTGTTTGAGTTGGTTGAGCACCTTTTTTAATCCAATCAAGCGCTGAAGCTTTATCTAATTTCATTTCTTTTGTTTTTGGGTTATAGAAACCAAGTTGTTGAATAGGAGCTGCTTGTCTCTTTGTTGTAGAGTTAAGAACTACGATTCTGTAAACAGGGTTCTTTTTATAACCTAATCTTTTTAATCTAATTTTAACCATTTGGTTTACTCTCCATTTGTATTTACTGCTATTACTTTATCTTGGGAATTAGAGATTATATTAAATTATAATTTTATATCCCTTCTCCCTTTGCAGCCGTTGAACATGTAAGTTTTAAAGAGGATAACTTGCAAGTTCTTCTTTATAAAAACATAAGCAAAATAAATAATCAAGAGATTTTTTTATATTTTTGTAACTTTACTTAAAAAAAATATTTGTTTTAATTTACCTTATTTCTATATAATTAATATATTATGGAAAGCAAAAATTTTTCACTTAAAAATGTAGAACTAGTAGTTAGTGACTTTGATGGGATTTTTACAGACGGAAAACTAGAAGTATATTCTGATGGTCGTACTTCTAAAAAAATTGACTACAAAGACATTATGGCTATTGCTATTCTTGTAAAAAAAGGAATAAAATTTGCAGTTATTTCTGGAGAGAAATCTGCAGCTATAGATATTATTAAAGAAAAATTTAAAGATGTAGATACTTTTCAAAACGAAAGAAACAAAATAAATGTCTTAAAAAACCTTCTGGAAAAATACAATATTAATGCAAAAAATGTAATATATTTAGGTGACGATAT
This sequence comes from Cyanobacteria bacterium SIG29, assembly GCA_015152515.1. GTDB lineage: Bacteria > Cyanobacteriota > Vampirovibrionia > Gastranaerophilales > Gastranaerophilaceae > Avigastranaerophilus. The sequence continues at coordinate 56,816 of SUTV01000007.1, forward strand.
TAACGATATTGAATGTTTAAATTTTGTTGGATACCCAATCAGCGTTCCAGAAGCACACTATAAAATAAAACAATTAGAAAATATATATATTACAAAAAATAGTTGTGGAAATGGAGCATTTAGGGAAATAGTAGATTCAATATTATGAAAAAATTTTTCAAAGAAATATTTAATAAAATAGAAAAACTAGATAACTACACTAATCAATATTTAAAATGTTCTAATAATATTGAATTACCTTCTCTTGCATATACAAACTGGGCTATGCACTTTGCTGATTTAAAAGATTTTGCCACTGCAATTAATAAACTTGAAACAGCTATTTTAATGTCAAATCAAAATCCAAAACCTTGCATAAGCTTAGGTATTATATATGCAAAACTTAAAGACTATGAAAAAGCAGAAATGACTTTAAAAAAAGCACTAGAAAGAGATTCTCAAAATGCATATACATATTCTGTTTTAAGTAGTGTATTAGTTGCACAAGATAAGTTTGAAGAAGCAGAAGAAATTCTGAAAAAGGCAGTAAAACTAGCTCCTTCTGATTCAGAAGTTTATTTGAACTATGGCATTTATTATGCAAAACTTCAAAGAAAAGTTAAAGCAATTGAAATGCTAAAAAAATCCAAATTTTTAAACCCAACAAATCCACATGTATATTTTTTACTTGGAGTATTACTTTTTGAAACAGAAAAAATCAATGAAGCATTCATTGAATTTAAACAACTTGAACAATTTAATCCAAATTATAAAAATTTAAACTATTATTTAGCTCTATGCTACAAAAAAGAAAAAAATTATATGGCAGTTCTAGAATATGGACAAAGAGCACTAGAAGAAAACTTAGATAATCCATCTATATATATTTTATTAGCTCAAAATTATACAGCTATAAACAAAAATGAAGAATGTTTTGAAACCTACAAAAAAGGTGTAGAAAGAGGAATTGATGATTTTGAATTCTATTTAACTTGGGGTATTTCTTTACTAAAAACTGAAAACATAACAGAAGCCAAAGAAAAAATAGAAAAATCATTAAGTATGAATAGTAATTCTTCTGAAGCTTTATATAGGCTTGGTTGCTGTTTTTATAAAGAAAAAAATTCTGAAAAAGCAGAAGATTTATTTAAACAAGCAATAATCGAAGACCCTGCTAATACTTTAGCAATAGCAGATTTAGGAATTATATATTATGACAGAAACGAATACCATGAAGCTATCAACACCTTCTTTAAAGCAATAAATATTTCATCAAAAAAAGCATACTTATATTTTTATATAGCAAATTGTTATTACAAGCTTGGAAGAAATAAAAAGAGCTTAGAATATTATGAAAAAACAATTGAATACTATCCTAACCACTTAGAAGCTTTAATCAATTATACAGTTAATTTAATTGATCTTGGAAATATTAAAGATGCATTAAGAAAAATAAGAAGTGCTTATCAAATAAATAGAGAGTCAGAAAAAGTATTATTAATATATGCAATAACAGGATTAAAAGCTGGTATATATAGTGATGCTATTGAAAAAGCAGATTTATTATTAGCAAAATCACCAAACAATAAAGATGCTTTACTTATTAAATCACATGCTTTAATAAATATACACAAACCTCAAGATGCGTTAAATATACTTCTTTCATTCAGCGAAGAAGACCAAAACACCCATATTATAGCCTATTTGACATATTGCGCATACAAAACACTTGTAGAAGATACCCCTTCAAGCTATAATGAAAGTATGGTAAATTTATACCAAGAAAAAATAGATGCACTAAAAGATAAAGATTTTGACAAAAATCCAATTAGTTCGTATATTAATAAAGCACTAAACATTAATAAAGGATAACAAAAAGTGGGAGTAATTGTTCAAAAATTTGGAGGAACTTCGGTTGCCGACCCGCAAAAAATCCACAACGTAGCGAAAGCGGTAATCAGAGAAAAAGAAAACGGGAATGATGTTGTAGTTGTAGTATCAGCAATGGGACATACAACAGACCATTTAATTAAGCTTGCAAAAGAAGTAACAAGCCAACCTGATTCAAGAGAAATGGATATGCTTTTATCTACTGGAGAACAAGTATCTATTGCTTTACTTGCAATGGCTATTCAAGCGCAAGGATACAAAGCAGTTAGTATGAACGGTCAACAAGTTGGTATTGTTACCGAATGTATTCACTCTAGAGCAAGAATTGTTGATATAAAAACTGAAAAATTACAAAAGAAAATTTCAGAAGGAAACATTATTGTAGTTGCCGGGTTCCAAGGTGTTACACCAGATGGCGAAATTACTACACTTGGTCGTGGTGGTTCTGATACTTCTGCTGTTGCAATTGCTGCTGCGTTAAAAGCAGATAGATGTGATATTTATACAGACGTAGAAGGTGTTTACGCAACAGACCCTAGAATAGTTCCAAATGTACAAAAAGCAGAAACAATTTCTTACGAAGAAATGTTAGAACTTGCTAGAGTTGGTGCAAATGTACTTCACCCACGCAGCGTTGAAACTGCAAAACAATTTAATGTTCCATTAAGAGTTCGCAGTTCTTTTAAATTAGATAATTTAGGTACTTTGATTATAGGAGTTGATAATATGGAAATTTATAAACCAGTCGCAGGTGTTGCAGCTGATTCATCACAAATAAGAATTCTTCTTTCTGAATTACCAGATATTCCTGGTACTGCGGCAAAAGTTTTCGGCTCTTTAGCAAAAAACAATATAAGCGTAGATATGATTATTCAATCATTAGCTTCTAACGGAACAAACTCTATTGCTTTCACTATTGATGCAGATGATTTTGACGGAGCACTTAAAGTATTAGATGAAGTTAAGGCTGAATTAAAAGCTGGTGAAGTTTTAATTGATAAAGATATTGCAAAAGTTTCTATTGTTGGCGCTGGCATGGTTGATAGACCTGGTATTGCTGCTGATATGTTTAGATCTTTAGCTGATAACAATATCAATATTAAAATGATTTCTACTAGTGAAATCAAAATTAGCTGTTTGGTTGAAAAAGAAAATGCAAAAAATGCAATTAAAGCATTATGCAAAGAATTTGAATTAGAATCAACTGAATCTGCTGATGTAAAAGGTGATTTACCAGACGTATAAAAATCAAACAATAAAAAAAGAGCCTTCCAATTTTGGAGGGCTCTTTTTATTTATCTTCTAAGGCATCTATTCTAAAATGTGCAGATTTTGCACTTTGTTCAACAGCTACCATTCTTTCTATTAAACCATTATGTTTATCTTGCTTTTCTTCTAATCGTTTTATATGTTCTTCAATATATTTCAAAGTTTTATTATAATTTCCTATTGCAATACCAGCAGAAATAATATTTATAACCAATAAAAGTATAAGTTCTGCACTTAAAAACATTTCCAAGCCCCTTTATTAAACATTTGAAAAACATCTACGCACCAGCTCATTACATTGGCTTTAATTGTATTTGTTCCTTGCTCTTTAATAATATGTCTAAATATCAAAGAAGTTAGTCTTCTATATTCTTTTACTGAAATTTCACCCTTTAAAACTTCTTTTAAAATATATTTTTTAAACTCAAGTAAATAATCATGTAACATAGATGCAACTAAAAAATCATTGTCTGTCCTTGAACCAATAATTCTCCAAAAAAAACGAGGTATATCTGCCCCGTTCCAAGTATAACCATTAAAAATAGTAAATTGAAAACTTCTTCTTGATGTTTCAATAAATACTTTTATCGAATTAAATAATTCAAATGGATATTTTTTCTTCTGTTTTTTTATTTCATCAACATCTTCTTTATCTATTACACGAACCCTTACATCAGGAATTGAATCAAAAGAAACACTTAAAATTTGCTCTTTCATAAAGTTACCTCATCAACAAGCGTTTTATAATCCCCAGTTTCAAAGAACTTATCTAGCTGTTCAGAAGTGAAGCCTAATAAAGAACCAACAGCATCTACGTATGGATTCCCACGATAAAAGTTATTAGCTTTTAATTCTATCTTTAATGCTTTAATGTCTAACCCACTAACAGGATTTGCGCTAACCAATGCAACAATATCATCAAAGTCCATACCTTTTGCTTGATAGATACCACGCTCAACATCAGCAGCAGTTAAAGATAACATAGCAATACGCTCTTGCTCTTGAGCTTGCTTTTCTTCTTCTGTATAGCCTAACGCTTGCAAAGATGTTTCTGTTTCCTCGATTACATAACCAAGTTTGTGATTTTGTTGAACAATAAAATTTTCTCTTTCATCATCTGTATAAGGTTTTAATAATTCTGCTTTTATTTCCATTGTTTTACTCCTTAATATCCACAAGCATACCAATCACACTTAAATGTTGTATTTCCATCTGCCTGGTATGTTTTACAAGTTGTTGTTGTCTTGTTCTTAATACTAACAGTAAAAGCATTCCCATTAGCACCATAATCATTTGCAGTAGCGAAATAATTAGCCGTTGTGAATGGTTTTAAAAAGGTTATTGTTGCACCTGTTATAACAGCTTGTCCACCTTGCTCAATCCAGCCATCTGAATAAACAGTCCACCAAGAAGGCAAAATTGATTTATCTGATTTAGCTACAACATAGCGTGCTTTTAATGACTCAACTTCTGATTTATCAGCTTTTGAACTTAAATTGCTAGCCCATTGATTCCAATCCATTTGCGATTGGTTTATTGAACCATTTGCAACTACTACAAAATATCTAAAATCTAAATATTTTCTGCTGTTAGAAGTATCAGCAATAATACCTGATTTATCTGAATCAGTTGTTACTCCTACGTTAGCTCGGTTGATAAGTACCCAATCCCAAGTATATCCACTATTGTTTAGGTCTTTTCCATATTCTGATTGTACTGCTTCTAATACAGTATATTGGTCACCAACACTTGCTTGTATTAGTCCTGCATTTTGATTGTTTATAGTTAAGCCTAATGTCATTCCATTACCAATTACAGGTACTGAGTCATTAATATCAAAAACTTGTTTATTTGGGATTAAAGGCACTTTAAACTTATTATTTGTTGTGTCTAGTGCAAATTTGCTACATTGTCCTGTCGCATTAATTTCGCTTGTATATTCAGTATAAGTGCAAGTTTTTAATTTTCCACTAGCTAAATAATTTGTATAAAATTGTTCAAATTGAGCTTTTGTATATTCACCACCATCACAAGGCAAAGTTCCTTCTGGTACATAAGTTGAAGAACAACTTAACTTGATTATTGAACCTATTGGCAAGCCAGCACCACCAATATTATCAATGTTATCAATAATCTCATTAATTTTTTCTACTTGTTCAAGTGGTGTTATTGCAGTTGTTATTTTATTAACCATTTTTATACTCCTATTAAAATTGCTTTATATGTATTAGCAGACACACTAGCACTAGCGTTAAATTTGATTGTGTAAGCTGTTGTGCTTGTTGCAACTTTATCCATAATTACTTCTGCACCTGTCGATACTTCATAAATCTGACAAATTACATCTTTTGTTCCAAGAGTATGAGAAATACTCCAAGTACAAACCCCATTAGTCGGAGTTAATGAAGGATTTTGAAAATTTTGTTTTTTCAAACTACCAGATGTAGCATTTGCAATAGCTGTTTGAACAAACGCTGTTGTTGCTATTTGTGTTGTATTAGTTCCAGCAGTTGCTGTTGGTGCCTTTGGTGTTCCTGTGAAAGTCGGACTAGCTAAATTGGCTTTTAAATCTAATTGTGTTTTTACTGCTTTTTCTGTTGGCAATTTAGTATCAGTTGAACCAATACTTGTAACAATTACTCCACTTTCAAAATTTGTAGTATCTATATTTGTGATTGTATTATTGTTAGCATTAATTGTTTTGTTAGTAAGTGTTTGAACCGCATTTAATAAAACATTATCTTCATTTTCTGTATGGTCATAATGGTCTATCATAGCGGTTATAATAGTTGTTGATGTAGAAACATCACGATTGAATATAATTAAATCACCTGCTTTATATTCAACACCATCAATTTTACAGCCACTACCAGTACATCTAAAAGAATTGCCTTTTGCGATTGGTCTATAACTATTTAAACTTGAATAATCAGTTGCATTTGTTGTATCAAAATTACCACGATATATTAAAGCGCCATTAACAGCTGAATTTAATGCGGTCATTACAAAGGCAGTTGTGGCAATTTGTGTTGAACTATCACCAGTAGTTGCAGTTGGTGCTTTAGGTGAACCAGTGAAAGTTGGTGAAGCGATATTTGCTTTAGTTCCTAACGCTGAATTAACAGCTTTTGCAGATGGATATTGCGTATCTGTTGAACTAGAATTTATAGTTGTAACCTTATTCCCTGTATTTTCAGCAGTATAACCTAAAGTATTTTGTTTATTATCTAATGCAGTTTTTAATTGTTTTGGATTAACAGCAACATCTATAGCAGTTCCAGTAGAAGCTTCGGTATCAGTAGCTATTTTAGTACCTTCCACCCAAGAGCTACCATTCCAATAATATTCTTTTTTAGTAGCAGTATTATAATATCGTTGTCCTTCAACTGGGGTTGCTGGTGCTGAAGCCAATTTATGCGTTACAAAATTTAAAGCTTCATTTTGCTTAAAATTCAAATTTGTTTCTATTGAAGTTGACATCTTTTTCCTTTCCTTTATATATCAAGAATTGTTCTAAACCAAATAAGCACGACCCTTAACAGGCGTTGAAAAATTAACTTTAATTTGATTTAAAGACATATATTGAATTGTTCCGACCATAACAATATCATTTTCATCTACTAAAGTTACTATTGGCTTTTTGCCAAGATTATGATTAATTATCCACTCATCCGCTTCTAAAGTTTGTTCGTGGTTATAATCACCAATAATAGATGCACTATGCAAAATAAACCCATCAAAAGGTTCTATTGAAACTATTTTTACACCATCAGACAAAGAAATAACGTCAATATTTTGAAGCTTCTGTTTATTATCAATTGTGCCTTTATAAACGCAAAGTATCATTCCAACATTAGGAAAAATAATTTCATATTTATCGTTATTTTCAATCCAATTATCAGAAGTAAAACTTTGCCATTTCAGACCAAATTCAGCTTCTTTAGCATATTCTTTTGATAACATTGCATATTCGTGTGAATCATTAGCGTATTCTTTTGATAAATCTGCTTGAATAGTTGCATTTTTTGCAATTTTTTCTATATCTGGAATAATATTTTCCGGATTAGATTCACTACCTTCTTGCACCTTTACACATCTGTCAATTTTTCTATTTAGTATTTGCAAAATTCTAACAATATAATCAAAAGTCTTTTCTAAAATTTTCAAATTCAAATTAGATGAATTTTCAAATTCACTTTCTTGTTCTATAGGTAAATTTAACGATAAAGATATAATTTCATTTTCTGCTAAAACACCATAAGAAGAAGTTTCTAACGGAAAAACAATAAAACTTCCGTTTTCACTTCCTATAACATCAATAGAATAATCAATACCAAACTCTAAAACAGTTTGATTACCCATAAAATCTGTGTGACAAACAACAAGTTCTTCTTGTGATTCAATTAAAAAATCAAAATCAAAATTCACACAAGAACCATTCCCAGCATAATTATTTACTGGGCTAATGGATGATACAGTCATTTTTTCTCCCTTATTTATTTAAATATCGTGCTAATAAAACTTCAATTAATTTGTTTCTTTTTTCTAAATCTGGTTCTTCTTTTTTTGTTAAAAAATAATTATCTTTCACAGATAAAATCGTTTTAACAAAAGAATATATTTCATCAATATTTTCAATAGATTTAGCCTTTAATTGAGAATGAATATAATTAAAATCAGAAACATACAAATTAAATTCGTGTTCAGATAAAGAACGTAATTTTTCTATAATTGTAAAATCTTGGCTAGAAAGCTCTTTATGATAATTTGAAATATCTTCTTGTTTAAATTCTTCATTGTTTTCTACTATTTTTGCCAATAAATCTAAAAATAATTTTTTATTTGATTTTATAAATCCATCTTTTCTTATGGTTTTAATATAGTCTTTTTTAGCATTAACACTATCTTCATCTAATGAAAAATCAATATATAGTTCAGCTTTATTCAAATCAGTTTTAACTAAAGAAATTAGTTCATTCCAATTTTTAATATTTTTCTCTATCTTTAATTGTTCTTCATTTTTCTTTTTTTCTTGCTTAAAAATTTGAAGATATTTTTTTATTAAAGCTTTTATTTCTACATTTTTTAATTGTTTTATTTCTTTTTCATTTTCAGAATCAGACAAATTATAAGAAAATAATTCTTTTGCCCAATTATGTGCTATTGCAATATTTTTAATATTTTTTATTGCATTTTCTAATTCCTGTTGCTGAATTAAAGTCAATTTATCCTTATATTTTTCATAATAAAAAGATGCTTTCGCATCCTTTTCTAATAGAAATGAATTTATAAGTTCAGAATAAAAATCATTTTCAAATTGTTCTTTTTTCTGCTTTAAAGTTTTTAAATCCCAATTTTCTATTTTTGAAATCATTTCTAATATTGAAAAAGCATCAAGATATGAAGTTTGCAAAATTTTAGAATTATTTTTATATAAAATAGCCCTTTGAATACAAGATTTAATACCATTTTCAAAAACTTCTAATTCCCAATTATGAAGCTGCTGTTTTTCATAATTTTGCATTTCTTCTTTTATAGCTGATATTTTTTCATTTTTTATTTTTAAAAGTAAATAACGAGATTTTTCATCTTTTAACTTAATTTTTTCAATATTTAAAAGAATAAATTTTTCAAGTTCTGTTAAAAATTCTTCTGTTTTATTTTCAACATCTTTTCCTTTTAAAGAGAAAAAACCATTTTTAGAAAACAACAATTCTTTTTCCCATTTATCAATCATATTAGATATTTCAAGAATTTTTATTTTATCATTTTCAAATACTTCAAAAGAATTTTGTATTTCTTTTTCTACAAAAGGAATTTTTCTCATAGCATAATTGTTTACCATAATTACACCTCTATCAAACTATCAGCAAAAGACTTAAAAGACGACCCTAAAGAATTAAAATATTTTTGTTTATATCTATTTTTAAAATTATAGGAAGATAACTGTGCTTTTCTATAATATTCATTAGATTTTTCCAAATAAGAATTTGACTTTTTATCTGCTGAATTGAGTACATTTTGCGCTTCTATATCAGCATTTAATTTTTCATCATCAAAAAGATTTAAAGCAGTCAAAGAATTTACAGATAAATTTGATGCTGCAATATCAGTTTTATCTTCTGCAATATTCAAAATAGCATTAAGCTTTTTTCTTCGCGCTTCTTCAATTCCTTCTTGTCTAACTTCTGCAGCTTCTTTTTTCAAACTTTTTGCTTCATTTTCAAATAACTGATTATTATATTCTATTTGAGCTTTTGTACTTTGATATTCAGTTGTATAAACAACGCTTGTAACAACATCTTTTATAAAAGTTACAACATCATAAGATTCAAAAACGCACATTATTTTTCCTTTCTATTTGTAAGCTTGTAAAAAAATTCAAAATTTTCTTTAATTTTTAACCCTTCTGGTTTAGGATTATCAAAAGAAAAACCAAGCTTTTTTAACCAATTTTTAGCTTCAAAATTAGACTTATAAATAAAGTTATACATTAGGTCATATTTTTTATCTGCAAAGGAAATTTGATTTTTTAACTCTTTCATCAAAGTCATTTTATTTTGACTTACATACTTTGTTGTTAAAAGCCAAACACAAGCTATTTTTAACTTCTCATCAAATAACTCATAAAAACCACCCATTGCAATTGGAATAACATCATAAAATTCATCATATCCATATGCAAATAAAACCTTCGTTTCAGATAAACTATTTAAAACTTTATTTTTCCAGTCATCTTTCCATAAAGCTTTTAATTCAACCAAATCTTCATCTCTAAGATTATTCAAAATAAACTCACACTTTTTAAGCATTTTCATCTTCCACTGTCACATCTAAAGTTATTGAATTAATTGTCAACGGAAAAGGATGTATTTGCTTAATGTGAACACTTGCTTCCTTTGTATAATCAGAAAAAGCATAACAAGTTATTTTACCCGAATATAAATAATTAGGATTATTAATGCTTTCCATACTCCTATTATTTTGAACACTTTGTCCATTTGTTCCAACAATAAAAAAATCTTCTCTAGATTTATCAACAAAAACATTAATTGAATTAATTATTTTATTAAGTCCAAAGGTATTTTCACCTTCTATATTCAAAGTTTCTAATTCAAATTCATAAGGAAGCCCAGCCACGATTTTTGAAGCAGGTACTTTTAAATCAACTCTACCATTTAAAACAACTAAATCATCATACAAATCACCATCTGCTAAAACGCAAATCGTTTCACCTTCTAAATGATTTAATCCATAAACACTATCAACACTTTCACCACTATAGGTTAGGCAACAATCAAGAAATATCCCATTTTTAGTTTCATCAACAATTCTAGACGCCATTCTTTCTATAAAGCGTTTGGTTTGTCCATTAATTATTCTTTTAACTACAAAATAAGGAACATCTTCAAAGCCTTCCCTAACAACGCAAACAGCCTCAAATTCACCTTTTGTTTCATGCCTGTGCCAGCCAGCAACTTCTTGCTTTTTATTGTAGGTAATAGCATTGAGCGTACCATCAGACATAACACACCATAAAATTCGATATGGTTCTTTAGAATACGCCATATCTATAACTTGTTTGCCTTCAAATAAATGATTTGCGAAGATAGATAATTCTTCACCATCATAGCTATCAGAAACAAAAGTATAGCCCAAATCACGAACAACACTACCACCTGATTGAACAAATAAAATCATATTACCAGATACAACAGGCGCCACATTAGAACATCCATAAAAACTTTGAGGTGAAGCAACTAAAGATGTTGAAGCAGAAAAAGAGCCATCTGATCCATTTAATTTCCACTCACCACCAGAAGTCAATAAAATCATATCGTTCAACGATAAAATATGTCTAATTTCATTAACTTCACGCTCAGATAAGGTAATATTAATTGAATCAGTGGCGGAAAGAGGTCTTGAGACATTAAAATTATTATTAGTTGACGTTTGAGACGCAACTAATTGTTGGGGACTATTTTTTAAACAAGCAAATACTTTTCTTTGTTGAAAATAATTAACACAAGCAGGATTATTATCATTCTCAAAAGGATTTGTAAAAATAGGAGCTGTTGAAGATAAATCTGGTTCTATTTTATCATCTATAAAAGTTGTATTTGATGTTGTACCAACATAACCAAAAACCCCATTTACATCTCTATAAATATTATATTCAACACTATTTTCAACACCATCAAAAGTTAAAGTTATATAGTCATTTACACCCCAATATGATTCTGGCTCACCAATAACACTAACTTCAACCGAATGATTACTTTCTTCATATGTATCCTTTTTAACTGAAGTTACTACATATTTATATGTTTTTGTTGCTTCTCGTCCACCGGTCCAAATTGCATTCAAATTTGTTGGTGGCAAAATTTGAGGTTGAAAAGTAATATCAGTTAAAGACCAATCGTAATGAGATAATCTTGATAATTCACTAGGTGAATAATTATTGTGACAGATAGTTAATACATCAGCATTTTGCGCATATTTTATATTTGGCAAATCTTCTTTTAAATATGGGGTTTCAATTTCAACAGGGAAATTTGTTTCTTGATTAAGAATTTGTGCACCATTTTTATAAAATCTGGCATATTTATTACCTAATTCAATAATATATGTTTGTTCTGTATTAAAAGAAAATGGCAAAATTCTAATTTTATCATTTGAATTTTTGATTTCACTAACAAGCTCTAAGCCAGAACGATTACTAACACAACCTTCTGCCCTAACAAAACCATTTTTTAAAGTTTTCAATCCAATTGAATATTTAGCCAAATCATTTCTTGCATATAAAGATGGACTTAACTCTCCACCTGTAAAAGATTTTTGAGTATAACTAGTCATAATTTACCTCTCATCAAACCAATTACAACTATCTGCTGTTTTTATGTAACCTTCTGATGCATTTAAAGCTTTTGCTTTAGCCAACATACTTGTATAAATGGTTAAACAATCACTTTGGATTGCCCTGTTTCCACAAATCGCTGGCGCTGATAAAAAAGCCAAATACCAAGATAAAGCCATAACAAATTCAGTTGAAAATAAAGTTTCATTAGTAATCAATTTTGTATATCTTAAAATTGCAGGTGTAATATTTGTATTAATGACTTTTTGTCCCTTTTCGTTTGATGCAACTTCAAATTCAACAATATCATTACTAGAATATGGAATAATTTCTCTCGCAAAAAGACAATCATTAGGATAATCAAACTCATATAAAAATTTGGGATTTTGTGGAATATTACCAGTTAAAGATAATTCTCTATAACCATTAGCAAAATTCCAGTCAAAATCTTTTAAAACTTGTTCTTTAGCACAATCAAAAAATTCATTTAAAACAGTAACATTTTTATCACTTTGATTAGCACTTTGAATACTAACACTAACCCTTAAATTTTTAAGTGCCATATTAAAAATTTTTGCTTTTGTATAATTCATTTTTACCTCTTTTAAGAAAAAAGTACTCAAGCTTTTACCCTTGAGTACTGTGTAGTTAAGAATGCGAAGGATTATTAATTATGAAAACTTTGTTGAATACCATCACAAATTCCAGCTAAAATTTTACCAGTAGTTGGAGCATCTCCTGTAACAACATATTGTAAACGCATAAAGCCTAAATTACCTTTTGGTAAAAATTTAATATTTGCTTCAGCACCTTTTGCTAAATCAGCTAAAGCCATTGTGCTTTCAACCAAATCAACAGCATTTGTAAAAGCTTCGTCTGTCGCACTTTGAACTTTAATAGTTAAACTAGTTAAATTATTAAAAGTTTCAGAACTTTGTATAAAAAGTTCAACAGGAGTGCCAAAAGCAACTTCTCTTTTACCAAAATCTAAAACATTTTCTGAAACACAAGTAGCAGTTACAGCCTGTTTATTTGAAAACAAACTTTGTTCATCTAAAATCATTAAAATCTCCTCTCTAATTAAGAAATAACCGCTTCATCACAAACTATTTGATCACATTCACGAATTGGAATATTTTTGTAATGAAGTATATTTTCATTTAAGTATTCTTTAATAGTGAAGTTCACATTAGTTTTAGCTTTTAATTGAGCTTCAAAATACATTAAAACTGTTGAATTACAATAAATAGCGGTTTTACCAGTTTTTGCGAATCTTCTAATTTTGTAATAAGCCTTATTTAAAAGTTCTTCTAAATCAGCAGCATTGTTACTAGCCAAATCGCTAACGCTAATATTTGCAATACGACAAGTAGAACGCCAATCTCTAACAGATAAACCAACATCCATTTTAAAATGGTCTTGATAAACTTTTCTTTTTCCTCCAGTTGAACTTGTTTCAGTTAAAATGCCATCATCTTTATGTTGAACACCACCTTGAGAACCTTGTGGATATAATAAAGAAGTGTGAAGGTCACCCCAAGTTACAAACCAAATTGATGTATTATCATTGCTTTTACCACCAGCATCAATAATATTTGAACCAATTTTCTTTAAATCTGTTGATTTTTTAGCGTATCTAGCAGATAAACCATCAAATGCAGCAGCATTATCTTTTATGCTTCCATAAAAAATTGTTTCTTGTAATTTTTGATTCATAGCTTCAATAAAAGCAGAGGATTCAGATAATCTGAATAATTTTGGATTTTCTGATTTATCAACCAAATCAACATCAACAATAGAATATGTTTCTAACATACCAGTAACATCTTTTACTTGTTCAGTTGTTGATTTAGAAGAAGGAACAAATCCATAAAGATTTCTAAATACAGCAGAAGGTAAACCTGTTCTGATAGTTGTAATATGGTTTGAACCATCATTACATTGAAGAGCATTAGCGTCTTGTAAAACTTCATTGGTTTCAGACATCATTTCGATAATTTCAGAAGCGATTTTTCCATTTTCAGTTCTTTTTAATCTGTCAGCCAATGTTAAATAATTAGAACCAAGTGTAGCCATTTAATTTTCCTTTCTTTTTTACTACATTGTTGGGAAGAGAATATCTTCTCTGTTTTCTTTCGGAGTAGCTGCAATATTCACGCCATAAATAGAATCATTTTGCATACGCTTACCAATTTCATAAAACATTTTTACGATTTTAGGATGGCAGTTTAACCCACTATTTGCTAATAAATTTTGAACTTCACTATCAGCAAATTGAGTATATGCAATATTTGCAGTTCTCATAGTTTTTTCAAATTTAGCACCACCAATTTCTCTATCTGTAATAAGATTTTGCTTATAATTTTCTATTTGTTGTCTTTGTTGTTCCGCCATAGTTTTAGAGTAATTATTACCTGCTAACTTTGTTAGCTTCACTGCCATAGACATTAATTCATTAGCACTTTTTTGAGATAGATTATATTTTCCAGCTAAATCATTAAATTCATTCAATAAATTTTCGTCATAACAATAATTTTCAGGAAGTTCAACTCCTGCATAATCATACTTTTCTGGTTTTCCATAGCAACTTTCTTCTTGTAGTGCTTCAACTTGAACATTTTTACTCAAAGCATTTTCACCTAAACCAACTAAAGTTTGTTCTTGTACATTTTCACTCATTTTTATCTCCTTTAAGTCAAACCTAATCTTGCAAGCAAATCACTTCCATAAGCATCTGTACCTGCAATATTTTTTATAATTTCAGAACCTTGTTTTATATTTTCAATAGCATTAACTTGCTCTTGGGCTTTTTCTTCTTTTTGCTTTTGCTTTTCTACCTCTTGAGTTGGAACAATTTGTTCTGGCGAAATATTCGCAAAATCTGCATAATCATCAATAATTTTATTTGCATTTAATTTATTCTTAAGTGAAGAATCAAGCGATTGAGCAAGGTTTATTGTAAAAGTAGTAAATCTTTCCATAGCAGCTATTTTTGTAGCCTTTTGTGCTTGTGCCAAAGTTGAAACAAACTCAATATCCATATTTGAGCCCATAATTTCTAATGGAGGTGTTGGCAAAATATTTAAAAAGATACACTCTTGGAACACCCAATCAATGATTTTATTTAATCCATTATGAATTTGTTGAAGCAAAGGTGATAATAACACCATTTTTTCTTCTTTTAATTCATTTACTTCAGTCGCAGTTCTACTACGCTCTGCAGTATTTAAAATCATTGCAAACAAATCATTATAAAAAATTTCTTTTATGGATTGTTTTAATTTTTCAATTATGGAATCAACTTCTAAAACCCTCGGATTAACTTCATAAATTGGTGATAGACCTCTACCATTTTCATCTTCTTCAATAAAAGCAGCAGGTGCATCTATCATCTTTTTATTTTTTAAGCTAGCTGGACCTTTATAAGTAGGGCTAATCATCTTTTTAACTGCTTTACCTTCATCTATAACCATACTCATAAGCTGTTTAACATCTGGCAGGGCATTAATACCTGGACATTCAGAAGGATAAACATCTTCCCCATTTACTTCTGACTCAAATACAGCATATGGAAATTTATCAAACCCACTTTTAGACAAAAACTTATCTTCACTAGAAGCTTGTTCATAATAAACAGAAATAAATTCTTTATCTTCTGCCCAAACACTATCAGGCATAAAATCCTTGTTTGGTTCAACAAAATGAACAATTTCAAATAATTCTTCATATCTGTTTGAATGAATAGCATTTAAAACTTCTTTGGATACATTTTCTTCGCCAAATTTATCATAAAGATTTTTAGCAGTTTCCATATAAACTCGGCATATAGTATCAACTTCACCTTTATAATTTTTAGCAATTCTATATGAACCAACAGGTAAAAGCTGACACCTTAAAATAGAATTTTCATCACTTTGTAATGCTAATACAGAAATTCCGAACACCCCAATTTGCTTATAAACAGAGGGTAAAATTCTATAAAGATTTGATGAATTAAAAATATCTCTAAAAATATTTTCAACACTATTACACCACGTTTTAACGTGATAATTCCCCTCGTGTCCGTAATTATTTACTTTTACCTTAAACCAATTAGTTGCAGGGCTTGTAGCACCTGACATCATACCTGAAGAAAAATTACGGACAGCCAATAAAGGGGTAGAATCTTTAATTTTCTTATTTTTTACCGGAGTTCGATTTGCGCTTCTAGCTAAAAACCTAACAGAACGAGGCAAAAAATAATCAGCCAAATCTTGCCAATCAGGTTTTATAGCATTATAAGCAACATCAAGTTCACAACGGCGCATATCAAAGTATTTTTTAGAATATTTTGTTTCCTTCATTTTATTCCCCTAAAAGTTTTTTCTTTGAAGAATTAATTTCTTCCTCAATACCCAAATTAGTAGTTTTAATATTTTCAGAAACTAAGCCATTAACAACTGTTCTATTTTTAGCATTGGCTTTTTGAACAGATGCGTCAGCTTGCGTAGCATTTTTAATAACTTCTGCTTCAGGAGCAGGAGCATATTTCGGTGTAGAACACATATTTTTTCCTTTCTAAATTTATGAATACGGATCAAAATTCGACTCTAAAATAACAGTCTCATCTTTTTCGTCAATTAAATAAGAATAATAATTAATAGCATAAATCCCCATCATCAAACTATCAGCAAAATCAGGACTTTCTCCCTGTTCTGATTTCATTTCCTTTTTAGATTGAATAAAAATTTGACCATTGGGTTTATACGATTTTTTAATATATTCAAGTTGCGAAATTGTAAAATCAGATGAAATTTTCAACCATTCATTATCAATAAAATCTTTTAAAGTTAAATATCCATCAGCACGCCTATTTAGTGCATTAGGTCTATTACTAGAGGCTGCGCCATTAAATTTAATAGTATTAGATATAACATTTTTTATACTCACATAAATTGAATAACCTAAACCATCTGCATCTAAAATAAGAAGTTCAGGTTTCCATTTTGAATATAAATTAATTATTCTACCTTTAGTAATGTCAGTATCAGGCTCAGACCAATGTTCTTGTTTTTCTAATGACCACTGTGTAGAACTTTTTGACTCAATTAAACTGGCGACACAAAGGTCACCACCATTTCCAGCCAAGTCAACAGACATACAACGAATTTTACGATAATTTTCATCTTTTATTTTTATATTTTTTGCTTTATCTAACTTAATTGCTGAAAACAAAAAATCATTAGTTGTATCTAATGGATTACCTTCCCAAATATACTCATAATCAAGAATATTTCTTTCTTTACATCTTTTAGCTTCATCAATTAACTTTGGTGGGCAAAACTTATTATCATAATAATTTATTTTTATATGTAAACAGTCATCTCTGGAAACGAACTCAGAATAAACAGGGTCTTTGCGAATTAACCTATTCATAGTAAAAATAACAATAGAGTTTTTCTTTCTAATTGTAGGAATAATAACATCCAAAGTAGATTTTGTAATGGCTTGAGCTTCATCTATCCAAAGAATATCAATACCCTCAAGACCTTTTATGTTAACTCTACCTTGTTCCCTAAACCCTTTAAAAATCAAACTAGAATTGCTAGCGTTATGAATAATTTTATTAGATTTTACAGTGAAATTTAAATTATAATCAGAAATTAAATCATTAAATATTTTATATACACTATCAGAAATTGTTGCCTGCGTTTCTCTACCACAACACACCCTGACTTTTCTTTGTTCGGCTAACCAGAGAATTATCCTAGCTATACTTTGAGATTTGCCACCACCTCTCCCTCCTTCAATTAAAAAATAATTATAATTATTAATGTTTGTTATTACCGGAATTAACTTTTCAGGTATATCAAGTATTTGGGGCAATTCGATCATCTTTAATTTCCAAATTTTCTCCAACATTTATTATTAAATTCTTACCATCAATTTTTACAGAGCCCATTTGATTAATAGATGGTTGCGACTTATCTTTTTCACTATATAATCCGCATAATTTTCCTTTTAATTCTTCAGCTTTTAAAAAAGTAGAAATATCAGGCGAAATTTCATCATCCTTACCTTTTCTATTTAACGCCATTTCTTGCACCACTTCGAGATTTTCAAATGAATCTATTTTAGAATATTGAAAATCTTTTTTCTTTTTAGCCATATAAACACCTAATTAACAATTTTTACTAATTTTTTTTGACCATTAAAATCAACGGCATACTGGTAAATTTTTCCATCTTTAGCTTCAATATTAAATCCAAAAACAAAACCAGCAGCACTTTTTGAACCATATTTAACTCTAATTTCGTTCCATTTTCCTGCTTCTATTTCCTTTAAAAACTTAGAAGTCTTTTTCCTTTTTGGTCTAAAGACTTCATATTTTTGAGTTTGCACATTTAATTGAGTTAATTCTGCAATTAAAGAATTACAAACAGGACAAATGCAAACTTCTAATTTTCTTTCCTTATATTTAAAATCAGGCAACAAAGAAACAACTTTATGTGGCTGATGATAGCCACCACAACAATAAATCACACAACATTCCCCCGACTTAGCGAACCTAGTCACCGTTTCGATATAAAATCTACTCAAGTCTTAATTCAAATCTTAATTTTATAATAACACATTATTATTCTAATCGATATATTTTTAACAAAATAATTTACACATCTTAATATATCGGATAGAAATAAATATTTAACGATGATATTTTTCGTTATTATTTATTTTAAAAGCCCTATAAATTTGTTCTGTCAAAATCATTCTAATCATTTGATGAGTAAATGTCATTTTAGAAAAACTCAATTTTAAATTAGAAATATTGGAAACTTTTTGATGCAAACCATTAGCACCACCAATAATAAATGTAATATCATTAACTCCACTATTAGAAATATCTTTTATTTTTTGAGCAAAGTCTTCAGAAGAAAACATCTTTCCTAAAATTTCTAATGTTATAACGAAAGAGTCTGGCTTAATTTGTTGTAAAATTCTATCTGCTTCAAGTTCTTTATAGCGCTCATTTAAAGCTTCATCTATAATTTGTTCAGCATTAACTTCGACAACAGAAAAAGAGCAAAAAGGAGTAAGGCGTTTTTCGTACTCTTTTATGGCATCTTTAAGATATTGTTCTTTAATTTTACCGACCGCAACAATCTTAACATTCATTCAAACATTATAAATCCCATGCACAGCAAAGTAAACAGCCCATCATATAAATGTATGATTTCCAAAAAACTTAACATAATATATAATAAAAACATCATTCTGGGCATATTATTGCTATGAATAACCCATTGGCATGGCTAGGGGTATTAAGGGATTAAAATAGGAGTAATAAATATATGGCAACAACCAATTCAGCAAACAAAAATTTAAACAAAGGCGTTATTGAAAGAGAAGATAATGCCGGAGTGGAAGAATGGACCATTACCACAACAGGAAATATGGAAATAAAAAATGGAGTTCCTGTTTTAAACAACACATATACTCTTTCTTCTGTCGATGGTGAAGCCGAAATAAATGGTAAACTATTAGATTGGGGACACGGAATCGGTTTTCTTGGTTCACAACTTAATTATAACTTTGCATATGACAAAAAAGTAGATGACCAGTTTTATTATGTTTATGGACATCCTAACAAATGGGTATATGATTATGATCAAGAATATAATAACTGCGGTATAGATTCATCTTTAAATGTTTTATCTATAGCAGGTAAAAAAGATATTATAGAAATAAATTCTGCACTAGAACAATATTTATCAACACCATTATATATAAGAAAATGGAATGAAGATATTTATAATGAAGAAACAGGAACTTGGGAACAAGTACAACATGAAGAACCTGTTTACCCAACAAGACCAAGAGAAACAGAAGATGCTTTCTTATTATGGGCAATACAAAACTCACAAAACGACAGCAAATGGTATGATACACACTACAACGCTAGTGGTGAAATACACGCACCTGCTGATGCTGAAATAGATGACTATGTAGTCCACTCAAAAAACTATGATACATATTTTGAAAATAAAGATAAAACAGAAGATTCAATCATCGAATTTATGAAAAATAACCCAACAGAACAAGGTGGTTCTACTGTTGTACATAGAGATAACATATTAAAATATTGGGGATTAGATACAACTGCAGCATCATTAATAGTAAATAGAATCCCACATAAAAAAGATGCAACAATGCCATCTACACCTGTTATATCTGGTCCAGATGAAAATGGAATGTGGACAAAAACAACTATAACAGAAACAACAGATGATATCGGTAAAAAAGTTACAAAAACAACCGTAACTGAATATTATGATAAAAATCCAAATGTTGGTGAAAGTGAAGCAGCACCCGAAGTATTAAAATCAGTCACTGTTGTTGAACAAAGAAACAACTCTAATTTAGACTTATACAATTTCTTATCTACTCTAGTATATGATTTTATTGCAGAAGGAAAAGGTGTAATTTTAAGTGGTTATGCAACTGAAAATTATATGGGCGAAGATGGCGGAGCCCACGCAATTACTCTTGTTGGTGCCTTATATGGTGAAGTAGATAAATTGAAGAAAACAACCACTACAAAAATCACAGGTGTAGAAGGAGAACTTGTAACTGAAGAAATAGAAAAACAAAATGACTTCCTTGGCGTATATGTAATGGATACAGGCGGATTTTTAGGAAATAACGAAGAAGCACAATTTATTACTATAGAACAATTATATAACTTCTTAACAGACAAAACATACGAAGAAGGCACTATATACAGCCCTATCAACTTTACAAATACAAATATAAAAGAATGGGCTGACGCAATGAATCTAGTTGGAAACGACAGAAAAAATTCATTGGAAGGTAATGATTCAAATAACGCAATTTCTGGTAAAGAAGGAAACGATATATTATGGGGTCTAAATGGAAACGACACATTAAATGGTGATAATGACCAAGACACTTTATATGGTGGCGAAGGTGATGACTCATTAATTGGTGGTTTTGGAAATGATACATATATATTTGAAAGCAATGGCGGATCAGATGTAATTAATGATGTATATGGTTCAAACAACTTACAATTTGATAATGTAATTTCAAGTATTGATAATTTAAAATTCACAAACCAAAATGGAAATTTAGTTATTGAATATGATACAAACAAAATAATTTATGAAAATTATTATAGTTACAACTTGTTTAACTCTATTAATCAAATTCTTAGAGCAGAAAATGACGGTGAAAGCATTCAAATAGTAGAGTACCGCAATTTCAAAGATATTTTACAAAAAAATTACATCAATTTTGATCTTAAAGCAGATGAAACAAACCTATCATTTGGTTCAAACTATAAAGATTCAATCGTTGGTGGTAATATGAACGATACACTTTATGGTCTAAATGAAAACGATATAATAAATGGTGGTTTAGGCAACGACTCTATTGTTGGTGGTATGGGTAACGACATTATCTATGCTTCTCACGGAAATGATATAATTTTTACAGATGCACAAAACGATAAAATCATATACGAAAGCAACTTCAGCGGAAATGACACTATTTATGGTGGTTGGGGCGAAGATTTTATTGAAATGTCTTCAAAAAGTAAAGCTGATTTAAAATATGTAAGAAACTATAACAATTTAGTTATTTACTATGACACAGAAGGAAATTCTATTACAATATCAAACTACTTTGCAGCTGGTGGTCGCACATCAATCAGAGGCATATATTTAAGCGATGGAACAGTTGACTTAGTAAATGGATATAAAAATATACTAGAACAAGCAATTTCTGGAAAAAGTGGTTACGGTATAACTACAGGTACAGATGGATATGATTATTTAACTGGTACTTGGAACCAAAACAACACAATGCTAGGTGGCGCTGGTAATGATACATTACTAGGAAACAACTTAGATGATACACTAAATGGCGGTTTGGGTTCAGATTGGCTATATGGACAAGGTGGAAACGATACATATATATTTGACAATAATTTTGCTGGTGAAGACACAATAATTGCAAGTTGGAACGGTAAAACAACACTTGACTTTACTGGTTCAGGCTATAATTTCACAAACAAAGGTGTTGTTGGCGGAATAGAAGAATACTCTTACACAAGAGTTGGTGGAGACCTAGTAATCAATTGTGCGAAAACAGACGCAGAGAATGGTACAAAGAGTGTAAAAATCCTAAGCTTCTTCTATAATCCATCTCCATTTGAAATCATTAATGCTGATGGCACTACAATCAACTTAAAAGATGTTGCTATATACATTACCGGCAATAAAAATTATGGAAGCTTTGTAGGTGGTACAACTTACAACGATTCAATTATCGGTTACGATTTCAATGACTATTTATATGGTTACAATGGTAACGATACAATAGTTGGTGGCAAAGGTAACGATTTGATATCAGGTGGTCTAGGAAATAATACATACAGCTATACAAAAGGTGATGGTGTTGATACATTAGCATTTAGCTGGAGCGAAAACGCAACTATAAAAATTGATGGCTATGAATCAACAGACAAATTAGCATACGATATAGTTGGAGCAAACCTAGATATTAGCGTTGTTGACAGCGAAAACAATAAAACAAAAATTCTAACATTACAAGCTTTCGGTTTGTGTGATATGACAAGTGACAAAGGTAGCGTTAAATTAGAATTTAATGGTACAACAACTGACTTAAGAATAGGAAATCCTGGTGAAACACCTTTCTTAGCAGAAGTAAAAGATTTTACAACAAACAAATCATACCATTACGGAAACTGGCACACAGAAATAATAAACGCAACCTCACTAAATGATGAAGCAGTAGTATGGTATAACAGAGGTGCATTTATAAATGCAGCAGGTGGACACGACACAATCACTGGTTCTAACTACAATGATACACTTTATGGTGGTGACGGTGATGATGTTATAACAACTGGTTATGGCGTTAACTACGCAGATGGTGGCAATGGTAATGATACATACAAAATCTTTAATATTAGCGATGGCAAATTACTAAACGAAACAACAACTATAAACGATTATGGTTGGACAGCTGGCGACATAGATACCGTACAAATTCAACAAACAAAAGAAAGTCTTTCAACTATTTGGTTCAATATAGATAGATACGGAAGAAGTTCTTATATAACAAATGTAGCAGATAGCAATAATAATACAGCAACTCTTTATGGAATAGAAAAAATCGAAGCTACAAACGGTACATATGATTTAACATCTGAAACACTAAAATCACAAGTAGTTAGCTGGTTAAATACAAATAATTTCTACGATGTAAATACAGCAAAATACTACGCAGAAATAGACAAAATGAACGAGCTATATGCTATTTTTGAAAATAACTGGCAAGCAGTTTAATCAAAAAATAATGAATAAAAAAGAGGACTTATATAAGTCCTCTTTTTTTGTGTAAATTGTTCTTTACTATTGGTTTAAAAGATAGAAGTTTTAATGTAAAATCAACATGTTCTATGAGAATAGTGGAGATAGAAATGTATAACGTAGCAATTGTTGGTGGCGGACCTGCTGGTATATTTGCAGCATTAGAGATTATGAAGCTTAAACCAGAATGGAAGGTAGTTTTAGTTGAAAAAGGTGTTCAAATTGAAAAAAGAAAATGCCTTTTAAGAGAAGGTTTTGATAAATGTCCTACTTGTAAAAAATGTGGATTACTTTGCGGATGGGGTGGAGCTGGCGCATTTTCTGATGGAAAATTAACTTTAACACCAGATGTTGGCGGTCACTTGCTTGATTATATGTCTCGCAAATCAGTAGAAGATTTAGTTAAATATACAGATGACACATACTTACAATTTGGCGCAACTGATGAAGTATTTGGTTTAGACAAAGAAGTTTTTGCAGATATTGAAAGAGAAGCTACTTTAGCAGAACTTAAATTAGTTCATTCTCCAGTTAGACACTTAGGAACAGAAAGAAGTTTAGATGTTCTTAAAAATATGCAAGATTATCTAGACAAACGAATAACAATTTTATATGACACAATTGCAGATCAATTAATTGTTGAAAATGGTCAAGTAAAAGGTTTTATAACAAAAGATAATCAAAAAATCACAGCAGAACATATTATTATTGCACCAGGAAGAGAAGGTGCTGATTGGTTAACCCAAGAATTTAGTAAAAACAAAATAGGTATGGTAAATAATGCAGTGGATGTTGGTGTTCGTGTTGAACTTCCAGCACCAGTATTTGAACCAATTACAAAAAAATTATATGAATCAAAATTAATTTATCATTCACCAACTTTTGGTGATGAAGTAAGAACTTTCTGTATGAATCCATACGGAGAAGTTGTAACAGAAAACTACTCTGGTATTGCAACTGTAAATGGACATAGCTACGCAAACTATAGAACCCCAAATACAAACTTTGCATTATTAGTATCAGAAAAGTTTACAGAACCGTTCAAAGAACCTATCGCATATGGTCAACACGTTGCAAGATTAGCAAATATGCTTGGTGGCGGTGTTTTAGTTCAAAGATTTGGCGATTTACTTGATGGTCGCCGTTCAACTCCAGATAGAATTAAAAGTAGCATAATAACACCAACTCTTTCTTGCGCTACACCTGGAGACTTAAGCCTAGTTCTTCCATATAGACAATTAACAGCTATTATAGAAATGCTTTATGCTTTAGATAAAATAGCGCCTGGAACTGCTTCTAGATACACTCTATTATATGGTATAGAAGTTAAATTCTACTCAGGCAGAGTAAAATTAACAAACAATCTAGAAACAGAAGGTGTAAAAAACCTATACGCAATTGGCGACGGTGCAGGTGTTACAAGAGGTTTAATCCAAGCATCAGCTTCTGGCGTACACGCAGCTAGAGTAATTTGTTCAAAATAAGGAAAAAATAATGGCAAGAACATTTTTATATGATGACCACGTTAAACTTGGTGCAAAAATAGTTGATTTTGCTGGTTGGGATATGCCAGTTCAATATACTAGTATTATTGAAGAACATAACAATGTAAGAAATAATGCTGGATTATTTGATGTTTCACATATGGGAGAAATATTTGTATATGGTAAAGATGCAGTAAATTACCTTCAAACATTAGTTCCTCAAGATATTGAAAAAATTATTGATAAAAAAGCTAAATATTGCCAATTTACAAACGAAAATGGCGGTATTATAGATGATTTATTTATCTATAAATTAAAAGAAAACAATTTTCTTTTAGTAGTTAATGCTTCAAGAGTTAATGACGACTACAATTGGATGATATCACACAAAGATAACTTTGATGTTGTTGTTGATAATATATCTGATTCTTTATCAATGGTTGCACTTCAAGGACCTAAAGCAACAGATATTTTAGCAAAATTAGGAATTTCAAAAGAAGACCAACCAAGAACAATGTTCATTTCTCAAATGAAATTAATTGGTGAAGAAACCTATATTTCAAGAACTGGTTATACTGGTGAAGATGGATTTGAAATTATTATTAAAAATGAAAAAGTATCTGAACTTTGGAATAAACTTTTAGAAGCAGGAAAAGAATTTAAGATATTACCAATAGGGCTTGGAGCAAGAGATACTTTAAGACTTGAATCAGCTATGAGCTTATATGGTCACGAACTAAATGAAACAACAACACCAATTGAAGCAACAATTGGTTGGTCAATAGATAAAGACAAAGTTCAAGACTATATAGGAAAAGAAGTTATACAAAAGCAAATACAAGAAGGCGCAAAAAGAAAACTTATCGCTTTTAAAATGATTGATAGAGGTATTGCAAGACACGAATATCCAATTTACTTAAACAACGAAGAAATTGGTTATGTTACAAGTGGTTGTGTAGCCCCTTTTTTAGGAGAAAATATCGGTTTAGGATATGTTAATACCGATAAAAATTTAAAAATTGACGATACTATACAAATCATGATAAGAAATAAGATGTATAATGCAGTAATTACAAGTAAAAAATTTATAGAAAAACATAATAGAAACAACTAGGAGGATTAAATCGAAATGGCAGCACGTGACAATATGTTATGCAGCAAATCACACGAATATGTATATAAAGCAGACGATAACTATTTTATCGGTTTAACTGATTATGCAATTGAACAACTTGGAGATATAGTTTTTGTAGAACTTCCAGAAGTTGGTTCAACATACACAAAAGGTGAAATTTTCGGAACTATCGAATCTGTTAAAGCAGCTTCAGAAATTTACATGCCTGTTAGCGGCACAGTTCTTGAAATCAATGAAGAGTTAATTGAAAAACCAGAACTATTAAATGAAGGCGAATTTGATGATTTATGGTTAATCAAAGTATCTTCTGAAACATTTGAAGAAGACAATAAAGATTTATTAGATTACTCAACATATAAAGAAGAAGTAGAATAGAATGAATAATTTTAAAGCAAACCCAGAAGCAGTTATAAAAGAAATGCTTAAATCTATTGGAGAAGAAAATCTTGATGGTTTATATTCAATGGTAGATAAAAGAGCGCTTATGGAAAAATTAAATCTTCCTGAAGGCTTAAGTGAACTTGAAACACAAAAAGCAGTAAAGAATTTATCAAAATCAAACAAAACTGATTATGCTTGTTTTTTAGGTGCCGGAGCTTACAAAAGATTTATTCCTGCTGCCGTTTCTCAAATTTCATCAAGATTTGAATTTAATACTGCATACACACCTTATCAACCAGAAATTTCTCAAGGAACATTGCAGGTAATATATGAATTTCAATCTATGATTTGTGATATTACAGGAATGGAAGTTTGTAACGCTTCTGTATATGATGCTGGTAATGCTTGCGCTGAAGCAATATTAATGGCAACAAGAATTAGTGGTAAAAATCAAATATTAGTTAGCGAAACTTTAAATCCACAATATATTGAAGTCATTAAAACATATGCAAATGCAGGTGATATCACAGTTGAAATGGTGTCAAATATTAATTCAATTAATGAAAAGATGACATCTGGAGATTATGCTGGATTAATTATTCAAAATCCAAGCTTTTATGGTGATTTAAATGAAATAAATGTACAAAAACATCCAAAATCATTATTAATAGCTTGTATAGAAATGGTAAGTTCATCAGTTCTTAAAAAACCAAATGAATATGGTGCTGATATTGTAGTAGGAGATGTACAATCATTTGGTAATTCATTAAACTTTGGTGGACCTTACGCTGGATTTATTGCGACACTAGATAAATACAAACGCCAAATGCCAGGAAGAATTGTTGGTAGAACATTAGATGCTGATGGAAAACAAGCATTTACTTTAACTCTTCAAGCGCGTGAACAACACATAAGAAGAGAAAAAGCAACAAGCAACATATGTTCAAATCAAGGTTTAGCTATACTAAACACAGTTGTTTACCTCGCATTACTTGGTAAAAAAGGTATTGAACAAGCTGCTTATTTAAGTGCTAAAAATGCACATATCTTAGCAGATGGATTAAGCAAAAAAGGCTATAAAGTTTTAAATGATAACTTCTTTAATGAATTTGTTTTAGAAGTTGATAATGCAAAAAGCTTTATAGAAAAAATGAAACAAAATAATATTATTGCAGGTCTATATATAGATGAGAAAAAAGTTCTTGTATGTACAACAGAAGT
Source organism: Cyanobacteria bacterium SIG29 (assembly GCA_015152515.1). Classification (GTDB taxonomy): domain Bacteria; phylum Cyanobacteriota; class Vampirovibrionia; order Gastranaerophilales; family Gastranaerophilaceae; genus Avigastranaerophilus. The sequence goes on from SUTV01000007.1 coordinate 84,428, forward strand.
AAATACACAAGAAGAAATTAATCAATATATAGAATTAGCATAAACAGGTAAAAAACATGAAATTAGTAAAAAACTATATACAGTATATTATTGTCGGAATTTTATTAATTTTATGTTTTTTCTTATATTGGCAAAATATGGGGAATTACGCATTTGTTGATACAAATGAAACAAAATTTGTAACTATTGCGAAAGATATGCTTAGCAATAATAACTGGATGAATATAAAATTAGATAATGAAAATTTCTATAATTATCCACCATTGTTATTTTGGTTAATAAATGGATTTTGCGTAATCTTTGAAAAAATAAGCACTGAAGTTGTAAGAATGCCAATTTCACTTGTCACAACTTTGGGTATAATTTACTTATTTTTCTTATCTAAAAATTTATTATCAAAATCTTATGCCTTTATTATTACTTTAATATTTGCAACTAGCTTGGGAACCTTAATTTTTTCAAGGCTGGCAACAACAGATATGTTGTTTTGTATATTTTCAATGAGCGCTATTTTATGCGCATCAAAAACCCTATTTTCACGAAAAAACAAACAAAAAATAATAGTTTGGGCATTAGCTTATTTATTCATTGCATTTGCAACAATGACTTGCGGTGTACTAGGCTTTTTAATACCAACAACTTGTATTATCACAATGTATGCTCTTTCAGGCAATCTAAAAGAACTTCGAAAATTACAACATTTTCTATATGGTTTTATAATTTTTCTTTTAATTACAATTCCTTGGCATTTAAATATGATTCAAACACATGGTTTTGATTTCATAAAAGAATATTTATCTGCTTGTAACTTTATAAAATACACTGGATTAAAAGAATCTTTCAAAGTATTATTTTTAATTTTCATAGGGTCTATGCCTTGGAGTTGCTCTTTAATTTGGATTATAATATCAAAATTCAAAGAAATTAAAACTTCAACTTTAGCTTATTTTAAAGATAATTCGCAAAATAGCCTACAAGAAAAATGGCAAAAATTAAGAACTACTGAAAGATTTTTATCTATAAGTACTATTATATTTTTCACATCATTAATCTTTGCTTTTTTATATGGTGCAAAATTCACATACTGCATATTGTTCTTATTATTTCCAGCTTCTTGTATTACAGGCTTTTATTGGTACGAATATATCGTAAAAAAAGAACACGATAGAAGTATTTTCCTTTCAACAATTATTCCTAATTTAATTTTAATTATATGTTCCTTAATTGGTTTATTCGGACACAATTTGATAAACACAACAATTATGCACGATTTAAAAAATATAATTGTGCCACTTGTTATAATTTTCTTCATAATACCAGTTATTGGAATATTTTCGGTTTTACTAAAAGGAAGAATAATTGCCTTTTTATCAAATATTATTTTAATGATTTCAATTGCTTCAATTTTAACACCAACATTTTTTAATTTTATAATGTTGAATGGTGGACAAAATGACCTTATTTCTTTTTCAAATCTAGCAAAAAACGAAAATATAAAGTTAGCAACCTTTATACCATCAAAGAAATATAGTATAGCTTACTATTACGATAAACCAATAAATTATCACAATAATGAAGATATTAATTGGTTAAAAGATTATCTTTTGAAAAATCCTGATAATTATGTAATAGTTGAAATTAAAGACTTAACTAGAATAGAAGAAAATAAAATTCCATATATGCTAATGGATTCAGGGAAAAGGTATTGTTTAATTCAACATATGCCTTCAAATATGAGGAATATAGATAATGAAGAAGAACCACAAATCTATATTTACTAATCTAATTTTAAAGTTAATTTCTATTTATCAATTTTTTTCGAAATTAACACCACCTGTTTGTAGATTTTATCCAACTTGTTCAGAATATATGAAACAAGCTATTTTAAAATATGGATTAATAAAAGGTGGATTTTTAGGCATCAAAAGGATTTTAAGATGCCACCCATTTAATGAAGGTGGATATGACCCTGTGCCATAATATAAAGATAAATTAATACAAAATTTTCAAACCACTACAAAAGTAGAAATGAATATGTTATAATAGTTTTGTAAGGAGTGTGAAAGAAATGTTAACATCATATAGCGCATTACAAAACGCTGTTCTTGCTAGAAATATTGCCACAGGGCAAATGATTCAAGCATCAAATAACTTGATGTCATCTATTTCTTTTGGAAACAGCCAACCATTAAAACCTTCTTTTGCACAAGCAGATATATTTGAATTACAAAATAAATCAAATGAAACAAAGGTTGGCATTTTAAATAAACTTATTGAAGCTTACGAAAAAGCATTAGGAAATAAAATAAATCGTTCTACACCAAAATTTGGTGGGGTAGACTATAAAGCGTAATTATTGATATTTTATTTTCAGATATGCCCTTAATATGTTATAATTTATAACTAAAAGGGGACTTTTTAATGAAAAAGAAAAACGAAAAACAACCAATATCTTTAAGATTTTTGTTTTTTTTATCAATGGCAATAATTGTACTGCTTGTTTATGCAACATCACCTAATAGTTTAAAAGAAATAAAAAATTCAAAAACATATGAAGAAATGCTTGAATATACAAGAAAAGTGCCTACTCATGAAGTTCAAAAAGAACAAAAAGTCCAAACAACTAGAGAAAGTACGACTCAACCAAAAACTAGTTATACAAAACAAGAAGTAAAACAAACACCAATTCTAAATAAACAAACAGGTAAAGAAGAAAAATACAAAGCTCTTTTAGATAAAATGCAAAGATATTCACCCAAAAGTGTAATATCAGCAGAAAACATCGTAAAAGATATATTAAAATTTAAAGGATATCCTGAAAATACAATAAAAGTAATAACTGATGAAAGTGAAAACTTAATACAAAAAACTCAAGGCAGTTATATTGCCGCAACTTTCAACATATCAACAGGGAATATGCATATAAATAAAACACCGTTATATGCGCTAAAAATAGAAGAATTAATTGCAATTATTTCTCATGAATTAGACCATTTTGAAAAAATATCACAAGTTTGCAAATTTATGGGAATAGAAAGTTTTAACCAAACATTAAGCCAAAATAATATGAAAAATATAAACTATGAATTTTGGAATAATGCTCAAAAGTATGCAAATATAGAAGGTTTTGACGGCAACTTTTATAAAAATGCACTAATTAGATACATAAATCAAAGTAGCATTGATTTAACAAGTTCATATTCTGATTTATATAGATTATCAGAACACGTTAGAAACCCACTTGAAATAAGCGCATATGAAATTTCTGATAAAGTATTTGAATACTATAATATTCCAAATGAAGATGGTCCATTAAAAAAATTAATATCTCAATTTAATACTCTAGATTGGACTATATATAATTCATTATCAAAAAATGAACTTTTAAAAAAGGAAAGAATTGCATTCTTTGACTACTATTTTATGAATGCAATCATTTCAGTTCACCCAAAATACAAAGCAGAATTTGATAATTGTATTAAAAATAAAAATGGAAATATGACAAGCTTTTGGTTAGCCTTTGAAAAAGACAACGAAAAATTTTATAACAAAAATATGCAACTAGATGAAGCGACTTATAATAATATTTTTAAATTAATCAAAGAGACAGAAACAAAGGCTAAATTACCACTTACAAAAGAGATTGCCTGCAATGCTATAAAATATAAAGTAAATACATTACTTGCAAATATTGTATTTCCAAATGCTGTAAAATTCATAGAATCTGGCGCTTTAAATTATTTACAATACATTAATAAAGAAAACATTAAAGCACCAAAAGACGAACTACAAATGATTCTTATTTTAATGTGTATAGAAAATAACTTCTATAAAAAAACAACTTTAGAAATTCCATCACTGTATTACATAAAATTACCAAAAGAAATAGAAACTCTATATAATATTTCAAATAAAAATAGAAGATTTCACTTCATATACAATAATCAAGAGTTCATAAATCTTTTACAACAAGAAAAAAGAATTAATTCTAATATTACAGAACAAATTCTTCTACAAAAGCTGTTATATGAAACAAGATTAAACGATAGAAATCAATACAACTAGGTTCAAAAAACACTTTCAAAAACCAAAAATTTATGTTTTAATTTAAATGTAAGCAGAATCTGAGAATAGCGATTATGATAAAGATATTCAAAACGGAAGATAATAAAAAACTAACCAAATTAAGTATTAGTGAAGCTGTTTCAGGTTCATGGTTTAGTCTTATCAATCCAACAGAAGAAGAAATTAAACAAGTTTCTTTAGTTTTAGGATTAGACGAAGACTTTTTAAGAAACTCTTTAGACTTAGATGAAAGATCTCGTATAGAAATTGAAGATGGAAATATACTTATCATCACAAACTTACCAATTATGACAGATGATGGTTGTTTTGACACATTACCACTTGGTATTATTTATACACCTACTTCAATAATGACAGTTTGCTCAAGAGATAATAATATTCTCGCATCATTTAATGAAACAACTGCTTATACTTTTGATACAAGAAACAAAACAGAATTTATGCTAAAAATTCTATATCGTTCTGTAAAATTCTATTTAAAATATTTAGATATAATCAATAGAACAACAGAAAATATCGAAATAGAATTACAAAAAGCTACAAACAATAAAGCATTATTTCAATTGATGGAAATCCAAAAAACACTAGTATATTTTTCCACAGCACTAAAAGACAATGATATAGTATTGCAAAAAATAATGAAAATGACAAAATCTGTATCTAATACAAACAATCTTAAAACAACAGAAGAAGATATGGACTTGTTAGAAGATGTAATCATTGATACAAAACAGGCTGTTGAAATGGTAGATATGCACAGAATGATTTTAGAAGCAATGATGGAAGGTTTTGCTTCAATTATCAACAATAACTTAAACTTAGTTATGAAATTTTTAGCAGCTATAACAATTATTATGTCTATACCAACAATGATAGGTGGCTTATGGGGTATGAACGTTAAAGTTCCATACGGTGATAATCCATATGGTTTTTTAATTGTTGTAACTCTATCAGTATTCCTATCAATAGCAGTAGTAGTGTATTTCCGTAAAAAAGGTATGTTCTAGTGAAAAGTAATTCAATTTTAATAATTTCAAATGACAAAACAATTGGAAGTAACATTTCAGATAAAATAAAATTATTAAGAGAATGTGATTCAATTAAAATTGTTTCTTACATAGAATCAATATCTGTACTTAATTCAACACAACCATCAATTATTATTTTATACTGTTCAAAAACAGATTCTGCTGGAATTGTAAAAGAAATTAGAAAAATTGAAGCTTTAAACAAAATTCCAATTATTTTTGTAATGGATTCTTTAGTTGAAGAACTTTTATTCTTTGCATTTGACAATGGAATAGACGACTTTTTCTTTATGTCTGACCCAGATTCAATTGTCCTAATGAGAATATTTTTAACACTACAAAAATCAGTTTTATATAAACAAATTGAAATTAATAATCAAATACTATTATCTGCAAACATTATAGACAAACAAACCGGAATATATTTAAAAGAACAAGCACCAATTGCTTTAAGAAATTTCTTCAGTAAAAGCATAGAAGAAAATTCTGAAAACACAGTATTTATGTATTTGAAACCGGTTTCTATAGAAAACAAAAGATTAAATATGAACAAAATTGCAAGAATAGTAAAATCTATACCAAGAGCAAACGATATTGTTGCATTTGGCAAAAGCTCTGGATTTTATTTAATTCTATATAATGCAGGTCAAAAAGGTTCATCTAGTGTTGCAGAAAGAATAAGAAAAGCACTTGCAAATGAATGTTATATTTATGCTAATGCTGCAGAAATTACAACATCTTTTGAAGAAATGGAACCAGTTTTATACAAAGCAATGAAAGAACAAATTGAAAATAATACAGAATTCGATTACCTTTATGATTTAACAAAAACAAATATTATAGAAAAAGCAGATATTAAAGACGAAAAGGGTAAAAAATTTAAAGACTTTAAAAAAGAATTCTTTTCAAATTTTGAAAAAATAGTTGCACCTGTTTTCTATCAAACACAAACTGCATACGCTGAAAAGTTAAAAGATGCACAAATCAATTTCAATATGAATGAAAAAGAAAGCATTTTTAAAATTGAAGAAAATAATTTAAAAAGTGAATTAATAATTTCATATCCAACATATATAAGTATAATCATTGATATAAAACATACAAATAAGGAAGAAGCCCCACTTGTTAGAAGGCTTGTATATAATTTTGAAGATTTTTCAGAAGAAAAACTTACATCCTTATTAAAAGATGTAATCAATGAATTTATAGAAAGAAAAAGTATTGATACAATAAAACAAGCCGAATAAAATGAATAATCAAAAAAAACTATTGATATCATCATCTGCAAAAAAAACAATACGAGATTCTGTTCTTTTAGCACAAGAATTAGATACTGGTATTGAAATTAGTAGACTCCCAATGTATAAAACAAAAGGACTAAGCGTTGCAGATACAATAAAGATATTAAAAAGCGATTTAGAAGGCTTTAATAATCGCGTAACAGCACACGCAATGTTTTCCGATATAAACATTGCTGGTCAAGATTATATGCTAAGAGAAATCGCTCAGCAAAGATGTTATGAATCATTTAAAGTAGGCAACGGAATTGGTGCAGATACAATTCTTTTCCATACAGGATATAAAGGAACAAAACATTATGGTTCAATTAAAAGCTTTAAAAATAATTTTGTAGCCTTTTGGAAGGATTTCATTAAAGAATTTGAACAAGCAGGAATTATAGCTGTTATTGAAAATGTTTTTGAAACTCAACCTGATTTTAATTTAGAGCTTTTTGAAAAAATAGCATCTCCAAACCTAAAATTAGCACTAGACGCAGGACACGTTAATTTATACGCTCACGATACTAAAGTTACAGATTGGATAAAAGCCTTTGGTGAAAATTTATATCATCTACATATCCACAACAATTTTAGAGAAAACGACGACCATTCTAATTTAAATAATGGAACATTAGACTTTAAAGAAATCTTATTAACAATCAAAGAAAGCAACATAAATCCAAGCTTTGTTCTTGAAATGTTTACAGAAGAAGATATTAGAACAAGCGTTAAATTTTTCAATGAAATAATGAACTAAATTAATTTTCTAATTTGATTTCTTTCAAACCAAAACCATTTAAATCAATCTCAACATTAGTTGAATCAATTGACATTAATTTAGATTTTTCTTCATTATAATCAATGCTCCAAGTTCCTAAGAATAATGGATTATCTTTAGTAAAAGCGTACGCATATACAACTAATCTATCAGGATTATTTTTATCCCAACCAATAGGATAAATATCCCACATATAATTATTCAATTCAATTTGCTTATTTTGTCTCCACCAATAAAGAATTGCTTCACGCACAGCAGTTAATCGTTTCCAAGATTTATTTTCAAAATCATAAATGATAACATTAGTTTTCCAAGTTTCAGTTAAATTTGAACCTATTTTTTCTTTAAAGGCTATTTTACTACTGTCACGAGACCAATCAATAGGAAATAAAGTTTTAAATTGATATTTGATAATTTCCTCATTACCAACTTCAACAATTGGCTTAATCTCAGCTTGAACTGAATTTGTATTATACAAAAGATTATAAGCATCTTCAGGCTCAGTATTAATCAAATAAGCATAAGACATAGTTTGAGCAAACTTAGGCAAATATACACTTTGAGTATAAACCATTTTTGTTTTATCAGGAGATAAAATTGCAGGAGCATATGCACTTCTTTGTGCAATCATCCTTGATAAGTCAATATTTCTTTGTCCTGGAGGAGTGTTATAACGAATCACTCTAAATTTCTTATCAGGCAAAATAAAGTCTTGATTATCAACAAAAATAGGTTTTGGAATAACAAAATCTTTTCTTTTTTTCTCAACAGCCAATCTATAATAATCATCCATAGTTACTGGTTGTTGAGATAAATCAATATTATGATAATAAACTTTTTTTGAAGGAGGTAAATGAAATTTTTCTCTCAATTTTTCTTTTAGAGTTCTTGGATCTTCTTCTTTCATTTTAACTTCTAGTTTTGAAGCATCCAAAACTGGTGTAGACAAATACAATGGGTCTGGTGCTTCTTCCTTTGCAAATAGAAATAAAGCTGAAGATAAAAAAATGATAGAAAAGATAAGAAACTTTTTCATTAAATCAAACCTTCTTTAACTGCTTGAATAGTAGCTTGTGTTCTATTTGTAACATATAATTTTTGCAAAATACTATGAACGTGAGCTTTGGCCGTAGATATTGTAATTACAAGTCTTTGTGCAATTTCTGAATTATTTAAACCTTCAACAATTAACGCCAAAACTTCTAATTCTCTATCTGTTAATCCATAGGTATTTTTTGCAACATTATTAGCTTGATGAACTCCAGTTACTTGAACAGCATTTTGTTTTCTTACATTAGATAACACCAAACGAGCAATAGCAGGATCAAGCCAAGCTGTACCTTCTGCAACAGCTTTAATAGCATTAATCATTTGAGTTTCATCAGCGCCTTTCATAATATAACCATCAGCGCCTGCTGCCAAAGAATCGAAAACATCATCTTCAGAATCTCTTGATGTAAAAACTAAAACTTTTATATTTGGATTTGATTTTTTAATCATAGCAGTAGCTTGAATACCATCCATTTCAGGAAGACCAATATCCATCAAAACAACATCAGGATTAAGTTTTAAAGCTAAAGAAACACCTTTTTTTCCATCTTCTGCTTCACCTACTAAATCAATACCTTCAGTATTTTCAAAAACTAAAGATAAACCCAATCTTACCATTTTATAATCTTCAACAAGTAAAACTTTTACACTGTCCATAACGTTTCCTTTTCTTTATTTATTACGACATTCAACAACAAAAAGAAAAATTCACTACCTTTTCCTTTATCGCTTTCTAGCCATATTTTTCCGCCGTGGGCATCAATAATTTGTTTTGATAAATACAAACCCAAACCTGTACTAATAGAACGTTTTTCTTGAGTACCTTGTGAAAAACGCTTAAATAATTTTGGAATATCTTGTTTATAAATACCTTCACCATTATCTTTAACAGAGAAATGAAGGTCATTATCTTCTACAAAAGCACTCACTTCAATTTGTCCATTATTTTGAGTATATTTAATTGCATTTCCTAAAAGATTTATTATAACTCTTCTAATTTCATTCCTATCTGCGTATATATTAATATTTTCTAAATTACACAAATTTTTTACAAGAATTTGATTTTTACTATTAACAATAGGCATAACTTGATTAATACACTCATCAATCAATTTATCAAAGAAGAAAGAAGTTTTAACAAGTTTTAAACGCCCTGCTTCATACTTATAAACTTCCAGCAAAGTATTAACAAGACCAAGCATATCTTCATTACTTTTTTTCATAGTTTCAAGAAGCATTTTTTGCTTATCAGTCAATTCACCCAATTTGCCATTTAAAAAATATTCTAAAGTTTGAATAGCTGCAACAGAAGGAGTTCTTAAATCATGAGTTAATGTTGCAATAAAATCTTCTCTTAAACGGTCCATTTCCTTTTGGAAATTAACATTTCTAATTACCAAAACAAAATTTTGACTTTCTGGAATATAAGCACAACTTATTTCAACTGGAATTTTATTTGCATTAACTTCATTTAAAACAAAAACCTCTCTAATTAGCGTTTCTTCTTTACTCAAAAGCAATTGAGACCAATCAATTTCATTAGAAATAAATAATTGTTGAACAGTTTTAGTTTTAAGAATATCATCAGATAAACCAAATAAAGATTCACAAGCAGGATTAACATCTAAAACTTGACCTTGTATTGAAGAAATAACAATACCATCCGCACAATTATTAATAATTGCACTTAATCTATCATTCATTTCAATAATATTTGATGTTTTTTCCTTCACTAAATCTTCTAAATGATTTGAATATTTTTCTAATTCTTTATTTTTTTGAGCCAAAGCATTAATCAAATTAGCTCTTTCGAACGCATTTTTTATGTTTAAAATCAAATAATCATTATCCCAAGGTTTCTCAATATATTTATAAATACCGACCTCGTTGATTGCTTTTATTGCATTTTCTTTATCTGCAAATCCAGTCAATAAAATAGTGCTAACACTAGGATACAATTTTTTTGCTTCAGATAAAAATTCTATACCATTCATCAAAGGCATCATAAAATCAGAAATTATGACATTTCTTTCATTATTTTTTAAATAATCTAAAGCTTCAACAGGAGAATTAAAATAAACGACATCAGAAAATCCCTCAATCATAAATAATGATTTTAAAGACGAGGTTACAAGCTTATCATCATCTAAAACTAATACTTTATAAGCAGAGTACATTTTCTCACATTCTCCCTTATTAAATAATAATTTAGAATAAAAAAATAAACAAATTTCGTAACAATATTAAGCTAAAATTAAGAAAGATTAGCTATTTCAACTTGTTTTGTCTGTAAATCATTAATCGTAGTTTGCAATAACAATATTTCAGCCTTGAGAGTTGCAATTGTTTGAGGCAATTTCAAGAAATTTTGTTTTTCTGAAATTCTTCTAATATCTTCAGAATACTTACTACTTTCTTGTTGAGCTTCTTCTAATGTTTTTGAAGCAACAGCACTATTCAACCTTGCAATATTCTTCTGAGCAGTAGCAATTTGATTTTTAACATTTTCTTGCTGTTTAATCAAAGAATCAATATTTGCTTGCAACTCTGTCCTTTTCTCATAAGAAATAGCATCTTTAACAATAGTTGTATCTTCTAAAGCTAATATTTCATCTTCAATATTTTTTCTTGCGGCAACATTAATTATAGCTTTAATTCCACCACCAGAAGAATGAGTATCTATGTGTTTTAAAGCATCAACAAGTTGTGTATATCTTGAATAATCATCTTGTTCTTCTTGTGAATAATTTAACGGATCAAAAGGCTTATCAGGGTATAAAGAAATTTCTCTATTTAAATCATCTAATGAATGTTGGTGCTGTGCAAAAAGATTTTCTAATTGTTCAAGAGAAATATTTTCGCGTCTAAGTGCAGCATAAGATGAAATAATAGAATCAATTTTATTTTTTGAAAGTTGCAACATATCAACTGTTGGAAACTTATCATTTAATTCCATAATTTCAAGTTCAATATCATCTCTTTGAGATTCTTGTTGTTTAATATCTTGTTCTAAAATTGCAAGCGTTTGTTTTAATTCAGAAATTTTTTGTTCTTTTTCTTCTTTTGTCATTTCAACTTTAGATTGTTTTTTCTGTTTTCTAGAAGGATTTCTTATTTCATTTAATGAATTACTAACAGAACCTCTTCTACCTTTTAAAGAGTCAATAGCTGTTTCAATCTGTGACTTTTGAGAAGTTAACTGAACTCTTTTAACAATTGCATTATATTCATCATCTGTTGAAAGAGAATCTAATTTTGTTTGAAGCCTATCAATTTCAGCTTTCTTTTCTTCTATTTCATCATTACAATCTTGAATACTTTTTGATATAGAAGAATTAGCTTCAAGAATTCTAAAATTTATACTTCCAACACGATTAAGAGCTTCATCTCTTTGACCAAATAACCTTTGAACGTGGCTCAATAAAGATGTTGCAGATAATCTACTTAAAACACTAGAAGCTGATGATGCCATTAAATTCGAATGTGCATAATTGAATTTATCAGGAGGCATATTTTCTTTTATAGAAGGGAACATTGTATAAAATTCAGCGAAACTAACACCTTTTTTCAAATCATGATTACAACAATAACAAGCCTCTACTAAATTAATATCAGAATTATTATTTTCTTCTTCTAAATTCTGAGGAGAAACATGATCAACAGTTTTTGTAATTGGACGCATATTTCTTTTTAATGTAGCTAAAGCATCTTCAGCTTCCATTCCATATACTTGTTGAAATATAGCTTCACCCTTTAAAAATCCTTTGTCATTTGAAATTTGCAAAAACTTCTTAAAGAAATCAATTTCTTCACTATTTTCTACTTTTTTAGCAAAAGTTAATTCTTCAGAACGCACAGCAGATTCTAACTTTTCTAAAACACTTTTAATATCACCTTGAAGCCTATTTGATTTACCTTGCAACATTCCTTTTGCTAAAGATTCAATTTGAGCTTCTGAATACACTTTACATCCGCAATACGCACAGTGATTAGTCGGATTAACTATTTGATCAATATCATAATTTTTTGCTCTGAACGAAACTATATCACCAGTATAACCAGCATTGTATAAGAAAGGATTTGTTTGATTAACTGTTTTCCTTTCAAAAAAATTTGTTTTATAAAAACTACTTATACTACTAATTTTCACTACAATTTCTCGCTAAATATACTAAGACAAAAAACTAAAATATATTTTTTTGTTAGTGTTTAAAAAATGAAGTTTTTAATATTATTTTAAAAGCAATAATTACAAGCATTTCAAACAAAAAATTTGTTGTAAAAAATTGTAAATCTATATATAAAATCCAACAACAAAAATATTTACATGTTTTATACTTGATAGGTCTTTTGTGTTCAAAAATTCAAATAAAGAAAGAGGTAGTTTTTATGAAAATTTTGTTCAATCCGAGTATGCATTTTAATGGAATAAATGCAACTCAAAACAACACGAGGGGAACTAGAATACATTTTTCAGGCTTAGAAAAGGATACAGTTTCTTTTACAACAAAAAAACCAACAGCAGAAAAACCTGTTGAAATAACAATTCCAAATATAGACCTTAACAAATACAAAGAAAACGGAAAAGCTGCAGTAGCAGACGTTAAAGCACGAGCTGGACAAAAAGGACAATTTTTAAATTGGATTGGAGTTTTACCAAATAACCAATTAAAAAACATTGATGCAATATACGATTTAGCAGATGAAGCTAAAAAAGGTGGATTTACCGATATTGCGATTTTAGGTATTGGTGGTTCTAGACACACAACAGAAGCAATGATGAAAATGTTAGGTAAAGATTCTAACGTACATTTCTATTCTTCAGTAGACCCTGAAAGTTTTAGAAGATTTGCAAATGGTTTAGATTTAGATAAAACCAAATTTTTAGTTGTATCTAAATCAGGTGGAACACTAGAAACAACAACAGCATATGAAGCTGCAAAAAAATTAGTACAAGAACACACAGGAAAAGAAGATGTTTCTGATAGATTTATTGCAATGACAGACGCATCTAGTGAAAGAAGTAATTTAAGAAGAGCTGTTGATAGAGGAGAAATTGACCTATCAGGCTTAGTTCACGATGATGTTGGCGGAAGATTTTCAATTTTTGATGATGCAACATTATTCACTATGGCATATGCAGGCGTGAAAAAAGAAGATACAGTTAAAATGTTAGAAGCTTCTATCAAAGCTCAAAACGAATTTTTGAACCCAGATATTAAAAAGAACGAAGCACTACAATTAGCTGCATTCAACTTAGATTCAAAACTTGCAGGTAAAAGCAAACACTATGTAGAATACTTCGCAGACGCATTTTCTGGAATTACACTTTGGGATAAACAACTTAACAATGAATCATTAAAAGCACAAATATCTACAGAAACAAATATAGGACCAGGATACTTGCACTATAACGCAGAAGCTGATTTAGATGAAGCAAATATTGATTCATATTACACATTTGTTTATCCAAAAGCAGAAGATAAAACAACAAATGCGGTAATAAAAGGAGTAACAGCTGCATACAAAGCACAACATCCTGTGGCACAAATTCAATTAAAAGATTTTGGACCAGAATCAATTGCTAGATTTATAGAGCTTAAGCACTTTGAGACTCTATACACAGGAAATATGCTTAGAAGAAACAATGGAAATGTAACTCCAAAAGAAACAGCTGTTCCAGAAGTTTTACAACCAAATGTAGAAAAATACAAAAAGGAAGTTAAAGCTAATTTATAGATAGCAAAAAAAGAAGGGATTTTCCCTTCTTTTTTTATTCTAGTTAAATAAAAAAGAAGTCAGATATAAATCTGACTTCTTTAATATGTTTAATAAAATTATTATTGAGTAATTTTATCTACAACACCAGCACCAACTGTACGTCCGCCTTCTCTGATAGCGAATCTCATACCTTGTTCGATAGCTACTGGAGCGATAAGTTCAACGTCCATTACAACGTTATCACCAGGCATTACCATTTCGCCTTCGAATTTGATTGAACCAGTTACGTCAGTTGTTCTGATGTAGAATTGAGGTCTGTAACCTGGGAAGAATGGAGTATGACGTCCACCTTCGTCTTTTGTTAATACGTAAACGTTAGCAGTGAATTTTGTATGTGGTTTAATTGAACCAGGAGCTGCTAATACTTGACCTCTTTGGATTTCAGTTTTATCAACACCTCTTAATAAAGCACCGATGTTATCACCAGCGATACCTTCATCAAGAAGTTTTCTGAACATTTCAACACCAGTTACAGTTGTTTTTTTAGTTTCGCCGAAACCAACGATTTCAACTTCTTGACCAACTTTGATTTTACCACGTTCAACTCTACCTGTAGCAACTGTACCACGACCTGTGATAGAGAATACGTCTTCAACTGGCATTAAGAATGGTTGGTCAACATCACGTTCAGGAGTTGGAATCCAGCTATCAACTGCATCCATTAATTCCCAAATTTTGTCAACCCATTTATCTTGACCACGACCGATTGAACCATTTGCTTGAACAGCTTCTAAAGCTTTTAAAGCAGAACCTTTGATGAATGGAGTATTGTCGCCATCGAATTCATAGCTTGATAATAATTCTCTAGCTTCCATTTCAACTAATTCTAATAATTCTTCATCTTCAACCATATCACATTTGTTCAAGAATACTACTAATTTTGGAACACCAACTTGTCTTGCAAGTAAGATGTGTTCTCTTGTTTGAGGCATTGCACCGTCTGTTGCTGCGATAACTAAGATACCGCCGTCCATTTGAGCTGCACCAGTAATCATATTTTTTACATAGTCAGCGTGGCCTGGACAGTCAACGTGTGCATAGTGTCTTTCATCTGATTCGTATTCTACGTGAGCTGTAGAGATGGTTATACCTCTAGCTTTTTCTTCTGGAGCTGCGTCGATTTCGTCAAACTTTTTAGCTTGAGCTTTACCAACAGCTGCCATACAAGATGTGATTGCTGCAGTTAATGTTGTTTTACCGTGGTCAACGTGTCCTACGGTACCAATATTAACGTGCGGTTTGTTTCTTTCAAACTTTTCGCGTGCCATGAGTTTAAACTCCTTTTTCTTTAATATTTTCTACTTGTCTAATATTGTACCTACTTAAGATAGCCTTTGATGGGACTTGAACCCATGACCTTTCCCTTACCAAGGGAATGCGCTACCTCTGCGCCACAAAGGCATTTTTCAAATTTGTGACGTTCATTTTAAAAAGATTGGGCAGAGGTGGATTCGAACCACCGTACACTCTCGTGAACAGATTTACAGTCTGTCGCCTTTAGCCACTCGGCCATCTACCCATGTACTTTTTATTTAATTTTGAAGGTTCAAAATTTAGAAAAAGCCGGTGATAGGAATCGAACCTACAACCTACGGTTTACAAAACCGTTGCTCTACCGTTGAGCTACACCGGCATATCTCGTATGCTACAATTGAATAATATAAAAGACATAAATGATTGTCAAGAAAAATTTTATTTTTTATTTTTTATTAATTTCTGGACAACATTTTAATAATTAGATAATATGTATCAATACTTGTACAATACAAATAAATACTTAATTGTTTTACAAATGAATATATATATTTAAGGAGTATAAAATGTCTAACGCAATTGAAATTACAGATGAAAATTTTGAACAAGAAGTTTGTCAATCAGAAGGTTTAACTCTTGTTGATTTTTGGGCAACTTGGTGTGGACCTTGTAGAAAATTAGCACCATTAATTGATGAATTAGCTACTCAATATGATGGCAAAGTTAAATTTGTAAAAATAAAAGCAGATGAGAACTTAAAAACAGCTCAAAAATATTCAATTAGCGGTGTACCATGCTTATTAGTATTTAAAAATGGCGAACCTGTTGAAAGAATGGTAAACATGGTTCCTAAATCAGTTATAATTTCAAATTTAGACAAACATTTATAATATGAATAGCCAATACAACAACAACTTTTATGGATATAACGGACTTATAAACAGAAAAAATTACGCAATAAATATTTTTATACTTATTGCGTTATATTTTTCTTTGTCTTTAGTGAAATGGGAAAGTTTTTTCCAATTTACAACATATAAATTTCTTTTTACTGTACTTATATACATAATTTTTTGTTTGAAATTTATTTTTATAATGTGTTCTCTGTCCATAATTTACAGAAGAATTTCTGATATTTTTGCAAATAAATCATTAAAACATTTTGAAATAGCAAAGAAATTTTTTGTTTTCTTATTTGTAATCCCCATATTATATTGGTTTTGCTTCAAAGATTTCTTAAGTTTTTATTTATTAAATCTTTTTTGTTTTTTTATAATTTTTCCAATAGATATAATTATTTCAATAATCCTTTGTTTTATAAAAGGCAAATAAATCTTGATAAAAGACTAATTATCTTTTATACTACAAAAAAAGAGGATTTATAATGAGTGACGATAGACTTTTTGCATCAAATAATGCTATTGGAAGAAAATGGTATTTTTTAAATTTAATTATTTTAGCAATTATAGTATTGCTAACACACTACATTTATAATACACACATTGTTCCTTACATTCGTTCAGAAGTATATGAAATCATAGCGAAAGGTATCGTTAATTTTATATATATAATCTACTTAATAACATATTTTGCATTAATAGAGCGAAGACTATATGACATTTGTGGAAGAAGAGATTGCAAAAAATATAGTAATATTTCTGGGTTTTTAAAATTTTTTATATTGTTCCAAGTTTTAATATTAGCAGGACAATATTTCAATGTTGCAATTAATATAGGCTATGATTTTCTACAAGAAATTGCTTATATCTTTGATGGAATATTTATTCTAATCACATTCTTGCTTGTTTTTCCAAAAGGGAAAATTTCAAATCTTACATATGAGCAATATAAAAACAAAGTAAAATACCTATGATAAAAAATATTCTTCTTTGTGGTTTAGGAGGAGTTGGATGTGTTTTAGCCAGCTCAATTGTAGATTCAAAATCTGGGACACTAAAGATATTAGTTGATGAAAATAGATATGAAAAATATTTATCAACAAAAACAACTTTTAATAAAAAAGAATATGATTTTGAATATATAAAACCAAATAATGAATCATTTAAAGCAGATTTGATAATTATTGCTACAAAAAATGATGGTCTAAATGAAGCAATAAAAAACATTAAAAATTTTATAAAAGAAAAAACCATAATAATTTCTGTCTTAAATGGAATACACAGCGAAGAAAAATTAGCACAAACCTATGGTTGGGATAAACTTTTAATTTCTTTTTATATAGGAAATTCTTGTATAAGAGAAGGACGAAATATTACACTAAACGGGGATTATACATTTTTTATTGGTGAAAAAGATGGCAGTAAAACAGAAAAATTAGAAAAATTAGAAAAATTTTTCAAAGCCTCAAACATTAATTTTAAAACATCAAACAAAATAATGGAAAGATACTGGCGCAAATTTTTAGTTAATATTGGACTAAATCAACCGTGCGCTGTAAAAAATACAAATTTCAAAGAAGTAAAACAAGATATTAATAATAAAGCTTGGATAATCTCTTTAATAAAAGAAGCAAAAACAATTGCAGAAGCTGAAGGAATAACGAATACAGAAGAAATCTACAACAACACAATAAAATTTTTATTTGAAGAATTTGAAGATGCTATACCTTCAATGTTGCAAGATATAAGAGCAAAAAGAAAAACAGAAGTTGATATATTTGCAGGCGAAATAATAAAACTAGGGGAAAAACATAATATTCCAGTTCCTGAAAATAAAAAGATATATAAAGAAATAAAAGAAATTGAAAGCAAATTTATATAACTTTAAAATTCATATTAAATTTTTATAAAGACAAAAAAATATATGCTATAATAACTCTTATAATTATTAGAGGGAATGACTATGCCGAAGAAACACATTTATTTTGTTGATGTTACAAACAGAGATGGCGTACAAACATCAAGATTAGGATTAGCAAAATTACAAAAAACTATCATCAATTTAATGCTTGATGATATTGGTATTACACAATCAGAATTTGGTTTTCCAACAACGAAACACGAAATCAACTACTTAAATGCAAATTTAGAATTAGTTGACAGAGGAGTTATTTCAAAAACCAAATTGTCAGGTTGGATGAGAGGTATAGAATCAGATGTATTACTATCATTCCAAAATGTACCACGTTTAAAACACGTTAATTTATCTGTATCAACATCAGATCAAATGATTCAAGGTAAATTTGGTGGTAAAAAAACAAGAGATGACATTATAAAATCAACAATTCAAGCTGTAGATGCAGCTGTAGCTTGTGGTGCTATGTCTATTGGTGTTAATGCTGAAGACGCTTCAAGAAGCGACATTGATTACTTAATTGATTTTGGTAAAGAAGCAAAAAAACACGGTGCTCAAAAATTCCGTTATTGCGATACTTTAGGTTATGATGACCCAATTAGTGCATACGAAAGAATTTCAAAAATCGCAGAAGCTACTCAAATGGATATCGAATTACACTTCCATAACGACTTGGGTATGGCAGCAGGAAACTCTGTAATGGGTGCAAAAGCCGCAATTGACGCAGGTGTTAATGCTTATATTAATACAGCTATTAATGGTATGGGCGAAAGAGCTGGAAATGCAGATTTAATTTCTTGTTTATTAGGTGTACTAAAATCAAGCGGTATGCGTGGCAAATACGAAATTGATCCAAATATTGATTTATCAAAAACTTGGAAATTAGCTAAATATACAGCATATGCATTTAATGTACCAATTCCAATTAACCAACCAGCAACAGGGGATAACGCATTTGCTCACGAATCTGGTATTCACGCAGATGGTGCATTAAAAGATAGATTAAACTATGAATTATATGATTACGAAGAACTTGGTCGTGGAGAACCTGAAATCGTAGAAACAGGTCGTATGATTACAACTGGTGAATATGGTGGTATTAAAGGTTTCCGTAATGTATATGAAAAAATGGAAATTGAATTCAAAGATGAAGATGAAGCAAGAAACATTCTTGAATTAGCACGCTATGCTAACGTACACACACAAAAACCACTTACTCAAAGTGAATTAAAATTCATATATTATTATCCAGATATTGCTGCAAGAATTATGACAGTTACACCATATTATGTTCCAACAGGAAACTTAAAAAAGAGAATTGACGATAATAATATTACAAAACCACATTTATTCGTATAGGGAGAGACTATGGGACAAACAATAGCAGAAAAAATCTTATCAGCTCACGCGGGAAAAACTGTTACACCTGGTGAATTGGTAATATCAAATATTGACGTAGTAATGGTACAAGATGGAACAGGACCATTAGCTGTTAATGAATTTAAAAAATTAAATAAAACAAAATTACATAATCCAAAAAGAACTATTTTATTCATTGACCACGCAGCACCAAGCCCAAGAAAAGAATTATCAAATTCACATATGGTACTAAGAGATTTTGCAAAAGAATATGGTGCAGTTTTATCAGAAGTTGGCGAAGGTGTTTGTCACCAAAGACTAATAGAAGCCTATGTTAATCCTGGTGAAACATTATTAGGAGCTGATTCACATACTTGTACATCTGGTGCGTTAGGTGCATTTGCAACTGGTGTTGGTTCAACTGATATAGCAGTAGTTATGGCACTTGGTAAAACTTGGCTAAAAGTACCTTCTACTTTCAAAATCGTATTAGAAGGAAGTTTTTCAAAAGGTGTTTGTGCAAAAGACTTAATTTTACACTTAATAGGATTAATTGGCGCAGATGGTGCTACTTATAAAGCATTAGAATTTACTGGCGACGGCGCAAAATCTTTATCAATGGCAGATAGATTTACAATTTCAAACATGGCTGTTGAAGCAGGCGCAAAAGTTGGTTTATTTGAAACTGACGAAAAAACAAGAGAATATTTAAAAGAACACGGCAGAGAATCAGAATACAAAGAAATTAAAGCTGACCCAGATGCTGTTTATGAAAGAGTAATTACAATTAATCTAAACGAACTTAAACCTACAATTTCTTGCCCACATACAGTTGATAACACAAAAACAATTGATGAAATGGAACAAGTAAAAGTAAATCAAGTTTATATTGGTACTTGTACAAATGGACGTATTGAAGACTTAAGGATTGCTGCAAATATTCTTAAAGGTCAAAAAGTAAAAGAAGGCGTAAGATTATTAGTAGCACCAGCATCTAGAAAAGTATTTTTAGAAGCATTATCTGAAGGTTTAATTTCAACATTTGTTGAAGCAGGTGCTGCAATCGTAACTTCAGGTTGTGGAGCTTGCGTAGGCGTTCACGCTGGTATTTTAGGTGATGGAGAAGTTTGCTTGGCAACTCAAAACAGAAATTTCCAAGGAAGAATGGGAAATACTGAAGGCTTTATATATTTATCTTCACCTGCTACTGCTGCATATAGCGCAATTAAAGGTTACATAGCTGATGTTAGGGAGATTTTATAATGGAACTTAAAGGAAAAGCATTTAAATTTGGTGATAACATATCAACAGACCATATCGCACCTGGAAGATTATTTCACTTGCGTTCAAATCTTCCAGAATTAGCAAAACATGTATTAGAAGATGCAGATCCAACTTTTGCTTCTAAAATGAGTAAAGGTGACTTTGTTGTAGCTGGTAACAACTTTGGTCTAGGTTCATCAAGAGAACACGCACCACAAATTATTAAAATTTCAGGAACTGGAGCTGTTTTAGCAAAAAGTTTTGCAAGAATTTTTTATCGTAATGCAATTAATATCGGTTTATTATTAATTGAATGTGATACAGACAAAATTGACGCTGGCGATGAACTAGAAATTGATGTAAAACAAGGTTTTGTTCATAATAAAACAAAAGATATCAAATTACCTTTTGCTCCATTACCAGATGTTATGATTAAACTGTTAAACGAAGGTGGTTTAATTGAACACTTAAAGCTTCACGGCGACTTTGATTTGGTATAGGAGATTAAAAATGAAAACAGTTACACTTATACCAGGTGATGGTATTGGACCAGAAATAACAAATTCTGTTACAACTATTTTAAAAGAAGCTGGAGCTCAAATTGAATGGGATATTCAAACAGCAGGAACTGATGTTATCGAAACAGAAGGTTCTCCACTTCCAGATAGAGTAATAGAATCAATAAAAAAGAACAAAGTAGCATTAAAAGCTCCTGTTACAACACCTATTGGCAAAGGTTTTAGAAGCGTAAATGTAGCATTAAGAAAAGCACTAGATTTATACTCAAATCTTCGTCCTTGCAAAAATATTGAAGGTATTAAAACTCGTTTTGATAATGTTGATGTAGTTATTGTTAGAGAAAACACAGAAGATTTATATGCTGGTATCGAAAGACAAATTGATGAAGATACAGCTGAATCTATCAAAATTATTACAAGAAAAGCATCATTAAGGATTGTAGAATTTGCCTTTGATTATGCAGTTAAAAATAATAGAAAACTAGTAACAGCCGTATCAAAAGCAAATATATGCAAGCTATCAGACGGACTATTTTTAAACTGCGCAAGAGAAGTAGCTGAAAAATATCCACAAATTGAATACAAAGAAATTCTTGTAGATAACTTATGTATGCAATTAGTACAAAAACCTGAACAATTTGATGTATTAGTACTACCAAACTTATATGGAGATATCGTTTCAGATTTATGTGCTGGACTTGTTGGTGGTTTAGGAATAGCTCAAGGTGCCAATATTGGACTAGAAGCAGCAGTTTTTGAACCAGTTCACGGTAGTGCTCCAGATATTAAAGGACAAAATAAAGCAAACCCAACTGCGCTTTTACTATCTGCTATTGAAATGCTTAAATACATTAATCAAAGAGATGTTGCAGAAAAAATAGAAAAAGCACTTTTTAAAACAATTAAAGAAAGTGATTCCTTAACTTGTGATTTAGGTGGAACGTCGACAACAGAAGAATATACACAAGCAATAATCAAAAATTTATAAAAAAAGCTCCCTTTTCAGGGAGTTTTTTTTAAGATAAATTAACATTTTATAAAAAAAGCTAAAGATAACATCCTATTCAGCCGATAAACATAAAAGAAAAGGAAGTATTATGCCGAATATCAACAGTAATGCGGATGGCTGGGAATATCTTAAATCAATGGCTGACAAGCTTGGCGGTGCCAAGAATATTTCTGATGCTGATTTAAAAAAATTGTTGATGAACGCAGACTCTGACGGGGATGGTTTAATTTCTGAACTTGAATTTAAAGAAGAATTTTTAAGTTCAGATGAATACAAAGATTTAGAAGAAGATTTTTTGAAAGCATTTGAAGCAATAGCTAAAAGTGATGGCAAAAATGAATCTATCTCTGATAATGATATATCAGATGCTTGTGAAAAAGCTGAAGATGCCGCACAAGCTGCTGAAGAAGCACAAGCAAGTAGTAGTGGACATTCAGGTAGCAGTGGTGGCAGTAGTGGTGGAAGTAGCGGTGGCAGCAATAGTGGAAACTCAAACAAGCAACCTTCTACTGAAAAAGCCATATCTCGTTCTGATTTAGAAAGTAAAGATATTCAAACTCTCCAAAATGATAGAGGTCAATTATTAACAGATATAGGTTCACTTAGAAGTGAAAAAGAAACTGCTGTTGCAGATTCTGAAGCCC
>SUTV01000002.1 GCA_015152515.1 Cyanobacteria bacterium SIG29
CGCTTGACCCTTCCTCGAGTCCACTCACCATCCGCTTTCAATTTCCTATGTCACTCACTTCCGTTTTGTGACATCTTCTATCCTATCACCTCAATCTTCTTTGTCAACATATTTTTTGAAAAATATTTTTGAGGCTCAAGATTCCCATTCCAATTACACTTTAGAAGTGTTATCAGTTAGTTTGAAACAAATAAATTATAAATTTTTTAAAATCGTTCAGTTTCAAACTGTGTGGCAAATTCCACTTTATTAATGTATACCAAAGAAAAATTAGTTTCAACCCCATGTTTTTTATTTTTTACAACTATTTTTTTATTTTGCCTGAAATCCAATATTTTTGGGATGTTCCGCTGTTTAAATAACTTTACAATTTTGATTTTTTCACAATTTTATATATTATATAAAAGACGGATATTAATTAAAGGAATAATGTATGGCAAGAATTGTTAGACCAACTTGGGCTATTAGATGTGTTCAATCTGGATGCAAATGTTTATTTGAAGTTGTTGCATTAGAAGATGGAAAACAACAAGAAGTTGTTTGTCCAAACTGCGGTGAACACTACGTTTATCCAGCTATCAACGACAAACAAGATTAATGTTTTACGACACTAAAATCAGATATAATCGTTTTAGCGATCATTTAAGAAATTTATACGGCGTCAAAGTTTACAAAGTGACCTTGGACGCCGGTTTTACATGTCCAAATCGCGATGGCACAATTTCTGATGAAGGTTGTATTTTTTGCGATAACGGTGGGAGTTTTTCCCAATTATATTCAAATAAAATTTCCATCAAAGAACAACTTGATTGCGGAATTGCTTTATCTAAAGAAAAATATAAAGCTCAGAAATTCCTAGCATATTTTCAAGCATATACAAACACATATAAACCAGTAAATGAATTAAAAAAAATATATGACCAAGCACTATCTCATGAAGATGTTATCGGTATAAACATTGGAACTCGACCTGATTGTGTTGAGGAAGAAAAGTTAGATCTAATCGGTGACTATACTAAAAAACATTATGTTTGGTTAGAATATGGTCTACAAAGCATTCATAACCGCTCTTTAAAATTTATCAACCGTGGGCATGACTTTGAAACCTTTGTAAAAGCCCTTAAAAACACGCAAAAAAGGAATATTAACGTTTGTGCACACGTAATACTTGGTCTACCAAATGAAACAAAAGAAGATATGCTCGAAACAGCCAAAGTTTTGGGCGATTTAGGCGTAAACGGAGTTAAGATTCATTTACTTTGTGTGTTAAATAACACAAGACTTACTAAACTATATTATCAAGGTAAAATTCCTATGATGGAAGAAGATGAATATGTAGAAACAGCATGCGACTTTTTAGAACTTCTTCCAAAAAAAGTAACGATTCACCGTTTAGCTGGTAATGGATTGAAACCAAATATGCTTGCGCCAGCTTGGTTGAGCAAAAAATTTGTGGTGTTAAATAAAATAGATAGATTATTAGAACAAAGAAATTCTTTCCAAGGTTCAAAAAGAAACTAACTATTTCTTATTTTTCAGTTGAAGCAAATCTTTTACATCCTTGTCACTTAATGATTTTGCACCACCTAAAATTTTTGTATTTAAAGTAACCTTAGCATAATATTCAGCTGTTTCCATTTTTTGAAAAGCCAACTCTAAATCTTTTGCAACTGCAATGGCACCATGATTTGCCATCATAACAACATCTCTATCAACAAGATATTTAACAGTATTATCAACTAACTCGCTAGATGATGGCATTGCATAAGGTGCAACTGGAATATCTTCAAAATACAAAATATTTTCTGACATAATTGGCTCATCTAAATTTTTATGACAAACCGCAAAAGTAGTTAAATTCACCGGATGCGTATGGACAATGGCATTAACATCTTTTCTTTGCTTGTATATTTGAACATGCAACATTTTTTCACAAGATGGTTTATCACCTGCAATTACATTTCCATCGAAATCGATTAAAACAATATTTTCTCTCATTAAAGAACCCAAAGAAGAACCAGATGCTGTTATATAAATACCTTCTTCTGTTTTAACACTTACATTACCTGATGTTGCAAAGGTCAAATCCTTTGAATAAAGTCTTTTTCCAATTTCAATTATTTCTTTTACTTGCATTTTAACCCCTTTTATAAATATATTATCAAATTTTTTATGCTTTTGTATAGTATTTATCTGCTATAATTACTTTATGTTTATAAAAAAATTAGGGATTAAAAATTTTAGAAACTACAACGATGTTGAAATAGAATTTAATTCTAAAAAAATATTATTCATTGGCAAAAATGCACAAGGAAAAACAAACCTTTTAGAATCAATTAACTATCTATCAACTCTTGATTCCTTGCGAGCAAAAACAGACTCTGAACTTATTAAATGGGGCGAAGAATTTTGCAACATTAAAGCCGAAATTCAAAAAATTGATATAAATATAGACTTAGAAATAAACATTAATCCACCAGCAAAAAAGAAATTAAAAATAAATGGATTAACTAAAAATAAATCATCAGAATTTTTAGGAAACCTCTCAAGCGTTTGTTTCACAACTAATGACCTATTACTCTTAAGAGGAACTCCGGATGATAGACGCAAATGGCTAGACCTTGCAATTAGCCAAATTTTTCCTGCTTATAATGAACGCTTATCAAAATATAATAAAATTAGAACTCAAAAAAATAATTATCTAAAAAATTTAAAAGGAAATATTAATGCAGATACTTCTCTTTTAGATATTTGGAATGAACAAATTGCAATAACAGGCAGCAATATAATTTTTATTAGAATTAACTTTTTACACGAACTTCAAAAAATAGCAAAAGAAAAACACAACAAAATTTCAAATACAGAATTTCTTACAATGAGCTATAATTCTACAATTATTGGCGATATTTCTGCAAGTGAAAAATTTGAATATAATAATGAATACATCCTAGAAAACTTTAAACTAAAACTTGAAGAAAAAAAATTAGAAGAAATAATTAGAGGTCAAAGTATAGTTGGACCTCACCGCGATGATGTTTCATATTTTATAAATGGAATTGAAGCTAAAAAATTTGCATCACAAGGTCAGCAAAGAACTATTGTTCTTTCTCTTAAACTTGCAGAATTAGAACTTATAAAAGAAAAAATAAATACAAATGCTGTTTTACTTTTAGATGATGTATTAGCAGAACTTGATGATCTAAGACAAAATTTTCTACTTGACGCAATAGGTTCTGAAACTCAAACAATTATAACTTCAGTTGATACTCTTCATTTTAAAGATGAATATCTTAAAGATGTTGAAATTTTTGAAATTAAAGACAATTGTGTTGTACATAAATAATGTTATAAGTACCTAAAAAATACAATTTATCGCAACCATATATGGAGTTTCGTAAGTTCACTTACTGAAACGACATTAGGCAAGCTCTGTTTGAGCGAAGCGAGTTTGCGCAGCTTTGGTTGAAGTTAGTGAACTAGAAACGAAATATCAGGTTGCTAGCCTTTTGGTACTTTTCTGCAATGAGAAAAGTACATTAAGATAAAAGAAAGTTATTTTTACAATGATACTTTCTTGTTCCGACAAGAAAGTATCCAAAGAAACTCCCGACCAAAAACTACATTCGCTAATAAAATTAATTGATATACCATAGCTGCGGAACTCACAAACAAGTTTGTTCAAACAGTCCTCGCTTTGATGTTGTATATCAATATTTTATTGCTCATTTCATTATGGTCGAAGAAAATTTAATAGATTTAACTATATATAACATTATTTATGAAAAAGACTCCTATTTCTAGGAGTCTTTTTTAATTATGTATCTTGAAATTCTTTTCGCTCGTTGCTGTCATTCGCTACACTTTGTTATCGCTCACTTCGCACTCGCTAACCGGATTTTATCGGTACAGAATTTCGTTAGAAGTTTAATCCAGCTTCTCTTGCTGCATCAGCTAAAGCAGCAACTCTTCCGTGATATAAGAAACCACCACGGTCAAATACAACATCACAAACACCTGCTTTTAAAGCTTTTTTAGCGATTGCTTCGCCAACTGCTTTTGCAGATTCGATGTTACCACCATGTGATAAGTCTTTTCTTAAATCTTTATCAATAGAAGATGCTGAAACTAATGTTACACCTTTAACATCATCAATAATTTGAGCATAAATGTGTTTTGTACTTCTGTAAACTGCTAAACGTGGAGCTTCAGTTGTACCCATTAATTTGCTTCTTAATCTTCTATGTCTTTTTTGTGTTGCTTCTTTTCTATTTGCTTGTTTAATCATTTTTCTTTCCTTTCACCCAAACCTTCTTGCTAAAACAAGGGTTTATATGGGCAATTATTGTACTACTTAAATTTTAGTTGTTCTAGAATTTCTATTATTTCTTACCAGTTTTACCAGCTTTACGTCTGATGTATTCACCTTCGTATTTAATACCTTTACCTTTATAAACTTCAGGAGCTCTCTTGCTTCTAATTAAAGCTGCAATATCGCCCACTGCTTGTTTATTAGCACCAGTAATTGTAATTTTTGTGTTAGCTTCAACAGCAATTTTAATGCCTTCTGGAGCTTCAACACTAACTGGGTGTGAATAACCTAAAGTTAGGTTTAATTTGTTACCTTCCATTGCTGCACGATAACCTACACCAACGATTTCTAATTTTTTAGTAAAACCATTTTTAACACCATTAACTGCATTTGCAACTAATGTTCTTGATAAACCGTGTAATGAACGAGATTTTCTATCATCATTAGCTCTTGTTACAACGATTGTATTTTCTTCTTTTTTTACTGTAATTTCTGGACGAACTTCAACAACTTCAGTACCTAAAGGTCCTTTTGCTGTTACAACTTGTCCATTTATTGTTACCTCAACACCAGCTGGTATTTCAATCGGTAATTTGCCTATACGTGACATTTTTTTATCTCCAATTTTATTATTTACTTACTTATTTTTAATTGTATTAAATTTTGCTTTCTCTCGAACAATTTGCTCATTTCACTACATTGTCATTCGCTTTGTTCTCACTTATTCGGGTTCGTTCGCTAAGCTCAACAACACCCTACGCAAAATTTACCATACATAGCAAAGAATTTCGCCACCAACATTTTCTTTTTTTGCTTTTCTGTCTGTTAGTAGACCTTTGCTTGTAGAGATGATTGCTATACCCATACCACCTAATACTTGAGGTATATCTTTAGCTTTACAATAATTTCTTAAACCAGGTCTAGAAACTCTTTTTAAGTTAGAAATAACTGGTTTAGATTTTTCATCATATTTTAAAGTGATTTTTAAAGTTTTGAATGCGCTGCCTTCTTTTTCAATTACAGCGTAGTCTTCTACATAACCTTCTGACTTTAATAATTTTGCTAACTCAACTTTTAATTTTGAGCTTGGCATATCAACTTCTGTTAATGATACCATATTAGCATTTCTGATTCTTGTTAGCATATCTGCTATTGGATCTGTATTCATTATTTATTTTCCTTTACTTTTTACTACTTACTCGAATTTATCGGCAGTATAGAAAAGCTATTCATTCCTTACAGAATTTCGCTGTCTTGAATTTCCCTCTCTGCTTGGTCAGTCGAAAATTACACTTCGTTTCAATTTTCTTTTGCCCTCGCTTATTCAGACTCGTTTCACTCCGTCCTACGGGAAATTCACTACCAGCTAGCTTTAACTACGCCTGGCAATAAACCTTGATGAGCCATTTTTCTTAAGCATATTCTGCAAATACCAAAGTCTCTGTGGAAACCATGTGGACGACCACAAATAGAACATCTGTTATGAAGTCTTACTCTTGGGTATTTACCTTTTGCTGCTAAAGCTTCTCTTTTTAGCTCTTTATCTATCATTGCTTTCTTAGCCACGATTTACTCCTTTATTTCTTGAATGGCATTCCAAGCGCTCTTAATAAAGCTCTTGCTTCTTCATCTGTATTAGCAGTTGTGATTATTGAAATGTTCATACCATGAACTGCATCTAATTCATCATATGAAATTTCTGGGAATAATGACTGCTCTTTTAAACCTAATGTATAGTTTCCACGACCATCAAAACTTTTTGTACTGATACCTCTGAAGTCACGAATTCTTGGTAATACAACACAAATTAATTTTTGTAAGAAATCATACATTCTTTCGCCTCTAAGTGTAACCATAGCACCTACTGGCATACCTTCTCTTAATTTAAAAGCAGCAATTGATTTTTTTGCTTTTGTTGAAAGAGCTTTTTGACCAGCGATTTTTGTTAATTGATTAACAATAGTTTCAGCTAACTTAGAGTTATGACATGCTTCACCAACACCCATGTTTAAAACAATTTTGCTTAATTTTGGGATTTGGTGTACATTTTCATACTTAAATTCATCTTGAAGAACTTTTTTTACTTCTTCATCATATTTTGCTTTTAGATTTTTTGTTAATACTGTCATTTGTCTTTCCTTCCGTAGAATGCACCTCCTCGCGAGATGCCCATACTTAAATTATATATTAAATATAAATTTTTAGATTTTTAGAAAAACTTTTTGCTCTTCATTGTAACTTTTAGCAACACAAGAGCAATAAGAAATTCTATTAATCAATTTTTTCTCCGCATTTTTTGCAAATACGAACTTTTTTGTTATCAACTACGTCATATTTGATTCTTGTTGCTTTTTCACAAGCTGGGCAATATAACATAACTTTTGAAGAATCCATAGCTGCTTCAACTTTAATTAAACCACCTTGGTTTCCACCTTGTGCTTTTTGAGCTTTAGTTACTATATTTAAACCTTCAACAATAACTTTATTATCAGCAGTGATAACTTTTTTTACTGAGCTTACTTTACCTTTGTCTTTACCTGAAGTAACTACAACTTTATCGCCGCTCTTTACGTGTATAGGGTGTTTTTCAACTGGTTTCTTGTTTCTCATCGTTTGTCTCCTAAATTACTTCCGGAGCAAGAGAAATTATTTTCATAAAGTTTTTATCTCTAAGCTCTCTGGCAACCGGTCCAAATACACGAGTACCTCTTGGGTTACCATCTTTGTTAATAATAACTGCTGCATTTTCGTCAAATCTGATTACACTGCCGTCAGCTCTTTTGATATCAGCTTTTGTTCTAACAACAACCGCTTTAACAACTTCAGATTTTTTAACAGCCATATTAGGTGTAGCATCTTTAACTGTTGCTACTATAACATCACCAACATGTGCATATTTCTTGTTTGATGAACCCATAACACGGATACATAACAATTCTTTAGCACCTGTATTGTCTGCTACTTGTAATCTTGTCTCTTGCTGTATCATTTTATTTCATCCTTTGAAATTACTTATTTTACTTTTTCAACAATCTCAGTAACAATCCAACGTTTGCCACCTGAAATTGGTTTAGATTCAACTATTCTTACAATATCTCCTTCAGAACATTGATTTGATTCATCATGAGCCTTGTAGTTCTTTGTTGTTTCTATAATTTTCTTATATTTAGGATGTTGATCGTAAGAAGCAACTTTTACAACTGCTGTCTTATCCATTTTATTACTTACTACAACACCTTGTTTTTCTTTCTTAGGCATTTCTACTCGACCTCTTTAGTTATACTGATTCTTTTTGGTTAAGTACTGTCTTAACTCTTGCTATTGATTTTCTAAGTTCTTTCATTTCTGAATTTGCTTTTCCTAAATCAGTAGCGTTTTCATATTTGTTAGTAAATTTTTTGAATCTAATGTCGAATAATTGTTTTTTAAATTCAACGATTAATTCGTTTAATTCACTTACTGACTTTTCGCGTATTTCTTCTATTTTCATAGTTATTCACCTGTTTTCTCAACAATTTTAACTTTAATTGGAAGTTTTTGAGCAGCTAACTCAAGCGCGCGAATTGCAACGTCTCTTTGTGGGTAATCTAATTCAAAAAGAATTCTACCAGGTTTTACTACAGCTACCCAATATTCTGGGTTACCTTTACCTTTACCCATACGAGTTTCAGCAGGTTTCGCAGTGATTGGTTTATCTGGGAATATCTTAATCCAAACATTACCGCCTCTTTTGATTTCACGAGTCATTGCTCTTCTAGCAGCTTCGATTTGTCTGCTAGTTATCCAAGCAGGATCTTGGGCTTGTAGACCGAATGAACCTAATTCTAATTTAGTTCCGCGAGTCTCATGACCTTTCATTCTGCCTTTCATCATTTTACGATATTTAGTTTTCTTGGGCATTAAC
Organism: Cyanobacteria bacterium SIG29; assembly: GCA_015152515.1. GTDB lineage: Bacteria > Cyanobacteriota > Vampirovibrionia > Gastranaerophilales > Gastranaerophilaceae > Avigastranaerophilus. Next base: position 8,214 of record SUTV01000002.1, read on the forward strand.
ATGATGTTTGTCGCTCCTAATTATTCTTACTAATTGTTTTCTTCAGTAGCTTCAACTTTAGCTTCTTTTGCTTGAGTTGCTACTTTCTTTTTTCTTCTGCCGCCAACAGGTTTTTCTTCGAAATTATTACCTGCTTTTTTAGCTTTGATGTTTTGGTCTGCCATTTCACCAGGCATTAAGTTGCCTTTGAAAATCCAAACTTTAACACCAATTTTACCCATTATAGTATCTGCTTCTGCGAAACCATAATCCACATTAGCTCTTAGAGTTTGTAGAGGAATTCTTCCTTCTTTAGCCCATTCGCTACGTGCGATTTCAGCACCGCCTAAACGACCTGATACCATAACTTTTATACCTTGAGCTCCACCACGCATTGCTCTTTGCATTGCTTGTTTCATTGCTCTTCTGAATGCGATACGTTTTTCTAATTGTAGAGCGATTGATTCTGCAACTAATTGAGAATCTACATCAACTCTTGCAACTTCTACAACGTCGATTGTTACTGTTTTATTAATTAATTTAGAAACTGCTGCTCTAAGTTCATCAATACCTTGACCACCACGGCCTACTACAACACCAGGTTTTGCTGTTACAACTGTTACTGTAACATTTTGTGCTTTTCTAGCAATTAAAATTCTAGAAATGCCTGCTGCATATAATCTTTTCTTAACGAACTTTCTGATTTTTGCATCTTCAGCAACAAATTCTGGGTAATCTTTTTTAGCAAACCATGTACTAAACCATGGTTGAATTATACCTACTCTAAATCCGGTTGGATGTGTCTTTTGTCCCATATCTATTACCTTCTACTTTGATTCTTTTGTTACTTTAACAGTTAAATGAGATGTACGTTTTACTCTTGAGTAAATTCTACCTTGAGCTCTTGGTTTACCTCTTTTAAGTGTTCTTGATTCATCAGCAAATATTTCAGAAACTTTTAAAGATTCAGCTGTTGCGCCAAATTGCTCTGTTGCATTAGCCACTGCTGCTGTGATGTTTTTCTCAACTACACGAGCTGCAAAATATGGCATAAATTTCAACATGCTTAAAGCATCTGCTGCTGATTTGCCTCTTACAAGATTGATTACTCTGCGTAATTTTCTTGCTGGCATTGTTATATCTGTTTGTCTTGCCTTAGCTTCCATGTCCTATTTCCTTTTCGCTGTTTTATCTTGCCCTGCGTGGCCTCTGTACATTCTTGTAGGTGCAAATTCACCTAGTCTGTGTCCAACCATAGGTTCTGATATATAAACAGGTACGTGAGTTTTACCGTTATATACTGCGATTGTGTGTCCAACCATGTCTGGATTTTCAGGAGTAATCATAGACGCTCTTGACCAAGTCTTTATTACTCTCTTTTCTTTATTAGCGTTTAATTTATCGATTTTTGCTTTTAAAGAGTCGTGTACATATACACCCTTTTTTAGTGAACGTGTCATTAATTATCTCCTTTATTAGCGTTTTCTTCTTCTAACAATTAATTTGCTAGATTGTTTTTTTACATTTCTTGTCTTACGACCTAATGCTGGTTTACCCCATGGAGTTTTTGGATTACCACCAGGACCAGTTTTACCTTCACCACCACCGTGTGGGTGATCGCAAGGGTTCATTGTTACACCACGTACTGTAGGTCTGATACCTAAGTGACGTGTACGTCCTGCTTTACCAACTTTTAAGTTCTTGAACTCTGAGTTTCCTAAAACGCCAATTGTTGCTAAACATTCTTTTCTTACCATTCTCATTTCTGAACTTGGCATTTTGATTGTTACATAGTTGCCTTCTTTTGCCATTAATTGAGCACCAGCACCTGCTGTTCTAACCATTTTTGCGCCGCGTCCAGGAATTAATTCTACATTGTGAATAATTGTACCTAATGGAATTAATTCTAATGGAAGAGCATTACCAACTTGAATATCTGCTTCTGGTCCAGATACAACAACATCACCAACTTTTAAGTTTTCTGGTGTTAAAATGTATCTTTTTTCACCGTCAGCATATACTACTAATGAAATTCTTACATTTCTATTTGGATCGTATTCTACAGTTTTAACTGTTCCAGGAACACCGAATTTATCGCGTTTGAAATCGATTACACGGTATGCTTGTTTATGTCCGCCACCTTTATGACGACATGTAATTCTACCTGTATTGTTTCTACCTGCAGTTTTTCTTATAGGTCTTAATAATGATTTTTCTGGTGTTGATGTTGTAACTTCAGAATAATCACTTTTTGTCATTCCTCTTTGTCCTGGAGATGTAGGATTAATTTTTCTTATACCCATTGTTTTACACTCCTGCTAATTCTTCGATAGGATCACCTTCAATAGTAACGATAGCTTTTTTGCTAGATTGTGTTCTACCTACAGAATATCCTACTCTTTTTGCATGTGACGGCATATAAACCGTTCTTACTTTTGTTACTTTTCTTCCTGGAAAAGCTAATTCTAAAGCTTGAGCAATCTCTACTTTTGTTGCATCTTTAGCTACTTCGAAAGTATATTGAGATAATGCTGTTGCTGTCATTGATTTTTCAGTGATTATAGGACGTTTAATAATATCGTATAATCTTTCTTTATTTTGCTTCATTGTACTCATTATTTTGATAACCTCTCAGTTATTTCTAATATTGCTGCTTCAGTCATTACTAAGCTATCAGCTTCTAATAAATCTTTTACATTCAAGTTTGAAGGTAAAATGATTTTTACATTTGGAAGGTTTCTTGCTGCTAATTCTAATTGGCCGTTTTCTGCAGCTTTTGTATTAGCAATGATTAAAATTTTACCTTCTACTTTTAGAGCTTTTAATGACTCTGCTACCATTTTTGTTTTAGCTTCTGTAATTTCAGAAAAATCTTTAACTAAAACAGTATTATCTAATCTTGCAGATAAAGCTGATTTTAATGCTAATCTTCTTGCTTTTTGTGGCATAGAGAATTCATAGCTTCTTGGTTTTGGTCCAAATACAACACCACCACCTGCGAACAATGGTGATCTGATTGAACCAGCTCTTGCTCTACCTGTACCTTTTTGTTTCCATGGTTTTCTTCCACCGCCAGAAACTTCTGCTCTTGTTTTTGCACAAGCATTTCCGCCTCTAGCGTTATTTAATTGTCTTCTTAATGCCATATGCATTACGTGCAAATTTGGTTCTACTCCGAATACTTTATCATCAAGAGCAATTTGACCAACTTGCTTTCCGCTTGTACTTAATATTGAAACTTCTTTTGTCATAATTTCTTTTTCCTTTTAATTGAACTTTGAGTTAGTTCCATTTAACTCTTGATGGTACAACTGTTACTAATTTACCTTCAGGACCAGGTACTGAACCTTTTACTAGTAACAAATTGTTTTCATTGTCAACTCTTACTACTGTAAGTTTTGCAATTGTTACTCTTTCGTTACCCATGTTTCCAGCCATCTTTTTACCTTTGATTACACGGCCTGGTGTTGTACCTGCACCGATTGAACCAGGTTCTCTGTGGTTTTTAGAACCGTGTGCCATTGGTCCACGTCCAAAGTTCCATCTTTTTACTGTACCTTGGAAACCTTTACCGATTGATGTACCTGTTACATCTACTTTTGTTCCTTCAGATAAAACTGATAAATCAATTTTTTGTCCAACTGCGTATGCTTCTGGATTATCTAATCTGAATTCTTGTAAATGTCTGAAATTTTCTAGTCCGTTTTTCTTAAAATGTCCTAATTCAGCTTTTGTTAAATGCTTTTCTTTTGCTGGTACTACGCCAACTTGGATTGCATTATAACCATCTGAATCAACAGTTTTTACTTGTGTAACTGTTAACGGATTAACTTTTATTACTGTTACGGGAATTGCAAGTCCTTGTTCGTCAAATACTTGTGTCATCCCAAGCTTTTCGCCTATTACTCCCAGTGTCATATTTCACCTTTCCTTTGTGAGCGCTACGTTTGTCTACTTGCCTCGTAGATCACATTCAATTTATAAGGAGATTCCTTCTATTAAATTGTATGTGCCTGTTAAAACTTTTACAGCTTAACTTCGATATCTACTCCGGCAGGCAAATCCATTCTTGTTAATTCTTCTGTTGTTTGTGCTGTCGGATCATAAATATCAATGATTCTTTTGTGTATTCTCATCTCAAAATGTTCTCTTGATTTTTTATCAACGTGAGGCGAGCGAAGTACACAATACAAACGACGTTTTGTTGGTAATGGAACAGGTCCAGCTACTCTAGCTTCTGTTCTTTTAACAACTTCTACAATTTTACTTGCAGATAAGTCGATTAATTTATGGTCGTATGCTTTCAAACAAACTCTGATTCTTTGTTGCTTGCTTTCGTTCATTTCCACTTCCTTTTGTCTAATTGACTTTTGCTTATGGCAAATACATTTTACCACTTAGCATAATAAATTTATGACAAACATAATTCATAGTCAACAAATAAATTTCCATTCTTTTCTTTTTGCTTAATATTTCTTTATTTTATTGTAAATTTCATTGACAATCGACAAAGAAACCACCAGTTACGCTTAAACGGGTGGTTTCTTTTTTTATCTCTTTCTCTTTTTTTAGACTTCAATTGGCTCTTTTATTATTAATTGACGAGCATCTAACAATTTTTGTCTTAATTCTTCATATGCAGGGTCTTGTGTTTGAATAGCCCCAACTTGCGCCATTTCAGCCATTTGACTCAACAAATCTGCACTTTGCATTATTGTTCTATAAACACCACCCTCATCCATCTCTGTTTTTGAGGTCATTCGGATTAATTGTTCCCAATTTGTCATACTATCAATTGGATTTACTTGATTCATATGTGTCCAAGCATATAAAATTTGGGCACTTGCAGCACTAAACTTAGGTGCTGTTGCTTTTATTCCATTTTCAATTTCTGTTGAATATACACTTGATGAAACTTTCAATAATCTTTTGAATGCATCAGCAACTTGACGTTTATCAATATCATCCCAAGCATCATAAACCTCAGACTCACCAATACCTTCTAAATTTTGCAATGCTTCAATTTTTTCAATCAATTTATCTTTTATTGTCAAGCTATTATACAAATTCTCTGTTTTATTATATTCAGCCTTAATTTGTTCTGGTGGATTTTTCTTTAAGAATTGGAAATTATCAGCCAAAGCATTTTCAATATTTTCTTCTAAATATTGCATATTAACAGCTAATTTAATATCAGTTTCTAATTCTTTTTGTTGTCTTTCTAAACGTGCTTTTGCTTTACTTCCCTTTGAAGATGGGTCAAGTTCAACAAGTTCTGCTCTTAATTTACTTATATGTTGACCAATTGATTTTGAATTGATTCTTTTCTTATATTTTGCAACTGCATCAAGATGTGTTTCTAAAATTTTTGTCGGAACTGTTTCGCCATTTAACAAAGCATTTACAACTTCTTCAGAAGTCATAGTGCCTGTTTGTTTTGTTATTTTATACATTTTTGCACGCCTTGCGCCAAGTTCTCTAATAGTTGCTTGTATATCTTCAACAGATACATCTGGTTTTTCAATTGATTGAGCGAAAGCCATCATTTCATCATAACTAGAAAAACTATCATAAGTTCTTCCTAGTTGAGCCAACATAGAAGTTGTTGAACCAACTAATTTTTCGCAAACATGTTTAATAGCTTCTTTTGTTTTAGCAAAAGTCATAGAATAATCTGTTTCATATGAAACAGCAGTTTCTTTTGATTTTGCAGGCATTGCCATAGCGCCAGCAAGCATTGCTAAAGTTTGTGGTGTCATACCTTCTAATTCTTTTGAATTAATCATTTCCGTTAAAGTTATTTCATTAAATCCTCTAACTTTTGATGCCATATTTGCAAGCATTGTAGGATATAATGCACCATCTTCTTCAACCAAGAAACCTCTTTGGTTTAAAATTTCAGCTTTTCTACGGCTAATTTCCATTAATTCAGATACTTTAGCTTCTTTTGTGCCATTTTCTTGTTGATTTACATAGAAAGTTTTATCAAAAATTTCAGCCAATTTTGAATCATCTGCATTATGCTCATAATAGCCAGTTATAAAGGCATAATCAGGGGTATAATTACTATTTATTGGATTACAATCAATTGCTTCTAAATACAAGAAGTCTTGTTCTGTTTTTCTATCTGTTGGAAGAGTATAAACATAACCAACAGTATCAATACCTCTACGACCTGCTCTACCAGACATTTGTTTAAATTCATTAGAAGTTAGCATTCTTACAGGAACTTTTTCTTCTTCTTCATTTTCTGGATTTTCTTCTAATAAAATTTTTGCATCTTCATCATCTAACAATTTGCCCGCATCAACATCTTGATCACATGGCTTATAAGGACTTGAAATTACAACTGTCTTAGCAGGCATATTAATACCAGCTGCCAAAGTTTCTGTTGCAATTACTACTTTTAATAATTTCTTTTGGAATAATTCTTCAATTAATTCCTTTTGTCCAGGAATAATGCCGGCATTATGGATAGCATAACCTTTTTTAAGTGCTTCCATATCCAAATCAGCACCAATATATTTTTCTAATTTGTATTTATCAACAATTTTTTCTATTTGTTCTTTTTCTTCAGCAGTTGTTAAATCAGCACCATCTTTACCAAAATACTCAAGGGCTTCACGAGAATAATTTCTACTAAACACAAATAAAATAGCTGGTAATTGTTCTCTATCATTTAATTTATTAACAACTTCTTTAAAGTCTGATAATTTTGGTTTTGAAACACGAACACTTTCTTCATCGAAGGTTTCGCCACGTCTAGTTGCTTTCTCGATTTTCTTCTCAGTTGCATTATAAGACTGAGTTTCTATCATATCGAATTTCAACGGAACATGGCGTGCTTCTGATGGAATTGAAACTAATGAAACGTTATTACCTTTTAAATTGCCAATCCAAGCTTCCAATTCTTTTGGATTACCAATTGTTGCACTTAATTCTAAGGTTTGAACATTTTGAGGAGTGTACATAACTGACTCTTCCCAAACAGGACCTCTATCAGGGTCTCCAAGATAATGGAATTCATCAAAAATTACTGTACCTAAATTTTCCATTAATGGATTATTATCACCATAAAAATGAGATAATGCCATATTTCTATATACTTCTGTTGTCATAATAATGATAGGAGCTTCAACATTTTCTCGTCTATCTCCTGTCAAAATACCAACATTTTCTTCACCATATACTTTTCTAAATTCATTTAATTTTTGGTTACTTAACGCTTTTAATGGAGTGGTATAAAAGGTTGTTTTTCCTTCTGCCATATTTTTTGTTGCAGCATAATGTGCAATAGCTGTTTTACCAGTACCAGTCGGTGCTTCAACTAATACATCACGACCTTCTAATAAGGCTTTTCCTGCGTCTATTTGGAAAGAATCTGGACTACAACCAGCTGGCAATTGAAAATAATTTTCTTTTAATGTTTGATTAAATTCTGCACCTTTAAAAGACACTAAATCTTTTCCAAAGAACACAGCTGGTGATGTATAAACATTCACATTATTACTATAATTTGCTGATGGGGTTGTTTTATTTTTTTGTATTCTTACCTTTTGAACATTTAATGCATTAATAGGTGATATTTTCATGAATAGTCCTTTTCATTCCTTTTTACGGACTAAACCTTCAATATATTTTTTTTTGCCGATATATCCCAATTAATTAATAAATGTTAATTAACGCCAATAAACTTCTTTAATTCAACCTTATCAAACACTTCTATATTATCTTGATTATGTGCAAAAATAATACAAGAAATTAAAGGTTTAAACATTTCAAAATCACTATATGACAGCTTCTTATTCAAATCTGCCATATTATCAGCTAGAAACTCAGTTATCAAAACTTTGTTTTTAAAAACTAACGAACCAAAATAATCCAAAGCAATTTTACTTGTTATCCCTTCAAAATAAATTAAATCAGGTGATTGAAACTCAATAAATCTCATTGCTTTTTCAATATTAAAACCAATATTTTCATTTAATTCGCATTGATTAACATTTTCTAAATTGTATTTAGAAATTGATTCAATCGTCATAATGTTTTTATCTGAATTAGCTATTTCTGAAAGAATCGAATAAATAATATGTGTTTTACCAGATAATGATGAACCACAAACCAAAATTACCCCAGCATTTTGAAGTTCATTTTTTATAATATTAATTTGATTTTCAGTTAAACCAATTTCGTCCATCTTTTTTGGCGGTTTATAAATTTTAAGAGAAATTCTTTCACCATTAATTGTTGGAAAAGCCGAAATACTAGCTGTTAAGACAATATCATCTACTTTAAAAACCAATTTCCCAAGCTGAGGAAGCTCACATACATTAACATCTAAAGCAGATAACGCTTTTAATTTAGAAATAAATGGAACAACCAAAACTGATGGGATTTGTCCGGTGTTTACAATTTGAGTAGCCTGTCTAAAATTAACACTTAAGCCATTTTGAACATGTTCAAAAAACATTTCATGAACATCATTTAAAATTGCTTGTTTTAAAATTGCTCTAATTAAAATTTGTATATGTTCATCAGATAAAACTTCGTTATTTAGTTCATCTTGCCAATCAAATTTAACTTCATTTTTTTCAATTTTAATCTGTCCAACACTACTTGCGCTGTTATAGTATTCTTCTATTTTTTTAATTACCAAATTTTCAGCAGAAACAACAGGTTCTATATCACAACCAATCTGTTCTACAATTTTATCAATAGCCAATACATCAAGAGGGTCTGCCATAGCTACTGTTAAAACATTTTCTATTTTAAACAAAGGAATTATCTTATATTTTTGAGCGTCATTAAAACTAATATAAGAAAGACATCTTGTATCTAAAGTATAATCTTTTAAATCTACATACGGGATATGAAGTTTGCTCTCTAAAAACTTTAATAAAACTTCTTCTGTAATAAGGTTAGATTTTATTAAAATCTGACCAATATTAACATTTTGAGAAACGGAAAGTTCATGAGCTTTTTCTATATCTTCATAACTAACAAGCCCATCACGAACCAAATCGTATTTCAATTTTTCAAGAGTTTTATTTGTTACTAATTCCATTTAATTATCCCAAATAACTTTTAACTTTTTCAATTACATAATCGACATTAAACGGTTTTGTTATATATTCATCTGCGCCTGTTTCCTCGCCGATAATTTTATCTTCTTCTTGAGAGCGCGCTGTAATCATTAAAATAGGAATATCTTTATATTTATTGTCGTATTTTAAAAGCCTGCTTATTTTATAACCATTAATTTTAGGCATCATAACATCAAGAATAATTAAATCAGGTGAAATTTCCCTTGCTAATTTCAAACCTTCTTCACCATCCATTGCAGTTACACATTCATAACCGTTAGCTTCTAATACAAACTGCAAAATCTCTATTATATCTACTTCATCATCAACTATTAGTACTTTTTTCATCTATATCCCCTTTAGAGAATTCACTCAACTTTTCAATCAAAATATTAATTTCTTCCCCATCTTGTGGGCACAAAGCTGATGAATACATTATATCATAATCTGGATTTTCTTTATTTAGACCAGCCACAAATGTAGATAATTTGCGCACTTCAAAATCGTAAACAAAAGAATCCAAATCAACTACATAACAATAATAATATTTTCTGTCATTATTTATACAAGAATGTTCCTTGAAATTAGCTGTTTTTCTAATAACACCTTCATTTATAACTTTATCAATTGCTTCTTCTTTTCCTTGAAGAGCCATAATAGAAACATTAATGTGTTCTTGTTTTGCTCTTTGAATATCTTGCTCTAATGAATGTATAAATATTTCTTTTTCACTCATCAATGGAATAGCAAGATAGAAGGTTGAACCTTTATCTAATTCACTATCAAGCCAAATAAAACCTTTATGTGCCTGCATTAAACGTTTAGCAATAGGAAGCCCTAAGCCAGAACCACCAACTTTTCTGCTTAGCGAATTTTCTATTTGCTTAAATTGTTCAAATACTTTGCCCCAATCTTCTTTAGCAATACCAATACCATTATCTTTTACTGCTATTTTTACATATTCTTCACTTAAAGAAGTTGGCAAGTTATCAAAAAATGGATTATTCCTTATTTCATCAGCTTTTATTCTAGAACTTTTTATCTCAATTGTGCCATTTTCTCTTGTAAATTTAATAGCATTAGAAATCAGATTTGTAAGAACCTGCTCCATTCTTTGAGTATCAATATAAACAGGCTCGATAGAATTATCTATTTCCATATTAATAGTAATATTTTGTTCTTTAGCCAAATTTTCAAGAGTATTTTTAACCAACTCTATTGGTAAATTAATATTGGTTTTTTCAAATCTAAATTCCATTTTACCTGCTTCAATTTTAGATAAATCTAAAAGGTCATAAATAATTGCAGATAGTCTAGTTACATTTCTTTTAGCAAGATTTAAAAACTTTTCCATAGTTTCATTAATCTCACCAGTTGTGCCTTTTAAAATAATATCTAAAGCACTATTTATAGAGGTTAAAGGTGTTCTTAACTCATGTGAAACAATAGAAATAAACTCTGATTTCAAACGTTCTAATTTTTCTAATTTAATATTAGTATCTTTAATTTCTTCGTATAAAATTGCACTCTCTAACGGCAAAGATACTTGCTTTACAAGAGTTGTAAAACATTTTGTATCATCTTGTGCAAAATCATTTTCTCTAAAAACTTCAATAATTCCATAAAACTTATTTTTGATATTAATTGGTGCAAAAAGATTATCAAAATTAAATACATTCAAATCATATTCACCATATTGGTCTTTAACTTTTTTTATTTCTTTAATATCCTCTATTGATGGATTTAAGGAAAATAAATTTTTAAAATTCAACAATGCTCTTAATTTAATGGCGTTTTCAAGCCTTGATGATAATGGAAATACAGATTTTATAATTAATTGAATATCATTAACTTCATTCAAAATTAACGCATAACATAAAGAAAGCGATAAACTTTGCTCTAAACCATCTGTCATAATATCTATCAATTTTGTCTTATCTAGAGAACCTGCCAATTGAGTACTTGTGTTATATAAAACATTTAATTGATATAAACTTTTTGCTAAATCATTATTATTTTTTGATAAAACTCTAAAAGTATCTCTTAACTGCAAACTTGAATTAATTGTTGACTTAAAAAGCTCTTCATCAATTGGTTTTGTAATATAGTTATTTGCATATTTTAATACATCATAATTGATTTTATTTTCGTTTAACAAAATAACTGAACGCATATCTTTTGTTTGCATTGTTAGTTTTAATTTTCTTATCAAACCAACAGCATCAAGTTCTTTTGAATCACAATCAAATAAAATTATTCCTGCCAACTCATTTTTGACAATATCTTCAACAGCTTGCTCGTCTTGAGGAAGAACAACTTGTCCTAATATTTTTTCAACTTGTGAAATTGTTTCTTTATTATCTGATACTAATACTATTTGCGTCATACCTAACCACTTTTTTATAATTATACATTGCAACAAGTAAAATCTCTCAACTATATACAATTCTTAACTATTTGACATGGGTTTTTCATGTTTACGATATAATTTTTTCAAAAGGAATAGGTCAAGGAATGTTCATAGACAAAACCAGAATAAAAATTCTTTCAGGCAAAGGCGGAAATGGTATTGTTGCTTGGAGAAGAGAAAAATATGTTGATAAAGGTGGTCCAGCTGGCGGTAACGGCGGTAAAGGTGGCGATGTTTATTTAATTGCAACTGAAGATATGTCTACACTTATGGACTTCCAATTCCAATCCGTTTTTAAAGCAGAAAACGGTGAAAATGGTTATATAAAAACTCAACACGGAAAATGTGGAAAAGACCTATATATTAAAGTTCCTGTTGGTACGGTTGTGCGTGATGTGGTTACAGATAAAATTATTGCCGACCTAAACACACCAGAACAAACAATAATGGTAGCACAAGGTGGTCGTGGTGGCAGAGGAAACGCTTGTTTTGCAACCTCTCAAAAAAGAGCACCTCAATATTGTGAACCTGGTGAAAATGGTATTGAAAGAACATTAGAATTTGAACTTAAATTATTAGCTGATGTTGGATTACTAGGTATGCCAAATGCAGGTAAATCAACTTTAATTAGTTCAATAAGTTCAGCAAAACCTAAAATTGCAAACTATCCATTCACAACTTTAGTTCCAAATTTAGGCGTTGTTAAAAAAGATACTGGAGATGGCTACGTTGTTGCAGATATTCCAGGTTTGATTGAAGGCGCATCAGAAGGCGTTGGTCTAGGTCATGAATTTTTACGCCACGTTGAAAGATGCCGTTTCTTGATTCACTTAGTTGATTTAACACAAGAAAATCCATTAGAAAATTACAGAATTATAAACGAAGAATTAAAAAAACACTCTGAACAACTTGCAAAAGTTTACCAAGTTGTAGCTTTAAACAAAATAGATTCAGTTGATGAAGAAATGCGCACACAATATTTAAACGAATTTAAAAAAATCACTAATGATGTATTTTTAATTTCTGCAGCAACAAGAGAAAATTTAAAAGATTTTATGCATTTTGTATCTAAAAAAGTTGATGAAATTCCAAAACCAGTTATTGTTGTTGATGTTGAAGAAGATGATGGCGCAACAGACAATGATGATAGCGCATATAGCGTTTATAGATTAGACAAACATACATTTGTTGTAGAAGGTGGAAAAATCTTCCGTCTAGCAAATGTTACCGACGGTAGAAATACAGAACAGTTATATCGTTTCCAAAATATTCTTAAAGCTATGGGCGTTTTTGACGCACTAAAAGAAGCTGGCGTTCAAGAAGGTGACGTTGTTAAAATCGGACACCTTGAATTTGATTATTTGTATTGATTGCCACGAAAATCATAGATTTTCTCGCAATGACATTTTTTAAAATTGCGTCGTTTCGTTCAATTTGTTAGTATTTATTGTTTCGGTTTTTGCGTAGGGTGGAGTTGAGGCAACGCCGAACGAACCTGAATAAGCGAACACAAAAGCAAAACGCGTCTTGAAATTCTTTTCGCCCGTTGCTGTCGTTGATTTCACTTCGTTGTCATCAACTTAGCACTCGCTAACCGGACTTCGTCCGTACAGAATTTCGCTCTCTTGTAATTCTTTTCGCTCATCGCTGTCGTTTGCTTCATTACATTGTCGCAAACTTCGCATTCGCTAACCGGACTTCGTCCGTACAGAATTTCGCAAAAAAAAAGGAACTTTTGGGTTCCTCTGAAATCTTTTTCAATTTCCTCGTGTGTTAGTAAAGGTAGTAAGTAAGGTAAGTATGAATATAAAATTTAAAAATTTGTATCTTAATTAAAACTTAATTGAATCCTCGTATTTATATAAAGTATTTTTTAAAACACGAATTGCGCGAAATGTTTTATTCTTAACATTTCGTTACTTTATTTTAACAAACACTATAAAAAAGCTATTTATAACAGTTCAAAATGGTTTTTTGAAAACTTCAAAATACCTTCATCACGCATTTTACACAATTCGCGTGACATTGCACTTCTATCTACACACAAAAATTTTGCCATTTCTTCTCTTGAATAAGGAATAGAAAATACCTTTTGCCCATTTCTATATGATTCTAATAAAGCTAAAATCTTATCCCTTGTTGTTTTTTGAGCAATAATATCTATTTTATCATTCAACAAAGAATTTCTTTTTGAAATCATTTTCATAACATTTTTGATTAACTGTAAATGATATGAACAAAGCTTTTCGCAAGGGGTTACAACCTTTTCAAATGGTAAAAATAACACTTCACACTCGTTTTGAGCAATGACATCAACAGGGCTTTTATCTAAACCACAACAAACAATGTTATGACCAAAAATATCATTCATTTCTAACTTTTCAATTATTGTTTCTTTCCCTAATGAATCTATTTTAGAAATTACTGCATTACCACCTAAAATTACAGCTAAATAATCAATTTTGGTACCAGCTTTTAAAATATATGCACCTTTTTTGAAAACTTTTGTTTTTATACCAATACATTTTAAAAGTTCTAAAACTTCACTATTTTGTACTTTTTCAAATAAATCAATTTGAAGCATTATTTATTTTTTCTTTTCTTCTTCTTCTTTTTTTGTAAATCAGTAATTTTTAAATCTTTTTTAGCATTATCAATAGAAATTTTAGCTAACGGCTTATGATTTCTTTTATCATAAAAAACTAACCAATGTTCACGATTCGGATTATCAACTGAAAATGATAAAATTCCAGAAACACTTTCACCTCTTCGGATAGTTTTCATAGCCAAAGTATTTTTATAATCAGTAAAAATTGATGGATTATAACTATTTCTTAAGTCACTTACTAAAGCAATATCAAACGAAGAAAAATCTGTCTTTGAATAATTTTTTATAATCATATCCAAAGAAATAGTATTCAAATTTCCAAAAGGATCTTCTTCTAAAAATATATCAAAAATTTCAACATCTAAACCTTCATAAGCAATTTCTTCTTGTCTTACAGATTCATGTGTCATAACAGGTATTTTATCAGCAGAAATGATTTTTACTTTAATTTCATCACCAGGAGAAATCAAAACATCCTTACCTTTTCTAAATAAACTATACCCCAAAGCAACAATACCACCCAATGCTGCACCACCAGCAATAGTGTATCCTTGACTTAAAATCGCACCTTCTATACCAATAAGTTCTAATGCTGCAACTGCACCATAAGCTCCGCCAATTGCCGTATGCGCAGCGCCTTCTCCAATTCTTTTGGCTGTTGATTTAGCTGGATGCAGTTTTGATGTCATATCTCCTTCAATAGGAATTTCTCTTCCATCAGGTGTTATAAGATAATCAAAACCCAATTCTACATAGCCATCTCGTCCCATTTTTTTAGGGTCAACTATATTTTTAATAAAACCATGTGCAACAGTTCCTTTTGGAAGCAAAACACCACTTCCTGCAAGAACATCTTGAGATACTTCAGCAAAAAATTCATCACCTTCAATTGAAGTTGCACCATTTATAACTTGCGAAACAGTTAATTCAACCGTTTTTTTAGCAGTTAATTGTTCACTTTCACTTGTAAAGGTATTATCAGTTTCTTGGTTATATGTATTAGTTTCTTCAATATGACCTTTAATCGGTTCAGCTAAAACTACATTCGGCATACATAATGAAATCAATATTAAAGCTGAAATGAATTTCTTTTTCATATTCCCCACCATACGATATTATTTTACTATATTACAATCAGATTTCAAAATAATTATGTTCATGATATGATTTTGACAAGAAAAAGGGATAAATAGAGGTTATATATAACTATGGCTACAATGGAAGAATTAAGAGAAAAATACGAAGTAGTAATCGGTTTAGAAGTACACGCACAATTAAAAACAAAATCTAAAATTTTTGCATGTGATTCAACTGAATTTGGTAATGAACAAAATACACAAGTAAGCCCTATTACACTAGGTATGCCAGGTGTATTACCAGTGTTAAACAAAGAAGTTGTTAATATGGGTATTTTAACAGGTTTAGCACTAAATTGTACCATTCCTCAATATTGTAAATTCGATAGAAAACAATATTTTTATCCAGATTTACCAAAAGGCTATCAAATTTCTCAATATGACCAACCAATATGCGTAAATGGACACATTGATATTGAAGGTAAAAGAATTGGTATCACAAGAGCACACTTAGAAGAAGATGCTGGAAAGCTTGTTCATATGGGTGCTAATGGTATTGCTGGTTCAAGCTATTCATTAGTAGATTTAAACAGAGCAGGTACTCCACTATTAGAAATCGTATCAGAACCTGACATGCGTTCAAGCGACGAAGCTAGAGCTTATATGGAAGAATTAAGAACAACTTTAAGATACATCGGTGTATGCGATGGAAACTTAGAAGAAGGTTCAATGAGATGCGATGCTAACATTTCTGTAAGACCTGTTGGACAAAAAGAATTTGGCACAAGAGCAGAAATTAAAAATGTAAACAGCTTTAGAGCACTACAAAGAGCTATTGAATACGAAATTGATAGACAAATTGATATAGTTGAAGCAGGCGAAAAAGTTGTTCAAGAAACAAGACTATGGGATGACAATCAAGGTATAACAAAATCTATGAGAGGAAAAGAAGATGCTCATGATTATCGTTACTTCCCAGACCCTGACTTAATGCCATTAGAAATTTCAAGAGAATGGGTTGATAGAATTGCATCTACAATGCCAGAATTACCTCAAGCAAGAAGAAATCGCTATGTTGGTTATGGCTTAACATCTTATGACGCAAATGTTTTAGTTGAACAACAAGATATTGCACTATTCTATGACAAAGTTGTTGCTCTAGGCGCAGACGCAAAAGTAGCTAACAACTTCTTAATGAAAGAAATTGCAGCCTACTTAAAAGAAGAAAAAGTAGAAATTGAAGAAACAAAATTAACTGCTGAAAACTTCGCAGAATTAATTAACTTAGTAACATCAGGTGCTATTTCAAACAATATTGGTAAACAAATTGTTGTTACTTTATTAAAAGAAGGCGGAAGCGCAAAAGCAATTGTAGAAAAACAAGGTTTAAGCGTAATTTCAGATGAAGGCGCACTAAAAGAAATTTGTCAAAAAGTTGTTGATTCAAACCCTTCACAAGTTGAATTATATAGAGGCGGTAGAGATAAACTATTTGGTTTCTTTGTAGGTCAAGTAATGAAAGAAACTCAAGGTAGAGCTAACCCTCAATTATTAAACAAACTTCTAAAAGAAGCTTTAGAAGGATAGACAAAGAAAGCTAGATTGCCACGCAAATAAATTTGCTCGCAATGACAAATTATTATACTAGCACGCTATCAAATAGCAAAAACAAAAATCACAAAAGAAAAAGAGCGAGAAATAAATCTCGCTCTTTTCTTAGACTAATCTAGAATCTATACTAAGTTCCAACAGCAACTTCTTTGTCGAACATAACTTCTTGAGTTGGTTTATCATATGGAACAACTTTTTGGTTGTAGATTTGTGCTTGATATTGGTCACGTGGGTGAGAAGATTGAGTTGTAACTCTGTTTGGATTCTTTTCACCGTTTACGTCGATCCATAAGTTTGGACCAGCTGCTTTAATACAAGGTTTTGTATTGTATGAGTTACAAGCACCTGTTTGTGTTTCTGAGCTTGATGCACCATTATCCCAGTTTACAATTGTGAATACAATACCATCTTGAGTTGTGAATGTATCAGCAACAACTGGAGCTTTATTATTGATTTTATAATCTGTGTTGAAAGTACCAGCATCGATAACGTTCATTCTCTTTTTGAATACATCTTTAACTAAATCTGACGCTTGAGCATAGTCTTGTGCGCCTAAACCTTCTAATGCATAGTGAAGAGTTAAAGCTTGGTTAGCACCAGAAATAGCTTTTTTTAATGCGCTACGAAATTCTTGTGCATTTGTGTTGTTCATTAATGTTGGAACTGTCATAGCAGCAATTACACCGATAATTACTAAAGTAATCAAAACTTCAGCAAGGGTGAAACCTAATTTTTTCATAATTTTTTACCTTTCGTCTTTTCGAAACTTAATCCAAATACGAAAACAATTATATACTTTTGTTAATTTTTCGTCAAGTCTTAACAATATTTAACACTTTATTGTCACGCGCAATCTAATTAAGTTACACACAACAATGTATAACAAAATTATATACACTTTTTTCATATTCAAATTTTTATATAAGTTTCTATTTATTTTCTTTTTTAGTATTTACATTTTAAAATCACAAACCAAAATAATCTAAAAAATTACTTAAATAAAAACTATACACAATTAATAAAAACTCTATTCAAACAACTCAAATCCCCGCGCGAAGCATCAAGGGCCAATTTTTCTGGTTTATATTACTTGTTTATAACTAATATCTATTCCTAATTTTCTATTTTACTTATTCTTTATGATTTATATCTCTGCAATTCCCAAATAGAAAATATTCTAAACCTATATTCATTTAGTTGTATGATTTTATTAATAAAATTTATCAATATAATTAATGACATAACAAGTTTTATCATTAAACAAATATTGTGTATGTAATATAAAGGGACAAAAAATGATAAATAGATTAAGGACTATGGTATCACAAGCGATGTACACACCATCTACATCTCAAACTAGTATTGTTCAAACAAATGGCTATAATCCTTTTGAAAATCCTTTTGTACAAACCACATCCCAAAGAACAACTTCTTATGCAGTAAATAAACCTGTAAAAGGTGGTTACTTTGCTGGTTATTATAATGGAAAACCAAATATAGTAGGTAGAAGACTCTTCATTGAAGCGTAATTCTGTACGGACGAAGTCCGGTTAGCGAGTGCGAAATGACGACAGGCGAAGCCGAAGGAATGACAGCAACGAGCGAAAAGAATTACAAGAGAGCGTAATTCTGTACGGACAAAGTCCGGTTAGCGAATGCGAAGTTTGCGACAATGTAATGAAGCAAACGACAGCGATGAGCGAAAAGAATTACAAGAGAGCGTAATTCTGTACGGACGAAGTCCGGTTAGCGAGTGCGAAATGACGAAGTAATCCAGTTATTTTTTCTAGATTGCCACGAAAATCACAGATTTTCTCGCAATGACAGTTTATTAAATTACCACGCTTCGCTCGTAATAACGATTTACTAGCTATTACTTGTTGGATTTTTAAATTTTGTTATGTTTGATTGGAATAACAAATTAATAGTACCAACTCCACCATTTCTGTGTTTTGCAATAATTACTTCTGCTTTACCTTTATTGTCAACATTATCTCTATTATAATATTCATCTCTATAAATAAACATTACAATATCAGCATCTTGTTCAATTGCACCAGAATCTCTTAAATCTGACATCATAGGACGTTTATCAGGTCTTGATTCAACACCACGAGATAATTGTGAAAGTGCAATAATTGGAACATTTAATTCTCTAGCTAAACCTTTTAATGAACGAGAAATAGCAGAAATTTGTTGGTTTCTGTCATTAGGATTTCCGCCACCTTCCATTAATTGCAAGTAATCGATTACAATTAATCCCAAGTCTTTTTCTTCCATCATCAAGCGTCTACATTTTGCTTTAATATCAATAGCGGTAACACCTGATGTATCATCAATGTATATTTTAGCTTCAGATAACTTACCCATAGCTTCCATTAACTTTTCCCAATCATTTGGTTGTAAGTTACCAGAAGTTACTCTTCTTGAATCTACTTCAGCCTCTGCACACAACATACGCTTTACTAATTGGCTCTTAGGCATTTCTAAAGAGAAGATGGCAACTGCTTTTTTACCTTTCATCGCAACATTTTGTGCCAAATTTAAAGCAAAAGCTGTTTTACCCATAGATGGACGAGCTGCTAAAATAATCAAATCTGATTTTTGTAAACCTGATGTAATTCCATCTAAATCATAAAAACCTGTTGTTACACCAACTAATTCATCTTTATTATGAAATCTTTTTTCAATTTCTTCATAAGCATCAACAACTAAACCTTCAATGCCAATCAAGTCAGAAGTTGCATTTTCTGACGCAATACCAAAAATTTGTTTTTGAGCATCATCTAAAAGTTTATCAACTTCTTCATTTTCATATGCGCTTTGAACAATTTCAGAGCCAGCATTAATCAAAGCTCTTTTTATAGCTTTTTCTTTAACAATATCAGCGTAATAGCCAATATTTGCAGTAGTTACAACATTGTCATACAAATACAACAAATAATCTTGTCCGCCAATATTTTCAATTTCGTCTTCTGTTTTCAAGTATTCAAAAAGAGTTACAGTATCAATTGGCTGATTTTTTCTAAACATTTCAAGCATTGCTCTATAAATTATTTTATGAGCAGGCTTATAAAAACTTTCTGGTTTAACAGATTCAACAATTTTCCCCAATGATGGAGGATTATACAAAATAGCACCTAAAATAGCTTCTTCTGCTTCAACACTTTGTGGAAGCAGTTTTAATTCAACAGAATTTTTTTGTGGTTTTTCTACTATTTTACCAGCCACGATGACCATTCCCTTCCCTATATTATTTTAGGTGGGCAATTATGCCCACCAATAATATCCCTATAAATTTTTTATTGTTCGATTAATGCTTTTTCAGAAGATACTGCTTCTTTAGCTCTTTTTTGTTGAGATAAATATTCTTGACCGTTTCTAACAATTCTATGAACTTGTTCAATATCACGTTCTAAATTGTTTAAAACTTGTTCAGCGTACGCTTGTGCACCTTCTCTTGTTTGCATTGCTTCTTGATATGCATTTCTTTTTAAAGATTCAGCTTCTTCAGTTGCTTTATTTTTCATTTCTTCGCAACTTTCTTTAACTTGTTCTTGAATTTTTGCAGCTTTTTCTCTAACTGCTCTAATTAATTCAGATTCACTTAAAATATTAGCTGCTGTATTTTGCGCTTCAGATATAATTCTATCAGCTCTACTTTGAGCTTCCATATAAATATCGTCACGTCTTTTTAAAATCATTTCTGCAGTTTTAATTTCTTCTGGAAGAATAGCCTTGATTTTGCTTAAAACATCTTGAATATCATCTGTATTCATAAACAAGCAATAGCTTCCTACATGAAATTTGTTATCCAACATTTCATCTACTTCATCTATTAAATGACTAACTCTTAACTCTGTCATGATTTTAACCTTTCGTATATCTTGCTTCTAAATACTTTGCTACAGGTTCTGGAACGAATTTAGATATATCACCCTTCATAAGAGCAATCTCTCTCACAGTACCTGATGAAATAAAATTATATTTTGGTTTTGTAATTAAAAATACGGTATGAATATCTCTGCATAAAGCACTATTTGCTTGTGATAATTGCATTTCATATTCAAAATCTGATACAGCTCTTAAGCCTCTAATCAAAACATTAGCGTTTTTCTTTTTTGCATACTCAATTGTTAATCCATCAAAGCTATCAACTTCAACATTTGGAATATCTTTACATGCTTCTTTTATCAGATTTAATCTATCTTCTAAAGGTAAAAAACTTTTCTTATTAACATTAACAGAAACAACAATTATAACCTTATCAAATATATCGGCAGCACGCTTTAGAACATCTAAATGTCCTTTGGTTATTGGATCAAAACTACCTGGGTAAATTGCTATTTTCAATTTTTTAACCTTCATGAAACCTTACATGATAATTGTACTTCAATCATGGGTTTTAGAGGATTAAGAAAGCAAAAATGTTTCTGTTTATTTACAATGAAATTTTTTAAGGAATGTATTTTGTAAACTGTCCATCGAAAAATAGGTGAATACAATTTTTGCCATTTTCTTTAGAAGCATATAATGCTTTATCAGCGGCATCAATAAGTTCTTTTATTCCACCTTCTACATTTGGATATTCAGCAATACCAATACTAACTGTTGGACTTAAAACTGTATTTTCATCAATTTTAACTTCAATTTCACTAATTCTTTTACGCAAACGTTCTGCAATTGTTACGGCATTTAAAGCAGCTGTTTCAGGAAGAATAATAGTAAATTCTTCACCACCATAACGAGCAGCAATATCAACATGTCTAATTGTTTTTTGAATTGTTGCAGCAATTTCTTTCAATACCATATCACCAACTAAATGGCCATATGTATCATTTACTTGCTTAAAGTTATCAATATCTAACATTAATAAAGAAAGCACATGTCTATATCTTTGTACTCTTTTAATTTCTGATTCAAGCAAGAAATAGAAATGTCTATGAATATATAATTTAGTTAAACCATCTTTTGTAGCCAATTCATACAATTGAGCATTATCAACAGCAATTGCCGCTTGATTTGCTAAAGCTTCAACAAATTCTAAATCTTTTTTATTAAATAATTTGCCATTCTTTTTATTGGTAATATTAATGATACCAATACATTCACCTTTAGCAATCAAAGGAACACAAATCAATGATGAAACATTATTTTCTGATGATAGCTGATTAAACCTAGGGTCATTACCACCTAAATTTGTGATAATTGATTTTTTCTCTGTATAAACTTTACCAGCAATACCGCTTTCTGGCTTCATTTTTTGACATTCAACGATACCATTATTAATGTCTTCTTCATGCTTTTTATCTTTCAAACCATATACAACTTTTACTTGCAGAGTGTTGTCTGATGAATCATAAAGCATTAAAGAGCCTTTTTCTGCATTAACAGTTTCAATTGCTTTATCTAAAATCACACTAATTAAACGTTTTAAATCATCAATGAAATTAACTGCTTGCGAAATATTGTATAAAATTGAAAGATTATGAAGTGTTTTGTTTAAATCAACAATTTTTTCTTCTTGCTCTTTATTTTTAATAAAATTATGTAAAATTGGCTCAATACAACCAAAAACTTGATTTAAATATTTTAAATCATCATCTGTAAAATCAGAACCATCTTCTTTTTTACTAATTGAACAAACACAAATTGGTGTTGAATTATTATAGAAAATTTTTATATATTCTGTTTCTAAACCTTGAAGCTTATATGTATTCCAAAATGATTTATAAATTAAAGTTCCATCAGCATTTGTAACTTTGATTAATTCATCATTTTCAACTTGTAAAAATGGAGCATTATCAATACTAAATTCATATTCCAAATCATCTGAATATGAAATATTTTTTGTTTGAAAAATACCATTATTATTAACAAAAAATCTTATTTGTTTTAAAGATAATGAAGTCTTAACCAAAAAAGAGATTTTTGATAACAAATCTTCAATAGAACGCGATTGATTAGCAACCATATTCAAATCAAAAAGGTTGTGTAGTTCAAGCACATTTTTCTGTAAATTATAAACTTTTTCTGATAAATCGTTTGTCATAATATCATTATATAATAAAAATCATTTTATTCTTTACTATTTTTAGAGGGTTTTTTATTTTCTATTCCCGCAATTATCGCAGATGAAACAATTAGTACTGGAGCAAAGAAAAATGCTAGATTTTTCATTAATGATTGAGGCATTGTAATCTTTTGATTTCCATAATCTAAAACTGACCAAAGAGCAGTTAAACCAAGTAAAATTGGAGCTGTATCTTTTGCATTTTTAACAAAACTGTCCATATACGATTTTTGAGAACTAGTCATTTGTGGTTTTGAATTTTTTTTATTTTGATTTGTTATTAATGAACTAAAAGTTGGCGAAACTTTTTGAATCATAAAATCTCCTCTTTGCAATTTACTTTATAAAATTGCTAACAATCATTATATCATTTTTTAATTTTTTCACAGACACCATGCTTAAATTGTTACATTGAGAAATCTCTTTTCTTTCAAAATTTTCTACAAAATTTATCCCAGATTTATCTCCCAAAATTTTTGGAGCAACAAATTGCACCAAATCATCAACCAATCCAGCTTCAATAAAAGCTTGATTTAAAGCGCCTCCAGCTTCAATTAAAATACTTCTTATTTTTAAATCATATAAAATTTTTACTGCTTGAATTAAATCAATATGATTATTTTTTGTTGGACATTTATAAACCTCAACATGAGGTGGGAAATTAGCTTCTTTAGAAGTAATTAAAATAACTCTTGTTCCATCATTATTATAAACTTTACTATCAACTGATGTTGTAAGATTAGTGTCCAAAATAACTCTTATCGGATTTCTACCACCTTTTTTTCTACAAGTTAAAGATGGATTATCTTTTATAACTGTTTGAGAACTTGTTAAAATAGCGTCATACTTATTTCTAAGTTTTTGAACTTCAGCTCTTGAAGCTTCGTCTGTTATCCATTTAGAATCACCTGTTTTTGTCGCAATTTTACCATCTAGTGTAGTAGCTGTTTTAATGGTTATATATGGCATTTTTTCATATTGATTTTTTAAAAAAATCTTATTTAATTCTCTACATTCATCTTCTAAAACACCAACAACAACCTCAATACCAGCTTTTTTTAAGCGTTCAATTCCTTGACCTGCAACTTCTGGATTTGGATCAACCATGCCTGCAATAACGCGTTTAAAACCTTTTTCTATCAAAAGGTTAGCGCATGGCGGTGTTTTACCATAATGGGAACAAGGTTCTAAATTTACTATTATAGATTTTCCTTTTAAATCTTCTTTTGCAGATAAAACAGCATTCCTCTCTGCATGATTTCCGCCATAATATTCATGCCTGCCAGTTGAAATTATTCTAAAATCATCATCAAAAATTATGGCGCCAACCAATGGATTTGGAGATGTTCTTCCCTCACTTTTTTTTGCCAAATTAATACATTTACGCATTAATTTTTCATATTTTTTTTCAATCATTATTTAACCTGTGAGTAAAAAGCTTCAGCAATAATTTGAGAATATTTACCCTTTTCATTAACAGATACAACTATTAAATTTTTGCCATTTTTTAATTCTGCAACACCAACAATACCTTCAACATCTTTTATTGGAAGACTTGAAATTTCTGCTTTTACTTTTGCATAAGGTACTTCTTGTCCAACACCTTTAAATGTATCTTTTTTGACAATTTGAATTTTATCAAATTTAACTACTCTATATTTATTGATAAGTTTTTCAATTTTTTCTTGTAAATCTTCAGCATTAATATCTTCTTTTGTCAAAAAGTCACCCTTTCTAGGCTCAATCATAATCATTTTTTGACCTGTAGAATTATGCTCTGCTACAATCATTCTGTTTTGAAGAATTTTTAAATTTTTATCAATTGTATATTCATCATCAATTTCTGTTAAATCAATAATATCTTTTGTATCTTCATAAATTTTTTCTTGAGAAGTTCCTTTATGTTCATCAATTTTATCTTTTATAAAATCAATAACACCCAAATGTAACAATCCAAAAAATACCAAAACTGCAATAATAGTCTTGAATATAAAAGACAAACAACCTTTCATTTAAACTCCTTTATTTATAATTTGAATTTAGCCTTAATTTGTAATACAGTATAGCTATGATAGATGAAGAAATCAAGAACAATAATAGTTTAAATGTTGATATAGAACAAGCAACTCCAATGTTTAAGCAATTCCTTGAAATAAAAAGAAAATATCAAGGTGTTGTACTTCTTTATCGTATGGGAGATTTTTACGAAGGATTTTTTGAAGATGCCATTGTTTTTAATCGAGAACTAGGTTTAACTCTTACACACAAAGAAGGTGGAAACTTAGGGAAAGTTCCAATGGCTGGCATTCCAGTTAAATCTTTAAACACATATATCCCAAAACTTTTAGAAAAAAATATAAAAGTAGCAATTTGCGAACAACTTGAAAATCCAAAAGAAGTTAAAGGCTTAGTTAAGCGTGATATTGTTAAAACTATCACAGCTGGCACATTAACAGAAATGAATTTACTTGAACCAACAGGCAATAATTATTTGGCTTCTGTAATTCAAAATGGAGAAAATTTTGGTTTAGCATATTCTGATATTTCAACAGGTGAATTTAGAGTAACTAAAGGCTCTTTACCGGAAATTCTATCAGAGTTAGCAAGAATTAAACCATCAGAAGTTTTAACTCCAATTAAAAAATTAAAAATTACACCATTTCAAATTGTTCCAGAAGAAAAAATTGATTTGCCAGAAGAAATTACTTCAATTTATCCTTGTACAAAAATGTCTGTTTCATCTTTTGACGAAAATAGAGCAAGTGAAAATTTAAAAAAGTTATTTAATGTTGTATCTCTTGAAGCATTTGGATATAGCGAATTTAAATTAGCTTTTTGTGCTGCTGGAGCAATGATTGATTATATTGTTGAAACACAAAAAGGTGTACTTCCAAAATTTGATGTAATCAGCCCATATTCACTATCTGAATACTTATCAATTGATGCAAGCACAAGAAGAAATTTAGAATTATTAGAAACTTCTAGAGACAAAACAAAATATGGAAGCTTATTATGGGCAATTGATAGAGTTAAAACCCCAATGGGTTCAAGACTATTAAAATCTTGGATAGCTCAACCAGTAAAAAATATCCAAGAAATTCAAAAAAGACAAAATGGTGTTGAAGAATTAATAAACAATCCAACAGTAAGAATAACTCTATCTAACCTTTTAAGTAAAATGACAGATATTGAACGTTTAGCCGTTAAATTAAGCAACTCATCTATCAATCCAAGAGATTTTATCTCTCTAAAAGAAACTTTGTCATTATTGCCAAACTTTCAAGCTGTTTTAAATAACTTAAATAGTGAATATTTAAACTGTCCATTATCTAATATTGATGAATTAACAGAATTTGCTTCAATAATAGCTAGAACTATCAATGAAGAACCACCAACAAATGTTAAAGACGGAAATGTTATTAGAGAAGAAGTTAATAGTGATTTAGATTATTATAGAAATCTCTTAACTGGTGGTGAAGAATGGCTTAAAGATTTTGAAGCTGAACAAAAAGACATTACTGGCATTAAAAATTTAAGAGTTAGCTATAATAGAAACTTTGGTTTCTTTATTGAAGTTACAAAATCAAACTTAGCACAAGTTCCAATGCACTATGTTAGAAAACAAACACTTGTAAATGCTGAAAGGTTTATTACAGAAGAGTTAAGAAAACACGAAAATGATGTATTTTCTGCACAATTTAAGTCTATTGAATTAGAACAAAAAATCTTTAATGATTTAGTAGAATATTCAAAAGCTTTTGTAGATGATATTAAAACAATCTCACATTTCTTATCAAAAGTAGATGTTTTATATTCTTTTGCAACAACAGCAATAGAGGCAAATTATGTTAAACCAGAAATTACAGAATCTGATGAATTATACATAAAAGATGGCCGCCATCCTGTTGTAGAAAAGATTTTACCTATGGGGCAATATGTTCCAAATGATTTAAAATTAATTGCAGATATTCATAACTTTGAAGATACTCAATTTATGATTTTAACCGGTCCAAATATGGCTGGTAAATCGACTTATATGCGTCAAAATGCATTAATAGTATTACTTGCTCAAATTGGTTCATATGTTCCAGCTAGCTACGCTAGAATTGGTATAGTTGATAAAATTTTTACTAGAGTTGGCGCTGTTGATGATTTATCATTAGGTCAATCAACCTTTATGGTAGAAATGAATGAAACTGCATACATTTTAAATAGCGCAACAGAAAAAAGTTTAATTTTGCTCGATGAAATCGGTAGAGGAACATCAACATATGATGGCGTTGCTATTGCTTGGTCAGTAGCAGAATATATTGCTACAAAAATCAAAGCTAGAACAATTTTTGCAACACACTATCACGAATTAAATGTAATGCCAAATTCAATAGAACAAATCAAAAATTATAGAATTACACTCTCTGAAGAAAATGGCGAAATTCAATTCCTAAGAAAAGTTGTTGAAGGTAGCGCAAGTAAAAGCTATGGTATCCAAGTAGCCAAAATGGCAGGTTTACCAACAGAAATTATTTCTAGCGCACAAAACCTTATGAACAAAATGCAAAAAGATTATTCAAAAGATTTATCTCGCAAAAAAGGTAAACAAACTTCTCCTGATGCGCCTCAATTAACTTTATCTTTTGATTAGAAAGGCTTTATAATGTCTAATTTTTTAAAAAAAGATATCGGAATAATTCTTTTATTAACCGTTTTATTTTTTGCAATTTTACCGTTCTTTTATATGCATCAAGGATTATTTTCTATTGATACAGGTAGAGAATTTTATATCCCACAACAAATGTTAAAAGGAGAAATTCTTTATAAAGACATTTTTAATATTTATGGGGCTTTTTCCTATCAATTAAATGCTATTTTATTTAAAATCTTTGGAGTTGAATTTAAAACACTTTATTGGGCAGGAATTTTAAATTCTCTTGGAATAATAATTACACTTTATTTATTGGCAAGAGAATTTTTAGCTAAAAATATTTCTGCATTATTTAGCATTACTATTATGTTTTCTTTGGTATTTACCACTTTTTTATACAATTCAAATGTGCCATATACCTATGCAATAGCGTATGCCTTAAGCAGTTTTTTACTATCTATATTATTTTTAATAAAATATATAAAATCAGAAAACTCAAAAATGGCTTATTTAGCTTGCTTGTTCGCAGGAATAAGTTTGTCTAATAAATATGAATTCACACTATATCCATTAATTTTAATATATGTTTTTTGCTTTTTAAAACCATTAGGAATAAAAAAAGGGTTTAAAGCAATTTTATCTTTTTTATTAATCCCAATTATTAGTTTTGGCTCTTTATTTTTAAATTTCAACGAAATTAAAGAAACAATCAATTTAACTCAAAATTTAATTAATGCCCCTATTTTAAAAATATTTTTTGAAAAATTTGGAGTGTTTTTTAATCTAAAAGGAATAATTAGTTTAATAATTTCTAATCCAATATATGCACTTTTTGGCTTTATACCAATAATAAACTTAAGCTTATTTATAATATTTTTCAAAAAGATTTATGAAAACAAAACACTATTTGTATTTATATTATGCGCAATTTGCGCAAGCGCAAAAACCTTTTTCTTTTTAAATATTAGCCATATGGGAGCATTTATACTTCCTATTTGTTTATTAGCCACAATCACATTTATCAAACCAAAACAAATTTCAACTATTTTTTTAATATTTTGTTCACTAATCTTTGCATCAGAAAATTTCAATTCTCTTGAATATAAAAAATTTGAATTGAATAATGTTTATACATACCAAAAAGATGGCGAACAATTAAAAATTAGTGTTGATTATATTTTAGAAAATTCTCTTGAAACAGATAAAGTTGTAGTATTACCGGAAGGCTCTTACATTAACTTTTTAACTAATAGAAAAGGAAATAATTTCTATTACAATTTGAGCCCATTATTTTACTATGATGTGTTTGGTGAAGAAAGAGTTTTAAAACATTTCCAAAACAACTTACCTGAATACTTTATAATTTTACCTATAAATAATATTGAATATGGCAAAAGATTTTTTGGAGCTGATTATGCTCAAGATTTTTATGAGATGATTATTAATAATTATAATTTAGTTAAAGAAGAAAATAACGTAAAAATATTTAGAAAGAAAATTTAATGAGACAAATTGCTTTAATAAATCATGGGTGCGCTAAAAACTTAATAGATTCAGAATTAATGCTAGGAAAATTAGCAGAAAATGGATATAAAATAACACTTGATGAAACAAAAGCAGATATTGTAATTATTAATACATGTTCTTTTATCAATGATGCAGAAAAAGAATCAGTAGCATCAATTTTTGAAATGATAAATGCCGGTAAAAAAATTATTATTGCTGGATGCTTGCCTCAAAAACATAAAAAAGAGCTACAAAAATTAATTCCAGAAGCTCTAGCTTTTATAGGAACTTCTGATATTGATAAAATTGTTGATGTTGTAAAAAAAGTAACTAAAGATAAAAAAACAAAATACGAAGTAAATGAAAAACCTGAATATAATTACCCTGAAGATATAAAGAGACAACAAATCACAATGGGAGCAAGCTCTTATATAAAAATTGCAGAAGGATGTAATTTTAAATGCGGATATTGTATTATCCCTCAATTAAGAGGACCATATAAATCAAGAAAAATAGAAAATATTGTAAAAGAGGCCAAAGAATTAGCAGATAAAGGCACCTCTGAAATCGTATTAATTGCCCAAGATACAACTAGCTACGGCAAAGATTTATATGGAAAACCATCATTAAAAGAACTTCTAATTGAATTAAACAAAATTGAAAATTTAAGTTGGATTAGAATTATGTACACTTATCCATCTCTTTTAGATGATGATTTGCTTAAAACAATCAATGAATTAGATAAAGTAGTTAAATACATAGATGTTCCTCTTCAACACGTTAGCAAAAATATGCTTGAAGCAATGAATCGCCCTGTTATAGATAACAAAAAATTAATTAAAAGAATTAGAAAATTTATTCCAAATGTAGCAATTAGAACAACATTTATTGTTGGCTATCCAACAGAAACTCAAGAAGATTTTCAAGAATTATATGATTTTATTAAAGAAATGAAAATCGATAGACTTGGAGTATTTGAATTTTCAAAAGAAAAAAATACTAAATCTTATTCATTAAAACCACAAATTTTAGCAAAAGTAAAAAAACAAAGAAAAAATGAGTTGATGAAACTTCAACAATCAATTTCAAAAACAATAAACAAAAAATTTATAGGCAAAAAAATAGACTGTATTGTTGAATCAATTAATGAAGATGGAGCAATTGTAGCTCGTTCATACAAAGATGCACCCGAAATTGATGGTCTTGTATTTATAGAGTCTAATGTCCCTGTACTACCAGGAGATATAATAACAGTAACTATTACAAGCGCTAATGAATATGATTTAATTGCAAAATATTAATAAAAAAACTCCCGAATTTTTCGGGAGTTTCTATTTTTAAATTATTTATTCGCCTAAAAATCCTCGTTTTGAAACCATATATTTTGCAACTCTTCTATCTTTTGTTGCTTTTGGATTTCTCTTAATTAATTCATCCAAAATTTCCTTAGATCTAGTTTGATCAATTTTAGTTGTATATAAACCAAGCAATTTTAAAGCAACTTCAATATTTTCAGGATGAGCTTTGTTTAACAATTCTAGTTTTTCTTTCGCAATAGTAGTTCTATTTAATCTTAAATCTAAAAATGCTTCTAGAATTTGAGTATCTACATCATCTTGAATATTAGTAGCATAATTCAAATATCTTTCAGACAAATTAAACTCGCCCATTTTATAATAATTTGCAGCAAGATTATATAAAATAACATGTTGATTTCTCATATCATTCGCAACTAATGGAATTATCTCTGTTAAAATTTTATTTGAACGAGCATATTGTTTCTTATACGCATAATTAATTGC
This sequence comes from Cyanobacteria bacterium SIG29, assembly GCA_015152515.1. Taxonomy (GTDB): domain Bacteria; phylum Cyanobacteriota; class Vampirovibrionia; order Gastranaerophilales; family Gastranaerophilaceae; genus Avigastranaerophilus. Next base: position 39,004 of record SUTV01000002.1, read on the forward strand.
TAAATCAACCCAATTAACAATATTCTGTCTATCATCATGTAATTCAGAAATCAATCTTTGAATTTCCATATCAAAGTTTTCACCAGGCTCTGTAGTCAAAAAGTCATGGTAAATCAAATCTTTATACTGTTCAGCAGTTAATGGTTCATCAATAACATCAGGAACCATCTTGTAAACTAACATTAATGTATTAACATCACGATTTGTGATTTCTTTTTTACTAGAATACATATCTGCATAATCACCAGAAAAATGCATAATGTCTTTGCTATCAGCACTATGTCCCCATAAACCAAGAGCATGACCAATTTCATGTTGAGCAATTGTTAATAAACCTTCTTGTGTAAAGTCTTTACCGGATTTATCTACATTCTTAATTTCAATATCTGCATAAGAAAGAACATTATTTTCAATTTTAGGTTGAGAACCAGCACTATATCCAGCTGGTTCTAATCCTTTAATTAAAAAGTCATTAACAAAAGAAACTTTAATCTTAGCTGCTGATTTATTACCAACTTCAACAAAAGAGATTTGACCATTTGTTGCACTTTGCCAATTTAAGAAAGCCTCTTTAACTGTACTAATATAATAATCAGGAACACTAATATGTGTTGAAATATGATATGGAATTGGCTTGTTATTATTAAAACGAATTAATTGGTCTTCGTATAAAACATTATCAATATAATTTGGGCCAACTGCTCTTATGATAGTTGAACGCATTTTTTTTAATACTTGTTCTGCCAAATCACTAGCTTTTTCACTATCATCTAATTGAGAAATTTCAAAAAGAGTTTTTTGATTTTGATAAGTTAATGGCATTTTTGAAATAGCTAAAACCTTATAATAAAGAGGTTCATCAGTAGTATTATCCATATCAGAAGCCATATTGAACATTTTTAAGGCCTTATCATATTGACCAATTTCTAAATACTTCTTACCTTGTGACATCAAGTGAGCAGGCATCATATTTTTCATGTAATACATAAAGCCAAGTATTAAAACCAAAAGTATGCCAAAAATAATTAAAGAAGTTTTTAAATTTTTGTTTTTTGCTTTTTTTCCATCTTCCATTTTTTATTCCTTTTTGTTATTTATTTAATTCAAGAATTTCAGATAATTTATCCATTTCTAATTTAGATAATGTTTCAAAATTTCCTTTTATTTTAAAATATTCAGCAAATTTTGGTGTGGTTTTTAAATTAAAAGAACGACCATTTGAATCTCTTTTTCTACTTACAAGACCTTTTTCAACAAGTTCAGAAACATGATCATAAGCGGTTGAACCTCTTAAATCTTTTAATAAAGCTTGTCTTATAGGTTGTTTTAAAGCAATTACCAATAAAGTTTTTAATACAGCATTAGAAATATCAACAGGACAAAGTTTTTCAACAATATCCATATACTCATCTTTTACTTGGATAATATAACCATTTTCATCATCAATTTCTAAAGCACCTTCACGAGAAGAATAATCCATAATTAAAGAAAGCATTGCATCTTCAACTTCCATTTCGTCAGCTTCTAATATAGTAGCTATCTCTTTTAAATCCACTGACCTACCTGTTACAAATAATACAGCCTCTATTCTTGCTTTTAAATCCATATTACCTGCCTATGCCGTTTGTTCTTCTTCAAAATTTCTGCTTGGAGCAATACCTTTTACAACATATAAATCTGAATAAAATTCTTCTTGTTCCAAATCAAATTCACTCTCTGCTGATAAAAATAACAAAGCGATATATGCTGAAATTTTATCTAAACCAAGTAAAGTTAAAGTATTTAATTCAACTTTTTCTTCTTTTTCAAAAATTTTAACTAAATTTTCATGTAAAATTTTAACGCTACTTTCAATATATTCTTCGTGCGCCATATTGATAATGTCATCAGCAGACATATTCTTATAACTACGAACTCTTCTTTGTTGAGCACGCTCTATTGAATTTTTAATAGCTTGTTTTTTATCAAGTTGTTCATAAAATTCTAACTGCCTGATTAAATCTTTTAAAGTTACAATTCTATTTCTATTTAACTTAACGCTTGTTCTTCTTTGGATAATATCTTCAATAGGAATAACATTATCAGGAAAATCTTGATAATATAAATCTTCATTAAATCTTGAATCATCATTTTCATCATATTCAGGATTAAATTCTTCCTGAACAGTAAATTCCATTGGATCTAAACCAACCAAAACATTTGATTTTAACTTCAAAAGAACAGCTAAGAAGAATAATGTTCTACCAGTAACTCTTAAATTGTTTGATTTACTTTCTGCAATATGAAGCATATATTTATCAGCAATATCAGCAATATCTATATTCCAAGGGTCGATTTTACCAATTTTTGCCATATGAACCAATATTTCAATACCGTCCATTTCTTCAGATGGAGTATCAATAATTGAATCAATATCAAAACCCAAATCTTTTGAATAAGATTCAGTTGAAGATTGCATATAAAAATTATCTGTATCCTGCGGATTTAACATTCACTTAGTCCCTAAATTTTACACCGGTAACACGGGTTTTACCATGTTCTTTTTGAGTCACACCTATTGTCCTATTAGCTGATTCTATCATAGGTTTTCTGTGACTAACTACTATAAATTGCGTATTTTTTGCTTGTTGTTGAATAATATCCGCCAAACGTTCTACATTTATTCCATCCAAATTAGCATCAACTTCATCTAACGCATAAAAAGGTGCTGGTAAATATTTTTGGATAGCAAATACTAAAGCCAATGCTGTTAGTGATTTTTCACCACCTGACATTGCGCCAAGCTTTTGTTTTTTCTTGTCTCTTGGTTGAGCTTCGATTGTCAAACCACCATCAAAAGGATTTTCAGGATTTTCTAACATCAAAGTACCTTCACCTTCTGACAATTTAGCAAAAATATCTTTGAAATTTTCATTAATATTGTCATAAGTTTTCATGAAGGTTTCTTTTTTAATTTGCTCATAACCATTCATTTTTTCTAAAATTTGCTTGCGTTCAGTTGTTAAAACTTCAATTTGAGCTTTTTTCTCTTCTTGTCTAGCTTTAACTTCATCATACGCTTGAATAGCAAGCATGTTTACAGGCTCCATTTCTTCCATACGCTTTTGTAATCTTTGAACTTTGCCTGTAATCTCTTCTGTAGAAATTTCAGTTGGAACTAAAGTATTGAAATCAACATCATTTGCTTTTAGTTCTGCTCTAATTTCTTCTAATTGTGGTTCAAGCTCTCTTCTTCTAGCTTTGAAAGCTTCAACTTGTTCACCAATTCTATCGATTTCGTTAGAGATTTTATTTTTATTGTTTTCTGCAGCAATCAATTCATCTTGAACCAAATCTCTTTGTTTTTGAAGTTGAACTAATTTTTCACCTAAAGCTTTGATTTTTTCTTCAAGTTCAACAGCTCTTACTTCAATTTCTTTAATTTCATCAGCATACTTAATTTTATCTTGAGCGCTAATTTCATTATCTTTAAGAAGTCTTTGTATATCATTTTCTTTTGATTTAATTAATTCTTTATTAAAATCAATATTTCTATTTGCTTCAGAAATATCATTATTGCATCTTAAAATTTTAGTTTGATATTCTTTGATTTTTGTTTCAATTGCAGCAGTCATTTCTTGAAGTTTTTTAAGTTCGCCTTCAGTCATTCTGCTTTCAATTTCAGCAATTTTATCTTGAAGAACAAGCATTTTTTCATTCAAATCAACCATTTTTTCTTCATGCTTTTCAAGTTTTTTCTCGATAGCTTGAACTTTTGGTTCGTTTTCTGAAATGATTTTATTACTTTCTTCAATTCTTTGCTCATTGTTTTGAGCATTAGCATTTAAATTATTCAACTCAATTTTTGCACCATTTAAGGCAGTCATTGTATTTGAATAATTTATTCTAATTTTTTCCTGATTTGTTTCAAGTTCTTTTCTTGTAGCTTCTAAACTTGCATATTTTTTCTGTAAATCACCTAATTTTTCTTTAAATTTAGCCAATTCTTCATCTTGATTTTGACTAAATTTCAAACCAGTTTCTTTTCTATCACCACCGGTAATAGCACCTGATTTTTCAAATAAACTACCATCTAAAGTTACTATTCGATATTTACCAATTAATCTTTTAGCACTGTCATAATCTTCAACAATTAAAGTATCACCTAAAGCATAATAAAATGCATCTAAATAAGTATCATCAAAATCAATTAAATTAATAGCATAATCAACAACGCCTTTTTCTTTAGGCATTTTTAAGCTAGATGGAGCCTTCTTCATTTTATCTAAAGGTAAGAAAGTTGCACTACCAGCTCTAGCTGATTTTAAGTAATCAATACAAATTCTAGCAACATCAACATCATCAACAACAATGTTTTTCATTCTGCCACCCATTGCAACTTCAAGCGCTGTTGCATATTGTTTTTCAACATTTGCAAGTTGCAATAATGGAGCATGAACACCTTTTATCTTAGCTTTTAGAATTGAATCAATAGCTCTACCAAGAGTCATTTCGTCAGCATAACTTTTTTGAGCTTCAATTGTAATAATTTTTCTTTGAACAGCTTGTATGTCATAAGTCAAATCAGACATTTCATTTTTATTTTTGTCCAAATTGTACATTATATTTTCTTGAGCCAACTTACAATCAGCTTGTTCTTTTGTTAATTCTTCAATTTCTAAAGTAAGCTTATCTTTATTATTTTTAAAATTAGCTTTAAAAGTTGTTAATTCTGCCAAAAACTTTTTAGCATTTTCAATATCTTTTTTCAAAGTAGCTAATTCTGTTTCCAATGGAATAGATTCAGATTTTATATTCCACTCATCTTCTTTTAACTTTTCGAGTTCTTTCTTTAAATTATTTCTTTCTTCAATTTGTTTATTAGCGCTTTGATTTAATCCAGAAACTTCTTCTAAAATCTTTTGAAGTTCAGTTTCTTGAATTTTTATATTTTCTTCAATGCCAGAAATTTCAACTTTTTTATTTTCAATTTCTAAATTATATTTTTCAATTTGGTCTTTATGATTATTAATACCATTTTTAGAATGTTCAATTGTTTTTAAATTATCATGAATAGATTTTTCAGCAGAACTAATAGCAAGATTTTTTCTAGAAATCATACCTTTTAATTCTTCTAATTGTTTTTTAGTTTCGATTTGTTCTGCTTCACCATTATTTTTAACAAGTTCAGAAATTTCATTATATCTTGTTTTAATTTCAAGAAGAGAAGCTTCCATCTTTTTAAGATTATTTTCCTCTTCTTTTTTCTTTTTGTTGAATTCTAAAATATTTTGGTGAGCAAGCTCTAAATTTCTTTTAATATCAAAATATCTAACAGTTGTTATTTGACTTTCAAGCTGGAATTTTTCTGTTTTTAATTTTTGATATTTTAAAGCAGTTTCTTTTTCTTGCGCCAATCTTTCAATAGAAGATTCGATTTCATTTAAAATCAAATTAGCATTTTCAACTCTTTCTTCTACTGTCAAAAGTTCGGCTTGAGCCTTTTCAATTCTTCTATTAAAATCAGCAATTCCGGCAATTTCATCAATGATTTTGCGTCTTTCAACAGTAGAACAATTAGTAATGCTCATAACATCGCCTTGCATCATTACATTATAGCTATTTGGTGTAATGCGATATTTTTCAAGACGCGTATGGATTTCGGTTAAAGTCGAAACTTGGTCATTTAAGTAATAAATACTATTAAAACCTTGTGTTGATTTTCTAATTTTTCTTGCAACACTAATTGGTTCTTCTTCATTTGTTTCAGGTTCAAAAACAACTTTTACAAAAGCTTCATTTTTTTTGGTATGGGTAGAAATAAAATCAGAAATTTGTTCTGTACGCAAATTTCTAGCACTTGCAAGCCCTAAAGCAAACAAAATACTATCAATGATATTACTTTTCCCCGAACCATTTGGACCCGAAATTGTTGTGAATCCCTTTAGAAAGGGAATAGTCATATCATTAGCAAAAGATTTAAAGTTATCGACTTGTAATTCTTTTATGTACATTTAATTTTGATGATACCCATGTCTAGACATAATTTATTACACAACAAATAAGCATAATAGTCAAAAACATTACATAATATTAATTTTTTGTTTAATATTTTATTTATTAGCAAAAAGTAATATACTATTACTATATAAATTTTTGGAGCAACAAATGAGCGAATACACAATTGATTCACTACTAAAAAAAGCATTAGAACTTGGCGCATCAGACATTCACTTAATCGTAGGCGAAGTTCCATCTTTTCGTATCGATGGCAAAATTTTAAAATCAAAACTTCCACCTGTAACTGAAGAAGATATGATGAATACAATAGAAAAAATGGTTCCTGTTTCAATGAGAGACCGTATCTATCATTCATACGATTCTGACTTCCCTTATGAAATAGAAGGTGTTTCTCGTTTCAGAGTAAACCTAGCAATGACATTTGGTTATCATTCTATGACAATTCGTTTAATCCCATATGATATTCCAACAATTCAACAATTGAATTTACCAAAAAGCGTAGAAAGATTAACTCACTTTGATAATGGTATTGTTTTAATTACAGGTGCAACTGGTAGCGGTAAATCTACAACTATTGCATCTATTCTAAACCATATCAATCATACACAAAGAAAACATATAATTACTGTTGAAGACCCTATAGAATATGTTTTTAAAAGCAACAAATCAATTTTTACTCAAAGACAAATTGGAATTGATACAGATAACTATTTAAATGGATTAAAATTTGCCTTAAGACAAGACCCGGATGTTATTCTAATTGGTGAAATTAGGGATATGGAAACAGTGCAAAGTGCTCTTCACGCAGCAGAAACAGGTCACTTAGTATTTGCAACATTACATACTTTCAATGCAATTCAAACAATCAATCGTCTTTTAAGCTTCTTCCCTCCTTCAGAAAGAGAATTAGTAAGAGGTCAATTTGCAGAAGTATATAGAGGCTCTATCTCTCAAAAATTATTACCAAGAGCCGATGAAAAGGGAAGAATTCCTGCTGTTGAACTATTAATTTCTACACCAACTATTAAAGACTTCATTTTAAAAGATGAACTGGAAGAAATCTATAAATTAGTTCAAAAAGGTTCATATGATGATATGATTACCTTCAATACATCATTATATGACTTATACAAAAAGAAATTAATTACAAAAGATGTTGCACTTGATAACTCTGATAACAAAAATGAATTACAACATTACTTGCGTGGAGTATATTCAGGTACCAATAACATGGACTACTAATGAAAGAACAGTTCACAACAAATGTTATAAATTTAAAATCTTATAACCTAAGCGAAGCTGATAAAATTATCCTTATGTACTCTAAAGAAAAGGGTCTAATTAAAGGTGTAGCAAAAGGCTTAAAAAAAACTACCAGTAAACTTGGTGGCAGAATGGATATGCTTGTTGCAAACAAATTAATGATTAACAAAGGAAAAACCCTTGATACTATTTGCCAAGCAGAAGCTTTAAATACTTTCTTTAACCTTCGAAATGATATGGATAAATTATTTTATGCAATGTATGCAAGCGAAATAATTTCTAATTTTGGAAGCGAAAATGACCCAAATTCAGAAGAAATATACAATTTATTTTATTCTCTTTTGGATAAACTTTCACAAGCAAAAACAAAAGAAAATATACTATTAAATATAATAAAATTCCAGCTAAAAATAATGGATATAACAGGCTATTCAATAGAATTAAACGACTGTGTAAAATGTTTAAAAGAACCAAATTCAGAAGAAATATATTTTTCTATAGAACAAGGTGGAATTCTTTGCAAAGATTGTTCAACTGACCTTTGCAAAAAAATAAAAATTCCTAAAAAAATAATAGAATTTTTAAACACAATGCTACAATCTGATTTTGAAACAAAAACAAAATATGATGATTTAATGACAGAAAAAATTGGAGATATCTGCATTAATCTACTAAAAAATTATATTGAATATTATTCGCCAAAAAAATTTAAAACAACACAAATGTTAGAAAGTATAAGGTAAATTATGAATATTGCAGACTACATTGAACACACACTTTTAAAACAAGATGCAACAAAAGAAGATTTAAATAAACTTCTATCAGAAGCTAAAACATATAAATTTAAAGGTGTTTGCGTAAATGGAAATTATGTAAAAACTGCAAAAGAATATCTAAAAGACACCAATGTAAAAGTTGTAACTGTTGTTGGATTTCCATTAGGTGCATGCCTGAGCGAAGTTAAAGCATTTGAAACAACAAAAGCCATAGAAGATGGCGCAGACGAAATCGATATGGTAATAAATGTTTCATCAATAAAAGATAAAAATTTTGAATATACTCAAAAAGATATTGAAACAGTAAAAAAAGCCTGTGGAAATATTCCTTTAAAAGTAATTATAGAAACAGACCTTTTGACAAAAGAAGAAATAATAAAAGCATGTGAAATTATCATTAAAGCTGGTGCTGATTTTGCAAAAACCTCAACAGGATTTGTAAAAAATGGAGTAGGGGCAAAAGTTGAAGACATAAAACTAATGCACGAAACACTAAAAAATAGCACTGTAAAAATTAAAGCTTCTGGCGGAATAAAAGATAGAGAAAAAGCTTTAGCTTTAATTGAAGCAGGAGCACTAAGACTAGGAACTAGTTCTGGCGTAGAACTAACATAATCCTTCTTTAACTAATTCTTCTAAAGACTTTGGAGGAGAAGGTATAGGTCTTGCTGTTTTACTTTTTTCTGCCACAAGTTCTGCAGCTTTTTTCAATTTAGAATACTTTATATTTCGTTTCATAGCAAAATATAAAATATCAGCAGCTATAACAACTGCAAGGCAACATCCTACTGCAGTTTTAACCCTTTTTGCTTGAATTTCAAACTTATCTTTTTCTGAAATCTTTTCTTTTGGGGTTACAACATTATTTGTAATTGCAGGAATTTTCTTTCCAGCTAAAACACAATCAAGCACATTAGTACCTTTAGAAGCACCTTGTGATTTAAAACTATAATTCATTGTATTTACAGAGGGAGAGAATGAAACTTGCATTTTAAAAACCTTTATTTTTGTTTTAAAACATCTAATCCAGAAGACTCAATATTTGGAGTATCTATTTCAAACATATGAATTCTTCCAGGTCCTAAGTCAGCAATTAATTTTCCATTTGAAGTTTGGAATTCACTGTTTTCACCATAAGATTTAAATAAGTTAGAAATTCTTTGGCTAGCTTTTAAACCAGGAATTTCAACAGCACCAGCTTGTCTAGCATTAACATCTCTATTTGCAACAACAACAAGAGTTTTACCATTTAAATGACGAGCAAATGCTATAATTTGGTCATTCTTATTTCCATCAGCATAAAGAGGAATATAAGAACCTTTAGTTAAAATATCGTGATATTTTGGATTATTTCTAACTTCTAAAGTATTTTGCATAAAATCACCACATTCTGGATGATCACCAATTAATGGTCTAGAGAAGTTGAAAATATCAGGTCTTCCTTTATGAACAGTACATTCATTAGAATCTGTATCTGTTTGTTCATCAGTTGTACCTTCAAAATCATATAAATAATCATCACCTGTTTGATATCCATCAAAATAATATGGATTTAACATTGGAAGAGTTGCTTGTAAACCAGAAACTAGGTTTGTAAATGTAACACCACCATGATTCATAATAGAAATATCATCATGAGTACCAAATGAACCAATTAAAGATTTACCAGCTTCTAAATTTTGTGACATATCTATATTTTCTTTAACATATTTATGTAATTCATCAGCTTTTGTCCATTCATGGAAAATATGATATTGACCATAATAGCTATCAAATCCAGCTCTTAAAGAATCTTCTGGTCTATCATAGTTCATATTTAATTGAGGAGAAGCATCTTCATATGTATAGCTTTCAGCTAACCATGCAAATTCTGGGTCTCTTTGTCTTGAATAATTAATTAAAATATCCCAGAATTGAGTTGGTTTTGTTCTGGCAACATCACTACGAATACCATCAACACCAACATCAATACATAAATCTACAAAGTCTTTATGCATTTGTAATAATTCAGGATTTAATTCTTTTTTTGTTTCATCCTTCCAAGGAGAGAACATTCTAATATCATTCCAACCTTGAGGTGTTTTTGGAGTGCCATCTTTTTCAAAAGCCATTAACTCTGGTCGAGCTAAGAATAAATCATAAGAAGCACAACTTGGTAAGTCTAACATTACGCTGATACCACGTTTGTGACATTCATCACAAAAAGCTTTAAATTCTTCTTTCACAGTTCTTGGATCGTTTGGATCATCTAAAGCTGGGTCTATTTTTAAGAAATCTTCTGGAGCATAAACACTACCTGCTGTACCCATAGCATTTGATTTACCAGGAGGGTTTACAGGAAGAACGTGAAGAGTATTAATACCCAATTTTTTCATTTCATCAAGTCTTTTAACAGCGTTATTAAATGTACCTCTAATATCGCCTTCTCTTAAAAGTTCATTTCCTGTTTTATTTTCAGCACCAAAATTTCTGATAATAACACCCATAATTGTTGCATCATTATTTAAAAATTTTGTTCTTAAATTATTTTTATAATCTGTTGGAGCTTGTGTTGCATTATTATTTACAGCACTAACTCTAGTTGCAGCAACTAATCCTTGATTTTGCAAGAAACGTTCTAATACATTTGAGCCTAAAGGTGAAACTTGTCTAGCTTGAGCATTATTTACAACAGCAACAGGCTCTGGTGCTTTTTGTACCGGAGTTGTTGGAGCTATTGGAACGTATCTATCAATATAATTAGCCATTTAATTTTTTGCTTTCTTCTTCAACTTGTTTTTCCATTTTACCTTTTCTGCCGATTGCAAGACCAGCAACAAGTGTTACCGCAGTTAAACCTGCCATCACGCCACCAAAGATTTTTAACCATTTTTGAGAATTATATGTTTGTCTAGCAACATCTTGAACTAAAGTTTTAATTGGTTTTCCAGCTAAGTTATTTCTTTCAATTGCATTAGCAGAACTTGTTACACCATTAACTGTTCTTCTAGCCAATTCAGGAGTCATTGAATTTTGCCAATCTGCAACTTTAGACATAAATGTTTGTTTATAACCATTAAATCCTTTAACTAAAGTTTTAGCTTGTGCTCCACCAACTTTGCTTCTTAATGCTGCTTCAATTGTATCATCAACACTGCCAAACATTGTTTTCATAACAGCTTTATATTCGGCTTCTGTTAATTCGAAACCTGCGCTCTTTAATTTTTCAACATAATCTGTTGTTGTTGCATTTAAAACTAAATCTTTACAAGCTTTAGTTAATTTTTTAATAGTTGCTTTATCTGCTGATTTGCCAACTTCGCCTAATGCTGAAGTTAATTGTTGTTCAAAAGTACCATTACCAATTCGTTTATATAATTCTAATGATTGAAGTAATCTGTAGAAAGAAGATTGAGCACCTAATGCGCGTTCTTTTGCGTTTACATCAATTACATTTTTAATAGTACCTCTATTTACACCAGAAGCGAATTTCTTAGCTAAATCTTCAAAATTATTTGCTTGAAGAGCTCTAAATGCATCATCACTTAATGAAGTAGTTTTTTCTTGAACCATTGAAATAAAATCACTACCTGTTTTTACTTCATAATCACCAATTAATTTCATTAATTGAGCTACTACATCATCATATTTATCACTTCCAGCTAAAGCTTCTAATTTAGTTTGTAAAACACCAACATTACCATCTGCTAAAGCTTTTAATTCTTTGCTATTTAAATTTAATGATTTAATTAATTTATCACATACTCTAGTCCATTGATTAGCAATATAAGTTCCAGATTTATCACCAACTCTTGCATCAATAAATCTATCTAAAATTTGTTTGTTTTGAGTGAAACCACCAAGAGATGCGTATAATGATCTAATTTGACCTGAAACTTGCCCAACGCTTTTTTGTTGAGATGTTTTAGAAGCAGTTTCTAAAGTTCTCAATAATGAGCTTGCCATTTTCTTTTGAGCTGGTTTACCTGTTGCTCCAGCTTGAGAAAGAATTGTAGCAACACTCTTTAATGAACCATCAGCCATTGCTTTATCTAATAATGCTTTTTGCTCTGCTGTTAATGAAGCAATTAAATTAGCTGGGATTTTATTTTGCAATGCACGAGTAATAAATTCTTCGTTAATTTTAAGTGGTTCTTTAATTGATAAAATTTGATTTTTTAATGCTTCTTGAATACTTGCAGCATTTGTACGGCCTCCAATTAATGATGAAAGCTTAGTAGCCATTTTATCATCAATAACATCATCGGCATGTTCTTTTAAGAATTTTTCTAAAGCTTTATCTGCTCTTGATTGTTTTAATCTTGAAATGAAACCAACAGTTCCATTTTTTAAAGCATTTTCAGAAGATTTTAATTCAATAGCTTCAATCGCATTATTGATTGGTTTTTCTAATCTATTACAAGCTAAAGCACTCATTACAGGTGTTGCAATACCAGCTGTCATCATCCATAATGTATTGCCTTGTACTGCAGTCTTTTTAGCTCTTTGTTTAATAAAACTGTCTCTATCAGGTAAATTTTCAGCTACGCCAAGTTTTTTACCCATTTTATCTAAATCTTCTCTAGAATATAAATCAGTTAAATCATATTGTGGGTCTTGATGTAACATCTTTTTACGACCTTGAGAGTCTATATATTTTTGATGAATATCAACACCAGTTCTTGCTTTTATAGGTGCTTGAATTGCTAATTTTGGCCATAATGACATTGAAGCAAAGAAAGTACCAAAACCTACAAATTCCATTGCTTTACTTAATTTTAATGGATTTTTAACAAATAAATAAGTAGCTAAAGCAAGTGAACCAAGCTTCATTGCTACATCATTAATTCTACCTAATTCATGGTCATTAGCTTTACCTTTAGCAGCTCTACCAATATTAACAACATCTTGTTTTAAATCTTTTGCATATTCAATTGGTGAACCAAAAATTCTTGATGGTAATAATTTAGCTTTATCATCAAGTGGTTTAATTTTTCCCTCGCTATTAAAAGTAAAAGCAGGAAGTGGAGCCGGTTTAACCGGACTAATAGGCTGATTTGCAATGTATTTATTTAATACGTTTGTCATCCTAACACACTACCTTTTCTTTACCATTTTCAAACAGCGAAGTTGCTGCTTGAGTTTTTGAGCTCTTATCTTTATTAAAGTCAAAAAGTGTCATGAAATTGCCTAATAAAGTAACACCAACAGCTGCACCAAGTAGTCCTCTACCCGCATATTTAGTAACTTTATCAGGATGATTTACAAATTCTTTACAACTTCTTACAAAAGCAGAACCGAAATCTTTTACGATATTTTTGCTTAATTTTAAGTTTTCCCATGGTTTTTGCATTGATAATGCAACTGCAGTACCTGCCCATAAATAAGAAGCTAAAGTAGAAAATACTTTTGTTTGTATAAGTTTTTCTTTAATTTTTGGTTTTACTTTTTGGTCAGAATGGTCTAAATCACCATTTGCAACACCCATTTTATCTGCAACTTTATTAAAGTATGCATTTCTTTCTTCACCATAATATTCATTGTTATACAATAAATCCCAACGTGGGAAATCTACGCTTTCAAAAACCTTATGATATTCATGTGTAACTAAATTATCTTTATTACCTTCTTCTGGTAATTCATATACTACTTTTTTATATGGAAGATTAACATCAATACCATGCTTCCATTTAACAGGAACTTCAATTAATTTTTTAGAAAGAGTTTTAGCTACGCCGTAAGCCGCAACACCAATACCCATCTTCTTGCCAAGTTTTAATGCATTTACTGCATCAGGCGTATTGAAGAATTTTGCAGCAAGATTGAATACACCAATCATCATTGCACTACCGGTCAAATATGGAACCATTCCCATTGTTAAAAACTCATAGAAATTGGCGTTTTTACTACCACTTAAACCTTTTTTGGGATATGTTGTACATGCTTTAGAAAACTTATCTGCTGTAATTTTCAAGCTAGTTGAAATTGGGCGTTTTGCCTTTTCTTCAGCCATTACATAGTCGTGGTTCTCACACTTACTTTTCTTTTCTTTTTTTTCGCCAAAGAAAGCCGGTGTAGATAACCTATTATTAATGTTTTGACCTTGTACCCCTACTTTGTAGACCATTGTTCCTCACAGATGAATACCTGTAAACATAAGTTTCCTAAAACAATATTGTTGCCACATGAATTAACTATTTTTCAAAAATTTTACATATCTTAACAAGATTTTATACACACTTTTAAACAATATTCTTGCTAAAAACAAAGTAAAATTATACAATACTTTTTGTAGATAACTATTTAGTAATAAAACTTTTTATTCCTATCGCAAATTATTTACAAGCATTACCCAAATTAAGGAGAACCCAAAATGTACGAAGACGAAAAGCTTATTTGCGAAGATTGTGGAAGTGAATTTGTGTTTAGCGCAGGCGAACAAGAATTTTACGCACAAAGAGGACTTGTTAACAAGCCAAAACGTTGCCCTGAATGCAGAAAAGTCAGAAGACAAAAAAATAGAAAAAAACTTTATGAAGTAACTTGTTCTAAATGTGGATGTCAAACAAAAGTTCCATTTAAACCAATCGAAGGAAAAGAAGTTTATTGTAAAGATTGCTACGCAGCAACAAAACAAGTTTAAAATTTATAAGTATAAATTTATACAAAAAAGAGAGGCTATTAAGCCTCTCTTTTTTATATTTTATTTTTTATTATGCAATTGCAGAGAAAGATCCACAAGATGAAGATGTTGATGATGAAGTTGAACCACCAGTTGATGAATAAGCTACACTACCAGCAGTTTCACCACCATATGATGTACCATTGTACGCAATGCTTCCAGCTGTTTCGCCACCTTTTGGAACAGAAAATACTGTTGATGAGATTACATTACATATTAATGAAACTGAATTTGAAGAACCCATTATCTGCTCCTAATATCTTGTTTGTGTCTTACATCTATATAAAAACATTTAAAAATATCCAAATTCAAAGAAACTTTGTTTTGTTACATTTCTTAACCATGTAATTTAAAGATGTAATTTCGTCTGGATTATGGTTTAATTGTTCTATATTAAAACAAGTCGGAGAATTTATGAAAGCACTAAAAGTCGGAATCATTGGTTTCGGTACAGTTGGTACCGGTGTTTATAATGTCTTACAAGGCTTTAAAGACATTACAATTGAAAAAATTGCAGTAAAAAACATCAATAAAAAAAGAAATATTGATAATTTCGATGAAAATTTATTAACAGACAACCCATACGAAATTGTTAATAATCCTGAAATTGATGTTGTTATAGAAGTTGCAGGCGGAGTAAATCCAACTTTTGACATTTTAAAAACCGCAATAAAAAATGGAAAACACATTGTAACAGCAAACAAAGAACTTTTAGCTAAAAATGGTAGCGAATTATTTGCACTAGCTAAAGAAAATAACATTATCATTCTTTATGAAGCAGCTGTTGCTGGTGGTATTCCTATTATAATGCCAATTAAAACCATTTTATGTGCCAATAAAATAACTAAAATTGCAGCTATTTTAAACGGAACAACAAATTATATTTTAACTAAAATGGCAGAAAAAGAACTATCTTATGATGTTGCATTAAAACAAGCTCAAGATTTAGGTTATGCAGAAACAGACCCAACAGGTGATGTTGAAGGCTTTGATGCTGCTTATAAAATTTCAATATTATCAACTATTTCTTTCAACAAAAAAGTTGATATTAATAAAATTTATAGAGAAGGTATTACAAAAATCACAGCGGATGATATAAAATCAGCAAAAGCTTTGGGCTATACTATAAAACTTATTGCGATGGGACAAGTTTTAGAAGATGGAAAAATAGATGTTAGAGTTCATCCAATGCTTGTTTCTAAAAAACATTTATTGGCAAAAATTGATAACGCAACAAATTCAATTATGCTATCTGGAAAACCAGTTGGAGATTTAGTTTTAACAGGTGCAGGTGCAGGTTCTGAACCAACAGCAAGTTCTGTTGTAGGTGATTTACTTGTTTTAGCATCAGAACTTGAAGCATCAAACAAACCAATTCCACAAGCAATTTGTAACCACGACCAAGTTGCAGAACAAATTTCTATTGGTGACACATATAATGAATATTATATTTCTATAAATGCAACAAATAACCCTGGAGCTATTGGCGTAGTTGGTACAATTTGTGGCAAAAATAATATTAATATTTCAACAATAATGCAAAACGGAATTAACGAAGATAATACAGCAGAAATTGTTGTTATTACAGAATTAAGCAAAGAATCAGATATACAAAATGCATTAAATGAACTTGTAAAATCCGAATGTATAAATAAAATAGATAACCTATTAAGAGTAATGAATTAGGAGGCTTTTATGGAAAAAAATCATTATCAAGGTTTAATTAATAAATATAGAGAATACTTACCTGTTACAGATAAAACACCTATTATCACATTAAACGAAGGTAATACACCATTAATAAAAGCCGATAATTTAGCTAAAAAAATAGGTTTAAAAGGGAATGTTTATTTAAAATACGAAGGAGCTAACCCAACAGGAAGCTTCAAAGATAGAGGCATGACAATGGCTGTTACTAAAGCCGTTGAAGATGGCGCAAAAGCCATTATTTGTGCTTCTACAGGAAATACATCAGCAGCAGCTGCTGCTTATGGTGCAAAAGCTGGTGTTAAAGTTTTCGTTTTAATTCCAGATGGCTATATTGCACTAGGAAAACTTTCTCAAGCAATGATGTATGGTGCTGAAATTATCGCAATTAAAGGAAACTTTGATGAAGCATTAGAAATGGTTATCGAAATTTCTAAAAATTCGCCAATCGCACTAGTTAATTCTGTAAACCCATACAGAATAGAAGGACAAAAAACAGGTGCTTTCGAAATTATCGAAGCATTAGGCGATGCTCCAGATTATCACTTTATTCCAGTAGGTAATGCAGGTAATATTACTGCATACTTTAAAGGCTATGAAGAATTCTTTGCTTTGAAAAAATCAACTCATTTACCAAAAATGATGGGATATGAAGCTGAAGGTGCTGCTGCAATTGTTAAAGGCGAAAGAATATTAAAACCTGAAACAATCGCAACCGCAATTAGAATAGGAAATCCTGCAAGTTGGAAAAACGCTGAACGCGCTAGAGATTTATCAAATGGTACAATCGACTGTGTAAGCGATGATGAAATTATTGAAGCATATAAATTAATGGCTTCAACTGAAGGTATTTTGGCTGAACCAGGAAGCGCAGCTTCTGTTGCAGGACTAATAAAAGCACATAAGATGGGACTTGTTAAAGAAGATTCAACTTCTGTTTGTATTTTAACTGGCAATGGTCTAAAAGACCCTGATAGTGCAATAAAATACTCTTCTACAGAAGTTAAAAAAACTAACGCAGATCTTCAAGATATTTTAAAAGTAATTAACTTATAAAATTGCAACGAATTTAATTCTGATATATAATCCTTTTATGGTCACATAAAAGGATTATTTTTTAATGAGAAGCCCTATAAAAAAAGCTCTAGCTTTTACATTATCTGAAGTACTAATTACTTTGGTTATTATAGGTGTTCTTGCGGCAATTGTTATTCCTTCATTAAATAACCAAATGCAATGGATGCAATATAGAAGCGGTGTAGTTAAAGCAAAAAGTATTTTAGACCAAGCTTTACTAAAATATAGCGAAACTAATGGTAATTTAATCGAATGTGGCTATTGGAAAGTAAATCCATATGGTGGCGGTGCTATTTGTGAAGGTTATGATAAAAAAGGTAATTGTACTGGTTGGATTTTTAAAGAATCTGGCGATAATTTACCATCTGACTACAATGGAAGATTTACAGATTGCCAAGATTTATATAAATCATTCAAAAGAAATATGAATGTAATAAAAGACTGTGACTCAAGTGCATATACAGCAGGTTGTATTTCAGAAGATATGGAAGGTCTTGATACAATCTACAAAGGAAAAAATGAAGATATGGGGGATTATGATGCAAATAAACAAACTGCAGGAATCCCTGAATTTAGGAAAGCAAACATAAGAGCAGGAAAAGCTTTTATTACTGCAGATGGAATGATATTTATGCCATATGGTTCTTTTTATTGTCCAATTATGCTTGTTGATGTTAACGGACAAAAAGGACCAAATAAATGGGGTCATGATATTCATGGTTTCATTGCGAAAATTTCAGATATTAAATCAAATCCTACATTCTTACCATATATTCAATCAACAGCTTATGTTGAAGCTGGCGGTAGGACAACTTTCCATGTATTATATAAGAAAACTCACTAAAATTTTATTTTAGCCAGCGTGCTTAAAATCGCTTCCACCAACTATTTTCAATCTTCTTTCGTTGCCTTCGCCAACACTTTCACTTGAAAGATTATGTTGCTCAACAAGTTCATGTTGTAATTTTCTAATTTGTTGATTTTGTGGTTGCAATTCTATATTATCAGCACCTTCTAAGATTTTTTGAATTGCAGCTTTTGCTTCATCTAATGCTCTTTCCGCATCATCATAATAACCTTGAAGTGTTTCTGAATCTGTTATATGCAACGCTTCTTTCACAACTTTTTGAACTTGAGACATAGAATTTGAACGTACATAATAAATTGGCAATTTATAATCATTTGCAATGCTCAAAATTTTTGTACCACCTTTTGCAAATGCTTTATGTACAATCACAATATCAGCATCTTCAATATTTCTTGTAATTTCAGCTTGTAAGTTTAATCTTTCTAAAACTTTATCTAAAACTGTTCTACTAACAGCATAAATATAGATTTTTTTAAAATCCTTAACCTGTTTAACATATTCTTGTCTTGAAAAACTAAACTTTAACTTTTGGCTTGCTAAACTTTCTTCTTCTGCAATTTTTACTTTATCTTCAATAACAATATTTTTCTTCTCTTCTTCAACATTAGAAGGCTTATTATCATATACTTGATCAACTTTTCTAATTTCAGGTCTAATTGGCCAACCTCTTAAAATATAATCAACTGCTTCTGCTGTATTTTTATAAACAGCTAAAGTATTTCTATCAATAATTTCTATTACTATGTCAAAAGTAGGTTGTTTTTCTCTTTCAAGAACAGTTTTTTGACTTCCTCTTCTTTTTGCTTCGTCATCACCTAAAGTAACAGAGCTAACGCCACCAACTAAATCTGACAAAATTGGATTCTTAATTAAATTATCTAAAGTATTACCATGCGCAGTTGCAATAAGCATAACACCACGTTCGGCAATAGTTCTTGCAGCTTGAGCTTCTTCTTCTGTACCAATTTCATCAACAACAATAACCTCAGGTGTATGATTTTCAACCGCCTCAATCATAATATCTTTTTGATAAATAGGTTGCATTACCTGCATTCTTCTTGCTCTACCAATTGCAGGATGAGGAGTATCTCCATCACCAGCAATTTCATTTGATGTATCAACTACAACAACTCTTTTACTTAATTCATCAGCAACGAGCCTTGAAATTTCTCTTAGTTTTGTGGTTTTACCAACACCAGGACGACCTAAAAATAAAATGCTCTTATTTTGTAAAACAAAATCCTTAATACAAGCAATCGTACCTGTTACAACACGCCCAATTCTACAAGTTAATCCAACAACTTTTCCCTGTCTATTTCTTATAGCACTTATTCTGTGCAATGTTCCAGGAATACCCGAACGATTATCATTTGTAAAAGGCTGAATTTTGGCTGTTATGTATTCAATGTCCTCTTCTTCAATATAACCATCACCCAAATACTGAGTTTTCCCGTCAGAATGACGAACTTCTCCTACTCTTCCTAAATCAAGCACCAGTTCAATGGCATCATCTAAATTGTACGGCTTTAGTGCATCTACAATCTTCGGCGGAAGAATTTCAATTAACCTTTTTAGGTCATTGTGAAATTGAATCTTATCCATATGTCCCTTTCGCTTTATCTACGCGCTCAGGTGTTTTTTACTTGTACCCAATAAGGACTTCTACCGACTGCCCTTAATCGGGGCTACCTATCTATATTTTTATTATAACACTTTTTTTAAAAGGTTTCAAAGTGTTTTACTATATTTGTAGCAAATAGCCTGTATTGTTAATAAAACAATCGCTTAACATAGCTTAATATTTGAAAAAACCATGTAAATTTCGAAAAATCAAAATACTTTTTATAAATACAATTCGGAAAGTAAGTAAAAACAATAATTTAGGAATGTAAGTAAAGGAGAATTACTATGAACATTACTGCTATAGGAATGTCTAATAATGGAGTAAAAAATTTAGGTAAGGTACAATCAACTCCAGCAAGAACGTCGTTCAAAAATGATTTATTTAATAATTTTGAACTTCCAACTGATGTGATGATTATAAAAACGCAAGAAACAAACAAGCAAGATACAACTCCTCAAGGTTGGAACGATGTTCGAGAATTCAAACCAGAACCACCAAAAATTAGCTGGGGAAGAGTTTTATTTCATCGATTAACAAAAGAACAAATTGAAGAAATTAACACAAACAAAATTTTACCTAAAAACGCAAAATTTGAAGACAACATTGCCGGCGGTGTTAATTTAACATGGAACCTTTGGGATATTACAGAAGGAACTCACAAATTACCAGCAGGATATGAATTAAAACAAGGTATCTTAGGCTTTACACATGTCGTTAAAGAAGACGCTAAAGCTTGGTATTTAAAAAAGAACTAATAAATAATAATTAATTAATCTGAATACGATTTGCTAACATCACAGGAGATTTAAATCTCCTTTTTTTTATTTAAATATTAAAAATTATTAATTTCCTTCAAAATAAAGTAATTTTTTCATACTACTTTTTACTTTATATAATAACGGGGAAAAAGAGAGGAATAATTACATGAAGATATCTGAGATATCGCTTGGTGGAGTATTGCAGAAAAAAGTGAATTTGCTATTTTCCAATAAAAAACAAAGCAATCCTAACAATAACAGAAGAAAAAATCCGGAATTAATTGCCTTTAAAAAGGAGCGAAATGAAGCAATCCAAATGGCAAAAAATTTAGGTTATGAACCTAGTGAAATTTTTGACTTAATAGATATTGCAAACGAATTAAACAATATAAAAAAAATACAACAAAATACTAGAATCACTGACGATTGTTTAAAATCAATGATGACAATTTGTAGTGTTCACAATTTAAAAGACATTAAAGCCTTAGTCACACACCAAATACTATCAATGTGTGAAGGTCTTGATGAAAATATGATTTTAAATTTTGCAAAAAATAAATCATATGTAAAATTATTTTCAGCACAAGCAAACATTAATTTAAAACAATTAAAAAATGTGTCTTTAAATTCATTTGATTGTGAAACTTATTTGAACAAAGCAAAAGAAAACTACAAAATCATTAAACATTCATCATCAAAAATGATAAACGATATGTATAATATTGAAGCAAAATTAGAACCAACTTCACCATTATACAAAAAGTTTATAAACGATTTTATTGAAAATGATATTGGAAAAGAAAGATACAAACAATTAACAAGCAAAGATGAACACGGAAATCCAATGTCAGGACTTAGCAGATGTTTAACTCCTTATGAAGCTTTTTCAAGTCTTTTTGGTACAGATATAATTAGTTTCACTGATTGCAAAAACAAAGAAGCATTAAACAACCAAGAAATTGAACAAATGATTGATATTATTAATAAAAGCACAGGAAAATATCCGGTAGATTTTGCTTTATCAATTATAAAAGAATATTGTTTCTAATAAAAAAAGAGGTCTTTCGACCTCTTTTTTTAAATCTTTTTCTAATTAAGCATTAGCACCTGATTTAGAAATAATTTCTTCTTGAACGTTTGTAGGAACTTGTTCATATTTCAAGAATTCCATAGAGAATGTACCTCTACCTTGAGTATTTGAACGTAAGTCTGTAGCGTAACCGAACATGTTACCTAATGGAACTGTAGCTCTAACAATTACGTTACCTGTGTTACCTAAAGGTTCTTGACCTTCGATACGTCCACGACGTCTTGAAATATCACCGATGATAGTACCTGTATATTCATCAGGAATTTCGATTTCAACTTTCATCATTGGTTCTAAGATGCAAGCTCTAGCTTTTTTACAACCGTCTTTAATAGCCATAGAACCAGCAATTTTGAATGCCATTTCTGAAGAGTCAACATCGTGATATGAACCATCATAAAGCTCAACTTTAACGTCTATCATTGGATAACCAGCTAAGATACCGCCTTCAAGAGCTTCTTCCATACCTTTTCTAGCAGGCTCGATGTATTCTTTCGGAATAGCACCACCAACGATTTTGTTTTCGAATACGAAACCTTCGTTTTCGCCAGCTGGAGAAATTCTGATTTTAACGTGACCGTATTGACCTTTACCACCTGATTGACGGATGAATTTAGAGTCTTGATCAGCATTACCAAGAATTGTTTCTCTGTATGCTACTTGTGGTTTACCAACGTTAGCATCTACTTTGAATTCTCTTAATAAACGGTCTACGATAATATCTAAGTGAAGTTCGCCCATACCAGAAATAATTGTTTGACCTGTTTCTGAATCAGATTTAACTCTGAATGATGGATCTTCTTCAGCAAGTTTTTGTAAAGCAATACCCATTTTATCTTGGTCAGCTTTTGTTTTTGGTTCAATAGCAACAGAAATAACTGGATCTGGGAATTCCATTTTTTCTAAAATGATTGGATTGTTTTCATCACATAATGAATCACCTGTTGTTGTATCTTTTAAACCAACAGCAGCACAGATATCACCAGCATATACTTCTGTAATTTCACTTCTTTGATCAGCATACATTTGAACTAATCTTGAAATACGTTCTTTTTTACCATTTGTAGCATTTAACACATAAGAACCAGCTGTTAATTTACCAGAATATACTCTTAAGAATGTTAAACGACCTACATAAGGGTCAGTCATAATTTTGAATGATAAAGCTGAGAATGGTTCTTTTTCATCAGAATGTCTAGCAACTTTTGTACCATCTTCTAATTCACCTTCGATAGCTTTTACATCTAATGGAGATGGCATAAATGCTACAACGTTATCTAATAATAATTGAACACCTTTGTTTTTGAATGCTGTACCACAGCAAACAGGAACGATTTGGTTGTTACATACAGCTTTTCTTAAAACAGCTTTTAATTCATCTACAGTTGGTTCTTCACCTTCCATAAATTTCATCATTAAATCATCATCAAATTCAGAAATAGCTTCAACTAAAGCAGCTCTGTATTCTTGAGCTTTATCCATTAAATCAGCTGGAACATCTTCAACTTTAATATCTGTACCCAAATCGTTAGTATAGATATGAGCTTTCATTTCAAATAAGTCGATTAAACCTGTAAATTTGTCTTCTGAACCGATTGGTAATTGAATTGGATGAGCATTGGCATTTAATCTATCTCTTAATTGTCCAACAACTCTATAGAAATCAGCACCAGTTCTATCCATTTTGTTTACGAATACCATTCTTGGTACTTCATATCTATTAGCTTGTCTCCAAACTGTTTCAGATTGAGATTGTACACCACCTACTGCACAGAATACAGCAACAACACCGTCTAATACACGTAAAGAACGTTCTACTTCGATTGTGAAGTCAACGTGCCCTGGTGTGTCAATGATGTTGAATTGGTGATTTTTCCACATAGCTGTTACAGCAGCTGATTGAATTGTGATACCACGTTCTTTTTCTTGTTCCATAAAGTCAGTTACTGAAGCACCATCGTGTGTTTCACCAAGTTTATGGGTTTTACCTGTGTAGAAAAGAATACGTTCTGTGGTAGTTGTTTTACCTGCGTCGATGTGAGCAGCAATACCAAAGTTTCTTACTCTTTCCAATGGAGTTTGTCTTGCCATTTTGTTTTTCCTTTTATTGTTACTACTTTTATTAAAATTTAACTCAGCTTACGCCATTAGTATAATCTTTACATAAACACAATTTTTTTTAAAGAACTTGATTATATTTTTGAAATTTTTATGTAAAGAAAAATTAAAATTTACTTTTTTGAACTAAAGTTTTTTGTTTTTTTGACGACAAAACCCTCATCACAAGATTTGAAAAGGAGAGTTATTCATGTCAAACGAAAGAAGATTAATCTTTAGAAACATTATTGGTGATGCTCAAGCAACTATTAATGCTATTCAAAAATATATTACAGAAAATTCTCCAAGCAAAACTATTAATGATGTTGAATGCGAAATTGAAGAAGCACCAGCAGATTCAATCAACAGAGTAATCAATGCTGTTGCTTGCGAAGAAACAAACGCTGAAATTCAAGGAATTATTAATAGACTATAGTTTAATTTGAATTAAAAATATGATAAAATTAACCCGCATAGTATTTTATGGGGTTAATTTTATTATGAAAAAAATATGGATTCGCGACATTAAAGATTACGAAGACAAAGAAGTAACTCTTCAAGGATGGCTTTATAACAAACGTTCTAGTGGAAAACTTCATTTCCTTCAATTACGCGATGGTACTGCAGAAATTCAAGCAGTCGTTTTTAAAGGTAATGTTTCAGAAGAAGTTTTTGAACTTGCCGATAAAATAACTCAAGAAAGTTCAATTGAAGTTATTGGTACTGTAAAAAAACATGACCGTTCTAAAATTGGTTATGAAATCGACGCAACAAATGTAAAAATCTTAAGTGTAGCAAATGATTATCCAATCACTCCAAAAGAACACGGTCCACACTTTTTAATGGAACATCGTCATTTATGGCTTCGTTCATTAAAACAAAAAGCTATATTAAATATCCGTCACAGAATTATAAAATCAGTTCGTGATTTCTTTGATTCACACGGGTTCACACTTGTTGATGCTCCTATTTTCACACCAAACGCTTGTGAAGGTTCAACAACTTTATTTGAAACAGATTATTTTGACCAAAAAGCATATTTAAGCCAATCAGGTCAATTATATATGGAAGCAGCAGCTATGGCTGTTGGTAAAGCATATTGTTTTGGTCCAACTTTTAGAGCAGAAAAATCTAAAACTCGCCGTCATTTAACAGAATTTTGGATGGTTGAACCAGAAATGGCATTTGCTGATATTTGGGATGATATGGATTTAGCTGAAGAATTTGTTGAATACATTGTCGCTCAAGTACTTGAACACAATAGGGCTGATTTAGAAACTCTTGAAAGAGATATTTCTAAACTTGAAAAAATCAAACGCCCATTCCCTAGAATTTCTTATGACGAAGCAATTGAAATTCTTCACAAAAAAGGAAATGATACTCCTTATGGAGAAGACTTTGGTGGCGATGAAGAAACTCTTATTTCAGAAGAATTTGATAGACCTGTTATGATTCACCATTATCCAATGAGCGTTAAAGCTTTCTATTTCAAACAAGCAGAAAATGACAAAGCAGCTTGTGTTGATATGATTGCACCAGAAGGTTATGGAGAAATCATTGGTGGTGGACAAAGAGAAGAAGACATTGATAAATTAATGGCTAAAATTAATGAACACAATTTAAATCCTGAAACATTCAACTGGTATTTAGACTTAAGAAAATATGGTAGCGTTCCTCATGCCGGTTTTGGTTTAGGTATTGAAAGAACAGTTGCTTGGATATGCGGACTTCATCACGTTCGTGAAACAATTCCATTTGCAAGGTTAATGGATAGATTAAGACCATAAAAAAGAGGCGAATGCCTCTTTTTTTTATATTAATACTTTTAAATTATGTAAAAGATTAGTTTTTGATTAAATTTATTTTATAATTAAAGAATGAGAATATTAGGCATAGACCCAGGGCTTGCAATTGTAGGCTACGGCATAATTGATATAGAAAAAGATGAAAACTATCTTGTTTCATCAGGTTCAATTCAAACTGATAAAAATAACAATGATTCAGCTAGATTACTTGAAATCCAAACAGATATGCAAACAATTATAGATACATACAAACCTGATGTTGCAAGCATAGAAAAACTATTTTATTTCAAAAATCAAAAAACAATTATCCCAGTAGCAGAAGCTAGAGGTGTAATTTTAGCCACATTAGAAAAAAACAATATAAAAATTGCAGAATTTACCCCTATAGAAGTAAAACAAATGATTACTGGTTATGGCAGAGCTTCAAAACAAGAAGTTGCTAAAATTGTAGAGATGTCTATAAAATATAAAAAACTACCAAAATTAGATGATACTTTAGACTCTATCGCAATAGCACTATGCTATGGAAGAAGTAACCCAACAACAAGGAATTAATGATGATTAACAAAGAACTTTTAAAAGTATTGAGTATTTTTTCAATAATTATAGGTGCAATTTTAGGTGTTTTACCCTTAATTCCAGCTTTAACAGGAATTGCTTTTTTCTTATTATTATTCATTGTTTCACCATTTATATTAATTTATTTCAAACACATAAAAATAATTGAAGATTATAATATGGAAAAATGTTTAATCATTGGTGCAATTTCAGGTGCAATTGCTTGCGTTGGATTTACACTCATCTATTTTCCAATAGCTTTTATTTTACAATTAATTTTCAAAATAAATTCTTTTATTTGGATAAAAGTACTATTTACAAACATTGGATTTGTAATTCCAATGGTATTTTTCACTTCAATTATAAGTGCAATTTCTAATTCTTTTTCTGCATTTTTAATTGCATACTATTTTGAATTTATAAAACAAAACAAACAATAAAAGGACTTAATTATGGCTTTTGAATCTAAAATTAAAACAATCGAATGGGTTGATAATGTATCAAGAATGATTGACCAAACAATTCTTCCATACGAATTTAAAACCGTTGATATAAAAACCACAAAAGAAATGTATTATGCTATTAAAGATATGATTGTTAGAGGTGCCCCAGCTATTGGTATTGCAGGTGCACACGGAGTTAGTTTATCAGCTATTGAACTATCAAAAACCATAAACGATAAAAATGAATTTCTAACAGAATTACAAAAACAAGCAGACTATTTAAAATCATCAAGACCAACTGCTGTTAATCTAATGTGGGCAGTTGATAAACAAATGCAATTAGCAAAAAATACTCAAGGTGATGTTAAAGAAATTACAAAAGCTTTAATTGAAAACGGCATAAAACTAGAAAACGAAGATATTGAAATAAATAAAAAAATGGGGGATTATGGCGCAGAAGTTGTACCAAAAGGTGCTACTATTTTAACCCATTGTAATGCTGGTGCTTTAGCAACAGTTGGCTATGGCACAGCTTTAGGTGTTATTAGAAGCGCATATGCAAAAGACCCAACTATTAAAGTTTTTGCAGATGAAACTCGACCACGCCAACAAGGAGCAAGGCTAACTACTTGGGAATTAACTCAAGATGGAATTCCTACCACCTTAATTACAGATGGTATGTGTTCATATTTCATGTCTAAAGGTATGATTCAAATGGTTGTTGTTGGTGCAGATAGAATTGCAGCAAATGGAGATACAGCAAATAAAATAGGAACATACACAGTTGCTATTGCAGCAAAATATCATAATATTCCATTTTATATTGCAGCACCACTTTCAACAATTGATACCTCAATTAAATCAGGTAAAGAAATCCCGATTGAAGAACGTTCGCATGAAGAAGTTACCCATATAAATGGCGACTGGATTTGTGCAAAAGACGTGAACATAATAAACCCTGGATTTGATGTAACTCCACACGAGTTAATCACAGGTATTATCACAGAAAAAGGTATTTTAAAACCTGATTTTGAAACATCTATAAGAAAAGCGTTTTTAAATAATTAAACATTTGTTTATTGTCAAACCCAATCAAAAATGATAAAATTTGGCAAGATAAGAGGAATTAATTATGAAAAAACAAATTAAACTTGTAACACTGTCTGTATTGGTGTTTGCGCTTGGTATGACAGCAGGGAATTTTGCCGTTAGCGATGTTCCTGCAAATTACAAAGTTGCTATAGTAGATGTTCAAAAAGTTGTATCATCATCAGCTCAAGTTAAAGCTCTAAAAGCTGACCAAAAGAAAAAAGGTCAAGAACTTGCCAAATTTATAGAAACAGCTAAAACAGCTATTGAAAAAGAAAAAGATACAAAAAAACGCGAAGCTCTTGAACAAAAATATAACAAAGAATTCAATGCTAAACGCTTAGAAATGGCAAAAACAAATGAGAAAAAATTATTAGAAATTGATAAAAACATAACTGACCTAATCAATACAAAAGCAAAAGAAGACGGTTATAATTTAGTTCTAGTAAAAGGAGCTGTATTATCAGGTGGAACCGATATTACAGACGAAATTACAAAAGCTGTAAAATAAAAAATAAATAAAATACAAAAAAATCATCATATTAATTATGATGATTTTTTTATTTGAAAATATTTAAATTAAAATGATTTTTTCATTATTGTAGCAAATGCTTTTAAATCATTAAATAAAACTGAAAACTCTTCTGGACAAAGTGATTGAGCACCATCACATAAAGCTGTTTCAGGTGAGTTATGAACTTCGATAATAAGCCCATTAGCACCAGCAGCTACAGAAGCTTTTGACATAGGTGCCACTTTATCTCTTAAACCAGTTGCATGGCTTGGGTCAACAACTATTGGCAAATGGCTTATTTTTTGAACAACAGGAATAGCAGAAACATCAAGAGTATTTCTTGTAATATGCTCAAAAGTTCTTATACCGCGTTCGCATAAAATAACTTCTCTATTCCCACCAGCCATAATATATTCTGCAGACATTAAAAGTTCTTCAACTGTTGCGCTTAAACCCCTTTTTAAAAGTACAGGTTTTTTAATTTCACCTAATGCTTTTAATAAGTTGAAATTTTGCATATTTCTAGCACCAACTTGCAAAATATCAACATACTTTAAAAACATAGGTATTTGGTTTACTTCCATAACTTCAGAAGTTACAGCCATATTATATTTATCAGCAACTTCTTTTAATATTTTAAGCCCTTCTTCGCCTAAACCTTGAAAAGCATAAGGTGATGTTCTTGGTTTAAAAGCACCTCCACGAAGAACTCTAACACCAGCTTCAGCCAATTTTTTAGCAGTAGCATCAACTTGGTCATAAGTTTCTACACTACAAGGTCCTGCAATCATCCCAATATAATTACCACCAAATTTAACACCTTTAACATCAATAATGGTATCTTCAGGCTTAAAAACTCTACTTACAAGTTTATAAGGAGAAGAAATTCTAATAACTTCACTAACGCCATCTAAAAGTTCGATATCACGTTTATCAATAACTTTTCTACCAACAGCACCAATTACTGTATGGTCAGCACCGTTAGAAACATGCGCTTCAAAACCACGCTCTTTAATAAAAGAAATAACTTTTTGAATTTTTTCCTCAGAACTCTGAGGTTGCATTACTATTAACATATTTCATCTCTCCTTAGCTTGATTATATAATAGACATAGAAATTTTGCTTGTTTTTATATACATCATTTGCTAAAATTAACTTATTATAGGAGGTTATAATGTTAAAAATAAAATTTCTTCTAACAGCAATGTTAATTATGTTAGCAACAAACATGACTGCAAATGCAGCAAATATTGGATATGCAGATTTCCAAAAAGTTTTATCAGAATATAAATATGCTAAAAGCGCATATAAAGATATCGATAATAAATTACTTGAATTACAACAATATGTAATTGATAAAGATAAACAATTCAAAGCTATTGAATCACCTATTCAAAAGAAAACTTTTGAAGAACAAATTAAAAAAGAATTCAAAGCAAAAGAAGATAGAATTTATAACTTAAAAGTACAAAAAGAAAAAGAAATTCAAAATAATATCTTAACTGCATCAAAATCAGTAGCAGCAACTAAAAAATTAGATGTTGTTTTAGATTACAGCGTAGTTTATGCTGGTGGTGTTGATGTAACAAACGACATCATCCAATATTTAAACTCACCAAAAAAATAACATAAGATTAAATTATTAAAAAAAGAAGCCTTACATGGGCTTCTTTTCTCAACTTTATAGGAGTTTATATGAAAATAGTTGACATTATTGAAAAAAAGAAAAAAGGTCTAACTTTAACAGAAGAAGAAATTAAATTCTTTATTGATGGAATTATGGATAATTCTATTGCAGATTACCAAGCAAGTGCTCTTTTAATGGCAATTTATTTTAAAGGAATGACTTTAGATGAAACAACTTGGCTAACAAAATATATGGTTGAATCAGGTGAAATCCTTGATTTATCAGATATTTCAAAAGATATTGTTGATAAACACTCAACAGGTGGTGTTGGCGATAAAATTACATTAATGTTCTTACCTTTAATGGCAGCGGCAGGTATTCATACCGCAAAATTATCAGGTCGTGGTTTAGGTCATACTGGTGGAACTATTGATAAATTAGAATCAATACCAAACTTCAAAACAGATTTAAGCATTGATGAATTTAAAGCAAAAGTAAAAGAACTCAATACTGCAATCGCATCACAAACTTTATCTTTAGCGCCAGCAGATGGTAAATTATATGCGCTTCGTGATGTAACATCTACCGTTGATATTATTCCATTAATTGCATCATCTGTTGTATCTAAAAAAATTGCATCAGGTGCAAACCATATTGTATTAGATGTTAAATGTGGTTCAGGTGCATTTATTAAAACACCTGAAGAAGCTGAAAAATTATCAACAGTTATGGTTGAAGTTGGTAAACGCTTAAACAGAAACATTTGCGCAGTTATTAGTTCTATGGATCAACCTTTAGGTAGAGCTATTGGTAACTCTGTTGAAATTCAAGAAGTTATTGAATTTTTAAAAGGCAATATGGAAGTAGATTTAAAAGAAATCACTTATACACTTTGCCAAACAGCATTTGAAAAAGCAGGCAAATTCTCTTCTAAAGAAGAAGCTTATAAATATTTAGATGAATTAATTGAAAGCGGTAAAGCACTAGAAAAATTCAGAGAAATTGTGAAATCTCAAAATGGTGATGATTCTATTATTGAAGATTACACAAAACTACCTCAAGCTAGCATTAAATATGAAGTTAAAGCAACTAAAGATGGTTTTGTAAAAAACATTGATGCTTTAAAAATCGCAAAAGCGTGCAAGAATTTAGGTGCTGGTCGTGATAAAAAATCTGACCCAATTGATTATTCAGCTGGTATTTATTTAACTCAAAAATATGCAGAACCTGTTTGCGAAGGCGAAACAATTGCTGTTCTATATACTAATAAAAATGAAGCAATTAAAGACGCTGAAAAATTAGTTTTAGAAGCATTTGAAATAACAGATGATGAACAACCTCCTAAATCTTTAATTTATAAAATTATTCATTAATAAATAAAAGAAGCTACCTAATTGGTAGCTTCTTTTTTATTAAATCCTACAATTTATACCAAGGCTGAAAGTTATTAATTTTATTTTTTAAATCATTATAATTTCCATTAAAACAAATACATCTATCGTCTATATACAACCAACAAAGGTCTTTTTTATTTGTAACACCTGAAATAATTTCATCAAGATTATTTTCTTTTATCCAATTTTGAACAAGATTAAATTCCCTTGTTGTAAAAATTTTTATTTTGTAGTCTTTTGATATATCTTCTAAAAATTCTTTTGCACCAATTTTTATTGACGGTATAAAACCTTCAATATAATTACCAGTATATTCATTTAATACACCATCTAAATCAATTAAAATTGTTTTTTTAAAAAACATAATTAGTTATCCGTGCTATTTGCCTGTTAAATACCATTAAATTATAAACCATAATTTCAGTATGACAAATAGCACGATTAAATTAATTCAAAATAATATAAAAAAGTACCGAAATGAAAGAAAATTAACACAGGAACAACTTTCAGAAATGGTTGGCATTTCTTGTGATTATTTATCTGAAATCGAACGAGGAAAAAAGATACCAAGTTTAAAAAGATTTATTGCCATTGTTGAAGCATTGGATATACCATTTACAAAATTTTTCAAATAATATCTTCTCTAAAATACATATTTTAAAACGCAACCATATATGGAGTTTCGTAATTTTGTTCTATTTTTAATGTGCCATATATGGAGTTATAATATTCTATGCTATAACTTCTTGATTTGCTTTAATAATGTCTTCTAAAATAATACCGCAATCTGCCACCATGCCGGCACAATGCTCTCTTCTTTCTTTAGAATGAAAATCATCAAACCCGCTACTTAAAACTTTACAACAATTAACCTTATATTTTTTAGCAAATTCTTCACTAAATTGTTTAGCTAAAGCTCTAGCTTTTTTACCATCACGCTCTTGATTCTTTCCATACATTGCACCAATAACCATTTGAGAGCCTGCAACAGCACCACACAAACATCTAACACCCATTCCACCAGAAAATGATGTTGCAATTGCTAAAGCTTCTTGTGAAATATAACCTTTATCAGCAGCCGCTTGCACAATAGCTTCACTACAAGAATATCCACCTAAAAAATATTTAACTGCTAAATCTTTCATAAAACTCTCCTTTTTTTTCATTATAACACTTGAAAAACCATGAAAAATATGTTACAATTGTAGTATAACGAAGCACGGAACAGATTTATGTATGCACTCGCTGAACAAAGAATATTTTGCTTCGAGAAAATGGTCTTAAAACTTGGAACTTTATTGATGGCACTGGCCGTTTTCTCAGGTCAAAATATGTCCATGAGTGCATACAGCGTAAAACCAATCCTTGAGGGTCATATTATAAAAGAGCATGTTAATGCTCTTTTTTTATTAGAAAAAAAATACAAAAACTTTAATCTTGAAAAAGTTAAAGAAGGAATTTTTTATATAAGGCAAAACAAAATAATCAATAAACATAATATAAAGATTAATGTTATTGAAATCAATAAAGACTTAAACCCTAATTTAATAATCGAACCCAAATTAGCAACAGAAAATCTACATTCAAAATCAAAAATTAAAGATATAGCAAAAGATAGTATTATCGCGATAAATGGGACATATTTTAAACAAAATACAGGTACACCACTAGGAACATTAGTTATAAATAACGAAATAATAACAGGACCTATTTATGAAAGAGTAGCATTTGGTATTGGGGAAAATGAATTTAAAACAGGAAGATTGGGCTTTGAAGGAAAACTAAAAAAAGGTAAATCAGAAATAAAAATCAACAACATAAACCAACCAAGAATGCTATATTCAGATGTTTTAATTTATACATCTAAATGGGGAAAATATTCGCCAAAAACAAAAGCCAATTACAAAAATATTTTAATAAAAAACAATAAAATTATAGAAACATCATCTAGTCCAATAGAAATTAAAGAAAATGAAATAGTTATATCAGCACAAGAAGAAAAGCTTATAGATTTTGAAATTGGAGATAAAGTAAAACTTGAGTATAATCTAACTCCAAATTGGAAAGAGATAAAACATATAATAAGTGGTGGACCATATTTATTAAAAGAGGGTGAAATTTTTATAGATACAGCCAGTGAAAAATTAAACGCAATTGCGGGTAGAAATCCAAGAACTGCTATTGGATATACAAAAGATAATTCTTTAATAATGGTAACTGTTGATGGAAGAAAAGAAGGTACAAGCGGAGTAACTTTAAAAGAACTTGCAAAAATTATGAGTGATTTAGGTTGTTATGAAGCAATCAATTTAGATGGTGGCAGTTCAACCGTTATGTATGTAAATGGCAAAGTTTTAAATGGTAGTAATGTAAAATCTACTTTAGTTAGCAATGCAATAATTGTTAGAGAAAAAGCATAATTTAATTAAATGTGCTAATATTACTATGTTAATTTAATTAAATGGTAAAAAATGAAAAACAAAGCGTTTTCTCTTGCAGAAGTATTGATTACTTTAGTTGTTATTGGTGTTGTAGCTGCTATTACAATACCAACTCTAATGGTTAATTTTCAAAAAGAAAAAACCGTTATTAAATTAAAAAAAGCTTATTCTACCTTGTACAATGTATATAATTTATCTGTTAGTCATAATGGCCCAGTTGATCAATAGGATTTTGGGAAAAATACATATGATTGGAATGTTTCAAGAGAGTTTTTTACCCTAGTAAAAATTCGCTTCTTTATAACGCCTATATTCATTTAATTGAGCATAAAAATCAGGCCACCAAACTTTTATCAAACCATCTATAATTCCAACATCCTCATGGTATGCTATACCTTCACCACGAGGATTAATATACTTTGTGTTAAAAGTTTCCATCATCATTGGCGTCATTGCGCTGCCTCTTATAGCACTTCTTGTACTTTCAATTTTTAAAGTGTTTATTCGTTCAGTCGGAGTTCCTGCTTGTATTGCATGAAATAATTCTAATTCAAGACGCTCTAACCTATCAATTGTATTTTCATCAGGAAAAGAGATATTATACAGCCTTTTTTCTATTGTAGCCAAAGCTTTATACTGTTGTTTTGTAATATTAACCAATCTAGGATTATCAGCAGTATTTTCAATTTCAAATGCAAATGAAAAATAAGGCAAAATAAAAAACAAAAGAAAACACATACCAAGCTTTTTTGGTATTCTAAACATAACACACTTCCCGCAAACTATATCTTAAGTTTACGGAATTTTTATTTGATTTTAATTAGAAAAAAGCACTATAAAATATAACTATTATTCTTATTAATTAATAATAATTGAATTTTTATTTCCTTCTTCAATTTGAATAACAATTTCACCAGTTCTATTATCAGCAGAAACAATTATTGGTACAGCAGAATAATAGCCATTAGCTTGATAATATTTCATAACATCTCTTCTAATAGCAGATAAATTTTCAACAACCATAGGTTTTTCAATAAGCTTTTTAACAACAACTTGTAATTCTGAATCAGGAATAGCATTATTTCCAACAAAAGTTATTTTTTTAATTTCATTAACCACATCTGGGAAAACTTGTTCATTTAAAGAAGTTTTTGGTTTAACAATAGCACTTTTTTGTTTAGTACGAGAAGCTACTTCATGAAGTCTTAAATCTCTAGTATATTGAGAGTTAATAGCACCAGCATCCATGCCTCCCATCACATTAGCGAAAGCATAATCTACATTAGAAACTAACAAAATACACGCAAGTATAAAAATCTTTTTCATAAAATACTCCTTTTATTCTAAAATCATTATAACACATTTAGTCCTCCATATCGTCTATTTTTATTGAAAGAATTATGTTTATGTTATAATCTATTTTGTGATAGGTTAGAATTTCTATCATTTTGGACATGTGTATTATCAAATAGAAAAGGTGACATAAAATGACAGTAACAATCGAAAAACTAGAAAACAATGAAGTAAAATTAAATATTGAAATTGAAGCTTCTGTGACAACATGGGAATATGACAAAGCATGCAAAAAACTTTCTCAAAGAGTAAATGTTCCTGGTTTCAGACAAGGTAAAGCTCCAAAAAATATAATTGAAAAATATGTTGGTATTGCTGCTATTCAAAGAGAAGTTTTAGATAGCTTATTACCTACAATTTTTGAATCAACTATTGAAGAAAATAAATTCGATTTAGTATCAGCTCCAAGTGTTGAATCATTTAATTTTGCTGACGACAAATCATTAAAAATCGTAGCTAAATTTGAATTAAAACCAGAAGTTAAATTAGAAAACTACAAAGGTATGGAAGTTGAAGTTGAAGAATTCAAAAATGCTGAAGATGTAGTTGAAAAAGAATTAAACATTTTAGTTGATAGATATGCTTCATTAGAAGAAGTTACTGGCAGAAAAACAACAGCAACAGACTTAGTAAACATTGACTTTGCTGGTTATGCTAATGGCGAAGAAATTAAAGGTGGAAGCGCTAAAGGTTACATGTTAGATTTAGGACACTCTAACTTCATTCCTGGTTTTGCTGAACAATTAGTTGACCACGAAATTGGCGAAGAATTCACAATTAAAGTTCAATTCCCAGCAGAATACCACGATGAAAAATTAAAAGGTGCAGATGCTGAATTCAACATCAAAATTAACGGAATTAAAGAAAAAGTTCTTCCAGAAATTAATGATGAATTAGCAAAAAAAGTAAACCCAAATTTTGAAACTCTTGACGCATTAAAAGAAGATATCCAAAAATACGCTGAAAATAATGCAAAAATGGAAAACGAAAAAAGAGTAGCTAATAAAATATTTGATACATTATTAGAAAAAACAAACATTGATATTCAAGACACAATGATTAATCGTGAAATCCAAGCATTAATGGGTGAATTCAGACAAAGAATCAACATGCAAGGTGGAAACTTTGACCAAATGCTTGAAAAAGAAGGACACGAAAAAGTATATGCTCAAATGAAAGAAGAAGCTGTAAAAAGAATTAAAACTTCTTTAATCGTTGGTAAAATTGCATTAGAAGAAAATGTTAGCGTTTCTCAAGAAGACATTCAAGAAAAAATTACTGATTTAGCTAGCATTTACCGTACAACAACAGAAAATATTGTTGCAGAAATTCAAAAAAATATGAATTTATTACACTCAATGAACCAACAAGTAATTACAGAAAAAGTTACTAAATTGTTAATTGATAGTGCAAAAGTTAAATATACAAAATAACAGGATTAGAAAGGGAAAAATATGAGTTTTGTACCTGTAGTTATAGAAAATTCAAGCAGAGGCGAAAGATCATTTGATATTTTCTCAAGATTATTAAGAGAAAGAATCATCTTCTTAGGCACTCCTATTGATGACATGGTAGCAAACTTGATAGTTGCTCAATTACTATTATTAGATAGTGAAAACCCAGAAAAAGATATTATGCTATACATCAACTCACCTGGTGGTAGCGTAACAGCTGGTTTAGCTATTTATGACACAATGCAACACATCAGAGCAGATGTATCTACAATTTGTTTAGGTCAAGCTGCTTCTATGGGCGCATTCTTACTATCATCTGGTGCTAAAGGTAAAAGATTAGCATTACCACACTCAAGAGTATTAATCCACCAACCTTTAGGTGGCGCTCAAGGTCAAGCTACAGATATCGAAATTCAAGCAGCTGAAATTATCAGAATTAAAAAGTCATTAAATGAAATTTTAGCTAGCAATACTGGTCAATCAATTAAGAAAATTGAAAAAGACACAGATAGAGACTATATCATGACACCAGAAGAAGCTTTAGAATACGGTATGATTGATAAAGTAGTTACAGTAAATACAACTCCAAAACCAAATCAGGAGATATAATTAATGGGAACAATGGATGACAGTCGTTTAAAATGTTCATTCTGTGGTAAAACACAAGAGCAAGTTAAAAAATTAATTGCAGGTCCAGATGTTTATATCTGTGATGAGTGTGTTGAGCTGTGTAATGAAATTTTAGATGAAGAGTTTCTAGAAAATAAGGATAAACCTGAAGAAAAAGAAACTAAAGAAGCAGATATTACAAAAGTGCCTAAACCACACGAAATTAAAGCATATCTTGATGAATTTATTGTTGGTCAAGATGACGCAAAAAAAGTATTGTCTGTTGCTGTTTACAACCACTATAAAAGAATTGCACACAACGCTGTTAGCGATAAAGAGCAAGTTGAAATCCAAAAAAGTAATATTTTACTTGTTGGACCAACAGGTAGCGGTAAAACATTATTAGCTCAAACTTTAGCTAAAATGTTAGATGTTCCATTTGCAATCGCTGACGCTACAACATTAACAGAAGCAGGTTATGTTGGTGATGACGTTGAAAACATTCTTTTAAGACTTTACCAAAGTGCTGATTTTGATGCTCAAAAAGCAGAAAGAGGTATTATCTATATCGATGAAATCGATAAAATCTCTAGAAAATCAGAAAATACAAGCATAACAAGAGACGTATCAGGTGAAGGCGTACAACAAGCATTATTAAAAATGATTGAAGGTACTGTTGCGAATGTTCCACCTCAAGGCGGAAGAAAACATCCACATCAAGAATTCATACAA
This sequence comes from Cyanobacteria bacterium SIG29, assembly GCA_015152515.1. Classification (GTDB taxonomy): domain Bacteria; phylum Cyanobacteriota; class Vampirovibrionia; order Gastranaerophilales; family Gastranaerophilaceae; genus Avigastranaerophilus. Next base: position 76,942 of record SUTV01000002.1, read on the forward strand.
ATTAATACTGCAAACATCTTATTCATTGTTGGTGGTGCGTTCGTTGGATTAGACAAAATCGTTGAAAGACGTGCTGGTGATTCAACAACAATGGGCTTTGGCGCAGCTGCTAAAACTCAAGCAGAAAAAGAACTTGAAGCTGCTAAATTATTAAAGAAATTACAACCAGAAGATTTATTGAAATTTGGTTTAATTCCTGAATTTATTGGCCGTGTTCCAGTTTATGCTGTATTAGACCAACTTGAAGAATCTACATTGAAAAATATTTTAACTCAACCTAAAAATGCACTATTAAAACAATATCAATGTTTATTAGGTATGGATGGTGTTGAATTAAAATTTGAACCAGAAGCTGTTGATTTAATTGCAGCAGAAGCCATTAAACGCAAAACTGGTGCAAGAGCACTTCGCTCAATTGTAGAAGAAATAATGATGGATATTATGTATGCATTACCATCACAAGAAGACGTAAAAGAATTTACTTTAACGGCTGATATGGTTAAAAAGAAAAATGAAGGAGTTGCAGAGTTAATTAAACTTCCAACAAAGAAAGAAGAAGTTAAAGAAACTCCAGAGCAAAGCCCAAAAGAAGAAATAGCATAAGAAAAAACCTCCTAGAAATAGGAGGTTTTTTAATGAATAAATTTATCTAAGTAACGCAATTTTTATTTTTAGATGTTTTGTAGACCATATGTATAACGTATCCTTTTTTGGTCTAAAAGAAAATTTAGAATATGGTCGTCAAGCAATTGATGCAGTAAAAAAAGACTTCCCAAATGGGTTCAAGTCTAATTCATACTACAATGTTTTTGAAAAAAATAAAGACCCAGAAGTAGGTTGTGAACTAGGAATGCTTATTTCTAAAACAAGAGAAAGAATTGACGACAATAAAAAACACGGAATGGATAAATATGAAGCAACCATAGAAGCTGTAAAAAGATATGGTTGTGCAAACTGCGGAGAACAAGCACTTTTTATTAATAGAAAACTTTCAGAACAAGGCGTAAGAAACAAAATTATTATAATGGATATCAGAAATAATAATACAAACTATTCTGAAGATGGTCATACTTTTTGTGTTATAGACGATAGAGATATAGACGCAAGAGAACCAAGAAACTGGAGTGATAATGCTGTTATTGTTGATATGTGGTCAAACACAGTATGTCAGGCAAAAGAAGGCATTAAATACTTTTATGATTTATTTAAACCAAATAAACACACGCAGTACGTTTCTTTCTACGAAGATTTTTATGTTTAATATATTTTTTTATTGGCAAACAATTTTTTCTATAATAAACTAATAATATGAAATATATAGAAAATGTTAGAAATTTTTGTATCATCGCACACATAGACCACGGCAAATCAACACTTGCCGATAGATTGCTTGAAAAAACTGGCACTATCGCAGAGCGTGATATGCAAAATCAATTGCTTGATTCAATGGATATTGAACGCGAACGTGGTATTACCATAAAATTAAATGCTGCAAGAATGAACTATAAAGCAAAAAATGGAAAAGATTATGTTTTAAACTTAATCGATACTCCAGGACACGTTGATTTTTCTTATGAAGTTTCTCGTTCATTAGCAGCTTGTGAAGGTGCATTATTAATTGTTGATGCTACTCAAGGTGTTGAAGCTCAAACATTATCTAACGTTTATTTGGCTATTGAACAAAATTTGGAAATTATTCCTGTTATCAATAAAATCGACCTTCCTTCTGCTGATGTTGAAAGAGTTAGAGCAGAAATTGAAGAAGTTTTAGGTATTGACGCTTCTATGGCAATTCCAGTTAGTGCAAAAGCAGGTATTGGTATTGAAGATGTTTTAGAAGCAGTTATTGATTTTGTTCCACCTCCAGAAGATACTTCTAATAAACCATTAAGAGCATTAGTATTTGATAGTGCTTACGACCAATACTTAGGAACACTTTGTTTCTTTAAGGTTATTGATGGTAATATCAAACTTGGTGACAAAATCAAATTTATGGCATCTGGCAAAGAATATGAAATTACCGAATTAGGATATTTAAACCCAAATAGAATACCTGTAAAACAATTAAAAACAGGTGATGTAGGCTATATGGGTTGTTCTATTAAAGAAGTAACTCGTTTTGTAGGTGATACTATCACAACTGTTGAAAATGGAGCATCAGAACCATTAGGTGGCTATAAAGAAGCATTACCAATGGTATTTTCTGGTATGTATCCTGTTGATAATGATCAATATCAAGATTTAAAAGAAGCACTAGAAAAACTAAAATTAAACGATTCAAGTATCACATTTGAGCCAGAAACTTCATCAGCTTTAGGTTTTGGTTTCCGTTGCGGATTCTTAGGTATGCTTCATATGGAAATTGCGCAAGAACGTATCGAAAGAGAATATGGTATAACACTTGTAACCACAGCACCTAGCGTAATTTATAAAGTTCACAAAACAAACGGTGAAATTGTTGAAATTGATAACCCATCAAATCTTCCAGATGCTCAGTTTAGAGATTATATCGAAGAACCTTATGTAAAAACAACAATTATTACGCCAAATGAGTTTGTTGGTTTATTAATGGAATTAGCCCAATCTAAACGTGGCATTTTCCTAAATATGACTTATATTGATAAAGTTAGAGTTTCACTTCATTATGAAATTCCATTAAGTGAAATTATTACAGATTTCTATGACCAATTAAAATCTCGTTCAAAAGGTTATGCAAGTTTAGACTATGAATTTAGTGATTATAAACGTTCTGATTTGCAAAAATTAGATATTTTACTTGCTGGTGAAATAGTTGACGCATTAAGCGCAATTGTTCACAAAGACAGTGCATTTTATGTTGGTCAAAAATTAACATCAAAATTAAGAGAAATCATCCCAAGACAAATGTTTGAAGTTGCAATCCAAGCAGCTATTGGCGGTAGAATTATTGCAAGAACAAACATTAAAGCATTGAGAAAAAGCGTACTTGATAAATGCTATGGTGGTGATATTTCCCGTAAAAGAAAATTATTAGAAAAACAAAAACGTGGTAAAAAACGTATGAAAGCCGTTGGAAGGGTAGAAGTTCCTCAAGAAGCCTTTATGGCAGTATTGAGCCTAAATGACGACTAAAGGAGGTAAAATTGGCACTTGATACAGCACTAGTAATGATTTTAGCAGGCGGTGAAGGCAAAAGATTATTTCCACTAACTCGAGACAGAGCAAAACCAGCAGTTCCCTTTGGCGGAAGATATAGAATTATTGATTTCGTAATTAATAATTTTATCAATTCTGGGTTTTATAAAATTAAAATTTTAACTCAATATAAATCAGATTCATTAAACCAACATATTGCAAGAAGTTGGCCAGTATCACCTATTTTAGGACAATATATCGATTTAGTTCCAGCACAAATGAGAACTGACGGTAATTGGTATAAAGGTACTGCTGATGCAGTTTATCAAAACATAGCTCACATTAATGATGAAGGTCCAAAATATGTATGCGTTTTTGGTGGCGACCATATTTATAGAATGGATGTTTCTCAAATGATGAGATTCCACAAGAAAAAAGAAGCAACATTAACCATTTCTGCTATTCCAATTCCTATTTCAGAAGCAAGTGAATTTGGAATTATTGAAGTTGATGACGAATGGAGATTAACAGGTTTTGTCGAAAAACCTCAAACAACTCCAAAATGCATTCCAGGACACCCAGATATGTGTTTAGCATCAATGGGAAATTATATTTTTGAAGCAGAAGAATTAATAAATGAAGTTGTAGAAGATGCTAAAAATGAAAATTCTAGTCACGATTTTGGAAAAAACATAATTCCAAAAATGTTGGCAGATGGAAAACCTGTTTATGTTTATGATTATTCTCAAAATGAATTTACAGGCATGACACCAGAAGAGCGTGGTCATTGGAGAGATGTAGGAAGCATTGATAGTTATTGGCAAGCAAATATGGATTTGTTAGATTACAAACCAGTTTTAAATTTATATTCAACTGAATGGCCATTAAGAACATATAATAATAATCTTCCTCCTGCTAAATTTATTTGGGAAGAAGGCGACAGAGTTGGTATGGCAACAAACTCAATGGTTTCAGAAGGTTGTATTATTTCTGGTGGTAGCATTTCTAGATGTGTACTTTCTCCACAAGTGAGAATTAACAGTTTTTCAAACGTTACAGATTCAATTTTAATGGAGAATGTTAACGTTGGTAGATATTGCGAAATTAGAAAAGCTATTATAGATAAAAATGTTGATATTCCACCATATACAAAAATTGGTGTTGATTTAGAAGAAGACAAGAGAAGAGGTTTTCTTGTTTCATCCGGCGGAGTAACGGTTGTACCAAAAGGAGCTAAACTGTGAAGAAAAAATTTTTTATAGGTTTGTTTATTGTAAGCGCAATTGGACTTTTTTTATTTGCAAATTCAGTACTAAATTATGATGCGCAAACCACTCAAAAACAACTACAAGCACCAATAGAAATTCCTGAAGGCAACATTATAACAATGCAAGAAGCTCAAACTTCTAAAAAACCGATAATCGCCCTATTTTATGTAGATTGGTGTACATATTGTATAAAATTTATGCCGCTATTTGCAAAATCATCAATCACAAATAAAGATAAATTTACCTTTGTAGCTATAAACTGTGAAAACCCAGAAAACAAAATTTATTTGGAAAAATATGGTATTATCGGCTATCCAACAGTTCATATTATTGACAAACAAATGGATTTTAACTACTTATTAAATCCAGCATCAACTATTAGCGTAGAAACCATACAACAAGAACTAGAAAAACACCTGAAATTAAGGGCAAAAGTACTAAAATAATATTGACTTTTTTAATGAAATTATAATATAATAGTCCATTATTGGACAGTATGATATTGGACTAATATAAGGGATTTACACTTGGACGAATTAAAAATAGAAGAATATCACGAAAAAATTTGGCAGATACATTTAAGTATCTCTGATTTTTTCAATGAATATGCTATTTCAAAGGGATTAACATTTCCTGCATTTAAAGTGCTTGGAATTATATACAAAAAAAATGAATGTACTCAAAAAGAGATTACTCAACTAACGCATTTACCAAAACAAACCGTAAATGCTATAATTAATAATTTCTACAAACAAGGAATTATTAAAGAACCTGTTGAATCTCAAACAGATAAAAGAAATAAAGTCATAACATTTACTTCGCAAGGAAAAGCATACGCTGATGATGTAATAAAAAAAGTTAAAGAAGCAACTTTTAGAGCGTTAAATATTATCGGCGAAGAAAAAAGAAACTCATTATTTGAAACAATGACATTATTTAGAAACAATTTATACATAGAATAAAAAATATAGAATAAGAGGATAAAAAATGGGCTATTTAAAAAATAAAAAACACAGATGGGTATTGTTCCTATTAATATTTATATTAGGTTCAATTGGTTTTAGACAAGCATCAAGTTGGCATGCAGGTTATTTGCAACAAAAAGCAGCTGCAATTCCAAAATCAGTTCAAACAATAAACCCATTATCAATGGATGTATATTCTGAATCTAATTCAGCAGGTAGAGTTGAAGCTAAATATTCAGTTGATATCGTTGCAAGAATCAATGGTTGGTTGCAAAAAAGCTATTTTGAAGAAGGTGACAAAGTAAAAAAGGGTCAACCATTATTCTTAATTGAACCAGACCAATATCAAAACTTGGTTAATACAGCTGCAGCAAATGTAAGACAAGCTCAAGCAGCTTTGACAAATGCAGAAAAAGAATTAATTAGAGCTCAAGAATTAGTAAAAGGTGATTATGTAAGTAAATCATATTATGACCAAGCTCTAGCAACTCGTGATTCATCAAAAGCAGCATTAGACGCCGCAAAAGCACAATTAGCTGATGCAAAATTAAATTTAAGTTATACAAAAATTGTAGCACCTGTTGATGGTAAAATCGGTAAAATTATTATCACAGAAGGCAACCTTGTTAATACAGCAACTGGCCCTATTTCTAGAGTTGTTAGTACAAGTCCAATTTATGTACTATTTAATTTAAAAAGTAGTGAATTTTTAAAACTTAAAAAGAATGATTTTTCTAATGATTTTACAAATATGGAAGTTAAACTTCAATTAGCTGATGGCAGCGAATATGATGAATTAGGTAAAATTGAGTATGTTGGTAATGAAGTTGATCAAACAACAGGTACTATTGATTTAAGAGCAACATTTGAAAATGCAAATGAATTATTAGTTCCAGGTGACTTTGTAAGTGTAATAGTTAAATCAACAGTTCCAAGACAAACATTAGGTATTCCACAATCTGCTGCATTAAATGACGCTCAAGGTTATTATGTATGGATTGTAGATGCAGATAATAAAGCTCAAAGAAAAAATATCAAAGTTTCACAAGAAATTAATAAAAATTGGGTGGTAGAAGAAGGGCTTGAAGCTACAGATAATGTGGTTGCAAAAGGTGTTCAAAGTATCCGTATGCCAGGTCAAGTAGTAAATCCTTCTCCTCTTGAAACAGAAAATAATAAAGCAGAGTAATCGAGGTTATAAAAGAAAATGGAAGATAATAAAAAGAAAAAAGGATTATATTTCTTCATCACAAAACCTCGTTTTGCGATGGTTATATCAATATTTATTACCATTGTTGGTTTAGTATCAATGTTTGGTTTGCAATTAGAAAAATATCCAAACATTACACCTCCACAGGTAACAGTATCAGCCTCATACCCTGGTGCAAGTGCTGCCGTTATTGAATCATCAGTAGCATCACTTGTTGAATCACAGGTTAACGGTGTTGAAAACATGTTATATATGTCATCAACTTGTTATGATGAAATGTATCAGTTAAATATTTTCTTTAAAGTTGGTACTAATAAAGATATTAACCTTGTAAACGTTCAAAATAGGTTAAAGCAAGTTGAACCATTATTACCAGAAGACGTTAAACGTTTAGGTGTAACCGCTGTAAACAAAGTAGCTGGTGCAGGTGCTTGTATTTTAAACCTTGAATCAAATAATAATTCTTGGACTCAATTAGATTTAACAAACTATGCATCAATTTATATTAAAGACGAAATTAAACGTTTAGATGGTGTTGGTGAAGTTAACGTATTCGGTGCTGGTGATTACAGTATGAGAATATGGCTTGACCCAAGTAAAATGGCTAACTTAAATGTTTCAGTTAACGAGATAAAAGCTGCTATTGCCGGTCAAAATGTACAAGTTTCATCTGGCGCATTAGGTGCTTTGCCAAGTAAAACAAATCAAACATTAAGAATGGCTCTTATGACAAAAGGTCGTTTAATTGAAGCTGAAGAATTTGAAGAAATTATTGTTCGCTCAAATACAGACGGTTCTCAAATAAAAATTAAAGACCTTGCAAGAGTTGAACTTGGAGCATATTCTTACGATAAAATTGGTTTAATTGGTGGTAAACCAGCTTCTGTAATCCAAATTGTACCACTTCCTGGTGCAAACACTATTGAAGTAGTTAACCTAGTTAATAAAAAGATAGCAGAACTTAATAAAACACTTCCAGATTCTTTAGAAGTAAAAATGATGCACGATGACTCTAAGTTTATTCGTGAATCAATGAAAGAAGTATTCTTTACCATCATTTTAACTTCAATCATTGTAATTGTAGTAATATTCACTTTCCTAGGTGATTGGCGTTCAACATTAATTCCTTTCGTAACAATTCCAGTATCATTAATTGGTGTATTTGCTGCGTTACCAATGTTTGGTATGTCCATCAACTTATTAACATTATTTGCGATGGTACTGGCGGTAACAGTAGTAGTTGACGACGCTATCGTTGTAATTGAAAACGTAAAACGTCACTTAGAAGAAGGCAAGTCTCCAGTAGAAGCAACCCAATTGACAATGCAAGAGGTTGGTGGCGCTTTAGTTGCAATGGCAATGGTACTTATGGCGGTATTTGTTCCAGTATCATTTGTAGCAGGTTTATCTGGTTTGATGTATAGACAATTTGCTGTATGTATTGCAGTATCTATCGCATTATCAGCAGTTTGCGCATTATCATTATCACCTGCTATGTGTACAATGGTACTTCGTGCAGAAGACCCAAACAGAAAACCAAGTAACTTCTTCACTGCTTTTATTAAAAAAGTATTCGTTGCTTTTGATAAAAGATTTAATGAAATTACAAAATGGTACTTAGAAGTAGTTAAAAAATTCGTATTTAATAAAAAATTAACTGTTACTTTATATGTGATTTTCTTAATTATAATGGGTTTCCTATTTAAGATTATTCCAACAGGATTTATTCCTGATGAAGACCAAGCTGTTGTTATGGCACAAGTTATGCTTCCACCAGGGTCAGCATTAAACAAAACTCAAGAAGTTTTATTAAAGATGACAGAAGAAGCTAAACAAGTTGAAGGTGTAGAAAAAGATAAAATTATTACCTTTGCGGGTATCGGACCTACAAACATGGCATTTTGTATCACTCCATTACATGAATGGCATGAAAGACAAGTTACACCTTGGGGTTGGGTAATCAGAAAAATTCAAGGCAAACCAACCGACCTATCTCATAATGGTATATTGGCTGAATTAAGAAAAAGATTTGCAAAAATAAACGAAGCTCAAATTGCTTGTTTCTCTCCACCAGCTATTTCTGGTATGAGTATGTTAGGTGGTTTTGAATTCCAAATGTTATCAAAAGGTGAACACTCACTTCAAGATATTGAAGGTTTTGCTCAAAAATTAATGATAGCAGCTAACCAAGACCCTGACTTAACTAACGTTTATACAACATTCCAAGCTAACGTACCACAATATCGTTTAAATATAGATTATGCTAAAGTTTTAGCACAAAATGTTGATATTCAAGAATTATATGCAACAATGGCTTCAACTTTAGGTTCATATTATGTAAATGACTTCAATAAATTAGGCCGTGTATTCAGAGTTCAACTTCAAGCTGAAGATGATTTCAGAAACAAAGCAACTGATATTGATAAAATTTATGTTAAAAATATGAGAGGACAAATGGTTCCTTTAAGAACTATGGTAAGTCTAGAACAAACAGTTGGTGCAGCATCTATCACTAGATTTAACCAATATCGTAGCGTTCAATTCTCAGGTCAACCATCAAGTGGTAAATCATCTGGTGAAGCTATGATTGCAATGGAAAACGTTGCTCAAAAAGTACTTCCTCAAGATGTAGGTTATGACTGGTCTGGTACTTCAATGCAAGAAAGAGAATCATCTGGTCAAACAGGTGTTGTAGTAGCATTAGCTCTAACATTCGTTTACTTATTCTTAGTTGCATTATACGAAAGCTGGTCAATTCCAGTTGCGGTATTGTTAATTGCTCCAATTGCTGCATTAGGTGCTTTAATATTCCAAATGATGATGGGATTATCATTTGACCTTTATGCTCAAATAGGTATGATTACATTAATAGGGGTTGCAGCAAAACAATCAATTTTGATTGTAGAGTTTGCCCGTGACCTACACGAACAACAAGGTATGAGTATTGAAGATGCTGCTATTGAAGCTGCAAGATTAAGATTCAGAGCTATTATGATGACTGCTTTAGCATTCGTATTTGGTGTATTACCAATGGTATTTGCAACAGGTGCTGGTGCTCAATCAAGAATCGCTGTTGGTGCTACAGTATTTGGTGGTATGACAGCTGCAGCTACAATCGGTACAATTTTAACTCCTGTATTCTATGTATTAGTTCAATCTATGGTTGAAAATGCAACAAAAAGAAAACAAGAAAAATTAGCAAAACAACAAAATATATAATTTAGAGTAAGAGTGGAAAAAATGAACAAAAAATTATTTATAATTATGTTTTTATTACTAGCAAGCCCTGTGTTTGCTAGTGATAATCCAATCAACGAGGAAATTATCAATGAAGCTGAACCTAGCATTGAAAATGTTGAAATGCCAAAACAAACATTTTCTCAAAAGGTTAAAGCTCTTTTCACAAGAGAAAAAGAAGAAATAAATGAAAATAAAGCTCAAGATGTTCCCGTAGTTGAACCAGATGCTGAACAAATTAAAGCTTTAGAAAAAGAACAAAAAGCTAGAGTAAAAGCAGCTGAAAAAGAAATTGATGATGCAAGAAAAGCAGCAGAAAAAGCTTCAAAAGAAGTAGAAAAAGCTCAACTTGAAGCAGCAAAAAAAGCTCAAAAGGAAGCTAAACTTGCTGCTGAAGAAGCCGAAAAGGCAGCAAAACTTGCTGAAAAAACTGCAAAAGAAGAAGCTAAATTAGCAGAAAAAGAAGCTAAAAAAACAGCTAAAAAACAAAAAGCAGAAGCTGTTGAATTGGTGACAGATGAAGTTCCTGCAGTAGCAGAAGGTGAACAACAAACAACATTAACAAACACTTCATACGAAGCAAGCGTTGAAACAACTAGAATTATGGAAGTTGATGAGTGCGTTAAAATTGCAATGGAAAATCATCCTGCAATTAAAGCAGCATTAAGCAATTCTGAAATTTATAAAAGCAAAATCGGACAAGCTTGGTCAAACTTCTTCCCAACTTTTTCTGCAGGTTTAAGCTATTCAAGAAACGATATGCAAGTTGCAAACTTTGCATTTCCTACTCAAAAATATGATATGTTCTATGCTCCAAACATTTCAGGCAACATGTTAATTTTTGACTTTGGTAAAACAAAAGCCCAAGCTGATCTTGCTAAAAGAACATATGAATCAACTAAATTTGCTTTAGAAACTAGCATTAATACTGTTGTATATAATGTTAAACAAGCATATTACAACTTATTATTTGCGCAACAACAAGTAAAAGTGTATGAAGACACAGTTGCAGACTTTACTCTTCATTTAGAACAAGCAAAAGCATATTATGACATTGGTACAAAAGCAAAAATAGATGTTTTAACTGCTGAATACAATTTAGGAAAAGCTAAATTAAATTTAATTCAAGCAAAAAATACATTAAAAATTGCTTATGTTCAATTAAGTAATGCAATGGGTAAACCAGATTATTCTGATTATGATGTAACTGATAACTTAACAACAAAAGCTTATGCTATTGAAGTTGAAGAGGCTGTAAAAACAGCATTTGAAACAAGCCCTCAATTATTAGCGGCTAAAAAGAAAGCTGACGCTTCTGGTTTATTAGTTAGAGCTTCAAAAAGAGCATTTGCACCAAATGTTTCTGCATTTGGCGGTTACACAAGAGGTGGTAAAAAAGTTGATACCGACTATGGTTACCAATTTGGCGCACAAATCAATTATTCAACTGTTAATTTAATGCTTTTAAAGAAACAAGTTGATGAAGCAAAAGCAACTCACCAAAAAGATGCTGCTGACTATGAAAACATGAAACAAACAACCTACTTTGAAGTTAAACAAGCTCATATTAATATGACTAATGCACAAGAAAGTATTATTGTTGCAAAATTATCTATGGATCAAGCAAAAGAACAATATGACCAAGCTTCAGGTAGATACAAAGTTGGTTTAGGTGATGCTATCGAATTAAAAGATGCAGAAACTACATATAGAAGTGCTCAACTTCAATTCTATAACACACTCCTAAATTATCACGTATCAGCAGCTAATTTAGAAAGACTAATGGGTGTTCCATTAAATTCATCAGATACTGATTTATTATAATTTAATTAAAAATATTAAAATAGTAGGTTTTTTGCCTACTATTTTATTTTGTAAAGACAAAAAATTTTATTATGTGTTTTATTAAAAATGTTTATAATAAAATATTTATATAAACATTTTATAAAATAACTTAAAACACGAAACAAATAACATTAGGAAACATTAATAATGGATAACACGAAAATAAGAAATGTAGCTATTATTGCGCACGTTGACCACGGTAAAACAACATTAGTTGACAGCATTTTAAAACAATGTGGCGTATTTAGAGATAATCAACAAGTTCAAGAAAGAGTATTAGACTCAAACGATTTAGAAAAAGAAAGAGGAATTACAATCCTTTCTAAAAATGTATCTGTTGATTATAAAGGTTATAAAATTAACGTTGTAGATACACCAGGACACGCAGACTTTGGTGGTGAAGTAGAACGTGTATTAGGAATGGTGGATGGAGCACTTTTAATTGTTGATGCGCAAGAAGGTCCAATGCCACAAACAAGATTTGTACTATCTAAAGCATTAGAGCTTGGTATAAAAATTATTGTTGTAATCAATAAAATTGATAAACCAGGAGCAGATCCAGATGGTGCTGTTGATAAAGTATTCGATTTATTTACTGAATTAACAGACAATGAAGAATTAATAGACTTCCCATACATCTATGCAAATGGCTTAGCTGGTTTTGCAAAGAAAAATCTTGAAGATGAATCTAAAACATTAGAACCATTATTAGATTGCATTTTAGAAAATGTAAAACACCCATCAGGCGATAAAAATAAAACTCTTCAATTCCAAGTTACAACATTAGATTATAACGACTATGTTGGAAGAATTGCAATTGGTAGAATTTTAAACGGCACAGTTAAATCCCAACAACAAGTTAATTTAATAAAAGCCGATGGAACAATACAAAGAGGCAAAATCGTAAAATTATATGTATTTGAAGATTTAGGCAGAGTAGAAACTAATCAAGCAGTAGCAGGCGATATTGTTGCTATTACTGGTTTTGATGAAGTTCAAATTGGTGAAACAATCACAGAAGTTGATTGCACAGAAGCTCTTCCTTTAATTAAAATTGACGAACCAACTCTTCAAATGATTTTCTCAATTAACGATAGCCCATTTGCTGGTCAAGAAGGTAAATTCGTAACTTCAAGACAAGTAAGAAAAAGATTATATGATGAGTTAGAAAAAAATGTTAGCTTACGCGTTGAAGAAACAGATACAACTGAAGCTTTCAGAGTATCAGGCAGAGGCGAATTACATTTAAGTATTTTAATCGAAACAATGAGAAGAGAAGGTTTTGAATTCCAAGTTTCTAAACCAGAAGTTATCTTTAAAAGAATAGATGGCGAATTAATGGAACCATACGAAGATTTATTAATTGATGTTCCAGAAAGTTGCGCTGGCTCTTGTATTGAAAAATTATCAAACCGTAAAGGTGAATTACTTCATATGCAAAACGCAAAAGGCAGAACAATGCTAAACTTCTCAATTCCAGCAAGAGGTTTAATTGGATTTAGAGGTGAATTTATAAGAATGACTCGTGGTGAAGGTATTATGAACCACACATTTGATACATATAAAGCATATGCCGGCGATATTTCTAAACAAAGAAACGGTTCATTAGTTTCTCACGAACAAGGTGAAGCTATCCCTTATGCTTTAGCTCAATTTGAAGATAGAGGCGTATTCTTCTTAACTCCTAAAACAAAGGTTTATAGAGGAATGGTTGTTGGTGAACACAATAGACCTCAAGATATAGAAATTAACGTTTGTAAAACAAAGAAACTTACAAACATGAGAAGTGCAACAGCAGATGTTATGGTGACTTTGCAAGCTCACAGAAAAATGTCTTTAGAAGATTGCATGGAATATATTAGCGATGACGAATTACTAGAAATTACACCACAAAACATAAGAATTCGTAAAGCTGATTTAACAAGAGTTCGTTTCAATTAGAACCCCTCCCAAATACAAAACGAAAAAAAGAGAACCAAATAGGTTCTCTTTTATTTATGTTTATATTGAATTTATAATCTTATTATTCAACATACATAAGAACTTGACCGAATTCAACGCTTTCGCCATTTTGAACACAAATTTCTGTAATTTTACCAGAAACTTCTGATTCGATTTCGTTCATTAATTTCATAGCTTCAACAATGCATACTACTTGACCAGTTGCAATAGTATCACCAACTTTTACAAATGGAGCATCATCAGGTGATGGAGCAGCATAAAAAGTACCTACCATTGGAGCAGTAATTGGTTTACCACTATGCTCAACGGGAGCTTCTACTTTAGCTTCAACTTTTTCTGGAATAATTACCTGAGATGTAACTGTTGACGGCATAACAACCGGTGTAACTGCAGCTGGCATAGGCACTACTTGTTTTTCACGCTTAAAACAAACTGCTCTTTCTTCATCTTCTAAAGTAATTTCTGAAAGGTCGTTTTCGTATACTATTTTAGCTAATTTATCTAAATAATCTAAATCAAATTTCATTATAGTATCCTAAACTCTGTCTAAATATTCATTAGTTCTGGTATCAACTCTGATAACTGTTCCTGTTGTTACAAAGAATGGAACGTTAACAACTGCACCAGTTTCTAATGTAGCTGGTTTTGTACCACCTTGAGCTGTATTTCCTTTTTCAGCTGGAGGAGTATCAACAACTTCTAATTCAACGAAGTTAGGAATATCAATACCGATAATATTTGTTCCGTGAAGTAAAATAGCTACGTTCATATTTTCTTTTAAATATTTAACGCCATCGCCAATTTTATCAGCAGAAACAGAAATTTGTTCGTATGATTCTAAATCCATCATAACGAAGTCATTACCTTCTTTGTATAAGTATTGCATATCTCTTTTATCTAAAGTAGCTTTAGCAACTTTTTCACCAGCTCTAAATGTTTTTTCAATTACGTTACCAGATTCAGCATTTTTTAATTTTGTTCTAACGAATGCTGCACCTTTACCTGGTTTTACGTGCATAAATTCAACAACGTTCCAAAGTCCGCCATCAATTTCAAGTGTTAAGCCTGTTTTTAAATCGTTTACTGATATCATTAATCTTTTCCTTTTCTAAGATGCACTCTTTTTCATTCTCAAATATACCATAAAAGTCCAATTTTTAATAAATTTTTTCATTAATATTTACATGCCAAGTATTCAAATACAGGCTTATTCACCTTCCAAAGTTCCTCATTTTCAACATTTTCTGGTAATTCTAGGGTAATAGTTGGGATATTTCTTTCAACACCTGCATAATTTCCAAAACTGCCCAAAGTAGGATAGCCAATATCACCTTGCGCAGGATAACCAGTAATTTGCGAAATCTTTTCAGCCAACTCTTTTGCTGGTCCATCATAATTAACTATTTCAAATGGTGCATGAATTGATAAAATAGCGTCAAATTTATAATTTTCCAACACTTCAATCATAAATTTAGTCTCTATTTCACTTGCTGGCTCAAAACCACCAAAATATTCTTTTTTATCTGTTACTTTCCAATTTTTTGTTGGGAAATTTCTATTTAAATCTATTCCATTTGAATTTTGTCTTTGGTTTTTTATTTTACCATCAGGATTTAAACACGGAATTATAACCAACTTATTTTTTATATTTGATAAATCTGTTTTTAAATATTCATTTATCAAATATTCACCTTGTGGCTCTTCACCATGAAAAACACCAACGAACAATATCGTTTTATTATATTGCTCGTTAGTTGTTTCATATAAATTAATTGTGTTATTTTCTTTTGTTTTAGCAGTTTTTACAAGTTTAAGCATTTACTATCCTGCAATATATTTAATCAAACTTCTTACGCCAACACCTGTAGCATTTTTTATGCCTTCTGCATTAGTTGATTCAACAAAAGCAGTACCTGCTATATCAATATGTATCCAAGGTGTATCTTTAATGAAATTAGATAAGAAAATACCAGCAGCTGAAGCTCCGCCCATCCTTCCACCTGTATTTTTTGTATCAGCTATATCACTTTTTAAAGTATCGCCGTATTCTTCATACATAGGCATTTGCCAATATCTTTCACCGGCTTTTTCGCCAACAGCAATAAATTCTTTAACCTTTTTATCATCATTGCCCATAATACCACTAGCAACACTACCTAATGCCACCATGCAAGCACCTGTTAAAGTTGCAATATCAATAATTTCATCAACCTTAAGTTCTTCTGCATAAGCTAAAGCATCAGCTAATGTTACACGACCTTCTGCATCTGTATTATCTATTTCAATACTTCTTCCGGTTTTTGCAATAATTACATCACCAGGTTTATACGCACTGCCTGATGGCATATTTTCACAAGCAGCAACAATAGCATGAACTTCAACATCTGGTTTTAATTCAGAAATTGCACGCATTGTAGAAATAACAGCCGCAGCACCAGACATATCATCACGCATTGTAAGCATAGATGCTGGTGGTTTTAAATCTAACCCGCCTGCGTCAAAGGTAATACCTTTACCAACAATAGCAATTTTGCGTTTTGCATTTTTAGGTTTATATTCCATATGAATAAATTTAGGTTCATGAACGCTTCCTTGACCAACGGCTAAAAAGGCACCCATTCCCATTTTTTCAATTTCTTTTTTATTATAAACAGTTGTTTTTACACCTGAATTTTCAACAGCATATTGCGCTAAAGTCTCTGGATACAAATATTGAGATGATTCATTAATTAAATCTCTTGCTCTATTAACAGCCTCAGCAACAACTAAACCAGTTTCTACACCTTTTTTAGCTTTTTTGAATTTTTCATTATCTATTTCAGCAATAATAAATTCTTTTACATCAACTTCATTTTTTGTTGATTTATATTTATCAAAAGCGTATGTTCCAGATATAGCTCCTTCTGTAATCATTTGAGCACAAGCTTGTGGACACAAACCCGCAACACCTGCGCCATGTAAAATAGAAACAACTTTCTTATCTTTACACGCCTTTATAACTTTTACGGTTAAATTTCTTATTTTAACCAAAGAAAAATCTTCTTTTTTACCAAGACCTACAACAAAAATTTTCTTTCCTGATTCAAGCAATGGCAATTTATAAATTTCGCCATATTTTCCTTCAAATTTTTCTTTTTTTATAACAAAATCAGAAATTACTTTATTAAAAGCTTTATCAACAATACCAGTAACTCCAGCTGGTGATTTTACACCTTCAAATAAATTAACCACAATAACGTCTGCATCTATATCCAAAATAGATTTTTTTTCAATTTTAACCTTCATAACTATCTCCTACTAAAATAAATTATCATTAAATTTTTTAATCCAACCAAACATAACTGATAATTCATACGGTTTTGGTAAATACAAGTCGGCACCAGCATTTAAAACCATTTCTTTGTCATGCACGGTTGTTGTAAATATAATATTTGATTTTAAATTTTGATATTCAAATTTTAATTTTCGACAAACCTCTAAACCCTGTAATTCTTCAGAATTTCCTGCATCTAAAATAATTACAGATGGATTAAATTCTTGTATATAATCAAAAATTTCATCATAGGTTGATACAACCTTTACAACATATCCTTGTAACCTAGCAGTAGCTTCTAACAAAATAGATAAAGCTTCATCAGGCTCTGCTATCAAAATATTTCTATTTTCTTCTATTTTCTCAACAGCATTATCAGCGCTTATTTTTGGTCGTTCAATAACATAAGCAGAACCGGTTTTATATTTGGCTAATTTATGAGTTGAAATTAAAGAGCTAACTACTTGTTTTAAATCTGTATATTTTTTTGAATTTTTAGAAATTACACCAATACTTGTAGATACCAAATTTACTTTGTCTTCAGCTTCATCATCACCATGCATAAAAGTAAATCCACGTTTTATATCAGCTTGTGAATAAAATTTAGACACAACTGTATCAAACGCATATGTTAAATAATTAGCTATTTTTTCAGCTTTTTCATTATCTGTAATAATCACAAAATCTTCATTTGAAATTTGACCCAAATAATCACTAGGCTCTAACGAAGATTTTATAATAGCAGAATATGTTTGAAGCAATTTATCTGTTCAAGCTCACCATAAATTTCTTTATAAAATTCTAAATTATCAATATCAACAAGCATAATAGCCCATTCATCTTGACTATTTAAAACTCTTTTTATCATTCTATAAGAAATTTTTGAATTAAAAAGCATTGTTTTTTCTGACAAAGAATTTTCATAATTTCTTCTTAAATGCGCAAAAATTCTAGCCTTAAATTCTTCATTGTTCATAGGCTCACTTAAAAAATCATCAGCACCAGAATCCAAAATTTCTATTTTATCTTGAATATGATTAGATTTTGAAAGTGCAACAATGGCAGGACGATTGTTATACGTTAATACCCTAATTTGTTCTATAGCTTTTTTTACATCAAAATCTAAACTATCAGAAATTAAAATCAAATCAGGCTCAAAAGAATTCATATAATTAAGCGCATTAGAAAAATCACTAGCAACAAAAACAGTAAGGTCACTATTTTCTAAAATTTTTTTATATTTAGTTGATTGCTCAATCCTTTTATCAATTATTAAAACAACTTTAACTAACATATCGCCTTTTTTCCATTATCTTCTGGACTTGAAGCCTTAAATATAACCTTAAATTCGCTACCTTTATCACAACTACTTACTTTGATTTCTCCATTCATTTTTTCAACCAAAGTTTTTGTAATATACAAGCCTAATCCGTTTCCTTGAATTTTTCTTGTTAATGGCGAATCTATTCTAGAAAACTTATTAAAAATTTTCTCTAAATCTGCTTCATTAATTCCAATACCTTCATCTTTAATCGTAATAATCAAAGTATTATCATTAAAATTTTGACCAACATTAACCTCAACTAAAGAATTTTCTGGTGAATATTTTGAAGCATTATCAATTAAATTCAACAAGATTTGTTGTAATTTATCAGTATCAACCATAATTTTTGGTAGATTTTTTTCATAATTACAAACAAATTTGTGCGTTTTATATTGATTTTTAATCATTTGAACTGCGCTTTCGACAAAAGGCACAACATCAACTGATTTATATATCATAAGCTCTTTATTAGATTGCATTTTAGACACAGTCAAAAGATTTTCAACCAAATTAATAAGTCTATTTGATTGGTCTTTTATTATTGTTAGAAATTTTTCTCTTTGTTCTGGCGTAAGTCTATCATGTGATTGCAACAATGTATCAGCAAAGCCTCTAATACTTGTTAAAGGTGTTCTTAATTCATGACTTACTGTTGAAATAAAGTCTAAATGTGCTTGTTCTAATTGATTATGATTATTTTCCATAGCTATTATTATATAACTGTTTTCGTTTTTAAGCTATACGCCCACACTATAATAAACTCTACTCTTTTATTCCACCGCTTAAAATATCATTTATAAAATATTTTCTGCCCATTAAAAATACCATAATTACAGGTACTGAACATATTACAGAATATGCACATAATGCGCCCCAATCAGTAATTTCTCTAAAACTTCCTTTAAAATTAGCCAACCCTAACGGTAAAGTTCTCATAGCGTCTGAATTAGTCACAATTAAAGGCCACATAAAACTATTCCAAGTGGTTATAAAAGTAAAAATTGCAAGCGTAACAACTGCCGGCATGGCAAGGGGCATAGCAATTTTCCAAAAGACTTCAAATGTATTACATCCATCAATTTTAGCAGAAGATTCCATATCATCAGGTAAACCCTTAAACCACTGCCTCATCATAAATACGCCAAAACCACCAAATAGCCCTGGTACTATTAATGCCCAATAAGTATCTATCCAATGAAATTGCTTCATTATAAAAAATAAAGGAACTATATTAACTTGTGGAGGAATCATCATTGAAACTAATATCAAAAAGAATAATAATTCCTTGTTTTTAAAGTCAAAACGAGCAAACGCATATCCTGCCATTGCAGAAATTATTACTTGACCAATTGTTATTGCAATTGCAACAAACATACTATTAAAGAAATATCTAAAAATATCTACATTATCAACAACATATTTATAGTTTTCACAAGTAAATGGTTCGGGTAAAAAGCTAACTCCACCAGAAAAAATTTGCTGATTTGTCATAAGTGAAAGACAAAACATATAAATAAATGGCAACAACATTGATATTGCGCCTATAATTAATACAAAATACCCGAAAATTTTTTTCATAAATTTATAATAACATTAATTTGTGAAAATGCCTTGAATATGTCATAATAAAATTGTAGAAAAGAGGGTTTTATAGTGGCTCAACGACTTTTAATTGCAGATGATGATAATGAAATCAGAGAACTTTTAGAATTCGACCTTTCCCAAAGTGGTTACGAAGTTGATAGCGCAAAAGATGGTGAAGAAGCACTTCAAAAAGCTTTGATTGGTAATTATGATCTTATTTTGCTTGATGTTATGATGCCTAAAATGAATGGTTTTGATGTTTGCAAAAATATTCGTGCTACAAAAGGTGAAGTACCAATTTTAATGCTTACTGCAAAAGGAACAATCAATGATAAAACTCAAGGGTTTGACTCTGGTGCAGACGATTACATTGTAAAACCTTTTGATATTCAAGAAGTACTTCTAAGAGTTAGAGCATTAGTTAGAAGAAGCCCATCAACAAAAATACAAAATACAAGCTCTCAAGAAATTTTAAAAGTTGGTGATATAGAACTTTTTCCTGATTCACTTGAAACGGCAATAAAAAATGGAAAAAAGATAAAATTAACTCCAACAGAATTTGAAATTTTATATTGTTTAATTCAACATTTCAACAATGCTGTAACCCTAGCTGTCCTATTAAATGAAGTATGGGGATATAATTCTGATGATGATGTTAGAATGCTAAGGGTTCACGTTGGTGGATTAAGACAAAAAATCGAAGAAAATCCAAAAATTCCAGAATACTTACACACAGTTACAAATGTTGGTTATAAACTAACTCCATTTGGCGAAGAAATTGATTAAAGGTTAATATGAAGTTTAAAAGATTAAAAATCGTTGAACAAATTATTATAATTTCACTTATTGGTGTATTAGTTCCTTCTGTAATTTCTTGGTTTATTATCAACAATATAAGCCAACAATCATTAAGACGAGAACTAGGATATTCCGCACAAATGTTAGCCAAAACTGTTGAAAACAACATTTTTTCAATTTTAAATTCAGGCAACAATCGTCTTGAAGAAATTATAATCTCACTTGAACATATCCAACCTAATAAACAAAATCTTTACCTAAAAAACTTAGCTATTAAATCTGATATATTTAATGAATTTGAATTAATTAGACCATCAGAACAAACCGATTTTGATGTTAAAGACTCAATTTACTATAATAAAGAAACTGAACAACTTTGGCTGACTGATAAAATTCACAACGATAAATATATTCAAGCAGAAATTAATACCAAATTTATTAAAGAAAACATTTTCAAAAATATTGAAGATGAAAAAAATAGAAGAATATATATTGTTGACCTAAATGGAAAACTATTATTTTCTCAAAACTATGATGAAACAGATTTTACAAAAAGCATAAAACAATTACCTAAAACTCTTGTAAACAATGTAGCAACAAGGTTTGAAAAAATTAAAAATCAACCTAGAGTTTATATAAAAATGCAAGATGTTGATTTAGTTGTAATAGTTAATACAACCGAAGAACTAACTAAATCAACAATTATAAAAGCAAGATTAAAAATTCTAGCAGCTTTTTTAATAGCGGCTGCAGTTACAATATTTTTAACTCTTTTATATAGCTACTATTTATACCAAAACATTAGACAACTATTCAAAGGAGTAATCGCTGTATCTAGAGGTAATTACAAAAAGCCAATAACTCCATTAATAAATGTTTTAACACCTAGAGAAATTATCTTCCTTGCTGAAGAATTTAATAGCATGATTGAAGAAATAAATGCTTCATATAAAAAACTAAAAGAAAAAAATAAAGAACTTAAACAACTTGATAGCTTCCGTTCTAATTTAGTTGATACAGTAAGTCACGAATTAAGAACTCCATTAACAAGCATCAGAGGCTACACATCAAGACTTTTGAGAACAGATATTGAAATTGATGAAGCTACTAAACATAAATCTCTTCAAATTATTAAACAACAATCAGAACGTTTATCTCGTATGATTGAAGATTTACTTGTAATTCCTGATATTGAAGGTGCAAAATTAAATATTAATTTTGAAAAAGTAAACATCCATAACATTATTGAAGCTTCAATTTATTCTGTTAAAAATATAGAAAATCGTGAAATTCAAAATAAAATTCCAAGTGATTTTCCATATCTATGGGCTGATAAAGATAGGCTTGAACAAGTTATAATTAACATTTTAGGTAATGCAAATAAATACGCATATGAAAACACTCCAATCAAACTTGAAGCAAAATATGATGAAAATAAAGCAACAATAAAAGTTTCTAACCAATCCGATTATATAAATAAACAAACTTTGAACACGTTATTTGATAAATTTATTAGAATTGACGATAAAACAACTAGAACAACAAGAGGAACCGGTTTGGGACTATACATTGTTAAAGGTTTAGTTGAAGCTATGAATGGAAATATTCATTTAAAATCAACAACAGAAAATGTATTTTCGGTAAAATTAGAAATTCCTTTGTACAAAGAAGACGAAAACTATGAAGCTTGAATATATGCAAAAAGCCATTAAACTTGCAAAAACTTCTGGTAAAGATATTCCAGTTGGTGCAATTATAGTCAAAAATGGTGAAATAATTTCAAAAGCAGTAAACCAACGCGAAAAAAGACAAAATGCTATTTATCACGCAGAAATTTTGGCAATTAGAAGAGCTTGTAGAAAACTAAAAAATTGGCGATTAAATGATTGCGAAATATATGTAACTCTAGAACCATGCCCGATGTGTGCAAGCGCAATTTTACAAGCAAGAATTGGTAAAATTTATTTTGGCGCATACGATTTTTTAAACGGCGCTTTCGGTTCTAAATCAGATATGAGAACAATAATGAACTATAGCGCAAAAGTTAAAGGTGGAATTATGGAAGAAGACTGCGCTAACTTATTAAAAGATTATTTTGAAAGTATGAGATAATGATAAAAAAACAACTAGATAAATATCTTCTTGAATACGAAACAAAAGCTTTTATAAAAGATGATCCAATTCAATTTATTCATAAATTTCAAAACAAAAAAGATATTGAAATAGCTGGATTTATTGCATCAATGTTTGCTTATGGAAAAAGAGAAGTTTTTATTGAAAAACTAAATCATATTTTCAATTTAATGCAAAATGAACCATTAAATTATGTGCTTGATTTTAATTATAAAAACCATAATCTTGTAAATTGCGATTACAGATTTTCAAAGGATTGTGATTTAATTCAAATTTTAAAAATCTTAAATTCTTTATACAAAAATAATGAAACTTTAGAAACCTTATTCCAAGAATCATACAAAGGTGATATTTGGTCTATGTTTCAATGTATTGTTGATTATTTTTATAAAAACAAAGATGAAAATATCACCAAAGGATTTTTTCATTTATTACCAAATCCAAGTAAAAAAAGTGCATTAAAACGATTAAATATGTTACTTCGATGGTTTGTAAGAAAAAGCGAAGTAGATATTGGTATTTGGGACTTTATTCCAAAATCAGAATTACTAATTCCATTAGATACGCATGTAGCTAAAATTAGTCGTAAATTAGGCTTACTAAAACGCAACGACAACGGATACGAAAGCGTAATAGAACTAACAAACAATTTAAAACTGTTTGACCCTACTGACCCAATAAAATATGACTTTGCGCTATTTGGTTACGGAGTAAACAATAAAATATAATTATTTATCTGTTGCTAAAAACAAACTAATAATATCGTTAACTTGAGTCATATTTTGTTGATAATCTTGAATAGATGCTTCAAGTTGCATAATTTGAGTTTTATACTCTTGAATTTTAAGCATACATTCTCTTGATGAACTATTTAATTCTTCTTGGAATACTTGAGCTTCTTTTAAAACACTATTCATAGGAATACCCATAGCTTCAAGTGTTTGACGAATAATTTGCGCACCTGTTTGTTTTGTAACACCAACAGGTAATGAATTTATTAAATTTTTTAATGTAGCAACATTTGCTGGTATTGTTGTTTTTGAATTTGTTGATTGCATAATTGCTTGTTGTAATTTTTCTTGATTCAATGTAACACTATTAAAATAAGGTTGTTGTTTAGCAGGCTGAACTTTAGGCTCTGCAAAAACAGGTTGTTCCATAATATTTTGAGAAACACCATCTTGTTTAAATTTATAAGAATTATCTTCTTCAATAATTTCTAAATCATCACCAGAATCTTGAAGTTCATTCAATGGTTCATATTGAATTTCAGGTAAATCTTCAATTTCAGTTAATGGCAACGCATTACCAATAGAATTATTTACATCATCCATTGGAGCAATATCAGCTTCTGCTTGTCTTTTTAATGCTTCAACTATTTTTTTACCCACACCTTCTGGGAGTTGATTTCTGGTCATAACTTATCCTTTATTCTTTGACAATAAAATTATATATAAAAAATGAATTTTATTCAAATTTAATAATATCTTCTGTCAAAATTTTCTTTATCTGAAAAATATTTAATATCATATACCTTAATTAAATGCCAACCTTCTGATGTTTTAACAGGTTCAGAAAGTACTTTTTTATCAAGGTTATAAGCTGCTTCTTCAAATTCTTTAATTAATTTTCCTTTAACATTATATCCTATGTCACCTTTTTGTTCTTTTGATGGACATTGAGAATATTTTTCTGCAGCTTCTTCAAAAGTTATTTTTTTATCTACAATATCTTGTCTTATTTGTTTAGCTTCATCTTCTGTTTTTACTAAAATATGACTAATTTTAATTTCTTGTTTATCCATTACACTATGTGTATACCAAAATGGAAAATAGCAACAAGCTAAAGCTAAAATCCAACAAATTATATTTAAAACAACTTTCATAAAAACCTCTCAACTACTATAAAAATAATTATACATTAAACTCTATTAATTGTCATACTTTTCACAAGCTAAAAGCGCTGTTCCAATCATGCCAGAATAATTGCCAGCTTTTGCAAGTTTTATTTGAACAGGTGATACAACAATTTCATTATTTATTAAATTTTGAATTTCTTCTGTATTTATAAATTCACCCATTCCCCCTGAAATTACGATAATTTCAGGATCAAATATATTAACAATATTTATTAAACCGATAACTAAATCTTGTTTCCAAATATTAAATACCTTTTTAGAATATTCATCATCTTTTTTAAGTCCATCAATAATGTCATAAGTTGTAACTTCTTCGGCTTTTTTAGATGAATAAATACTAGAATTAAAAACTTCATCATTTAAAGCAACTTCTTGTGCTGTTAATTTTAAACCTGTACCAGAAGCATAACTTTCAAAACAGTCTTTTCTATGGCAAGTACATTCTCTTCCTCTGCCATTTATTTTCATACTGCCAACTTCTCCACCTCTACCAGATTTACCTCTTAATAATCGACCATCTACAATAAAGCCACCACCTACACCTGTTCCCAATGTTATGGTTATATTGTTATTTATCCCAATAGCACTTCCAACTTTATATTCAGCCCAAGCTGCACAATTAGCATCATTTTCAACATATACAGGCTTTTTACTAAGCAAAGAAAAATCAATATCATTATATCCAGCAGGCAAATTTGGTGTTGAAGAATCTACTTTTGTATTTGTTATATTAACAGCTCCAGCAGTTGCAAATGCTATCATATCAACATTATTTTCATTTTCTAAAACAATTTGCTTAAAAACAGCCTTTAAATCTTCAATATTTTTAGGAGTAGAAGTCCTTTTTACTTCACTTAAAAATTCACCTTTTTCATTTATGACTGCATAAATTAATTTTGTTCCACCAACATCTATTGCTAAAACCTTAGTCATTTTCTCCTCTTTCACAAAAGCGTTTTGTAATTAACTGCGGACGAGTAACTGCTGAACCGATAACCACGCTATATGCGCCTAATTCAAAAGCTTTATTTACCTCTGATATTTCCCAAATTCTACCTTCTAAAATAATTGGACAATCAAGCTCTTTTACTAATTTTTCAAGTAATTCAAAATCTGGAGTTGTAAGGTCTTGTCTAGAATTTTGAGTATAGCCTGATAGAGTTGTTGAAATAACATCAAAACCCAGTTTTTTTGCATTTAAACCCTCTTCAAAAGTAGAAATATCAGCCATAGCTAATTTATTTTTTGATTTTATATAATTAATTATTTCTTCTAAACTTTCTTTAGGTCTTGGACGCATTGTAGCATCTGTCGCAATAATATCAGCACCTGCATTTATAAGCTCGTCAACTTCTTTTAATGTTGGTGTAATATAAACAACTTCCTTCCAATTATTTGGAAGTTTATCTGGCTTTGTTAAACCAATAACAGGAACATCAAAAAGCTTTTTAGCATTTTTAACATCTCTAGAACCAGCCAACCTTAAACCTTTTGCTCCACCATTAATAACTGATTGCATCATGGCAATCATGCAACCTTCATCATATAAAGGCTCATCTGGCATGGCTTGAACAGATATAATAACTTGTTTTTTTAGTTTTTCTAATATATTCATAGCTTTATTATAGCAAATTTATTAAAACTTGTTCACTTTGCTCGACTACATTCTACAAAATTTCGCGTCTTAAAATTTCCTCTCAGCTCACCCAGTCGCAAACAACGTTTCACTCCTGTTTGTTCTTGTGTTCGCTTATTCGAACTCGCTCGCTTTGCTCAACTACGTTCTACGGAAATTTCGCGTCTTGAAATTTCCTCCCAGCTCACCCAGTCGCAAACAACGTTTCACTCCTGTTTGCTCTTGTGTTCGCTTATTCGAACTCGCTCGCTTTGCTCGACTACGTTCTACGGAAATTTCGCAATTATTAATTTTTTGTTTATTTTTTAAGAAAAGTTGAAAATCGGTGTTATAAAGAATATTAGAGAGAAAATAACAAAAAAAGAAATGGAGATAAAATATTATGGCAAAAACAATTGGTATCGACTTAGGTACAACAAACTCTGTAGTAGCAGTTATGGAAGGTGGTAAACCAACCGTTATCGCTAACGCAGAAGGTTCTAGAACAACCCCTTCTATCGTTGGTTTTTCTAAAACAGGTGAAAAACTTGTTGGTCAATTAGCAAAAAGACAAGCAATTCTTAACCCAGATAAAACTGTTATTTCAATCAAAAGACACATGGGCGAAGATTACAAAAAAAATATAGATGGTAAAAATTATACACCTCAAGAAATTTCAGCAATGATTTTAAGAAAATTAGCTGATGATGCTTCAACTTATTTAGGTGAAAAAGTAACTTCAGCTGTAATTACAGTTCCAGCTTACTTTAACGACGCTCAAAGACAAGCTACAAAAGATGCTGGTAAAATTGCTGGTTTAGATGTTTTACGTATCGTAAACGAACCAACAGCTGCTGCTTTAGCTTACGGTTTAGAAAAAGAAAAAGCTGAAAAAGTTTTAGTATTCGACTTAGGTGGTGGTACATTCGACGTTTCAATTCTTGAAATTGGTGATGGTGTACACGAAGTATTATCAACATCTGGTGATACAAAACTTGGTGGTGACGACTTCGACGAAAAAATTATTGATTGGTTAGTTGCTGAATTCAAAAAACAAGAAGGTATTGATTTAAAAAATGATAAACAAGCTATGCAACGTTTAAAAGAAGCTGCAGAAAAAGCTAAATGTGAATTATCTTCTGTAGTTGAAACAACAATCAACTTACCATTCATCACAGCTGACGCAAATGGTCCTAAACACATGGACGTTAGTTTATCAAGAGCTAAATTTGAAGAATTAAGCTATGACTTGTTAGAAAGATGTAAAAAACCAGTTGAACAAGCTATTAAAGATGCTGGTATTTCTAAATCAGAAATCAACGAAGTAGTTTTAGTTGGTGGTTCAACTCGTATTCCTGCAGTTCAAGCATTAGTAAAAGAATACACAGGTAAAGAACCAAACCAATCAGTTAACCCTGATGAAGTTGTAGCAGTTGGTGCTGCAGTTCAAGCTGGTGTTTTAGCTGGTGAAGTTAAAGATATCGTTTTATTAGATGTAACACCTTTAACATTAGGTATTGAAACTTTAGGTGGCGTTTCTACTCCATTAGTTCCAAGAAACACAACTATTCCTGTTTCAAAATCACAAGTATTCTCAACTGCTGAAAATAACCAAACAGCTGTAGATATTCACATTTTACAAGGTGAAAGACCAATGGCTAGAGATAATAAATCTTTAGGTATGTTTAGATTAGAAGGTATAGCTCCTGCTATGAGAGGTATTCCTCAAATCGAAGTAACATTTGACATTGACGCTAACGGTATTGTAAATGTTTCTGCTAAAGATAAAGCTACAAATAAAGAACAAAAAATTACTATTACAAACTCATCTAACTTATCAGAAGATGATATTGATAGAATGGTTAAAGAAGCTGAAGCTAATGCTGAAGAAGATAAAAAACATAAAGAAGAAGCTGAAGTTAGAAACAATGCTAATGGTTTAATTGCTTCTGCTGAAAGAATTGTTAAAGACTTCGAAGGTAAAATTGCAGAAGCTGACCAAACAAAATTAGATGAACAAAAGAAAGCTTTAGAAGAAGCATTAAAAGAAAATAAATCTACAGAAGATATTAAAAAATTATCAGAAGATTTACAACAAACAATGTTTGCTATTTCTCAAGCAGCATATTCTCAAGTTCAACAAGAAGGCGCACAAAGTGCAAATTCTGAAAGCGCTTCATCAGAATCAACAGAAAACAAAGATGATGATGTAATCGACGCTGAGTATACAAAGGAATAGATTGCCACGAAAATCAAAGATTTTCTCGCAATGACATAACAAAAAGACCTTAGAAAAATCTAAGGTCTTTTTTATTATTTTTTACTAAATCTTCCAAGAACCCTTGCTGTACAATCATAATTATAATCAACACTTCTACTATCGCAATATTTAGCTTCATCATCCTGACCAGCAGGAACTAAACCTCTATTTGTTAAAACAAACATATGAACATCTTTTCCAACCATATTTGGTCCTTTTTGACCATTAACATCAACTAAAATAATTAAATTATCACTTTCAACAATTAAGTTTCTTTCTACTCCGGCAAGTTGTTTAATGCTTTCTTTATACCAAACATCTAAAGCAACAGAAGTTCCATCCATCAAAGTAAATGTATATAAATGAGCAAAATTTCCAGCAAAACCATCTTCTGTAAAATATCTTGCAGGTTTTCCATTCTTAGCTTTAGCAGGTGAAAAACATTCATTATTTTTAAAAACTCTACCACATACCTTATTTATATTCATATATCTTTTTAGTTTGTTTGCTACATCTTCTGTAAAACTATTATTATGTGCATAATCCCAATCTAAATAATTATCATAAAATTGATACCCATAAGCCAATCTAAATGCCTGAGAAAAAACAGAAAAATTCTTTTTTAATGCAGATCTATATTGATGATCACCAATAGTATTTGATAATGTTGGAACAGTAATTGCCGCTATAACTCCAATAATAACGAGAGTTACAAGCACTTCTGCCAAAGTAAAAGCTAATTTTTTAAACATAAATTCATTTCTAATTCAGTAACTTATTTCATTCTAATCGATAAAATTTTTTTAGTCAAAAAAAGAGAAGGCTAAAAACCTTCTCTTTTTAAATTATGTATTTTTTTAATTACATATCATCTAAAGCAGCTACGCCAGGTAATACTTTACCTTCAATAAATTCTAATGAAGCACCGCCACCTGTAGAAACATGTGTAAAGTCTTCAGCTTTGCAGAATTTTTTAGCAGCAGATACACTGTCACCACCACCGATAACAGAAACTGCACCATTTTTTGTAGCTTCAACTATAGCAGCTAATACAGCTTTTGTACCTTCAGCAAATGCTGGATTTTCAAATGCACCAACTGGTCCATTCATAAGAATTGTTTTTGATGATTTTAATACTTCAGCAAATGCAACTCTTGAATCGTTACCAGCATCAACACCTTCAAAACCATCTGGAATTTCTTTAATAGCAACAAATTTATTTGTTCCATTACCTGAAAAATCATCAGTAACTAAAACATCTGTAGCCATAACTAATTTAACACCTTTAGCAGCAGCTTTTGCTTCAATAGCTTTTGCAACTTCCATTTGATCATCTTCACAAATAGAATTACCAATTTTACCACCGTTAGCTTTAACAAATGTATAAGCCATACCGCCACCGATAATTAAATTATCAACTTTATCTAATAAGTTTTCTAAAACACCAATTTTAGAAGAAACTTTAGCACCACCAACAACAGCTGTAAATGGTCTTGTTGGATTATCTAATGCTTGAGATAGACATCTTAATTCTTTTTCCATTAATAAACCAGAAACTGCTGGTTTTAAAACTTTAGCTAATTTAGCTGTTGAAGTATGATTTCTGTGAGCTGCACCAAATGCATCATTTACATAAAAATCACCTAATTTAGCTAATTCATTAGCAAATGTCATATCATCATCTTTTGCTTCTTCAGCTTTGTAATATCTAATATTTTCAAGTAAAGCAACTTGTCCATCTTTTAATTCTGCAACCATTTTTTCAGCATCAGCTACATCTGGAATAAACATAACTTCTTCGCCTAAAACTTTAGACATATATTTAGCAACTGGAGCTAAAGTAAATTCAGGATTTTTTTCGCCTTTTGGTCTGCCTAAGTGAGCCATTAAAATAATTTTAGCGCCTTTTTCTTTTAATAAATTCAAAGTTGGTAAAATAGCTTGAATTCTTGTATCGTCAGTAACATTTTTATCTGCATCTAATGGAACATTAATATCAACTCTAACTAGAGCTTTTTTTCCTTTAATGTCAGCTAAATCTTTAATAGATTTTTTCATTTCTACCTCTCCTTTTTATATTATTTTACTACCTTCGTTTTCAATATTTAATGTTCTAATATCACAATTCACATTATAATCAACAAAAATTTGTTTAACTTCATCTTCTACTTTTTCAAAACCATCATTTACTGAAATAACTAAAATAGTAGGACCAGCACCAGAAATAACACAACCTAAAATATCATCTTTATTTTCTAAAAGTTGAGTTAATTCAGTAAACCCTTTAATTAATTCAGCTCTGTATGGTTGATGAAGTTTATCTTTTAAAGATTTTTTCATCATATCAGCATCTTTTCTATAAACCGAATCAATAATCATAGAAGCTTTTCTAATATTATAAGCAGCATCAGCAACTGAAATAGTTTCAGGTAAAATAGAACGTGCTATTTTCGTATCTAATTCATAATCAGGAATTAAAACAGTTAATTTCCAATTTTCTGGCCAATCAATTTTAGAATAAGAAACACTTCCATCTTCTTCAATAGAAGCAACACAAAAACCACCAAAAATAGCTGGTGCAACATTGTCAGGATGTCCTTCAACTTCTGATGCTATTGATAATAAAACAGCATCATCAGCAGGACTTCCAAGTAATTTATTAGCTGCCATTAAACCACCAACAATAACTGAAGCACTACTTCCCAAACCACGAGTAACAGGAATTTGTGTTTTTATTGTTATTTTCATATCACTAGCGCTTTGACCAACAAAATTATATAAAAGCTCAATAGCTTTATAAACAATATTATTTTCATCTAATGGAATGGATAAAGTATCCATATCATTATTTTCATCAATTATATTAATTTCAACGCCACTTCCTGGCATAACTGTTTCTTCAACAGTTATTTCATTATAAATAGGAAGAGCTAATCCTAAACAATCAAAGCCAGGTCCTAAATTTGCTGTTGTAGCGGGAACTTTAACTGTAACTTTCATATCTAACCTTTTATCTTATCTGAATAGGCATAATCAGACAGATATAATCTTCTTGACTATCAGGTCTAAATACTGTTGCTGATAAACTTCCATTTAAACCAACTACAACATTTTTAGCATCCATTGTTTTAATAGAATCTAAAACATATTTATAGTTAAAAGCAATAGCTAAATTTTCACCTGAATATTCACAATCAATAATATCTTCTGATTTACCAGAATTTGGTGTATCGGCTGTTAATAATAATTTATTATCGTTAAACATAAATTTAACAATACTTGTTCTATCATTTACCATTGTAGAAACTCTATCTAAAGCTGATATTAATTCATCTCTAGAAACTTTTGAATTATTTGCAGTTGTTTTTGGAATTAATTGTTCATAAGGAGGATATTCACCTTCAATTAATCTAGAATTAATAGCAAAACTCATTGTTTTTAAAGTTAAACGAGATTTATCTACAATAAAAGTAACTTTTTCTTCTGAAATAAAAGAACAAATTCTTACAAATTCATTTAAAGTTTTAGCTGGAATAACTATTTTTGCAGACTTATCTTCATTATTTTTAATGTTTTCTACAATTCTAGTTAATCTATTACCATCAGTAGCTGCCATTTCTAATTTGTTTCCTTTAATCAAACAGAAAACACCAGAAATAACATTTCTATTTTCATAATTAGCAGTAGCATAAACTGTATTTTTAATTGATTTTAAAAGTGGGTCTAATTCAATTTCAATTTCAGTTCCATCAGAAATTTCTTCTTCAATTTTTGGAAATTCTTGAGCTGAAATACCAATAATTTCAAATTTTGAATTTCCACAAGTAATGCTAACAATGTTATTATCTTCATTTAAAGAAAATTCTACTGGTTTATCAGGTAATTTTGCAGCAATTTCTAATAATTTTTTAGCTGGAAGTGTAATTTTACCTTCTTTTTTTACAGCAACAGTTGTTTTAGCTTTTATAGAAATTTCTAAATCTGTTGCAGTTAAATTTAGAACATTATTTTCTGCTTCAAACAATACATTAGCTAATACAGGTTGAACATTTCCTCTTTGAGCTGTAACTTTTTCAACTATTTTAATTTTATTTAATAAAGAATCTTTATCTATTGTAAAAAGCATAATATTCCTCAATTTTTCTTGTGCACTATCTTATTATATAAGAAAAATAAAAAAGAGAAAAATTCTTTTTATTTAATTGCTTATTTAATTTATTAGATATTAATTATATTTTTATAAATAAAAAAATAATAGTAGTAATAAGCATTTTATTAAACTGTATAAAACTATTTAAAACAATTAATATAATTAAATTAGAGACTTGTTCAAAACTTTTCAAAAACCATTTTAAAGATGTAAAAAAAATGTTTAATAATTTTATAAAATAAAAATTAAAAAAAAGTTTTCTAATTTTAATTAAAATTTTAAACATATTTATAATATAGTTTTCTACAAGTTTTCTACAGTTTATATATAAAATATAATGTTAAATTTTGATACAAAAATGTCATGAAAACATGCTTATTTATTGGGGTTTGTCATGCTCTAATAAAAATTTTTTTATTTTGTCAAGTAAAGGTAAATTTTTTTAACTGTTCAAAACTTTTATTTTTATACAGTTATTTATTAAAATCATTTGATTTTTTTTCGTGTAAAAATTTAGCTAATTTATATTGTTCGAAACTTAATGCAAAATTATATAATGCATTTATTAAAGTTCTTCCACTTTCACTTTTTGCAATAATTAAAGTTTTTTCAGAGTCATTTTTTGCATAATAAAGTTCTGCTTTTAAAATATTATCTACTTTATCTAAAGATGGTCGCATTAATCTTTCTATAATCCATTCATTTAATAGGTTTACAGAATTTTTATCTTTATTTTCTTGTAAGTATTTAGAAAATTCTTTTAAAATCATTTTTTATAGTCATACCATTTTTCAAAAGTTGAAAAGAAAACAATAGCGTAATTTTTTACACCTTTTTCTATTCTAAAAATTTTATCGAAAAAGAAAAATAATGGATAATAAACAATAAATGGTAATTTAGTAAATCTATCAATTAAAAATAGAGTTCTATTTCTAACAAATTCTTTATCATTTTCTTCTATTTGCAGGTGTTTAAAATCATATTTCATCATATTAAAGAATTTTCTTTTATATGGAAATCTAATTTTCATAAACCACCAATAAAGAGTAATAACTTTATAATCCCAGTAAAAATATTTCATTTCATCCCAAAGACCAACATTTTTAAGATTATCACCTATTAAATTGAAAATTTTTAAATAATCAAAGAAAATATGATTTCTAGAATTAGTTACTGCATTTTTTCTATTACAACGATAAAACATTAAATCTTCTCTTAAAACAGAAATTTTTTCTGCTTTAAAAAGTGCGTCATAAACAAAAACATTATCTTCAAAGAAAATATCACCTGGAAATTTAACATCTTTTTCTATTAAAAATTTGCGTTTATACATTTTATCCCAAGGAACACTTGTTTGCCAAAAAACGCTATATTTAATATCTCGCCAATTAAATGTTTTATTATCAAATTCTGTTGGAATTTGTTTTAATTTAGCGTAAACGTGATTTTTATCTATTTTACCTGTTCTGTCATCAAATTGATTCCAAGTAAACATAACAATATCAGAATCTGTTTGGGTAATTTTTTCATATAATTTTTCAATGGCATTAAGTTCCATATAATCATCACCATCAATGAAAAATATATATTCGCTGCGTGCCATTTTTACTGCAAAATTTCTTGCAATTCCTTGTTTTAAATTTTTAGAATTTTTATAAATAGTAAATCTATCATCATTTTTTGCATATTCTTCAATAATTTCAATAGTTTTATCTGTTGATTTATTATCAACAATAATAATTTCAATATCTTTAAAAGTTTGATTAACAACACTATCTAGTGTTTGTCTAATATATTTTTCAACATTGTGAACTGGAATTATTACAGAAACTTTTGCGCTCATAAAATACCTCTTTAGTTATTATAATATAATTTTGTATTCGTGTTAAAATTTTTTTATAGGGAAGAGGTAGAAAATGCACGAAATATTTACAAGTATGAATAATTTTTTCCAATCACATGGTGTTATGGGTTTAGCATTAAATTCATTTATAGAAAGTTTCTTTTTAGTACCTCCACCTGATTTTTTACTTATAGTAATGGATTTAGCTCAGCCGTCTAAAGCTTTATTTTATGCATTTATTTGTACAATAGCATCAGCTTTGGGTGGTGGTGTTGGGTATGCAATAGGTTATTGGGGTGGCAGACCTGCATTTAATTGGTTATTTAGAAAAAGTGGAAAAGAAAAATTTGAAGCTGTAGAAAAAATGTATAATAAATATGGTTCAATAGCTGTATTTTTCTCCGCATTTACACCAATTCCATACAAAGTTTTTACAATTGCAAGTGGTATTTTAAATATGAATTTTTGGAAATTTATGCTTGCAAGCTTCTTTGGAAGAGGATTGAGATTTTTTATTGTTAGTATAGTTTTAATGTTATTTGGTGAAGCTATAAAACAATATTTAGAATTAGTAATTATAGCTGTAACTATTGTTATTATTTTATTTTTCGTTATCTTATACAAAAAAAGAAAATCATTGATTAAAACAGATGAAAATTAGTCCAATAAGTTTTAAAAGTACATATAAGTTATCACGCCAAGATTTAAATAATTCTATGATGAGAAAAATTTTAGCTAAAAAAGAAAAGTTTGATATGACTTTTACTTATGGATCTTATTTATCTAGTGAAGATAATTTTTTTATACAAACACCGGATGAAAATGGCAATTTAACCTTAAATTTGTTGAATAAATTGAAAATACCTTTTAAAAGTTTACAAAAAAGTGAAACATTAGATTATGAAAATATAAAGTCACGAATGGTTTTATCTGGCTTTGATGACCCTGATAAAATGTCTTTAAAAAATGCTAAAACAAATGTTTTAGAGCAAAAGTTTAAAGAAAGTGGAAGTTTGTATGTTGGTAAAAATGGGCAAAATGGTTCTAAAGAAAAATACGATAAAATAAAGCGTTATTTAGAAACAGGTGAACCAATAGTTGCACCTCATATTTATTTTGATACAAAAAATGATAAAACAACGCTTCATTTTCACGATGGAAGGCATAGATTTGCTGTTTTAAGAGATTTAGGGATGAAAGAAATACCTGTGGCTATTGATAAAAATGATATTTTAATAGCTGAAAAAATGGGTCTTTTTTAATTTTGAACTAAAATTATTTTACTTCGTTATAGAATATATAATATTGTTGACTGATTTAAATACTATAAAATAATTTTATAATCTTCATAATTATGAAAAAAATTCTTTTAATAACATTTATAATAATGATTTCATTATCAACAAAGGTGTTTGCTATTGACGAAATAGAAAAAGGTGCTACTTTATCTGTTGATAATTGTATTGAGCTTGCTATTAAAAATAGTCCAGATATTAAAATTTATAAGCAATATATTGAAATGCAAGATTATAAAGTTGGGCAAAGTAAAGCAAGAT
The DNA here is from genome assembly GCA_015152515.1 of Cyanobacteria bacterium SIG29. Taxonomy (GTDB): domain Bacteria; phylum Cyanobacteriota; class Vampirovibrionia; order Gastranaerophilales; family Gastranaerophilaceae; genus Avigastranaerophilus. Next base: position 113,037 of record SUTV01000002.1, read on the forward strand.
ATTTTCCAACTTTAGGTGCTAGTCTTGGTCATGATTATGGCAATACAGATGTTGGTTATAGATCTTCTCAAAATAAAGGTTCATCTGCTAGAGTTACATTAAATCAACTTATTTATAGTTTTGGTAAAGTTTTTTCTCAAGTTAAAATGCAAAAATTTTATAAAATTGCAGCAGAATATGATTATCAAAATGCAATTTTAAATACTACAAATAATGTTAAATCAGCTTATTATGCTGTTTTAGCAGCAAAAGCTAATGTAGATATTCAAAAAGCTAATGTTTTAGTAAATGAAAGACAATATGATAGAACAAAAGCATTTTTTGATGAGGGTTTAGTTTCTAAAATTGATTTAGTAAATCAAGAAGTTTATTTAAGTGATGCTAAAATTGGTTTGGTTAGCGCAGAAAATTTATATCAAAATTCTATTGTTAAATTAAATAATTCAATGTATATAGTTAATGCGCCCGAATATAGTATTGAAAATACTGAAACTTTTAATTTTAAAGATAATTATGCTCAAATAAATCTTTTAAATGTGGCTAATACAACTACAAAAGATGATGGAACTGTTGAAGTAAAAAATGCTGTTTTAACAACTCAAGTTGAAAAATCAGATATTTTAGAAAATTATAAATTTGAAAAATATCCATATACTTTAGATGAATCTATTGAAAAAGCATATAAAAATCGTCCTGATTTATTATCAATGCAAGCAACTAAAGATGCAGTTAATGAAGCTTTAAAATATTCTAAAAAATCTTATTTACCTGATTTAACAGGTAGTGTTGGTTATAATTGGAATAATAATAATTATTATTCAACAAATGGTGTTTCAATAGGTGCTTATTTGTCAATGAGTAACTTAAATATAATGGACACAAATTTAAAAATTAAAGAAAGCAAAGCTCAATTTGAAATTGCTGAACAAAATGTAGAAATGATTAAAAAGAATATTTATTTTGATGTTCAAAATTGTTATATAAATATGATTCAGTTAGAAAAAAATATTCCTTTGTTACAAACAAAAGTAAGACAAACTTTAGAAAACTATGAACTAGCTGATGCTAGATATGAAGTTGGATTAGGTAATTTTATTGAGCTTCAAGATGCTAAAGAAAATTATAATAATGCTCAAAGAGATTATGTACAAACAATTTATAAATACAATGTTGCCTTAACAGACTTGCATACGGCAATGGGAGAAAAATAATGAAAAAAATAATTATAGCTATTGCAATAATTTTATTGATATTAACACCGTTTGTTTTTAGAAAACAAAATGGTAAAGCTGAATATATTACTGAGCCTGTGCAAGAAAGAACAATAACTCAAATTGTTGAAGCAACTGGTACTATTGAGCCAATTAACACTGTATCAATAGGTTCGCAGGTTTCTGGTAGAATTGAACAAATTTTTGTAGATTACAATTCACAAGTTGAAAAGGGTCAACAGTTAGCGCAAATAGATGTTTCGTTATTTCAAGCGCAATTACAACAAGCAGAAGCAAATATTAATAATGCTCAAGCAACATTAGCTAGAAATAAAGCGTTACTTGATTATGATACAAAAACATATCATAGATATAAAAACTTATATGATAGAAATTTAGTTTCTAAAAATGATTTAGATTCAGCAGAATCAGCATATAAATCAGATTTAGCACAGGTTGCAGCTGCTAAAGCACAAATTATGCAAGCGCAAGCTAATTATGCAACAGCATCAGCAAATATGGGTTATACAAAAATAGTATCGCCTGTAAAAGGTACTGTTATTTCAAAAGAAGTTGAAGTTGGACAAACAGTTGCTGCAAGTTTTCAAACTCCTACATTGTTTATGGTTGCAGAAGACCTTACAAAAATGCGTATAGAAACAAGTGTTTCAGAGGCTGATATAGGCAAAGTTAAAGAAGGTCAAGAAGTTGAATATACGCTTGATGGCTATCCAGATAGTATATTTAAAGGTGTGGTTACTCAAGTAAGATTATCACCTACAACAGAATCTAATGTTGTTACTTATACCGTTGTTATTGAAGTTGAAAATAATGAAGGCAAACTTCTTCCTGGCATGACAGCAAATGTTTCTATTATTACTGGTAAAAAAGAAAATATTTTAACTGTTCCTAATGTTGCTTTAAAATTTACGATTGCAGATAACAAGCAAAAGTACGATAAAAAAGGTATTTGGATTGAGAAAAAAGGAAAACCAACTAGAATAAATATTGAAACAGGCGTTAGCAATGATAATTATACAGAAATTATTTCAGATGAAATAAAAGCTGGTGATATTGTTTATGTTAGAAATCTAAATGGTGGCAAAAAACAACAACAAATGAGGGTACCAAGATTATAAAATGGCACTAATTGAAGTAAAAAATGCTGTAAAAACATATCAAACAGGTGATGAAAGTTTTAACGCACTTGATGGAGTTTCTTTAAGTATTGAAAAAGGCGAACTTGTTGCTATTATGGGAACTTCAGGAAGTGGAAAATCAACATGTATGAATATGCTTGGAACATTAGATAAACCAAATTCTGGTAGTTATTATTTAGATGGCGTTGATGTTTTTTCATTGTCACCTGATGAATTATCAGATATTAGAAATTTAAAATTAGGTTTTGTTTTTCAAGGGTTTAATTTAATTTCAAGAACATCAGCTATAGATAATGTTGAATTGCCAATGATTTATAAGGGAATACCTGAAGAAGAAAGACATAAAAGAGCAAGGGATGCTTTAAGAATAGTTGGTCTTGAAAATAGAGAAGAACATATGCCAAACCAGATGTCTGGTGGTCAACAGCAAAGGGTTGCAATAGCTAGAGCAATAGTAAATGATGCGCCTTTGATTTTAGCTGATGAGCCAACAGGTAATTTAGATACAAAAACTTCAATTGAAGTAATGGAATTTTTTGTAAAATTGAACAAAGAAACTGGTAAAACAATCCTTATTGTTACACATGAACCAGATATAGCAGAATATTGTGATAGAATTATTCGTTTTAAAGACGGAAAAATAGTTTCTGACCAATCAAAAGATGAATGGCAAAAAGCAAGAACAAGGCAGACTTAAATGATAGATTTTAAATCAACAACTAAAATGGCAATAAATTCATTAAAGGTGAATAAACTTCGTTCTGCTTTAACAAGTTTAGGTATTATTATTGGTGTTAGTGCAGTAATTATAATGCTTGCAATAGGTACTGGTGCAAGTAAACAAGTTCAAGCAAATATGGAATCAATGGGAAGTAATATTTTAACCGTTCGTTCTGCTAGTGCTAAAACTGGTGGAGTAAGAATGGGGGTTGGTACAAAACCTTCTTTAACATTAAAAGATGCTACTGCTATTCAAAAAATGATTGCAGATGTTGACGCAGTAGCTCCAGCTTCTTCTGAAGGTAAACAAGTTATGTATGGTAATCAAAACTGGCAAACAACGGTTTATGGTACTACAGCACCATATTTATATATAAAAAATTATGAAATTGAAGATGGTAGAAAGTTTACAAAAGAAGATGAAAAAAATGGTGCTAAAGTATGTATCATTGGTTCAACAGTTGCAACAGAGTTATTTGGAGATGTTTCTCCAATTGATAAAGTTATAAGAATAGGAAATGTTCCTTTTAAAGTTTTAGGTACTTTAAAAACAAAAGGCTCTTCTGGACATTTTGATCAGGATGATTTGATATTTATACCTATTACAACAGCACAAAAAAAATTATTTGGCGTTGCTTTTCCTGGAACTGTTAATATGATTGTAGTTAAAGGTCAAGATTCTGATACTTTAAATGATGTTCAAAAGAACATAGAAGAACTTTTAAAACAAAGGCATAACATTGGTAAAAATCAATTAAATGATTTTGAAATAAGAAATTCAGCAGAATTCCAAGAAAAAATGAAATCAACAGTTCAAACTTTTGCAATTTTGCTTGCTTCTATTGCTTCAGTTTCTTTGCTTGTTGGTGGTATTGGTATTATGAATATTATGCTTGTATCAGTAACAGAAAGAACAAAAGAAATTGGTATAAGAATGGCAATAGGTGCAAGAGCATCAGATATTCGTTGGCAGTTCTTGATAGAATCTTTTATGCTTTCAATTATAGGTGGTTTAGTTGGCGTTGTTGTCGGTATTTTGGGTGCTAAATCTGTTGAATTTTTCTCAGAAGGTATGAATGTTTCAATATCTTTATTTTCAATATTTTTGTCATTAGGTTTTTCTGGCTTAGTAGGTGTAGCTTTCGGTTATTATCCAGCACATAAAGCTTCATTATTAAATCCTATCGACGCTTTAAGGTATGAGTAGTATAATTAATCTTGTAGAATTTATAGGAATTTTATGAGTTTTAAGTTAGATAAAAGTAAAATAATTACTTTTTTAGTTATATTACTTTTTTCAATTTGCATAATTAGTTTTAGTATTTTTTTAGGCAAAGATTATGCTTTGTTTGAAGATGATATTTTATATTCTACGTATTTAAAAGATGAAAAATTGTTTGATTGTTTAGATTTTAATTTTCGTCATGGTGGTGGATATATAGGTTTTTTCTTATCAAAATTTCTTTCATTTGGTTTACCTAATATGTTAGGAATCCATCCTGTAGATTTTACTCAAATGCATTTGGCAATAAAGGGTGGTTTTACCATAATAGCTTTGTTATTATTGGCAAAATTTTCAACCTTTTATTCAAAATCTAAATATATTTACAGTTCTATTTTTTGTTTATTATCGTTTTATTATTTTTATTTAAATTTAAAATTAAATACTTTAATTAGTGGTGTTAGTTATAGTTATTATAGATATTCCTTCTCATTAATATTTTTTTCAATATTTGTTTATTATCTTTCAAAAATCTTATTAAGTAAGGCTGAAAGTAAAAATAAAAAAGCCTTAATTTTTGCAATAATTTCTGGTTTTATTGCTGGAACATCTAGTGAAATAGTATTTGAATCCTTAGGAATATTTGTTTTATTAATTATTTTTTATCAAGTAGTTCTATCTAAAATTATTTCTAATGTTGAAAAATTTAATTTATATAAATTAAATATAAGTAAAAACTTCTTTTATCCTGTAAACTTTTTATTTATTGCAATATTGTGCTTTATTTCTTCAACTGGATTTAAAAAGGTTGTAAATGAGAGAGGATTTGAAGATATAGTTTTTTCTTTTGATCTTATAAAAGAGTTTTTAATTGAATTTTTCAATTTATACATATTATCTGAAATTTGGTTTTGGATTATTTTTTTAGTAATTATAATAATAAATTTTAGAATTGCTTATAATAAAAAAGAGATAAATAAAGCATTAATCCCAACATTTTTATTGGTTTCAATTATTTGTTCAATATTATCTTTGGTTGTTTGTGGAAAAACCTTTTATGAAGAAGGTGAATTTTGGTTAGTTCATCATAATATTCAATTTATATTTTTAATGTTAGTAGTTGTTCCATTTTTAATGAATTTAAGTTATTTAATTAAAAATACAAATATAAAAAAGCAGATAAAATTTGTTATTCCAATATTGTGTTTAATATATTTGGCAATGATAGTTAAAATAAATAATTCACAAGAAATAATTAAATATAATCAACATATAAAATTTTTAAAAGAACATTGTTATAAAATCGAAAAAATATTTAGATTCTATCATCTACAAGGAAAAATACCTTATCTTCCAGGTTATATTGTAACTAGAGACATATATAAATTTGAACTTCCAAGAGAAGAAGTTTGTAAAATGGATAAATATAATAATTTTTTGCGTTCATATTATCCAAATATTTACAATGATTCAAGCACATATTATATGTTGTATTGTGTTAGTGATAAAGCCTATGAAAGGTTTTATTCATTAGGTGGAACTTTCACACAAGATGAATTATCAGACATTAAATTTTCAAGACTTTTTGATGAAAATTTTGTTTTGAATAAAAAGTAGTAGGGTTGAGTTTGTTTTTTAATATTTATTTTTTACTCACGCAAACTCTTATTGCGTGCATTAAGTTTGGAACTTCAACTATTTCTATTTCGAAGTTACCTGATAATTTTTTGTTTTGTTTTGGAATAATAGCTTTTTTAAAACCTAATTTTTGAGCTTCATATATGCGTTTTTCTAAGTTTGATACGTTTCTTATTTCGCCAGATAAACTTATTTCTCCAATGATTACACAATTAGGGTCAACAACAACATCACGGAAGCAAGTTGCAATGGCTAGAGCTATACCTAAATCGGCTGCCGGTTCATCAATTTCAATACCACCAATAACATTTACATAAACATCATGTTTAGATAGGTTTAATCCAATTCTTTTTTCTAAAACAGCTATAATTTGCAGTAATCTGTTATATTCAACACCAGTTGAAACTCTTCTAGGTGATGGGTAAGATGTTGCACCAACTAAAGCTTGAACTTCAACTAATAATGCTCTTGTTCCTTCGTTAGTTGCAATAATAACGCTACCAGCAGTTGCTGTTTCGGTGCGTTCTTTCATAAATAATTCACTAGGGTTTGTTACTTCTTCAAGTCCATTTTCTACCATATTGAATACGCCAATTTCGTTGGTTGAACCAAAACGATTTTTTATAGAGCGTAATAGTCTTTGAGATTTATATTTATCACCTTCAAAGTATATTACTGTATCAACCATATGCTCTAAAACCTTTGGTCCAGCTATATTTCCATCTTTTGTAACATGCCCGATAACAACAACTGTAATATTTTTATTTTTAGCTATATCCATTAGGGCATTTGTACATTCACGAATTTGGCTTACGCTACCTGATGTACTTGAAATATTGCTTGTATAAATTGATTGGATTGAATCAATAACCAAAATTTCAGGTTTTAAAGTATCAATTTGAGTGATAACAGCTTCTAAATTTGTTTGAGAATAAACATATAAATTATCTGAATTTACATTTAATCTTTGAGCTCTTAATTTTACTTGAGAACCAGATTCTTCTGCGCAAATGTATAAAAGTTTTTTACCTTGTTTGCAGATATTACCGGCAGTTTGTAAAACTAAAGTTGATTTTCCAATACCAGGGTCACCTGCTAAAAGCACTAAAGAACCTTGAACTAAACCACCGCCTAAAACACGGTCTAATTCTTCAAAACCGGATGGCAATTTAATACTTTCTGTAATTTCAATTTCATTGATAAGACAAACAGGGTTATCATCTATAACAACACTTTGAGTTTGCGAATTAGTTTTAACTTCAACTTCTTCAACTAAAGTTCCCCAGTTGTTGCAATCAGGACATTTTCCAATATATTTTGCTGTTTCATATCCACAATTTTGGCATACCCATTTAGTTTTAATTTTTGCCATTATCTAGTTTCTCTTTTCTTTCTTCTCTAAGGTCTTCTTTGGTATCTATTAAATGTACGCTTTTTATTACAGCGTTTGAAATTAATAGCAAAAATGGATTAACTCCAGGACTTGTATTCATTGAAATTTGAGTTTCTATTTTTTCATTTTTCTTTTTATTGAAAGCTTCTTTTGTTGCCATATCAAGATTTATATTTATATTATATTTTTTGCTTTCTTCCTTCATTGATAAAATAAATTCTTTTTGAGGGAAGGTTTCAGAAGAAACTAATAAAATTTTTATTCCATCAGCATCAGTTTTGTAAACATCAGCTTGAAGATTTCCATAATTTTTTGTCGCTATTAAAATTGAAATATAATCATCGCTATATTTTTCATCATTAGAATTTTTGTTTGCAATTTCTAATTTAAAAGCGTTTGGGTCTGTTAAAGGGAGCCAAGGAAGATACATTAACATTGTTGTTTTAAGACTTTGAACATCAGAAGTTGATGAAGCTGTTACGAAGGAAATTAATTTTGTTAATTCACTTAATTGTTCTTCTTTAAGGCTCATTCCAATTTGATTATACTGTGCTAGCATTTGATATAGATTGCTCATAGCATCTTTAGAATTATTTTTTAATAGCTCGGCAACTTTTGATAAATCCAAAGTTGAAGCTAATAAAATTAAAGCTGTTTTTTGATTAACCATTTCAGGATTTGTTTGAAGCTGGGTTAAAAGTTGTTCAAAATTTTTAGGGAACTGTAATAAATCTTTGAGCATATTAACATTTTGTTGTTGGTTTAAAAGTGTTAATTCTGCAAATGTTTGGTTTAATTGATTTGTTGTTCTTGGCAAATATGGTTGTGCAATATAAGGGGTATCTGGTTTAAAATTTTGGGTTTGTTGTTGATTATTTTGAACATTATTTTGCACATTATTTGGCGCAACTCGGTTAAAGTTGTTTGCAAAATTATTTAAAAATTGTCCCCAGTTGATATTTGACATAATTATAAATTAGCATATTGTTGCAAAAAATGTAATATTTAATATTCTTAATAATCCTACAGACGCATGATTTAAAATTCTACAAGAGTAGTATATAATAATAATAGGAGCGTGTGGCTTCATAATTGAAAGGACAAGAGATGTCATTCGGTATTAATGGTCCAGATAATCATATCCCTGCAATTCAAAAATCACATCAAACAACTGATGGTGGTGCTGGTAATTTAGGGTATTTTCAACAGGAAAAAAAGAAAAAGGATGAAAAAGACGAGAATGATGTTTTTGAGTTCTCTTCTAAAGAGGATAAAGAAGATCCACTTATGGAAGATTTAGAATCAATTGGTTCTAAAATAAAAAACTTTTGGAATAATTTAGGTAAAAAAGAAAAAACTGAAGAACAAAATATAGAAGAAAAAAAACCCGAGGATTAATAATCTTCGGGTTTTTTGTATATTTATTAAGTTTCAAAAGTTAGTTCATCATTATTTATATCAATAATTACTTTAGAGTGAGGAGTAATTTCTTGTTTTAATATTTTTTTAGATAAAGGATTTTCTATAAGTTGTCTTATAGTTCTTTTTAGTGGTCTTGCTCCATAAATTGGATTGTAGCCTTTTTGTGCTAAAAATTCTTTTGCTTCAGGTGTAATTTCAATTTGTATATCTTGTTCTGATAATAATTTATGTAGATGAGCTACTTGAATATCAACAATTTTAGCTAGTTGCATCATTGTTAAAGCTTTAAAGAATACAATATCATCAATTCTGTTTAAAAATTCTGGTTTGAAGCGTTGTTGCATTAATGCCATAACTTCTTCTTTTGTTTGTTCTGCTTGATTTTTTGATAGCATTGATTCAAGTGTATTTTTTAATATGATTTCGCTTCCTATGTTGCTAGTTAGAATGATTAATGTATTTTTAAAATCAACAGTTCTACCTTTAGAATCAGTTAATCTACCATCATCAAAAATTTGAAGCATAATATTAAATACATCTGGATGTGCTTTTTCAATTTCATCAAAAAGTACTACAGAATAAGGTTTTCTTCTAACTTGTTCTGTTAATTGACCGCCTTCATCATATCCAACATATCCTGGAGGTGCGCCAATAAGTCTTGCAACTGTGTGTTTTTCCATATATTCGGACATATCAATTCTAATTAGGGCATCTTCATCATTAAACATAAACTCTGCTAGAGCTTTTGCTAATTCTGTTTTACCAACACCAGTTGGTCCTAGAAAAATAAATGTACCAATTGGGCGATTTGGGTCTTTTAATCCAGAGCGTGCTCGTCTAATTGCGTCTGATACAACTTCTACAGCTTCATCTTGACCGATAACTCTTTTGTGTAAAAAATCTTCCATTTGAACAAGTTTTTGCATTTCGCTTTCAAGTAGTTTATTAACGGCAATACCTGTCCATTTGCTCACAATTTGTGCAATATCATCTTCATCAATTTCTTCTTTTAAAAGAGTTGTTTTATGATTTTTTGCATTTTCGCCAACTTCTTTTAATTGTTTTTCTAGTGCCATTAATTTACCATATTTAAGTTCAGCAGCTTTTTGCAAATCCATATTGCGTTCTGCTTCTTCAATTTGGATTTTAATTTTTTCGATTTCTTCTTTTATTGAGGCTTCACCTTGTATAGAATTTTTTTCGTATTCCCATTGGCTTTGAAGTTTATTGATTTTTTTATTTAAGTCTGAAAGTGTTGCTTCAATATTTTGAATTTTTTCAGCATTATCAGAGTTTTGTTCTTGTTTTAGAGCTTCGCGTTCAATTTCTAATTGCATTTTTTGGCGTACAAGCATATCAAGTTCTTCTGGCATTGAATCAATTTCAATGCGTAATGATGAAGCTGCTTCATCAACTAAGTCGATTGCCTTATCTGGTAAAAATCTATCTGTAATATATCTGTCTGATAATTTAGCAGCGGCTACTAAAGCAGAATCTTTAATTCTAACCCCATGATGTACTTCGTAGCGTTGTTTTAAACCTCTTAAAATGCTAATGGTATCTTCAATTGATGGTTCATCAGCCATAACAGGTTGAAAACGGCGTTCTAGTGCTGGGTCTTTTTCAATATATTTACGATATTCATTGATTGTTGTTGCTCCAATACATTTTATTGTGCCTCGAGCTAACATTGGTTTTAAAAGATTTCCAGCGTCAGAAGAACCTTCTGTTGCGCCAGCACCAACAACTGTATGAAGTTCATCAATGAACATAATAATTTCACCGTTTGAGTCTTCAACTTCTTTTAGAACAGCTTTAAGTCTTTCTTCAAACTCACCTCTAAATTTTGCACCTGCAATTAATGCGCCTAAATCTAAAGAAATAAGTTTTGAGTCTTTTAAATTTTCAGGTACGTCGCCACGAATAATTCTTTGAGCTAAACCTTCTATAATAGCTGTTTTACCAACACCAGCTTCACCAATTAAAACAGGGTTGTTTTTAGTTTTACGGTTTAATACTTGGATGATTCTTCTTATTTCATCATCTCTGCCAATAACTGGGTCTAGCTTGCCTTTTCGTGCTAGGGTTGTTAAATCAGTCGAATATTTTTCTAAAGCTTTATATGAATCTTCTGCGTTTTTGCTATCCACTTTTTTATTTCCTCTTACTTTTTTCATAGCGTTTAAAATAGAGTTTTTAGATATTTTATTATTATTTAAAATTTGTTGAATTTTTGAATTATTTAATTCAGTCATTGCCATTAAAATATGTTCAATACTAATGAAGGAATCTTTTAAACTATCTGCATTTTCTTGTGCAATATCTAACATGTTATTTGTCATTTGAGATAAATAAAGTTGTTGATTAGGGTTTGAATTTTGGATTTGTGGAAGGTTAGATATTTCATTTACAAGTTGATGTTTGAAATTATCATTATCAATTTTTAATTCTTTACAATAATCTTTTGCTATACCTTCGTTATCTTCAGCAATTGCAAGCATAATATGAATTGGCTCAAGTTGAGAATTTTTGTATCTATACATAGTTTGTTGAGCGCTATAAATTATTTCTTTTGTATAATCTGTTAGTCTATTAAAATCTATCATTAAGAACACCTCTTTTCGTCAGGCAATTAAAACCTATATTATTAGTTTAATAGTAATTTTTTCAAAATCATAAAAAATTTATAATTAATTAAGATTTTTTGTTAAATTGGTAAACTAAATGTAATGGCACTTGTTCTATTATTTACATGTTCAGCCCAAATTTTGCCGTTATGTGCTTCTATAATTTTTCGGCAATTATAAAGCTCTAGCCCAAATCCAATCTTTCTAAATTTGTTTGAACAAGTTATGTATTCTTCAAAGATTTCGTTTAGATTTTTCATTTTTTTTACGTATCCATAATCTAAAAATGAAATATTAATATTTTTTTTATTTTTTTCAATTTGGATAATTATTCTAGATTTTTCTATACTTTGTTCTGATGCATTAATTATTAGATTATTTATAACTTTACCAACTTCGGTTATATCTATATTAATTTCAGGAATAGAACCTTTTACAATTAATTCAACTAGTTGTTTTTTTCTATCAGTAACTTTAGATAGTTGATAAACTTTTTCTTTTATAAGTTTAACAATAGAGCAATTCTCTTTTTCAAGCTCATATAAATTAAATTCATTTTTATATTTTAGAATTAAATTATCAGTCATGTAATTCATAAAAGAACATGAGTTTAAAAGTTCTTCTAAGATTGATTTTAAGTTATTATCAATATTTCCAAATTTATTATTTAAAAGTAGCTCTAAAATTTGAATGTTGGCTCTCATTGGGTTTTTGAGGTCGTGAGTTAAAATATCTATAAAAGTTTCTTTTTGAATTTTATTTTTTATTTCTTGAGTGATGTCTTGAATTATAATAGAGTAGCCTTCAAGTTTATTTTTTTTATTAAAAATTTTGCAAATATGCACATCCATTGGTATATTATGCAAATTATTTTTATCATTAAAAATTAGTTTTAAAAATAAATGCATTTTATTAGAATTTATAAAATTTTCAAAGTTGATTATTAAATTATTATTTTCATAATTTGGGGTTAAATCAGTTATAGAGAAAATATTATTCTTAAAATTGTATTTTGTATTTTGGAATAATATATTCATTTTTTCATCAGTGATAATCACTTCACTATTTGAATATTTAGTGATGTGAGTAAAAGTGGTTTGTAAAATATTTGTATTTTTATTGAAAATTTTTGTTGTTAAATTCATTTTTTTAAACCAAATTATATTTTTAATTTAAAACATAATTTGATTTTTTTAATCAGTTAATTGGGCAATTAGATATTACAAGTTTAGAAATTTTTTATTTTCCTATGCAGAAGTTATCAAAGATATTTGTTAAAATATCATCTGTTATTACTTCACCAGATACTTCAGAAATAAACATTAAAGCTGATTTAATATCTATTGAAATTAAATCTTGAATTTCTTGGTTTTGAGTTGCAATTAAAGCATTTATTAAAGAATTTTTAGTTTCTTCTAAACATTTTTGTTGTCTTTGGTTTGTAATAAATTCAACTTCGGTTAAATTTTGCTTCATAACTGCTGATTTGATTTGTGATTTTAATTCTGCTAAATTTTCACCTGTTTTTAATGAAATACAAACAGCGCTTTCGTCTTTATTTTTTGTTAAATCACATTTAGTAGCTACTTTAATGAAGGCTTTTTCTTGTATTGTGTTGAAAATTTCTTCGTCATCTGATGTAAAACCTTCGTTTAAATCGTATAAGAACAAGACAACATCAGCTTCTTGTACATATTTTTTAGAAAAATCAATACCAATGGCTTCAACTTTGTTGATATTTTCATCATCTCTAATGCCGGCAGTATCAATGATTGTTGCAGCGATTCCATCAATATCTAAAGTTTCTTGGATAACATCACGAGTTGTACCTGCAATATCCGTTACAATAGCGCGTTCTAAATTTAAAAGTGCGTTAAATAATGATGATTTACCAACATTTGGACGACCTGCTAAAACAATTTTTATACCTTGTCTATAAACATTTGAGCTTTTTGAAAAGCTTAAAATATAGTTTATTTTTTCTAACAAATTTTCAATAGTTTCTTCAATATAACTATATTCAGGTTCTTTAACATCTTCTGGAAAATCAACAGCGGCAATAATTCTTGATAATAATTCCATTATTTCTTGTCTAATTTTGCCAACTTCTATTGATAATTTACCAAAAAGATTTTTAGCACTTGATACAGCAAATTTTTCTGTTCTGGCATGAATTAAATCCAAAACAGCTTCTGCTTGAGATAAATCCATTTTATGATTTAAAAATGCACGTTTAGTATATTCACCTTTTTCTGCGTATCTTGCACCGTGTTTAATTGTTAAATCTAAAATTTTATTTGTAATATGAATACCACCGTGGCATTGAATTTCAATAATATCTTCACCTGTATAACTGTTTGGTGCTTTAAACGGTAAAACAATAACTTCATCAAGTTTTTCATTGTCTTCCATTACCCAACCGTGATATATTTTATTTGGAGTTAAATTTTTTGAAGAGAACATTTTATCAATAATTTCAAAAGCTTTTGCTCCAGAAATACGAACAATACTAACTCCCCCATTACCAATAGGGGTTGCAATAGCACTAATTGTATCTAAAGTAAATTGATTAATCATAGTTTCAATTATACTCTAAATAAGCAAAATTAAAACTTTTGAGGTTTTACACAAATATGAAAATTTCACCGATTAGCATTAATACATTTTTTCAGCCAAAAATAGCTTTAAAAAATCAAGCTATTCCTACTTTTAAATCACAATTAGAACAAGATGTTTTTGTTCGAACTACTTGTCCGGTTGAAGAAAAAAAGGAAGCAAAATCATCACTTCCAAAATATTTGTATCATTTAACTAATAAAGCGAATTATGACAAAATTGTGAATACAGGTAAAATAAAATTTTCAAAAGACATAATTGACGGTGTATTTATGATTGATATGGATGATTTTCAAACTAATTGGAGAAATATGCCAAATTATAATAATACCGGAACTATGGCTCAATCACTTTTAGAACAAGCTCTAAAGGGTGAAAAAGGTTTGGTACTTTTGAGAATACCTACAGAAGCACTTGATGAAACTCAATTGGTGCTTAGACCAGAAGATGATGTTGTAAATTTTATAAATAGTGAGCATTTTCGTAATTTAGCAACAGTTTTTGCTGAAAAAGGTGGGATTTATAATAATAAATCAGAAATGCCAAAAGAATTAGTTGAAGGCTATTCTCCTTTGAGGGCTCAAGAATTTTCTGATGAAAATAGAGCTGTTGAATACATTTATAAAGGTAATATAGATGTCGAACAAGTTGGGGTTGAAAAGGTATTAGACCTTCCAATGATTCGTAGAAATACTCTTTGGGGATATAGTAAAAAAGAATTTGAAAAACTTTATGAAGCAATTCGTGATAGTGCTTCAGCCTAATTAAATATTTGCATTAATACTAAAAAAAATATACTATTATAAAAAAGAGAGGTAGTATGAGTTTAGATTGTATTTTTTGCAAAATTGCGAATAAAGAAATTAATACTAATTTGATTTATGAAGATGAAAATGTTGTTGCGTTTAATGATCTTAATCCGCAAGCACCAACTCATTTTTTAGTAATTCCTAAAAAGCATTATGCTTCATTAAATGAAATTAACGAAAAAGGAGAGTTTGAAAATATTTTTTCAGCAGTGCCTAAAGTTTGTGCAAAATTGGGTATTAAAGAATATAGAACCGTAGTTAATACAGGAGCTAGTGCAGGTCAAACAGTTTTTCATATTCATGTTCATGTAATGGCTGGTAGAGAATTTGGTTGGCCAGCAGGTTAATATGTATAATCGTTGGTATGATAAATATCCTGAATTAAAATCTTTATTGCTTTTATTAGAGACAGTTGATAAGCAATATATTGATTTGATTGCTTCAGATTTTTTACAAATAATATTAGAAAAATATAAAACTAAATTTGATGAAGTAATTCAACAAATGGCTGATAATCCTCCACCGAGGTATAATCGATGGTATGATGAAAGTTATGATCTTCATACTTGTATTCAATTCATTAAGTATTTAGATGATAATGAAAAACCAGAATTAATAAATTCTTTTATAGTGTCACTTTTAAGTTTTATAACGAATGTAGATGATGAATAAAAAAAATATTTTAATAACAGGAGCTTCTCAAGGTATTGGATTAGAAATAGCAAAACATTTTGCTAAGTTGCATAATGTTTATGTTGTTTCTAGAAATGAAGAAAAACTTAGAAAATTATGTGAGCAATATGAATTTTCTGGTTATTTTGCACTTGATTTGACAAAAGAAGTTAAAATTGATTTAGATATTGATGTATTAATTAACAATGCGGGTGTTTATTTTTATTCACCTATTGAAAAAATGAATGAAGAAGATATTTTGTCTTCAATAAAATTAAATACAATTGCTCCATATATGCTATCAAAAGCAGTGGTGCCACATATGAAAAAACAAAAGTATGGAAGAATTATAAATATAGGTTCAATTTCTGGTGTTATGGGCGAGGCTAATGCTTCGGTTTATTCTATGACAAAAGCTTCTTTAATTGGATTAACAAAATCTTTAGCATTAGAATTGGCGCAAGATGGAATTACTGTTAATGTTATTAATCCAGGTTGGGTTGATACTGAATTGATAAATAACGAAAATTTAGAAGAAGATTTTTCTAAAGAAGAAATTATTGAAACAATTCCGCAAAGAAGGTTTGTATTGCCTGATGAAATTGCTTCAACTTGTGAATTTTTAATTTCAGAGAAAGCAAAATCGATTACAGGTCAGTCTATAAATGTTTGTGCAGGTTTATCTTTAGGATTTTAAAAGGAGTAAAAATGTTTAAAAATAAGAAGGGTTTTACAACTGGTGAAATAGTTTTAAGTTGTGTTGTAATAGTTGTTATAGCAACTATATTTCTATTATTTTTTGTTGGTACAGATAATAAAGACCCAATTTCTAAAATTAAAAAAATGGGTTATACACTTCGAGAAACAGTATTATATGCAGAAGGTGCTACAAATCAAAAATCACTTGATTGGGATTATAGTTTGTCACCGAACGACTTTTTCAGAAAATATTTGCATGAATATTTAAATTATTCATATATGCAAGAACGTAATTTAAAAGATGATTTGGCTGAAAAAGCTTATTTTGTGCGTTTTGTTGATGATTCTTTCATTGAATTAAAAAAAGGTGAATGTATGGAATATCATTATGATGCAAATGGTGCAAATAAACCAAATCAATTTGGACAAGATCAATATACTTTTTACCTTTGCCCAAGAGCTTATGCTGATAAAAATAATTTTATAAATAATCCAAATATGTCAAAATAAAAAATAACAATTAAAAAACCGCCTGTTTTAAAGGCGGTTTTCTTTTATGTTTTTGTATTGATTAAACTGCTTGTTTTGTCATATTTAAACATTTAATAACTGTTTCAACAACTGTTTTTTGTTCTTCAGCAGTTAATTCTGGGAACATTGGTAGTGACATAACAAGTTTTGTATCTTTTTCTGTTAATGGTAAGTCACCAACTTTGTATCCTAATTCTTTATGTAATTTTTGTAAGTGTAATGGAACTGGATAATAAATCATTGCGCCAACACCATTTTCAAGAAGAAGTTTATGAACTTCATCACGATTTTCAATTTTAATTGTGTATTGGTGGTAAACGCAATAAGTATTATCTAATTCTTTTGGGGTTTTGATTTCTGGATATGCTTTAAATAATTCATTGTATCTGTAAGCATTTTCTTGTCTAGCTTTATTCCATTGGTCGATATAGTTTAATTTAACTCTTATAATAGCTGCTTGGATTTCATCTAATCTAGAGTTTACGCCTAATTCGTCGTGATAGTATCTAATAGCACCACCATGGTTTCTTAAAGCGATAATTCTGTTGAACATATCTTCATCATTACAAGTAATCATACCTCCATCGCCCATACCGCCTAAGTTTTTAGTTGGGTAGAAGCTGAAACAACCGAAGTCACCAAAAGTACCAACTTTTTGACCTTTGTATTCTGCACCAATAGCTTGGCAACAGTCTTCAATTACTTTTAAGTTATGGCGTTTTGCAATATCCATAATTTTATCCATATCAGCAGCTTGTCCATATAAGTGAACAGGAATGATAGCTTTTGTTTTTGGTGTAATTGCTGCTTCAATTTTATCTGGGTCAATATTGAAAGTGTTTTCATCAATATCAACAAAAACAGGAGTTGCACCAGCTAAACCAATTGCACTTGCTGTAGCTACGAAAGTGAATGCTGTTGTAATAACTTCATCACCGCGTCCAATATTTAAAGCTCTTAAAGCTAAATGAAGAGCATCAGTACCAGAGTTTAAACCTAGTGAATATTTTGAACCACAATAAGCTGCAAATTCTTCTTGAAGCGCTTTATTGTGTTTGCCTAAAATATATGAACCAGAAGCTAAAACTTCTATAACTTCTTTTTCAATTTCTTTTCCTATTTGAGCATATTGACGTTTTGAATCTAAAATAGGTATCATAATTTTCTCCTTAACTTCCTACCAGTCTATAATACTAGTTTAACATATTTTACATGTGTCTTTATATAATCTTTATAAAATTAATGTTGGGCTAAAACCCAACATTAACAGATTAAACTTGTTTAATAAATTCAGATAATAAATTCTTGAAACTTTCTTTTACTTTATCAGCTGTTTCAATAACTTCGTGGTGGTTTAGTGGTGTTTCGCTTACGCCAGCAGCATAATTTGTTAAACAACTAATACCTAAAACTTTTAATCCACAATAATTTGCTACAATGGCTTCAGGAACAGTTGACATTCCAACAGCATTACCACCTAAAAGTCTAAACATATGAATTTCTGCAGGTGTTTCATAGCTTGGTCCTGTTGTTGAAACATATACACCTTTTTGATAACTGATATTTAGGTCTTCTGCTATACCTTGTGCTTTTATAATTAAATCTTTAGCATAAACTTCACTCATATCAGGAAAACGAGTTCCAAGTGTATCGTCATTTTTGCCAATTAATGGATTTGTTCCCATAAAGTTAATATGATCTGTAATAAACATTAAATCACCTGGAGTAAATTCTGGTGTTACTGCGCCAGCTGCGTTAGTAATAATAAGAGTTTTTACTCCTAATTTTTTCATAACTTTAACAGGATATGTTACTGTTTGCATAGAATAACCTTCATAAAAATGGTATCTTCCTTGCATCATAACTACTTTTTTACCATTAACTTCAGCAAAAACAAGTTGTCCTTTATGACCTTGTACATTAGATTTTTCAAAACCAGGAATATCGTTATAAGAAATTTTGATAGAGTCAAAAGAATCAGCAAAATCACCTAAACCACTACCTAAAATAATACCGATTTCTGGTTGAAAATCACCAATTTTTTCACGAATAAAGTTTACTGTTAAGTTCATACTCACATCCCTTTTTACACATAATTAAAAAACACAAAAGTTGCTATACCTATTATTATGCAGTAATAGGCGAAAAATGCAAGTGAATATTTGCCTACAAACTTTAAAAAGTATTTAATACATAAATAACCGGTTATACCTGAAACAATGGTTCCTATTATGATTGCGCTCCAATTGTATTGATTAAATTCATTTATGTCAATTTTTATGAATGGATAAACCATAGAAGCACCAAGTATAATTGGTATGCTTAATAAAAATGAATATTTTGCTGCGCTTACTCTATCTTTTTTGCATAACAGACCTGATGCTATAGTTAAGCCAGAACGAGAAAACCCTGGTAATGCTGCAATCCCTTGAAATATTGCCATTATAATTGAAGTTTTTAAATCAATATTGTTTGATTTTTCTGCAATTTTTTTTGAAAAGGCTTCTGCTGAAAATAGTAAAATACCTGTCAAAATTAGAAGTATTCCAACAATAGCTGGTGAAAATACTAATGTTTCTGCAACATCATGCAGTGGAAAAGCAATAAAAACAGTAATTACAGTACCTAGCAAAATATAAAGTGCTAATTTGGCATTATATGGTGAAAAATCTTTTGTTTTAATAGCGTTAATAAATGCTTTTATAATTTCTAGAATGTCTTTTCTAAAGAAAATTAAGACTGCAATTAAGGTACCCAAGTGCAACATAATATCAAGAAAGATTTCTTGTGATGATTCTTGAGCTATTTCTATACCTTTTAAAACTTTATAAAGGTTTGATGTTATAACCAAATGGGCTGAACTAGAAATAGGCAGGAACTCACTAAGCCCCTGCACTATACCCATAATAATTGCTTGTAAAATATGCATTTAATTATTCCTCAAAATAGCTTGCGCACGCTCTTTCTGTTTCCCAAACAGAGATTTTATATGTACAAGGTATTTTTTTCTTTAATTCTTCATAAATAAATTTAGATAACATTTCGCTACTTGGACTAATATTTTTGAATTGAGGTAATTCATTAATATCTTTATGATCAAGCATATCTAAAATAGCGTTAAGTTCTTTTTTTAGCACTTTAAAATCTATTAATAAATTAGATTTATCAAGTTCAGTGCCTCTAATGTATGCTTCAACTTTCCAGTTATGACCGTGTTGATTTTCGCATTCACCATTGTAATTTAAAAGGTGATGTGCTGCTGAAAATGAACTTTCTACCTTTAATTCATGCATTACATTAATCCTTCAAGTTTTTTGATAGTATCTTGATGAGCATTAGCGAATTCTTGTCCTCTTGCTTGAATAGCAAGTTTTAAAATTAGAGGAAGATTTAATGCTCTACCTGATTTTAGATTTTCGCAATATACTTCTTCGTAATTATCAGGCATTCTTAAAGACCAGTTAGCATCACCTGATGTGCCAGGACGGTTATAAACATCATATAAGCCTAAGAAATCAGTAAAGAACATTTGAATATTTTGTGATTTACAAGCAAATAATTCTATTAATTTCATTTGGTTTAAGAAGTCTGCTTCATTTGAACATCTAACAGCAACTTGTTCTTTTTCTTCTGCTGTTGCATCTGGGCATAAGTCTTCAGCTAAGTTTTTACCATTTAAGTAGCCTTCTTCAGTATGAACTGTTTTATCTGCCCACATTCTAATAGGTTCATTATCGTGAGTACCAACCATAGCCCAACTTCTTTCGTTGATGTTTTTACATCTGTATGGGTGCATAGGTTTTTCAGGAACTACGAATTGAATTAATTTCATACCTTGTAGGTCGTATTCTTTCATTACGCTAACAACAGGCATTGTTAAAGTACCTAAGTCTTCGCACACAATAGAATCTTTATCTAGTCCAACTTCTTCAGCTGCTCCGATAACAATTTTTTCAACTAAACGACCATATAGTCTAACTTGTTCAGGTGTTAAGCTTAAAATTCTTTCTTCTTTATCTGCTTCAACTTCGTGGTTTAAGTCTTCCATTTTTGCAACAGCATATTTTGAAAGAATTGGGTGTTCAGGAGATGAATATAGTCTTCCAGCGCCTTCTTCGATTTTTGGTAGTTTACCAGAAACATATACCCAAGGGTCAATTAAACCAACCATGTGGTCAATTCTTACACCGCCAGGGTTTTCTGTGAACATTTTTTTGTATAATTCTTTCATTAAAAGACCGCCCTCACCAAGTGAGCCATCTTCGTTGAATAATTTTTCAGGATCCATAACTGGGAAGCCCCAAGCTTGACCATCTTTTGAGAAGTGGTCAGGAGGACAACCCAAACACCAACCTTTTAAGAAGTATGCTTGATAAGCCCAGTTATCACGGTCAGAAAATGCTACTTGACGGTCTGCAATCATTTTTAGACCTTTTGATTGAGCGTATTCTCTTGTTTTTTCGTTTTGGATTGAAATTACAAATTGGCAGAAAGAATAGTATTCGATGATATTTGAATATTTTTCTTTTAATTCTTGAATTCTGTTTGCATATTGAACTTTTTGTTCTTCTGTTTCTGGATTAAATAATGCTTTATCCATTTCAGAATTCCACATTGGCCAATAATCGTTATTATGTTCTACTATTAATGCTTCATATAAAGAATCTTTTTCTAACCAGAAATTATTTTGTTCTTTGTATGTTTCAAATTTAGCTTTAAGTTCTGCATTATCTAATTTTTTAAAGTTTTCAAAAGCTTCTTTTAAAGCTTCTTCTTGAGCATTAAAGATGTAAGAATATGCTGTTTTATTTATATTTTTATTTGGATTGTTTTCAGTAATTCTATTGTATGTTTCGACAGATAAAATGTTAAACCATTCATTAGTAGTTAATTGTTCTAAATCGATGAACAATGGATTATTTGAAAAAATTGTACCTGTATATGGTGAAGCATCAATAGATTTTGTTTTACCAGCAGGTCCAAGTTGAACATCTGTAAACACGCCTGATAAAAAGTCCATAACTTTTTTAGCAGCGTTTGAATTGCTTGTACCAAAACCTGTATTTTTGCCATATTCAGCAGGGAAGCTATTTGCATGAGAAATAAATGCAAAATGTTTTTTATCTAAAACATTTAAAGCTTCTTTAATAACAGCTTTTGCTTCAGCATTTGTAAATGGTGATTGTTTTTGTTCATCACAATATGTCATAATTTTCATATCCTTAATCTAGCTACCAATATAAATATTATTTTATATTCTTCAAGGATATTTTACAAGTAATTATAGTGATGAGTAAAAATTATCAGTTTTTTCAGATAGATTATTAATTAATTCAATGATTTGTGCAGAGTTTGTTTCATCTGCTAAAAACTTTTGTATATCTTCATTTGAACCATTAGCTAAAAAGTTAGAGGTTAATCTATCTCTATCTTTATGATGAACACCAATAGAAAGAGTTCTTTTTGTTTTTGAATCTGTTGCGTCTGGTTCTATATAAAGCATTGCTCTATTACTTGTTTCAGGAATATCGAAGAAAACAAACACTTTTTGAAAACTACCATTTTCAGGGACTTCTCTTTTTGCAATTTCTGACAATACTTCTTTTGTTTTTGGGACAAGTTTATTCATTTTAGTTTCTTTATCAGACAAAGTTGTTTCGTCCTTTCCACCTTTAAAAAGTATTGAATTGTTTTTATTAAATTGTGAATGGTTTATTCTGTTCATTTTACATCCTTATTCTATCATATTTAAAACGGAATATGTATAAATTTGCTATTTAGTGAAGACTTTTATTAAATGCAATTAAGCCATCTTTGCTTATCATTTTTAATTCTTCTGGCGTTAAGCTGGTGTTTTTCATAATTTCCTCTATATTAGGTGGTTCTAACTGAATACCTCTTTCTAATTGAATTAAGTAATTGTATTCTTGTTGTAGATATTCTTTGCAGTATATCTCATATTCTTCAGGTGACATTTTTTTGATGATTTTCATAATTGGTGCATATTTACCATCTGTTTCAAAAATTTTGTCTGTTCTAATATCGTATGGAATATGTTCTACATCTGCAAAATCATTTAAGATACTTCCCCTTATTTGAAGTTCACCATTACCAATAGTTCCATCGCTAAGTTTTATTTTTACGTTTGTTTGGAAAGAAGTATAGCCAGAATCTTTTTTAGCGCCTTTATTTTTTATGATAGAGTCAGCGTTTTTAACAGTTGTGTTATTATCATCATCAATTTCAACTTGTGCCCCTTTGCCGTTGTATAAGTCATCTAATTGAGTTACAACGTCCAATGGTTTAACTTTTTGTTTTGCTTTATCTATAATTGATGCTACAGTTGGGTCTATATTTTGTGCTTCATTTCCACCTATAACATATTTTTTAATTTCTTGAAGAGAGATAGTATCATTACCAATTGAATCTTTTATTGATTTTGCATAATAAGAATTAATTATTTCTTTAACTTGTTTTGGTGAGAAATAAGAATTGATTAAATCACCATAGTTATTTATTTCTGTGATTGAAACAGTACCATTTTCAATATTTCGGCAGAAGGTACTTACCATATCTTTGGTTTGTTCTTCTTTTAATTGATTTGTGATGTCGATAACAATTTTTTTAGTTGAATCATCTAAATTTTCAAGATTATTTTTTTGAAGAATTTGTATAAAATCGTCATAATCAAGAGAACTATTTTTTAGACCATTTCTGATAATTTTATCAGAAATTTCTGAATCTACAGGTTTAAGGGTTATTCTTAATCCGTAACCATCACCAATTGCGTCATAGCATTCGTTCCAAGCTGTAGAATTTAATTTTCCTTTCATTGTTTTATTTGCTAATTTTTTAAAGATAGAACTTTCGCTTTTTGCTCTACCTGTTATTTCGAAGGAATCACCAAATGCTTTTTGATATTGTGCTTTTGCTTCGTCCATATTTCTAGCAAATAGTTTGTGTAGTTCGATAGCTTGATTATTTAATTCAGCTACAACTTGCCTATCTAAAGATTTAAAATTTTGTTCTCTTGCTAAAAGTTTAGCAACTTGATTAATATCTGCACCTTCTTCACTTAAAGCATTGATAATTTCATTATATCTAACGCTATCAGTTTTCGCTAATGCTGGAATGTGTTCTATATCTATATTTTTTGATATTAACTCAATTGCTTGTGCAAATTCAGCATCATTTAAACTAGTTGCAAGTAAATAAGCATTTGATGTTTCAACGCCTTGATTTATCAAACTGGTTGCTCTGTCAAGTTGAGTGCTTGTAATATCTGAATAAGCAACTTTGTGCCAAGGTTTTATTTTAGAACCATTATTAGTAACTTCTTCAGCGATTTCACTTCCAATTTCCATAGAAGTTCTTTCTGTGATTTCTTCACCTACTTCTTCGGCAACTTCGCTTCCGATTTCTATTGAAGCTCTTTCTATGACTTCTTCGCCTACTTCTCCAGAGATTTCTCTAGAAATTTTAGAAGTTACTTCTTCGGCAATTTCTTCAGAAGCTTCTTTTCCTAATTTATTAGAAATTATTCCACCAATTTTACCACCAGCTTTGCCTGCAAGATTGAAACCACCACCAATAATAGGAGAAGCTATAGCACCACCTACAGCACCTTGTAACATATCTTCTGGAATATCTTCAATTCTGCCTTCACCTAAAGCTCTAGCAAAACCATCAGTAGCACCAGATAATGTACCATCAACCATCATGTTTGCAGTTGTAGCCAATGCTCTTTTAGCTGTAGTTTTAAGTCCTGATTTTACAGTTGTTTCTAGTGCTTCCATTCCCATAGCTTTCATTGCAGCAGTACCAGCAGCAGAGCCAAGACCATTTGAAACAGGACCCATTGCACCATTGATAGAACCAGTTAATAAGTCATAACCTACGTCTTTTAATTTATATTCTTTTTCATTACCAATACAGTCAGAACCTTTTATTGCTACTTTAACGGCAGCACCAACACCTGCGCCAATACCAACGCCAGCTGCAATCATACCAAGAGAAGCACCAGCAGTAAAAGGAGCTGCGCATATACCAACAGCCGCTCCTATTGCGACTGCACCAACAGATGCTACACCGGCTAAAATATCGGCAACTATATCAGTGGACATTTTTTGTCCTTCAGAATATTTATTAACTGCTTCACCAGCTTTTGAGTCGTTTAGTAGTGAAGTTTCACCAGTAATAAATTTAGTAAGTTCTTCAGAGGTTAAATCTTTTCCTGTAATATTTTTATATGTAGTTGATAAATCAGATTTTCCTTCTTTTAAATCTTTTAATTGAGCTTTTAATTCATCAACTTGTTTTTGAGTTTTATTAGAACTTGCGCCAATTCCTGTTAAATTTTTAAAGCCATTCCATATACCAGAAATCCAACCATTAGAATTTTGAGCCAATTCAAAATTAGCTTCTAATTCTTCAAGTTGAGCTTCAAGTTCTAAAATAATAATTTGTTCATCTTCTTTGCTAAGAGAACTAACATTATATAAATTATTACTAAAGTCTTCGTTATTTATATCATATTCATTTTCAAATACGCTCAACGAATCATCTACTTCGCTTGAGGCTTTAACCTCATTTGAACTAGATACATTATTATAATTTTGTAGTTTTAATTCATAATCACCGTACGACATTTTTCTCCAAACAAAAATTTTGGGTCTTTTTGTTTTAACGGCTTATAAATTATTTTCTTTAATATATATATGTTAATTATTAACTTATTTTAATTTGAAGCTTAACCACATAGTTTCGTATGGTTTTAATCTGACAATTAATTTTTTATTTTCTATTTTGAAAAGTTTTTCTTCTTTTGTAATTAATTCTGTCATTTTGATTTCAGAAATATCACCTAAATCTAGTTCTAATTCGACAAAAACCTTTTCGTCTGATAGGTTATTTAGCATAAGAATTTTATCGTATTTGCCTGTTCTTAAATAAGAAAATACTTCAGATTTATTGGATTTTATTTCTTCAAAATTACCTCTTGAGATAGTTGGATAATTTTTTCTTACTTCAATTAATCTTTTTACTTTTTTGTAAATTTTACTATTGAAATTATTGTTTCTATACATTGCACGATAGAAAGTATTGCGTTTAATTGCGCCTCTATGTATGTCTCTGCTATCAAAGTAAGATAACATTTCGGTTTTATCTTTATTTCGTCTTTCTCTTATTTTTGCCCAGCGTTTTGCGTAAGAGAAATTATTTTGACTGCCAATTTCATCACCATAATAGATAATAGGAATACCTTTTAAAGATAAAAGAATAGCAAAAGCCATGTTTATTCTATCTGGGTTATTATCTAAAAAGTCTGCCATTCTTCCGCTAATACCATAACCTTTTCTGAATTCAGCGCCTTTTTCTGCTAAATCTTCATATAAAAGTTCTCTAGTTTTTTGATTAACCATTTCTAGTGTTAATTCATCATGAACTCTTAAGAAGATTGCCCAGCTTGATGTTTCTGGTATTTGAGGTGTGTTTTTATGAGTTTTCCAAAAATATTTATTATCCCCAGATACTAAAGTTGCCCAAATTGCTGGCATGTATGGAAAATGATATGCAATTTGTGCTTGATTTGTTCTTAATAGTTCTTTTGTTTTTCCATCTATGTTTACATTTATTTGTCTTTCGTTACCAAAATAAGGTAGAAGTTTTTTAGGTGGTTGGCAAGCTTCAACTTGAATCACGCTTCTTGGAGCTGTTTCTTGTAAGAAGGTAGATATAATTTTTAAGATTTCATGGGTTTCTGGTAGGTTTTCTGCGTTTGTTCCTTCTTTTTTAATTAAATAAGGAATTGCGTCCATTCTAAAAATATCTATGCCCATATTTGCCCAAAATGCGATAGTTCTTAAGTTATAATATAAAACTTCAGGGTTTTCCCAATTAATATCAAGTTGAAAAGGATAAAATGTGTGATAAAAATAGTAATCTTTATCATTTATTTTTTCTTTTCTATAGTGAGTTTCTGTAATTTCTGGGAATATTAATCTTCTTTTAGAAATTGTTGTTAAATCGTGTTTGTATTCAGCTACATAACCAATTTTTTCATCTTTATAAACTTTTTTTTCGGGTTCTTTATCAGAAACTACAAAATAGTTTAGTTTTTCTAGGTTTCCATTTTGAATTTCTTTAAACCATTCGTGTTGTTCAGAAAAATGGTTTAAAACTAAATCGGATTTTAATTTAAAACCACGTCTTTTTGCTTCGGTTATAAATTGGATAAATTCAGTCATTCCACCTAAATCGCTTCGAACATCTCTTGGGTTTTTAACATCAAATCCGGCGTCACCCATTGGTGAATCTGCAAAAGGTAGCATATAAATTGTTGTTACCCCTAAATCTTTTAAATAACGAAGCATTTTAACCGATTTAAAAAAGGTATTTGGGGACATATCATCATCAACCCCAAATTGATCAACATAGTACATATAAATAATTTCATCTTTGTACCAATCATTGCTTTTGTTTAAATCATCTTCTTTTAATTTAGGGCTTCTTTTTAATCGGCTTTCTTTTATTATTTTTAAAACATTTATATATATTTCTTGAGTTTGTTTCTCGCCATAAACTTTTGATATAGAATCTTTTAATTTTTTTTCTACATCTTTAGATACGACATTTTCTGTTTGGATTAAATCGATAATTTTTTGGTTTGTAATAAAGCCATTTCCAAATGCCATAGCAGGCATTGTGTAATTTAATAAAAGGCAAACAATCAAAAATGATATAATTAGCTTTTTCATATTAATATCCTTTCTTGTTGTCTAAATAAATTATACAAGAAAAATATTAAAGAGTTTCTATGATATTTAAACCATTGAAAATTGCTTTTATATTAGCTTTAACGGTACTTTCATCACAAGCTCTAGAAATGATAGTTTGACCATCATTAGCTTTAAAGAACATAATACTCATAGCTTGAGCATCAGAACCCATATTTAAAGCTTTTTGTTCGTAGTTTAAAAATTCGCAATTAAATCCTGCTTTTTGAATAGCTTTGATACAAGCATCGACTGGACCATTACCTGCAACTTCAATATCATAGCTTTTATTATTATACATAAACAGAAGTTTGATATTTTCATTTTCAAGTTTTTCCATATTGCATAATTTAAATGGACCTTTAACATTAAGAATATTGTTATAGTAAATATCAATAACATTTCTTGTAGAAAGTTCGCCAATTTTTTCGGCTTCTGCTTTAGCAATAGGTGCAATTCTTTGAGCTTCTTGAATAGAAATTGGATAACCAGCTTTTGTAATGATTTCAAAGATAGCAGTTTTGCCTGATTGAGATGTAAAACCAAGTTTTTCATCATCTTTTCTACCAATAAGTGATGGGTGAATTGGTCTATATGCACCTTTTTCCATATCTTTGGTTTTTACTGCGCCATCTTGGTGAATACCGCTTCTATGTGCTAGTGCATCTGGTCCGATTAGGGCTGCTTTTTCGTATATTTTTACGCCAGACATTTCAGAAACTGTAAGTGCAGTTTCGTATATTTTGTCTAAATTTAAAGGAACATTTACGCCAGAATTATGAAGTGCAATAGCAACTTCATACATATTTGTATTACCAGCTCTTTCACCTAAGCCATTTAAAGCACATTCTAATTGAACCGCTCCTGCAAAATAGCTTTCAACAGTAGCTGCAGTTGCCATACCTAAATCATTATGATTGTGAACCGCAATTGTAATATCTTTTGGTAATGCACTATAAACTTTTTCTACTAAATCAACAAATTGTTTTGGTCTTGTTCTTTCAACTGTATTTGGTAAGTTAATGATAGTTGCACCGGCTTTAACAACTTCTTGTAGTGAGTCAATAACATAATCTATGTTTTCGTGACAGTCACCAAAATGTTCGACAGAAAATTGAATTTCGCCACGTTTTCCAATGGTTTTTTTAGCGAATTCTACAGCTTCAACGGCTATTTTTCTAACTTGTTCAGGAGTCTTATTTAATACATATTGCATATTAAATGGGCTCATTGCGATAAAAGTATGAATTCTTGGTTTATTAGCAGGTTCTATTGCTTGAGCAACTTTTATTATGTCTCCTTGAACAGCTCTTGCTAAACCTGAAATAACAATATTGTTTGGGGCAATTTGAGCTAGTCTAGAACAAGCTTCAAAATCCATGTCTGAAGCTGCTGAAAATCCCACTTCTACGCCTTGTACACCGAGTTCAACAAGCAGGTTAAATATAATTTCTTTTTCTAAAGTATTCCAGGGTTTTTTTAGTGATTGATTACCGTCTCTTAAAGTAATATCGTAAAAAAATGGTTGCCTTTTTGTCATTATGTTCTGCCTTTGCTTATTTCTTGAACTCTTATTGGTGTTATTGTAAAATAAAATCATAGAAAAGGGAAGAATTATGATTGAAAGATATTCAAGAGAAGAAATGAAACAAATTTGGGAGTTAAATTCTAAATTTAAATATTATCTTGATGTTGAGTTGGCTGTTTGTAAGGCATATAACCAAGCCGGTCAAATTCCAAATGAAGCATTAGAACAAATCTTGAAAAAAGCCGATTTTTCGGTTGAAAGAATAGATGAGATTGAATCTCAAGTTCATCATGATGTTATCGCTTTTCTTACAAATGTTAATGAAAATGTTGGAGAAAATTCTCGATATATTCATATGGGAATGACAAGTTCTGATGTTATAGATACTGCTTTAGCTCTTCAAATGAGAGATGCTGGCAAATTAATTTTAAATGATTTAGATGCTTTGATTGAGACTTTAAGACAAAAAGCAAAAGAACATAAACAAACAATTTGTATTGGTCGTTCACACGGAGTTCACGCAGAACCAATGACATTTGGTGTTAAATTGTGTGGTTGGATTGATTTAATTGAACGCAATAAAAGAAATTTTGAAAAAGCATTGGAAGAAGCCCGAATTGGTCAGATTTCTGGACCAGTTGGAACATATAGTAATATAAGCCCAGAAATTGAAAAACAAACTTGTGAGATTTTAGGGTTAAAACCTGCTAAATTTTCGACTCAAGTAATAGCTAGAGATATTCATTCTCAATATCTTCAGGCTTTAGCATTAATTGCTTCTGTTATTGAACAAATTGCTGTTGAATTAAGACATCTTCAAAGAACGGAAGTGCTTGAAGTGGAAGAAGGCTTTGCAAAAGGACAAAAAGGTTCATCAGCTATGCCACATAAAAAGAACCCAATATCAGGTGAAAATTTATCAGGTTTAGCAAGGGTGGTTCGTTCTAACTCTATTGCTTCAATGGAAAATATTGCACTTTGGCACGAAAGAGATATTTCTCACAGTTCAGCAGAAAGAATTATTTTCCCTGATTCAACTATTTTGGTTGATTATATGCTTTCTAGATTAGAAAAAACAATCAAAAATTTAGTTGTACATAAAGATAATATGCTTAAAAATACCAATCTTTTCGGTGGAATAGTGTTTTCTCAAAAAGTATTATTGACTCTTTGCGATAAAGGAATGTTGAGAGAAGATGCTTATAAATTAGTGCAAAGAAATGCGCTTGATGCTTTTAATAATGATGGAAATTTTTTAGAAAATCTATTGAAAGATGCCGAAATTTTGGCGCATTTAACTGTTGAAGAAATTAAAGCATGTTTTGATATTGAAGATTATTTGAAAAATATTGAACAAATTTATAAAAGGTTTGATGTATAGAATAAAAAAATTGGTAAATTTTCTAAATTTAAAAAATTAGAAAAAGAAGAATCTTTCAAAAAAGAGTAATTGTTTATTAAAAAATAAGAAACTTTTGACATGTTAAGAAAAATTTACAAAATAGCGAAGAATTCCTAAAATTCGGTATTTTGAGAAACTAAACTATGGCTGTATAATTCGTATTATTAAAAAAACAATTTAGTAAATTCAAATAAAAAGTGCCAAAAAACATAAATTACATGGGAAAAACGCTTGATTTGAAAAATTTAACATGTAACATA
The DNA here is from genome assembly GCA_015152515.1 of Cyanobacteria bacterium SIG29. GTDB lineage: Bacteria > Cyanobacteriota > Vampirovibrionia > Gastranaerophilales > Gastranaerophilaceae > Avigastranaerophilus. Next base: position 143,722 of record SUTV01000002.1, read on the forward strand.
GTTATATTGGTTAATCATAAAATGAGGAAATAAATGTCAAAAGACGTAATTGAATTTGAAGGTACGATTATAGAATCACTACCGAACGCAATGTTTCAAGTAGAACTTGAAAACGGGCATGAAATATTAGCTCACATTTCAGGAAAAATAAGAAAAAATTTCATAAAAATTTTACCAGGCGACAAGGTAAAAGTTGAAATGACACCATATGATTTAACAAGAGGTCGCATTACTTACAGACTTAAATAAGCAAAGAAAAGGAAAATAAAATGAAAGTAAGAGCTTCAGTAAAACCACTTTGTGATAAATGCAAAGTAATTAAAAGAAAAGGAAGAGTAGCAGTTATTTGTGAAAATCCAAAACACAAACAAAGACAAGGTTAATTGATTAAATAAAGGAGAAACAATGGCAAGACTTGCTGGGGTAGATTTACCTCGTAACAAAAGAATGATAATTGCATTAACCTATATCTACGGAATAGGACCTGCAAGAAGTGCAAAGATATTGGCAGCTTGTAATATATCTGAAGATTTAAGAACAGATGATTTAACAGAAGACCATATCAGAGCATTAAGAGAAGAAATCTCTAAATACACAATCGAAGGTGATTTAAGAAGAGAAGAATCTTTAAACATCAAAAGATTAAGTGAAATTAACTCATACAGAGGAATGCGTCACAGACGTAAACTTCCAGTAAGAGGACAAAGAACAAAAACAAACGCAAGAACAAGACGCGGTAAAAAATCAGGCCCAATCGCCAACAAGAAATAATTAAGGAGTAATATAAACAATGGCTAGACCGGTAAAAACTAAAAAGAAAGAGAAAAAGAATGTATTACAAGGTGTTGTACATATTCAGTCAACATTCAACAATACAATCGTAACTTCAACAGATACCCAAGGTAATGCTATTGCTTGGGCTTCTGCAGGTGGCTGTGGATTTAAGGGTGCAAGAAAAGGTACTCCATTTGCAGCGCAATCAGCAGCAGAAAAGGTTGCTAAACAATCTATAGATCAAGGCATGAAAAAAGTTGAAGTTTATATAAAAGGACCTGGTTCAGGCAGAGAAACAGCTATCAGAGCTATTCAAGCAGCTGGACTAGAAATCACTTTAATTAAGGACGTTACACCAATCCCACATAACGGTTGCCGTCCACCAAAGAAACGTAGAGTATAACAAAAGAACGTAAGGAGTCATAAATTGGCTAAGTATACAGGACCATCAAATAAATTATATCGTAACTATGGCGTTACTGATTTATCAAATAGAAAGTTGGTTTCTTCATTAAGACAAAATGCTTCTGGTCAGCATGGCGCAGTAAGAAAAAAACTTTCTGATTACGCTTTACACTTAAACGAAAAACAAAAAATTCGTTTAACATATTTAGTAAGCGAAAAACAATTCGTTAGATATTACAACGAAGCAAACAGAAGAAAAGGTGTTACAGGCACTATTCTTTTACAATTATTAGAATCTAGATTAGATAACATCGTATTTAGAACTGGTTTTGCAGTTACTAGAAAACAAGCTAGACAAATCGTTGGTCACGGTCATGTTTTAGTAAACGGCAGAAGAGTAGATATCCCATCATTCTTAGTAAAACCTGGCGATGTAATCACTTTCAAAGCAAACAGCAGCGAATTCGTTAAAACAGTTGTTTCATCAATTGATATGGCTATCGCTCCTGCTTGGATGACAATTGATAAAGAAGCTTTAAAAGTTACTTTTGATAGAATCCCAGAAAGAGAAGAATTAGACCCAGAACTAAAAGAAAATCTTGTAATCGAGTTTTATTCTAAATAATTGTAGGAGATATTAATAATGGAATTGAAAATTAAATGTATAAATACAACAACCAGTTCAGATGGTTCTCAATACGGTAAATTCGTAGTTGAACCATTAGAAAAAGGATTTGGTCAAACAGTTGGTAACGCTTTAAGAAGAGTTTTATTATCTTCTTTAGAAGGCGCAGCTGCTACTTCTATCAGAATTGAAGGTATTACACACGAATATACATCAATTCCAGGTATCGTTGAAGATGCAATCGATATTATGTTGAATTTAAAAGGTTTAACAGTTAAAACTGAAGATAAAGACCCTCAACATTTAAGATTAGACATCGACAGACCTGGACCAGTACTTGCAAGCGATTTGCAATTACCAGCTGGTGTTAAAGTTGTAAATCCTGATTGGTTAATTTGTACAATCTCTGAAGGCGGAAGCATTTCTGCAGATATTACTGTTGAAACAGGAAAAGGCTACAGAACAGTTGACGTTTTAAAAGAAAATAAAGGTAATATTCCAATCGATTTATTACCAATTGATGCAACATTTATGCCAATTAAAAGAGTTAGCTACAACGTTGAAAACACACGTGTTGGCGACGTTATCGATTATGATAAGTTAGTTCTTGAAATTTGGTCAAATGGTAGCATTGATGTAAGCAGTGCTTTAAGCCAAGCTGCTAATTTATTAATTGAACACTTTATGCAAATTGCTTCTATCACAGGACAACCTGCAGTTCTTCCTAACGCACATGTTATTGAAGAAGAAGTAGAAGAAGTGCAAACTCCAAGTATTTCAATTGAAGATTTAGAATTATCAGTTAGAGCTTATAACTGTTTAAAAAGAGCAAGCATTAATTCTTTAGCAGAATTATTGAAAAAATCAGAACATGATTTATTAAACATTAAAAACTTTGGTAAAAAATCTTCTGATGAAGTAATCGAAAAATTACACCAAGTAGGTTTGGAACTTCAACCAAATCCAGAAGGTGTAGATCTTGAAGAACTAGTATAATTACAAAAGGACAAATAAAATGAGACACCAATGCAACAGAAACAGACTTGGCAGACCTCAAGACCAAAGAAAAGCTTTATTACGTTCTTTGGCTACCGAGTTGTTCTTACATGGCGAAATCAAAACAACAATTTCTAGAGCAAAAGCTTTAAAACCTTATGCTGAAGAAATTATTACTCTTGCTAAAAGAGGCGATTTACACGCTAGAAGACAAGCTGCTAAATTCATCTTTGATGTTGAAACATCAAAGTTCGTTGATAGCCAAACAGGTGAAGTTTTTGCAGAATTGCAAGAAGGTAAAAAATTAATCCCTCAAACAGTTTTAAGAAAATTATTCTCTGAAATTGGTAAACAATATGAAAACAGAAATGGTGGATATACAAGAATCTACCACTTACCACCAAGACGTGGTGATGCTACTGAAATGGCTTTAATCCAATTAGTATAATGCAACGTTACTTATTGGTATTAGAGTATATCGGTACAGAGTATATGGGAAGCCAAAAGCAACCCAACAAAATGCCTAATAGTAATAAACCTGTTATAACAATTCAGGATGAACTAGAAAAAGCAATCAGCACATTGACAAAAACAAAAACCAAAACAATATTTTCAGGCAGAACCGATGCCGGAGTTCATGCAAAAGGACAAACTGCTCATTTTGAGACAGAGCTTGAACTAAATCCGAGTAAGTTCGTTAATTCATTAAACGGTATTCTTCCGAATACAATTAGCGTTAAGGAATTAAAAAAAGTCGAGAAAAGATTCCACGCGCAGAAAAGTGCGCGATATAGACACTATAGATATTCTATTGTGAATAGAGTGCAACGAAGTGCGTGGGATTCACATTGTTTGTTAGTTAGATTTCCTTTAGATGTTGAAAGAATGAATAAAGCTTTAAGTTATCTAATAGGAGAGCATGATTTTACTTCTTTTAAAAAAGTAAGAACATCAAATCCAGCTAAAATTTGTAATATGATACAGGCAAAAGCTACTCGTGAGGGTGATTTTGTTTATATTGATTTTATTGCAGATAGGTTTTTGTACAATATGATCAGATTGATCGTCGGAACTCTCCTTATGATGGAAAGAAATTCTTTAGCCCCCGAGACACTTAAAGAAATTCTTGAAGCACGGGATATAACAAAAGCAGGTTCGACCATAAGCCCAGAAGGCTTAACATTAGTAGAAGTAATTTACAATAATATAAATGGAGAAAGCAAATGAAAACTTATTCAGCTAAACCTCTAGAAGTTGAAAGAAAGTGGTATCTAATCGATGCTGAAGGTCAAACTTTAGGTAGATTAGCAGTATTAGCCGCTAACCTTTTAAGAGGAAAGCACAAACCTCAATTTACTCCAAACGTAGATACTGGTGATTTCGTTATTATCATCAACGCTGAAAAAATCTGCGTTTCAGGTAAAAAAGAAACAGACAAAATGTACTATCACCATACTGGTTACCCAGGTGGTTTAAAATCAGCATCATTCAAAGAATTAATGGAAAAAGATGCTACATTAGCTTTAGAAAAAGCTATTAAAGGTATGTTACCACACAATACTTTAGGTCAAGAACAATTCAACAAGTTAAAAGTATATGCTGGCGCTGAACATCCACACGCTGCTCAAAAACCTGTTGTTTATACAGAAGTGGAGGCTAAATAATGGCAGATAAAGAAATTATGGCTACAGGTAGAAGAAAAACTGCAATTGCTGTAGTAAAACTTGTAAAAGGTAAAGGCAGAGTTTTCGTTAACGGAAAAACATTTGATGCTTATTTTGGCAACAGAGCTGCTTTAGAAATGATGGTTTATAGACCTTTAGCATTAACAGATAACCAAGAAAACTTTGACGTTAAAGTTAAAGCTGTTGGTGGTGGTGTTAGCGCTCAAGCTGGTGCTATTAAGCATGGTATTTCAAGAGCTTTAGTTAAATATAATGAAGAATATAAAGCAGTTCTTAAAGCTGAAGGTTTATTAACAAGAGATGCTCGTGTTAAAGAACGTAAAAAATATGGTCGTAAAAGAGCTAGAAAAAGATTCCAATTCTCTAAACGTTAATATTCAATCAAATATCAAAAAGAACCTCTGTTATCAGGGGTTCTTTTTTTTAATATTATTTTTACAAAATCACTTTATAATTGTATAATAATATTATTGGTAAATAGGGAAACAGGTGAATTATGACAATTATTGCCGAAAAGGAAGGTTTTATAACACAGGTAATTGGTCCTGTAATTGACGTTGAATTTAAATCAGGTATTTTACCTGAAATTTATGATGCTATTGAAATTATAGTTGATGATAATACTAAAATTATTGCAGAAGTTCAGCAACATTTGGGTGAAAACAGAGTTAGAAGTGTTGCTATGTCATCAACTGATGGTATTAAACGCGGAATGAAGGTTGTAAATACTGGCGAATCTATTAAAATTCCTGTAGGTAAAAATATTTTAGGTAGAATTTTAAATGTTTTAGGTGAACCTGTTGATAATGCTGGTAGTGTTGAACCAGATACTTATTTGCCTATTCATAGAACATCACCAACTTTGGTTGACCAAAATACAGATATTGAAATTTTAGAAACTGGTATTAAGGCGATTGACCTTCTTCAACCTTATCAAAAAGGCGGAAAGATTGGTTTATTTGGCGGTGCTGGTGTTGGTAAAACTGTATTAATTATGGAGTTAATTCATAATATTGCGTCAGAACACTCTGGTGTTTCTGTATTTGGTGGAGTTGGAGAAAGAACTCGTGAAGGTAATGACCTTTGGAATGAAATGAAAGAATCTGGCGTAATTGATAAAGTTGCGTTGGTTTATGGTCAAATGAATGAGCCACCTGGTGCTAGAATGAGGGTTGGTTTATCAGCTTTAACAGCAGCAGAATATTTTAGAGATTATTCAAAACAAGATGTATTGTTGTTTATTGATAATATTTTCAGATTTGTTCAAGCTGGTTCAGAGGTATCTGCTTTATTAGGTCGTATGCCATCAGCGGTTGGTTATCAACCTACTTTGGCAAATGAAATGGGTGAACTTCAAGAAAGAATTACATCAACTAAAGATGGTTCTATTACATCAGTTCAAGCTATTTATGTTCCTGCTGATGACTTGACAGACCCTGCTCCTGCTACAACATTCTCTCACTTGGATGCTTCAACTGTATTATCAAGACAAATTGCGTCATTAGGTATTTATCCAGCTGTTGACCCATTGGCTTCAAACAGTAAAGTTTTAGATCCATTAATTATTGGTGAAGAACATTATAATGTTGCAAGAAAAGTAATTGAAATATTGCAAAAATATCAAGAACTACAAGATATTATTGCTATTTTAGGTATGGATGAATTATCTGAAGAAGATAAAGAAACAGTAAATAGAGCAAGAAAAATTCAAAAATTCTTATCTCAACCGTTCTTTGTTGCAGAGCAATTCTCTGGTAATGCTGGTAAGTATGTAAAATTAGAAGATACTATTGCAGGCTTTAAAGGTATTATTGAAGGTAATTATGACCATATTCCTGAACAAGCTTTCTATATGGCAGGTACTATTGAAGATGTGTTAAAGAACGCAGAAAAAATCAAATAGGTAATTATGAGCGAATTGAAAATACATTTAAAAATAATAACTCCTGAACGCATTGTTTTTGAAGATGATGTTGATTCTATCGTTGCACAAGGTGTAAAAGGTAGTTTTGGAGTTTATCCAAATCATATTCCATTTATGTCTGCATTGGCTGTTGATACGGCAAAGGCTGTAAAAAATGGTGAAGAAATTGTATTTTCAATAATTGGTGGTGCTTTTCAGTTTAAAAATAATGAGGCTATTATTTTGACTGAGGTTGCTGAAAAAGGTTCAGATATTGATACAGCTAGGGCAGAGTTGGCAAAAGAACGCGCTGAAGCTAAATTAGTAGATGCTGAAACTCAAAGAGATATAAAGCTTGCTAATATGGCTATTGCTAAAGCTATGGCGAGATTAAAAGCTGCTTCTAAAAGGTAAATTTTCATGCAAAATGGTAAAAAAAGAAAATTTGATTTGGTTTTTAGCATTGGGCATCGTTGTTTTACGTCTTTAATGTTGAGACAAAATAATTTACAGGTTGCATCATTTCCTTTTGATTGGCTATTAAATACTGAATACAAACAAAGTATGGAATTTCTATGTAATAATTTTAAAGATTTTTTAAATAAAGAAGATTTAGAATTGGCTGAAAATGAGGGTAATGAATTTCATGATACATATAAAAATAAGCGAAATAAATTTAGCTTAGTTCATGATTTTCCCGTAAGTGTTGATTTTGACAAACAGTTTGAACTTGTAAAAGCAAAATATACAAAAAGAGCTATGCGTTTAATTGAAAAAATCAAAGCATCTAAAACAGTGTTATTATTGTATTCAGCGCCATCTACCCCCCCCCTATAAAAAATCCTTTAATGACATAATAAGTGATACAGAAGATATGATTCCAAAATTAAAGGAAGTATTTCCTAATACTGAATTTAGTTTTATGTATGTTAGTCCAGCTTTAGGTAAAGGTTTTTATTATTTAAATAATGATTTAAATTTAGAAATTATTGAAAAACCGCCTATCGAAAGACATAAAAAGATAAAAATTTTAGGAATTAGTTTTTCAATTAAAACAAACGAAGCACCAGAGAGTTTACAGTGTTGTTGTTTAAATAAAACTTTTAAAGAAAAGATAGATAATGTATTGTATTGGCTTGGAAAGTATGGAAGACGACTTTTGCCAAAAAAATTAAAATCATATTTTGCTGAAAGAAAATATTAAATTATACATAAATAATATTATAGATATTTTTTGATTTTAAATTTTCTTTGCAGCCATATATGGAGTTTCGTAAGTTCACTTACTGAAACAGCATCTTAGCTTTGTCTGTTTGAGGCGCAAGCCGAGTTACAAAGCTATTGGTTGAAATTAGCAAAATAGAAACGAATTATCCGGTCGCTAGCCTTTTGGTACTTTTCTGCAATGAGAAAAGTATCATATAAGAAATTATTTTTTATATGTACTTTCTTTGTCATCAAAGGAAAGTACCAAAGAAACTGCCAAGCGAAACTACATTCACTAATAAAATTAATTGATATACCAAATGCTCGCAAACTCGTGCTTAAAAGCACTCGAACAGTGCTCGCTTTGAAGTTGTATATCAATATTTTATTGTTCATTCCGTTATGCTTGGGCTATTACATAAAGGATTTTGTATAATTCTACATATTGTATAAAAAGAATAAATTTATTTATCAATAATATTCTTTATGTATTCGCAAATTGTTTTTTCGAATTTTTTTCCATCTTCAGAGTTATAATACTCTTTTTTCCACCAATTATTTTTATATTCTATTGATGGGAAAGGCAATTTTAAAATGTGTGCTTTATCTGAATTAACTATATTTTGAGTGTCAATAATTATAAGTTTAAATGGTCGATTTTCTCTTAATCTAGCAAGTTCATTATATAAATTTTCAACATCTTCATCTTTTTCTAAAAATTGTACAAAAAATATAATATTAGGATTTTGCATTTCTTTTTGGAAATTTTCAATTCTTTTTTTATATTTAGAAATTAGTTCATTTTTATTTTTTGTATCGTGAACAAATTGAATACAATTAGGTAATTTTTCCCAACAATTTAAGGTTTTTGAGTAATTTAAATCTTCAAAAAATTCATTAAAATTTGTTTTTAAGCATTTTGTTATTTCAATAGTTCCAAATATTGCTAAATCAAATGGATAAGTTAGTTCGCCAAATAGTTTTTTGGGTTTTAATTTATGGCGAGTTAAAATTGTTCTAGGAATACAATTTTGTCCTAATGAAATAAGTTTATAATTCGTTTTCATTACCATGATTTTATGATAATATCATATTTGAGGGTTTTTATGAAAACATATATAAAAGATTATTTTTTTCTTACATTAGGTTCATTAATATACGCATTTTCGATTGAAGGTTTTTTAATTCCTAGTCAAATAATTGACGGTGGAATTACTGGTACATCAATGATTTTGAGTACTTTAAGTGGTATTCCATTAGGATATTTAATTGTTGGAATTAATTTACCTTTTATCATTCTTGCTTTGCAAAAACTTGGTAAAAGATTTGTATTTTCAACGTTGTATTCAATTTTAGTGTTTGCAATTGGTGTAACTGTTTTTAGTCAAGTTTTTAATGGACATTGCATAATTGATAATTTAGATTTATTTTTAGTTGCAGTGTTTGGTGGATTAATACTTGGAGCTGGTGTTGGTTTAATTATAAGAAACGGTGCATCTGTTGATGGGACTGAAATATTAGCTGTTTATGCTACTAAAAAAATAGCTTTTTCTGTTGGTGAAATAATAATGTTTATAAACTTATTTATTTTCACAGTTGCTGGTTTTGTTTATGACTGGCAACATGCCATGTATTCAATAATTACTTATTTTGTTGCTTATAAAACGATGGATGTTGTAATTGAAGGCTTAAATGAGTCAAAATCTGTGTTTGTAATAACAGATTATTCAGAAGAAATTGGTAAAGATATAATGGAAAAAATGGATGTAAGTGTTACTTACATTGATGCAGAAGGTGGTTATTCGGGAGTTAAAAAAAGAATTGTATATTGTGTAATATCTCGTTTACAAGTTCAAAAGTTAAAGGAAATTGCTAAAAATATTGACCCAAGAGCATTTATCGCTATTGAAAATGTTTATGAGGTTGATGGCGTAAGAGTAAAGAAAAGAAAAATTTAAATTTTCTTTGAAAAATAAGTATTTTTGAGTTAAATTTATAATTATAAAATTAGAATTGATAGGAATATAATATGTTAACATCAACATCAATGAAAACGCATGGTTGCGGTGAAATAACAAAAAGTGAAGTTGGCAGCGAAATTACAGTTGCTGGCTGGGTTAGTGCAGTTAGAGACTTAGGCGGAATTATTTTCGTTGAAGTAAGAGATAAATCAGGTTTATTTCAACTAGTTTCTGACCCTCAAAAAAATCCAGAAGTTTATGAAACTTTCCAAAAATTAAGAGATGAGTTTGTAATTAAAGCTACTGGTGTAGTTTCTATTAGACCAGAAGAAACATATAATCCAAAATTACAAACAGGTGAAATTGAAGTATATCCAACATCAATAGAAATTCTTTCAACTGCTCAAGTTGTTCCATTTCCATTGAATGCTGATGATGTAAATGAAGATATTAGATTAAAATATCGTTATTTAGATTTAAGACAAGATAAAGTTTTAAATTGTTTAAAATTAAGACATTCAATTGTTAAAACAATTCGTAATTATTTAGATAATATGAACTTTATGGAAGTTGAAACTCCAATTTTAATTAAAACAACTCCAGAAGGTGCAAGAGATTATTTAGTACCAAGCCGTGTACATCCAGGTAAATTCTTTGCGCTTCCTCAATCACCACAAATTTTCAAACAATTATTAATGGTTGGTGGTATTGAAAGATATTATCAAATTGCAAAATGTTTCCGTGATGAAGACTTAAGAGCTGACCGTCAACCTGAATTTACTCAAGTTGATATGGAAATGTCTTTTGTTAAACAAGAAGATATTATGGCTATGGTTGAAGGTTTATTAAAAGAAGTATTCAAATTAGTTGATTATGAAACACCAGAAAAACTTCCAGTAATTACTTACAAAGAAGCTATGAATAAATATGGTTCAGATAGACCTGATTTGAGATTTGGTTTGGAACTATTTGATATTGGCGATATTTTAATGGAATCAAACTTTGAAATTATCAAAGATACTTTGAAAAAAGGCGGAATTGTTAGAGCTATTAAAATTCCTAATATTGCATCATATTCTAGAAAAGAAATGGATGATTTAACAAAATTAGCTGTTTCATTTGGTGCTAAAGCTTTAGCTAATATTATGTATCTAGAAGATGGAACTGCTAAATCACCTGTTCTTAAATTCTTAACAGAAGAACAAGCTCAAGCTATTAAAGATAGAGCTGGTGCTCAAGCTGGTGATGTTGTATTTTTCGTAGCTGATAAACCAAGAGTTACTTATGATGTTATGGGCAGATTTAGATTATACTTCGGTGAAAAATTAGGTTTAATTGATCCTAATGCTCATTCATTATTATGGGTAGTTGATTTCCCAATGTTTGAATATTCTGAAGAAGATAATAGATATGTATCTGTTCACCATCCATTTACAATGCCAAATTTAGAAGATATTGATAAAATGGAAACAGACCCAGCTAATTGCCGTTCAATTGCTTATGATATTGTTTATAATGGTAATGAATTAGGCGGTGGTAGTGTAAGAATTCACGATGGCGAAATTCAAAAGAGAGTATTTAAAGCTTTAGGTTTAACTGAAGAAGAAACTCAAGAAAAATTTGGATTTATGATTAATGCCTTCAAATATGGTACTCCACCACATGCTGGTTTAGCATTAGGTTTGGATAGAGTTGTTGCTTTATTAGCAAAAACAAATTCAATTAGAGATGTTATTGCGTTCCCTAAAAACTCTGCTGCTAAATGCTTAATGACAGAAGCTCCAGCTATGGCGTCAGAAGATCAATTAAGAGAATTGCATTTAAGATTGACTACAAAAGTTAATTAGTTAGTTGTATAATAAAGGCTAGCACCATGTTTGGCATGGCGTTAGCCTTTAAATTTTAGGTTACGGGGAAGATGGAAGACGAATTAATTAAGCAAATATGGGACGAAGTCCTTGCTATATTAAAAGATACTATTTTGGCAACAACTTACGAAACGTGGATATTGCCATTAGTTCCTCATTCTTTAGATGATAATTGTTTTTGTGCATTAACTGGTCAAAACTTGGCTGTTCAAATCTTACAAAAAAATCAAAAAGATATTTCTTCTGCCCTGACAAAAGTTTGTAAAAGAGAAATATATTTCAAAGTTATTTATGACGAAAATATACATAAGCAAATTTTAAAATCTCAACAAGAAAATAAGAAAAAAGAAGAAAAAGAATTTATAAAAAATTTAGAAAATAAAATTGCTTCTTCTAAATATGATGGTTTAAAACAAATGCAATCTGATTGCAAATTAAACTTAAAATATAAGTTCGATAATTTTGTTGTTGGGGCAAATAATAAGTTTGCTCATGCTGTTGCAATGGCTGTGGCTAAAGCTCCAGGTAAACAATATAATCCTTTGTTTATTTATGGTGGTTCTGGTTTAGGAAAAACTCACCTTTTACAAGCTATTGGACATGAAATAATGTTTGGCAAATCAAACTTAAAGGTTAAATATATCAAAGCAGAAGAATTTGTTAATGATTTGATTAGTTCTTTAGCTAAAGGTATGGATAAAACTATAAATACTAATAAAAAAATGAATGATTTTAGAAATAAATATCGTAATGTTGATGTTTTATTGATAGATGATGTTCAGTTTATTATTGGTAAAGAGCGTACTGAACAAGAAATGTTTAATACATTTGAAAGCTTACATAGTGAAGGAAAACAAATTGTATTTACATCTGACCGTTCACCAGATAAATTTGAAAATACTCCTGATAGACTTAAAACAAGATTTCAAATGGGCTTGTTAGCAGATATTCAAGTTCCTGATTTAGAAACAAGAATGGCTATTTTAACTAAGTTAGCTAATGATAATGAAGTTAAAATGGGTGTTGATGTAATTGAATTTTTAGCTTGTGTTTATAATAAAAATGTAAGAGAGTTAGAAGGTGCTTTTAATAGAGTTAGTGCTTATACTTCAATCCATGAAGTACCGATAACTATTGATATAGTTAAAGAAATTATAGGTTATAGTGAACAACGTAAAACATTAACTATTGATGGAATTATTGATATAGTAGCTGGTTTTTATAATGTATCAGTTGATGATATTAAAAGTACAAATCGTGCTGCAAAAACTGCTTATGCTAGACAAGTTGCTATTTATTTAGCTAAAGAATTAACTGGTGAAAGTTATCCTTATATTGGCGATTGTTTTAATAGAAAACATACAACAATTATGTATTCTCATCAAAAAGTAATGTCAGACCTTTCTGTAGATAGACATTTAGCTTTAGATATTAAAGAATTAACTGAAAAAATAAATGCTTAATTCCAAATATCAGGAGTTGCTAAAGTTAGGGCTTTAATATTTTTATAGCCTTGTTTTTTTAATAGCTTTATTATTTCTTCTAAAGTAATTCCTGTTGAAGTAATATCATCAATAATAAGTAAATTAGCTTCTTTATTTGGCTTGTTGTCGGCATTGATGTCAAAAGCATTTTTTATATTTTTAATTCTTTCTGATTTTTTAAGTTTAAATTGTTTTTGAGTGTCTTTTGTTCTTACTAAAAAATTTTGATTTGTAGAAAATCCAGTTAAAAGAGCAAATTCATCAGCTACAATATTCATATGGTTATAATGGCGTTCTTTTAGTCTATGAGAATGGATTGGAACTGGTAAAATTATGTATTTGTTTGATATTTCAAGCTCTTGCCAAAATCTATACATAATTTGGGCTTGGAGTTTAGCTAATTTTTTTTGTTTTTTATATTTTAAGTCTTTAATTAAGGTTTTAATTATGTCGTCATATATGGTGCACGCGTATATTTCGCAATTGTTTATCTCTTTTAAAACACCGCGTGGCATAAATTTTATTTTAGAGTAACACTTACTACACAATAAAGTATCTTCTTTCGATGATTTACAGAAGTAGCAGGGTTGGATATATATTAAGTTTAGTAGTTTTTCTAAAAACTTTATCATATAATAGTTATTATATTAGATAAAAGAGAAGATTGAAATGGGTTTTTTACATATGTTTTCAAGTGCAATAATTATGATATTGCTGATTAGTTTATTGATTTTAATTCACGAGCTTGGACATTTTCTTGCTGCAAAAGCTGTAGGAATAAGGGTAGATAAATTCGGGTTTGGCCTTCCTGTTGGTCCAACTTTATTCTCTAAAAAATTTGGTGAAACAGAAATTTTAATTCACGCATTTTTACTTGGTGGGTATGTTTCTTTTCCAGATGATGAGCAAGAATGTGATTTGCCTGCTGATTCTCCTAGAAGATATTCTAATAAAACTGTTGGACAAAGAGCTATAGTTATTTCTGCTGGTGTAATTTGTAATGTGATTTTGGCTTATGTTTTAATCTTTTTGACAGGTTTAATTTGGAAACATTTACCAGAAAATAAATATACTGTTGCTTTTGAAAAATTTGCACCTAGTGCTGTTGAATCAATCAAAGCTTCTGGAATTCAGCAAGGTGATATTATTTATTCTATTAATGGAATGAAAATTGATTATCCTATTGCCATTACAAAGTTTTTTACAATGTCTAAAGAATTTGATGGTTTTGTTGATGAAAAAACAGTTCAAAATAAATTAGAAGAATTAAAGAAATTAAATCCAAAATATAGTGATGTAATTCCTGCTGGTACAAAAGTTAAACTTCCTAATTTTGATGATGAAGAAGCTATTATTTTAACTTTTGATAATGTTATTGGCATAGAAAAATATGTTTCAAAAGATGTTGCTCTTACAGATTCGCAACGTGAATTAAGAGATAAAATTAATTATCAAAGAAATTATATTCTTGAAAAAGATACTAAAATGTTAGATATAGCTAATGCTATTTCTGATACTAAGAAACCTGTATCTATTGTTGTTTTAAGAAATGGTGAAGAGATTAAGTTAAATACTGTTTATTCTGATAAAGAGGGTAAAATTGGTATTGTTCAGGTTTTCAGTGAAAAATATGTTAAAACAGATAATTTTAAAGCCTTAGTGAAAGAAACTTGTCATTATGTAAATTATAATATTGGTTTTATGGTTTATACTTTAGGTAAATTATTTACAGGTAAAGTACCAATGAGCGAAATGAATGGTATTATTGCTGTTGCAAAAATTGGTACTGAATTAATTGCTTATAAAGGTTTATTTCAAGGTATTTTATTAACAGCTATGATTTCTTTAAACCTTGCGTTAATTAATATTTTACCTATCCCAGCTTTAGATGGTGGTCATTTATTTTTCTTGATTATTGAAAAAATTACAGGAAAACCAGTTAGTAAAAAATTTGTTGAAGTTGTAAGTAATTTCTTCTTCTATTTATTAATTGTATTAATGGTTGTAATACTTTATAACGATATTCATGCTTGGATAATTGGAAAAATATAAGAATATAAAAGTACAAAAATACTGGAATATTAAAATTAATTCGGTTATAATCTAACAAAATAAAGGAAGATTATGAAGGGTAATTTATATATAATTGCAGGATGCTCAGGTGTAGGTAAAGGTACTTTACTAAAGGTTTTTCTTGAGAAAAATCCTCAAATAAAACTATCTGTTTCTTGTACAACAAGAAAACCTCGTGAATGTGAAATAGATGGTAAAAACTACTTTTTTATTTCTATTGAAAAATTTAAGCAATCTATTGAAAATAATGAATTTTTAGAATGGGCTGAGTTCAGTGGTAATTATTATGGCACATTAAAAAGTTATGTTGAAACAAAATTAAATTTGGGTATTGATGTAATTCTTGAAATTGAAGTTCAAGGTGCAAAACAAGTTAAAGAAAAAATGCCTGAAGCTATTAGTATTTTTATTATGCCACCATCATTACAAGCTTTAGAAGCAAGATTAAGAGGTCGTAAAACTGAATCTGAAGAAGCTATTCAAAAACGGCTTGGTGA
This sequence comes from Cyanobacteria bacterium SIG29, assembly GCA_015152515.1. GTDB lineage: Bacteria > Cyanobacteriota > Vampirovibrionia > Gastranaerophilales > Gastranaerophilaceae > Avigastranaerophilus. The sequence goes on from SUTV01000002.1 coordinate 159,199, forward strand.
AGCAGCAAGAGAAATTGAAGCTGGTAAAACTTTTGATTATAGAATAGTTAATGATGATTTGGTTGTAGCTTTAGAAAAATTGCAAAAAATTTATGATGAGGCTCAAAAATGCTAACAGGAAAAACAGTTTTAGTTGGAATAACAGGTGCAATAGCTGCATATAAAATATGTGAGTTGATTCGTTTATTTAAAAAAAATAATGCGAATGTAAAAGTTGTTGTGACACCTAATGCTCTTAATTTTGTGACTAAAACAACGCTTGAATCCTTAAGTCAAAATCCAATTTGTGTTGAACAATTTGATATTAAAGAATATAAGCCTGAACATATTGCGTTAGTTGATGAAGCTGATATATTTTTAATTGCTCCAATTAGTGCAAATACAATTTCTAAAATTACACATGGAATTTGTGATAATCTTTTAACTTCAACTTTCTGTGCATTTAAAAAACAAGTTGTAATTGCGCCATGTATGAATACAAATATGTGGGAAAATTCTGCGATTGAAAAGAATTTAGAAATTTTAAAGACAAGAGGCGTTAAAGTTGTAGAGCCAGAAGTTGGATTTTTGGCTTGTGGTACTAATGGAAAAGGCAGATTAGCAGAAATTAATTTGATTTATGAAGCAGTTAAAAATGAGCTTGTTCCACCTCAAATTTTAAAGGGCAAAAAAGTTCTTATTACAGCAGGTGGTACAAAAGAAAATATTGACGCTGTTAGATATATAGGCAATTATTCTTCTGGGAAAATGGGTATTGCTTTAGCTGATAATGCTTATAAGCTAGGCGCAGAAGTTGTTTTAATTTCTACTGTTGAAGTTGATAAAAAATATAAGGTAGTTAATGTTCAAACTGCTAACGAAATGTTTGATGTCGTTAAATCAGAATTTAGTGATTGTTATTCATTAATTATGGCAGCGGCAGTTAGTGATTATCGTGTTAAAAATAAATCAGAGCAAAAAATTAAAAAAGATGGAAATTCATTGACGATTGAATTGGTTGAAAATCCTGATATTTTAAAAGAGATGTCAGCAATTAAAAAGGAAAATCAAATTGTAGTTGGTTTTTGCGCTGAAAGTGAAAATTTATTAGAATATGCAAAAGCAAAAATTGCAAAAAAGGGTTGTGACTATATTTGTGCAAATGATATTTCTAAAAAAGATATTGGTTTCTCGTCAAATGATAATGAATTGTATATAATAAATAATAAGTATGAGATTTATCATATTGAAAAAATGGATAAAAATGCTGTAGCACTTAAAATTTTGGAAAATATTTATGGAACAAATTAGTAAAATTATAAAAAAAATTGAGGAATTTGCACCTTTATCAACTGCTCAAAAATGGGATAATTCTGGTTGGCAGATAAATTTAGGTAAAAAAGAAGTTTCTAAAATTCTTTTGGCACTTGATGTTACACCTGCTTGCGTTGATGAAGCTATTAAAAAGAAATGTGATATGATTTTATCTCATCATCCTGTATTTTTTGACAATATAAAGGTAATAGATTCGCCATATATTATTAAAGCGATAAAAAATGGAATTCAAATATATTCTGCACATACTAACCTTGATATTGCAAAAGGGGGAGTTAGTGAATATTTGGCAGAAAAATGTGGTTTTGTTAATTTGGATACTGCTTTTGAATTTATTAAATATAAGCAATTTGATGATGATAAAAACTTTTCTAAACTTGTATCAACATTAAAGACAATTTTTAGTTTGCCATCTCTTCGTGTCGTGAATAGTAATAGAAAATCATATAAATCAATTGCTTTTTGCTCTGGAAGTGGTGCTGAATTTATTCAAGATTTAGAAAAAATTGGTATTGATGTATTTATAACAGGTGATCTTAAACATCATCAAGCTTTAAGTGCTAGCAAAATGACAATTATTGATTTAGGTCATTTTCATAGTGAAAGATTTGTTGTTGAAATTTTTAAAAACATTTTAAAAGATGAAGATGTTGAGATTATATCTGCAGATGAAAGACCTGCTTGGGAGATGTTGTAATGAAAAAAGTATTTTTATTATTTTTATGTTTGATATTAATTCAAAATTTATCTTTTGCAAAAGATGTTATACAATTTGATTTTCCAAATGCAGGTTGGCATAATGTTGCAAGTCCTGATAATGTTGCTTCTAAAAAGTGTTTTGTGCCACAAAATCAAACAGCAGAAAAATATACTGAAATGCTTGTTTTTTATCAAAGAGTTTTAAAAAACAAAGGCATTAGTCCAATGGTAATTTTACATAAACAATTAGGTAAAGATAAAAATAATTATCCTGATATTATTCCTGAATATGTTAATTCTAATCACGAAGATTCTATGGTTGTTTGGTGCAGTAAACAAAGAAATACTTGTGCTATAACAAGAGCTTTTCAGGGAGAAAATGGAGTTATTGTAGTTCAATATATTAATAAAGCCCCACATTATTCACAAAATATGTTTGGACAGTGGTCAAATATTTTAAGTAGTATTGAACTGTTTAATCCTGCACAAAATGACGTTGTTCCAAAGAAAAGAATAATAGAACTTTAATTATGCAAATTACTGGTGGAATTTATAATTCAAGAAAAATTAAAACAGCAGAGTTTGAAAATATAAAACCAACTTTATCAAAAACTCGTCAAGGGATTTTTAATACTTTGTCTGCAATGATAGATTTTGAAGATAAAGTGTTTTTTGATATGTTTTCTGGTAGTGGAATAATGGGACTGGAAGCTTTATCAAGGGGGTTTAGAGTTATTTCTTTTGAAAAAGATAAAAGAACAGCTCTTGCAATAAAAGAAAGCTATAAAAGTTTAAAATTAACTCCTGAATTATATTTTGGAGATGCTTTAAAAAATGTTTTAAAGGTTGATATTAAAGCTGATGTTATTTTTATTGATCCCCCATATGAAACAGATCTTTATGATAAGGCATTAAAAGTAATTAAGGAAAATAATATTTTAAATAAAGATGGAATAGTTATTCTTGAGTATCCAATGGATAAGATTATAAACAACGAAGGCTTTGAATTAATCAAAGCCAAATCGTATGGTAATAAAACTATTTCATATTATGTGTCTTGAAATTTCCTCTCTGCTCTCCCAGTCGCAAACAATACTTCGCTCCAGTTTGCTTTTGTGTTCGCTTATTCGAACTCGCTCGCTTCGCTCTTACCTCTCACAAAAAGATACTTAATCTTTTTGTTCGGCAGAGTGTTCTACGGAAATTTCGCTAATTAAGTGGAATAATTAATTTTTGACCGATTGAAAGTTTGTGAGCATTAGTTAATTTATTAGCTTGTCTAATTTTTTCAACTTTTGCTGGGTCATATTTTCCATAGAAACGATAAACAATTGAACTCATTGAATCGCCTGATTTAACAGTATAATTTTCAAATGTTGGAATAATTGCTTCTTCAATAGCTTCTGTTTGTGCTGGAACAACTGCGATTTGAGGAAGAGTATCTTTTCTTGAAATTTTCTTTTCAAATTTAGGTTGTCCTAATGAAGTAACATCCGCTTCATTTCCAATATTTGAACTAATGCTTAAGATAGCATTCATAATAAACATACATAAAGCACCAGCAATAAAACCTGTTAAAAGATAAACACCTGGTGATTTTTCTTCTTTAGGATTGATTTTAAAATTTTGCCATAAAAGATCAAGTTCTTTTTGTTTGCTTGTTCTTCTATAAGCTCTTGGCTCATTGTCTTCTTGAACATTATATTCTCTTTGGTTTTTAATCTCAGATAAAAAAGCAACTTTCTCATCTGAAAGATTTGACCTGTAAATTGATGAATTTCTCATATAAGTTCCCCAATCCTTTTCCCTATATTGTTATGATATTTCAAGTTTTATTTATAAGTCAAGTAAATCAAAGTTTTTATTACAAAAAAAGACCAATGATTTACATTGGTCTTTTCCTTTTATTATTGTAATTAATTAAGCAACTTGTCCTTTGATTTCTGTGATTAAATAGTTCGCAATCCACTCGAAATCGCTATTTGATTCAGCGGCTCTTCTTAAGTAATCAATAGAAGATTCACCGATTCTGATTAATACCATTGCAACGATACCTCTTGTTTTTCCTTTAACAACTTGTAGTGAATCAACTAGAGAAGGAACAGCTTCTTTACCGATATTAACTAATTCATTTTCAATTACATTTTTTTGGTTATTATCTGCTTCTTCTAATTTATTAAGATATTCATTGATTGGTAATAATACTGTGTTCATTTATAAAACCTCTTTTTATTATTTTTTAACTTCCGATTTTATTATAAAGCAAAAAATTCAAAATCCTGTTTTTTTAATATATTCTTTATATCTAGGCTGAAATCCAATAATAATAAGCGTTATGGCTTTAATTAAAATTATAAAATTTATAAAAATAGCCCATTAATATAGTTAAAATATAATACCTTAGTCTATTTTTTTGATTGAAAAATGTATTTAAACTAATTATGTAGGGATGGAAGTATGTGAATAGAATTTATTAGGGGTATAAAAATGTTAGTCGAAAACTATATTAATGGATTTAATCAAAGAAGTCAGATTGAATTTAAAAATATTTCTAAAGATATTATTCCTTGGTTAGAGCAAATTGCTTTGGAAAATAATTGTGTTGTAGATAAAAAAGAATGGAAAAGTAAATATAATAGTTATGTTATTTATGATTATGAACCATTTTGTTCTGATGGATTTGAAATAAGTGTTACTGTTTCATCACATGATATAAATTATTTATACTTTTTAAAGTTTTTATATGATAACAAAATCGATACTATTGAATATTTAAACAATTGTATAGGTGATTAATCAAAGTGTTTAATTGTCAAATTTTAAATCAATTAATATAATATATTTGAATAAAAGAAAGGGGCAATATGGAAGAAAATAATAATAATAATGAAAGAAAACATGTTTGTTTTGAAAATCATTGTTGGAAAATGTGTTTAGGCATGGTAATTGCTGCATTTTTAGGTGGATTTTTTGCATTTTATTTTGTTGCTGACCAAGTTATGAATAGGTTTCATTATCCATATATGATGCAACCTCATCATCCTATTCATCATCCATACAAAATGGAAAAAAGAATGTTTGATGATATGGAAAGAATGTATCAAAATGATATGAAGGCATTCGATAAAATGATGAAAAAAGTTCAAAGACCAATGAGAAGAAATGCCTTTGATATGCCTTTTTATATGATGGATTCTGTAAAAATTAAAACAGAATTTGATGATAATAAATTCAATGTAATTGTTTGTTTGAAACCATTTAATGGAGATGAAAATAAAGTTAATTATAATGTTTCTAATAGAAAATTAACTGTATTTGGTTCTTCTCAAGTTAAAGAAGAAGGGCTTGAACAAGATATTGAATTTTCTCAAGATTATATTTTGCCAAAAAATGCAGATATTGAAAATATAACAAAGGTCAAAGATGGAAATAAATTAATTATTTCTGTTCCAATAAAACAATAAATAAAAAAGAGGTGTAATCGTACCTCTTTTTTTTTCAACATTAAAAGCCTATTATTTAAAACAATTTTTGTATATTTCGCCAATCATATAAAGACTGCCTGTTATAATTTTTAAATCTTTTCTGTTAATAAGTTCTTCAAAATTATCAATTTTTTTTATGTTCAGTTGTGGTAAATCTTCTTTATATTGATTAAAATTTATTGCGTGTGGATAATCAAATTCATAATAATAAATTTCATCATTTGGATTAAATAAAATATTTGCAATGGTTTTATAATCTTTTGTATTTATAGTTCCATATATAAATATTTTTTTCTTATCTTTGAAATAATAATCTAAACTCTTTTTTAATTCTTTTGCGCTATCTGGGTTGTGAGCTCCATCTATTAAAATATTTTTATCTTTTAAATATTCTAATCTTGCCGACCATTTTGCAGTTTTTAATCCATTCTCAATTGCGAAAAATGGTATGTCTAATAGTTTTATACATTCTAAAACAAGTGCTAAATTTTCTTTTTGGTATAGACCTAAAAGATTAAATTCTAATTTTTTATTATCAATAATGGCATAATTTTTATTGTTTTCGTATAAAACTTCAATTTTATAATCAACTTCAATAAATTTAGCTTTTTGTTCATTTGCAATTTTCTTTATAGTTTCATAGCCATTATTATATTTTGCGCTTATAACTGTTGAATTTTCTTTTATAATTCCAGCTTTTTCAAAGGCTATTTTTTCATAAGTGTTACCGAGTCTATCGGTATGGTCTAGTGAGATTGAAGTTATTATAGAAATTGTATTTTCGCAGATATTTGTAGCATCAAATCTTCCGCCAAGTCCTGTTTCTAAAATAACATAATCAACATTATTATCTTTAAAATATTTAAAAGCACAGGCAGTTAAAATTTCAAATTCAGTCAATTCATCAGAAGTTTTGCATACGAGTGAAATATATTTTGCAAAATCTTCTTTTGAAATTTCAGTATCATTTATTTTTATGCGTTCAGTGTATTCAATTAAATGAGGACTTGTGTATAAACCTACTTTAAATCCGGCATGTTTTAAAATATTTGCTAAAAGAGAACACACAGAACCTTTTCCGTTTGTGCCTGCAACGTGAATAACCTTTAGATTTTTATGTGGGTTATTAAGTTTTTGCATAGCTGTTAAAATTCTTTCAAGTCCTAAATTGATATAGAACTTGCTTTGTGACTGTAAAAGTTCTATGCTCTCTTGGTATTTCATTGGATAATACTTTTTAATTGTTTAACTATTTCTTCTGTTGGATTTGTTTTTACTAGATTTTTAGCTTTTTCACTCATTTGTTCATGGTTTGATAGTGCTTCTTTTATTTTTTGTAATAAGTTTTTATCATTACAATCAGAATCTTCTAAATATAAAGAAATTCCTTTTTCGCACATTTCTTTTGCATTTTTTCTTTGATGGTCTTGTGCTGCATATGGATATGGCACAAGAATTGATGCTAAATGACATTGAATTATTTCGCTTAAGCTTACGCTACCAGCTCTTGCAATAACTATATCAGAAGCTTTTAAAGGATAAACCATTTCATCAAAATAAGCTTGAACAAGAATATTTTGATTTGTTTTAAATTCTGGGTAAATTTCTTCTAATTCCATAGATGCATCATAGATATTTTTTTTGCCTGTTTGTAAAATTACAAAGGCATTATATTCTTCAGTTAAGGTTTTTAAAAGTTTTACCATTGCACAATTTATTGTTTTTGCACCTTGAGAACCACCCATTGCAAAAATAACGGTTTTATCTTGTGGAATATTCAGTTTTTCTTTCGCGTTTTCTTTCGTAACAGTGAAAAAAGCTTCTCTAACAGGGTTTCCATTAAAAATAATGTTATTTGATTTTAAAACTTTTTTAGAGTTTTCAAAGGCAATAGAAACAATTTTTGCTTTTGGTGCAGCCATTTTAGATACAAGTCCTGCGACAGAATCACAATCATGAATCATATATGGTTTTTTGTTTGTTATTGATGCAAGTACTGCGGGTGCTGAAACATATCCACCTGTTGTAAAAATAGCATCAGGTTTATATTTTTTCATGTATGAACAAGTTTTTAAATAAGCTTTAAATAATTGAATTCCCCATTTTATAAGTGCTAAATTTAATTTTCTTGGCATGCCAGAAACGTCAATTGGCAAGAATTCAACTTGTGGATATTTTTTAGCTATTTCAAATTCTAGATTATTAGGGTTACCAATAAAGTAAATTTTTTCAGTATCTGATTCTTTTAATAGTTTTTCTATGACCGTAAATGCTGGATAAATGTGACCACCAGTACCGCCACCAGAAATAAAATATGTTTTATTGTTGGACATTTGGGAACCTTCTTATTCTTTTTTTAGAAATATTTAATAAAATACCAATCATGCACATTGTTATAAATAAAGATGTACCACCATAGCTAACAAAAGGAAGAGGAACACCAGTTGCCGGTATCATAGAGCTTGAAACAGCAATATTTATTATTGCTTGAATACAAATGGCAACAGTAATTCCTGCTGATAAAAGTTTGCCAAAAACATCTTCGCATTTATTAGAAATTAATAATCCTCTTTTTAAAAATGCAATGAATAAGCCAATAATTAATAAGCAACCTAGAAATCCAAATTCTTCTGCAAATACTGCATAGATAAAGTCAGTGTGTCCTTCTGGTAGCCAGCCAAGTTTTTGTCTAGAGTTTCCATATCCTTCACCAAAAAATCCACCGGCTACGAATGCCATCATAGATTGAATAATGTTGTATCCTGCACCATAAGGGTCTGCTTCAGGGTTTAGCCAAGTTAAAATTCTTTGTTTTTGGAAAGATTGGATAGCAATACTAACTCCAGCAATACCAAGTCCTATGGCCAAACCGATAACTTTCATGCTTCCACCAGCAGCAAAGTACATAAATAAAGATGAAATTGATAAAATCATTACCATGCTTAAGTTTGGTTGTTTTAAAATAAGTCCAATCATAATTACAATTGGAATAAAATATTTCCATAATTTTTGGTTTGAAATTTTGATATCGCGAGAAAAGGCGCTGGATAAAAGCATAATTACGCCTAATTTTGCTGCTTCTGATGGCTGAAATTGGAATGGTCCAATTGATAACCATCTTGTTGCGCCATTTACAGTTGTTCCTGCAAAATGTACTGCAATTAAAAATCCAACTATAACCCAAGCTATTTGAATTGAATATTTATCATAAATTTTATAATTAACATTGCTTAAGCCAAACATAAAAAAACAACCTAAAATAAACCAAATAAATTGTCTTGTTACAAAAAAGGTTGAATTAACATCTTGCATAATACATTTTGGTGCGCCAGCAGAAAAGATTGCCAAAAAACCTATTATTATCAAAAATAAGACAATAAAAGTTAAATTTGTATCATAGTTAGATAATATAGGTTTATTGTAATTTGGATTGGACATAATTTTTAAACACTTCTCCTCTGTGTTCATAGCTGTTAAACATATCATAGCTTGCGCAAGCTGGTGATAAAAGTACTATTTCGTTTTCAAGATTTAATGAAATATCAATAGCTTCTTCTAGTGAATTTGCTAATATTATATTGTTAAATCCATTTGTTTCCATATTTTCTTTAAAGCGTTGAGTTGCTTCTCCAATTAAAATTACTGTTGAAACATACTTATTAATGTAGTCTTTGCAAAATTCTGTTAAATCAGTATTTTTATCTCTACCACCTGTAATTAGAGTTAGTTTTTTACCTTGAAAAGATTTTACTGCAACAAAAGAAGCTTCTGGGTTAGTAGCTTTTGAGTCGTTATAAAAAGATTTTCCATTTATATCTGCAACATATTCAATTCTGTGTTCAACCGCTTTAAATGACATAATTCTTTCTTTAATATTTTCATTAGAAATGCCAATTAATTTTGCTACAACAATTGCGCACATAATATTTTGGTAGTTATGTTCGCCAACTAATGTAATTTCATTTAATTTTATAATTTCTTCTTCTTTATTTCGTTTAAAGAAAATAGCGTCATTTTTTATATAGCAACAGTTTTTATCAAGTTCTTTTGCATAAATAAATTTTTCGCCAGTATATTGTTTGCTAAAACGATAAATAGTTTCATCAACTCCAGAAAAAACAGCATACATTGGTTGTTTGTGGTCTTGGAAAATGCTGGCTTTTGCATCAAAATAATTTTGAAGTCCACCGTGCCAGTCAATATGGTCTGGTGTAAAGGTTAAAAAGCATGCGATTTGTGGTCTGAAAGTTGGTGCGCTGTCTAATTGGAAGGAACTAACTTCGCAAACATAATAATCTGGATTTTTTTCAATTAAAGAAGTTGGTGGAATTCCAATATTTCCACAAACTGGTGCATCGTATTCGCTAGATAAAATGTGAGAAGTTAAATATGTTGTTGTTGTTTTTCCATTAGTACCAGTTATTGCAACAAATGGCGAAGTGGCTTCTAAATAAGCAAGTTCAACTTCTCCAATAACAGGAATATTTTTTTCTTTTAAACGTGCAAAAATCTCACTTTTAGGAGGAATTCCTGGACTAGAAATTGCGATGTACGAATCATTTAAAAATTCTTCGCTATGAACTCCAGTTTCAACTTTAATTCCTTCTTTTTCTAGCGTTTCTACCAATTCTTTATCTTTATCTTGAAGTGGTTTAAATTCTGTTATAAAACAATCAGCACCTTTGTTTGATAAATATCTTGCAGCAGCTGTTCCACTTTTTGATAATCCTAAAATTAAAACTTTTTTATCAATCCATTTTCTTTTCATTGTTTTGCTCTCTTATAAAAGATTAAATAGTACTACTGCAATTGTGCAGAAAATAAAGCTTACAAGAGAAAATACTAAAACGATTTTGTTTTCATTCCAACCACATAATTCAAAGTGGTGGTGAATTGGACTCATTTTAAAAATTCTTTTTCCTGTAAGTCTAAAACTTGTAACTTGTAATATTACAGACATTGTTTCACAGAAGAAAACAAAGCCAATTAATAAAATCCATAATTCAAATTTACCCATAACAGCTATTGTTGCTAAAAGTCCGCCTAAAGCTAGTGAACCAGTATCACCCATAAATACTTTTGCTGGGTATTTATTGAAGTATAAAAATGCTATAACTCCACCAATAGTTGCTGCTGAAATAATAGCTATATCTGTTTGACCTGTGAGTAAACAAATAATTGTACAAGCAATCATTGCAATAGCTGTATTTGAGCTTGCTAAACCATCTAAACCATCGGTTAAGTTTACTGCATTTGATACGCCTGTTATAAAAAATATTGCAAAGAATGGGTATAAATAACCAATATCAAGACTATATTCGCCAATATTTAAATGTGTTTGCCCTGATAAAGTTATATAAATTGCTGGCAGTAATGAAATTGCAATTTGGAATAATAATTTATTTCTTGGTGTTAAACCAGCTTTATTTTCTTTATGTTTAATTTTTCCTAAATCATCTTTTAAACCTGCAAGCATAAAAAATAAAAAAGCCATTAATATAATTATCGCAGATGTTGTTAAGCTTTGATTCATTGTTAAAGATACTAAAGAAGCTAAAATTATTGAAATAACAAAGAACACACCACCTGTTGTTGGAGTCCCTACTTTTTTTGCGTGGTTTTCAGGTGCATCTTCTAAAATGTATTGAGTAAACATTTTTTTCTTTAAAAATTCTATATAAACAACACCTAAAAGCAAGGTCAAAACAAAAGCTATAAGTAATGCTACAACTGTTAAAATATTAAAATTCATTATTTCTTTAACTCCTCGATAATTTCTTCAAATTTCATAAATCTAGAAGCTTTTAAAAGTAGATTTGCTCCTTTTGGAAGGTTATTTTTTATGAAATCAGCAAGTTCTTTTTTTGTTTCAAAATGAATAGTTTTTAAATTTTTTGGTTGAATGTATTTTGCCAAATCACCTGTGGTAAGAACATAATCGCATTCAAAATTTTCTAAAAAGATACCTGTTTCTTTGTGATATTCTTCTTCATTTAAACCAAGTTCGCCCATATCTCCTAATACAACGATTTTGGGTGATGGAGTGTGTTTTAAAAAGGTTTTTAAAGCTGCTTTAACAGATTCTGGGTTTGAATTATAGCTGTCATTGATAATATTAAACCTATCAACAACTTCAATATCCCAGCGTTTTTCAATAGGAGAAAATTCTTCAAGTCCCTTTGCAATAATATTTGTTGATAGTCCAGCAAAAAGCCCTGCTTCAATAACGCTTAATGCATTTTGAATATTGTGTTCTCCTCCTACATTTAATTTGTATTCTTGATTTTTGTATTCAAAAAGACAAGTATTAGATGTCATTTCAATAATCTTTAAATTTTTGTCCTCTAAATCAAAGTAAAAAGTTTCGTGTTTGTTATCATTTACTTCTTTTATTAAAGGATTGTTATGTGCGATTAAAATGCCATTTGGCTTTAAATATTTTGCAATTTCGAATTTTGCTTTTGCAATATTTAAAAGAGAACCAAGTCTGCCAATGTGCGCACTTCCAGAGTTTACTATAACGGCAATATCAGGTTCAGAGTATTTTGATAATAGCTCGATTTCGCCTAAGCCTCTCATTCCCATTTCTATAATTAAATATTTGGTATTTTCTTCAAGTGCAGATAGTGTTTGGCAAAGTCCAACTTCGTTATTATGATTTAAAATTGATTTAATTGTATTATCTGCGTTTTTAAAAACGCTATACATCATTTCTTTAACAGTGGTTTTTCCACTGCTACCAGTAATTGCAATTGTATATGGATTTATTTTGTTTTTATAATAATTTGCAAGTTGAAGATAAGCTTCTTTTGTATCTTTAACTAAAAGTATAAATTCTGCATTATTAAATAATTTATTTGGGTTAGAAGTTAAATATCCATTAGCACCATTTTCTAATGCTTTGTCAATAAAATTTTCACCATCAAAAGATTCACCTTTTAATGGAATGTAAACTTGTCCAGATTTTATAGTTCTAGTATCTGTTGAAAATTCGTATAAATTTTCGTTTGTAATTCCTTTTAATATCTGTGCATTACAAGCTTGAACTATCTCACTTAAACTAAGCTTCATAAATTTCCCCAATCTTCTTTAATTTTACCATAAAACAAGACAGTTGGACTTGTAAATTTTTGTTTAAAAGTTTTTAGTTTTTTGTTACCAAAGTATTTTATGTTTCATTTATAAATTAATCGCAAATCTAATTATAGTAAGCTATATGGCGATTGAATTTGAGAAAGATATTAGTATCGTAATGAATTTGTAACATAAATGTTAATAAAAATCTTATAAAAAGTAAATTTTGCTAGCTAAAAATACTTTATATACATGTGTGGAAAAGGAAAATAGTATTTTATGGTTAATGCAATTAGTCAAAATGTAGCAAGTGTGAAACCTTCATCTCAAATTGATGATGCGAAAAAATTGGTAAAATATGTAAATTCAGAAGCTTTAACACAAAAGCCTGATACTTTTACAAGTATGACAAAAGATGTTGCAACTAGCACATTATTATTTGATGGTTTACCAATTTTTAATTTATATAAAAGAAATAAAAAAACAAAAGGTTTTGGAACTGAAGCTTTAAAAACTTTAGATTCAAAAAATATGGATGCTTTAAAGAAATTATTTAATAAAGAAAATGGTAAATTTTCATCTAGATTAGCTGAATTCATTTCAACAACAAATGGAAACAGAAAAGAATTATATACAATTAAAGAAAATGTTAAATCTAAAGCAAAAGCAGATAAAATAGCTAAAAAAGCATTAAAAAATCAAAAAGTTGCTCAAAAAGTAGCACAAGAAGTTGCAGAAGAAACAGCACAAGAAGTTGCAAAAAAACCATCAGTAATTACAGAAGGTGTTAAAAAAGTTTCTGAAAAAGTTGGAAAAGTTACAGCTCCAGTTAAGAAAACTGTTGGCAAAGGTGCAAAAGCTGTTGGTGGCTTAAAAAAATCTCTTTCTGGTAAATTTGTACAAAAATTCCCAAATTTTGCTTCAAAAATGGGAAAAGTTGGTAAATTTATGAAATCTTCAGGCGCTGGCATTATGTTAGTATTCAGCGGATTAATTGAAGGTGTTACAGAAGTTGTTCCTACTTTCAAAGAATTAGGCAAAGAAAAAGGTATGAAACAACTTGGTAAATCAGCAGTTAAAGTTGCTGGTGATACAGCTGGTTTTATTGGCGGTGAAATGATAGGTACTGCTATTGGTACAGCAGCAGGTGCTGCTCTAGCTGGTACAAAAGTTGGTGCTGCTATTGGTAGTGTATTCCCTGGTTTTGGTACTGTAATCGGTGGTTTAATCGGATGTGCTTGCGGTATGGCTGGTTCTTTGATTATGGGTAAAATCACTAAAAAAATTACAGGTCCATCTGAAAGAGAACTTGCAAAAGAACAAGAACAAACAAAATTAGCAGAAAAATCAATAAATGATAAAGAAACATTTGACCAATTAAAAGCTCAAACATTAACTAAAATCGAAGAAGAACAAGCTTTAACTGGAACTTTATCAGAAGATTCACAAATTGCACAAAATATAATAAATAAATTTGATGAAACAAATCCATTTACAGCAACAGTTTAATTAAAAATACTATAAGTTTAAAACCGTCCTCGTGGCGGTTTTTCGTATTTTGGGGAAAATAAAATGCGACCTAAGCCGCATAAGTCAAGAAAGGAATGGTTAGACTATTAATTTATTTGTATTATTACATATTATTGTGTACTACGCAAATTTGTGAATATTTGTTAATAGTTTTTAACATTTCTTTTTCGGTGTTACGCTTTTTTAAAAGAGGTAAATTATGAAAATTGGTATTATAAGTTTAGGTTTAATTGGTGGTTCTTTATTCAAAAATTTGTCTAAAACACGCTATGAAATTTATGCTGTTACATCAAATAGCGAAACTTTTGAAAAGGCAAAAAAATATACTGATAATGTTTCAAAAGATATAAATAGTTTAAAAGATTGTGATGTTGTTTTTGTTGCTTCTCCAATGAATAAAACTATTGAAATTCTTGATGATTTAGAAAAAGTTGTCAGCGAAAATTGTATTGTGCTTGATTGTTCAAGCGTAAAAGAATTTGTAATGAAAAAGTCTAGACCATATAAATTTATTGGTTCACATCCTATGGCAGGAACACAATTTAGCGGTTTTGATGCTTCTTTCAAAGAATTATTTGAAGGTGCTAAATGGGTATTAACCCCATCAAAAAATGTGTCAGTTGAAGATATAGAATTGGTTGAAAAAATAATACATTGTACTGGAGCTGAAATTGTTATTACTACTGCAAAAGAGCACGATAAAGCTGTTGCGTTAATTAGCCATATGCCTTTATTAATATCTCAAGCTATTTTTGCTAGTGCGAAAGATAATTCTCTTGCGTTAAAACTTGCTTCTAGCGGATTTAGAGATATGACAAGATTAGCAACATCAAACCTTGAAATGGCTTTTGATATGCGTGATTTTAATAATAAAAATATTGAATCAGCATTAGATGATTTTATTAATTCCATAAATTTTTTAAAAAACACTAAAGATATTGAAATATATGCCGATATTAAAAATATAAGGTCGAACATGTATTCAGAGGAAGGAAAAAATATTCTGTAATTTGCCAAAAATGAGCAATAAAAAAACCGACTTATATCGGTTAAGTTCATTTTATATCAGAGAGAGGAATCAGAGAGAGAAAACACTTATTTATCACATTTGGTAAGTTTAAAATATTAATATCCTATAATTATTAAGTGCCACATGATACATGTTTTATATCGTGTATTTTGTACACTTTTAACATATTGTTACAATTGCTTTTTCAAATCTTTAAATTAAAAGCTTAAAATATGATATGATTAAGCTAAATAAGGTGAAAAAGATTATGATTAGCAAATCAAGATTAAATCAAGAACATAATTTACCAGGCACATTAATTTGTGTTGAAGGTATTGATGGTAGTGGAAAATCTACTCAACTTGCAATTCTTCGTGACTGGTTAAAATCAAGAAAGCAAGATGTTATTTTTACAGAGTGGAATTCATCAGATTTAATCTCTCAAACAACCAAATTAGCAAAAAAGAAAAATTTGCTTAGTCCAAGAACTTTTTCGCTTTTACACGCAGTAGATTTCGCTGACAGGCTAGAACAAGTAATTATTCCTGCTTTGAAAGCTGGATTCATTGTTCTTGCTGATAGATATGTTTATACGGCTTTTGCTCGTGATGTTGCAAGAGGCGTTGATAGAGATTGGGTTAGAAAGGTTTATGGTTTTGCTGTTAAACCTGATTTGACGCTTTATTTTAGAGTTTCAGAAGAGGTTTCTTTAGAAAGAATTTGTTCAAATCGCTCACCTAAATTTTATGAAGCTGGTATGGATTTAAAAATTAGCTCTGATCCATATGAAAGCTATAAAATTTTTCAAAAAAGAGTTAATGACGAATATAAAAAAATGATTGATGAATATGATTTGATAGAAATTGATGCAAATGATAGTATTCATGAAAAACAATTATATTTTAGAGAAAAAATTAAAGAGGTTCTAGCTCAAAAAGGAATTGAATTATAGATGGCAAAATATAAATCAAAACATGGCTATGAAGGCTTATTAATTGTAATTGAAGGTACTGATGGTAGCGGAAAATCTACTCAAATTTCGAAGTTAAAACGTTGGATTGAGGACCAATCTTATGGTGCAATGGTTAGTGAATGGAAAACTTCTAAATTCATTGCAGATGCTATTAATGATGCAAAAGATAGGAATTTGTTGAATGCTACAACTTTTAGTCTTTTGTATGCTGCTGATTTTGCCGATAGACTAGAACAAGTAATTATTCCTGCTTTAAAAGCTGGTTTTGTTGTTATTTTAGATAGATATATTTATACTGCTTATGCGCGTGATGTTGTGCGTGGACATAATATTGAGTGGTTAAAAAATTTATATGATTATGCACCAGAACCTGATATGGTATTTTATTTAGATGTTCCTGTTGAAATTTTATTAAAAAGAATTATTGGTACAACAGGTTTAGATTATTGGGAATCTGGTAGAGATATTGGTTTGAGCAGTGACTTTTATAAGAGTTTTCAAATTTATCAAGGAAAGTGTCTTGAAGAGTATCATAAAATGATTGAAGAGTATGGTTTTATTGCTTTAGATGGCACACTTACAGAGAAAGAAATTCATAAAAAAATAATATCTCAAGTAAAAAATATTTTAGAAGTTTAAATTTTTTGAAAAATATTGAAAAACAGTTATAATAACTATATGAAAAGAATTAATAATTCTAATTTTGAATTGCTTCAAGACATTTTTAAAGATATAGAGTTTAATTATGTTGAAAAAAATGTTCAAAATCTAGAAAACATGGTACTTTTTTGGATAGATATAGTCGGAGAGAAAATTTCAAAATTTTCTAAAGTTTTAGAGTTTTCTGACGATGACATATTAACCATTGCATGTAGTGATTCTTTTGTTGCTAATGAATTGTTTTTAGAAAAAGATAAATTACTTAGTAAAATGAATGAAAAGTCTGCAAAAATGGGTATTAAAATAAAAGATATGAAATTTAATTATAAGAAATGGAAGAACGAATATGATGTATAAGAAGAAACAAGGTTTTTCTCTTGCCGAGTTATTAATTTCTTTACTTATTATAAGTATTGTTTTAGCTGCGGCGATTCCAACAATTACTAAACGTAATTCTGCGGGTAGTGAAAAAATATGGCATTGGTCTGATAGTAATAACAATGTGTACTCAGCTATTGGTTCAAATCAAACAGTATTGATTGGTTCTAGCATAATGCCGTTTAAAGATAAAATGGGAAAAGGGTTAGAATATAGTAAATTATTTTTTGATGAAGATGACATTGATATTAACTCTTTAGCTTCTGCTGGGGTGGGCACCCTTTCTGCCTCTGAAAGACCTTTAATCACAACAGATGGTGATAAGCTTTCTATTTTAAAAAGATCATTATATAACTCTGATACAAGCCATACAGATAACTTTTTAAATTCACATATTTCTTTTTATAATTTAGAAAATACATCAACTGCAACTACTGGTGATATTACATATGCTGGTAGAATATCTTCTGATAGACATAATTTGGCTTTTGGTATTGGTACTTTACAACAATTACGTTCTTCTAGTACTAGTGCTACATCTCATAATAGTAAATATAATACAGCTATTGGTCATTATGCGTTGTTTTCAAATACTATTGGTAGTAGAAATACTGCTATAGGTGAAAAAACTCTTACATATAATATAGATGGTAATAATAATACAGCAGTTGGTTATCAAGCTTTAGCTAGATCTCATGATGTTGGAAATGATAATAATACAGCAGTTGGTGCAGGTTCTATTTCAAATAATCAAAATGGTTTTAGCAATACGGCTTTTGGTTCTTCTGCATTAAAATGGCAAAATTATGGCTCTTATAATACTGCTATTGGTGATGGTGCTTGTGCTCACATAAGAGGTAATAATAATATTTGTATTGGATATGGTGCTGGTGCAAATAATGTGTTAGATACTAAATATCCTAATGGTATTCCTGATGGTAATTTGGGTGAACTTTATCAAAAAGATGATTATATTGTAATTGGTAACGATGCTCATGGTGCGCCTATCATAGAAGGTACTTTAAGTGCACATGACCGTGCGACAGGAAATCAAATTAAAGAAAAAGAATTAAATGTTAATACAAGATATTTTAATGTAAAACCTTTTGATGGTTCAAGACCAATTTTCCAAGTATTAGCTAGTTCTGGTCCTTATGGCCCTGATTTTCCTTCTTATAAAGGTTATGAAAAGAAAGGTTCTTCTCATAATGCAAAATTTGGTGAATTTTTCTTTACCTTTAGAGATACACAACAATTGAATGTTGCTGGTGTTCAATCTGCTTCAGTTCAATTAAACTTAAATGGTTCAACTAATTTGTATAATCCAACAATTGAACCTGGCTATTATGCTAAACAGGTAAAGTTTGATGTTATAGACCCAAATCGTGACGAAGGTGTTACTAGTGATAAATATGGTCAAATTATATTTAATGAATCGTTGAGATTTATCCCTCCTAAGAGCACAGGTGGATATACAAAAATTATTGCGCATAATCCATATACAAGTGATGAAAAATTAACATTTTTAGAACTTTCAAATGGTGCTATGCTTATGCAAGACCCAAGTATTTCAAAATTTCTTTTAAAAATGACAGAGAATCATGGTTTTCTAATACATTCTAATGAAGCTCAACCAATGAAGCTTTCTTTGAAAAATAAAAACTTTCACGCAAATGCGGATAATTATACGTTTGAAAAGATGAATTCTTCAAGTGGTTGTCCAATTTTTATAATTAAAGGAATTGGTACAAAAGTTAATGCGAGCAAATTTGGTGGAACTGATGATTTAGGTGTTTTACTGCAAAAAATTTGGGCAGATATTGAGACTCAAATTAATTCTCACGTTACTAATTATCACTCAATGCTGCCATCTGACATCCGTTTAAAAAATGTTTCTGGTGACAGCGTAGCTGGCTTAAAAGAAATAAATGCTTTAGAAGTTAAAAATTATACTTATAAAAACGATAAAGAGAAAACTCCACATGTTGGTGTAATTGCTCAGCAACTTCAAAAAGTATTCCCTAATTCTGTAACAAAAGACGAAGATGGCTATTTGAGAATTAGAACCGAAGAAATCTTCTATGCAATGGTTAATTCAATTAAAGAATTATTTTCTCAAATACAAGATTTAACTGCAAAAGTTGTTGGTTTAGATAAACGTCTTACAGAGCTTGAAAATCAAAATGCAATTTTGAAAAAGCAAAATGAAGACTTTGAAAATCGCCTTAAAAAGTTAGAAGCAAAACTTGCAGATTAATATAAAATAAATGTTAAAAGTCCGGTTTAAAAGCCGGACTTTTTGTTATAATAAAATTATGAGATTAGATAAATTTTTAAAAGTTTCAAGATTAATAAAAAGAAGAACTGTTGCAAATAAAGTTTCTGAACAGGGCAGAATTTATGTTAATGGAGTTATTTCAAAGCCAGCTAAACAATTGAAAGAAGGGGACATAATAACTATTGTTCAGGCGCAAAGCGAAATTAAAGTAAAAATTTTGCGCATACCTAATAATAACGTTTCGGTTCAAGAAGCTTCGACATTATATGAAATTTTATCAGAATAAAAAATGCAGTCATTTTGACTGTATTTTATTTTATATTCTTTTACTCATCTAATTTTATTCTTGATAATTTAACAATTTCTTCAAAGTCAGTATGTTTTTCAGATAGTTCTTTAAATGTCCCAATATCTATTAAATTACCATCTTTTAAGTAGATAATTCTATCGCAATTAACAAGAGTGCTTAATCTGTGTGCTATTGCAATGATTGTTTTAGAACCTTTAATACTAGAGATAATTTCTGTTAATTTGTTTTCTATTTTAACATCTAAGTTTGAAGTTGCTTCATCTAAAATAATAATTTCAGGATCACGGTATAGTGCTCTTGCAATACCAATTCTTTGCATTTGTCCACCAGATAAACCACTTCCATCTGGTTTTAGTTCAAAGCCTAAACCATTTTCTGTTTGTTTTAATTGGTCATATAATTGAGCTTTAATTAAAACGTCATCAACTTTTTCTTTATCAATATCTTTTCTTTCTATACCCCAAGCAACGTTTGTATAAATATCTCCTTGGATTGTATTTATTTTTTGTGGAACATAGCCAATGATATTTCTAAAAGTTTGAACATTATCTGTTGTTATAGGTGTTTCATCTATATAAATTTGACCTTGATATTCTAGTAAGCCAAGAAGACAATCAATTAATGTACTTTTTCCTGCTCCAGAAAGACCAACTACACCAATAAATTCACCTTTTTTGATTTCAACATTAATATCAGACAAAACATCAATTTTTTTATCGTAAGAATAAAATAAATTTTTAATAGTTATATTATTTTGGAAAGATATTTTTTCTTTTGTATCTTTGTATTCTGGATAATCATATTGTTCATATTCTTTATATGTTGCAATTAATTCTTTTGCTTTATAAGAATATAAATTAATGTAGTTTATATAAACTTGGTTTTTGTAAATTTGTGGGATTAAACGATAAATTGTAATACCAACTATACCTAGTGAAATCATTATATTAGTTGGGTTTTCACCGTGTTTTGAAAGAATACCAAAACATAAAATAATTAAAGTGAAGATGAAAATAATTTCTATAATATATTGTGGTATTAGTGGGATTAATTGAATTTGTTCATCATATGGCATTATTTTTTCAGAAGTATTTTTATAAAAATTAAAGAAGAATTTTTGACAACCATTAACTTTAATGTCTTTTATATGGTTAAAACTATTCATTACTTCTTCATATGGACCTTTTGTAAGTTGATTCTTTTTAATTGCAATTTTTTCAGAATATTTTCTGAAAAAATCACTTTGGATTAAACCTGCAATTGTGAAAAAGCTTATTGCTACTATTGTGAATAAAGGTAGTAAATATATTAAGAAGGCAAATATTAAAATTATTAAAAATGTATTTGAAATTAAAAAGATTGTTTTAAAAATATAAAATTCCATAACGATATCTATATCTTTAGTAATCTTTTCAATTTTATTTGATTCGCCTTTAAGCATATCGGCTTCATATGGGGAATATAATATCAAATTTACAAATTTTTCTTTAATTTTAAGTCCCCATTCGCTGATAATTTTGTTCTCTTTATGTGTAATTAAAATACTATATAAGTTTTTAATTATGATTATAGTTGCTATTAAACAGCCAATATAAATAATTATATTTGTAGTTCCGTGAATGTTTAAGTTATCTCGAACCCATATAGAAATTGGGTTATTTAAAACTCTACCTGGATTTACCATTATTAAAATAAATGGAAATACTAAAACTACACTAGCAAATTCAAGTAAACTACTCATAAACGCCAAAAAAAGCATACGAATAACTTTTGTTTTATAGTTTTGGCCAAAGTATTTTATAAAATCATTAAAGTAACTGAACATCTATATTTTCCTTGTTTATTTATGGAAAAAATTATAACATAAATTTATAGATATTTTTTTACATAAATATTGGTATCGTTTTTTAATAAATTAATTACTTCTTTTAAATTATATAAATATGCAGTTTTTGCTGTTTTTTCTCTGATTGTATAGTCATTAGATTGTGCTGTGATTTTTAAAATATCAATTAATTCAGTTGTTGCTTCAATTTTGTTTGATAAATTTATTATGGCTTCTAAATTCCAATATAAATTAAAATTTTTTTTGTTTTGAACATAAGAACGGTTTTTTGTTTCAGTATCTAAATTTTCTATTGTTATTTTAAGTTCTTCTAAAATTTGTTCATATAAATATTTTGAATCATCAACATAATTAATAATTTCTATTGCATAGCGTGATACAGAAGGATTAATGTCTGTAATTGCTTTTACAAATGTGTTTAAAATTTCTTTGGTTTGAAAAAATGGTTTAAATTCTTCTTTTGAAATTAGTTCTGCAATTTTGTATCCCGCAGTTTCTCGAACAGGGCCAGAATGTTGAGTTAAATTAAAAACTAAAATATTAGCTTCTTCTTGAGAATTAATTTTATTTAGTTCGATTAAACACAGTTGTTTTTCTATGTCATTATCGCCTTTTAGCACCTTGATTATATCATTATGAGAGTAGCTTTCATCACAGTATTTTATAGCCTGTGATAAAATTTGCATATTTTTTTCATAATTAATCTCTAGGTAATTTTCCATAGTAACAAATATAGCACAATTAGAGGTTAAAAATGAACTTAAATAGGTTTAAAGTAGTTATATATTATAGCGGTAGTGAGTGATAAGGAATAAAAATGAACGAAATAGTTAATTTTATAAAAGAAATTCTTATGCTTGAAACTAAAGAAAAAATGCCTGTTGGTTTATGTGCGTTTGAATGTGCTGTTGAACCAGTTGTAGCATCAAAACCAAAACGAAAAAGAGAATTGCGTTTATCAGAGTTAATGGATAAATAGCTTGCTAACTTAAACTCCTTGAATTATAATAATTACTGCAGATTAGGTTATATGGAGTTTAAAATGATGAATTTAGCTAATATGATGAAACAAGCACAACAAGTGCAAAAAAGATTACAAGATGCACAAAAAGATTTAGCTGCTGCTGAAATTGTTGCGCAAGTTGGTAATGGTTCAGTTACTGTTATTTGTGATGGTCACGGAAAATTTAAATCAATTAAATTAACAAAAGAAGCTGTTAATGCTGAAAATCCTTCAGCAGTTGATTCTGAAACAGTTGAAATGTTAGAAGATTTAATTACATCAGCTATGAAACAAGCTACAGCTGATGCTGAAAAGAAAATGAAAGATAAAATGAAAGGTATTGTACCAGCTGGTATTAACATTCCTGGTTTATTCTAATGGAATATACAAAACCGTTAGCTCAATTAATAGAATTTTTTCAGAAATTTCCTGGTGTTGGTCCTAAATCAGCACAAAGAATGGCATTTCATTTATTGAAAATGCCATTGGGGGAAGTTCAAAGGTTTGCGCAGATTTTAGTTAGTGCAAAAGAAAATATTCATTATTGTTCTGTATGTTTTAATATGTCAGCATCTGATCCTTGTGAAATCTGTTCTGATAATAAGAGAGATGGTTCTGTTATATGTGTTGTGGCAGAAACAAAAGATTTGATAGCTATTGAAAAAACTCGTGAATATAAAGGTTTATATCATGTGCTTCAAGGCGTTCTTTCTCCTTTGGATGGAATTGGTGTTGAAGATATTAGAATTAAAGAACTTTTAAATAGAGTAGCTGATGAAAAAGTTCAGGAAATTATTTTGGCTTTAAGTCCTTCTGTTGAAGGTGAAGCAACTAGTTTGTATTTAACAAAATTGATAAAGCCATTTAATATAAAAATTTCAAGAATTGCTTTTGGTTTGCCTGTGGGTTCAGATTTAGAATATGCTGATGAAATCACTTTGGCTAAAGCTATTGAAGGAAGACGAATTATTAATTAAGGAGATATTATGAGTCAAATTACAATTAGATCAGATAGAGATACTGACTATACTTTTACTTATAAAGGGGAAGAAGTAACATTAGAAGCTAGAAGTATTATTAGTATTGCTAATGGCTTAAATGATGTTGTTTTACCTACTTGTAAAATGAAAATTGCTAATAACTTAATTGTTATAAAAGAGTAAAGGTAATTTTATGTTAGATGTATCAATAATTCTTGTATCATATAACACCGAAGAATTAACTAGAAATTGTTTAAATTCAATTTTAGAAAAAACTTCTGGTATTAATTATGATATTTGGATTGTTGATAATAATTCGTCAGATAAATCTTGTGAAATGATAAAAAGAGAATTTCCACAAGTTCATTTGATTGAAAACAAAGAAAATAAAGGTTTTGGAGCTGCTAATAATCAAGCAATAAAACAAAGTGAAGCCAAATATGTTTTTCTGCTAAATACAGATACTATTTTATTGAACAATGCTATTAAAATTTTGTTTGATTATATGGAAGAAAACTCAGATATAGGTGCTTGTGGTGGCAATTTGTATGATGCCAATAATAAGCATGTTCATTGTTATGGGCATTATAAAACTTTTAAATCTAAAATGGTTAAAACATTTAAATTAGCATCATTTTTCCCTAAAGAAAAAGCTATAAATGAAGATAAGGGAGAAAATGAAAACGATATTTTTAGAGAAGTTGATATCGTTGTTGGTGCTGATTTAATGATGAGAAAAAGCGTGCTTGATGAAGTTGGAATTTTTGATGAAGAATTCTTTTTGTATGATGAAGAAACTGAACTTCAATTCAGAATAAAGCAAGCTGGTCATAAAATTATGATTAATCCTAATTCTAAAATTGCTCATTTAGAAGGAAAATCAACGAAAAACAGAGCAATTTCTAGAGCACATAAAATGTATAGTGAAATTCTTTGTTATAAAAAATGCTATGGAACAAAAAAATTGGGTTTATATAAGTGGATTTGTTGTTTACCGAATCTACCAAGATTTTTTGCACATCCAAAAATTATTGGCAAAACATTTTTAACTATAATAAAGATGTAGTTTCTGTATCAAAGAACATTAAATTGTTTGTATTTAATTTTAATCTGATTGTTTTATCTAATTTATAGTCTGGCGCTAGTGCTACAGCGCAATCACAATTGTTTGCTTTAAAATAAGCAATTTGTGAGTTGCCTAGCATTTCTGAAATTTCAACATCAGTGTTAAATTCAAAATTAGATGTTTCATTATTGAAATTTTCTGGTCTAATTCCAATAATAACTTCTTTTTTGCCATTTAATTTTGTTTTTTGTTCTTCATTTAATTCAAAAGTTTTATTGTTAATAGAAATAGTGTTTTCTTTAATTTCAGCATTTATAAAGTTCATTGAAGGAGAACCTAGAAATCCGCCTACAAATTTATTTGTAGGATTGTTATAAATTTCATGAGGTGTTCCGATTTGTTGGATAACACCTTTTTCTATAACGGCGATTCTATCACCCATTGTTAATGCTTCTGTTTGGTCGTGGGTTACATAGATAAAAGTTGTTTGTAATTTTTGATGTAATTTTTTTATTTCAGAGCGCATTTGAACTCTTAATTTAGCATCTAAATTTGATAATGGTTCATCCATTAGAAATACTTTTGGATTTCTAACAATAGCTCTTCCTAAAGCTACACGTTGTCTTTGACCACCTGAAAGTTGTTTTGGCTTGCGGTTTAATAATTCTGTTAAATCTAAAATTTGAGCAACTTCTTTTACTTTTGCGTCGATTTCATTTTTTTTCATTTTACGCATTTTAAGTGGAAAAGCCATATTCTCATATACGCTCATATGTGGGTAAAGCGCATAATTTTGAAAAACAAAAGCTATATCTCTATCTTTTGGATGGATATTGTTTACACATTTATCTTCAATAAAAATTTCGCCTTTTGTAATATCTTCAAGTCCTGCAATCATCCTAAGGATTGTAGATTTTCCGCAACCTGAAGCACCAACTAAAACAAGGAATTCTTTATCTTCAATTGTTAGATTAACGTTATCAATAATAACTTTTTTATCATAAATTTTAGTTACGTTTTTTAGTTCAACGCGTGCCATTTTACCTACCTAATTAGCTTCAAGTAATGCTTTTTCTATAGGAATAATGAAGGCAAAAGAAACTTGGTTTGCATATTGGTTGTTTACCCAAATTTCACCTTTTAATTTATTGATATATTTTTTAGTACTACCTAATAATAAACTTTGAAGTAAGAATTTTTTAGAATTTTTTTCAATTTGTACATATGGGTCAAATATATCGCTATTATTATATAAAGTTGGGTCAACGCCTTTCATTGTAACTTCGCAAAGTAGATATGATTTTTCATTTACATTATTACCTACTTCAAAACCTTTTGATAATAAATATTCTGGAATTGGATTTGAAAGAGATATGTTAATTGCGCCAGTTTCAATTGAATTAATTGCGTGTTCAAGTAAATTAGTCATTGCCATTTTAACAATTTCTTTATCAGAGAAACAGTTTTGTTTAATTAAATCAGAAACATTTGTTGTTAAGGCAATATCTTTATCTTTTATTTTTACTGCAATTTCGTTTGTTGCTACGCCTAATAATTGTACTGCGTCGAAGTTTTTATAATCAAATTTATAAATGTTAGATTCAACTTGAGACATTTCAATAAGTTTATCTAAGAAAATTAAAAGTTCTGAAGAATTTGAATTTATAATTTGAAGATATTTTGTTTGTTTATCATTGATTTCGCCACTAAGTCCTTCTAGCATTGCTTGTGAAAAACCAATTACAGAATGTAGTGGTGAACGCAAATAATTAGACATTTTTGTTAAAAGAACATTTTTTGTATGATTAAGAATTTTTTGTTCTTGGCGTTCTGTAATTAATTGGTCTAAAAGTGAATGGTCCTGTGTATTATCAATTATTGTAAGAATATATCTTTTTCTTTTTTTTGATGATACATCAACTATTTTTACATCTGTAATTTTTGTATTTTGTTCTTCTGATACTATTTTTAGAATTTGTTTTATTTCTTCATCACTATTTTTAATTATATTATCTGAATTAGTAATAAAGTAATCGTTTATGTTTTTGCCTCTTAATTTTGTTGTTTCAAAAAGAGTAAAAGCACGTTTATTAGCGTATTGAATTTTTCCTGTTTCATCAATAACGAGTACTGCTTCGGGTAAATATGTTAGTACATTGTATTGTTTCCCTAATAATAAGCTGAATATGTTCATTTAATTTTCCTTATGATGATACGCTACATTCTTTACAGAGATTATTTTAGCATATTTTTCAAGAAAGACACAATAAATTAAGATAAAAAATCTTTTAAATGATTAATATTATTAGAATTACGCAGTTTTTTAATTGCCAAAGTTTCTATTTGTCTAATTCTTTCTTTAGAAAATCCCATTTCATTTCCAAGTTGTTCTAATGTTCTAGGCTTTTTACCATCAATGCCAAATCTTTTTATTATAATATTTTTTTCCTTTGGAGAAAGTTCTTTTAATATTTTTTCTATATGGATTTTCAACATTATATCTTTTGTGTTGTCTTCAGGTGTAGTTGTGTGTTGTTCTGATATATAATCTTCAAGCGTTAAATTTTCGGTAATTTGCACATTTAAACTTAAAGGTTCTATTTTGATTGTATTTAGTGCAGTTTCAACTTGTTTTAATGGCATTTTTAGTCTTTTGGAAATTTCTTGTGCATTAGCTTCTTTACCTGTTTCATAGTTAATATCAAATATTGCTTTTTTTACTTGCCTAATTTTATCAATCATATGAACAGGAATTCTAATTGTTTTAGAGTTATTTGCAATTGCACGGACAATTGTTTGCCTAATCCACCAAGTTGCATAGGTTGAAAATTTAAATCCTTTTGTATAGTCAAATTTATTTACTGCTTTTATTAATCCTAAAGAGCCTTCTTGCACTAAATCCATAAATAAAACTCCTTGTCCTGTGTATTTTTTTGCAATACTTACAACTAATCTTAAATTAGCTTGGATGAGTTTCTTTTTTGCGATCAATGCTTCTTTTTCATCTCCTTGAATTATTTCTTTGCCCAAAGAAAGTTCTTCATTTCGTTTTAAAAGCTTTGTTTTTCCAATGTCTTTTAAATACATTTGCAAAATATCGTCTTTAAAAACAATGTTATTAAAAGTCGTAATGTTTTCATCTTCTTCAAAATAATAGTCGTTAATAAATTGAATACTCATTTAAAATCCCCTCTCTAATTGTAGATAATGACGAGGTTTTTTGTTTTGAGTTCCAATTAAGAATTATAGAAAATCTATCATTTTTTTAGCTTCGCCAAATTCAAGATTAAGTTCTTTTGCTAAAGGGATATTCATAACAACTTTATTGCTTAAGCGAAAAATTTTAGGAAAGATTTTAAACCCTCTTTTTTTATAAAGCTCGCTTGATAGGTGACCTTTTTCTTTATCGTATATTTGAGAAAAATTTAGTCCCATAGTTGCGCATAGAGGGTATGATGGATTGCCACTAGCATCTTCTGTTAAAACTCCAAAAGCACGGCAAACTATTGGACGATTGTTATAAACACTACATTTGTTATTTATTAAAAATGGGCAAATGTATGAGTCTGTGTTCCCTTTTTTCGTATTTTTTATATTTTCTTGAATTATACTTTTAGTTTCTTCGTTTAATTTTTCATAGCCTAGCATTAAGTATTTATATTCAAGTTCTGACAAAGGGAAATCGCCTTGTTTACAACAATGAGCACAGCCTTCTTTACAAAAAATATATTCTTGTTGATATTCAAAAATTTTTTTTAAATCATCACCAAGTACTTCTAAAAATTTTTCGTATTTTTCAATCATTATACGTGTTCAGCTTTTTTATCTGATTTAATAACGTGAATATTTCTTGTTTCTGACATCATTTGTCTAGCAGCAGCTAATTTTTCTCTGTTTTCTTTACTGATACTGCCTGAAGAAATTAATCTATCAACAAAATTATTGTTTAATTTAACAGCTTTTGGAAGTGCACCAATTTCATCTAAAACATCTTTTATTTCAACAAAATCATATGCATAACTTTGTTTTGATTGATAAACAAGAGTTTCGCCATTTGGTGAGTGTATGCTTTCGCCACCTTTTTCAAAATATAATCTAAATACTGATTTTAAATCTTGCATTTCTGATTGCATTATTTGAACAGCTTGTTGAATTCTTAAATATCTTTCAAATAAATAATCAACATTATCTAGTTGTTGAATTTGCCAAGCATATTTTTTTTCATAAAGCTTTTTAAGTTCAGGATATGCCATTGCAAGTCCTTCTGTATCTGCCATTGCTCTATGACGAGTAGAAAAATCTACATTGAATTTTGTCATTAAACTTTCTAATCCGCAAGATTCAAGTTCTGGGTAAACTTCTTTAAACATCATTTGAGAGTCTATTCTTGTGTTTGTAATTGGTTTACCTGTTTGTCGAATGCTAGCTTCATTGATAAATGAATAATCAAATATAGCATTGTGTGCAACGATTGGATAATCACCAATAAAATCAAGAATTAAAGGCATTGCTTCAGCTTCGGTTGGAGCATCTTTTACATCATCTTCGGTAATTCCGTGAACGGCAATACTTGATTTTCTAATATGTTGTTCTGGATTAATTAATGTTTCAAAACGGTCTTTCATTTTGCCATTTTCTAAACGAATAGCAGCAAACTCAACCATCTTCTCTTTTGTATAATCTAAACCTGTTGTTTCGACATCTAAAACGATTTCTATACACTTTTTTTTTGGCACAGCCTCAATCTCCCTATATTTGAATGATAACATAAAGATGTTTAACAGGCAAAAAGTTCATAATTGCTCTAGTGGTTTAAACAAAAAGTGATTTCTTTATATTATTTTTCTTTTTATCGTAAAAAACTGGTAAATTTAATAAGTAAGTAGTAACATGAAAGAAGAACAGAGAAATGGTAGTTCATTAATGGGAAGAATAGTTTTAGATAGAGATAAATGTAAAGCTTGTTATTTATGTGTTGATTCTTGTCCTAATAAGGTTTTAGAAATTGATAAAACGGTAAATGCTTTAGGTTATTATCCAGTAAAGGTAAAGGAAAGTGCCAAATGTGTAGGTTGTGCTATTTGCGCTAGAGTTTGTCCTGATTTGGTTATTGAAAAGGTGTATAGATGAGTAGAAAAAAACAACTTTTGAAGGGTAATTATGCAATTGCTCAAGCAGCTATTGAAGCAGGATGTCAAAGTTATTTTGGTTATCCGATTACTCCTCAAAGTGAAATTGGTGAATATTTAAGTGAAAAAATGCCAGAAAATGGAAGAGTATTTGTGGCAGCTGAAAGTGAAGTCGCGGCGATTAATATGCTTTTAGGTGCTGGTTCTACTGGTGTTAAAGCGATGACATCATCTTCATCTTGTGCTGTTGCTTTGATGCAGGAAGGCTTATCATTTATAGCTGGTGATGAAATTCCTTGTGTACTTGTAAGCGTTATGCGTGGTGGACCTGGACTTGGTTATATTTATCCATCTCAAGGTGATTATTTTCAAGCTACTAAAGGTGGGGGAAATGGTGATTATAAAATTGTTACTTATGCTCCATCAAGTGTTCAAGAATGTATTGATTTAACATATAAATGTTTTTATGTCTCTCAAAAATATCGTACGCCAGTTTGTTTGTTGGCTGATGGAATGCTTGGTCAAATGATGGAACCAGCTATTGTTGGGGAGTATCCATACGAAGAAATTGACCAATCTTCTTGGGCTTTAGACGGTGCTAAAAATAGAGAAGCGCGTTATATTGCTTCTATTGATAGAGAACAAGAAAGTTTGAGAAAACGAGTTGTTAAACTATTTGAAAAATATAATCAAATTTTAGGAAATGAAAATTTATTTGAAAAATATGAAATTGATGGGGCTAAATTAGTTATTACAGCATTTGGTTCTATTGCAAGGATTGCAAAAGCTGCAGTTAAAAAAGCTCGAAAAAATGGTTTAAAAGTTGGTTTATTCAGGCCTATTTTAATTAATCCATTCCCAGAAAAAATTGTGGCAGATATTGCTCAAAAAGTTGATGGAATATTAGATATCGAATTAAATTGTGGTCAAATGCTTCAAGATATAAAATCAAGTGTTGCTGGAATTACAACAATTCCTATAGAATTTTTTGGACGACCAGCTGGTATGATGATGACAGTTGAAGAAATTTATGAACAAATTGAAAAAACATATAAAAAGATTGTAGAGAAAAAATATGGAACAGCTTGTATATAAAAAACCAGAATCTGTAAAAGATGATTTTAAGGTGAGTTTTTGTCCAGGATGTGACCATGGTGTTGCATATAAAATTTTGGCAGAAGTTCTTGATGAGCTTGGTGTTAGGGAAAAAACGATTGGCGTTGCGTCTGTTGGTTGCAGTGTTTTTTCTTATGACTATTTTAATGTAGATATGATAGAAGCGCCTCATGGTAGAGCTTTAGCTGTTGCAACTGGTGTAAAACGTTCTAAGCCAGATAAAGTTGTTTATACATATCAAGGTGATGGCGATTTGGCTTCAATTGGTATGGGTGAAACAATCCACGCTATGACAAGAGGTGAAAAAGTTACTGCTATTTGTATTAATAATACAACTTATGGTATGACTGGTGGTCAAGGTGGACCTACAACTTTAATAGGTCAGGTTACAACAACAACTCCAAAAGGTAGAATGGTTGAACAATCAGGTTATCCAATAAAAATTTCAGAAATTTTAAAAGAAGTTGATGGAACAGCTTTTGTTGCAAGGGTTTCATTAGATACACCCGCAGCTATTATGAATGCAAAAAAATGTATTAAAAAAGCATTTGAAGTTCAGTTAAAAGGTTTAGGGGCTGGTTTTGTAGAAATTTTAGCTACTTGTCCAACAAACTGGAAAATGACGCCACAAGAAGCTCATGAAAGAGTTAGAACGCAAATGGCAGAAGTTTTTAAATTGGGAATATTCAAAGATAGATTAAGCGAGGCACAATAATGGATTCAAATGTATTAATTGCTGGATTTGGCGGCCAAGGTGTACTTTTTGTTGGTCAATTATTTGCTAATGCTTGTATGAATGAAGGTTTAAATGTTACTTGGTTTCCTGCTTATGGTGCAGAAATGAGAGGTGGAACAGTTAATTGTACTGTTTGTATGTCTGATGATGAAGTTGCTTGTGCTTATGTTGATAAGCCAGCCAATGTTATCGCACTTAATGAACCTTCTTTTGAAAGATTTGAAAATCAAATTAAAGCTGGTGGTTTAATGGTTGTAAATTCATCTATTGTAAAAGCAAAACCATCAAGAACTGATATAACTTATAAATATGTTCCAATGACAGAAATTGCTAAAAATATTGGCAATCAAAAATTTGCTAATATAGTTTCTTTGGGTGCATTTGTAAAGGCTCTTCCAGTTGTAAAAATTGATAGCGTTATAGACATAATGAAAGAAAAATTAACTGGTAAAAAAGCTCAAATGTTAGAGTCTAACATTCAAGCTTTAAAACAAGGTTTTTCATATTTTAATTAATTATGCTGCAATATCTAAGCCTTGAGGTTTTTCGTTTGGTTTAATAAATGTGTCTAAAAACCAATCAACAGCACCTTTTCCCATAGTACCAATTACAGCAATAACTTCAAGCCATTTAAGTGCATCTGCTGGACTCATAGAAGGCATTGAACCTATTTTTGGTGCTTGAGCACTGGCTTTTAAGCATAATGTATCAGTTGGGATATTTTGTTTTTCACTTAAAACTTCTAATGATTTAATGAAAGCTTCTTTTTCGCTTTTACCTTCATTTATTTGGCTTAAAAATTCAATCTGTGCTTGTTGTGTTTTATCTATTTGTTTTTGTTCACAACAATTAGCCTGTGTTCTAACAGAATTGATACCTTGAATAGTCATACTTTACACTCCTTATTTTAAACTTACATTCCTTTATATTTTTAAAGGAAAATGAAGAGGTAAAATTTACTTAATAAGGAAAATTATTAAATATTATTAAATTTATTTTATTAATTTTTCAACAATGCCTTTAAGTGCAATTTTAACGTGTGCATAATTTAAGCCACCTTGCATATAAACGGCATATGGTGGTCTAACTGGACCATCTGCTGATAATTCAAGAGTAGAACCTTCTATAAAAGAACCGCCAGCCATAATTAATTTATCATCATAACCTGGAACTTCATCAGGAATTGGAGTTAAGTATGATTCAATTGGCGAGTATGTTTGTAATGTTTTACAAAATTCTATTAAAGGTTCAGGTTTTCCAAATTTAATTGTTTGGATTAAGTCAGTTCTTATTTCGTGTGGTTTTGGTGTTGAAATAAAACCAATATCTTCAAAAACTTGAGAAGCTAAAATCGCACCTTTAACAGCTTCAGATACAATAGAAGGTGCCATAAAAATGCCTTGGAAAATTAATCTTGATTGGTTTAGCATTGCGCCACCTTCTGAGCCAATACCAGGAGCTGTTAATCTATAAGCGGCTTGATCAACATATTCTTCTTTTCCTGCAATGTAACCACCAGCTTCAACTATACCACCACCTGGATTTTTGATTAATGAACCAGCAATTAAATCAGCTCCCACTTCAAGTGGTTCTAGTTTTTCTACAAATTCACCATAGCAATTATCAACAAAACAAATACAGTTTGGATTTTTAGATTTAACTATTTCAACAATCTTTTTAATAGTTTCAATATTTAAAGATTTTCTTAAAGAATATCCTCTAGAACGTTGAATTAGAACCATATTTGTTTTTTCATCAACTTTATTTTTTATACCTTCAAAATCAACATCCATTTCGTTAATTAGTGGTACTTCATCATATAAAATACCATGTCCAATTAAAGAAGCTCTTTTATCTCCACGAGTTCCAATAACCTCTTCCATTGTGTCATAAGGTGTGCCAACCACCGAAATTAATTTTTCGCCATATCTTAAATTACCAAAAAGGCAACAAGCTAAAGTATGTGTACCAGATACAAAATGATTTCTAACAATAGCTTTTTCAGCTTTAAATACATCAGCAAAAACTTTATCTAAAGCTTCTCTTCCTATGTCATCATGTCCATAGCCTGATACTGTTGAAAAGTGTTCTAGTCCAATTTTATTGTCATAAAACGCTTTTAAAACTTTTTCTTGGTTATATTCTTTTATTTCATCAACAAGTTCAAAATACTTTTTAACTTTTTCTTCTGCTTGTTTTATTATTTCATTCTTATTCATATAAGAATTTTATCATAAACAAATTAATTAGCTTTTTTGAGGGATGTGTATTTCATATTTTTTGAAGTAAAATATTTAAAGAAGGATTAAACAATGGCAGAATTGAAGGATAAAGAAGAACAATATAATGTCTTTTTAAAATATAAAGAAAAATCAGAAGAGGACACTAGCAAAATGATTATTACCCTTCGAGTAATATTTATTTCGTTTTTTGTTGTGCTTCTAACAATGTTTGTAATGTTTATTATTGATAATTCTTCAAATATTTCTGCTATTTTTGAAAGCTTTACTGATAAAAATCTTAGTGGGGTTAAAATAACTGAAAAGAAACCTGATTTATCTCCTTCTAAATTTAATTTTAAAATGTTGAGTAGATATCAAAATATTATGGTATTAGGTGTGGATTCAAATGGACCAAATACTTTGCCATTTTCAGGTGTTCGCTCTGATACAATACTTATTTTAAATGTTGATATTCACGGTAAAACTGTAAATGCTATTTCAATTCCAAGAGATAGCAAAGTATATTTGGCTGATGAACATGGCGTTCAAAAAATTAATGCTGCATATGCTTTGGGTGGTGTTGAATTAACAAGAAAAACTATTGAAGAAACGCTTGGCATTAAAATTCATAATTATGTTATTGTTAATGCTCAAGGTGTTAGAAAATTAATTGATGCAATAGGCGGTGTGCCAATTTATGTAGAGCAAGATATGTTCTATCGTGATTATTCAGGTAAGTTGTTTATTAATTTGCATAAAGGTAAAAATGTATTAACTGGCGAAGAAGCCGAAGGTTATTTAAGATATAGAAAAGACTATTTGGGTGATATTGGTAGGGTTCATCGTCAGCAAAAATTCATTAAAGCATTGATTGAAAAAGTAAAATCTCCTGAAGCTTTAAGAAAAATACCTGAAGCATTGAAAATTGCGAGTTTATATACAAGAACTGATTTAAACTTATATCAAATGTCTCAATATGCTGCTATTGCTAGAGAAATTGATTTGAATAAAGTAGAATTTGTAATGTTACCAGGTGGCCCAAATAAGAAAGGAATTACAAGTTATTGGATTTTAGATCCTGAAAAAACTCAACAAGTAATTAATAGACTTATTTATAGAAAAAAATCTGATGTTGCTAAAAAAGATATAAGTGTTGGTGTTATGTACACAACATCAAGAGAAGTTGATGCACTAAATGTAAAAGAACAAATTAAAAATCTTGGCTATGATTTTAATTGTATTGGTCGTTCAACTAATATTTATCAATCTGAAATTGTTGGATATAATACAGATATTTCAACTGATTTAATAAAATCACTACAAAAGGAAATTGAAGAAATACATAATCTTCATTATGTTCATAATCCTGTTAGAAATTATTGCAGTGATAGTGATTTTGTAATAACTCTTGCTGATGAAGAATAAAAGGAATAAAAAATGGAAGTATTGAAAATTGCGATACCTAATAAAGGTAGGTTATCAGAAAAAATTTATGATTTATTGAATTGTGCTGGATTAGTTTTTCCATCAAAAGATGAAAGAACATTGCAAGTAACTACAAAAGATAAAAAATATTCAATTATTTTTGTAAGAACACAAGATATTCCAATGTTTGTAGAAAATGGAATTGCAGATATTGGTTTTACTGGTTTTGATATTTTGACTGAATTAAAATCTAATGTTGATAAAATTATGGACTTAGATTTTGGTTATTGTGAGATGGTTGTAGCTGTTAAAGATGAAGATACATATAAAACATCATCTGATTTACCTCAAAATTTAAAAATTGCTACTTCTTTCCCAAATATCGCAAGAGAATATTTTGAAAAAATGGGTAAAAATCCTAAAATTATTGAAGTTTCAGGTGCAACAGAAATCACACCTCGTTTAGGTTTATCAGATGTCGTTGTTGATATTACTTCATCTGGTTCTACATTAAAATCAAATAAACTTAGAATTATTGATAAAATTTTAGAATCAACTGCTGTTGTAATTTCTAATAAAACTTTAAGTGATGAAAAGAAAGAAAAAACTCAAATCGTTTTAAGAGCTTTAAAATCAGTAATTGATGCTAGAGAAAAGAAATATTTGATGGCTCATGTTCCAAAAAGTTCATTAGATGAAATTAGAAAGATTTTACCAGGATTATCATCTCCAACACTTATGACTTTAGCTGGTGATGACGAACACGTTGTTATGCACGTTGTTGTTGATGCTGATAAAGTTTTTGATAGTATTGATAACTTGAAAAGACTTGGCGGACAAGGCATTTTGATTATGACAGTTGATCAAATGGTGAGATAATGAATTATCCTAATTTAGAACGCTTAATTGAAATTATTGAAATTTTAAGAAGTGAAAATGGTTGTAAATGGGATAGAGAACAGACTCATGCAACTTTAAAACGCAATATGTTAGAAGAAGCTTATGAAGCTGTTGATGCTATTGATGATGATGACATGAAACATCTTCAAGAAGAACTTGGGGATGTTTTGTTGCAAGTTGTTTTACACGCTCAAATTGCAAAAGAAGAAAAGGCTTTTGATATTGAAGATATTTCAAAAGGAATTTCTGATAAACTTGTTCATCGTCATCCACATGTTTTTGGAAATGTTAAAGTTGATTCAACTCAAGAAATTCTTGATAATTGGGAAAAATTAAAGAAGGAAGAAAAACCACATAGAACTTCTATTATGGATGGTGTTTCTAAATCTCAAGCTGCTTTGATGAGCGCTCAAAAAATTAGTAAAAAGGCTGTAAAAGTTGGTTTCGAATGGCCAAATGAAGAATCTTTGTATGATTGTGTTTTATCTGAAATAAAAGAATTTAAAGAAGCTAAAACTCAAGATGAAAAAGAAGATGAGCTTGGTGATATTTTATTTGCTGTAGTAAATCTTGCAAGATGGAATAAAATAGATGCAGAACAAGCACTATTAAGAGCAAACAGAAAATTTACAGCTCGTTTTCGTCAAATGGAAGCTTTAGCTGATAAAGATTTAGAACAATTATCACTTGATGAGTGGGATAAACTTTGGAAACAAGCTAAAAAACAAATTGAAGATAGTGTTAAATAACATTATTTGATATTGTTTCAGGTACTTGTCTATCAAGTGCATCTGGCAAAATATAATCTGTTGAAAGTTCATTATCTTTTACTAAAGATGCTAAAGCAAATGCGCAATTTAGTTTTATTTCATTTGTGATTTTCTTTATGTCATTTTTCAAAACACCATTAAATAACCCTGGGAATACTAATGAATTATTTATTTGGTTTGGGAAATCGCTTCTTCCTGAAGCAGAAATAAATGCACCATATTGTTTTGCAACATCCGGCATGATTTCAGGTGTTGGATTAGCTAATGAGAAAATAATTGGCTTAGATTTCATTGATTTAACCATTTCTTCATTTAAAAGATTTGGCGCAGATAAACCAATAAATACATCAGCATTTTTAATGCCTTCTTTTAATGAACCTTTAAAGCTTGATAAATTTGTATGTTTTGAAATTTCTTCGTGTGCAAAATTATTTTGTTCTCTGCCTGAATAAATAGCGCCATCTATATCAAACATTGTTATATTTTTAGCACCAACTGCCAATATTAATTTGCATACAGCAATTGCTGCTGCGCCAGCGCCAGAAAATACTATTTTTACGTTTTCAACTTTTTTATTTGCTAAATGAAGTGCATTTAATAATCCTGCTAAAACTACAACGGCAGTACCGTGTTGGTCGTCATGAAAAATAGGTATTGTAGCTTTTTCAATTAATTTATCTTCTACTTCAAAACATCTAGGTGCTTTAATATCTTCTAAATTAATACCAGAAAAAGAGTTTTGTAGTAGTAAAACAATTTCTACAATTTCATCGGGATTTTGAGTTTTTAAGCATAATGGAAGTGCGCTAACATCACCTAATTCTTGGAATAATACGGCTTTTCCTTCCATAACAGGAAGTCCAGCCAATCCGCCAATATCACCTAAGCCTAAAACTGCACTGCCATCAGATACTATGCCAACGGGTTTTAATTGTTTTTCTTCTGTAAGTTCAACTTCAATAACACCGCCAGCCATTTTTCTAAGTTGTAATGACTTTTCGTCTTTTGTGCCGGTTAGGTTATCGTAACTAAACATAAATAAATTTTTAGAAACGCATAAGAAAAATGATTTTAAATCATTAACAGCACCTTTTAATACTGGAATAGAAACTTTAAAATCAATATTTTTAACTTCATTTTCAATTAAACTTAAATCTATTGCGCCAAAAGAAGGTTCAATATTTTCTACAACAAGTTTTATTTTATCTTCTTTTGTTGATGATATTTCAAATGGATAAGCGTCAATCCCTAAAACACTTTTAAGAAAAATAGCTCTTTGAAGTGCTTGTTCATAGTCAAAGGAAATAACAGCAACGGAATTTTCTCTATTTGTATATTCATAAGAATTTTCTGGATTTTCTTTTATTTTTATACAAGAAGCTGCAACTCCTGGAGTATAAACAATTGATAGTGCTTCTTTATCTTTAACTTCTACCTTAGATACAATTTTTATTCCGTTGAATTTAGACATTATTTTCTAACTTTATTTTCTTTACCTTCTAATAATCTTTTAATGTTATCTTTGTGCATAAGAACAACATAAATTGCACCAATTGCAGCAAAACAAATATAGTAAACATTTTGGTCAAACATAGTCATTAATATAGGTGCTAAAGAAATAGCAACAACTGAACCTAATGAAACATATTTAGATGTATATGTAATTACACCCCAAATTGCAGCAATACATAATCCAACAATTGGGCAAAGTGCAAGGATTGTGCCAACGCCTGTTGCAACAGATTTTCCACCAGTAAAACCTAGGAAAATAGATTTGCTATGACCTAGAATTGCAAAAATTGCGGCTAAAACAGGGGTTAAGCCATAACAAATTACAAAATTAAAATATTTCAAAGCAATAAGAACAGCTAAAGCACCTTTTAGTGCATCTAATAGCATTACTGTAAAGAACCATTTTGTTCCCATAATTCTTTTTACGTTAGTAGCACCAGTTGAACCAGAGCCTGTTTTTCTTATATCAATATTTTTGAATTTTTTTACGATTAAATATCCTGTAGGAATTGAACCTAATAAATATGCTATAACAATTACCAATAAAATTTTTAAAATAAGCATTAACATTATTTCTTTTCTCCCTTTTCTCTAGCAGAGATTCTAATAGGACTACCTTTAAAACCAAAGGAATCTCTTAATTTATTTTCTAAATATTTAATATAATTATCTTTTAACAAGTCTTCGTTATTAATGAATAAAACAAAGGTTGGTGGTGCAGCTTTTACTTGAGTTACATAATAAAGTTTTAAACGTTTGCCACGAATACTTGATGGTGGATTAATTGAGATAGCATCTAAAACAACTTTATTTAATAAACTTGTAGAAATACGTTTTGTTGTTTCAGCAAATACTTCATTTGAAAGTTTGTAAATGCTAACTAATCTTTGTTTTGTTTTTGCGCTAATAAAAATTTTAGGAACGTAGCTTAAAAATGGCATTTCTTTTTCAATTTCTTTTTCAAAATGGTTGATAGTTGTAGATTTTTTATCTTCAATCAAATCCCATTTGTTAATTGCTAAAATCATACCTTTGCCAGCGTCAATAATGGTTCCTGCGATTTTTTTATCTTGGTCTGTAATGCCTTCAGTTGCATCAACAACTAAAACTGCAATGTCACAATTTCTAATAGCGCGAATTGAACGATCAACTGCAAATTTTTCAACGCCCCAATCAACTTTAGATTTTTTTCTAATACCTGCAGTATCAACTAAAATAAATTCTTGACCTTCGTATTTAACTTTGGAGTCAATAGCATCACGAGTTGTACCTGATATGTTAGAAACAATAACTCTTTCTTTGTTTAAAAGAGCATTTACTATTGATGATTTACCAACATTTGGTTTGCCAACAATTGCAATACGAATATTTTCAGATTTTTCTTCTTTTTCAATGTATTCAAAATCTTTTGTAACAGCGTCTAATAAATCACCAACACCACCTGAACCGTGAAGTGCTGAAATTGCGATTGGTTCACCAACAGCAAGAGCGTAGAAATCTGTAATGCTTAAAAATTTATCTGGGCTATCAAGTTTATTTACAGCCAAGAAAATTTCTTTGCCACTTCTTCTTAAAACATTAGCAATATCGTAATCTATTGGGTTGATACCTTCTTTACCATCAACAATAAAAATGATTTTATCTGCTTCATCACAAGCTACTTTTGCTTGAGTGAAGATATTAAGCATAATTTCATCTTCATCACCAGGGATAATACCGCCTGTATCAATGATAGTAAATTCTTTTTCCATCCATTCAACGTCAAAATAAATTCTGTCACGAGTAACACCCGCTTGGTCATCAACGATAGAATGTCTTGCACCTAATAATCTATTAACAAATGTAGATTTACCTACATTTGGTCTGCCTACGATTGCTACTATTGGTTTGTCTGCCACTCTTCAAAATTCCGTTATCTGTTACAGAGTATATTTTATTACAAATATGAGCTCGAGACTACATTTGGTAACAATCATTAAGATATTGCTTAATATCAATTCCAAGCTGTTCTATTTTTTCTGTATTTCTGTTTATTTTGTATTCTTTATTAGATGAGATTATTACAACATTTGTGATGTCTATAACTCTTTCGTCTATGTTGAAAAAAGCTTTATAATAAATTTTATCTGATTGGTTACCTTTGAATACAAAATTGTTTTTAAAATTAGTTTTATAAATTGGGAAAAATTCCTTAAAAAAGACATTTTTCTTATTTTCAAAATCAGGGCTGGCGCACATGTTAGAAACAAAAATGCCATTCTTTTTTAGTGATTTTTTTATAGAAGCAAAATATTCTTCGCTTAAAAATCTTAAATCTATACCATCATTGTTTGCTACATCAACAACAATTAGGTCATATTTCTTTTTGTTATTTCTTAAATAAGTTAAACCATCTTGTAAAATAAAATTGAATTTTTGGCTAGGGTTAAAGTCAAAATAATTTTTGGCTATATTAACAATATTTTCTTCTAAATCTACAACATCTATTGATTTTAAATTATCAAATAAAGCCTCAAATTGTGTTACTATCTTGCCTGAACCCAAACCTATAAGTAAAATATTTTCAATTTCTTTGTTCATTAGATATGGGATAAGAAAATAATTTATGTATGGAAGATTTCCTTTATAAAAATCTGTATTGATAAAGCCAGCTTGATATGTATCTTGATAATGCAAGAATTTTCCAACTTCATTTTCAATAATTCTTATGTCGTGAAAATCAGAAGCTAATTCAAAAAGAACTTTATCATTAAAGGTTTTTTCATTGATAATCTTTAACAGTTCTTTTTTAGGCTTTTTTATAGCTAATTCTTCCGGTATTAAAATTAAATCTTCTCTGTTCATAAAATTATTATACAATACATGTTTTTCTTTAAAAAAAACATGTTGATGATAAAATTTAATTATAAAAATAATTAAGTTGGAGGCACTATGCAAGAAAATATTACTAAAGAATCAACTTCTTCTATTGATGTTATTAGACAAGGAAGAATAGACAAAGCTCAAACACTTCGTGAACAAGGCGTTAATCCATACCCATATAAGTATGAAAAAACTGCAAGCGCGAAAGAGCTTCAAGAAAAGTATGCAAATCTTGCAGATGGTGAAGAAACACAAGACAGATACAAAGTTGCTGGGCGTGTTATGGCTATCAGAAACTCTGGCATGTTTATTGATTTAATGGATGATACAGGAAAAATTCAAATTTTCTCACACAAACAAAATATTGATCCAGAAAAAATTAAACTTTTAAAACTTGTTGATATCGGTGATATTATGGGGTTTGAAGGTGATATTAGAAGAACACCTCGTGGCGAATTAAGTATTAAAGTTGTAAACTTTGAAATTTTAACAAAATCATTAAAACCATTACCTGAAAAATTTCACGGTTTAACAGACGTTGAAACAAAATATCGTCAAAGATATATTGATTTGATTATTAATGAAGAAACTCGTGATACTTTTAGAAAAAGAAGCTTAATTGTTCAAAAAATCAGAGAGTTTTT
This sequence comes from Cyanobacteria bacterium SIG29, assembly GCA_015152515.1. GTDB lineage: Bacteria > Cyanobacteriota > Vampirovibrionia > Gastranaerophilales > Gastranaerophilaceae > Avigastranaerophilus. The sequence goes on from SUTV01000002.1 coordinate 201,120, forward strand.
AGCTGCTAGAGGATATTTAGAAGTTGATACTCCTATTTTGCAAACAGTTGCATCTGGTGCTAATGCTAGACCATTTAATACTCATCATAATGCTTTAGATATGGATATGACAATGAGAATAGCTCTTGAGTTATACCTAAAACGTTTAATTGTTGGCGGTGTATCAGAAAGAGTATATGAAATTGGTAAATGTTTTAGAAACGAAGGTATTGATACACGTCATAACCCAGAATTTACTATGATTGAGTTATATCAAGCATATGCTGATTATAACGATATGATGGAATTAACAGAAAATATGGTTGCTTTTGTTGCTCAAGAAGTTCTTGGTACAACAAAAATTAAATATGGTGAAAATGAAATTGATTTAACTCCACCATGGGATAGAAAAACTATGATTGGTGCTATTGAAGAATATACAAAAGCTGATTTTTCAAAATGTGCTAATTTGGAAGAAGCTGTTAAATTGGCTTCAACAATTCACGTTGATGTTGAAGATTGTGATTGCTGGGGTAAAGTAATTGATAAAGTATTTGAAGAAAAAGTTGAACCAAGTTTAATTCAACCAGTACATATTATCGATTATCCATTAGAAATTTCTCCATTAGCTAAAGTTCATAGAGATAATCCAAGATTAACAGAACGTTTTGAAACCCGTGTTAATGGTTGGGAAATAGCAAATGCATTTTCTGAATTATCAGACCCAATAGATCAAAGACAAAGATTTGAAGGTCAAGCTTTAGCAAAAGCTAATGGTGATGAAGAAGCGATGGAAATTGATGAAGATTTCATTGAAGCTTTAGAATATGGTATGCCACCAACAGGCGGTATGGGTATGGGTATTGACCGTTTAGTTATGTTATTAACAAATTCACAAACTATTCGCGATGTAATTGCCTTCCCAACAATGAAAAATAAATAAAATATCGCTAAAATTTATACCCACATTGAAAAATAACTGTTGACTACTTCTGAAAAACAGTTATAATAGATAATGTAGGATATAGAGAAAGGGGTTTTATACCATGAATAAAGAAGAATTAGTACAAGAAATTTCAAAAAAAGCAAAAGTTACTCAAAAAGAAGCTGCAGAAGTTTTAAATGCAATAATGTCAACAGTTGAAAAAACAGTTGCTAAAGGTAAAAAAGTTACTTTAGTTGGTTTTGGTACATTTGAAGCTAGAAAAAGAGCTGCTCGTACAGGTCGTAACCCACAAACTGGTGCAGCAATTAAAATTGCTGCAAAAACAGCTCCTGTATTTACAGCTGGTAAAAAATTCAAAGATATCGTAAACAAAAAATAGTTGAATTTACGAGAGGAAGTAAATTCAATACAGAATTACAAAAAGACCGATAAGAAATTATCGGTCTTTTAGTTTGTAAAAATCACAAACTACTCTAGTCTTGATTCAAAATACACAATCATAATAACATATTTCTTTTCGATATACAATGGTGATTAGTAATTCTATTATTTTTTTATAATATAATATTTTTATGAATAAAAAAGCGTTAGAAATTCTTGAATTTGATAAGGTTTTAAGCTACTTAAGTGCACACGCACTCAGTAAATTAGGTAGCCAAAGATGTCTTGATGCCATAGTTTTTGAAGATGTTAATACAATAAAAAAAGAATTGTTATTAACTACTCAAGCGCGAACAGTTATAAATAATGCTTTAAATGTTCCTTTAGAAAATATTTATGATATTGAAAAAAGTTTAGAAGATGCGAAGAAAAAACTTCGTTTATGTGAAGAAGAAATTGTTGATATCGCAAAAACATTAAGAACTTCTAGATTAATGAGGAACTTTTTAGATGATATTTCAAAAGATTATTTTGAATTATCTCAAATGCGAGAAATTTTATTTGCAAATAAAGAGCTTGAAGATAAAATTTTTAATACTTTTACGCCTTCATATACTGTTAAAGAAGATGCTACACCGGAATTAAAAGGTTTATATCAAACATTGAGAGATACAACTTCAAATGTTAGAACCTGTGTTGCTTCATTATTACAAAATTCTGATTTTACTTCTAACCTGCAAGATACTATCCATACTCAAAGAGATGGCAGGACTGTTTTTCAGGTAAAAGCAGAATGTAAAAATAAAGTATCTGGTATTGTTCATGATGTATCTCAAAGTAACCAAACATTCTTTATAGAACCAGAAATTTTAGTTGGTTTAAATAATAAAATTAGAGAAACTCAGGTTCAAATTAATATTGAAATAGAGCGTATTTTAAAAGTTTTATCTAATGAAATTGGTTCATATTTTGAAGAAATTAAAAATTCTAATTTGCAATTAATTGAGCTTGATTTTATTTTTGCAAAAGCGAAATATTCAGCTTCTTTTGATGGTGTTAGTGCAAAGGTTGTTGATGAAAAAATTATCGATTTAAAAATGATGAAAAACCCTGTTTTAATCAAATCAAAAAAAGAAATTGTAGAAAATAATTTTTATATTGATTCAAATAAAAATTGTATGGTTATCACAGGTTCAAATACAGGTGGTAAAACAGTTGTATTAAAAACAGTTGGGCTTTGTACTTTGATGACAAAAGCTGGACTTCATATTCCTTGTTATGAAGCAGAAATATATCCATTTAAAAAGGTTTTTGCTGATATTGGAGATGAACAAAGTATTATTCAAAATCTTTCAACTTTTTCATCTCATATGACAAATATTGTGAATATAGTAAATCATGCAGATGAAGAAACTTTGATTTTACTTGATGAAATCGCTGCTGGAACTGACCCTAAAGAAGGTGCTTCTTTAGCTCAAGGTATTTTGGAATATTTACAAAAGAAAAAGTCTTTTATTGTTACAACTACTCACTATGGAGAGTTAAAATCATTAGCATATTTAAATCAAGGATTTATTAATGCTTCTGTTGAATTTAATATAAATACTCTTCAACCAACTTATAAGCTTTTAATCGGTATTCCTGGTGCTAGTAATGCTATTTCAATAGGTAAAAATCTCGGTTTAAAAGCTGAAATTATTGAAGCTTCAAGAGATATTTATTTTAATCAAAAAGACAATACGGCAAAGGTTTTAGAAGAATTACAAAAAACTCAACAAGAATTGTCTGATTCTAAAAAAGTTATTGAAGAAAAAGAAGAAAATGTTAGAAGATTAGAGCAAAGTTTAAACGATAAGTTATCTGAAATCAAAAAAGATAAAAAGAAAAATATTCATTTATACAAGAAAAAATATGAAACTTCTTTAGATGAAGCGCGTGAAGAAATCAAAGATATTTTAAAACAAATGCGTGAAGAACAATCAGAAAAAATAGCACGCAGAAGTTTTCAAAGGCTTGCTAATATTGAAGTTGCAATGCGCAATGGTTTCCGTAAAGATGAAGATGAAGTTGCGGAAAAATATACTCCTATTGATTGGGAAAAGGCAAAAGTTGGCGATAAAGTTATGGTTATGGATTTAAATCAAGAAGTTGTTATTCTTTCTTTGCCTGATAAAAATAAGAATGTTCAAATTCAAATGGGCTTGATGAAAACAAAAATTAAGCAAAATAAATTAGCTGTTTTAAATAAAAATTTAATTAAGCGTGAAGCGAAAGCGAAGGGTGTTTATAAGACTAATTTTGCTATTGAGCGTCGTTCATTATCTCAAACATTAGATCTTCGAGGTTATCGTGTGGAAGAAGCATTAGATGAAGTTGAAGCGTATTTAGATAAAGCAAGTTTAGTAAATTTAAGCCCTGTTTATATTATTCATGGACACGGAACTGGCGCGCTAAAACAAGTAATTAGAGATTATTTAATGAATTCACCATATGTAGCTAAATTCAGAGCTGGTGAAAGTGCTGAAGGTGGAGATGGTGTTAGCGTAGTTGATATTAACTAAAATTATCTATAATATCGTCTGCTGGAGTGCGTTTTAAACTAATATATTCATAAACACAATCAAGATATTTTTCTTCTTGCATGTTGTTTGATTTTAAACTTGCGTAAGAAATATCAAAAAATTCTTTTATAAAATCTATAATTTCAAAATTGCCGAGTTTCGATTTAATAGCGTGTTTTGGTGCTTCTTCTCTTAATTCCATAAAATCTTCATAGGTATATTTTGAAAGAATTTTTTCTATTTCAGAAATTGCATCTTCATTATACATAATGCCCTTCCAAAAAGCCGGAACGCTAAAAGTCATAAGTGGAGTTTGTGCATCATGATTTCTTATTTCCACATAGCTTTTTAGTCTAACATCTGGGAAATATAAGCTTAAGTGTGTCATCCAATCAGACAATTTTGCCTGTTTTGTTTGAAGATATTGTCTAAAAGTTTGTGTAGTTGGAATGTATGAATTATTTTGTTGTACAAAAATCATTGGAATATCTAATAAAATTTCGACATAATCTTTAAAGGTAAAATGTTCATTTTTATCAAATAGTTTTTTACTAATGTATCCACATCTTTGTTCATCAACATTTAACCAAGAGTTTGCTCTAAAAGACTTATAACCGTTTAATTCCCCTTTTCTTATTGGTGAATTAGAGTAAATTGCGCTAATAATTGGGCTCATTTTAAGCGCTAGAGATAATTTTTTAATGGCATCATCTTCATTTTTATAGTCAAAATTTGCTTGAATACCAGCAGTTTCTCTCATCATAACAAAAGGTTCATTTCCTTTTGTTGGCAAGTATTTTGTCATATATTCATAACGCTTTTTTGGAATAATAGTAATATCTTCATAAGTTGATATTGGTTGAATACCAAAATTTAAAACTTTTGTTCCATTAAGTTGTGCGTAGTTATCAAGGTTTGCATAGTATTCAATTAGTTTTGCATTAATTTCTTCTAAACTCTTAAATGGTTGTAAGCTTAATTCTATTTGGCTACCTGGTTCAAGAGAAATTATTCCAAAATTACTTTTTAAACCCATTAAATTGTTATTTTCATATAATTCTTGCCATTCGTTTTTATCAAAACAATTTAAAATTTTAACAACATCATCATATTTAACGGCTTGATTATTATTTTTATAAACAAGTAATTTTTCAGATTCAACACCAATTTTTTGTTCGGTTTTACAACCAGAATAAAAAATTTCAGCTAGTTGTTTTTCATCAAAAATTAAATCTGTTTCATTATCTTTTAACAGCATAAGTCCTTTCTTTTGAAAAATGTTTTTCAATCATTTCTTCAAAACAAGCCATAATTTTATCTTCAAAGTGAATTCCATAGTGTTGATTAATTTCTCTAATAAAATAACAAGGACTTGTTACATTTATTTCAATGACTTTTTCTTCAATAACATCTAAACCAATAAGATAAATACCTTTTTTACTTAAAGTGCTTGCAATTTCTTGCGCCATAATTCTTTCATTTTCAGATAGTTTTGTGCCTTTAAAATATTTATCATTATGAATAGAAAATTTAAAATTATGTTCGGCTGGAAGTTTTTGAATACATTCTTCCATTACAGTTTCGCCGATAATTAAAACTCTTTTATCTCCATATTTTGCTTCTGGAAGATATTTTTGAACCATGACAGGAGTTTTTCCTTCTTCTGTCATATTGTTTATTATGGTTAAAAGATTTTTATCTTCGCTGTTCATGTAATATACACCACTGCCAAAACAACGATTTAATGGTTTTAAAATTGCTTCTTTTTCTTTTTCTACAAATTCCATAATTAATTCAGCACAACTTGTAATAATATTTTTTGGTGCGTGGTTTGGGAAATAATTAACATGGAATTTTTCATTGAAGTTTTTAACTTCATTTGGGTCATTAATAAGCAAAGTTTTTTCCCTATCAACATAGTCAAAAACATAGCAAGCGTTTATGTAATTTATATCAACAGGAGGGTCTGGTCTAAAAAATACAACATCATAGTCATTTACTAAATGTTTATTTTGGTTTTTTTCGCAGAAAATATTTTCATCTTTTAAAGTAGATTTTCTTGATGAAACACAAGCTTTTGCGTTTTCTATAAAAAGGTCGCGTTTAATAGCAATATCTACAATATAATTTCTTTTTAGAAATTCTTTTATGAACCAAAAGTTTGTTACTAAATCATTAAATTCAAAGTATTTTAGTTCTATATCATCAATTATAAATAAAATCTTTTTAGTCATTTTCTAACCTTTTTATTTAATTTATCACTTAAAATCCAAAGTGCAAACACTACTTTTGGCTATTATTTAGCGCAATATTTAGTATTCCATTTGCCTCTTTTAATTTTATTTTTGCTTCTTCATTTGTTAGGTTGCATTTTATCTGTAAAATAGCTTCTTTAACATTGTAATTATTCTGTTCAAGATATTGTTTTGCAAGTGTTTGTTCACATTGAGCAATGTCTGCAACAATTCTTTGGGCTCTATCTTTTAGTTTTATGTTTGTTGGTTTAACATCAATCATAAGGTTTTTATATACTTTTCCGATTTTTACCATAGCGCCAGTTGTAAGCATATTTAAAACCATTTTTTGAGCTGTTCCAGCTTTCATTCTAGTTGAGCCTGTAATTGCTTCAGCACCTGTTTCGATACAAATATTTATATCTGCAAATTCGCTCATTTTTGCGTTAGGGTTACAAGTTATGGCGATAGTTTTAATATTTTTTTCTTTTGCTAATTTTAAAATTTCTATAACATAATTAGCATTGCCACTTGCTGAAATTGAAACGACTGTATCATTTTCGTTTATGTTTAATTTATTAAAATCTTCTTGAGCAAGTTCAATGCTATCTTCAGCACCTTCAATAGCAAATCTTAAAGCTTTGTCTCCGCCTGCAATTATCCCTTGCACCATATCAGGTGATGAGCTAAAGGTTGGAGGGCATTCAGACGCATCTAACACGCCAAGTCTTCCGCTTGTTCCAGCTCCAAAATAAAATAATCTGCCATCTTTTAGAAAGTTTTGACTAATAATATCAATTGCTTTTGAAATAGGTTCTAAATTTTCTTGTATTTTTTGTGCTACTTTTAAATCTTCGTTGTTTATCATTTGTGCAATTTCGTAAGAGCTTGCACTATCGATGTTTATAGTATTAGGATTTGTTTTCTCTGTAATTATCATAATACTTCTTCAACTCCTGTTTGTATTGTTTTTAGGCCTTCAAAAATGTCAAAATTATCATTAAATTTTGTGGTCAATTTTGGCTCTAAAACAAAAAAGGTTGAACCACTACCAGACATTAATGAGCCTTTTAATTTTGATTTTATTTCTCTTAAAATTTCATAGCTTGGAAATAACGCATTTTCTAAATTGTTATAAATTAAGGTTTTATCAAATTCGCCTTTTTCTAATAATTCAATTAACTTTTTAGTATTATTTGGAATAGTTTTATCTTCTAATTGAGCAAATTTTGTATATGCTTCTTTTGCACTTATACCAAGATTTTTAGGTTTAACTAAAGATACATTTTGTTCAACAAAAGGTAATTTTTGTGTAATTTCACCGCGAGAAGTGCATAGCATACATCCACCATTTAAACAAAAATTCAAATCAGAACCCATTGAAGCGCATAATTCTTCAAGTTGAGATTTTGATAATTTATTAAATGTTTTATTTAAGGCGAATAAAGTGCCAGCAGCATTCGTGCTTCCACCTGCCAAACCAGCAGAAATTGGAATGTTTTTTTCAATAAAAACAGTTATTTTTTTGTTTTTTATATTTGCTATATCTAAATATTTTTGTATGGCTTTATAAACTAAATTTTTTTCGTTATATGGAATTTCATCTGAATTTCCACTTAAAAAGATTTCATTTTGATTATTTTCTCCAATTTCAAAGGTTAAATAATCATACAAATTTATTGTTTGCATAATAGATTGAAGATTATGAAAGCCATCTTCTCTTTTGTTTAAAACTTCAAGTGTAAGATTAATTTTTGCAGGTGTTTTAACTTTTAGTTTAATCATAAGTTTGATTTCAGCTTTTCGCTTAATTCTCCCATTTGTTTAATAGAAAGAGTTTCGCCTCTTAAATTTTCATTAATATTTAGTTCTGATAATGTTTTTTCAACTGCGTTTTTAGCGTAGCCAACATTTATCAATGAATTTTTTATATTTTTTCTTCTTGTTGCAAAACAACCTTTAACTACTTTTTTAAAGAAATCATAGTTGGAAAGTTGTAATAAAGGTTCTTTTCTAACATTTAATTTAACGATGGCAGAATCAACCTTTGGCGATGGGAAGAAAGATTTTGAACCAACTTTTTTAACAAATTCAATATCTGCCCAAAATTGAGCTAATACTGAAAGCAAGCCAAATTCTTTAGATGGTGATGATTCATTTGCTACAAGTCTTTTTGCTACTTCATATTGAACCATTAAAACAACTTGAGAAATTGAATTTCTGTTTTTGTTATCTAAATCATTAACTTCGCCAAGTAAGTGCGCTAAAATTGGAGAAGTTATGTAGTATGGTATATTAGCAACTATTTTAATATTTTCACCAAATTGTGATAAATCGGTTTTTAAAATATCATTATGGATAATTTCTAAATTGTCAGTGTCGATTTTAGATATTTCATTAACCATATCTTCATCTAATTCAACAGCATAAACCTTTTTTGCAAGTTTAACTAATTGTTCAGTTACAAAACCAAGTCCAGGACCTATTTCAACAACGATATCATCTTTTGTGATGTCAGATGTATCAAGGATTGTTTCAATAGCTTTTTCATCAATTAAAAAATTTTGACCTAATCTTTTTTTTGCTCTAAATTTTCTTGCGCGTTCAAAATAGTTCATAATTAATCTTCTTCAATGTATGAAACAATTTTGTTAATGTTTGTATTAAAGCCTTTAATACCTTCATTAGCAGCAGCTGTTTGAGTCGCAATGTATGTAAGAACATCTTTAATTTCATAATTATTATGTTCTTCTGACATAGCATCAATTAATTTATCAAATTTAGTAGATAAATTATCAATTTTTTCTTCAAGAGCAACGATTTGTTTAGATTGAAAATCAATTTTTTCTTTCATAGCTGTTTCAAGCTCTGTGAATTTATTATTATTTTCTTCTGATAATTTATCGATTTTCGCATTTAATGAATCAATATCTGGAGTTAATGCAGTATTTAACTGAACCATAATTCCTGTTAATTGACTTTTTATTTCAGAAATATCTTCAGCTGGTAAAGAAGAAACTGTCTTTTCTAATTCTGAAATTTTTTCTAATGATTCATCTGTTTCTTCTTTTAATTCATTAAGGTTTTCAGCATTAATATTTTGAGAATTTGTTTTTAAAGTAGCAATATCATTTGCCATATTGTTCAAAATACCACCTGTTGCATCAATCCATTCTGCTAAATAGATAAATGCATTATTAATATTTTGATTTGCAGTTAGGTTTGTCTGCATTAATTTAACCATTTCTGTAAGTTTTTCACTAATTAATGTGAATTTTAAATCAGGGTTAAATTCTGCTCTTTGTATATCTAATGCTTGAATAGTATTCTTAAAAGTCTCAAGATATGATTTAAATTCTTTATTTGATTCATCTGCAGATAGAATTAATTTGTTTGTTCTAATGCTAATGCTAGAAATATCATTATTTAATTCTTCAAATTTTTCTTTTAAAGAATTAATATCGTTTGTTGTTGTGTTAGTCTTATCATCAAGGAATTGATGTAATTTTAGGAAGTCTGATTCAATGTCTAAAAGGGTATAAATGTATGAATCAGCATCGTTTCTAGTTGAACGAGTAATTGTATTTAATTCGCCTGATAAGTTTTCTAATTGGTCTTTGATGTTTGGTACATCTTCAATAATCTTACTTGCATTTGTTAAATTTTGAGTAAGTTCGTTGATTTTCGTATCTAATTCATCACTACGGTTAGAAATATTATCTATTCTACTTACCCATTCATTTAATAAGCCAATATTTTCATATATCAAATCAACTTTTGAAGAAATCATATCTTCTTCAAAAGCATTATTCATTGTTGAAACTTTTTCATTGATAACGTCAACTTTTGCAGCCCAATCATTGATTGCAGATAAGTTTTCGTAAACGATATCCATTTTGTTTGTAATATCTTCAAAATCAAGTTCTTCCGAAAAAGTATTTTCAAATTTTTCTTTGATAATTGAAATTGTATTAGATATGTTTTTTGTATCTGCCATAAATGCGCTAAGTGATGCAATTTTAGATTGCATATCAGTCATAGCACCATCAACAGAGTCGATTTTTGATGTCCAATTGTTTAATGCGCTGATGTTTTCATAAATGATATCAACTTTTTCTGCAACATCATCAAAGTCTATGCTTTCGCCAAGTCTAGCATAAACGTTTTCTATTGATTGGTTAATGTAACCAACTTTATCAATCCAAGTGCGAATTATAGATAAACTGTCATAAATTTCATCAATTTTTGATAATTGATTCGCAAAATCTTTATTTTCAAAGTCAGCTTGGAAACCTTTGAATTTTGTTTGTAATTCTTTTATTAGTGTATTTGTTTGTTTAATGCTTTTTTGTTGAACACTACTTAAATCTGCCATTATTGAACTAATTTGGTCAATATCTGGAGTGTTTTCAACTTTTGTAACCATTTGTTCTATGTATGTAGAAAGGTTTTTGTGCAAGTTTTCTAACTGATTTTCAAGTCTTTTAATTCCTTCTGAATTATCAACAACTTGAGCACCTTCTTTTATTGCAGTTAATTCTTGGTAAATATTTTCATTTGTTTTTAGTGCTAAATCTAATTGTTGCTTTTGAAATTCTTCAAATTCTGCACTTGTAAGTGCTAGATTTTGAACATTTTGTAGGTTTTCTATGTGTTGACTAACACTGTTTGAATTTTCTTTTAATTCATTAATATCGCTAAATAAATCTTTTAATAGTGCTTCGTTGCAATTGTCAATTTGGTCTGCAAGTGTTTCAAGCTTATCTTTAATATCTTGAAAATTTAATTTTGCTTGTGTATCAGTAATTAAGCCTTCAATTGCTTCAACAGAACTTTTAATTTCTAAAACATCTATTTCCTTAATTGCATCAAGACTATTTATTTTTTCACAAACTTCTTCCAAAATCTCTTCGTAATTATTTTCAGTCGCCATTTTGCACTCTCTATTTTTTAACCATATTATCCTTCTATAATAGCAAACATAAGCGATATCGTCACAATTTATTGATTTAAAATTGTTTGTATTGGTTTGATGTGGTCAAAAAGCTTGTTATTATTGACTTTTGGAAAAATAAAATATTACAAATGATTAAGTTTGTTAATTCTACCTTTTTTGTAATGATAATACAAATTTGAGCCATCTTTTTTTAGACAAAAGTATAACCAATAAAAATAGGCATTAAGTGTAATGAAGCAATATAGAAAATACCTTATTATAAAAAGGTAAATCCTCAACTCTTCTGATTGCTTATTCTTAGTGCTCATTCCCTTCCTTCTCGGAAGGGTTTTCTTTATGGTCTAGTTAATGAAAGAGGAATATCTTTTGGATAAATTTCTTCTGTTACACCACTACAACCTGTAATTACAAAGAAATCAAAATTTTCATTTCTTTCTATATTTAAATCTTCAAAAGGTATGCAAACTTCAAAAATTTCTTTGTGTTCATATTTTATATGATGTCCCCAGTGAAGTTCCCATAATCCATCTTTAACTGCACGAGAATATTGTAGAGGATATTTTCTATTGCTAGTTAGTGCAAATTTAACTTCGTGATTATATCCATCAAGTAAAACAGGAAGTAAGCTATCTTTTTTGTTTGTTGTTCTTGTTGGAGAAGCAAGACTTTCTTCACTATTGTATGTTTTTATGTATACATAAATTGAAAAATATTCTTTAAAGCTTTCTTTTCTGCTCATTAAATATTTGTTGATATCAAAACGCATGTATAAATTATCTTTATCAGTGCCAAAATAAATTCTATCAATTAATTTGTTTTCTTGAATAACAGGACCGTCTGGGATATCAATACACCCAGCTGAAAGCCATTCATCATTATCTTTTACCATACCATTTATTAATGGAGTTATATTTCTTTTTGGGTTTTTTAAAGGTTTTCCCATAAATGAAATTAAAGGCATTTCTAAATAGCTTGGTATTGGTTTTTCAATAATGTTATAAACATTTTTTAAATGTTCTCTAAACATAAAATCAAAAATATGATCTTGCCCAGAATTATTTGGTTCGCCATACCACCAGAACCAGTCAGAACCTTCTGCAATATAAATTTCATCTTTTGCATTTTTTATTTGTTCTTTTGATAATCTGCCAGAATTTTCAGCTTCTTTTAAATCATTTCTTGTTTGGACTAAATATTTCCAAGCTAAATTTTTTGTTGGTTCTGCTATCCATAATTGGAATTCTTGGTTTACCCAAGAGCCTGAAGTTACTTTTTTAAGTAATTTTTCTGTTTTTTTATTTTTTTCAATATAATCACTAATTAAAACTGTCTTTATTGCTTTATCATTGTTAATTAGTGAATAAATTCTTTCTAAGAAAATAGCACCGTCTTGTTCATATGAATCCCAATTGTTTTCACCATCCATAGCGATTGTGAACAAGTGTTTTTTGTCTGGTGAATTTTTAAGTTTATCATATACTGTTTTTATTCTGTCAAATAAATCATTAGCGCATAATGTGCTATTGTGATGAGCATATTCAAAGTTTATTAAGTTAGGAATAATTGAATCTCTGAATACTAAATTGATTTCTTTTTCGCGTTTTGTTTTGTATAAATATAAAGAGCAAACGTCGTATGGGTCTTCGTAACAACCTCTAAAATCTCTTATAAATTCTTTTTTTAGTGAGTTTGATAAAACACTTTCATCACTTATTGCCCATTCAAAGCCTAAGTTTGCAACAACATCAAGTGTTTTTTGGCTTATACAGTGTTCGCTAGGCCAAAAACCTTTTGGTTTTCTTCCGAAAGTTTTTTCTATTTTTTCAATAGCTAGTTTGATTTGTTCTTTTATATCTATCATTAAAGCTATTTTACAATCAGGCATAGCATATTTTAATGCAGGTGTTTTTAAATCATTTGGATTGATTAAAATTGGCGCAATAGGGTGATTGTATGGGCTTGTGATTATTTCAATTCTTTTGTCATCTTGATATTTTTTGAAAGTAGGAATAATTTGTTTGATGATTTTTCTATTTAAATTTATTAAATCTTGTCTATCTTTAAGAGTATAATTTCTTCCCTTTTTTTCAAATTTCTTTAATTCTGGATATACTTCTTTCCAACTTGGGTCAAACCAAACAAGATTGAAAAGCATCATAATGTCGCTATATTCTTCAAGTGAAAAATTTTCAATACCGATTTCAGCATTAGAATATCTTTTTATGTATAATTCGTTATATCTAGGATTTTTTGAAATTAATGTTTCATAATTTGCATCAAAAAAGTAATTAAGAATATACAATTTATCATCATCGGTTAATTCTTCAACAGGTGTAACTGCAAGTTTGGAGTGAATATCGTGACCTTCTTTGCTATAATCTTCAATTGCATCAATGAGTTCAGCCCCAATACTAAAATTTAGTTTTATATTTGGAAATTTATCCAAAATTAAAACCATATCTAAATAGTCTTTTATCGCGTGCAATCTAGCCCAAGGCATTAATCTGATGCCGTTTGGTTGGGTTTGATAATTTGGTTGGTGAAAGTGCCAAACAAAAGCTACGGATAATTCTTTTTGCATACTTTTTTACCTGTTTTGATAAATAATATCATTTTTTTTTTAATTATACAATACGCTCCAATATTGATTTTGAAGGAAATGTTAAGATATTTAACAAATACTTGTAATGAACAAATACGTTAGTATTATTGGATGTTGAGTGTATTTGATACATTTTATTTTTAAAAAACTTGAAATCCCCACTGTACAAGAACATGAAATAATGCTTTAATGTATTCAATGAGATTTAAGTAAGTGAAAGAACCTGTAATAAAAGTTTAGTCGAAAGACTATTAGGGAGAGGAGATTTGGAGTAAATCCAAACGAGGCCGCAAGAAGAGCGGCTTTTTTATTGCCTAATTTTAAATTACATTCTAGAAAAAACTTCTACTTCTAATGAATCCATTGTGTTTGCTAAAAAGTATGCGCTAGATGCTATCATTGCTGCATTATCTGTGCAATATTTCATTTCAGGAGCATATATGTTGTAGCCTTGTTCTCTAAGTGCAAAAAGTTTTTTTCTAATTTCAGAGTTTGCTGCTACTCCTCCTGCTAAAACGATTGTATTTGAATTTATTGCATCTGCTGCTTTTTTTGTTTTTTTGAATAAAGTAGTACTTACTGTTTCTTGGAAACTTGCAGCAATATCTGCTTTTGGAAGTTCTTCATATTCTTTTTTTAATTTTTGAATTAATTGAAGTGAGGCTGTTTTTAAACCTGAAAAACTAAAATCATATTCATTTTGGAGTTTTGCTTCAGGAAGTTTAAATGCGTGTGGGTTGCCAGTTTGTGCTAATTTATCTAAATTGATACCACCTGGGTATGGCAATCCAATTAATCTTGCTACTTTATCGTAGGCTTCACCAATAGCATCATCTATTGTTTCACCAATAATGCGTTGTTCTGTATAGCTTTTAACTTCAATAATCTGTGTATGACCACCGCTTATTAAAAGTGCAATAAAAGGTGGTTTTAAATCTGTATTTAAATAGTTTGCGCAAACGTGTGCGTTTAAGTGATTTACGCCTATAAATGGTTTATCATTTGCTAATGCAAGAGCTTTTCCTGCATTCATACCAACCAAAAGAGAACCAACTAAGCCTGGTCCTACTGTTGCTGCAAATGCTGTAATATCGTTTGGAGTTAAATTTGCTTGTTCAAATGCTTGAGCTATAACTAAATTTATAGCTTCTAAATGTTCTCTAGCTGCAACTTCTGGAACTACTCCACCAAATTCTATATGGGTTTTAATTTGAGAAGCTACGACATTTGATAGAACTTCTCTACCATTTTTTACGATGGCTGCTGCTGTTTCATCACAACTTGATTCGATAGCAAAAATTATATTGTCTTCTTTGCTATCTGGTCCAATTAATACTGGTTTATCTGTGATTGTAGTTCTAAATTCTTTAACAGGCATTTTATTCTCCGATATTTTATTCTATAATAACACTTAAATAGTTTTTGTGTGAGGATTTATTATGACAAGACCAATGAATATAACAGAAAAAATTTTGGCAGATCATGCTGGTTTAAGTGAGGTTGAAGCGGGTCAATTAATTAGTGCTAAAGTTGATATTACTTTGGCTAATGATATTACAGGACCTGTTTCTATAAATGAGTTTAATAAAATTGGTGTGGACAAAGTTTTTGATAAAGACCGTGTTGTTTTTGTTCCAGATCACTTTGTTCCAAATAGAGATATTAAATCCGCTCAACAAGTAAAACAAGTGAGAGAGTTTTCTCGCACTCAAAATCTTCAGCACTTTTTTGAAGTAGGTAGAATGGGAATTGAACACGCATTATTACCTGATAATGGTATTGTTACTGCTGGTGATATTGTAATTGGTGCAGATTCACATACTTGTACTTATGGTGCTTTAGGGGCTTTTTCAACAGGTATGGGCTCTACTGATATTGCTTGTGCTATGGCTTCAGGTGATACTTGGTTAAAAGTTCCATCTGCTATTAAAGTTGAATTTAATGGTAAATTGAATAAATATGTTACTGCTAAAGATTTAATTCTTCATTTAATTGGTGATATCGGTGTTGATGGTGCATTATATAAAACATTAGAAATTGGTGGTTCTACAATTAGAGAATTACCTATGGATGGACGTTTTACTATTTGCAATATGGCGATTGAAGCTGGTGCTAAAAATGGCATAATTATTCCTGATGAAATCACAAAAGAATATTTAAAAAATAGAAGCATTAGAGAACCAAAATTTTATACAAGTGATGAAGGTGCAAGCTACGAAAGAGTTATTGTTTACAATACAGAAGATATTGAACCTGTTGTTGCCTTCCCTCATTTGCCAGAAAATACAAAACCTGTATCTAAAGCTGGTGATGTAAAAATTGATCAAGCTGTAATTGGTAGTTGTACAAATGGCAGATTATCAGATATTGCTGCGGCAGCTGAAATCTTAAAAGGTAGAAAAGTTCATAAAGATGTTCGTTTGATAGTGTTCCCAGCTACTCAAGAAATTTATTTGCAAGCATTAAGAGCTGGTTATTTAGAAACTATTATTGAAGCTGGTGGAGCTGTTTCTACTCCAACTTGTGGTCCTTGTTTAGGTGGACACGCTGGTATCTTGGCAGCAGGTGAAAGAGCAATTTCTACAACAAATAGAAATTTTGTTGGCAGAATGGGACACGTTGATAGTGAGGTTTATTTGGCATCACCTTATGTTGCAGCAGCTAGTGCAATTATGGGTAAAATAGCATCACCTATGGATTTATAATTAGATTAAATTCTAGGCAAAATAAGAAACTGGATGGTTCTAGGTTAATTAGCAATATAAGATTAAATGCTAATAGTTACTCTAGAACCTTCTTTATGGTAGTTTCCACCTCCACAAATAGTTTCAACAACTTTTAATAAAAATTCTCTAGGAGCTTCCATTTGATTGATATAAAATTCTTGGTTACCAAGATGTCTGATTTTTATAATAGCTTTTCCACTTTTATCAGCTGGAACATATAAAGAAGCTACTTCCATATCTAATAATTTTTGTTCAATTTCGTCATTATAGCCTTGTTTTAATTCTGGTAAGAAGCCTTTAATTGCGATAATTCTACCAGTGAACAAAGGCACATCTTTTTCTCTATGTAAAGCTTTTGGGTTATCCTTCATATTAGTAAATAAAGTGATTGAATGCCATAAGATATTCATTACAGCAATATGTCTTTGTTTATCATATTCATAATAGATATTTTCTGAAGGAATTCCTCTTGTTGTGAAGGATTGTTTTAAGTATTCAACAGTTAATGACATATTTTCTACCATTTTTTCGAACAAAATAGCAGTATTTGCATTTGATTGTTGATATTCTAAAAATTGTTTATACATATGACTTGATACAAGACTCATACGTTCTTGTATTACAGAAGACTTTCTAACGGTCGTTTCTAAATCATCAAAATTGTTGTTCAAAAAATTCCTTCACTTTCTGATTTTATTTTAGTCTAAAATCAATATTAATAAAACTATTTTAAACTTTTTTATTACAAAAACGAATACTTAATTTACATTATTTTGATTATAAAATATTATATATTATATGAAAATTGTACTTGTTGGTTATGGTGAAATGCTTCAGGCGTTAATATTAGGTGTTTTGAAAACAAAACATCAGATTGTTGGCGTATTAAGACATGAAAAAATTTTGTATGGACCTATAAAATCTAAAATTTATGATTATTTAAAACCATCATCAGATTATACTTTTTTGAAAAATTCTAAATTGTATGATATTGAGGCAACTAGTGTTAATAGTGAACAATTTAGACAAGAATTAGTAAAATTAAAAGCCGATTTAGTTTTGGTTGGTTCTTGGAGTGAAAAATTCTCTGTGCAAACAATTAATATTCCTAAATTTGGTTGTATTAATGTTCATCCTTCTCTTTTGCCAAAGTTCAGAGGTCCAAATCCTTATATGCAAGCTATTTTGCATGATGAAATTCAAAGTGGCGTTACTTTTCATGTAATGGATGTTAATTATGATACTGGTGCTATTGTTCATCAATCACCCACTTTGGTTTTCGCTAATGATACAGGTATGTCTTTAAAATTAAGATGTTGTGATTTGGCTATGAATGAAGTAGAGATATTTTTAAATAATTTTAAAGAGAAAATGGCAAATCCTATTAGTCAAAATGAAGGTGAAGCAACATATTATCCGCAATTGCCTTTGGTTGATACAATTTTGAATTTTGAAAAAGAAACTTCTTTAGAAATTGATAGAAGAATTAGAGCGTTAACTCCTTGGACAAAAACTTATATTCCATATAAAAATAAGTTTTTTGAGTTTGAAACTTATAAACTTTATAATAAAATTTATACAAAAGATGCATCTCAAATAGTCAGAGTTGTTGGTGATTCGGTTTTTATTGTTTGTGCTGATAAAAAAGTAATAGAATTTTCTGGTTTGAAATTAAAAAATCCTTTGGGAAAAATCCTTTCAAATTTATATGTGAACAAATATATAAAAGTTAATTCCAAAGCGATTTAATGTTGTATAATAAAATAAAAAAATAGATGGGATATTCAAAATGTTAGACTTACATGCAATTTATGAGATTATAACTTTCGCAATTGGGGATACAAAAGCAGGTTCTAAAATGGGAAAATTACAAGTTCGCAATATGGACAATGGAACTGTTTTAAACTGTATTTTATGGGAAGAAACACTTAATAGATTAGATTCAAAATTATTCCGTTCTTCTAACCAAATTAGAATTAATTCTGGTACTTATAACGAAAAATATAATAATTGTTTAGTTTCTGATATTGAACTTGTTAAAGAAGCAAAACTTGGTTTAGATGAAGAACAAAGAGAAGAAATTTTTAATAAAATAATGACTTTTGTTAATGAAATTGAGGATAAAAAATTATCAGAATTTGTTGCGGGGTTGTTATTTGAACACGAAAAAGAATTTAAAATAACACCTGCTGCTAAATTAATGCACCATAATTATATTGGTGGATTATTAGAACATACTTATGAATGTTTAGATATTGCGAAAACTGTTCTTACAAAATGTAATGGAAAAATAAGTTCTGATATTGTATATGCGGCTTGTATTTTACACGATTTTGGCAAAATTTTTGAATACAATGTGGATTTAGAAACTGGTTTAATTGAATATAATGAAGAATTCAGAAAAGATTGGAGAACTCATTCACAATGGGGATTTTCAATTTGTATGAATAATGGATTTAAAGAAATTGCAAAAATGATTGCAGCACATCATGGAAGAACAGACTGGGGTGCATTAATTGATTTAAACGAAAAAGATGCAGAACCATATATGTATATTATTCATCATATTGATGACTTATCTGCAAAATTTGGTAAAATTTGTATAGCTGATATTGGCTAGAGGGGATAAAAATGAAAAAATTATTTTCTTTATTGATTACCGTTTTAGTTTTATTCACCATGAGTGCAACTACTTCTTATTCGGCAATAACATTGAATAAGAAAATGAATGCGAATATTAAAACAAAAAGAGTTCCTGAAGGAACTACTATTAAATTAAAAGTATTAAATCCAGTGAGTTCTGCGAATGGAAATGTTGGTGACAGACTTGATTTAATGGTTGTTGATAATATTAAAGTTGATGGAAGTGTTGTTATCCCTAAAGGTAGCGTTGTAAGAGGCACTCTTGAAGAAGTTAGTGCTTCAAAAATGCTTTATAAAGGCGGAATGGTTCGTTTAGATTTTGACCATATTGTTAGTTCAACAGGCAAACAAGTTCCATTTACTGCTGGTATTTGTAATAACCCTAATGTTACTTATGATGGTGCATTAAGTACAAAAACAAATTATATGACAGCATTAACAAAGACTATTGAAAAATCAAAAGATATTATAGTTACACCTGTTACTTGGGCTTGGGATAAGGGTTCTGAGTTATGGAATGGTTCACCGAAATATGTTTTTGCACCATTAACTGCTATAGTTAGTGCACCAGCTGGTGGTATTTATTTTATTGGTGATGCAGTTTATGATTGCTTTAAAAAAGGTGAAAATATTAGTATTAGTCAAGGTGAAACAATTCAAGTACAACTTTTAAAACCATTGGATATGCCAGTATATTAATGATGTTGATAAATTTAAAATTCATAGTTAAAAATATTTATTCAATCCTTGCGTTATCAAGAGAAAAAAAGATTGCGCAAGTTCTTGTTGATAAAAGTTTAAAACTTGGTGTTGTTGAATCTTGTACTGGTGGATTAATAAGTTCAAGAATGACTGATTTATCAGGATCTAGCGCATATATCCATCAAAATTTTGTGACATATTCATATGAAGCTAAAAGCGAAATTTTAGGTGTGAATATGGAAACAATAAAAAATAATGGTGTTGTAAGTTCGCAAGTTGCGCTAGAAATGGCAAAAGGTTTACTTGAAAAATATAAACCAGATATTGCGATTGCTACAACAGGGATAGCTGGACCTCTTGGTGCAACTCCAAATAAACCAGTTGGTTTAATTTATATTGGAATAGCTAATGAAAAAGTGCAAAAAACATATAAGTTTGAGGCTAATTCAAAAATATCTAGAAGATTAATGAAATATGCTTTTTCTAATAAGGCTTTAGATTGTTTGATAGAATTTTTAAAAGAAAATTATTAAATGTTTATTGTATTATAAGAAAAAGTAAAAACTAGGAATATTGAGCGGAATAAAATGAAAAAAGTATCTATAATTATACCTTGTTATAATCAAGAAAGTTTTATTACAGAAGCAATTGAATCTGCACTTAATCAAACATATAAAAATTTGGAAATAGTTGTTATAAATGATGCTTCAACAGATAATAGTGCTCAAATTATTCAGAGTTTTGCTGATAAAAATAGTAATATAGTTTTTCTTAATGAAACTGTTAATAAAGGTGTAGTAAAATCAAAAAATTTAGCTATTAGTAAATGTAGTGGTGATTATATTTTACCAGTTGATGGTGATGATAAAATTGAAAATACTTATGTAGAAAAAGCCGTAGCTATTTTAGATAAGGATGAAGATGTAAGAATTGCATATGCAAGAACACAACTTTTTGGTTCTATTAATGAAGAGTTTAAATTGGCCGATTTTTCGCCTGCAAAAATTATTTTTAATAATTGTATTCCAAATACAGCAATGTTTAGAAAAGAAGATTTTATTTCGGTTGGTGGTTATCACGAATATATGAAAGATGGCTGGGAAGATTGGAATTTATGGATTTCAATATTAGAAATAGCTCAAAATAGAGAAAAGTGTGCACAAAGAATTGATGAAAAATTGTATTTGTATAGAATGTTAAACACGCAGACTCGTTCTAGCTTTGGTTATGAAGTTAAAAATAAGTTATTTGTGAATATTATTTCTAATCATCAAAAATTATATTCTGAAGTTTCTGATTTTTATAAACATATTCATAAGTCTTTGCCATCGAAGTTGGAAAAGAAAAATAGAATTATTAAAAATCTGATAATTTTTTCTTCAATATTATTATTGATAATTATTGTTCAGTTTTTATTTTTAATATTTTAATTAATAATTTTTATGCTCAAAATATTTTAGTCTAGTAAAAGGCCAGAAAATTACTTTTGCTCTGCCAATAAAGTGGTTTTCTTTTAGTGCTCCCCAGTATCTCGAGTCTGATGAATGACCACGATTGTCGCCCATCATAAAATATTCATCTTCGCCTAGAACCATTGGTCCACAATGCATAGAAGGTGTGCATATTGGGTATTCAAATTTATCCATAATATATGGTTCATTCAATGGTTTATCGTTAATTAAAACTTGGCTAGAACCATCTTCGTTTTGAATAATTTCAAATTTTTCGTTCGGTAGCGCAATAACTCTTTTTATGAAGGCAATATCTTTACAGCCAATGCCTGTAAGTCTAGAAAATAAAGAAATTGGGTCTATTTTTAGTTTTGTATTTGGTGGATAAAAAATCATAACATCACCGCGATTAGGTTTAGAAAAGAAGTGTGAAACTCTTTCTACAAAAACTCTGTCACCTTCTAATAGTGTTGGATGCATAGATGCTGATGGTATCCATCTAACTTCGCAAATAAAAAATCTTATTATAATTAGTGCAACTATTACAAAAACGACTGTATCTATTGTTTCTTTTACTGCTTTATTCATTATATTGCCTTGTATAAATCTTCACTTAATTTGATTAATTCTTGTTTATATTGATTATCGCTGATATTGTTTAATGAGGCAATAGCCATATCAGCATACTTTTTAATTAGGTTTATGGTTTTTTCTTTAATTTCTTTTTGTTGAGATAAATTGATAATATCTTCATCTGAAAGGTTTTCTATATTTTTATTTAGTAGAATTACTGGCGCTGTATAAATTTTGTTTTGAACATCATTTAATGTTGGTTTTAATAAATCAGTTTCTAGTATATTTTTCAAGTCAT
The DNA here is from genome assembly GCA_015152515.1 of Cyanobacteria bacterium SIG29. Taxonomy (GTDB): domain Bacteria; phylum Cyanobacteriota; class Vampirovibrionia; order Gastranaerophilales; family Gastranaerophilaceae; genus Avigastranaerophilus. The sequence continues at coordinate 223,173 of SUTV01000002.1, forward strand.
CTTTTATTTGAAAAGCTATTCCAAAATAGGTTGCAAAGTTTAGTGCATTTTTTTCATCTTGATTTGTAATTTTGCATAAAGAAGTTAAACTTGCTATAAATAATTCAGCAGTTTTTTTCTTTGATTTTTCAATATATTCTTCCATTGTAGGAAGTTTTCCTTTTGTGAAGTGTTGAGAAATTTCACCTTCGCACATAAGTTTTAGTGAGTTTGAAAATATTTTAAAACAATCTATATTGTTGCATTTTGAAAGAAAATCCATAGAAAGAGATAGTAAAAAATCACCCGCTAAAACACTTAAGTTGTTACCTAGTTTTTTATTTAAACTTTGTTTTCCTCTACGAAAAATAGCGTCATCAACAATATCATCATGAATTAATGTTGAATTATGTAGCAGTTCTGTGCAAATAGCTAGATTTATAATTTCTTCTGAAATTTCTATTTCTAGTGCTTTTGCGTACAGAAAAATAATTTTAGGTCTTAATTTCTTTGATTTTGAAAAAATAAAATCAGAAAGGTCATATGAAATTTCATTTTTCTTTTCTGATAAATATTCAGATAAAGTTTTATCAAATGTAATTAGTGCATTTTTAATGATATTCAAAACCAAGCTACCTCTTGATAACATTTTAATATAAATATTAACAAAATAAATCATGTTTGGTTTTTATATTATCAAGAAAGAGTATATTATGAATTTAATTACGAATTATCAAGCACCTGTAAATGCTACAAAACCTGTAGTGCAACAACAAGAACCAGCTAAACCAAAAGTTGAATATAAACCAGATATTTTAGATAAATTAAGTAATCATGTTGTTAGTCGTCGTGATTTAACAGATAATGTTACAGTGCCAAGATCAATTTTTAAAGGTTATTTGTGTTTTACAGCAGGTAGTGCATTAAGTTCAATTTCTTGCATGTTGAAACAAGGTAAAGCAACAAAAGGATTGGGTATTGCTGGTGCATTACTTTCTATTTTTGGAACTTATAATTTTGTAAAATCTTTTTTAGTAAAAGATAAATAATTGACTGAAATGGGAAAATAAATTATCGTAATAAATAAAAGAGGAATTTTATTATGAGAGCTTTTGGTTGGTTAATTTTATTAGCAGCAATTTATTTTGGTTATCAACAAGGTTGGTTTGACTTTGTAATTGATTATTTTTCAGAATCTTCAAGAAATGCTAGAGAAGAAAGAGTAATCGAACATGAAGATGGTAGTATTACTACTGTAAAATATAGAAATGTGTTTGATGTATTAACTTCAGGAAAAAAATAAAAAAAGTACTTGAAATTAAAAATTGTGCATGTATAATTAAGTTCATAAGGACGCGGGAGTAATTCAGTGGTAGAATGCTTCCTTGCCAAGGAAGATGTCGCGAGTTCGAGCCTCGTCTCCCGCTCCATTAAAAAAGACACCTTAGATGGTGTCTTTTTTAATGGAATAGAATAGAAAAGGTTGAACGAGCGACTGTTGCGATACAAAGCGAAACGGCGAAGAATGAGCCGATTGAGCCTGTATCCGGAGGTGCGAAGCGCCGTAGGTGTGAGAGCCGTATAAATAAAAAGACACCTTAGATGGTGTCTTTTTTAATGGAAAAGAATAGAAAAGGTTGAACGAGCGCTAGGGGTAGTTTCGTGTCATTGCGAGCGAAGCGTGGCAATCTAGAATTTGTTATTCAACTGGATTACTTCGTCATTATATTCCTCGTGATGACACAAATCAGTGTATGAAGAGATTAATCTATTTTATTTATATGGTTTTTTTCTTCGATTTTTATGCTTCCTTCATAACCAGCATTAGTGTTTGTATAGGTTAAGTTATAAGATGTAAAATCATTTTTTATAGAAGAAATATAATCTTGATTTTGTTCAAATGAGTTATTTGTTTGTGCCATCATTCCATTAATTTTTTCTATTTTTATTGTGTTTATGATTGTTGGGTCATAAAATACCCAACCATATTCAGGGAAATAAACTTCTACCCAAGTATGTTTTGTATCTGTTTTTCTTGCTATGTTTCCAGAAACAACTCTAGCTGGAATATTTTTTGCTCTGCATAGAGCAACCATAGCTGCAGAAAATTCTCCACATTTACCTTGTTTTGCCTGAAGTGTATATTTTGCACTAGGAAAAACTCCACCATCTACGTAGTTGATATTTTTTCTAACATATTCATATATGTTTTGAACAATTTCAGTTTGAGTTTTTCCTGTTATTGATTTAGCAACTTTTTGAATATATGGGTCATTAACTTCTATACCTAGTTCTTTTTTTAGATAATTTTCTAAATTTTCTAGTGCAGAAATATTTTGATTTACTTTTTTTGCTTCAACAATATCATATCTTTTTAGGTGTGCAATTCCATCAATAGTTATTATTAGTTTACCTTTTTGTAGGTTTTGTAGTTTATATTCTGCAATGGTATTTTTATTCGCAGTGAAAGTTCTAAAAGGTTTTGGTTGAATTTTTAATTCTGTTATGTATTGTTTTTTATTTTCGTTATTTGGTACAGGGATTTTTAATGTTGCTAAGTCAACTGCACCATCAACATTTAGGATATATTCATATCTGAATCTATATTTGTTATATTTTTTTAATTCGTTATCAGAAGGTTTAATATTTTCAATATCAAAAAGTGGTTCTTCAATGCCTTGTGGATTATAGGCGCTAGTATTTTCATATTTCATATTGTCGTTTGAGCCAACATTACAATATAAAAATATAATTGCGCTAAAAACTATAATGCATAATATTATTTGAAATAATGTTTTCATAAGTTCACCTGATAAAATTATATCAGATTATTTGGGCAATTTGTATAATGTTGCAAATGCAACGATTAATCATAGTCCCAGCAGTTGATTTGTCCACAGTACCTACAAACCGCATGATTGTTCATAAAAGTAAGGTCTGGAATGAATGTGTATCCATCAACTGTAATTTGAATGTCGCCATTTATAGTATTTGCGATATCGAAATTTTTTGTACCTTGATAACTTGGATTGAACATTAATTCAAACTTGTCATCAGAGTGGCATTTTTTGCACTTAAACATATCCCAGTATTAATTCTTTCCTTTTTTACTTGTTGCTCTCTTAACTATTTCATCGGTACTTTTTGAATTTTCTTTAATTTTGTCTGAATCGTACATCCTGTATAGTTCTGTAAAACAGCAACATCTGAAAGGAAGCGTAAAACCTATAATTACGAAACTTAGCATGGCGTAAAATGAATACATTGCAAGTTCTGTAACGTTTGTGCTCATATTAATATTTGATAAAATTTCATTATAATTTTCAATTGGAAGAAGTGAATAGAAAATCTCTAGTTTTGTAAGTACAAAAGTTGATAGAGAAACTTTTTCTGATACCCACATAAATAATTCTGGTAGGAAATAATATGTAGAGCCCCAACATAATATAATCATTATTATTGTTGGTATTATATTGTCTTTAACTAATTCAAAACTTCTAGAAAATGCTTTAGGTGCTGAAACATCACCTTCTAAAGCAAAAACTTGGAAGCATAAGCTTAAAAAGATTAAAATTGGTGGAAATATTGAACATAAACTAACTATTAATAGTAGAAAAATGTAGTTCGGTAATTTTCTTTTAATTACATTATCATTTGCACAAAAGTCTATGTTTTTGCTTTTTTTGCTCTTTGAATTTGTGAAAAATAGTATATTTAAAGAACAAAATGCAATTAAATAATTAAAAAATGCTTTTAAAAATACTAATAGAAATGGCGCAATAATGACATAAAAAGTTGTTAGTAAGTGTTTGTCATTATTAAAAAATTCATGGATATTTTTAATATTTTCAATATTAGTTGCAAAGAAGTAGGTTATTGTTAAAAGTAAAACAAGGCTTATAAGTTGTCCAAATATAGGAAATGCAAGGTATTTAGCACATTGATCTAAATATAAAAAATAAGTTTTTATACTTGCAAAAAATATTTGAAAAGCTCCAAAGAATTTATTTGATTTTTTCCTAGCCATACTTCCTCTTTTTTGTATTTTATATTAGCATATATATCATGAGAAAAGAAGAATTAAAAAAATTATTATCCTCTTTTAAAGAAGAAGATTATTACAAAAATGTTGATTTACATATTCATTCGAATGAATCTGATGGGGGTTTAACCCCGATTGAAATTTTAAATCAAGCTCATAAAAAAGATTTAAAATATATTTCAATAGCTGATCATAATACAATTGATGCTTACATTTCAACGAATATTATGGCAGATGATATTGTAATTCCTGCTGTTGAATTTGATTGTATATTTAAAGGAATTCCTATTCATATTTTGGGTTATGGTTTTGATATTGATAATAGAGAAATGAAAACTTTATATGCTAAAAATAGATTTGGTGTGACAACAAATTGGTATAGAATTTTTCATTTAAGAAATCCAAAAGAAGTAATTGAAAAAATAAATAATGCGGGTGGGTTATCTGTTTTAGCACATCCTTGTTGTTATTGGACTTTAAATTTAGATAAATTTATTGGTGATTTGGTTAAAATGGGTTTAGATGGGGTGGAAGTTTATTATCCATATAAAGGGATGCGAAGCATTGTTAAATTCCATTCACGCAAAAATATTGCACAAATTGCTGATAAATACAATTTAATTAAAACAGGTGGAACTGATTGTCATACTAAAAATTTGTTATAAATCTTTGGTTATTTCTTTTATGTATTTTTTTACGCCTTTTGTAATAAGTAGATTTTTTTCTTTATCGCAAAAGTCATCTAAAATAGTTATTCCTAATGAGTTATCACCTTTTTGGATATATAAAAGTCCAAGTAAAACATTATTTAATGGTGAATCTGTTTTTTCGTGATAAAGTGCTATTTTCTCATCTAACAAACCAAGTTTTTTATAATTTTGTGCAAGTTTTAAGTAATAATCAAAACATAAAATATTTAGTGAAACTGCTTTTTCAAAGCAAGGTTTTGCTAGTTCATCATAGCCTATTTTTTCATATGTTGTACCAAGATTAACATAATAAACAGCACTAGCTTGAGAGTTTGGGTTTAAATTTATTGCAATTTGAAATTCTTTAATTGCTCCAAAATAATATTTTTCTTTAAGGTAGTTAATGCCTTGATTATTGTGCTGATAAGCATTGTTTTGTGCCTTTATTTCGTGGTCAGCAAAGGCAAATATTGGTGATAAAAAAATTATTAATAAGCTTATTAAAAAATTTTTTATAAACAAATTTCAAGCCCTTCTTTTGCTAAAAAATAGTTCTTATTTTTGTTATTAAAGATATTTTCTATGAATGTCAATTTTTCATCATTGTATGATGGGTCAAAATGGTAAAATGCTAATTTTTTAACATTTGCTGCATTTGCTGTTTCGTATGCCATATCAAAGGTTGAATGACCAAATCCTTGTTTTGGCATAGCGTTTGACAAGTAATCTTCTGTTGTATATTGGCTATCGTGGATTAGTAAATCAGCATCTTTAGCAAATAATTCTAATTTTTTAGAACCACCAGAATAACATTCTGTATCTGTTGCAAATACTAGATTTTTTCCTTGATATGAGATTTTAAAACACATTACACCATAATTAGGGTGAGAATTTGATTTCATAAAGGAAATAATTACATCATCTTTTTTAGGTTTTATTTCAGATAAGTCAGAAATTCTTTTAACAAGAGGTGTTGGAGTTTCTTTGTTTAAGATTAAAATATCAGCTTCTGAGATATCTGCGAAACAGCAATCAGCAGTAATGTCGTATAAGTTAATAGGAAAAGATTTTCCATAAATAAGTTCTGATAAATTTTCGTATAAGGTTGTGTCAAACCCGCTATATCCAAATAGTGAAAATTGAGTATTTAAGATATTTATAGGTTTAAAGAAGTTCAAACCTTGAATGTGGTCTTGGTGAACGTGACTCAATAAAACAGTAACATTGATTGGTGTTCTATCAAGTGCATTTTCAGAAGAGGAAATATATTCTTTGAAAATTTTATCACCAAGTGGAATAATACCTGTTCCACCATCTAAAATAATTCTGTGAGGACCGGCTATTACTTCAACGCAGGAAGTGTTTCCTCCATACTTTAAAAAGTTTTGATTGGCAACAGGGTAAGAACCTCTTGTTCCCCAAAATTTAACTTTAAATTCGTTGTTTTTCATAATGTCCTCTTTATTTTTTATCGATTGTAATAGTTGTATTTCTGTCTTTTTCTTTTCCGTAGTATCTAGCACCACCTAGTGTTAGAATTCTAGTTTTTGCTTGTACATCTTTTAGATTTGTTTCTATAAATTTAAAGTTAAAGATAACTTTATTTCGTTTGTTGTTTACTTCTACAATTCTAAATGCGTTAGGGTAACCAGCTAAAGATGGTGTTGAAACATGTAAAATATTATCTTTTTTAGTTATTTTTGTCATATGGTAATGTCCAGAAAAAATTGCAATTGGCATTTTATATTGGTCTAAAATTTTTTTAAATTCATTCGCGTTTAAAATTTCGTGGTTTGGTGAGTTAAACGGTGCAACTAACGGGAAGTGGATAAAAATTAGAACTACATCTTTTTTAGAACGCTTTAGTACATTATTAAGCCATAGTAATTCTTCTTGTGGCAATATTCCGTGTGATGAAATACCTTGATTTTTAGCTCCATCAAGTACAATAATTCTGTAATTGTATTTTTTGAAAGTATAATAAGTCGAATTAAAAGTGTAATTTTTATTTTTAAATTTTAATTCCTGTAATAAATTTTTTTTGGTTAAATAGCCATCAGTTGTTGTATCGTGATTACCTACTGCTAAATACCAAGGGTATTTTAATTCATTTAAAATTTGAGTAACTCCATCAAAAGATTCTTTTAACGGTTTATCAATAAAATCTCCAGTAATCATTACAAAATCAATATTTTTTTCGTTATTGATTTGCATAACAGCATCTTCTAATAAGGGCTGAGTTTTATCTAAAAGTTTATATCCATTTTCTACTACTCTTTTAGAGTAGTGAATATCAGAAACTTGTGCAAATTTAATTGTGCGAGAAAAAGAAGGCTGGTCACTTATAAAAAATAAAATAGTAACCACGAATAATATATAAAGACAGTCTTTTAATAATTTTCTCATAGTCAAATTATATCAGATATTTTAAATATCTCAAAAAAGAAAAGAATTGTTTTTAGAAGTGAAAACGATTAAAATTGTAGTTATGGGAAAAGAAGTTAAAATAAAAAATATAGTATTTAATTTATTTTTTATAATAGCCTTGATTTGTGTGTTTGATGTTTTTTTTAAACCATTAGAAAAAGTTAATTTTGTTTTTATAAACAAAATTTTAAATTCAACAAGACAGGCTCAAAATGTTGCACCTCAAAGGTTGTTTATTAATGCGTGGAGAATAGCCAAAATTGAATATGTAGATTCAACTATGAACAATCAAAATTGGTATAGATGGCGAGTTAAATATGTTAAACATATCAAAACAATGGAAGATGCAGATGTTGCAATAAATTCAATGCTTTTAAGTTTGAATGACCCATATGCAAAATTTTTAAAATCAAAATCTTTTTCTTCTCAAAAAATGATTTTAGATTCAAAAATAACAGGTGTTGGGGTTATGTTTAACAAAACTGGCGAAGAGGTTATTGTTAATCATATTTTAAAAAATTCGTCTGCTCAAAATCAAAATATTTTACCAGGAGATAAGATTGTAAGTATTAATAATATAGATGTTAAAAATATGTCATCTGAAGATATACATTCTTATATGGAAGGAAATAAGAAAAAAAATATCAATATAGTTATTCAAAGAGGTGAAAAACTAATATCTAAAAAGCTTGAACAAAAAGAAATTTATCTTGATACGATGAGTTATAAAACGACTAAAGATAATATTTCGATAATTAGGCTTTCTAATATTATGGGTGAAAAAGCTCTTTTAGATTTTAAAAAAATTATTTTACAAACTAATAATTCAAAAGGTTTGATAATTGATTTAAGAAATAATTATGGTGGAATATTAGCAAATGCTGTTTTAATGTCTGATTTAATGTTACCAGAACATAAAAAAATAGTTAGTCTTTATTCAAGAGGTGTTTCTAAATTTGATATTTTTGCAGATGAAGAAAATATTTTTATTGAAAAACCAATAGTTATTTTAGTTAATAAAAAAACTGCCAGTTCTGCTGAAATTTTAGCAGGTGTATTAAAAGATAGTGCTGATGCTATTTTAATTGGGGAAAATACATATGGTAAAAATTCTATTCAACAAATTATTCCAATGACAAATAATTCTGGCATGATTATTACAAGTGCAAAGTATATTCTTCCTAATGGTGAAGATATTAATGATATTGGTATTAAACCAGATATATATGTAGAAGATAAATATGTAATCCAAGAAGCTATTAATTTGATTAATAAATTAGCTGATTAGTAGGCTTTTTTTAATAAAAATTATGTTATAATGATAATAGCTCTATGCGGGTATTTATTTTGTTCCTACATTTTGATTAATAGGGAAAGAAGACTCTAATAACATTGAAGTAGACCTGCCAAGTAGCAGGAAACGGATGTGTTAAGGCGCTTACCCACCTGTGGAGCATTCACAGGTAACAAAATCGTACTTGTATAGGGCTTTTAATTTTTAATTAGTTATAAGAAAAATATCTATCGAAATCAACATCATCAAAGTTGCATAAAAGTCTATAGACTTCATCATCTTCATCCATTTTTTGGAATTTGAATTCATCAAATTTCCATAATTTAGGATTGATTCCAAAAACTCTTATAATTTCTTTATCTAAAAGTATTTTTAATTTCTTTTTAACAGTTTCTAATGGCATATCTAAAGCTTTAGAAAGTTCAACAGCAGAAATGCCACCATCTCTTGAGCATTTTTCTGGTGTTAGGAACATAAGTTCTAATCCTACTTTCTTTAGATCATTATCTTCTATTATTGCCATACTCTTAATACCTGTTTTGTCATTTTCATGTTCGGCATTTTTTTTAAATACTTTAATTATTTTATTACATATATGTTTTTTTACATAAATATTGTACAATTTAACTGATAGATTGGGTTAATTTTTATGCAAGATTATAATATTTGTTACAGTTTAGATACTAATTATGTAGAACAATTCTGTGTTTCGGTTGCTTCTATATTAAAAAATGCTAATGATAATGACAATATCAAGCTATATATTCTAGATGGTGGAATATCAAAAAAAGATAAAACAAATATTGAATTATTAAAAAATATTAAAAGTTTCAGTATCGAATATTTTAAAATTGATAAAAAAGAATTTGCAAATTGTCCAATTTTAAATAAAAAAAGTGCAAAGCATAAAAATTATCACGTTACTTTACCAACATATTTTAGGTTTAAATTACCTGATTTATTAAAAAATTTAGATAAAGTTTTATATTTAGATTGTGACGTTATTGTAAGAACATCTTTAAAAGAATTATATGAAATTCCGTTTGAAGATAATGCTGTTTTAATGATTAAAGATGTTGAATCTAAAAAAGAAGCTAAACGTTTAGATATTAAAAATTATTTTAATGCTGGTGTAATGCTTATAAATCTTGATTATTGGAGAAAAAATAATGTTTCAAATCTTTTATTTGAATATGCAAAAAATAATCAAGATAAAATATTATGGCAAGATCAAGACATTATAAATGTTGTTTTAAATGGAAAAATTAAAAATATTGATATTAAGTGGAATTTTCAGTATTTTCTTTTTGAAAAGTTAGATGAAAATTTACTTCAAGATTGTTGCATATTGCATTTGGCTGGTCGTTTTAAACCGTGGTTAATGCCTTTTGAACACTTTGTTTATGATAGTTATTATTTTTATTTGTTATTAACTCCATACAAAAATAGATTTTTGGATTATAGGCAAAAATCAAGTGGAAAATTCTTGAAAAATAATATTGGCGGCAGTGTAACCAATATTTTAAATGTTGCATCTGATTTTGATATTCAAAAAGTATATGAAGAAATAACTAAAAATTATGAATATACTAATAATTTGTCAAAACAAAATGAACAAAAGATAGAACAAATTGATAATGAAATTGTAGAAAAAATTTCAGATGCTCATAGCGTGACAGATGAAAAGATTGCCAAAGTATATGAAGAAATAACTAAAAATTATGAATATACTAATAATTTGTCAAAACAAAATGAACAAAAGATAGAACAAATTGATAATGAATTTGTAGAAAAAATTTCAGATGTTCATAGCGTGACAGATGAAAAGATTGCCAAAGTATATGAAGAAATAACTAAAAATTATGAATATACTAACGATTTGTCAAAACAAAATGAACAAAAGATAGAACAAATTGATAATGAAATTGTAGAAAAGATATCAGATGTTCATAGCGTAACAGATGAAAAAATCGGTAAGGTATATGAAGAAATTACCAAGAATTATGAATATACAAATGATATAAAAGATGTTTTATTTACCGAAATATCTCAAAAAGAGAATTTTTTAAATGAAAAATTAATTTTAGTTGAAAAAAATCTATTATCTGAAATAGATGATTCGCTTTTGGATTTTAAAAATGAAGTTCAATGCTTGTATGATAAAGTTGTGCTTAATGATGAAAATTTAAGACGCGATTTTGAAGAATTAAAACAAATATTTTTAGATAAATTAAATTTTTATCAAAATCAAATAATTGAAAAATTGCGTGATGAAATAAATCAAAAAATAGAGTCTGTTAATAATATAACAGATGAAAAGATTACAAAAGTATATGAAGAAATTACTAAAAATTATGAATATACAAATGATTTGTCAAAACAAAATGAACAAAAGATAGAACAAATTGATAATAAAATTGTAGAAAAAATATCAGATGTTCATAGCGTGACAGATGAAAAGATTACAAAAGTATATGAAGAAATTACTAAGAATTATGAATATACAAATGATTTATCAAAACAAAATGAACAAAAGATAGAACAAATCAATAATGAAATTGTAGAAAAAATATCAGATGTTCATAGCGTGACAGATGAAAAGATTGCAAAAGTATATGAAGAAATTACCAAGAATTATGAATATACAAATGATTTATCAAAACAAAATGAACAAAAGATAGAACAAATCAATAATGAAATTGTAGAAAAGATATCAGATGTTCATAGTGTAACAGATGAAAAAATTGGCAGAGTATATGATGAAATTTCTAAAAATTATGAATATACAAACGAGATAAGAGATTCTTTAAATGAAAAAATAAATCAAAAAATCAAAGAAAATGTTGAGATGATAAATAGTGAAATATCTAAAAATCAACAAAAAATTGAAAAGGTTAATCAAGAAAATAAAGATTTAGTAAATAGGGTTAAATCAGAAATGAGTGAAAGTATAACCAAAACTAAATCTGAAATTCAAGAAAATATTAGCAATGTTAAATCTAATATAGAAAATGAAATACAACAAAATATTGGAAGTGTAAAAGATGAAATTCAGAATAAAATTGCTGATTTAGAAGAAGTTCAAAATAGAAAAAATGATTTGCAATTTTCTCAAGTATATTCGTATGCAAATAATGAGCTAACTAAAATATTTGAACAAGTAAATAAAAATAATAATAATCTTGAAAATAAAATAGAATATAAAGCCCAAGAAATTTATAAAGATATTTGGAAAGAAGGTCAAAGGGTTAGCAATGTTGAACAAACTTTGTTTGATAAAGCAAATTATTCAGATATTGCTAGTTTAGAAAAGAGTTTTGAGGAAAAATTAAAAGCTCTTAATTCTGCTAATGAAAAACAAATTGTAGATTTGATTTCAGATTTTGAAAATCAGTTAAATGAACAACGTATTAAATATGAGAAAAAGCTAATTTCAATGGAAAATACTATTTTTGATTTGGAACAAAAATATATTGAAAGTAGAAAAAATTTTTTCGTTAAAGTTATTGAAAAATGTGTGAAGAGATAATTATGAACAATCCAAAAGTATCTATAATAGTTACATATCATAATGCACAAGATACAATCGAAAATTGTATTAAGAGCGTTTTAAAACAAACCTTTAAAGATTTTGAATTAATTTGTATAAATAATGCATCGACTGATGAATCAGAAAAGATTGTTATTGATTTAACTTCAGAAATGGATTTTGTTAAAAGGATAAGTTTATCTTTTCAAGTTACAAATCAAGAAGCACAAGATAATGCTTTGGCAATATCATCAGGTGATTATATTTGTTTTTTAAATGCAGATAAAATTTTTGAAGAAGCTTTTATTGCAAACCTTTTTACTAAGTCATTTAGTGTGAAAAATAATTATCAAAATATTCTTTTTGAAAAAATGTATAAGAGAGATTTCTTTGAAAATAGTGATATTCTTGATGAAATAATAAAAAATAAAGTAAATTTTTATTTTCAAGAATTAAGAGATATTGTTGATAAAAACCAAGATTATGTTAAATCAGAACTTGATAAAAATGAAAAAATAAATTTAGAAACAATAAATAATAAAATTTTTGAAATTGTTTGTAGATTTAACCAATTAGAGAAAAATGTGTATGAAAATATTTCAAATTCATCTAATACTTTAGATGAAAAAATTGTTGTTTTTAATAAAGAACAGCGTGAAAATATTGATAAAGTTTATGTTGATATTACTAAAATTTATGAATATATAAATAGTGAATTTAATAAAAAAGGACATGAACTTGGAAAAGTATATGAAGAAATTACAAAAAATTATAAATATACTGAAAGCATTGTAAATACAGCAAAAGAAGATGTTTTAAATAATACTAATCAAGAAAATTCTAATTTAAAAGGTAGAGTTGAAAAAATTGAAGCAGAATTATTGGATAGATATTCTAGCTTGAAAAAAATATTAGATTTGCAAGTAGACGAATTAGATTCTAAAATACAAGCTTTGAATGTAGAAGGTAGTGAAGATTTTACTCAAAAAGTTGAAGGTATTGATGTATCAAAGGTTTTAAATGAAAATATTGAAAATATTTATTCTCATATGAATAAAACAAATGCTCAATTTTATGAAGAATTATCTAAAATTTATAAAGAATTAAATGATAAATTAGTTGAAAAAATGAATATGCAACAAGCTTCTTTAGATTCTAAAATAGAAGCATTGAGAGAAGAATTTGATAAAAAAATAGAAAATTTGAGAGGAAACTAATATGACTAAAGTTTCAATAATAATTCCATTTAATAATGTTGAAAGTTATATTAGAGAATGCTTGGATAGTGTTTTAGCGCAAACATTGCAAGAAATTGAAATTATTTGTATAAATGATGCTTCAACAGATTCTTCTTTAGATATAGTTAAAGAATATATGCAAAAAGATTCTCGCATTAAGTTGTTAGAAACTTCTGAACGTTTAGGACAAGGTTATGCAAGAAATAGAGGCATAGAAATTGCAACAGGTGAATTTATCGGTTTTGTTGATTCTGATGATTTTATTAAACCTGAAATGTTTGAAAGACTTTATAATGAAGCAAAAAATAATGATAATGATATTACAATGTGTCAAACAGTTGAATATGATGATACAACAGGTGAATATATTCAATCAGATTATTATTCTTTAAATTTGTTGAAAGAGTTTGAAAATAGAGTTTTTAGCGCAGAGGAAACTCAAAAATATGTTTTAGATATTAATGTTGCTTTATGGAATAAACTTTATAAACGAGAATTTTTATTAGAAATTGGCGAGGTTTTCCCAGAAGGTTTTATTTATGAAGATTTACCATTTTTCTTTGGAACTTACCTAAAGGCTAAAAAAATCCAAATTGTTTGGGAAGAGTTTTATTTTTACAGAATTAACCGTAAAAATTCAACTATGAGGCAGTTTAATAATAAAATTTTAGATAGATTGCCTATGGTCTCTTTGACATATGAAAAAATGAAAAATACTCCATTCTTGCATAATATGAAAAAATCTATACAGGCTTGGATTATTAATGATTTGTTTCATAGATATACTTTGTTGAAAGAAAATTATCAAAAAGAATTCTTCTTCTTGATGAAAAAAGTGTTTGAAAATCTAGAAATAGAAGATATTAATGATAATTATTGGAAAAGAGTATATCATTTTGAAGGTTATTTACTTGTTATGAATAATACTTTTGAAGATTTTAATCAAAAAGTTTTTAATGAGTATTTAGATATTCATAAGGTAGAAGATAGAATTCGTTCTCAAGTAGTTGAAATAGAAGAATTCGATTCTAGAATTTCTAGCATATATTCAGATATTGGAAAAAATTATAAATATACAGAAGAAATTGTCGAAAAAGTTGATAAAAAAATTACTGATGTATATTCAGATATTGAAAAAAATTATAAGTATACAGAAGAAATTGTTGAAAAAGTTGATAAGAAGATAGTTGATATTTCTTCTTTAATTGAACATTTGCAAGAAGGTGAAAAAACTATAAAATATGATATTGCTCAAATTGGCAATATGATAAATATGGTAGGAAAAGACCTTGATAAAATACAATCAGATTTTGGTGTAAAAGTTATAGAACTAGAAAATCAATATAAATTTTTGCTTGAGGAACAAAACAAAAAGCATGATGAAGAAATTAATCAATTAAAGCAGGAATTATTGCAAACAGAACAAAGAATCTATGAAGAATTAACACCAAGGTGGAAAAAATTTATTAGAAAACAATTTTTAAATAGAGAGAAATAATGCCTGAAATTTCTGTCATAATACCTGTTTATAATGTGGAAAAGTATCTTTCAGAATGTTTAGATAGTGTTATAAATCAAACATTTTCAGATATTGAAATTATATGCGTAAATGATGGCGCAACTGATAACTCTAGAAAAATTTTAGTTGAATATCAACAAAAAGATGAACGAATTAAAATTGTTGATAAACAAAATGGTGGCTTATCATCTGCTAGAAATGCTGGTATGAAGGTTGCAAAGGGGAATTTTATTTTCTTTGTAGATTCTGATGATTGGCTTGATTTAACTATATTAGAAAATTTACATCAAAATATAACTAAATTAAATACAGATATTTCTATGTGTGCTGTTCATCAATTTGATGAAACAACCAAAAAAATTGATGATACTAATAAATATTTTAATCTTAATTGTTTTGATAAAAGCTTTGATAATAGAGTTTTTTCTTACAAAGATACAAAAGAATTTTTAATGAATGTACCAGTTATGGCTTGGAATAAATTATATAGAAAAAGTTTTTTGGATGAGTGTCAGGCATATTTCCCTGATGGGTTAATTTTTGAAGATGGACCATTTTTCTTTTCTATTTTCTTTAAAACTCAAAGAGTATCAATAGTTAGAAAATTTTTATATTATTACAGAATAAACAGAAAAGGTTCTATCTTAAAAAATGCAGGTAAAAAATTCTTTGATATTATCAGGGTTGTTAATTTAATGTATGAAAATGTTAAATCAACTGAAATTTTTGAAGATATTAAAAATGAATTTTTCAATCAAAAGGCAAATGATATTTTTTACCGTTATGAATTAATTGATTTATCATTAAAAAATTCTTTTGCAAAAGAATTTAAAAAAGAATCTTGTTTATTAGATGAAACTGTTTTTGATTTTTCTTTGTTAAATCAACTATATCCAATAACTTATAAAAAAGTGTGCGTTCTAAAAAGCTCTACAAGTGTTTTTTCTTTTTATTGTAGAAAATTTGAAAAAAGATTTATGTATAAAGTAATGCAAGTTCTATATACAGAAAAAGACATTTATTACTTCAAATTTTGGCAATTAATATTTAGATTTAAAAAAAGAGCAAATATCTGTGATATTTGGTATGAGAATGATAGAATATATTTTGTACTTTTGAGTATAATAAAATTCAATTTTAAGTTTAGTTATTCGAAGTTAGAACAAGATTAATATGAAAAAACCGATAATATCAGTAATAGTGCCTGTTTATAATGTAGAAAAGTATTTATCTAAATGTTTGGATACTATACTTAATCAAACCTTTTCAAATATTGAAATTATTTGTGTTAATGATGGAAGTACTGATAACTCTAGAAAAATTCTTTCTGATTATCAAAAAAAAGATTCACGAATTAAAATTGTTGATAAAAAAAATGGTGGTTTATCATCAGCTAGAAATGCCGGCATGAAGGTCGCTGTTGGCGAGTTTTATAGCTTTATTGACTCAGATGACTGGGTTGATGAAACAATGCTAGAAAAACTCTATAAAAATACAATGATGTTTAATAGCGATATTTCTATTTGTGCAGTTCATCAATTTGATGAAACAAATCAAAAAATAGATGATTCTAATCCATATTATACACTTGGATTTTTTGATGAAAGTTTTGATAATAGGGCTTTTTCATATCAAGATACAAAACCATTTTTGCTTGATGTATGTGTTATGGCTTGGAATAAACTTTATAGAAAAAGTTTCGTTGATGAATGTCAAGCACAGTTCCCAGATGGTTATATTTTTGAAGATGGACCATTTTTCTTTTCAATATTTTTTAAAACAAAAAGAGTTTCGATTGTTAGAGATTTTCTATATTATTATCGAATTAATAGAAAGGGCTCTATTGTTCAAAAAGCTGGGAAAAAGTTTTTGAATGTTATTGATGTTGTTGAAATGATGTACAACAAAATAAAAGAAATTCCTGATATTGATGATGTTAAATATACTTTCTTTAGAAAAAAAGTAGAAGATTTTATTTTTCGTTTTGAAAATTTAAATCCAAAATATAGAGTGGCTTTTGCTAGAAAATTAAAAAGGGATAGCTCTTTAGTTGATGAAAAGTTATTTCCGTTTGCTACTAAAATAGGACCTTTTGGGTATAATTACTTTTTGTTTGAAAATTTAAAAACAGGAAATGTATTATTTTATGATTTTCAAAAATTTAAATTAAAAATGATGTATAAAACAATGCAAATTTTATATTTTGAAGAAGGTGTTTATTATTTAAAATATAAGAAATTGGTATTAAGAATAAAAAAACGTCCTAAATTTTATGATTTTTATTACACTAATGATAAAATCTATGTAAGGTTACTTACAAAAATAAAATTTGAAATTCCTTTTAAATTCTCAGAATTGGAGAAATTTAACGAAAATGACTAAAGTATCAATAATAATTCCATATCAAGATGTTGAACAATATATTTCAAAATGTCTTTCATCTGTTTTATCTCAATCTTTAGATGATATAGAAATAATTTGCATTAATGATTCATCAACAGATTCATCAGTTGAAATAGTTAAAAAATATGCAAACGCAGATGATAGAATAATTATGCTTGATACAGAAAAACCATCTGGTCAATCTTATGCAAGAAATATGGGCTTGCAAATAGCAAAAGGTGAATATATTGGCTTTGTTGATGCTGATGATTGGGTAGAACTTGAAATGTTTGAAAAGCTTTATAATAAAGCAAAATCTGTTGATGCTGATATTACAATGTGCCCTGCTCAATTGTATGATGATAAAACTCAAGAAATTTATACAGATGAATATTATAGTTTGAAATCTTTAGAAAAATACGCTGATAGTGTATTTAATGGTGAAATAACAAAAAATGAAATTTTAGATATAAATGTAGTTTTATGGAATAAAATTTATAAAAAAGAATTTTTAGATAATATTCAAGCTAAGTTTCAAGAAGGTTTTATTTATGAAGATATGCCATTTTTCTTTGAAACTTATCTAAAAGCAAATAGAATAAATGTTTTATGGGAAAACTTGTATTATTATCGAAAAAATCGCAGTTTTTCTACTATGCAAAAAGCAAATAAAAAAGTATATGACAGGGTAGATATGGCTGCATTAACTTTTGATATTTTAAAACAAGCATCTTTTTATCAAGAAAGACAAGATGATATTCTTCGCTGGATTGTTGATGACGTGTTTCACCGTTATACTTTGCTTGAAGATAAATATTATGAAGAATATTATGAGAAAATGCGTTCATTTTTCATTGATTTGAACTTAAATGAAGAGCAAAAGGATTATTTAAGAACAAGTTATTGTTATGATGAATTTTGTTGTATTTTAGAAAATGACTATTATGGTTTTTGGAAGTTTGTAATAGAAAAATATAGAACCGCTAATAAGCGCATAAAATATACTGAACATAAATGTAATGAAGATGTCACAACTATTAAAAATTATATTGAAGAATATAAACAACAAGTAAAAGAAGAAAAAGAAGCAATTGTTGCGTGGTGGCAAAATTATACTTTTCAAGAAGTTGAAAAGAAAAAATATGAAATGCAAAAGTGGCGTAATGATTCAATGCGAGAGCAAGAAGAAAAATTAACAGCTGATTATAAGTGGAAACTAGAAGAACAAAAGCAACATTTTATGCAATCTTTACAAGAACAAAAATATTATTATGAAAATCATTATTTCTTGGTTAAAATCATGTTAAAAGCATATAAAAAGTTAGATCAAATTCATAATAAATTTAAGAAAATTTTGAAAAAGAATTAAGGCGAATAATGACAGAAAAAGATGAACAATATTATAAATTAGAAAAACAACATAAAGAAGAATTAGAAACACAAAAACGTTTTTATGAAAGTGAACTTTCTTTGTTGAAGTCTAAATTTGAATATGAAAAATCTAAATTAAAAATCGAATATGAAAATAATGAATTGAAATTAAGACAAGAGCTTGAAGAATATTTCGGTTCTAAAAATTATAAAGATATGCAAAATATAAAGGATTATTATGAGTCAGAAATAAAATCTCAACGAGATTGGTATGAGGTTGAAATTGAAAGACGTAAAAAAGAAACTGAAACTTGGCATATAAATAATTTGGAAGTAAAAACAGCCGAATTAATTAAAAACTATGAAGAAATGCTCCAAGCTCAAAAAGACAAGTTTGATGTAGAAATGCAGGTTTTAACTGAACAAATTATTGAACAAAACAGATATTATGAAGAGCAATTAAAACCTTATAAACGAATTATTAATTTTAGAAAAAAAGTAGAGAAAAAATTTAATTTAGAAAAAAAATCACAAGAAGTTTTAATTGAAAATAATATAGAAACAGAAGAACAAAATTTTTCTTCTGATCCAAAAGTTTCTGTAATTTTGCCTGTTTATAATGTTGGCAAATATTTAAGACAAGCTTTAGATAGTTTGATAAATCAAACATTGAAAGATATTGAAATAATTTGTGTGAATGATGGTTCAACAGATGATAGCTATGAAATTTTAGAAGAATATAAGGAAAAAGATTCTAGAATAAAAGTTATTCATAAGGAAAATAAAGGTACGGGTGCAGCAAGAAATGATGGTTTAAGGCTTGCAACAGGTGAATGTATTGGTTTTGTTGACCCAGATGATTGGGTTAAACCAAATATGTTTGAGCGTCTTTATTCTTTAATTAAAGAAAAAGATTTAGATATTGCTATGTGCATGCCTGATGGATATGATGAAAAAAATGGAGTAAATGCACCATTCCCATATTTTGTGGACGCAAATTTTGAAAATATTATTGATGATAGAATTTTTAACTGGCGCGATTTGTCACCATTTAGTTATCCAATGTGCGTTTGGAATAAGCTTTATACTAAAAAATTATTTGATGAACATAATATAGAATTTGCTGAAGGTCTTGATTTTGAGGACCATAAAGTTATTTTTGGTACACTTTTAACTGCTCAAAAAATGTTTTTCATTAGAGAAAAACTTTATGTGTATAGATTTAATCGTGAGGGTTCTGTTTTAACAGATAATAATAGACGATTAATAGATCATATTGAAATATTTAATATTGTTGAAAATTTAATGAAAGAAACAAATACTTTTAATGTTTTAAGAAATGATTTTCTAACATATAAAATTCATAACATATTATATTATTACAGCATGATAAAAGAAGAATTTAAGTCTGAATATGAAAAATGTATGATTAAATCTATTAATGATATGAATTTAAGTTTTGAAGAAGCAAAAATGCTTTGTGAAAAATATCCAGAATTAAAATCATATATTTAAATGGTAAAAAATTTCCCTATAAAGTTATAATTATACTATGGGGAAACTGTAAGCATGGACATTTCATCAAATAGCTTAAATCAACCCGTAAGTTTTTATAATAAAAATACGGGAAATATGATAAATACGGCAATAAATGAAGACAATCATTTATATGCTAGTAATTTTTTTGCTGCAGAAAATCCAATAACAAAAGAAACAAAAAAAGCAACTAAAAAGAAAAGACATAGTAAAAGATTAAATACTATGGATACTGATTACTTGCCAGATGAAACAAGAGAAGTTGAAATTAAAAAGGTAGATAACTTCTTTGTTGATAGTGAAAAACCGAGTGTAGTAACAAGGTTTAAAAAAGCAATGGAATATTTTTTTACAGTAACTCCATTAGTTAATTATTTTTTCTTGAAACAAAAAACAAAAAAAATTCAACAAACAGTACAAACTTTAAATGATATAAATCAAAATGTAGACGAATTATTAAATGCCGTTGTTCCATATGGAGAGGAAACAACTCTTTATACGAATATAGCGAAAAATTTGACAGATGCGGCTACTATTTTAGGAAAAGCAAACAAAGAATTATAAAAACATAAACATATATTAATATTTCATGGTTTTTTTCTTTACTATTTATTTGATTTACAATACTATGTTCATGTAAGTACGAAATATAGCAATGTAAATAGAATAAAAAGAGGGCGCAT
The DNA here is from genome assembly GCA_015152515.1 of Cyanobacteria bacterium SIG29. GTDB lineage: Bacteria > Cyanobacteriota > Vampirovibrionia > Gastranaerophilales > Gastranaerophilaceae > Avigastranaerophilus. The sequence goes on from SUTV01000002.1 coordinate 243,862, forward strand.
AAGTGGAAAATTTTGTTCCAGAGATTTTTGGCAAGAAAGACAATAACCAAACTCCAACACAAGCTGGTGGTACACCTGCAGATATTAAAGTTATCGGTGTAGGCGGTGGCGGTGGAAACGCTGTAAACCGTATGATTAAAGCTGGTTTGGCTGGCGTGGAATTTTGGGCTATGAATACAGATGTTCAAGTTCTCGAAATGTCATTAGCTGAAAATAAAATAAGAATAGGAAGTAAATTAACAAATGGTTTAGGCGCAGGCGGAAACCCTGAAAAAGGTGAAAAATCTGCTGAAGAAACTAGAGATGATATCGTAAATGCTATCGGAAAAGCAGACATGGTATTTGTTACAGCCGGCATGGGCGGTGGTACAGGTACAGGTGCAGCTCCAGTTGTAGCTAAAATTGCTAAAGAATTAGGTGCTTTAACTATTGGTGTTGTTACAAAACCATTCAGCTTTGAAGGTAAGAAAAGAATGAATCAAGCTCTTCAAGGTCTTGAAAAATTAAAAGAAACAGTAGATGCTTTAATCGTTATTCCTAACGATAAATTATTAGAAGTAGTTGACCGTAGAACAACAATGAGAGAAGCTTTCCAAGTTGTTGACGAAGTTCTTTTAAGAGGTGTTCAAGGTATTTCTGATATCATTACTGTTCCTGGTATGATTAACGTTGACTTCGCAGATGTAAGAAGCGTAATGGAATCATCAGGTTCTGCATTAATGGGTATTGGTCGTGGTACTGGCGAAGGCAGAGCGTTAGAAGCTGCTAAAGCGGCTATTAATTCTCCATTGTTAGAAACTTCAATCAATGGTGCTTCTGGTATCATTATGAATGTTACTGGTGGACCAGACATGACATTATACGAAGTTACAGATGCTGCTCAAGTTATTCATGATGCTGTATCTGAAGATGCTACAGTTCACTTTGGTTCTGTTATTGATGATAGAATTCAAGGAGAAATTCAAATTACGGTTATTGCTACTGGTTTTGAATTAAAGAAAAATGAAGTTGAAAGATTTAATCAACAACCTGAAGAAGCAACAAGATTAAAACCTGAAGATTTCTTCCAAGGTGTTAATTTAAATGCTCCATCAACTCCAAAAATTTCTAAATCAGCATCTGATTTCGCTAATAATATTATCGATATTCCAGACTTTTTAAAGAAATAGTTGGAAGAAAAATTTAAAAGAAAAGAGAGATGAAAATCTCTCTTTTTTATTTATTTAAATTTAATTCATCTAATGTTTTTTGACTTGCAATAATTGAAGTTACAGGTGGATTTTTAAATACAAAATTTGCTGTAGCTTTTAAGTCTTCAACAGTTATTTCATCAATTAATTTGAAGGTTTCTTCTAAATGTTTAAAACCGTATGCTGAATTTCTAAAGTCATGCATTTGAGAAGTAATATCAGCATTTGCTTCTCTGTTATTAAGGATGTTTGTTTTTAATTTTATTTTAGCTTGTTTTAATTCTTCTTCCGTTACGCCTTGAGTTTTTAAGTCTTCAACATTTTTGTTAAATGCATTCATTGCTTTAATTGCATTTTCAGGGGAACCCTCTCCTTTTGTTTCAGGGTCTGTTGTTGTTGCTGTGCTTAATTTTATTATGCCGGTATCATTTTTGTATGATAATCTAGAACGAACAGAATAGCATAATTTTTCTTTTTCCCTTAAAGAGGTGAATAATCTTGAAGACATGCCTTCACCTAAGATTATATTTAATAGTTTTATTTTCACTTCATCTTCTGCGTTATATGATTCAGGGAAAGTGTATGCTTGTATTATTTCTGCTTGGGCGCGTTGTTCAACATCTGTAATTATTTTTGCAGTAGTGTTTGGCGAATATAATTTTGTATTTGCTTCTCTATTGATTACTGCGCTTTGGAAAACTGGTAAACCTGTTGATAATTCTCTGTTTAATATATCTTGCATATAAGGCTTTTCATCTATATTTGTAGCGCAAGTTACTTCACATTGTGAGTTTGCCATAATTCTAAAATATAGATTTTGAATATCTGCTAATGTTAAAGCTTCAAGTTCAGCTAGTTGTTCTTCTTTTGAATTGTATATTTTTACATCTTTAAATAGTTCTTTATACAATAAGTCATTTGCTGATTTATTTGAACTTAATAAAGTAGCTTTTATATTTTGTTTTGCGCGTTGGAATTCTGCTTCTGTAAAGTTTGGCATATTTAATACTTCTTTGATTGTAGAAAGAGAGTGTTGCATTTTTTCGTCATTGAAATATGCAAATACATTTATGCCTTCTGAAGTAGCATCAAAACCCATTGAAATATTATTTCTGCTTAAATTTTTATTAAAATTGTCAACGCCACTAATTGAACTACCTCTATTTAATAATTCGCTTAAAACGGATAATGCAGAGGATGATACATCTTTCATTGTATCGGTTTGGATTGACATTTTAAGAGTTGATTGACCAACAGATGGTGCGTCAATAATTGCGGTTTCAATATTATTCCAAAGTTTAAATTCTCTAATGTTTCCAATTTCATTATGGATGTCATTTAATGGTTTTGAACTTCCAAATGAAACTTGAGCTGGCTTTTTATTTTTTTCATAATTGTTATTTATAGCTTCATTTGTTGTTCCTTCTGCGTGTCCTACTGCAATAGAAACTTTATTTAAGTTCATGAATTTTCTTGCCACATTTGAAATATCATAAGGCGTTAAAGAATTTAAGAAATATTTTTCATTTTCAAAATAATTATAATCATTATCTAACACCATAGAGGTTAGTGTGCTATTAATCACTTCTGAATATTCAGCAGATTCTTCTAGTCCTCTTAATTTTGCTGTTTTAATATCTTGGAATTCTTCAAAAGTAGGTGGATTATTAGCAATATGATTAATTTCTTCGTATAAAATTTTTAAAACTTTTTCTACTTGTTCTTCTGGCAAACTTATATCTAAACAAAGAGCTTCTGCGCCATTTGGTTTATTTTGCATTTTATTTGAATAAAATATTGGGTTTAAACCATATTTATCTAACTCTTTTGATAATCTAGAATTTGGTGAAGATAAAATACTTTTTAGTACATTGATTGCTGTTTTTTCAGCTTCTGTTGTGTTTTCTGGTACGGCAAAGCCCATAGAAATATGTGAATAAGATGAACCTTTTTGTACAAAATCATTTCTTATTGGTTGTTGAGTATATGTTAATGGTTCATAATGTCTTTGATTAATTCTGCTAAAATCGGCTGGTTTATTGTAATATTTTGATGCCAAATTAATTGTTTCGTTAACATCAACATCGCCAGTTATAACGGTTATTGTATTGTCTGGAGTGTACCATGTATTATAGTAATCAAGCACTTTTTGTTGATTAAACGAATTTATATTTTGTTTTGTTCCCAATATAAAATTTGTTGATTGAGTATCTATATTAAATAGATTTTTTAACATTTTTGATTGTGCTACATCTTCAATAGAGTCTTTATATACATCAATTTCTGATTTAACAGCTTCTTTTTCTTTTTCTAGTTGCTCTGGTGGGAATGTTGGAAATTGTGTTTGGGCAGCATTAATTTTAATTCCTTCTTCAAGGAAAGAATTATCTAAAAGTTGCATTGATAAATAATAGTCTGTTGTGCAAAAACTTGTTGAAGCGTTTGTATATCCACCAAGATTAGATACTCGTTTATCATATTCTTTTGGCGCAAGACCTTTACTTCCATTAAATAAATTATGTTCAATATAATGGCTCATACCACGAATATCTTCAGTTTCATTTAAAGAACCAACATTGAAAGTTGTATTAATCATTGTTGGACCTTTTTTCGGCAAAATAATAATTTTTTGACCATTAGCAAGTCTAAAAATACTAGCTTTTTCTTTTAAATTTGGAATTGAAATTTCGCCAAGTTTTGTATATGCGACAGGCAAATTACTATTAATTTGAGAAACACCGGCACTATAAGTAGAAGGTAATTGTTGCATATTATTACCAAAAGTAACATTATCTTTTTTCAAAGATTTTGTTTTTTTTATGTCCGCAATCTGTTTGTGTGCGCCGATATTATTAATTTGCATAATTGCTCTTTTTTTTATTTATACTTATAAAAGGGTCAAAAACAAAAAATATTGATATAATAATTTAGGTTTTTTATAAATATTTACAAACAAATAATAGCAAAAAAGCTTATGTTTTGCGTTTATACGAGTAAAGGTAAAAAGCATGGACATGTACCGCGTAAATCGATTATATCCTCAATATCAGAGGAGTGGAGATAGGAGACAACAAAGTATTCCTGTTGCTGTTGAGCGCCGTAGCGGTAAAGATAGACGTAGTGAAGATAGAGTTGTTTTAGATAAACAACTTACTAAAGATTTATATGATGTAAAAAGTAAGGTTTCTAAATTAGAAGCTCTTTCCCCTAAAATGTTTGAAAATAATATTACAACGCAAGCTCCAGCTTTTGCTTCAATGAATAATATGACTCAAGATATTTTGGTTAAAGAATCAAAACCTGATTATGCTGAAATAGCTAGAAGAGAAGCCGAAATTGAACGAAAAGAAGCAACAAAATTCCAAGTTACAATGATTGCTTTTGCATTAATAGCAGCAATTGGTCTTTCTATGATGAGTAGTGCCGGTGCTGTAATTGCAATTGGTACTGGTTTGTATGTTGGCGCAAGAATTTTAAAAGCTTTAATAGCAAAAGAAATTAAAAACGAAGATTCAAAAGATAAATAATTATCTATGTCTTTTTGGAACAATAGTAATCATTGTTCCATCTTCAGAAAATACAGCCTCAATTACATTTGAGTTGTAGTTATGGTTTGTTATAATTCGATTATTTATGTCTGTTCCTCTAATATCTATTGGGGTTTGCACATAAACAGAAGAAAATAAATTTTTCAATTTCGATTTAGTTTCTTCTGTGTATAGTGTTTTTATATCAGTGGCTTCATCAAGACCAAATCTATCTATTGCACGCAATTTTGCGTGTAAGCTAAGATTTGGTGTTCCTTGTGTAGAAAAATCAAGCCAGTCCGTAGAATTAACAAAATCTACGAATTCTTTTGGCAAAGATTCTTTTATTGCCTTTATGTGTAAATAATCTGAAGCATCTTCACCAAGTCCTAATTGAGTTTTTTCTAAATTTAATAATCTTGATATGTTTTGATAAGATTCACTAGAAAATTTCATTTTGAAAACTAATTCTTCAGCTATTTTTCTTGCGTCATAAATTCTATGGTTAGTATCTTTGCTTGCTTGAAGCTGTGTTAAAAAATTTCCGTTTTCATCTGCATTATGAATATTGTTCATAATAGAGATAATATCGGATGATTCTATTTCTTTTTTCTTTTTAATTGCACTTGTATCGATTTTATTAATATTGTCTGCATTGATTTGCAATGGAAGATTTAATTCATCAATTTTCTCTTGTAATGATGTTAAAAGCTGTGTGCTTTGTGAAAAATTAATATCTTCTGGTAAATTCTTTAAAAATTCTAATAATTCTTTACTAGAATCATTTGATGTATTGTATAGTCTAAAGAATTTTTCTAATTGGTTTAATGATGGAATTTTTTTATCAGCAATTAAGGATAGAACTTCAACCTTAGTTTTTAGAGAAGGCATTTTTTCTAAGAATTCTTTTAATCTATTTTGTGATTTTAATAAAAAGCCAGATGTTGCATAAAATTCAATTCTGTCTTGAACTTTTTTGTGTGGAGTTGAATTATAAACAGCATTTAGTATTTCTAAACAACTTTCTTTATATTCTTTTGAATCTTCTTCTAAATTTATTTCATTTGTATTTATAAATTTTAAAAGAGAATCGTTTGATGGGAAGAATTTTTTGAATTTTTCTAATTCTTCTGATTTTTGTTTATATTGTTGTGAGGTTGAAATATTAAAATCTACAATATTTTGTAAAATGTTTTGTACTGATTCATTTTTATCTTGGAATAAGTGATAGTAGTTTTTATAAATATTTTGAACTGTTTGACCTGCAAAAAAGGCACTTTCATCACTAGAAATGAAACTTTCGATTTCTTTTGATACTACATTAAATTTTTCTTTTTCTGCTTTTAATATTTGTCCTACTGGGATTTTTTGTTTTTTGGCAGTATCTATAAGATTTTTTGCATCAACAAAAGCAAAAGATTGAACGAATTCGATTAATTGTTCTTTTGTTATTGTTTTACTTTTGTCACCAGATATATCTTGATATAGCCTTAAAATTGCTTCTGAATTTTTTAAATTTAAACTTTCTTCTAAATTGATTAATATTCTTAGATTATCTAAATTTTCGCTTTCATCATCATATATTGCATTAATAACATCAGAAAATCTTCTGTAAAATTCACTTGCAACTTCTGGGGTAGAACCTTTTATTTCTGCTATAGATTGAGATAAATGTTTTTTATTTATTAGATGTGAAAAGAAATTATTGTCTTCATTTTCTATGAATGATTTACTTACTATTGAATTAAAGTCATTAACGCTAACTTCACATTCTTTTAAAAATTTGAAGAAGTCTATTTTATCTTGAGCATTTTTAAGTTCTTTAATGCCGAAAAAGTTTTTTAAAGATTGTGTTTTGAATTTATTTTCTGATAAAGCAATATCTAGGATTTCTTGTAATCCATCTAGGCTTTCACCATTGTTTTTGATGTATAAATAATCAACAATATCGCAAATAGCCAAGTAAGTTTTAGCCGAATTTTTACCCGCAAATTCATTTAAAAAATTTATTTTAGAATCATAAGTTGATTTAACATAGTCAATAGCTTCAACTTTATCTGAAATTTCTTCAAAATCGTTAAATGCTGGTTTTAGATGGACAAAATTCTTATCAAAATCGCTTGATTTATTAATTCCTAATTTTTTTAGAAATTCGCAATATGAATTTAATATTGTAGCTTTTTCTTCAGGTGATTTATCATTTTCGTTGTATAAATATAACAAAATATCATCATAATTTGATAAATCATCTTTTGATTTTAATAATCCATAAATTTCAAATGACTCAAGGCTTTGACCTCTAAAAACTTCTCTAGTCGTTGTTGATTTATTAAATACTCTTAAAAAATTGTCGAGTTGTAGGTTTGTTCTTATTCCAGCTTCTTTTAAGTTTTCTTCTAATATTCCAAATGAGTCGGTTAAGCCTAAAAGTTTTTCAATAGGCATGGCTTTGTTTGTTTTGATAAAATTTCTGTATTTTTTGTTTGAGAAAACTTCAATTATTGCATTTGCTCTTAATTCTTTTTGATAGTGTTTTCTTATACTAGATAAATCATTAATAAAAGTTGTCATATCTCCGAGAATATCGTCCATTAGACTATCGAAAAAACCATCAAGAAAACCACCTTTAAAAGAAATATTCTCTGATTTTATAAAATAATCATTTTGTAAATCATTCTTTTTAATTAAGGTTGATTGTTTATTTTCATTTATTTTATTAGGTGTTAGTTGTGTTATTTGTTGAATTTTCATGTTTTACATTCTCGATTATAGTTGCTGTAAGTATTCTGAATATAAAAAATTGCTAAAACCTAAAAAAAATTTATGAAATATGAAAAACTTCGTTTTGTAGGTTCTGCGTCCGGCATAAAAATTTCGCAATAAAAAAAGACTCCATGTTGGAGTCTTAAAAGTTTGCCTTGAGCCGGACTGTCTTGCTCGTTCGCGATAAACGGCGTTGCGTGTCGAAACTTCAACAGTTCCGTCACTCCAGCCTCTGCTCACTCGCGCTTGAACCAA
>SUTV01000012.1 GCA_015152515.1 Cyanobacteria bacterium SIG29
CTAACTGTACTAACTAAAGCAGAAGCTTCATCAACAGTAGCTTGTTGAGTAGAAACTTGGTCATTAACATCATTTTTGTTTGATTCCATATCAAGAACATTTTGAGCACATTCTCTTACAGCTTCATCCGCTTCACTTTTAACATCAATTAAATCAGCGAATGCAGCAGAAGCTTGATCAAAGCTTTCTTTTAAGCTAGTAACTTGGGCTTCAGATTCTGCAACAGCAGTTTCTTTTTCACTTCTAAGTGAACCTATATCTGTTAATAATTCACCTCTATCATTTTGAAGAGTTTGAATATCTTTACCTTCTAAATCAGAACGAGATATGGCAGTTTCGGCTGTTGGTTCTTTTGAATTTGTTCCATTAGTTCCATTAGAACCGCCACCGCCTCCACTTGAGCCTCCGCCACCATCAGCTCCTCCTCCGCCTCCTGAAGAGTCAGCTTCTTCTGTAGCTTGTGCTGCATCTTCAGCTTTTTCACAAGCATCTGATATATCATTATCAGAGATAGATTCATTTTTACCATCACCTTTAGCTATTGCTTCAAATGCTTTTAAAAAGTCATCTTCTAAATCTTTGTATTTATCTGAATTTAAAAATTCTTCTTTAAATTCAAATACAGAAATTAAACCATCCCCATCTGAATCTGCGTTCATCAATAATTTCTTTAAATCAGCATCAGAAATATTCTTGGCACCGCCAAGCTTGTCAGCCATTGATTTTAGATATTGCCAGCCTTCTGAACTGTTATTAATTGAAGACACAGTTATTCCTTTTCTTACCTTGTTTATCGGTTTTCAAGGAATATTTCTTTAGCAGAATTTTATATTTATTAATATTTATTAATAAAAAAAGAGAGAGATGATTTCATCTCTCTCTTTTTTATTTAAAAATAAACTATTCGATTTCAATAGCATTAACTGGGCAACAATCAGCAGCTTCTTTTACACAATCTTCGTTGCCAGCAATAGCTGCTTCATTAACGATTGCTATATCTTCAACTGAAAATACTGCATCACATACAGATTCACAAGCGCCACAAGATATACAACTGTCATTAACTGAAACTTTCATTATTTTCTCCTTTTTGTTTTCTATGTTTTTATTTTATCACTTAATAATTATATCATTAAATTTAAATTTTAAAAGATTTACTTAAAATTTAAATTAATTTTTTATATTTAGCCAACTTAAAATGCGTTTTGATATGTAATCAAATGAGTTGATTTCTTCTAGTTTTTCACCTTTTATATCTTTTGAATAAACAATTATTGGCACTTGTTCTCTTGTGTGGTCAGTGCCTGATACAGTTGGGTCACATCCGTGATCTGCGGTGATTATTAATAAATCATCATTTGTCATTGCTTCAATTATTTTTGGTAGATATGAATCAATTTCTTCTATTGCTTTTGCATAACCTTTGTAGTCATTTCTGTGTCCATATAACATATCGGTATCAACCAGATTTGTGAAAATAAACTGTTTGTCATATTCTTTTACATCATATTTTTCACATTTTAATTCATTAAGGTTGAGTTCATTTTTTATTGCTTTTAATGTTAATTCTAAACCTTCAGTGTTTCCACCTGTGTGAATTGCGTGTGAAATACCTTTGCCTACAAAAATATCTTCAATTTTTCCGATACCTAAAACAGCTCCATTATTTTTTACTATAATGTCGCAAGCGCTATCTTTAAATGGTTCTACAGAATAATCTCTTCTTAGCCCACCAATTCTTGTTGGTTTGCCGTCAATCATTCTATATGGACGAGCGATAACTCTTGATACATTGTATTTTTCAGTTAAAATTTCACGTGCTATTTTGCAGTATTCATATAGTGTTTCGATTGGAATAATATCAATATCAACTGCAATTTGGAAAACACTATCTGCGCTTGTATAAATTATTGGGAATTTTGTTTTTGCGTGTTCATCACAAAAATCTTCAATAACTTTTGTACCTGATGCTGGATAATTTGCTAAGATTCCACCACAATTTGTTTCTTGGATGAATTTATCAATAATCTCTGCAGGGAAACCATTTGGGTAAACTTTAAATGGATTATCTAAAATTAATCCCATCATTTCCCAGTGTCCAGTTGTTGTATCTTTTCCTTTTGAAGTTTCCTTCATTATTCCATATTGAGCTATAGCTTTTTCATTTTTTTCTATACCAGCTACATTGCCAATATTGCCTAGTCCTAGTTCATAAAAATTTGGTGCGTTAAGTCCGCCAACAGCTGCTGCAACATTACATAATGTATTACATTCTGGAACATCTCCATAATCATTGCAATCAGACATTGCGCCACAACCCATTGAATCAATTACAATTACAATTGCTCTTTTCATAATAAACTCCAATAAATTACTTTTATTAGTATAAAACAATTTTTATTTTTTGCATAAAAAAAGTTCAGTTTACTGAACCTTTTAAATAAATCCCCTAATCTCGCTCGATTAAAATCAAATTTTTTTTATTAATGTCTAACCTAAATTAAAATAATATGTTTTTCCCGTCTTCACTCTCTCCCAAATTGGAAAGCTTATGCCATCACTCCTTCCGCAAGCTGTTTCCCATCTCCGTTATTTAATACTATTCCTTCCATATTTATGTTACAAGGAAACATTTTTTAATTATTATTTACAAACGACCATGCCCCTAGAAACAAGTGGTTAAAAAAAGTTTTACAATTATTAATAATGGTTTTTTTTACACTTTTTCTATTTTTCTTATTGACAGCGTCATGTGCCGTTATTTTGGGAAAAGTTTCAAAATGCTATAAATATAGTATTTTTAGAATGTTACAAGCATGAATTATTAATTTTAAATTTTATTATATTTTAATAATTTTCCTTATCATTTTTATCTGCTATAATTACCATAAATAGATAGTTTACAGGGATATTATGATATTTAAATTTTTAAGTTCAGGTGAATCTCATGGCAAATGCTTAAATGCCATTATTGAAGGTGTACCTGCTGGAGTATGTATAGATGAAGCCTTTATTAACAATGAATTAGCGCGTAGACAAGTTGGCTATGGTCGTGGTGGTCGAATGTTAATAGAAAAAGATAAAGTTAAAATTTTATCTGGTGTTCGTCATGGAAAATCTATTGGAAGTCCTATTTGTTTACAAATAGAAAACAAGGATTGGGAAAATTGGCAAGTTGCCATGAGTACTTGTGAAGTTGAAAATACTTCTGAAAATTTAGAAATTATAGAATCTAAAAAAATTGTTAATGTTCGTCCTGGTCATGCAGATTTATCTGGGGCAATAAAATACAATCATTATGATATTCGTAATGTTTTAGAACGCTCTAGCGCTAGAGAAACTGCAACTAGAGTTGCTGTTGGTGCTGTTGCTAAATCTATTTTAAAAGAATTTGGTATTGAAGGTGTTAGCGTTGTTACTCAAATAGGAGGAGTTTGCGCTAATTCTTCAGATGATATTTTTTCTTTAAAAGAAAAAATAGAAGCTAATGATTTAAGAGTTTGTGATAGTGATTCTTATGAATTAATGAAAAATGAAATTGATATAGCAAAAAATGATGGAGATACTTTAGGTGGTACATTTAAAGTTATATTTAAAAATGTTCCAGTTGGCTTAGGTTCTCATGTTCATTGGGATAGAAAATTAGATGGTTTATTAGCTCAAGCAATTATGAGTATTCAGGCTGTTAAATCTGTTGAAATCGGATTAGGCAAAGAAGTTGCAAATACTTTTGGTTCTAAAACCCATGATGAAATTTTTGTTGAGAATGGAAAATATATTAGAAAGACAAATAATGCTGGTGGTATAGAATCAGGTATGTCTAATGGTGAAGATATTGTTATAACTGCTTCTATGAAAGCAATTCCAACAATGAAAAAACCTTTAAATTCTATTGCTATAGATAGAAAGGAAAAAGTTCAAGCTCATTTTGAACGCTCTGATGTTTGTGCTGTTCCAGCTTGTGCTGTTGTTGCTGAAGCTATGAGTGCTATTGTTTTAGCTGATGCTTTAATGGAAAAATTTTCTCATGATAGTTTAGATGAAATGAAAATAAATTATCAAAATTATTTAAAGAGGGTATCAGAAAGATAATATGAATATTTCTTTAATAGGGATGATGGGTTCAGGTAAATCGACTATTGGTGAGTTACTTGCTAATCAATTAAATATTAATTTTGTTGATACTGATGAATTAATTATTAAACGTGAAAAAGTTTCTATTAATGAAATTTTTTCAACTAAAGGTGAAACTTATTTTAGAGAAGTTGAAGCTAATATTTTAAGTAATGTTTTAGATAATGATAATCAAGTTATTTCAACTGGTGGTGGAATTGTAACAGTTGAAAAAAATATGGAATTATTAAAAGGAAAATCTATTACTTTTTATTTGAAAGCTGATGATAAAACTTTGTATGAAAGAGTTAAAAATTCAAATAATCGTCCTTTGTTAAATGATGTTGATATACTTAATAAGATTAAGACTCTTTTATCTAATCGAGAACAAATGTATAATAAAGCTGATTATGTTATAAAAACTGATAATAAAACACCAAATGAAGTTGTAAAGGAAATTATAGAGAAAATAGTATGATTAAAGTTGAAGTTGAATTGCCCGCGCAGAGCGCAAAGAGTTATCCGATTTTTATAGGTCAAAATTTATTAGATGATGTTTATGGAATTATTCAAAAACACACTAATGCAAGAAGATTTCTTGTTGTTACAAATGATACTGTTTATTCCTTGTATGGTGAAAAATTAAAAAGTGATATGTCTGAATTTATAATTTTACCTGATGGTGAAATATATAAAAATATGGATATGTTAAATAGAATTTTGGATAAAGCTTTAGAAATTCAATTAGAAAGAAATGATGCTATTATTGCACTTGGTGGTGGTGTAATTGGTGATATGGCTGGTTTTGCTGCTGCTATTTATCAAAGAGGAATTGATTTTATACAAGTCCCTACAACTTTGTTAGCTCAAGTTGATTCTTCTGTTGGTGGTAAAGTTGCTGTAAATCATGCATTAGGCAAAAATATGATAGGTTGTTTTTATCAACCAAAAGTTGTTATTGCAGACACTTTAACATTGAATACTTTAGATGAAAGACAATTTAAAACTGGGTTAAGTGAAGTTTTAAAATATGCTTATATTGAAAAATCTTGTAATGATAAAGAAGTATATAATTTGTTTGAATTTTTAAAAGATTATAAAGATGAAATTTTATCAAAAGATAGTGAAATTTTAGCTGATTTAATTGAAATTTGTTGCAGATTAAAAGCTTGTGTTGTAAATCAAGATGAAAAAGAAAAAGGCTTAAGAGCTATTTTAAACTTTGGTCATACATATGCTCATGCAATTGAAAATCTTACTCATTATGAAAAATATACTCACGGTGAAGCTGTATCAATTGGAATGAAGGCTATATTTAATTTGGCTTATTCATTGGATTATATTTCAGAAGATTATTATATTTCTTCAGTTCAATTGTTAGATGATTATGGTTTAATTACCGAATTGATTGATAAATTTGATGTTGATGAGTTTTATAATGCAATGTTTTCTGATAAAAAAGTTGCTGATAAAAAAATAAATTTTATTATGCCAATCAAAGAAAAAGAAGTTGCTAAAAAGAATAATATTGATAAAAATCTTGTTGTACAGGGAATTTTATAATTGTATTTACTGCGCTAAAGGAGTATTAATATGAAAATCTTGCTATCAAATGATGATGGAGTTATGGCTGAAGGTATTAAAGCTTTAACTACTGAATTAAGTAAAGAACATGAAGTTTATGTTGTTGCTCCTGATAGAGAGCGTAGTGCTGCAGGACATTCTTTAACTCTTCATACTCCTATTAGGGTTGAAGAATTAGATTCTAAATTTGGTGCTAAAAGAATTTGGATTACAAGTGGTACTCCTGGTGATTGTGTAAAAATTGCAATTAACGCAATTTTAGCAGATGATGAAAAACCTGATTTGATTATTTCAGGAATAAATCACGGTCCAAATTTGGGTACTGATATTTTATATTCTGGAACTGTAAGTTGTGCAATGGAAGGCGCTATGATGGGTTATCCTAGTGTTGCTGTTTCATTAGCTAGTATGACGTGCGAACCAGAATTATTCAAAAATGTAGCTGTATTTATGGCAAAATTTGTTAATAAAATAAAAGATTATCCATTTCCAAAAAAATCTATTTTGAATGTTAATGTTCCTGCTTTACCACCTGAAGATTTAGCTGGTGTTGCCATAACTCGTCTTGGTGGAAAAATGTTTACCGATGAATATGATAAAAGAGTTGACCCTAGAGGTAAGGTTTATTATTGGATGGCAGGTGAATTAATTAGGCATTGTGATAATGATGATTCTGATATTAATGCACTTCGTTGGAATAAGGTATCTGTTACCCCTATAACTTTTGAAATGACACTTGAAAATGTAATGGATGACCTTGATAAAGCCTTATGTAAGGATGATATTTCTAGTTGGCTTTAACATTCACCTAAATTTTTAAGGTGTTCTATTTGTGGATTTTTTAATCCTATAATTGCTATGCCATCAAATCTGTATGAACTATATTTCTTATCTGATGTTCTTAAATAGCCTAAAATCCCTTTATAAATTTTTTCTATTTTTGATTTATTAATTGATTCAAAAGGATGACCAAAATTAAGATTTGTTCTTGTTTTAACTTCTATGAAAACAAGCTCATTTTTTTCTTCTGCAACAATATCTATTTCTGCATTTTTTGAATAATGCCAATTTCTTTCAATTATTTTGTAACCATTTTTTATTAGGTATTCACAAGCTATATCTTCGCCTGTTTTACCAATGATAATATTTCTTTGCATAAATTGATTATATCAAAATTTTGTGATAATTATTAAATATTATGAAAAAATATAATAAAACAATTTTTATAACTGGAGCATCATCTGGAATAGGCAAAGATATAGTTCTTAAATTAGCAAAAAAAGGCTATAAAATTTTTGCTGGAGTAAGAAGAAAAAACGATAAAATCCTTCTTGAAAGTATTTCTAAAAATGTTACTGGTGTTTATATTGATGTAACAAATCAATCAAGTATTGATAAAGCTTTTTGGTTTGTTATGAAAAACACAAATAAAATTGATGTTTTGATTAATAATGCTGGAATTGTATGTGCTGGTCCAGTTGAGTGTTTGCCTTATGAAAAAATAAAAGAACAATTTGATGTTAATACTTTTGGTCCGATTGTTGTTGTTCAAAAATTTATGCCATTATTATCTAATTCTAAAGTGATTAATATTAGTTCAATGGCATCTAGTGGAATATTTCCATATATTTCTATGTATTGTGCTTCTAAACGAGCTTTAGATATTATTTTTAATTCTTTTTTGCTTGAAAATAAAAATAATATTAAAGTTATATCTATTAAGCCTGCTTCAATTAAAACTCCTATTTGGAACAAAACTGTTGATAGTACAAAGAAAACGTTTGATGATTTAAGTGAAAATCTATCTTATAAGTATTCAAAAGAAATGAATGCTTTAGAATTAAATGCATTAAAAAATAATAAAAAAGGTATTGATGCCAATAGAGTATCAAATCTTGTGTTAAAAGTAATTGAGAAAGAAAATCCTAAATTATCTTATAATGTTGGTTTTGCTGCTTGTGTTGCTGACTTTGCATCAAAATTACCTGTTTCTTTCTTAAATAAAATCATAAGATTTAAATTAAGAAGTTTGTAAATAATAATTAATATTCTTTTTTAAATAAGACAACATTTATTTTCAGCTTATTTATAAGTTGAAGAAGGAGTATTTTAAAATGAATATTAGTCCAATATCTTTTGGAAATAATAATAGGGTTAAAGCCCCTGTTGTTAGTTCTGATTTTAATAAACAATTAGATAAAATTACCCAAGAAATATGTAGTGCTTCTTGCGAAGAAATGCCTGAAAAAATTAAGTCTGCTATAGATTTTGGTGCAGATCCATTATGCGCATATTGTGCAGCAAATATGGCATTAAATTCAAGAGGTAAGGTTGAAGAAATAAGAAATTTACTTAATCCTAATTATTCTATAGATTCTTATTTGCAAAAAAAATAATAAGGTAATTTTGAATAATTTTTATTAATAAAAATCGGCATTAGCCGATTTTTTGTCTTATTGGCTAATTATATCTTTTTATAAGTTCTTGTTTCATATTTATATGAAAAAATTAATCATATTTGCGTTATTTGTAATTACTTTTTTTATTGGATATTTTATATATCTTCAAATTGCATTTATACATATTATTGTTAAGTTTGATGATCTTGAACCCTTTGAAAGAAAAATGGGTGTTTATTTCAAAGGGTTTAAGGTTGGTGAAACTACAAAAATTTATCCAAATCATGATTATACTAATACTTATTTGAAGGTTAAATTATATTCATCTCAAGCAAGATTTCCTTCTAATATTTCGATTAATATAAAAAAGAAAAAAACAGGTGGATATTTAAATATTATTTTTCCGAATGACCCATCAATTGTTAAATTAAAAAATAATGATGTTGTTAAAGGTTGTATTTCAAAAGATATAAGTTCAATATTAGAAAGTGAAAATTTGGAAGATATTGTTCAAAATACTGATACTTTGCTTGAAAGTGCGAATACTTTGGTTCAAAATTTCAATGTTATTTTGTTACAAGTTCAAAATATTATTTCAGATAATAGAGCCAATATTAATTTAGCAGTTAAAAATTTAACTGAAGCTACAGGCAATTTTAATGAATTATCTTCAAGTTTAAATAATTCATTAAAAGGTGAAAGTATTTCTAGCTCACTTAAAAATATTGAATCAACGACTAAAAATGTTGAACAAATTACAAGCAATATTGATAATACAACTATGCCAATAGTTAATTCTACTTTATGCGAGGTAAATTCAACTGTTAAAAATGCAAAAGAAATTTCTTGTGGTATAAAATGTACTCTTATGAAAAAAATGGGTTTAGCAAGACTATTATTTGGGAAACCTATGAGTAACAAATAGTATTGTTAAAATTATAAATATTGATAAAATAAGAGTATGGATAAAGTATTATTAATTTTACCTGATAATAATAAAGGTAAGTATATTTCTAAGGCTTATTCTTCTGCTTTTGCAGATTTATCTTATTTTGTTATTGAAAAGAAAATTCATAACTTAAATCTTGAAGAAGTTCAAAAAATTGCACCTGATGTTATTTTTTGTTTTTTCTATGATATGAAAAATAATGATACTGTTATCGATTTTTTAAACTCATATTCTAATGAAAATACTAAAATAATCGCTTGTAGTGAATTAAAATCAGATATTCCTGAATGCATTCAAAAAAAAGCATATTGTTTTTCTTCTGACGATAAAAGAAAAAAACATAACATTTTACTAGGTGTTAATAAAAATGATTATAAAGAAAAATTTAATGGATATAAGTATTCTATAACTTTTGCAGGTAATCCTGCTTATGATAATAGGGAAAAATTATTATCTACTTTGATTTTAAATTATGGTCCTATAAATGTATTTTGTCGTTCTTTTGATTTTTATAAAAGTGTTGATGAAATACATAATAAAAAACTTTTAGATGAATATCATTTGGAATTATATAGAGTATCATATGGTGGATATGTTGAAAATCAAAAAGAATTATCAAAGATTTTTATATCTTCAAAAATTAATATAGATATGATAAATCCTAATAAAAATATAATAAATTATAGATTTTTTGAAATATTGGCCTCTGGTGGTTTTGTATTATCGCCTTATAACAAATTAATTTCTCATTATTTTGAAGATGGTAAAGAATTTGAAACTTATTCAAATGATTATGATTTGATTGATAAAATTGATTTTTATTTAAAAAATTTAGATATTGCTCAAGCGATAGCTCAAAAAGGTAAAAAAAATGTTGCAAGTAATCATTCTTTTTATGATAGACTTAAATCAATGTTAAAGGTGATTTATGGCAAAAATTTTAGTAATAGATGATGATGAAGCAATAAATGAACTTATAAAAATCAACTTGGAATTAGCTTTTTATAATGTTTTAAGTGCTAATGATGGTAATAAAGGTTATGCTTTGGCAAAACAAGAATTGCCTGATTTAATCGTTTTAGATGTAATGATGCCAGAAGTTGATGGTTATACTGTTGCAAAACGTATAAGAGAAAATGAATCTACAAAAGATATTCCAATTATTATGTTGACTGCATTAAATATGCTTCAAAATAAAGTTCAAGGCTTTAATATTGGTGTAGATGATTATTTGGTTAAACCATTTGAAATGGAAGAATTATTAGTTAGAATTAAAGCTCTTTTAAAACGTTCTAATAATATTCCTAAATCTTTCGCCGTAAAAGAGGTTTTAACTCAAGGTGATATTACTTTAATACCTGAAACTTATTCTATTGAAATTAATGGTCAGCAAGTTAAAGTAACTCCAATAGAATTTGATATTGTTAATTTGCTTATGCAAAATTATGGCAATATGGTTTCAAGTACAAAATTATTAAGTGATGTTTGGGGCTATCAAGCAGATGATGCTGTTGAAACCATAAGGGTTCATATGCGTCATATTAGAACAAAACTTGAAAAAATATCCAATGGCAAAAAATATATTGAAACTATTTATGGTGGTGGATATAGATTAATGCCATTTGGTGTTGAAAAATAGCAAAAAAAATTTTTTTCTTACTTAGTTCAAGTATGAAAATTTCTTCTTGTATAAATAATGAAATATATTTTTCTTCTAAAAAAACATTTAAAAGAATGTTTGATAAATGTGCATATTCTGGTGAAAAATTTGAACCATATGATACATGTACAATAGAACATATTATTCCTGTTATTTGCGGTGGTGAGAATGATTTTGCAAATTATTTGCCTGTGAAACGCAGTTGGAATATGGATAGAAGCGATACTCCGTTAGATGAATATATAAAAGAAAATCCACAAGTTAAGAAAAATATTATTGATACTGTTAATTCAAAAGAAGGTCAAATTATTGAAGGTATTAATTGGGCTGAAGAAGTAAAAAAAACTCTTTTAAAAGCAATAGGTTACGATATATTTAAATAGTAGTTTATTTTTGAATAATAATATATAATAGGTTCACAGTTTTTGTAGATAAAAGGAGAGTATAATGACATTTATTGAAAAATGCCAAAGCTCTATTAAAAAGTTCTTTGCAGTTATTGCTTTGTTCTTTTTGGCAAATGTTCCATCATTTGCGGGTGAGGCAAATTTAGTTGTTCCTAAAATTGACGGCGATAATTTTAATTTGTTAATTACTGGTATCGTTGTTTCTGTATTAGGTCTTATTTGGGGGCTTATTGCTTATGGGCAAATTAAAAAAATTGATGCTCATAAATCTATGATTGAAATAGGTAATACTATTTTTGAAACTTGTAAAACTTATCTTGTTCAACAAGGTAAATTTTTAATTGTTTTAGAAATCATTATTGCAATTTGTATTGCATTTTATTTTGGTTTTTTACAACAAATGAGCTTTAAAAATGTTTTAATTATTTTAGCTGCTTCTGTAATTGGTATTTTAGGTTCTTATGGTGTTGCTTGGTTTGGTATTAGAATGAATACATTAGCTAATGCAAGAACATCATTTGTAGCTTTAAAAAATAATCCATTAGATATTTTAAATATTCCATTGAAAGCTGGTATGAGTATTGGCGTACTTTTAGTTAGCGTTGAACTTATTGTTATGCTTTCAATTTTATTGTTTGTTCCAGGACATTTAGCAGGTGCTTGTTTTATTGGTTTTGCTATTGGTGAATCACTTGGCGCATCTGCTCTTCGTGTTGCTGGTGGTATTTTTACTAAAATTGCTGATATTGGTTCAGATTTAATGAAAATCCAATTTGGTATTAAAGAAGATGACCCTAGAAACCCTGGTGTTATTGCAGATTGTACTGGTGATAATGCAGGCGATTCTATTGGACCTACTGCAGATGGCTTTGAAACTTATGGTGTAACTGGTGTTGCCCTAGTAAGCTTCATTTTGCTTGGTGTATTTCCTGAATATCAAATTCAATTATTAACTTGGATTTTTGTAATGAGATTTTTAATGATTATTACTTCAGTTGTTGCATACGCATTTAATAATCTTATGAATAAAGTTTTATTTGCAAATAAAGCTGAATTTGATTTTGAAGCACCTTTAACTAATTTAGTTTGGTTAACTTCAATTTTATCTATTGGTATGACTTTTGGAGTTAGCTATTATTTATTAGGTACATTACCAAATAATTTATGGTTAACTTTATCTATTATTATCAGCTGTGGTACATTAGGTGCTGCGTTGATTCCTGAATTTACTAAAGTATTTACTTCTCCAAAAGCAAAACATACAGAAGAAGTTGTTACAGCATCTAAAGAAGGCGGTGCTTCTTTAACAATTCTTTCTGGTTTAGTATCAGGTAATTTTTCAGGTTTTTGGATTGGGTTTGTAATTGTTGCATTAATGACTTTATCATATTTCGCAAGTTTGCATATTCCATCTGATATCATGATTTATTCATCTGTATTTGCATTTGGTTTAGTTGCATTTGGTTTCTTGGGTATGGGGCCTGTTACTATTGCTGTTGATAGCTATGGTCCAGTTACTGATAATGCTCAATCAGTTTATGAATTATCATTAATTGAAGAAGTTCCAAATGTTGCTGATGAAATTAAAAATGAATTTGGTTTTGAACCTAATTTCGAAAATGCGAAAAAATTCTTAGAACAAAATGATGGCGCTGGTAATACATTTAAAGCAACTTCTAAACCAGTTTTAATTGGTACAGCGGTTGTTGGTGCAACTACAATGATTTTCTCTTTAATATTAGTTATTAAAGAAACATTATCAATTGAACCAGAAGCTATTTTGAATTTATTAAACCCATATACAATTTTAGGTTTATTAATGGGTGGTGCTGTAATTTATTGGTTTAGTGGTGCTTCTATGCAAGCTGTTACAACTGGTGCTTATAGAGCAGTTGAATACATCTCTAAACATATTAAACTTGGTGAAGGTGATGACCGTAAAGCAAATATTGATAATTCAAAACAAGTTGTAAAAATTTGTACTGAATATGCTCAAAAAGGTATGGCAAATATCTTTATAGCATTATTTGCTTTTGCTCTTGCATTTGCTTGTTTATCTGCGCCTATGGCAGATAATGTAAGTCCAGTATCATTCTTTGTAAGTTATTTGATTGGTATTGCTATTTTTGGTTTATTCCAAGCTGTATTTATGGCTAATGCAGGTGGATGTTGGGATAACGCTAAGAAAATAGTTGAAGTTGATTTATGTGAAAAAGGTACTCCATTACATGATGCAACTGTTGTTGGTGATACTGTAGGTGACCCATTTAAAGATACTTCTTCTGTTGCAATGAACCCAATTATTAAATTTACTACATTGTTTGGTTTGTTGGCTATGGAAATAGCTATTGCTCCTGCATTTGAAAAATATGCTCCAATTGTTGGTGGTGTATTATTTGTAGTAGCAGTTATCTTTGTAGTTCGTTCATTCTATGCAATGAGAATTCAATCAAACAAATAAAAAATTACATAAATTTAAGCTGGCATAGTTAATTCTATGCCAGTTTTTTTGTAAATAAAATTTAATAAAATATAAAATTTATTAAAGATAGCCTTATTTTCTTCCGATATTTTTTACAAGAATAAGGAGTCACTGTGTCTAATATCAATAACAGTGCAGAAGGCTGGAATTTCTTTAAATCAATGGCTGACAAGCTTGGCGGTGCCAAGAATATTTCTGATGCTGATTTAAAAAAATTATTGATGAACGCAGACTCTGACGGGGATGGTTTAATTTCTGAACTTGAATTTAAAGAAGAATTTTTAAGTTCAGATGAATACAAAGATTTAGAAGATGACTTTTTAGACGCATTTGAAGCAATAGCTAAAGGTGATGGTAAAAATGAATCTATCTCTGATAGTGATATAACTGATGCTTGTGAAAAAGCTGGGGATGCAGCAAAGGCTGCAGAAGAAGCAGCTAAATCGTCAGGAGGTGGCGGAGGCTCAAGTGGAGGCGGTGGCGGTTCTAATGGAACTAATGGAACAAATTCAAAAGAACCAACAGCCGAGACTGCCATATCTCGTTCTGATTTAGAAAGTAAAGATATTCAAACTCTCCAAAATGATAGAGGTCAATTATTAACAGATATAGGTTCACTTAGAAGTGAAAAAGAAACTGCTGTTGCAGATTCTGAAGCCC
>SUTV01000001.1 GCA_015152515.1 Cyanobacteria bacterium SIG29
AGAGTGATACTCCATTTACTCAAACAATTGATAAAGTTCAATTACCTGCTGAACAAATTGAACATATTACAGATGGTTTAGTTAATTCATTAAATTCTGAAGATGAAAAATTATTAGAATCTACTCACGGTGTTTTAACTGAGTTAATTGATAAATCATTAGCTAATAATGATATATCTATTATTAAATCAATAATAGTAGCTGGTGGTGATAATGATAAATTAGCTCAAGTACAAAAATTAATTAATGATAATAATTTAATCGATAAAATCAATACTAGCAAAATTGAAGATAATATTAAAACTTCACTAGTAGAAAAATTAAATGAAATTAAAGGTAAAGAAGCTCCACAAGAAACTTCAGAAGAAAAAGAACAAGAACCAAAACCTACACTTGATGAATTTTTAGCAAGTATAGAAGACCCTCAAACTAGAGGTTTTTATGAACAATTATTCAAAATACACGATTATGAATCATTTGGAGAAAATACAGACATACCAAATTATTTCCAAACAGTTTATTCAGATAAATTTGCTAGTGGAACAATAAGAAGTGCTGGTTGTGGTATTACAAGCTTGGCAATGGTTTCTTCATATTTAACAGGAGAAAAAATAACACCTGATATGCTTACAAATAATTATACAGGTGATAATCCAGCATCAGCACTTGTTGCAGGAATTAAAAACTTAGGATTAAATGCAGAATATATAAATGGATGGGGTAATTGTTTAGATAATCTTGATGCTGCACTTGAAGCAGGCAGACCAGTTATTGCAAACTTTAGAGAACCATCATTATTTACTGATGCAGGACACTTTGTTGTAATTGCAGGTAAAACTGAAGACGGCAAATATATTGTAAATGACCCTAATATAGAAAATTACTATAATCAAAGTATGGTAGATGGTTTTACAAATGGCTTTACTAGAGAACAAATATCTCAAGGTTTAAACCATATGTACATTTTTGATGCAAAAGAAGGTGGAAAAACTTCTGGACAAGAAACAAATAAACCAACAACATCTTCAACTCCGACTGTTAGAACTGACTCAACAACACCAACAGTTAGAACAGAAACTCCAGCGGTTAGAACAGAAGCACCAGCTGTAAGAACCACATCAACGAATGATTCACAAACTCATCTACAAATTAGAGGTGGAAACAACACAACTCAACCATCAGATGATGATATGATTGCTGTTGCACATAGAGGCTTTAGTTCAGAAGCACCAGAAAATACATTAGCATCAATTCAAATTGCAAAAGAAAATGGCTATAGCGCAGTTGAATTAGATATTTCTTGGACAAAAGACGGAGTACCTGTTTTATTGCACGATGATACAATAAATCGTACTTCAAATTGCAATCAATCTTTAAAATGTTCAGATTTAAACTACTCACAACTACTACAATACGATTTTGGTATAAAATTTGGCGAAGAATTTGCAGGTACAAAAATACCTACATTTAGAGAAGCTTTAGAATGTTGTAATGACAACGATATGCAATTCTTTGCAGAACTAAAAGATACAGATGATTTTGACTATAATAAAGCAGAACAACTTGTTGAACAAGTTATTTCATCTGGTATGCAAGACAAAATCACTTGGATTAGTTTTGATAGTAACGCATTAGAACTAATTAATACAGCAATGTCAAATGCAAATTTACCTGCAAAACTTGGTTATCTATCTAGAGACAAAGTAACAGATAAAACAATTGATATTTTAAAAGATTTACAAACAGGAAATAACGAAGTATTTTTAGACATCAAAGCTTCACAATTAAATGAAGCAGGTGTTAAAAAATTGAACGAAGCAGGATTTGAATATGGTGTTTGGACAGTTAATGATGCTTCTCAATTAGATAGACTTGATGATTTAGGAGTTAGTGCTGTAACAACAGACAAACTAACTCAAGACAAACTTGATGAATACAATGATGAAGATATAACTCCAGTTGCTGTAAAACCAACAACAACTACAATCGATATAAGAAACCCTAATAATAATCTATTTATAAATAATTTAGATATAGATGTTAATTATATTAATGATGGAAAATCAATGCCATATGCTTTAATAGCACCTAAAAATGTTGATCCAAATGCACAACTACCTGTATTAGTATACTTACACGGTGGCGGTTCTTGTAACGGAAGCGGTGAATATTTCACAAGTAGAGGAATTGTGAAAGCACTTTCTGAAACAGAACTAGCTAATTTTAACGGTTATATAATTGCGCCACACTTAGCAAGCGGTTATGAAGATACTTGGATTGGCGACAAAGCAGAAGCAAATCTTCGTCAATTATTAAACGATTTCACATCAACTCATAATGTTGATAGAAATAATATTGCACTTGCTGGAAACAGTTTAGGTGGACAAGGTACTATTTATATGGCAGGTAAAATGGGAGATGTATTCTCTCGAGCAGCTGTATTAAGTGGATATGGACAAACTGCAGTAGATCCATCAACTATTAAAATACCAATTAGAGGTTATGTTGGAACTACTTCAAAAGGTGAAGACCCAGATAGTATCTACTATATGCAAAAAAACTTTGGAGCAAAAATCGGCGAAGAAAATATAACCCAAATTGAAGCTTCACACAACGGATTAACAAATGCTGTATTTAACTTAGATACAGACGGAAATGGTGTAGCTGATGTACTTGAATGGTTATTTACATAATATTTAATTTTTCTTTTGAAGTTGATGAGATTCAATCATAACCATAAGAACAGAAATATCAGCTGGTTTTACACCACCAATTCTTGATGCTTGTCCCAAAGTTGTAGGTCTTATCTTAGAAAGTTTATCTCTAGTTTCAATTGAAATATGTTGAATAGTTTTATAATCAATATCATCAGGAATTCTAATTTTTTCTAATTTTCCTGACATATTAACTTGTTCAATTTGTCTTTTAATATAACCATCATACTTAATTTTAACTTCAACTTGTTCATATACATCTCTAGTTAAATTCATATCTTTAGTAGATTTATCAGCTTCAATTAAAACTTCATAAGTAATATTTGGACGTTTAATAAGTTCTGATAGTTTTAAACCTCTATCAATATTTTCACCATATTTTGATAAAACAGAATTAACTTTATCAGATGGAGAAATTTTAGTTTCTTTTAATCTTAAAATTTCATCTTCAATAGTTTGTTGTTTTTTCAAATATGAAACATAACGTTCTTGAGATATTAAACCAGCATCATAGCCAATTTTAGTTAAACGTTCATCTGCATTATCTTGTCTTAAAAGTAAACGATATTCACTCCTAGAAGTTAACATTCTATAAGGTTCATCAATATCTTTTGTAACTAAATCATCAACTAAAGTACCAAGAT
This sequence comes from Cyanobacteria bacterium SIG29, assembly GCA_015152515.1. Taxonomy (GTDB): domain Bacteria; phylum Cyanobacteriota; class Vampirovibrionia; order Gastranaerophilales; family Gastranaerophilaceae; genus Avigastranaerophilus. The sequence goes on from SUTV01000001.1 coordinate 3,359, forward strand.
ATGATGATTCTCTAGATAAAGTAATCATTTCTTTATTTTGAAGATATTTTATAGCATTAATACCTGCCAACAAACCTTGAGCAGCTGCTTCTTCATAACCTGATGTACCATTTATTTGACCTGCGCAGAATAAACCTTTTACATTTTTTGTCATTAATGAATGTGTTAATTGAACGGCAGGCATATAATCATATTCAACAGCATAAGCAGGTTTCATAACATGAACATTTTCTAAACCAGGAAGAGAACGCAACATCTGAATTTGAACAGATGCAGGCAAGCTTGTTGAAAAACCTTGAACATACATTTCATAAGTATCAATACCTTCTGGTTCAATAAAAATATGATGAGAAGGATTATGTGCAAATCTAACAATTTTATCCTCAATAGAAGGACAATATCTTGGACCAATGCCGTGTATTAAACCAGAATACATTGGAGATTTATCAAGATTATTTTTAATAATTTCGTGTGTTTGAGCAGTAGTTCTTGTTAAATAACAAGGGTATTGTTTTCTAATTGGTCTATCTGGCAAGAATGAGAAAAACGAAGGATTTTCATCCCCTGGTTGAACAATCATTTTATCAAAATCTATTGTTCTAGCATCAACTCTAGCTGGTGTACCAGTTTTTAATCTTCCAATATTGAACCCTAATTTCTTCAAAGATGGTGATAAACCTTTAGCACTTGCTTCACCTAACCTACCAAATTCTAAATATTGAAGACCAACCCAAATTCTTGCTTCAAGAGAAGTTCCTGTAGTCAAAATAACAACAGGAGCAAAATATTCTTGTCCAAATTCATCTTTTAGACCTTTAACTTCATTATTTTCAACTAAAAGTTCAGACATAGTGCATTGTTTTAAAGAAAGATTTTCTTCTTTTTCTAAAAGATTTCTAACAAATCTCATATATTCTTTTTTGTCTGATTGAGCACGAAGAGCTCTAACTGCAGGTCCTTTAGAAGAATTTAATGTTTTAAGTTGCATATAAGTAGCATCTGTCGCAATAGCCATAATTCCGCCAAGCGCATCAATTTCACGAACCAAGCAAGATTTTGCCGGACCACCAATTGCAGGGTTACAAGGCATAAGCGCAATATTATCAAGATTTAAAGATGCCAACAAAGTTTTTGCACCAAGTTTTGAGCAAGCTACCGCTGCTTCACATCCTGCGTGTCCCGCACCTACTACTATTACATCATACTTAAACATAAAATAATTATAAAATAAAAATAACAAATTTTGTATTGTAAATAATTTGACAAAAATTCTTAATAAATCACCTATTTCTCATGACAAATCTAATTTGAAGGTCTATTATATTTTTATAGTTCGTAGGAGATGGGACAATTAATAGTACGTTAGTTAATAGTAAATTATTTTTAGAGAGCACAAGTCTTAGCTCATTAGCTTGTGATGACGATAAATTTAGTTCTTTAAGTATGTCTGCAATGTTAGCAAGAGGCGAAGTTCCAGAAGTTCATAGAAGAACTGCTGATAACTACATGGTTATCAAAAAAATTTATGGAGCACCAGTTGTTCAACCTCGTATTAACAACCAAGAAAAAGCTTTATTATCAAAATATGACTTTAATCCATTAGAATTTTCAACTATTAAACAAATTAACGAAGAACTTTCTTTCTTAAAAAGATGGTCAATGTCTTTAGAAAAAAACCTACGCAACGATGCAAATGAAATCATTCAAATTAGAGCGAAAGAACTTAAATTTTTAGTAGCATCTAGATACGTTAATTTAACTAGTGAAATATATTCAGGTTATAAAGCACTTGAAAAATATTTTGAAGAAATTTCAAAATACTAAAGGAATGAAAATGAATACTATAAACAATAAAGAATGTTTAGTTCTTGTAATTGATGTACAAGAAAAACTTGTTAATATGCTTACTGATGAAAAAGTAAAAGAAAACGCTATTAAAATAGCAAAAGCTTTTGGCATTTTAAATTTACCTGCAATCATAACAGAACAATATCCCAAAGGACTTGGTTCAACTATTCAAGAAATAAAAGAAGCACTTCCTAATGCTAAATATTTTGAGAAAACAAATTTTAGTGCTTTAAAAGAAAATGGAATAAAAGAAGCTTTAACAAAAAAACAAGTTATATTATTTGGTATCGAAACTCACATTTGTGTATTACAAAGCGCATTTGATTTATTAAATCTAGGTTATGAAGTATTTATTGTTAAAAATGCTTGTGGTTCAAGACAAGAAGATAACAAAGATACTGCATTAAAAAGATTAATGCACGCTGGCGCACAGATTGTTACAACAGAAATGGTTTTATTTGAATTATTAGAAGGTTCTAAACACCCTAATTTTAAAGAAATACAAGCATTAATTAAATAACTTTTTTAATAAAGACTTCTTTTCGTTGTCAGCATTTAAATTTTGCAATCTTTCATATATTTCAAAATTGCAATTAAGTTGTTTAGCGCGTTTTCTTGCATATTCAACCAATTTATAAATATATTTTGGAACTTTACCTTTGTGTTCTAAATACCATGTTTCTTCTAAATCCATAACAGTTGTATATAACCCTGCTTCATAATTAGCTTGAAGCCATTTTTCAATTTCTTCAACATTATCATTTATCCCTGGAATAATGATATATTTTGCGCCAACCAAATATCTACCCAAAAAGGTAGTATGTAGAGCATATTTTCTAATAGTTTCACGAACCTTATCATAACAAGGTACTTTTTTAACCTTCATAAACGTTTCAGAACTTCCAGAATCAACAGAAACAACAACATATGCTCTAATTTCATTAATAGCTCTTGCTAAAGCAGGACTAAATAATATACCAGAAGTATGTACCCTTATCCCCCAATAAAAATTATCTAAGAAATAAGTAACCAAATCTTCAAACTCACTCAACAAAGTAGGCTCACCGCCACCAAAAGAAATCATACCTCCAGGACGAAGAATACCTTTTTCCATCATTTCTTTAACAATCGGTAAAACATCATAATATTTATCAACTTTTAGCTCTTCTCTATGTTGAGTTGCATAACAATAAATACATTTAGAATTACAATTTAGCCAGTGACTGATATATAAATTATCAATGTATCTTTCTTGACTCCAATTTTTTTCTTCTAAATGAACACAACCTATACAAGTAGAATTAATTTTCCCTTTTTTATGAAAGCGACGAAAAATATCTTTGACATAAAAAACTCTATCCCAATCGATTTTTTGACCAATATAATTATTGCGAATCATAGTATGTCCGCCACCTTCATGGCTACAATGACAGCACATAGTAAGCTTAGAATTAAAGAACACAATACCATGTTCAATCCAAGGACAACTGTAATAACAGCCATCTTTTTTACTTACATATCTTTTGTCATAAATAAACATCTATTTCCTCAATAATTTTTCAATTTTGTCTGAAAATTTAATAGTTAAATTATTAATTTCAGATAATTCTTTTACGAATTTAAAGATATCAACTAAATATGCAGGCGTAGAACCTGATAATTCATTATACCACTTCTCATCAATATCAAAAGAAAACTCAACAACACCTTGATTTTTAAATAACATAAACCAGTCAATAATTTCTTTTGTATTATCATTAATTCCTTTAACTAAAGTATAGGATAAGACAATTTGTTTTGAACCTCTACCAAGAAAATCGATATATTTTCTTATATTAGAAAAAGCAATATCAAACTTATTAATACCTTTTATTTTTTCATATATATAAGGACATCCAGAATCAAAACCTATAATTATTTTTAATACTTCTTTCGCCATTGCTTCAGCAACTGAATAACAATGCCTCATTGCAGATGTATATAAAACAATATCCTTCATTCCATAATTAATAAAATAATATAAAAGTTTATCAAATTCAGGATGAAGCGTAGAATCACCACAAGTAAAAATTATTTTTGTTTTCTTATCAATTAAACCAACATCAATCAGCTGAACAATAAAAGGCATAATATCATAATGATAAACATTTAATAATTCATCAATTTTATCATCAGCACAATATTTGCAATTCAAGAAACAACATTTCCAATGAGAAAGGACAACAGAATCTAAAGGCAAAGATAAAGAATGTACTTTCTTAATTTTATCAACATCAAGCCAAATACCATCAAATTTTTCTATAATAATTTCTTCATTATTATTTTTTGATTTATAAATAACATTAGAATTTTGGGCAAAAATTAGAGTATTTGAATCATTTACCGAACTAATATTTTTATTTATAAAATTTTTAAACAAAATTATGACCTATTTTCTCTATCTCTATTAAAATTAGAAGCTCTTTCATATAATTCACAACTATCGATATCAAATTGTTTATAACACTCAAATACAAAATCACAAATAACTGAAATGTATTGAGGAATATTATTTCGATTTTCTTTGAACCAATTATCTTCTATATCGAAAGCGATATTTTTAATTCCAGCTTCACGAGTCTTTTTCATAAATTTCTTAATTTCAGATAAACTATCATTTATGCCTGGAATTAAAACATACTTTGTTCTAATTAAACCATTTTTTGTTTTGGCATATTTAGCCATATTTTGCCAAACTTTATCAAAACAAGATACTTGTTTAATTTTTTCATATGTTTGCTTAGAACCAGAATCTACAGATGTAATTAATGTAATTTTTCCTAATTTTAAACCTTTTTCAATAGCAGGCGAATATTTAATACCATCAGAATGAATTCTAATATTATGAACATCATATTCTAAAAGCAAATAAACTAATTCTTCAAATTCATTAAGAATAGTAGGTTCACCACCGCCAAAAGTTACTGTTGCGTTCTTAGATAAAACACCTTTTTCAATCATATCTTTAATAACAGGATAAATATTATAAGTCTTGTTATTATTGAAAAACTTTTTATCTTTTTCTGTATAGCAATAAATACAATTACAATTGCAATGAGTAAAATGACCAATTAAAACTTCATCAATATAGTTATCAATATTCCAATCATGTTCTTTTAAATAATAACAACCTTTACACTTTTCAGGAATAATACCTTTTTTCAAATCATCACGCATTTTATTACGATTTTCAAAAACCTTATCCCAATCAATTAACTCACCTTTGTAATCTCCAATTTGTAATAGATTACCGCCACCTTCATGAGAGCTAATACAACAAATCAAAACTGAACTTGAAAAAAAAGTAATCCCATGCTCTAAATGAATACAACTTGTATATTTCAAAACTTTACCTTACATAACTTTTAAACATAATCATTATATCTATAATTAAAAACAAAAACAAGAATTTTAGTAATTCTTAGTATTCTTGACTCATATATAGTATGTTGTAAACTAATATATAGAGAATAAATGGGATTATGTAATGAAATACTTAAGTTGCCGATATATTGAGCACGGGATGGATTTTGAACATACAAGGCTTGAAACTTGTTGTTTTACTTGTCATAGTGGCGGTGGAAGAATAACTCTTAAAAATGAATATAATGGTGAAGCAATAGATTGGCAAAAACTGTTTGATAAAAAAAGAAAATATAGAATAGAACACAGAAAAGGTAATTTAATGCCAAATTGTGTTGGATGTATTTTTCTTGAAGAAAAAGAATGGGATGAAGAAGATTACATAAACTTCTTACAATTCAATTATTGGGTTGCATGTAATAGCAAATGTACTTATTGTTATGAAGTACAAAATAAAAAATTATTTGAAAAAATAAAACCATACAATACCGTTCCAATCATAAAAGAAATGATTGATAAAAATATTTTAAGACCAGGGGGAGAAGTTTCTTTTGGAGGTGGAGAACCAACAATAGCACCTGAATTTGAAGAACTAATCAATCTTCTTGCAAATAGTGGTTTCAGAAACATGAGAATACACTCATCTGGTATTAAATTTTCACCAGCAATCGAAGCTGCAATAAAAAAAGGAGTACTTAATGTTGTTGTTTCTATTGATGCAGGTTGCGAGAAAACATATAAAAAAATAAAAAATGTTAATGCATATAAAAAAGTAATTGAAAACATGAAAAAATATGCACAAGCAAACAAAAATGGTTACGGATTAATGACATCAAAATACATTATTATTCCAAATGTTAATGATAATAGAAAAGAAATAGATATGTGGATTGATAGTGTAGTAAAAGCTGGTGCAAAGTGGCTTGCTTTAGATATTGAAGATGTATGGTATAAAACAAATCGTTCAACAATTTCAACATATTATTTAGATTTAGTTAATTATGTTATTAACAGAGCAAACGAATTAGGAATGAAAATTGAATTATATGACAGAGCAAGAGGATTAAAAGAAGGAAAAAACATTCTTTAACATTTGTCATAAAATAGCAATTTTTTATGTTCATATTTTTTTATATAGAAGAAGGTAAAGTATTGCTATGTTAAATATTCAAAGAATTAACAATTCTAACTATATTTTTAATAGAAATAATACAAAGGTGAATGAAACACCTTCTAAAAATAATGCACTATGTAGCGTTCCAATGAAAAGCGTAGATAGTGCTAATTTAATGGCATACCATCCTTCATTTACTAGCAATAATACAATAGAAACTCAACCTTCAGAAAAGAAACAACTTGAAACTGTTCTATCTAAATTAGATAAACAAACAAAAGAAGTTGTTCACAGATTAGATCAACGAGGAATATTAGCGAACACTGATTCTAATGATGGTTCTTCTGTTTTAAACAATTTATATAAAATTGCAACAGAACCTAGAATTAGAGGATTATCTGACAAACAAATTTTAACAGAAGTTATCAATGCACTAGATAATCCAACTTCAATAACACAAAAATTTGGAGATATTCCAAACGAAATTGCGAATGAAATTTCACAAGAAACTCAAAGCCCATTCCCTGAACAAGCAAAGAATGTTATTTCTTCTTCTTGTGTTGTGGCAAGTATGGAATTTAATTTAGCAAGCAAAAAACCAGCAGAATTTGTAAGATTTGCTCAAGGTTTAAGCGGAAAAGATTATAGTGTTGATAAAAATATAAAAATGTCTGCAATTTCAAATGGTACACTTTCTAGTTTGTGGCATTTAAGAGAATTCAACACAGAATATAAAATTTCTAACAACTGGGATGATGTTCAAATAAAAATAAAACCTGATAGAAATGCAATTGTTAGAGCAAGAGTTCAATCTTCATATAAAGATCCTAATGAACGTTCTTGCGTTGATGTATTAATACAATCAGCATTATTAAATTTAGGTTCTCAACACACTTATGATGCAATAACAGATGAAAGAACAGGTAAATTTAATTCAGATAAATCAGGTTTAACTGATTTTGAAAAAAACTTTGTAGAAGAAGTTGTGTTTGAACAACCAAAAATTTCAGTAGTTTATCAAAATTTAGATGAAAACGGAATATTAACAGGCTACAACTGTGAATTATCTGAAATGAAACAACATATACTTAAATCATTAGAATTAGGTGAAAATGTAATTGTTGGATATACTCATTTAGATGAAAATAAACAAGTAAATGGTGGTCATGAAATCACTATAACCGGTTACAAACAAGACAATCAAGGTAAAGGTTATTTTATTTGTAATGATACTGATGATAACAAAGATAACTTAATTCAAATTAGCGAAGAAAAACTATTACCAGTTATTCATCATGCCGGAATTTCAAAAGCAGCATTAAGTGAAAATGATGTTGTAATTGAAGCTTGGAGAGAAATTGTTGATGAATTTCAAAAAATGTTAAAAGAAGAACAAAAATAAAAAAATTTTTTATATAAAAAAAAGAACGATATTACTATCGTTCTTTTTTGTATTTGATTATTTTCGATTAAACAGTTACATTTAAACCTTGATTTTGTTTAGTTGCTGCTTTATCTATAAAGAAATTAGTTAATCTACTCATCATTGAAGAGTTTGCTTGTGCTGATTGAGCAGAAGCTGTTTGAACTACAACTGGTGCTTCAGAAGTACTAGCTGCTAAAGATATACTTGGTTCTTCTTCATTAACGATTGGCTCATCAGCTGGAACATCATCACATCCTTCATCAGGAGCTTGAGTTGGAGCTTGAGTTGGAGCTTCAGTAGGCGCTTGTGTTGGAGCCTCTGTTGGAGCTTGAGTTGGAGCTTCAGTTGGAGCTTGTGTAGGAGCTTCATCTGGGAATCCAGGTTCTGGTTCTTCAATTACAGGCTCAGATGGCTGAGTTGGGCATTCTGTAGGCGCTTGTGTTGGAGCTTCAGTTGGAGCTTCAGTTGGAGCTTCAGTTGGAGCTTCAGTAGGCGCTTGAGTTGGAGCTTCAGTTGGCACTTCAGTTGGAGCCTCTGTTGGAGCTTCTGTTGGGAAACCAGGTTCTGGTTCATCAATTATAGGTTCAGATGGCTGAGTTGGACATTCTGTAGGAACTTCTGTTGGAGTTTCAGTTGGAACTTCAGTTGGAGTTTCTGTAGGAATTTCTGTTGGAGCCTCTGTTGGAGCTTCTGTAGGAACTTCTGTTGGAGTTTCAGTTGGATCTATAACTGGAACATCTGTTGCAGTTGGCATTGTTGGAAGTTCAGGTTCTGTTGTTGGATCGATAACAGGAACATCTGTAGCTGTTGGCTGAGTTGGAAGTGTTGGACCTGTTGGATCTGTTGGAACAGTTGGTTCAGTTGGAACTGTTGGTTCTGTTGGAACTTCTGTTGGAAGAGTTGGATCTTCTTCTGGAACAGTTGGCTCTGTTGGTTCAGTTGGACAAGTTGGCTCAGTTGGAACAGTTGGTTGAGTTGGTTCTGTTGGCTGAGTTGGTTCTGTTGGTTGAGTTGGCTCAGTTGGTTGAGTTGGCTCAGTTGGTTGAGTTGGTTCTGTTGGCTGAGTTGGTTCTGTTGGTTGAGTTGGCTCAGTTGGCTGAGTTGGCTCAGTTGGCTGAGTTGGTTCTGTTGGTTGAGTTGGCTCAGTTGGTTGAGTTGGCTCAGTTGGTTGAGTTGGCTCAGTTGGTTGAGTTGGTTGAGTTGGCTCAGTTGGTTTTGTTGGTTCTGTAGGTTTTGTTGGTTGTGTTGGTTCTTCAGGTTTTTCAACAGCAACCATTTGTTTACATAAATTAATTCTATAAGTAAATTGAGGAAGGTTTAATTTTACACCATCAACAAATTTAGAATTACCATCTTTATCAACAAAACTGAAATCATTCATTCTTGCTAAATTAATTGTTGAATTTTGAATAATTTCTTCTAAAGATTTACCTTCAACATCATAATCAGGATTTACATCAAAAACACCATAATTATGAACACCATTTTTATCTTCCATTGGAGCTGCAAAAATATCTAAATTTGCATATACAACTTGTTGTAAAATTTGGCTAGCAAATTGTTCTCCATATTCAATATCATCATTCATTACCAATTGACCATCTTTAACATATGCAAATGCACCTTGTTTATCTGGTGATTGGTAGAATTGTAAAACATCTACTAAGCTATATACATCACCTGCTGCCATTTTATCACCTTGTCTATCAACAATTAGAATAGACTTATCATCTTTACCATCAATAGCAATTGATGGAGAAATTTGATAAATGATTGCATTTCTATCACCATCTGTATAAGCAGCATCGTGAGCTTGGTTTCTTAATGTTGTAACGCTTGGTAATGTAATACCAACGATTAAATCTTGTGTATTAGCTTCAATTACTCTGTTAAGATCATCAATACTACCTGTATTAAGAATTTCGAAGAAGTTCATATCATCTAATACATATTCAAATTCTTTTGCATTTTCTGGAGCATTAACAATTGCATATACAATATCTCTATATGCTTCATCATTAATATCTTCACCATATGCAGAATGAACCATATCTGCGAAAGATGAATATTCACCATCTAATAATTGGTCTTCACCTTTTACAATACTTGCACTATTAATACTTGGAGCATATGTATTTGATGATTGACAGAATGTAACATCATCTTTTTCTGTTCCTTGAACTTGATATACAATATCAGGAATAATTAATAATCTTGTATCTAATGCTTGATCTGAACTAGATTTTCCTTGATATAGATTTAATGAAGCAATATCATCATAGCTATCTGCATTATCACCTAATTCTAAATGAACATATCTAGATAATGATGGATTAGCTTGAATTACTTCGTCAATAAATTTATTTCTTAAGAAATCAACATATTCTGGATCTTGAGCATCAATTGCTTCAGAATATGTTTTTGCAAAAATTTCGCCTAATGTATTACCTTCAGAAACATCTTCAGATTTTTCTTCAGTGATTGTAACAATTACTGATCCTTGATCATTTCTAGGTAAATCTTTATCTGGTGTATAAACAACTTGACCTTTAACATTTGTAAAATAGAATTCTGTTACAGGCATTGAAACAAATCCAACATCAACTAAAGAAATTTTTGAACCAGCTGGATTTGCAGCATCTAAATTAGCACCCATTTGGTCAAGTGTTTCTTGTGAACCTTGAGCTTGTTGTTCACTTTGATTTACTGATGGAGGAAGAGTATTTTGAGCTGGACCACAACCACTCAATGAAGTTACTAATGCCATTAAAGCACCAGCACCAGCACCAGCTCTTACCATATTTGCTTTTGATATATGACCTTTTTCGTCTTTACCAAAAGTTACTGATTGATAATTATTATTTTGTTGTTTATTTTGTATATTTTTTAATTTAATGTTTGGGATATTTGCAGAAATATTGCTAATTCTCATCTAAACTTACTCCTTGATATAAAATAATCTAATTAACTAATGACTGAACATATAAAAAATTGCGAAAATCATGTTTGGAAAAAAGATTATTTTTACATTTATTAACAATAAGTTATAATTTAAACCCTTGCGATAATGAAAAAATAAATATATTATTAAAAAAGGAGTTTATAGGAATGGGAAAATCTAAAAAAAGAAATTTTCATAAAAGCACAGATGAACTTGGCTCTATTTTGAAAAGAGATGATGTAATATTTGATATTATTTCAGATATAAAAAGTAATAAGCTTTCAGATAAAACCCAAAAGCTTATTAATTTATTTGGTATAACAGCTGAAGAACTTTCTGAAGCCGGAGCTTCTTTTGAAGAAATCTCTAGCATCAAACAATTTATTTATTAATTTTTATAAGTTCTTCAAATGTTTTTCTTTCCTGAGTCGCGTTAGATAAATCCTTAATAGTATAATAATTATTTTTTAATTCATCTTCACCAATAATTACCGCATATTTTGCAATTTTAGAAGCTTTTTCAAGCTGTTTTGCAAATTTTCTAGAATTATAATCTAACTCTGCAGAAAAACCATTTTTTCTTAATTGAACTAATAATTTGAAAGCTTCCAATTGATTATCAGATACAACAAAGAAATCTAACTTATCTTGTTCAACTTGTGGAATTAAAGCATTAAGTCTTTCAACACCCATTGCCCATCCAACTGCAGGTGTATGAACTCCACCCAAAGTTTCAACCAAGCCATCATATCTTCCACCACCACAAACAGCATTTTGTGAACCTAATGAATTAGATTTAATTTCAAAAACTGTTTTAGTATAGTAGTCTAAACCTCTTACCAAGAATGTATTTTCTTCATATTTTATATTCAAGGCATCTAAATATGATTTTAATTTATCATAGTGAGTTGAACACTCATCACATAAATTAATGCCAGATACAGCTTCTTTTAAATTATATTCTTCAAATAATTTATTACATGTTTCATTTTTACAATCTAAAATTCTTAAAGGATTTTTTTCATATCTAGATTTGCAATCTTCACAAAGACCATCTAAAAATGGAGCAATCGCCTTTTTTAAATTTTCTTTATATTCTTTTCTACATACATTACAACCTAATGAATTAATTTCTACAACTAAATCATTCAAGCCTAATCCTTTTAAAAATTCAGTAGCAAGCATGATACATTCAGCATCAGCAGAAGCATCTTGAACACCAAACATTTCAACACCAATTTGATGGAATTGTCTTTGTCTTCCAGCCTGAGGTCTTTCATATCTAAACATTGGTCCTTTATACCATAATTTTACAGGTGGACTTTCTCTATGAAAACCATGCTCTAAATATGCTCTAACAACGCCAGCTGTATTTTCAGGACGAAGTGTCAAACTTCTATCACTTTTGATAAAAGTGTACATTTCCTTATTAACAATATCTGTTGTATCACCAACTCCGCGTTCAAATAAATCAGTATCTTCAAAAATAGGAGTTCTAATCTCTTTAACATTTGCTCTTGAAAAAACTTCATTAGCAACTTTTTCAATATGTTGCCAATTAGTAATTTCATTTGGCAATATATCTTTTGTTCCTTTTGGTGCTTTTATACTCATAATTACCTCTCTTAAGAGAGATTATATAATAAACAAAATTAACTTTTAAGATTTAATGGGATACTAACTATAAATTCAGTGCCAACATCTTCTTTTGAAACAAAAGAAATAGTGCCTTTATGCAATTCTACAATTTTTTTAGAAATCGATAATCCAAGTCCTGTTCCCATTCCAATTTTTTTAGTAGTATATCCAACGTTAAAAATTTTGTTTTGCTGATTTTGAGGAATTCCACAACCGTTATCTTTTATTTTTACAATTAAATTAACATCATCATACGAAGTAATTATTTCGATTATTCCATCTTTATCTGAATTTAAAATACTATGACATGCATTAACTAATAAATTCATAAAAACCTGATTTAACATATTTACTCTACACATTAAATTAGGAAGTTGAGCATAATTTTTAACAACTTTAATATTATTTTTTAATTCATGCGCCATTAATTTTAATGTTAAATCTAATTCTTTATTGATATCAGCTTCTTGGAGTTCAGCTTCATCAAGTCGAACAAATCTTTTTAACGATTTAACAATATTTGAAATTCTTTGTACAGCTTCAATATCAATATCATTTAATTCAGTTAAAATTTCCAATTGATTTTTATCTAAACTTTGCTTATCTTTAATCAGTTTAGAAATCATTGAACTGTTAGAATTAATAGAAGCCAATGGGGTATTAATTTCATGTGCAACACCAGAAACCAATTGACCAACAGAAGCCATTTTTTCAGTATTAATTAATTGAATTTGAGTTTCTTTCAATTCTTTTAATGTTATTTCTAATTTTTTATTCTTTTTATTTAATTGATGAATTAATCCAGCTTGAATAATAGAACTAGCAAGCTGAACAGATATAGACTGCAAAATTTCAGAATTATCTTCTAAATTAAACTTATGTTTTGTAAAGGTTACAATAATACCTAATAATTTATTTTTATTATAAACAGGAATAATTACCCTTGTAACACCTCGTGGCAAAATTTCAGAAGAATTATGGAATTCTTTTATACAAGAAGAAACAACAATTTCTTTATTCTTAATTTTGCTAATAATATCATCTTCGTACTGAGTAATAACACCAATATCAGAACAATTAACACAATATTTTATTTCAAAAGAGTTTTTTTCTTTCATTGAAAAATAAGTTTTATATGAGCCAATTAAATTATTAATTTCTTCTAGGGCAGAAGATAAAACGGTTTCAATGTCATTAGTTTCTCTAATAACAAGCGAAATTCGATTAATAATACCCATTTTTAAAACTTGAGTTTGAGATAATTCTTGTTGTTTTAAAAATTTATCTGCCGTTTCTTTTACATCATTATAATTATTCTCTAGTTTAAAATATTTGTCTTTTAAACCAATTAACTCTTGAGAAGAAGTAACGTCTTTAAATACCAAAATTTTATATTTATCAAAATCAAATGAATATATATAATAATATTTATACTCTTCCTTTAAATTTTGAAAAGAACAAATAGTATGAACATTTTCTTTATTTTTCAAGATAATATCTATTGGAGTGACATTCGTAAAACTATCCGAAGATAAAAAGCACAAATTAAAATTAAAACGCTTTTTTAATCTCTCAAAAGAAGAAAAACCACTAAATTCAGAAACAAATAAATTATTTTTAAAAACAATCTGTTTGTCACTATTAAAAGCACAAACAGAATCAGTTAAATTATTTAAAAATTCTAAATTTTCCATTATTCCCTATTGAAATAAATAATAATGATTTATAAATGCAAGAGTAATACCTAATAAAGCACCAACAAAAACTTCAAAAGGTGTATGTCCTAATAATTCTTTTAATCTATCAGATTGCATTTGACCATTATTATAAAAATCATCACGAATTTTGTTTAAACAAGCTGCAATTTTACCTGTTGAACGTCTTAAACCTGCAGCATCATACATAACAACAAGTGAATAGCCAAGTGCAATTGCAAATTCTATAGAATCGAAACCACAAATGAAACCAACAGTTGTTGATAATGAAATAACACCAGCAGTATGAGAACTTGGCATACCGCCTGTTGTGGCTAAAACTTGAAAATCAACTTTTCTAGTTTTAATAAAATGACCAATAAACTTTAATAACTGAGCCACAAAAGCAGCTTCAAGTCCATTAACTATAATTTCATAACTTGTATTTAAGAACATTTCTTTATCCCCTCTACAATATCTTCCAATATCCCAAATAAAATTTCAGAATTGATATTGCTTTTTTCAAGTATATCACAAGCTTGATTAGATAGGAATAGTACTTGTTTTTTTGCTTCTTCTAGACCGTACATAGCCACATAAGTTGATTTTTCTACATTTGCATCCTTACCAGGTGTTTTACCTAAAGACTCTAATGTTGAAGTAACATCTAAAATATCATCATAAATTTGGAATAAATGCCCATACAATTGAGCAAATAAAGTTAAAGAATCAATTTTCTTTTTAGGTGCTTTAGCAATAATAGCACCTGCTTTAACGGCCAATTCAAATAATTTTGCTGTTTTATATTCATAAATGTAATTCAAAGTTTCTTTTGAAATCTTTTTATGTTCTGAATCAATATCAACCATTTGACCAGAAATAATTCCATCAACACCAGCTGCGATAAAAAATTCATTCAAAACTTTCATTAATTGTGTTGGTTTAACAGATTTTGGAGTTTTATCTAAAATCAACTTTGGCGCATAGCTTAAAAAAGCGTCACCAGCTAAAACTGCAGTATATTCGCCAAACACTTTATGATTAGTTAATTTGCCTCGTCTATAATCATCATTATCCATACAAGGTAAATCATCATGAATTAAACTTTGACAATGTAACATTTCTATAGCGCATGCTGTTGGTAAAATTTCTTCGATTGAAGCACCTAATAATGTTGCAACTTCACAAGCTATAACAGGACGCAATCTTTTTCCACCAGCTAGTAAAGAATATTTCATTGATTCATAAATTTTATCCGGATATTTTACATCAATATATTTATCTAAATGTTCATCAACAATTTCCCTAAATCTATTAAATTTTAATTTTGCAGCTTCATTCATCTTTTTCTATATTTCCTTATGAATATTTTGATTATTTGTTTTTCTAGATATATTTCTCTTCTTATGAGATATTTTTGTCATAATTTTATTTTGATTATATTTAACTCTACCTTCATCTTTTATAGATTTTTTTGAAATCATTTCTTTATACTCATTTGCTTCAGAAACAAACTTCTTGTAACTATCATACCTTGAAGTAGACATAGACTCAATGATATCTTGAGCGCCACAACCAATTTCACCAATATGCAAACAGTCTTTAAATTTACAATTTAACTCATGGCAAGAAAATTCAACAAAAAGTTTTTCAATTTCATTCGGCAAAAGAAAATCAAATTTCAAATGAGAAAACCCTGGAGTATCAACAATAAAAGAATTTTTATCAATATCTATTAATTCACAATGTCTTGTTGTATGAACACCTTTTTGAGTTTTGTCACTAACAGGAAGCGTTTTTAATTTTGAAGAATTTAAAAGTGCATTAATTAATGAAGACTTACCAACACCAGATTGACCACATAAAATCGAAGTATTATCTTTTAAAAATGGTTTCAATTCTTCCAATCCTGTTTTTTCAAGCGCAGAAGTAAAAACGACTTCATAACCAAGTGGAATATACATATCAATAATTTCTGCTTTTAAATCATCAAATTCATCAATATCTTCTTTGTTAAAACATAAAATAGGTTGAATTTTATGATATTCACAATGTGCAATATATCTATTCAACTGTTCATATTGTAAATCAGGAGCCTTTAGCGCAGATACAATAATTACTTGTGAAACATTAGCAACTTTTGGCTTATTAATAAGATTAATTCTATTAACAGGACAAGAAATAAAAGCTTGCATAGAATTTTCATCAAATTGTTCTAATTCAACATAATCACCAGTGTAAATATCTTCTTTTTGTTTTTTTAAAACACTTTTAATCTTTGCTTCAACAACTCCAAGTTCTGTTTCCACATAATAAAAATCTGAAAATATCTTAACAACACGCCCTATCATAGTAAAAATATTATAACAAAAAATATGCATAAATAAATATTTAAGTTATAATAATAAGCGAAAATAGAAGTGTATAAAAAAGAAAAGAGAAAAACATGGTAGAATCAAAAAAAATTCAAATACCTGTTGGCGACAAAGTAGTTGAAATTGAAACAGGTAAGTATGCAAAATCTGCTACCAGCTCAGTAACAGTACGCTGTGGAGATACAATGTTGTTTGTACACGCAGTGGTTAGCCCAGAACCAAGAGTTGGTATCGACTTTTTCCCATTATTGATTGATTATGAAGAAAGAATGTCATCAATCGGACGCATCCCAGGTGGTTACAATAGAAGTGAAGGTAAAGCAAGTGATAAAGCAATTCTTGTTTCACGTTTAATTGATAGACCAATCAGACCTTTATTCCCTAAAGGTTACAGAAATGATATTCAAATCGTAGCTCAACTATTCAGCTATGACCAAGAAAACCAACCAGATACATTAGCAATGTTAGGCGCATCAGCAGCATTAATGTTGACAGGCGCACCATTTGAAGGACCAATCGGTGCTGTTAGAGTTGCAAAAATTGATGGACAATTAATTGCAAACCCAACTCACCAACAAGCTGCTAAATCTGATTTAGATATTGTTATTTCTGGTACTCACGACAGCGTAATCATGGTTGAAGCTGGTTGTAAATTCGTTACAGAAGACGATATTATGGAAGCTGTTGAATTTGCACAAGTAGAAATCAGAAAACAATGCGAAGCTCAACTTCAATTTGCAAAAGATTGCGGAGTTGAAAGAGAAGAATTCGTTAACCCATACGATACTACAGAACTTAAAAATTTAATTTCTGAAGTAGCTGGCGATATGATTTTTGATGCATATCACAACTTTGATAGAACATACAGACAAGAAAAATTAGCAGAAGCTAAAAATCTTGTAAAAGAAAAAGTTGAAGCACTTCCAGAAGACCATTACATAAACAAAATCATTGAAGAAACAGGTATTGATTTTGTTTCTGAAGAATTCAAAGCAGCAGAAAAGAAAGTAATGCGTGCAATGATTTTAGATGAAGGTGTTCGTGCTGACGGAAGAAAACCAAATGAAGTTCGTCCAATTTGGTGTGAAGTTGGTGTTATTCCAAGAGCACATGGTTCAGCGGTATTCACAAGAGGACAAACACAAATTCTTTCTGTTGCAACATTAGCTGGTCCAGGTATGAAACAAGAACTAGACGGTGTTGATCCTGAAACTGAAAAAACTTATATGCATAAATACATCTTCCCAGGATTTTCAGTTGGCGAAGTAAAACCACTACGCGGGCCAGGAAGAAGAGAAGTTGGTCACGGAAACTTAGCTGAAAGAGCGAATGTTCCAGCGCTTCCATCACAAGAAGAATTTGGTTATACAATCAGAGTAACATCTGATGTATTAGAATCAAATGGTTCAACATCAATGGGTTCAACCTGTGGTTCATCAATGGCATTAATGAACGCTGGTGTTCCAGTAAAATGCATGATTGGTGGTGTTGCTATGGGTATGATTACAGAACCTGACCGCGAACCAGTTGTATTAACAGATATTCAAGGTATTGAAGACTTCCTTGGCGATATGGACTTCAAAGTTACTGGTAATGATGATGGTATTACAGCTCTTCAAATGGATATGAAAGCAAAAGGTATTGCAAACGATACTTTAAGAAGAGCATTAGCTCAAGCAAAAGAAGGTAGATTACACATCTTATCTAAAATGAGAGAAGCTATCACAGAACCTGCAAAAGATTTATCACCATATGCACCAAGAATCTTCACAATGACAATTCCAACTGAAGATATTGGCGCTGTAATCGGACCTGGTGGTAAAAATATTAGAGGAATCATCGAAGCATCTGGTGCAGAAATCGATATTCAAGACGATGGTAGAGTAACAATTACATCTAATGACAAAGAAGGTGCTGATATTGCAAAATCTATGATTAACCAAATTACATTCAAACCTGTAGAAGGTATGGTATGCAAAGGTAAAATCGTTAAAATAGTTCAATTCGGTGCATTCGTTGAATTAGCTCCAGGCAAAGATGGCATGGTTCACATTTCTCAAGTTTGCAAAGAAAGAATCGAAACTATCGAAGGCAAACTAAATGTTGGAGATGTAGTAACTGTTAAAGTTATTAAAATCGACGATAGAGGAAAAGTAAGCTTAACAATTAAAGGCGTTACAGAAGAAGAAGCAGCTAATTGCCAATAATTTTTTAACATAATATAATAAGCCCAGATGGTTTTAAACCATCTGGGCTTATTAATTTTTGAGGTGATTTTGGAAAATAAAATTAAATATAATTGTATATTCGGTGGTGGCGGAGTACGCGGAATTTGTTACATTGGCGCATTAAAAGCATTAAATGAACTTAATATAGAAATCGATTCTATTGCAGGTTCATCAGTAGGTGCCGTTTTTGCTGGATTACTTGCTGCCGGATACAATGCAGAAGAAATTAAAGAACACTTTTTTGATTTCAATTTTAATATGTTTAGAGACATTAATATAAATATATTTAATACTGATATTTCATTGAGCAAAGGTGAAATATTTTTAGATTGGTTAAGAGATAAATTAAATAAAAAATTGAACAAAGATAAAGTCCGTTTTAAAGATTTAAAAAAAGACTTATATATTCTAACTTTAGATTTAAATACAAATACACCTTTTATATTTTCAAAAGAAACAACACCAGAAGAAGAAGTTGCATTTGCGATAAGGACATCAGCTTGCTTACCAGGATTAATGAAACCAATTAGTTTAGGTGATGCGTTGCTTGTTGATGGAGATTTAACTAAAAGTTGGGCTGGTTGGAAAATTTATGATGAATTAAATACTTCTAATACAAGATTACTTGAATTCAGATTAGAAGGAACAAAAGATAATGGCGTATTTAAAAATCCAATGGATTATTTAAATTCAATTATAAGTACTATTTGGTATCTATGTACCGAAAACATTTATAATTCAAATAATCAAAATGATAGATATGATTATGTTGTAATTGATGCAAAAGATGTTATTCTTTTTGACTTTGCAATAGAAAAAGATATTAAAGAAAAACTTGTTGATAAAGGTTATGAAACAACAAAAAAATATTTTAAAAATACACTCATAAAAAAGAAAAAAGATATCTTACCTATATATATTAATATAGAAAACAACTTAAAATTATTAGAAAAATCAATATCTAATAATAATCCAACAGAAGCTTTATTTGTTATCAATGAAATTTTATCTTCAATGCACGAAGATACAAAATATATTGATATATCTATTTACGAAAAAATCAAAGATTTAAAAAATTCTCTACAAAAAAATATCAAAAAAACTTTTTTAACAAAAAGAATTGATAATGAAAAACAAATAAAAGAACGCACAGAATTCATAAATATGCTTGTAAAAGAAAGAATTGACGATTTAAATAATTATATAAAAATTTACAGTAATAAAACTTAAGAAAAAGAGCATGTTCTAACAAATTATTTTATAATTGATTTTTATACAAGTACTTTAGATATATAGAGTGGAGAATAGAATGGCTGGCGAAAGCACTATAGAGAGAATAAATATCAACAGTGAAGAACTACAACGAAACGAAAGTTTGGCGATTTTTAAAATTGTTGATGGATTAAAAGAAATTTTAGAAGAAGATAGACAACAAAAACAACCATTATTCTTATCTCTAAATGATAAATTATTAATAAACCTGGTAAAAGAACACATAGAAAACAAACAAAGACAATGCTTAATAGGTATAACAGGAGAATCAGCTTCTGGTAAAACAACATTAGTAAATTATGTATCTAAAGCATTAAGAAAAAAATTATTTAGCGAATCATATACTTCCTTATGTTGTGATGATTACTATAAAGATACATCTGACGAATTAAAAAAAGCAGGCAGTTATGAAGAACTATATAAAACTGGGTTCAGTTTCGATAAACCAGATGCAATCAATTTAGAGCTTATGAGAGCTCATTTAATCAGTTTAAAACACGGTTGTGGTGTAAATGCTCCAGAATATGATTTTGTTACTTGCGAAAGCATTCCAAATAGAGCATATAAAAATCCAACTAGAACAATTTTAGCTGAAGGACTTTATGTTCTAGGTGAAGAACTAGTTGATTTATTTGATGTAAAAGTTTATGTGTTTACACCATACGAAAAAATACGCGAAAGATGGTTCGCTAGAGCAATTTCAAGAGGAAAAACTGGTTCTGCAGCAGAACATCAATTTGAAGATGTAAATTCAACAGCACAAATTTATATTAGACCAACTATGAAAAATGCAGACATTGTTATAAATGGTTTAGCAAGCGCAGAATACATTGAGGAAATTACAACAAAAATTATAAATTTAGTAAATGATGTTATAAATTTTTATAGATAATAAAAAATACTAAAATAATAAAATATTTAGAAAATTTACATTTTTTTGTAAAAAAATGTAAATTTTTTTTATAAAAAAATATTTATTTATTAAAGAAAATATTAAAAAAGTCGATAAAAAAAATGGATAAATAAAGAGATTAAGGGTTAATCAAAAATAAAAAATCCTTAAAAAATCAAGACTAAGTAATATTTTAGCGATGGCAATTATTTGATTTGTCGTGTTTTAGTATTTATGTAGTCTCGTCACAGGCAAGGAGAATATCGTGGCAAAAGCGACACCGATGGCAGCACTACAACTTCATATTAATAGATTAAGAAACTTTCTGAACTTCACAAAGGCATTTCTAAAAAAGAACAACCCTATAAAGACAACAGTTCAAAATACAGTTATGTACTTCCAAGAATTGTTTACTCTAAAACAAAAGATCAAAAAGATTCAATATCGTATTAACTATGAAAAATACAAACTAAAAAAGACAGAACTGATTCTAGCACAGAATTCAGAACACGTGTTTTTAAAAGGCAGATCACTCAATCAAACAAGGTAAATAAAAATGGGATTTTTAGTAGCATTTACAAGACAGATGTATTTGACAAGCTATGTACATAGTTTGCAAGTGAAGGTCAAAGATATTACCGAACAAAAATTGGAATTAACAGAAACAATAAGCCAATTATCAACTCAAATTAGTGATATTGGTGACAATGATTCGCCTGCTGTTAAAAAGCTCAAAGCCCGAATGACGGAGCTAGAAAACCTCGATAAGCAGCTGGAAATGAGGATGAAAAAATATCAAACTCAACTAGATGCAGCGAACGCAGAACTTCAATCAACAACTCAAGGCGTTCAACAATTAGCTCAAAGTTCATTCTCACCAAAATATTGTCAATAATAAAAAAAGGAACAGTTCTCTGTTCCTTTTTTATTTGACAAAATACATCTTCAATTTAAAATAAAAATGATGAAGATAAATATTACAGACTTAGAAAACACAGAAAATAAAATAATAAATATAGAATTTTCTGAAATATTTGAAGAATTTAATAAGGAAAAACCTGTTAAAGCAAACTTAGAAATCAAGGAATTAGGAAGCATAATTAAAATAACAGGGGAAATTAATGCCTTATTAAATTTAACTTGCGATATGTGTTTAAAAGAATTTACTAAAGAAATGAACATAAATATTGAAGAATTCTTTACAAAATACACATTGAATGAAACAGGAGCAAGTGAGTTTGAAATAAAGCAGGACGGCTTTATCGAAGATTTAAATGGTTCAAATGAAATAGATATTACAGATTTAATTTATCAAAGTGTAATATTAAATATACCAAATAAACTTGTTTGTGATATAAATTGTAATGGGAACGAAAAAGTTAATGAATATTTAAACAATAAACCAATCGACCCAAGATTAGAGATTTTTAAAAATATTAAAATAGAAAAGGAATAAAATCATGGCAGTACCAAAGAAAAGAACAGGCAAATCAGCCCAAGGACATAGAAGAGCTAACTGGAAAGGCTCAGTACCAGAAACAACTATTTGTACTAATTGTGGTGCAACAGTATTAACACACACAGTATGTACAGAATGTGGAACATATAAAGGCCAAGTAGTAAGCAAAAAAGCAGTTGCTACAGAAGTTAAAGACGCAGAATAATAAGAAGAAAATGGGGATATAGAATAGTATGACTAGGATAGCGATAGATGCAATGGGAGGAGATTACGCTCCTAAAGCGGTAGTAGAGGGCGCTGTATGGGCAGCAATGGAATATAATATTCCCATTGAATTAGTTGGTAAATTATACGATATAGAAAGAGAACTTGACCGCATTGACCAAGAAGGACTTGTTGTTGGTGGCGGCATTTTCCCTGCAAGAAAAATTAAAGTAAACACAAAAGCCCTAGACATTAAAAAGACTCACGCATCAGAAGTAATCGAAATGGGTGAAGCTCCTGGTCAAGCTATTAGAAAAAAGAAAAATTCATCAATAGTATTAGCAGTAAAATCAGTTGTTGAAGGAAGTTCAGATGCTGTTGTTGCAGCAGGTTCAACTGGTGCTGCTATGGGTGCTAGCTTATTCGGTTTAGGCAGACTACCTGGAATTGAAAGACCAGCTATTGCAACCGTTTTACCTACAATGAAAGGACCTTTGGTTCTTATAGACTCAGGTGCTAACACAGACTGTACACCTGAAATGTTATACCAATTCGGTCTAATGGGTTCAGCTTACGCTAAATCTGTTTTAGGCATAGATAATCCTAGAGTAGCAGTTTTAAATATAGGCGAAGAAGCTGGTAAGGGTGATGAATTAGCTAGAGATACTTATAAAAAATTTGATGAAAACAAAGACAAAATTAATTTTATAGGTAATGCGGAAGGTAAAGAAATCTTTTTAGGTAATTGTGATGTAATTGTTTGTGATGGTTTCGTTGGTAACGTAACATTAAAAACAATTGAAGGTGTAGCAAGAATGTTCTTCTACATGGTAAAACAAGAATTTTATAGAGACCCAATTTCAAAAGTAATTGGTGTTTTAGTAAAACCTATACTAAAGAAAATGTATGCAAAAGTTAATTATGAAGAATTTGGCGGTGCATTATTACTTGGTGTTAAAGGTATTACAGTAATTTGTCACGGAAGATCTTCAGCATACGCAATTAAGAATGCCGTAAAAGTTGCATATAATGCAATTGAAGCTGGCGTAAACCAAAGCATTGCTTCATATTACGGGGAGAAAGAATAAAATGAATATTCCAATAAAAATTGCTGGTATTGGTTTTCAAGTTCCGAAAACCGTTATCACTAATGATGATTTGACTAAAATTTTAGACACATCTGACGAATGGATTAAAACAAGAACAGGTATTGAAAAAAGACACGTTCTTTCTGGAAATGAAACAGCTGTTGAACTTGGTATTGAAGCTGGTAAAAAAGCTTTATCAAAGTCAGGAATTCCTGCAAGTGAAATTGATTATATTATTTGTGCAGCTAGTTTAGGAACACACATTTATCCATCAACAGCTTGTGAAATACAAAGAGCAATTGATGCAAAAAATGCAGCTTGTTTTGATATAACAGCAGCATGTTCAGGTTTAATTTATAGCATGGGCATCGCTAGAGGTTTAATTAAATCAGGCATGGCAAAAAACATTTTAATTGTTGCAACAGATGCGGTTTCAAGATGTGTTGATTGGACAGACAGAGCTTCATGCGTATTGTTTGGTGATGGAGCAGGTTCTATGATGTTAACAGTTTCAGATGATGAACAAGATGATATTTTAGCTATTGACTTAAAAGCAGAAGGTCACATTGGACATCATATTCAAATGGCTACTCCAGGTAAGAATTGTCCACTAGTTGAACCAAATGATGAACCAAAAATGTTTGTTAATATGGATGGAAAAGAAGTTTACAAATATGTTGTAACAAAATTACCAAACTATATTGAAAAATGTGTTGAAAAATCAGGACTAAAAATGGATGAAATCGATTATTTAGTTCCTCACCAAGCAAACTTAAGAATTATTGAAGCTTTAGAGAAACGTTTAAACTTTAATCCAGAAAATGTTATGTCTAATATTAAAGATTATGCAAACACATCAGCTGCCTCTATTCCAATTACTTTAGTTGAATCAATTGAAAACAATAAAATGAAATTACCATGTAGCGCAATTCTTACAGGTTTTGGCGCAGGCATGACAGTTGGTACAGCAGTAGTTAGACTTAGAGAAGGTATAGTTTAATGAAAAAATACGCATTAGTTTTCCCAGGACAAGGTGCGCAAAAAATTGGAATGGGAAAAGATTTATATGAAACTTCTTCTGCTGCAAAAAAAGTTTTTGAAACAGCAAATGAAGTTTTAGGTTACAGTATTTCAGATATGTGCTTCAACGGAAACGAAGAAGACTTAATGAAAACAATTAATTCACAACCTTGTATTCTTACAGTAGAATTAGCAGCACTAGAAGCATTTAAAGAAAAATGTCCTGACTTAAAAATAGCTTGTAGCGCAGGACACAGTCTAGGTGAATATGCGGCATTATACGCAGCAGGCGTTGTGGATTTAAAAACCGTATTAAAATTAATACAAAAAAGAGCATTTTTAATGAATGAAGCTGCAGAATCTACAGATGGAGCAATGGCTGCAGTTATTGGATTAGATGACGAAACAGTTATTAAATTAACACAAGAAATTGAAGGCGTTTATGTTGCAAACTTCAACTCAAATGGTCAAGTTGTTATTACTGGCGACAAAAATGCAATTAATAACAGCATTGATAGATTTAAAGCTGCTGGAGCAAAAAGAGTACTTCCTTTGGCAGTATCTGGAGCATTCCACTCACCATTAATGAAAGAAGCAGGAAACTCTTTTGTTGATTTTATAAAAGAATTTAAATTCAACAATGCAAATGTAAATGTATACACAAATGTTGATGCAACAGCAACAACAAAAGCAGAAGATTTTATAGAAAAACTTCCAAAACAAATTTCATCATCAGTTTGTTGGACTCAAACAATTAACAACATTGCAAACGAAGGTATTACTGATTTTATTGAAATTGGACCTGGAAAAGTATTAGCAGGTTTAAATAAAAAAATCAATACTGAATTGAATACAATGAACATATATGATGTTGAATCATTAAATACAACACTAGAATTATTAAAAGAAAAGGAGCTTGTATAATGACAGATAATAAAGTTGCACTTATTACAGGTGCTTCAAGAGGTATAGGAAGAGCATGTGCTATTGAATTAGCAAAAGCTGGTTATAATATAGCAGTTAGTTATGCAGGTAATGATGAAGCTGCAAATAAAACAGTAGCTGACTTACAAGATTTAGGTGTAAAAGCAAAAGCTTACAAATTTGATGTTGCAGATAAAGATGCTTGTGCAAAAGCAGTTGAAGATGTAATAACAGAATTTGGCGGTTTAGATGTATTAGTAAATAATGCCGGTATTACAAGAGATGGTTTATTTTTAAGAATGAATGCAGAAAACTGGGAAGCAGTTATCAATACAAATTTAAGCAGTGCATTTTACATGTCAAATCCAGCAATAAAAACAATGGTAAAACAACGTAGTGGCTGTATTATTAACATGTCAAGTATCGTTGGGGTGATGGGTAATGCTGGTCAAGCAAATTACGCAGCGGCAAAAGCTGGTTTAATAGGTTTCACAAAAACTTTAGCGAAAGAACTTGGCTCAAGAAATATTAGAGTTAACGCTATTGCACCAGGCTTCATACAAACAGACATGACAAAAGATTTAGACCCAACAAAAATGGCAGAACATATTCCACTAAAAAGACTTGGTATGCCAGAAGATATAGCAAAAGCAGTTAAATTTTTAGCTGTTGATGGCGAGTATGTAACAGGTCAAGTATTAGGCGTTGATGGCGGACTTGTTATATAGTTTACAAATTTGCAAATTTAAATGTAAATAGTATAATAATTAAAGAAATTAAATATTAATGTATTAGTTAAGTAAAAATGAGGTAGAAAAAAATGAGTGACGTACTAGAAAGAGTAAAAAAAGTTGTAGTAGAACAATTAAGCGTTGATGAAAGCGCAGTTACTCCAGAAGCTAGCTTTACAGCAGACTTAGGTGCTGATTCTTTAGATACAGTTGAATTAGTTATGGCTTTTGAAGAAGAATTCGGTTGCGAAATTCCTGATGAAGAAGCTGAAAAAATTGCAACAGTTCAAGACGCAGTTAATTATATTGAAGCAAACTCTTAATCGCTCAATAAATTAATTAAATTTCAATGAGGGGTTCTTTATATTCAAGTTCTCCTCATTATTTTAATAGATATTTTAAAAGGTGTAAAATGACAAAAAGACGAGTAGTAATAACAGGGATGGGCGTTGTTTCTCCATTTGGAGTTGGCTCAGAAACGTTATGGGAAAATGTTGTAAATGGAAAAAGTGGTGTATCTAGAATCGAAAATATGGGCGATATGACAGGACATTCTGTTCTAATTGCTGGCGAAATAAAAGAGTCTACTTTTAATCCAGAAGACTACTTCGAACCAAAAGAAGCAAAAAGATTAGATAAATTTTTACAATATTCTCTTGTAGCCGCAAGAGAAGCTGTTGCGGATTCTGGTATAAAAGAATCTGGTATTGATCCATTCAGATTTGGCGTAATTGTTGGTAGTGCAGCTGGTGGATTTAATACAATTCAAAAAGGTTACGAAGCAATGGTTACAAAAGGACCAACAAAATGTTCTCCATTTACAATTCCAATGCTTATCTGCGACATGGGTGCAGGTAAAATATCAATTGAAGTCGGCGCAAAGGGTATAAATAAAGCAGTTGTAACAGCTTGCGCAACAGCGGCACATTGTATTGGTGATGCCTTTAGATCTATTCAATATGGTGATGCTGATGCAATTATTGCAGGTGGTAGCGAATCAACAATTTGTACTATTGGTTTAGGTGCCTTCACAGCAGCAAAAACATTATCTAAACGTAATGATGAACCAACAAAAGCCTCAAGACCATATGATAAAGATAGAGATGGCTTTGTAATGGCAGAAGGTGCTGGCATTCTAATTCTTGAAGAATTAGAACACGCTAAAAAACGTGGTGCTAAAATATACGCAGAAATAATTGGATACGGACAAACTGGGGATGCTTATGATGTTGTTGCTCCACATCCAGAAGGATTAAGTGCTGCAAAAGCAATGGAATTAGCTTTAGCTGATGCAAACATTAAACCAACTGATGTTCAATACATAAACACTCACGGAACAAGCACACATCTAGGTGATATTGCAGAAACAATGGCAATTGCTAAAGTATTTGGTGATAAAACTCAAAATCCAAATTTAAGAATAAGTTCAACTAAATCAGAAACTGGCCATATGTTAGGTGCTTCTGGTGCTGCTGAATCAGTAATTTGTATTAAATCAATACAAAATGATATAGTTCCACCAACAATAAACCTAGAAAACCTAGATGAAGAAGTTGCAAACTTAAATTATGTTGCAAACAAAGCAGAAAAGACTCCTGTTAACATAGCATTAACAAATTCTTTTGGTTTTGGTGGACATAATGCAGTATTAATATATAAAAAATATAACTAAAGAGAATAAACAATAAAACAAAAATACATACAGAAATAAGCTTCTGTATGTATTTTTTATATTAACATTTGTTAACAATAAAAAATCAAAAAGTCAATTTATCTAACTAAAAATATTTTATTAATATATCGGATAAGGATATATTATGGGAGGAAAATTATGTCATCAATTAATTCAATTGGAGGAATAAACTACAAAGACTGGCAAGGTTTGCCAAGTCAAACTACAGTGTCTAATCCAACAGAAATACACACTAAATCTATTTCTGGAACAGAAACAGATAGTTTTGAATCATCAAAAAAACCTGATAACTGTAAAGATGGAAAAGACGATGGTAAAATTGGTTTTTGGGGCGCACTTGGTAATGCTATAAAAGGTGTCGGAAAAACTATTGTAAACGGCGTTAAAGGAATGTTTACAAATAAAGAAGGAAAATTCTCACTCGGAAAAACATTATTATCAATTGGTACTGTTGCATTATGTATTGCTGTTCCAGCAGTTGGGGTTGCAGCCTGCGTAGTTGGTGGAACAATGGGTGCAATACAAGTTGGAAAAGGCATTCATAAAGCAGCAACAGCAGAAACTGACGCACAAGCCGAACAAGCATGGCAAGAAATAGGTGGCGGAACCTTTACAGTAGCAGCTTCAATAGTTGGTGCAAAAGGCGGAATGAAAGCAATGAAAACATCAGCTGCGAAATCAGGCGCAAGTGCACTTCAAAATGTTGATGATGCTATAGCAGCTGGACAAAAAGTTACATTTAGACAACGTGCAAAAGCATTTGGTTCTGATGCTGTTTCTTCAGCAAAATACAATATAAATCAAGCCAAGACAACATTCAAACCATATGCAGAAGCAGGAAAAATAAAATATGCAGAAGCAAAAGCAGCAAAAATACAAAAAAATTCTGCAGCTTTAACACCAGACGAACTACACGCAGTGAATAATGCAAAATATCAAAGAATGTTTGCAGGCGATGATACGCTAGCTGTTCTAGATAAAATGGATGACATAAGTGGAGTAGCAAATAAATACTATACACAAGGAAAAGCAGCAGGAATAAATGCAATAAAACATCCTATACAAACAGCTAAAAGTGCTTGGGCTTCAGCAAAAGGAGTTGTAACAAAAGAAAATGCTGGTAAATTATGGGCAGGCATAAAAGAATCAGTATCAAAAGCAAGACACACAAGCGTTAAAGATATCGGTTCAAAACTATCAGGAACAGCTAAGAATATTTATGCAGAATTGATAAATGGAGAATCTACATACGCTCAAGCAGTTCAAAAATATGGATACGATAACGTAGCACAAGTACTTCAATATGTAGGTGGAACAATATTCTCAATGGAAAATATATAGTCAAAAATATATAATTAAAAAAGAGGAAGCTTATGCTTCCTCTTTTTTATTGCATAAGTATTTTTATATCATCAACAGGATTAGTAATTTGATACACAGAAAACATTTCTACTAGTCCTTGCAATATATTAAGACTCAATATATTAGGACAACTTTCATAAAGAATATTTTAGGAATTTCAAATATTTTAAATTAAAAATATGCGATAAATAAGAGGCAAAATAAAAACTATTAAAGAATTTGTACCTATACAAAGTGAATTATAATAATTAAAAAATTTATTCATAAATCACCTCTAATTTTCTAAAATTTTGTCTAATTCACCAGAATTATTTAATTTTTCAAGATTATCAAACCCACCAATTCTTTCATTCCCAATTATAATTTGTGGAACAGTGACATTTCCTTGAATACCATAATATTGTCCAATATGTTTTCTATATTCTTCTTCGTTTGGGGAAATATCAATTTTTTTATATGGAATATTTTTTCCATCTAAAAGTTTCATTGCCTTCACACAATAAGGACAATAATCAAGATAATAAATTACAACATCTTTCATAAAACACCCAAAATAATCTAATAAACATTAGAATTATTAAAGGAAAACATAAGAATATTATCAGACAAAAGAATAATATTATTTACTAATTCTATGAATTAAATCTTTAATATTATTTTTTTCATCTTCAGGCAAATCAAAATTTAAATAATCTTGCAAATACTCAATTGCACTTTCATTATCATTTCTAGCCATAAATAATATACCAAGCTTTTTATATGATGGATGAAAATTTTCATTAACAGACAAAGCTTTTAAATGATTTGATATTGCTTTATCAACATTGTCATTAGCTTCGTATGTAATTGCTGTTTGATAATATAAAACAGCATTGTCATTAACTTTTTCTAAAACATTTTCATAATTTTCAATTGCACTATCATAGTCACCAAGCTCAAATTGAATATTACCCAAATCCCAAAAAGCATCAAGATTATCAGCATCAATATCCAAAATTTCAAATAATTGCTCCATAGCTAAATCATAACGGCAATCTTCCAAATAAAATCTAGATAAATAATGTCTTAAAGCAATTTCCTGCGGCATAATTGTAACGCCATTTTCTAAAAGATTTATTGCTTCAACAATATTCTTATTTCTATAATAAACATCTGCTAAATTAATATATGTTTGAACAGAATTTGGATTAAAAGATAAAGTTTTAATAAAATATTCTGAAGCCAAATCATCTTGAGCTAACTTTGAATAACAAAGACCAATGTTATTTAAAACATTAGGATTATTTTTATCTTGTTCCAAAACTAATTTAAAAGCATCAATAGCTTTTTCATAATCACCAGCCTTGAAAGAATCAAGCGCTTGTTGTAAATCAATATTTATTTTATTTTCCATAATTTTATATTACAATAAAAGAAAAAATTATGAAAGGAAATATATATGTCAGGACACTCAAAGTGGTCAACCATTAAACACAAAAAAGCAGCAGTAGATGCAGCAAGAGGTGTAACCTTCCAAAAATTTTCTAGAGAAATTATTGTAGCTGCAAAAATGGGCGGTGCAGACCCAGCTGGCAATTTTAGATTAAGAACAGCGATTGATAGAGCAAAAGCAGCAGGTTTGCCAAACGATAATATAAAAAGAGCTGTAGAAAAAGGTGCTGGTGGCGGAGGCGCTGACAATGTTGAAGAATTAACTTATGAAGGATACGGCGCTGGCGGTACTGCAATATTTATTGAAGCAATGACTGATAATAGAAACCGTACAGCAGGCGACATTAGAAGTTTCTTCTCTAAATTTGGTGGAAACTTAGGCGAAACTGGATGTGTTGGTTGGATGTTTAAACAAGTTGGCGCAATAGAATTTGATAAAGAAACAACAGACTTTGATAAATTATTTGAAGCAGCTATTGAAGCTAATGCTCAAGATGTTGTTGACGAAGAAGATATTTATAAAGTTATTACAGCACCAGAAGATTTTCAATCTTGTGTTGAAACTTTAGAAAAAAATGGGTTCAAAGGAAAATCTGCTGAATTAACAAGAATTGCAGAAAATACAGTAGAAGTTACTGATGAAAAAATAGCAACAAATATTTTAAGATTAATGTCTAAACTAGAAGAACACGATGATGTTCAAAATGTATATTCTAACTTTGATATTGACGATGAGTTAATGGAAAAAATAGACGTTTAAAAAAATATATATTTAAAAGCCCTCATTAAGAGGGCTTTTTCTAAAATTTCAATTTAATGAATCTAGTTAACATACTTGGATTTTGCATCCTTTTTGCGTGTTCTAAATTTGCTTGTCTTAATTCTGCACCAACTTTAGAATATAATTCTTTAATTACATCAGCTGCTCTTTCTTCTTCAGTTGCATATTGAGCACGAATTTTATCTAATTCACAATGATCTAAAAATTTACCACCACAACCATAACATTCATCAACTTGAATTTCATGTTTTGCACTAGCATAATTTTTTACCATCTTCATACTGCAAACAGGGCAAATTCTTGTTTCAGAAGAATCAACAACATTATATTCTTTACCTTCAAAAGCACTAACTAATGGTTGAATATCTTCATGTTGCTCATCAAATTTCGCAAATTCTCTGTTGTCAAAATAAATACCACCACAACCATTAACACAAACATCTAAATTAACACCTGCACTAGGCATATATATCTTATCCATTTTTTTACCACAAGCAGGACAATAAATACTTTCTAAATTATCAGCCATAAATACCTCAATTCTAATATAATTAGATTTTAACATATTTTTCAATAATATAATCATATATATAGCCGAAAACAAAAGCCCTCGATAAACGAGAGCTTTTGAATTAACAGGAAATCTTTATTGTTCTTGACATCCAAATGCAATAGTAACTTTTTCTCTAGGATTAACAGAAGAAACTTTCATTCCTTTTGGGTCAATTAAATATGTAATTTCATCACCAGAGTATTGGAATAAGCCCATAGTACCTGATAATGCAGTTCTAGTTAAATCAACAGGCGCAGTTACAATAGCTTTACCAACATCTAAATAACTTCTACCAGCAGCAGCAAATTGACCTTGGAAAATTTCGCCAGTACCAACACCAATACCACTAACAGTTTGTTCAACAGCATTACTAGCACTAACAATAGCACCACCAACGGTTCTACCAACATTACCTAATAAACCACCTGTCCAAGTGAATGGGAATTCTACAAGCCTTGCAACTGGATTTGGCTTTTTAATTTTATTAACTTGAGCAGTTAATACTTGGTTAGGTAAATCTGCTTTACACTTACCAAATTTAATTTTTTCAAATGATAATCTTAAAGCGCCTTGACAATGTTTAGTTGGTCTAACAACTTCTAAAACTTTACCATATACATTTGAACCAGCTGGGAATTCTACACCATTTATTGTTACAGCATCAATTGTTTTAGCTGCAAATCTATCACCAACATGAGCAGATTTCGCACTAATTTCATCATTAAAAGTTAATTGAAGAGTTGGAATAGTAACGACTTCTTCTTTCTCATAAAAAGCTTTTTTAGGTTCACAACCGCAATCTGCAGAAGTAATTTTATCATCTTTACTATATCCCATAGCAACACGAACATTTTCTAGCATAGAAGCAATTTCAGCACGACTTGCATCTTTATTTGGTGAAATTTGATTTGGATTAGGGAATTCAGATATACCACCAGATTCTAATACTTTTGCAACAGGAACTTTTGCCCAAGCTGGAACATCATTTCCATCACAATATTTACTTAAAATATCTTGAGCCTTACAATCATCCATTGGACAATTAATACCTTTTGCCATAATAGTAAAAGCTTCTGCCCTAGATATTGGTTGATTTGGTTTAAATAAATTATTTGGATAACCAGACATTAAACCATTAGAAACAGCCTTTGCAATAGTTTTATTTGCCCAATGTGAAGATGGAACATCTTTAAACATATTGTTAGGAGAAGTAACATCATTATTTAAATTAAGACCTTTAACAACCATTGTTGCCATTTCTGCACGAGATACAGGCAAATTTGGTTTAAATGTTCTATCAGGATAACCAGCAATAATATTATTATCTGTCAAAATATTAATGTCACAACTAGCCCAATAACCATCAGGAACATCTTCAAAAGCACTAACAATTGGTGCAGCTGCGCCTGTCATACCAGAATATTCAAATGGTTCATAAGACTTTTGCATAGCTTCCATACTAGTATTAGTATGAATTTGCACAGGACATCCACATTGATTTTGATTATTATCTACTGATATTCCTCTAGAGCAAGGACTATCCAAACACGGAATTGGTGCAGCAGCACCAGTAAAATCACCATTTTCACAACCGCAATCAGAAACACATGTTGGAGTTGCAACAGGAACACCACTAAAACCAGCACAAGATGAATCTCCAGTATATAAACCATTATTGCGTTCACCTACTACTTGGTTATGACCATATATAGCATTTGGATAAGCATATACTTGTTGTTCAAATTTTTTACCATCAGTTGGTTGTGGACAAACAGCACAAGTTGGGTCTGACGGAACAGGACATTGCGCTAATGGTGGACAAGGATTGCAATCATCTGATATCGGTTTACAAGAATTGCAATCATTTGCTTTTTTAGTTTTACAAGAACATTTATCAATATCATTAAGACATTTTGGACATTTTGCAGTTTTTGGTGTCACAGGAGAAGGGCATCCAGACAAAGGGCAAGCTGCCAAAAGCTCATTTGAAGATTGTGTAGTAGTTTCTTGTGTAAAACCTGCATTTGTACCTGCTAATACGCCGATTGTTACTACGGCAGCAAGTGTCATTTTGTTTAATTTCATTTTTCCTCCTTGTTCGTAAAAGAAATGTTACAGGCAAACACTTCTTTATATTCTATAAAAATTATCTATATAATCTTTCTCTACCTTTGAATTATGATACTTAGTGGCACCTTTGTTCATTACCAAATTTAATCATTTATATAGGCTATTCTTTTTGGAGGATAAACTTGAAAATAAACTTGAAGAAATCATACTCAGAGCTGATTTAAAAAATAACCAAATTGATAAAATAAAATTATAGAATTAAGGTTTTAATCAGATGAATTTAAATGAACACTGCTTACTAAATTTTTTAATAAATCCAGACGAACTAAAAGATTTATCTGAAATTTTTGTGAAAAATATTGAAGAAATTGAAAAAATAAGCAAAATAGATAATAATTAATTTATAATCTATTGGAGTAAACATGAGTAATTTTTTTAATTTCATATATAGACATAGATATGATATTTTTTCTATTTTAGTCCTAGTTCTATTGACTACTTTTGTTATAACTTTTTTACCTCAAAAAGAGACAAAAGAGCTAATAAATTATATGGAAAATAAATCTTTTGATATAAGACAAAGAATAATATCAAAAGAGAAAAAAAGTAATAATGACATAGTTATTATTACTGTTGATGACCCTTCATATGAATTTTTAATTGAAAAATATGGTGATTGGCCAGTACCAAGAAATGTTTACGGCGATATAGTAGAATATGTTCAAAGCCAAAATCCGAAGTATATTGTCTTTGATTTATTATTTATTAAATCTCTAAAAAGAATTCCAGGTAGTGATAGCAAATTTTTAAAAATATATGATAAATATGATAATATTTATACTGCATTAAATTTTGATGATTACGACTATAATTTAAGAATACCACCAATAATTGATAAAAAAATATCATCAAATATTAAATTCAATGAAAACAATATAAAACCTATAAAATTCACAAATTGTAGAACAATACTTCAAGAAATAATAGATAAAACAGATAAAATTGGACATATAAACACTCCAAAAGCAGATGATGGATTTACGAGAGAAATACCAGTTTTTGTTAGTTATCCTGAATACAATCAAGATACTTTAAAAGAAGTTAAACAAAACAATTATCTATATTTAACAATAAAACTTTGCATTGACTATTTAAACAAATACGAAAATGCAAATATAACAGATTTAATTGTGAATAATAACAATGAATTAATTCTAGGTTCTAGAACAATTCCTTTGACTCAAAATGCAAAAACCATTTTAAATTGGTACGGAGACACAGGTTTAGTTGATAATACAACATTTAAATATGTTTCTTTTTGGGAAATAATAAAATCAATTGAAGCAGAAAAAAACAATGAAAAATCTATACTGGATAGTGATACATTTAAAGATAAAATTGTATTTATTGGAACAAGTGTATTTTCATTATCAGATATTAAAACAGTTCCAACAAGTAAATCTCTACCAGGAGTTGAATTACACGCAACCTTATTTAACAATGTTTTAGACAACAATTTAATACACAAAGCATCATTACAATACAATATAATAATTGCTGTATTATTAGCACTATTATCAGGATACACTGCATTTAAAATTCGTTCAGTTTATATATCTGTATTCTTATTTTCAATATTAATAATGAGCTTTTTATATTTTTCAACATACATTATGAAAGCATACAATGTGTGGATTTGGATTGTTATTCCATTAATTTTTGCACTGCTAATTTTCGTAAGTTCTTTCATAGTAAAATATTTATTAAAATCTAGAGATTTTGAATACACGTACAAATTAGCAACAACCGATGGTTTAACAGAACTTTTTAACCACAGATTTTTCCAAGAACAAATAAAAAATAAAATAGAATATGCAAATAAAACAAAAGGCGAATTCTCATTAATATTACTAGATATAGACTTTTTCAAAAAATTCAATGATAAGTATGGACACCAAGCTGGTGATGCTGTTTTAAGACATGTAGCCAAGACTTTAAAATCTTGTGTTAGAACAGAAGATTATGTTTGCCGATATGGTGGCGAAGAAATGACTATAATCTTAAACAACACAAAAAATGATGCTGCAATAAAAATAGCACAAAAAATCTGCGACACTATTGCAGGCAAAAAATATGAATTAACTCCGGATTTAGAAGTTAATATTACAGTTAGCTTAGGAGTTGCAACATACCCACATAATGGCAAAACATCAACAGAATTAATTGAATATGCAGATAAATGTCTATATAAAGCAAAAGAAAATGGAAGAAACCAAGTTGGATTTATAGAATAAAAAAAGACCACCTATATGGTGGTCTTTTTAATTTAATAATTAACTTTATGTTCAAAGAAATATGCTTTAGGATGTTTGCAAACAGGACACATTTCAGGTGCTTCTTCACAAGTAACATGATGTCCACAATTTGCACATTCCCAAACAATTTTTTCATCACGAACAAAAACTGTTTGATTTTTTACACTTTCTAAAAGTTTACGATATCTTTCTTCATGAGTTTTTTCAATTTTAGCAACCATTTCAAATAAAATAGCTAAATCATCAAATCCTTCTTCTTTTGCTTCTTTTGCAAATGTAGAATACATTTCAGTCCACTCATAATTTTCACCAGATGCAGCATCTTCTAAATTGATAAGTGTTTGTGGAACAGAACCACCATGCAAATATTTAAACCATATTTTAGCGTGCTCTTTTTCATTATTAGCAGTCTCTTCAAAAATTTTACTTATTTGAACATAACCTTCTTTTTTTGCTTGTGAAGCATAATAAGTATATTTATTTCTAGCTTGAGACTCACCTGCAAAAGCAGTCATTAAATTTTGTTCTGTTTTTGAACCTTTTAAGTTTGACATAATATTCTCCTTTTTCTTATCAAATAATAAACAATTTTTTTAATTTTTTCAATTAGAATATGTAACATTTTTATAACAAATTTAGTATAAATAGCACGAAATATGTTTCAATAACGTTATAAAAATGAATATAAATTGGAGTCTAGGATAGTGAAAATTAACAACATTAGCGCGATTACAACAGTAACAAACAAAGAATCAAAAGCAAATCAAAAACAAAACAACCAATACGCATCTCATCCTCAAATAAAATCATTATCAAACATATATTACACTCCAATATCATTTGGAAGAAGCACTGCTGAACATAAAAGCTGGGGCGCAAAAATAGACCCAATTACAAAAGAAGCAAGCTTTAAAATATTGACTTATCCAGACACAAAAAAAGTAACAGTAACAGTTGAAAAACGCGATTCTAAAAAAGAACCGAAAATATACGAACTAGAAAACGTAGGCGAAGGTATCTTTCAAAGCAAAAGAAGAATTCCTGCTGGAGAAGTAGAACATGGCGATAGATATTTTTATACTATTGAAAAAGGTAATGGAGACATAGATAAAGTAAAAGACCCATACTCTTTCAGACAAGAAACTTTACTAGGCGAATCAACTATATATGATCATTCATTATATGAATGGAATGATAGCGAATGGTTTAAAAACAATACAAATAGAATTTCTAGATTAGCAAATAAAAATAATGGTTTAAAACCAGTTGATAGCGCTTGTATCTACGAACTAAACATCGCTTCATTAACCAAAAAAGGAACTTTTGAAGGCGCAAAAGAAGTTATTAAAAAACTTCCAGAGTTAGGATTTAATGCAATTGAAATAATGCCAGTAGAAAATACTTTCTCTTTTAACTGGGGATATGATGGCGTTGATAAAATGGCTCCATCAGAACATTTAGGCGGACCTGATGGTTTAAAATCTTTAGTAGATTTTGCACACGAACAAGGCTTAAATGTAATTATGGATATAGTTCCAAACCATTTAGGACCAGATGGTGCTTCACTTAAAAAAACAGGTCCATTCATAAAAGGAAATAATCAATTTGGCGAAGCCTTCAATTTTGAAGGTGAAAACTCTAAGTATGTTAGAGATTACATAGTAAATGCAGCACTAAACTGGTTAGAAAACTATCACTGCGACGGCTTACGCTTAGATATGACAAAATTTATGGAATCAGACTATACAATGAAACAAATTGCAGCTGAAGTTAATTACCACAAGCCAGATGCCTTCTTAATTGCAGAAGATTCAAGAAGTTCAATTAGTGTTGACGATAATGGAAACTTTTGGAATAACTGGGATGAACCACACGACAAACGTGTTGTAAACCCATTAAAATCATATGAATCAGGCATTGGAGAAAGCGAAGCTGTTCACTGTGAAGCAATAGATAAAATTGCAAAAGGTGAAACAACAATTGGAAGACTTGGTTTTGATAGCGAATGGGATTTTAACTATTATCATCAACTTAAAAATGGTTTATACGGAATTATAGATTTAGACGCTTTTGAAAAAGCTTGTTATTGTGCTCAAGATAGAGTAAAATACGTTATGAGCCACGATGAAATTGGCAACTTTGAAGGTAGCAGATTAATTTCAAAATTATTAGTACCAATGCTACAACTAAATGAAAATGTAACACTTAATAAAAAAGATTTAGAAAGAGCAAAAGCACTAAGCAAGAAAAACAATCAAAGTTTAGAAGACGCAACTCAAACTGTAAGATTTCAAAAAGCACAATTTACAGCAGAAAAGCTTGCAACCTTATTACAATCAGGCAAATTAAAAAAATATGATACTTCATCTGCAACATCAAGACCTTGGGCAAATGCAGTTGACAGAGCATTTACAAAAGATATTTTAGAGCCATTAGGCATTAAACCATCATCAGATATAACATATAGTCGTTTACAAACAATGTATCAAAAATGTACAGATAAATTCGAAATGGCACTTGCAAGAACTTATTCAATTCCAGGACCAAAAATGGTTTTCCAAGGTGATGAAAGTGCAGATTTAACACCATTTAGATTTTTCAGACAATTTGATTCTGTAAGAAATGAAGAATATCTATATACAGAAAAAGGATACAAAACAGGTATAGAAGCTCTTAAAGCATCAACTTTAGGTACTACAAGATTACAATCAACAAAGTTTAGAAACCTAAGTCGCGATTTAAATTTAATAACTAAAAACAATCCAGCTTTAACAAGAGGAGTACTAGTTGCTGAAAACACAGTAAAACACCACGCTTCAAAAGTATTAGCAACACATGCAAGAGACACAGAATCAAGCAATGAAATCTTCTCTATAACAAACTTTAGCGATGCATCATACCCAAGAAGCGATGCTTCTGCTTACTATATTAAATTCCCAGCAGGAAAATGGGTAGAAATAATCAATACAGAAGACAAAAAATATGGTGGAAATAGTGAATTTAACAACACTAATATCATAGAAAGCAACGGATATGATAACTCTGCTATAAAATTAGCTGGTCAATCAACAAAAATATTTAAAAGGGTTGGTTAATATAATATAAACAAAAAAAGAAGGAGAAGTTTAAACTTCTCCTTCTTTTACCATTCTCATATCTACATAATCAAATCCTTTTAAAGAGCCGTCTCTCTTATATTTAGGATCAAAATAAACATTCATAGAAAGCTTTTCGCCATTTTGATTTTTTACTTGTCTACAATTATAGCGTAAGAAATCTCTTATCTTTTTGAAATAATCATTAGTCGCCAATCTTGTTTCAAATGAACTTGAACGACCAGTTCTTTCGATAGATTCACTTTTCGCCATTCCAATAGGTTTAGCTAAATTTGTTACAGTATCAACATCACTGCCTGTAATAATATAACTTTTTGCTGAATCATAATCATAAACGCTTCTAACTGCTCTTACTCTTCTATAATCTGAATCATAAGAAGCATAATTGCTAACGAAAGCATCATTTTTATTGCTTTTTGCTGTACCATTTAAATTTCTTACAACAAAACTTTGGCATTTTTTGATGTTTTCTGGTTTCATAACACGAACATACTTATCATCCACCGGATTTTTAGCATAATATGTTATAGGCACAAACGCTTTAAATGACGGAGATTGAACACTATTTAATTTCATTTTAAAACCTCTTAATTTTGAATTTCAATTAAATTAAAATCTATAAAAAAATTTTTTGCTATTTTTTCGAAAAATTACATATCAAGCTGATATATTGTACGCTTTTTCTTTATATAAAATGTCAAAGGTACCTGAAAAACATTTTCACAAGCTTGAACACTCCAAATTTCTTTCCAATATCCAGAAACAAATTTACCTTTTTTCTTAACAACATCATAAGGATAATGAACTATTTGAGTGTTGGTAACATTGTAATTAAGACACGCAGGATATTTTTTGGCTGAACGTTTATAAATATCTTTAACAACTAAATACTGCAAATTATCATTAGCAATTGATTCACCAGGCAAAGGGAAATTCATGTCATAACCACGAGCATATGAAATGCCCGCAGTTATTAACATAAATAAAAATATAAAACTAAATTTTTTCAATTATTTCTTCCTTATTCTTTAACAAGAAAATCTGTATCATTAACTTTCATAGCATAATATGGTTTTTCTTTACCTTGTTCCATTAAGAATAAAACAAATGGTTTATTAAACAAGAAATATCTAGGTTGTGTAGGTTGTGGTTCTAAAGCAGTTTTCATAATAGTAATAATTGCTTCACTTTTCAAACTACCACCTTTATTATCAAGATTAAACTGAATTGTTTGTAATGCTTGAGAAACTACAAATTTAGTTCCTTCAATTTTTCTTCCACAAAGCTCATCATAAGAAATTGTTTTATCAACTTTTAATTCAGGAACATTTAACACATCTTCCTTGAAAAATTTTGTATTTTGTTGATTTTGAGATACATCTGCAAAATAATTTTCAAAAGTATCTTCTTTATCTGTTCTATAAAGAATAACATCTTCTTTTTCTTTTGTTTGTAGTCTTACAGCATATTCATCTGGTGAATTATAGAATAAAACATCAACATTTTTTCTTAATTTTGCATCAGATTTTTCATCTACACCAAAATATTTAACATTAAATTCTGAACCATTAAATGGAGCAGCAACTAATTTATCGAAAGCAGTTAAAAAGTTAAAATTTTTCTTTAAAATTGAATAGAATAAATAAGAATTTTTAGCTTCCCAATTAACCATACCAAGAAGATCACTTGTTTCATTAAATTTCTTTTTGATATTTTTTTCAATTTGCTTTTTTAATTTTTTAGAAATTTTTCCATATGTTGTATAATATGATTCTTCTGAAAGAATATCTGATGTATAAAGTTTTTTATTTAATTCATCAGCAATTGGAGGATTTCCACCAACAAAATTTACAGGACCTTTCACAAATTTTTCAGATAATTCATTCCAAACCAATTGAAAAGTTACACACCACAAATTATTTTGTACATCACGGTATGTTGTAACTGATTGAACTGGTGCTGGAGCATAAGTTGCTTTTTTAAAAAAAGGAAAAGAAAAACTTGGTAAACAAAAAGAAAAACTAACTACAATTAATAATAATAATGTTAAAAATACTTTTTTAAGACTCATTTAAATACCTTTCAATTATATATTTATAAATATTATACCTTAAAATAGCAAAATATAATTTGCTAGGTTTTAAAGTTGATAAATATTAATAAAAGGGGAAATTATGTCTATTCAGTCAATAAGCTTTGGAAAAACAGCAGTAATGACATGTACAATAAAAAATGCCGAAACAAAAAAAAGACAAGAAGCAACACTATATAAAATGAATCCACAAGATAGAGAAGACCAAAGAGATGTAAGATTTAGCAAACAAACAAGATGTATTGCAAGAGATTTTGAAGCTGATATGGCAAGATTACAACCTAATTATGATTACTATTTACTAACAAATGATAAAACAAAAGAAGTAATATCTTGTGCTCAAACATCAAGACATTATAGAGCAAGTAACACAACTTATTCAGGTGTTTCAACTCTAATTAATGAAATGAAAGAAAATGAAAAATATCTAAGAGCAGGCGAGCCACTTTTAGCATATTTAGCACACAAATCTTTTTCTCAATATGATAAATGTATTGCAAGCGCAGTTGATTTAGAAGAAGCTCCTTCTTTAAAAGGTTGTAAATTTACACAATTAAAAAATGGAGACTGGGTAATACCAGAAAAAAGATACCATATGTTAATTGACCAAGCAGAAAAAAGAAACGATATTAGTTTTATTGGATAACATCATCTAGTAAATTATCACTTTTAGATGAAGCCACAGCCAACTCGTCACAACGTTCATTATATTCATGACCATTATGACCTTTAACCCAAACAAGGTTTATTTCATGTGGTTTCATTGCTTGCAATAATCTAAGCCATAAATCAACATTTTTTACAGGTTTTTTGCTTGCATTTTTCCAATTATTTTTTTGCCAACCTTCAATCCACTTTTGTTCAAAAGCATCAATAAAATATTTACTATCAGATGTTATTTCAACTTTGCAAGGCTTTTTCAAGGCCTCTAAACCAACAATAACAGCTAATAATTCCATACGATTATTAGTAGTTAATTTATAACCTGCAGTAAGTTCTTTTTGATGATAGGTACCTGTTTTATCCTTATAGCGCAAAACGGCTCCATAACCACCTGCACCAGGATTACCACTGCAGGCCCCATCTGTATATAATTCAACAAATAATTTTTCTTCGCCCATAAGATGATGTTAAAACATACCAAGTAATTAAGTCAATAATAAAATCAATGTATTATTCTAATATTTTATTTTGTAACAAATTCACGAAATCAAATCAATATTAGTTTTCATACAACTTTAATAGTTATGAATATTCAAAACTCAATTTTCAATAGACAATTTTCTTTAAACTTGCACCAAACACCGCAAGTATTTTTGCCATTTAAATGTAACGACGAAGGAAATACAAAAGAAGTAACAGAACTTTCAGGCAAAACACCAACGATTATTCCTAATGATTGTCAACTAAGATTGGGAAATAACTATTCATTAAACATGTTAAACCCAAAAGTACATAATTTATTAGATAAAAAAGGTGAAATTTCAGTAGGAACAAGTTCTAAGTGTAATATGATTTTGCCTAATTTTTATAATGGAGTAACCCTTCAACATTTAAGAATACAAAAAGTCGGAGACACGCTTATTGCAAGTGATAACAGTTCAAAGACTGGAACAAAAATCATTCCAAGAAAAGAAGTAAAAGCATTTCAAGTTGGAACAAAAGACATAAAACTTGCACAAGGAGAACTTGGTGATTGTTATTTGCTTGCAACAATCTATGCTCTATCACGCACAAGTAACGGACAAAAATTATTAGAAAAAATGGTTTCTATGGATAAAAATGGAAATTCCATAGTAACGTTTAAAGACAAAAATCCAATTAAAATTACTCCATCAGAATTGGATAGTGAAAGACAGACACAAGATAAAGATTGGGCTTGTGGTGAAATTGGAACAAAAGCGATTGAAAGAGCTTATGCAAAATTAATAAAAGAAAACTCAGCTGAAGCAAACTCTGTGCAAATAGACAAAGGTGGCTTTCCTCTTGTAGCATTAGAAACGCTAACAGGAATAAAAGGTCAAGCAGAACATATAACAGAAGATAATGCAGAATTAATACTTCAAAAAATAGAACAAAACGGATTGGATAACCAAATTTTAATGTGTTCTACACCGCATAATGGTAATTATGGAAAATATAGAGATAAAAAACAAAAATTTATAACAGGACACGCATACGCAATAAAAAATATAAATTCAAAAAAAGGAACCATTGAAATTATAAATCCTCATAATACAAAAAGAAGTGAATTTATTTCTTTTGACGAATTTAAACAAATCTTTGATTTTATATACACAGCAAAAATTTAAAAAAATATTATTTATAAATGTACAACTAAGTAGACAATATATTTTCTTAATAAACAATTATAAACATACAAAACTAAAAAGACTTTATTATATTTCACAACTATGCTTCTTGTGGAATTAAAATTTCATATCCACTATCTCTTAAAGTTTTTTCTTTTTTTGCCAGTTTTAAATCTTCATCAACCATTTCATTAACTAACATTTCAAGATTATAAGTTGGTTTCCAACCTAGTTTTATTCTTGCTTTAGTATAGTCACCCATCAAACAATCAACTTCTGTTGGTCTAAAGTATCTTGGATCAACTTCAATTAATGTTCTTCCAGTAGCTTTATCAATACCTTTTTCTTCTATACCTTTACCAACAAATTCTAATTCAATACCTAAACGTTTAAATGCCATTCTACAAAAATCTCTAATTGAGGCTGTGACACCAGTTGCTAAAACATAATTATCAGGTTCATCTTGTTGAAGAATTTTCCACATTCCTTCTACATAATCTTTTGCATGTCCCCAGTCACGTCTAGCATCAAGATTTCCTAAATATAATTTATCTTGCAAACCAACTTTGATTTTAGTCGCTGCCATTGTAATTTTTCTTGTAACGAATGTTTCTCCACGTCTTGGAGATTCATGATTAAACAAAATACCATTTGAAGCAAAAATACCAAAAGCTTCTCTATAATTTATACAAATCCAATATGCATATAATTTTGCAACAGCATAAGGAGAACGGGGATGAAACGGAGTAGTTTCTTTTTGAGTTGGTTCTTGAATCAAACCAAATAATTCTGAAGTTGAAGCCTGATAGAATTTTGTT
The DNA here is from genome assembly GCA_015152515.1 of Cyanobacteria bacterium SIG29. GTDB lineage: Bacteria > Cyanobacteriota > Vampirovibrionia > Gastranaerophilales > Gastranaerophilaceae > Avigastranaerophilus. The sequence goes on from SUTV01000001.1 coordinate 48,158, forward strand.
TTCTTTTCTAATTTATTCATTCTTATTGCTTCTAACATTCTTAGTGTTCCTAAAGCATTACAATCTGCAGTATATTCAGGACAATCCCAAGAAACTTTAACATGCGATTGAGCAGCTAAATTATAAATTTCGTCTGGTTCTATATCATGTACCAATTTTATTAAACTTGAAAAATCAGATAAATCACCATAATGCAATTTAAAATTAGAATCTTTATGAATATCTTGATATAAATGATCAATTCTTGATGAATTAAAAGAAGAAGATCTTCTTTTAATTCCATGTACTATATAACCTTTTTCTAATAGTAATTCCGCCAAATAACTACCATCTTGGCCTGTAATACCAGTAATAAGTGCTTGTTTAATATCTTTACCCATTAAATTATAATCGCTACGAACCTATGTATTTCTATAAAAAACAAAATCTAATACATCAATTTTTATACAAAACATGAGCATCTAAATTTGAAATTTTATTTAATTGATTTTAACATGAAGATTAATATATTAACAGTTATATTAATTTTTTGTTATATTCTACCAGTTTTTCATGGAAACATTATAAAAGATTAAAACAAAGTATTTCAGCATGTTTATTACATTATTTGTAAAAAATATTTTATACTTAGACAAAACAAATTTAAGAAAATATTTATGCAATAAAAAATTCTTACTATTAAAAAGTATAAGAAAATTAATTTTCAATAGTAAGAATTTTACTTTATACCTAAATTGAAGAATTTATGCTAAATCTTCTTCAATACTTTCATTAATTTGAGATTGAACCGCACTAATATCTAGATTAGCATCAATTGGGACAACTTTATCACCATAGTAATTTACAAGAGTATCTTTAACACCATTATAAACAACAATTCTTGTCCTTAGTTTATCAACGGTATCATCTTCTCTATTTTGATATTTTGCCCTAGCTGTCATTCTTTCAATTAGTTTATCTTCATCTACAACAAGCTGAATAACTTTAATTTTTGCATTTTCTTCTGAATTTAGTTCATCTATCATTCGTGCTTGTTCTTCAGTTCTTGGGAAGCCGTCTAAAATATAACCTTTTTGGCAATCTTTTTGAGAAATTCTATCAACTAAGATTCTTTCAAACAACTCTGTTGGCACAAGTCTGCCACTATTCATATATTCTCTTGCTTCAAGACCTAATTTTGTTTCATTTTTTACTTCTTCTCTCAACAAATCACCAGTCGAAATATGAGCAATATTTAATTTTTTAGCAAGTTTTTCTGCCTGAGTGCCTTTTCCACTCGCTGGCGGTCCAAGAAAAATATAAATTGTTTTTTCTTTTAATTGAGGTTCATTACTTTTTTCTTGAACTTTCCCACTAAAAGAAAATGTATCAGCTTTTAATGGAGATAACATTCCTCTTCTTTGAAAAGAAACATTATTCCTATAATTATTCACACTAAAACCACTAGAAATTTTTGAAATAAACATACAACACCTCTCACAGATTTAATAATAACATAGAAATTATCTGTAATTATGAAATGTTAAGATAAATGTAAACTGTACTTAGACAAGAAAGTAAAGTAGGTTAGACTTCAGTCTACCGATTATTTATATTTGGTTGACTAAAGTCAACCCTACTTACTCAAAGTCATTATTTATCAAACTGCAAGACAATTTATAGTTTACAGGATAAAAACCAAACTGACCGTTATAATCAAACTGGTCGTTAAAATACAACTTTTATAAATCAACAACAAAAAAAGAGCCTTTCGGCTCTTTTAAAATTAGGAGGAGGTGGGATTCGAACCCACGGTACGCTCGCACGTACGACGGTTTTCAAGACCGCTCCAATCAACCGCTCTGGCACTCCTCCATCGCTTGATTATTATATTAATAAAAAAAAAATTAATTGTAAAGTACTAAAATTTAAATAAGTTATTTTTATTTTTTCTTCAGCTTATTTTATTTGTCATAATGCCTTATTTTTTAAGAATTCTAAGTGATTAAAACATTTTGCAATTTATAATTTTGAGAGATTTGTTCAAATAAAAAACAAATCTCTTAAACCATTGGAAATCAAATAATATTTTCTTTTATAGCTTTAACAGCTGCTTGAACTCTATCATCTACACAAAGCTTTTGCAGAATACTACAAACATGCGCTTTAGCTGTATGAACACTAACAATTAATTCTTTTGCTATTTCGGTATTACTTTTACCTTTTACTAGATGTTTTAATACTTCTAATTCTCTTTCAGTTAATTGAGCTCTTGCATCTTGAATTTCTGTAGTATTCATCAAAGAAATGTTTTCTGGTTTTGGAAAGAAATTTAAAGCAGCAGAAGAAACAGCAGGATCAACAAAACAAGCACCTTGTGCAACATTTTTAATAACTTCAGATAAAGTTTCTGGAGAAATATCCTTTAAACAATATGCATTAGCGCCTGCTCCCAACGCTGCAATAACTTCTTCATTTCTTTCATGCGAAGTTAAAATAATAACTTTTACAGCAGGCATAATTTCTTTTAGTTTAATAGTAGCTTCAAGACCATTCATTCCTGGCAAACCCAAATCCATTAAAACGACATCAGGTTGCATTTTCTGAATAACTTTAATCCCTTCTACAGCATCTTCTGCTTCACCAACAACATCAATATGTGAATATTCGTTTAATGTTGATTTTAAACCAACTCTTGTCAATTTATAATCTTCAACAATTACAAGTTTAACAACAGTCTTTTCTTGAGCTATTTCGGTCACGACTAGCCTTCCTCTCAATATCTTACTCTTACAAAATACATTTAAACAAATAATAATTTTAATTAAATTGCCCGCATGTCTATATTAAAATTAAACACATGGGGAATACAATAAAATTATTTTTATTTAATGTTTTTACTTGAAGCCATTGAACCAACACCAAAAACATCAAAAACACAAGTTTTAACAGCATTTACAGCCAATAAAACACCAGCAACTTTGCTTGGAATACCTTTAGTAGCCAAAGCAACAGCACCTAATGCGATGTTTGGAATTTCATCTACAATTGTTTTACCAAAACCACCAACATATCCTTTTGTTTTTGAATATGGATGGAATAATGAAAAGCTTTGTTGGAAATCAAACCAGTGTTTTTTCAAGCCACAAACGGTCGCACTTTCTTTTGGTGAAACCATATAGTTTTTATATTGTTTAAAAAATCTATCAGCAGACTCAGTATTATCTGTAACAATGGCTTTTTCTCTTCCATTAACATGAGAATCATAAACAACAGAAGCAACTGTTGCCACACCAAGAGCTTTCGACATAATCCCTAAAGGTTTTCCCGAAAATTTCTTTACTGCACTTGTTATTACTGGAATGATTGCCATCTTACTTACCTTTTTTAATTTCTATCCTTCTTCTTCACTTTTAACTTTTGGAGGATCATTATCAATAATTTCCATTCTTGTTTGAGCAGCTTTTAACAAAGCTTCTGTAGCCATTTTTGCTTCTTGTCCATATAATTTATCAGAAGTTTGCAAGTTCTTTAACAATTGAACAGTATTTTCATCACCGTGAGCTATTTCACCAGAAATACCACTCATTGCTAATAATCTATTATTCGCTTTGGGGTCTTGCAACGCAATATTTAATAAAGCATTTAAAGCTGGATCATCATAACGAGAAGAATCTTCGCCAAATCTCTTTAATAAATCTACAATACCTGCTTTTCTAACATTTTCGTCTGGACTTCTCAAATAATTTTCAATTGTTTTTATATAATCATCAGTTAATTCAACAACCTTTTTTGTTCTTTGGTTTGCTTGTGTTTGATTAATTGATGTAGCTGCAATTGGTGTACTTGCAACTGGTGCTTGATTATTATTTGTCACAGGTGCAATATTTGTTGTTGAATTTGGTGCTTGTGGATTAACAATAGGATATGAAGCATTAGCCACAGAATTTGAACTTGGCCCACCAATACCAGATGGATTATAAATATAAATATTTACACCATTTGTTGCCTGTTTTGAATTTGGGTCATATATAGAAGTAGTTGGATAATTATAAATTTGAGGTTGAGAGTTAGGTGTTGAAACACTAACTGTACCTTGTTGACCATTATTAGTCGCAACTGTAGAACCATTATTATAATTAACTAATGGCATTTGCGAATTATATTGATTGTTTAATGGCATTTGGTTCATAAGTATCCCTTACTGTCACTATTAAAATAAACACCTAAAATTAAAAAAACATGCTATTTTTGAACAATTTATTTAAGTTTTGTAACATATAACAAAAAAATTTTTATAATGATAAAATTTAAAAAGGAGAGATATTATGAATACAAATAAAATTATTGTTGCAAGCGATCACGCAGGATTTAATTTAAAAGAAAAAATTATCACTTTTCTAAAAGACGAAGGATATGATGTAACAGATAATGGCACATATTCTACAGATGCTGTTGATTACCCAATAATAGCAAAAGATACAGCTCAAAAAGTTGCAAACAATAATTTTTCAAAAGGTATTTTAATCTGTGGTAGCGGAATTGGAATGAGCATAGCCGCTAATAAAATAAAAGGTGTTCGTGCTGTAGTTTGTTCTGATACAACATCTGCTAGATTTTCAAGACTGCATAACAATGCAAACATTCTTTGTTTTGGAGAAAGAATTGTTGGGGAATATTTAGCAAAAGACATTTGCAAAATCTGGCTTGAAACAGATTTTGAAGAACAAAGACATCTAAAAAGAGTTAATCTTATTGAACAGTAGTTTCATCAGAAATTTTTGAAATAGCTTCTTCTACTGAATTTGCATATGGAATAACATCTTCCAAGTAAGCAAAAGCTAAGGCTTCTCTAACCTTTGCAGATGGGTTTACTATTACAAATTTTCCACCATTTTCTGCGCATATTTTATATATATCAGCAAAAATATAAGCGTTTTCTGTATCAAAAACAGAAATTTCTCTCATATCAAATAAAACATTTTTAGAACCTGTGTACATTGAAGAATTAATATTTTTAATTAATACATCAAATATTTTAGGCTCATTAAAACTTTTAATAAAGAAAGAAACAATATTATTGTTAATTACATACCTTGTAAAAGCAACGTTCTTTTCTGATTGGAAAGAAGTGCATAAATATTTTAATAATTTAGAATGCCAATTTTTATCTTTTTGAATGTAGAAATCAACGCCTAATTCATAACAATGTTCAATTAAAGAATTATCATCAGTACTTGAAATAACAACTATTTTACAATAAGAATTTGTTTCACTTCTGCGTTTAACTGCTGATTGAATTAAATCAAAACCATCTGAACTATCTGGCATAAATAAATCAACAATTATACAATCAAATTGTGCTTTTTGTATTTCTGCCATTGCTTCATCTTTATGACGCGCAACCATTGGAGTAACACCAATTTTTTTCAAAACAGTATTTAATTGGAAAATTGATAATTCTAAATCATCAGCAATTAAAATCTTTTTATTTTCTAAAGAATCAATTTTAACATCTGATGAAAAAGCATATATTTTTCTTTCAATTTCAATTAACGCTTCACTTATGTCACTTTGAGTAATTTCACTTTTTAAAACTTTATCACTCATTGATGCTAATTCAAATAATTTATGTAGTTGTTCTTCCGTAATATTCATCATTTCAACCTATTTACTTTGTTTTATAGTAACAAATTTTTTGCAAACTTTCAAGACGATTTTACTACCAAATAATAATTTTTGTAAGGAACATGACAAAAAATATTTTTTAATGGTTTAATGTACATGTATATCGTTTTTTAGTTAATTTATTATTCGTTGAAAGTATAAAAATGAAAAATAATCTTATTATTAAATTATTTACTATAGTTGTTATTTTCTTTTTATTTGCTACTCAATCTTTTGCAAAAGTAGAAAATAATTTTATTTCAAAAGTTATCATTGACTCACCAACAAGAAATAACTTTTCTCTTAACCTGTTATTTGATAAAAACTACAAAGGTAGCGCATTTCTACAAAAAATAGAAACAGGCGCTTACTATGTATATTTACCAGATACAACAACTAATGGTAAAAGACCACAAATTATATACAACAACAAATACGATAAATCAAAAATAAAACTTAAAATTGAAGAAAAAAGCAATTCAAAAGATAAAACTGGATTAAATTATGTCAGAATTACGGTACAAATGGCTGATGATTATCCAATAAAATTAATTTCTGGATTAAATTCTGAATATAAAACAAACTTAATTGTTATGAAAAATATTGATTACTTAGGATTAACAATGCTTATTTTGTTAGCAATATCAGCATTCTTAATTTTCAAAGTAATGAGAAAATGCAAACCTACAAACAATATTTATAGTACACCTTCTCGTTCTTATGAATACTTAAAATCTCAAACAGAATATTTAGATGAAATAAGAAGAACTGGCGAAGAACAAGTACAAAGAACTATTAGAGAAAAAGAAATTTCTAAAAATAGAATAAGACAAGCTGACAAAAATTCTTTCGATTGCTTTGATATTCCATATGCAGAAGAAACAAATAATTCTAATAATGTAGAATTTCATAGCACATTAAATCAAGCGTCAAAATTATTAAAACAAAAACCATCATTAGTAAAATTAAGACATACAAACCCTATTACAAGGGCAGACAATAAAGCTTTGGCAGGTTTTGAAATGCCAGCGGTTGAAGATATGTTTCCTAAAAAAAAGGTGGAAAAAAAAAGCCAAAATCAACCTCCACAAGTAGAAAAACATGCTGAACTACTATCTGTATTAAACATAACCCCTAATAAAGGATTTTACTTAACAACTGTTGATGATACTTTTGCTTTATTTGGGTTTATAAACGAAAATGTTTTTCTATTTAAAAAATTTAATGACTTATCACAAATAAATTTACAAGCTCGCTTTTATGATAAAAAAGGTGATAACGACGTTTATATCGTTAGACTCGATAATTACAAGGCCATGATTGAAATTTCTAATACTTCAATGATGGAATTAGCTAAAATTTAAAAATGAAAAAATTTATTTTATTTTTAATAATTATAATATGCAGTTTTCTTGCAATTTTATTTGTTAATAAAAAACCAAATGAAGATAAAGTGTCATTTGCAACTTGGGGTTCTCAAAGTGAGATAAAAATAATAAAAGAACTAATTAATGATTTTGAAACTTCGACAAAAATCAAAGTTGAACTTATACACATACCACAAAATTATTTTCAAAAAATTCATTTATTATTTGCTTCAAACCTAGAACCTGATGTGATTTTTATAAATAATCACTATCTTAAAATGTATTCAGATGCAAACTTATTAGAAGATTTAACTCAATATATAAACGAAAACGAATACCATAAATCTGCAATAGACTGTCTTAAATCTGATAACAAAATATATGCAATTCCAAGGGATATTTCTTCTTTGGTTTTGTATGTTAATAAAGATATTGTTATTGAAAAAAACATTAAAATTAAATCATTAAATGAATTAAAAGAACTAGCAAGCAAATATACAAACGAAAAACATTTTGGAATAAATTACGAAGAACTACCTTTATTTTGGTTATATTTTTTAAATGCAAATGGTGGTGGGGCAATATCAGATGATGGTAAATCAATAATAATAAATAAAAAAGAAAGCATAAATGCATTAAACATATACTCAGATTTTATTAACAAATACCATATAGCTCCAACAAAAGCACAAATAGGAAGCAAAACAACGGCTCAAATGTTTATAAACGGAGAATTAGCCTTCTATTTAGGTGGGAAATGGATGATGCCTAAATTTAAAGAAACAATTAAATTCAAATTTGAAACAATAGAATTCCCTTCAAGTGAAGAGAAAAAATTATATGTTGATGCATCAGGCTGGGCAATTAGTAAAAAATCAAAAAACAAAGAAAATGCAATTAAATTAATCCAATTTTTATCAGGCGAAGAAGCGTCTGAAAAATTTAATAATAGCGGATTAATCACTCCAGCAAGAATAACAAATCAAAACAATACATTTACTCAAATGTTAATAAATACAAAACCAACACCAACAAACAAAAACTATGGAAAGATTAATGATATACTAAAAGAAAAAGGTTTAAGCGTATTATCTGGAGAAAAAAGAGCAGAAGAAGCCTTTGATACAAAAATAATAAGAGAGTTAGAGAGTTTACTATAATGGAATTTTTAGAAAGAATTTTCAAATTAAAAGAAAATAATACGAATGTAAAAACTGAAATTTTAGCTGGGTTAACAACATTTTTTACTATGTCATATTTATTTATTTTAAGCCCTAAAATTTTAGCTACAACAGGACTAGATTTCACCTCAACACTCACTGCAACAGGATTATTTGTATTTTTAACAAGTGTTTTTATGGGTTTATACGCAAATAAACCTTATGCCGTAGCACCGTTTTTAGGAGAAACAGCTTTTATTGCTTTTACTGTTTGCGCAGGGCTAGGCTTTTCAATAAAAACATCTCTAGGAGCAATACTAGTTTGCGGTGTTATTTTATTATTTTTATCAATATTTAATGTAAGAGCATACATAGTAAAACAAATACCAGAAGCAATAAAAATAGCTTTCTGTACAGGTTTGGGACTATTTTTTATATTCATAGCGTTAAGAGATATAGGAATAGTAAACTTTACACAAAATTCAATTCCGTTAGAAATTGGTAATTTTACAAAATTGCCAATATTTCTAGGTATAATAAGCTTTTTAACATTAATTACTCTTGTTAAAAAGAAAATTCAAGGTGCTGTATTAATTTCAATTGCACTAACTACAATTTTAGGAATTATTTGTGGAGATGTAGAATTACCAAAAGCTATAATTTCATTGCCAGCTTCACCAGTTCAATCACTAATGCAAATAGATTTTTCAGGATTATTAAACAAAGATTTTATTCCTATATTCTTTGTTATCTTTTTATTAGTGAATATTGATACAGCGGGGGCTTTAATAGGTTTAAGCTACAAAACAAATCAAGGAAATGGCGATAATGATTTTAAAAAGCCAATGATTGTTGATTCTATTTCAACAATAATAGCACCACTATTTGGAACAACAACTCCAGGCGCATATTTAGATTCTATGACAGGAATCAACGCTGGCGGTAGAACAGGTTTAACTGCAATTACAGTAGGTTTTCTTTTCTTATTAGGACTTATTTTTACACCAATAATTACTATAATTCCAGCATATGCTTATGCTCCGGCACTTTTATATGTAGGAATTTTAATGACAACAGTTATTGAAAACACAGATTTTAAAGATATTTCAGAATTTGCACCAATCATTTTTACAATCAGCACAATGATTTTCACATACAACATTGGTTCTGGAATTATAGCTGGATTTATTATTTATCCAATTATGAAACTATTATGTGGACAAAAAAATAAAACAAACATAATCACTTGGATTTTGTTTGTTTTATCAATAATTTTCTTTATAATTTATCCATATTAGATATTCAACAAAACAAAAGTTGAAAATCTATTTTTTCTATTCATAAATTTAAATAATGCTGACATAATAAGCTCCTTGTATATATATAAAGTATATATTCATTGTAGAATTGCGTGTTTTTTTAAATAATTAAAATTTCTTAACAAAGAAAAAAAAAGATAAAGTATAAAAAATTCATGTCGATAAATAAAATATGGGTGTATTTAAGGAGCAAAAAATGAAGAACAAAAAAACAGTTTGCGAAATTGACATAGAAACTAGCTTGAACGAAGTAAACAATTTAGAAAATTATATTGGAAATTTTTTAGATAATGAAAATTTTAGTAAGCTAAATTATTTAAGTGATGAAGAAGAAAGACAAAGTATCAATATCGATGATACAACAGCTGAATTTGTTTCTATTGATATAGATTCACTTGCTCCATATTCTAAATTAATCACAGAAAAAGAATTCTTTAAAATTGTTGGTTCTTCAAATGGTAAAACGATTAATAAAAGAAGCGGTCTATATCAAGAAAGCCTATTTGGACATTATTTAGAAGCAAAAGCACTTAAAGATGAAGGCTATATTGAAGATGTTTTAAAGAAAGCAGTTATTCTTAAATACAACGAAAGTTATGTAAAAAGCTTAATGAATAGCAAAAAATTTATGAAAGAATGGAGAAAAAATTTCGGTAATTTTTCACCACTAAAAGAACTAAGACAATCAGGAAATTTAAGAAAAATAAATACAATAAAAAATTCAATTTTTTAAAAACAGAAAGAAGCGATTTTATCGCTTCTTTTTTTATATAATGATATAATTTATTAAGACTAGGGAGAGTTTACTAATGATAAGGTTATTACTTGTAATATGTTTTTTAATAATGACATTTAACTTACAAGCAAGTGCAGAAGTATTAGCACATAAAATTTATGCCATATCACATTTTCAATACAACATGGATGAAATACACGAAAATAGTATATTAGAATTTCATTCAATAGATGATTATAAAATATCTGATGTCGATACAGTGCCACAAAATTCTATTATAACAATTAAAGTTAATAAAATAATTTATGCAAAACGTGGAAAAAGAGATGGATATTTAAAAGTAAAATTAATTTCCTATACAATACCAGAACAAGATAATAAGACAAAAAATATAAGTAGTAAAAATTTAATTGGTTCTTTAAAATTGACAACAAAAAAGGACTTAAAAGGGATTGCAAAAAATACAGGCATATCAGTTGTTGGACATGTTCTTAAAGTTCCCGGATTTTCGCAAGCAGTTGCTGCTACAAAAGGTTTAATAAAGCCAAATCCAAATCAAAATAGACTTCAATCAGTTGGAACAAATGTATATAAAAGTACACCGCTTGTTTATACAGAAAAAGGTAAAAATATAAAAATTGATGAAGATTCAATAGTATTAATTAAAATAAAAGAAAAAGACGAATGAGAATATTATTTTTAATTACCCTTTTCCTATTTTGTATAGGAATGACTTGCATTAATTGCACACCAGATAATGATTTATGGGCAAGATTAATTGCCGGAGAACATATTGTAGAGAACCTAAATGTATTAAAATATGATTTTTTATCATACACACCAACTCATCCTTGGTATGACCATGAATGGGGTGCTAGTATTTTCTTTTATCTTGCATTAAAACATTTTGGCTCAGAAGGATTAATAGTATTAAAAGGTATATTAATAGCACTTACAATGTTTTTCTGCTACAAAACAATTGAACTAAACAAGCCAAAATCAACTGTAAGCTACAATATCTTATATTTTGCAATAATGTTTCTAGCCGTTGAACAAAATATGGGACAAACAATTAGATGCTTGCTATTTACAAGTTTGTTTTTTTCAATTTTCTTATACTTATTAGAAAAAGCACGACAAGGAAAAACAAAAAGCTTAATTTTATTACCAATAATTATGCTATTTTGGTCAAACATACATGGCGGTGCTTTAAGTGGTATAGGACTTATAGGAATATATTGTGTTGGGGAATTCTTAAACAAAAAACCAATAAAATGGTATATTGTTACCCTATTATCGTCATTAGCGGTTCTATTTATAAACCCATATGGAATAGAATATGTTAAATTTTTATTCTACGCAGGAACAATGGATAGAACATTCATTACAGAATGGACAAGTCCATTTGATAAATACTATATTGGTGAATATTTAAAATACAAAGTATATTTAGTATTTATAATTTTAACAAGCGCTATTTATTTAATTAAAAATAAAATCAATTACAAGAATCTAGATAAAACAAAATTACTTATAATACTTGCAATGATTTATTTATCTGTAACACACATAAGACATATTTCCTTTTTTGTATTAACAACAGGGACTCTTTTATATAATGAATTTTACTCAATATTTAACTCATTTATAGATAAATTTAAATTTAAAAATGAAGAAAATAGAAAAACTTTTAATCTTGCAAAAAATGTAATAGTTTATTTCCTTTTACTATTAATTTCAATTCCACAACTATTAAATACAAACAAAGAAATTAAAATTACAGAAACTAAATATCCAAGATTTGCGATAGAATTTATTAAAATAAATAAAATAGAAGGCAATTTATTTATAAATTTTGATTGGGGTAGCTACGCAGCATACAAGCTTTATCCAAACAATTTAATAGTAATGGATGGAAGATATGAAGAAGTTTATAATCCGGATTTATTATTACAATTAAAAGATTTCCATCTTGTAAAAGACGATTGGTACAAGATAATTAGAGACTATAAAACAGATGTAATGATATTAGAAAAAAAATATCCAGTATTTGAAGAAATAAAAAAACATAAAGATTGGAAACTAGTTTTTGAAAACAATTTATCTGGTGTTTTTATTCCAACATCTAAATTAAAAAAACATTATTATCTACCAATACCAAATGATGAATATTACAATAAAACATTATTTAATAAATTTAATTAAACAAAAAATAACCACAAATAAAATTTGTGGTTATTTTTCAAATTAATAAAATATTATCTATTCATCAATAAGGGCATTCAAAATATTATCAACATATTTATCTTCTGCGCCAAACCAAACACGATCTTCAGTCAATTCGTTCATCAAATCAAAATCTGGATATAAAATTTGGCAAGCCATAATTATTTGAGCTTTTTGATCAGCTGGTAATTTATCAAATTTCGACATATAACCAGTTGCATCTGATTTTTGGAAAGCTTGATAATATTCAATAGCACTATCAACTACATCTCCTGGAATATCTTCAACTGTATTCCATCCGCTAGCTTTAAGAGCTTCTGCCATAGATGCATCATATAATACATTTCTCAATTCAGTTTCTGCACCACCAGAATAATCACCTTGTATTGCAGACATTAACGAATGTCCATATTTTTCTTCATATGCTTTCATAATTTTTACAATATCGGCGCTATTATAATTTCCACTTAGTAGGTAGTTGCTTACCACATCTTCATCTGTACCCAATTTACCTTCAGTAGCAGAATACAACGCCGCAACTATTGTTTTTACTTGAGCATCACCTAATTGTGAAGCATCACCTTCTGAATATGAATTAGCTTTTATCTCATCAATGTTAGTTTTATCATCAGAAATTGGTTTACCCAATTTAGATTTATTAGCTTCAATTGCTTCAGCTCTTGTACAACCTGCCAATTTCATATAAGCAGAGATTTCTTTTTCATCTTCTTCAGAATATCTAATATAAGTACCGCGTAAATCTTCTAATACTTGATTGATATCAGCACCTTCTGGAATAATATCTTGTATTGCTTTAGGATTATTTTTCCAAAAATCAATTACACTAGCTGCATTTGCAAAATCATCCGTATCACTTTCGGTAACAATATCATACAAAAGTGCTCTAAGTTCATTTAATGTTGCATCACCAACATCAGCAGTCGCTGGATTTTGAGCTGGTGTTCCATCACCACCGTCACCTAGACCTGCAGGAGGAGTCTGTTCACCACCACTAGGAGGGGTAACACCATCATCACCACCACCTACTGTTCCATCAGAACCTGTATCTGATGAACTGCCATCAGGTTTGTAGCCTTCAAGAGCTTCTTCTGAATCTGCTTCACCATAAGAGCTGAAAAACAACGAATCTGAACTAACAAAACCATCTTTTGAAATTAATTTTAATTCATCATAAGACAATTTATTATCACCATTTTGGTCAAGAATATCTGCAAATAAAGCCAATTGCTCATCTGTTACAGAAGAACCTTCAACTTGAGGAATTTGTTTTAAATAATCATTAACAAAATCATCGACAGCCATATCTGACATATCTTCTTTAACTTCAAATAAAGATACATTCTGACCAGCAGCGCTAAATCCCATTTCTGCAACAGCATCAATGTCATCACTCAGTTCATCAAATCTTTCGCTATTAACTTCTTTAGAGCCATTATTCTTCAGATAATTAATAACGACATCATTCCAATTTACTTCAGCCATAACAAACTTCCTTATATTCTTCAATATATCTTTTATCGACTATTTAAAATAAAACTTTAATTTTTTAAAAAACAATATAAAGTTTTGTTAAGAAGAAATAATTAAAAAAAGCAATTCTCTCAAAAAAAAAAACTTTATATAAGAGTAAGCAGTAGATACTCAAAAGGAGGAAATCGAAACTAAATTTAAAAAAACACAAAGAGGCACTGTTAAGGGCGAACATAATCAGCCATTTTAGGCGAAATGATTAACAAAAAAATTTTTTTTACTCTCTCTCTTAATATCCTCGTGTTTATTTGATGTTTGCAAACTCTGCAAACATTTTTTTTTGCTTTTTTACCAAAAATAAAGACAAATATATAGCAAAATTTTATTAATTTGGGTTTAGTAGAAGTATGAGAATACAAGCCAATTATACGACAATTAAACCTATTCAAAATATAAATTCCACTAACGACAAAAAGCATTTAAGTTTTCCTTCTAACAACTCTTATCTAGAATCTTTTAAAGAAAACTATAAATCTTTTAATATTTCTTTTGGAAAATTTCAAATTTTACCAATAAGCCCTACAAAATATAAAAAAAGAATGAAAGACCTTGAAACAAAAGGTTTAGAAAAAGCTTTTGCAAAAAATATTGCATCATTGCCTGATGATAAATACGAAAGAGCAAATGAATTATTTAATAAAGGTGTTAACCCTGAATTTGTTGGAGATATAATAATACTTAAAGAACAAAACTATAAACAGGCACTTAAATTGTGGGATAAAGGAATTTTCGATGCTAGTATTTGTTCAATAGCAAAACTAGATGAAAAAGATTTCGAAAGAGCTTTAACTTTAATAAAAGAAGGTATTGATTCAGACTGTGTAAATTTATTTGTTAAATTATCACCGATGGAATATAAAAGAACTATTGAATTAATGAATCAAGGCTACCCTCCAATAATCGCTGCTAATTATTCAAAACTTACAGATGAAGAGATAAAAACAGCTGAAGAACTTCTTAGCTATGATGCAGATATTGAAATTGCAGTTAGAGTTTCTAAATATGATATAGATAGAAAAGAAAAATGTTTAAATCACGCAAGGGAAGGAATTGATCCTGAATTTATTTCAGAACTATCAAATTTAACAGAAGAACAAAACATAAGGCTAGCAGAACTAAAAGAATTAAGAATTGGAGATTCAAATCTTGCCGATTTAGCGAAGCTAAATAAAAAAGATTATCAAAAAGCACTAGAACTAATTAAAAAAGGTGTTTATGAAGATTACATTATCTTTATTTTAGAACAAGAAAAGAAGAATAATAATAAAGAATATAAAACATACAGAAATAGAGGTTATAGTCAAACCTCTGCTTTAGCTATTTCTCTACTGCAAGATGAAGAAATTGAAGCTTTAGAACAAATCATAAAGAAAAATCCAAAAATGAAAGATTTATTTAAAGATGAATATGATGTTAGTGTAATTGATATACAAAATGATGATGGTTACGAAGCTATATTAACAAAAGAAATGAGAACAGAAAATGGAACAAAAATAACTTTAGTTCGAACATTTAACGAATATGGCGAAGAAACAAAAAGCAGAACTGAAAAATACAAAGACAACTCTACTTCATCTATTATGAGTAATAAGAGCAACGTATTCAAAACACAATACGATAAAAATGGAGAAATTAAAGAATTAATAGAATATGTTCACGATTTAAATACAAAAGAAATTATAGGAGTAATACACTCAAAAAAATCAAATTTATTACCAGGTGTATTTGAATCAGTTTATTACAATATTTCCGATTTCAAGACAACTTCAAGTAACGATATAAATGCAATAGATACAAATATAGAAGATGCTGTAATATCAAATGGAGAACCAATATCTACCGTTGTAAAAAATGCAGATGGAAGTATCACTTACAACGAAGAATTCCAAATTGATGAAATGATTTCAAGCAGAAAATATACAGAAAAAAGAGATGAAAACGGAGAAATTACATATACTTCATACGAATATAAAATTCAAGAAGAAGGTGCTGATGCTCCATCAATGGATATATCAAGAGAATTTATACGCAACGAAGATGGAAGCGTTGATAATATAATAAATGGAATTAAGTATCACCTAGAATATGATGATAATAAAAAAGTGATAACAATTTCTGATGGAGAAAAACAAAGAAGACTTTTTGCAAAAGGAAGACTAGCAAAATACTCTCAAGAAACATTATGGAAAGAAATTAAAAACCTACAAGTTGATACATTACTAGATATCTTTAATAAAATTAAACGCTGGAACTACTGTATTGATTCAGATTCATATACAAATAATTATGAAAAAGTACTTTCAACAGGGAAAAATAACAGCATTATTATTCACGAAGTAGGGCACATACTAGCAAATGAACCTCCATCAATTTTAGAAAATGATGATTTTATGCAAAGCTATGGAATAGAAATGCAACATTTTCAAGAAAATGTTCCATATAATGAACAACTTTACCTACAATATTTTTCACCACGAGCAAACTTATTTGGTTCTGATGGTGATGATGAATTTATTGCAGAAACTAATATTTTATTAACAACATATGGAACGAATACAGATAGAATAAAAACAAGAACTCAATTTTTAGAAAAATATTTTCCAAAAACTATTTCATTAGTTGCAAACTTAACAGGCAAAAACTCAAGAAAAAGCTTATTAAAATAAATTTTTAAATTATAATTGAATTATGAAAAAATTTATTATAAAAACATTAGGTTGCAAAACAAATCAAGTAGAATCAGCTTTAATTGCAGAAATCCTTACAAATAATGGATATGAAGAAATTAAAGATATTAAACTTGCAGACTATTATATTTTAAACTCTTGTAGCGTAACTCATATTGCAGATAATAAAAATCTTTCATACATTAAAAGAGCAAAAAAAGAGAACGAAAATATAAAAATAGTTCTTACAGGATGTATGGCTCAATTAGAAAAAGAAGAACTTTTAAAAAATGAATTAATTGACTATGTTGTAGGCAATTACGAAAAAAATGATATTGCTCAAATAATTAACAATAACGAAAAATTAAATGTATCTGATATTTTCTCACACGATTATTTCAGATACGAAAAATTACACCATACACAAAGAACAAGAGCATCAGTAAAAATCCAAGATGGTTGTAATAATAGGTGCACATACTGCACAATTCCCTTTGCAAGAGGCAAAAATCGTTCAAATAGTATTGAAAATGTAATTGAACAAATAAATATATTTGTAGAAGAAGGATATGATGAAACTGTTTTAACTGGCATTCACATAGGACAATGGGGCGAAGATTTTAAGGAGAAAAAAAGTTTAAAAGATTTACTTGAAGCTATTGAAAAAACAAATATCAAAAGGTATAGATTAGGTTCACTAAACCCATTAGAACTCACCAAAGATTTTATAGATTTTTTAGCCAAATCAGAAAAATTCTGTCCACATTTTCATTTATCTCTACAATCTGTTTGCGACAAAACACTAAAAGGTATGAACAGAAACTATACAAGTAAAGACATTAAATTTTTAGTTGATTACATAAACTCAAAATTTGATAAAGCTTTTATTGGTAGCGATATTATTGTAGGTTTTCCTAATGAAACAAAAGAAGATTTTGACATAACTCTGAATAATTTAAAAGAACTTGAAATGAGTAAAATACACGTTTTTCCATATTCAAGAAGAAAAGGTACAATCGCCGATAAAATGCCTAATCAGATAGACATCAATGAAAAAAGAAGAAGAGTTAATATTATTCAAGAAGTTTCTGATAAAAAATTACTTGAATTTATGAAAAAAAATATAGGTTCAACTAATGAAATTACAATAGAAAAACAACGCGATAGAAAAACAAATCTTTTAAAAGGAGTTACTAAAAACTACTTAAATGTTTTAATAGATGATACAGATATGTACAAAGATAAACTTGTAAAAATAGAAATTACAGGTCTATCAAATGATAATGAAAAATTAATAGCAAAAATCGTTACATAAAAACATCTTTAATTTACCTATTAAGGTCTATATGGTAGGATATTTATATAAATATATAAGTCGGGATTAAAAGGGATACAAAATGCGTTATGTGCCTTTGCACGTACACTCTGAATATAGTTTACTAGATGGGGCAATAAGAAATAAAGAGCTTATTAAGTTCGCAAAAGAAAACAATTTTGAGGCTGTGGCTGTAACAGATCACGGAGTTATGTATGGTGCAATGGAACTATACAGACAAGGTAAAGACCAACAATTTAAAGTTTTACTTGGATGTGAATTTTACGTTTTATACGGAGATATAACTAAAAAAGATGCAATGAATAGAGAATTGTATCACTTAGTTTTAATTGCAAAGAATAATACAGGCTACAAAAATTTAGTAAAACTTGTTAGTATCGCTCACATTGATGGATTTTATTATAAACCGCGTATAAATAGAGAAATTTTAGAAAAACATTCTGAAGGACTAATTTGTTTATCAGCTTGTATAGCTGGTGAAGTTGCAAGCCAAATTTTAGATGGCAAAAATGACGAAGCAAGAGAAACTGCTAAATGGTATAAAAATCTATTTGGAGAAGATTACTATATTGAATTACAAGACCATGGACTAGATGAACAAAAACGTTCAAATCCTGAATTAATAAAAATTGCAAAAGAATTAGATATTCCACTTGTAATTACAAATGATAGCCACTATTTAAGAAAAGAAGATGCTTCTTGGCACGATACTTTACTATGCATACAAACAAACGCACTAAAAGAAGAAGAAAATAGATTTAGATTTTCTAACAACCAATTTTATGTAAAAACGCCAGAAGAACTAAGAGAATCTTTTAGATGGATGGATTCTGAGTTATTTGAAGAAGCAATAGAAAACACTGCAAAAATTGCAGACAAGTGCCATGTAATTATCGAACTTGGAAAAAGCATCTTACCATCTTTTGATGTTCCAGAAGGTCATACAATTGCTTCATATTTAGGTTTTAAAGTACGACAAGGTTTACACGAACGCTATGAAGAAATAACCCCAGAAATTGAAGAACGTTGTAAATATGAACTTGAAATCATCAATAAAATGGGATTTGATGCATACTTCTTGATTGTATGGGATTTCATTAATTACGCAAAAACTCACGGAGTTCCAGTAGGTCCAGGAAGAGGCTCTGCAGCTGGAAGCTTAATTGCATACGCACTTGGAATAACCGACCTTGACCCAATAAAGCACCACTTATTCTTTGAAAGATTTTTAAACCCAGAACGTATATCAATGCCCGATGTTGATATTGACTTTGGTGATGGCCGTGAACGTGTTATTGAATATGTTACAGAAAAATATGGAAAAGATAAGGTTTGCCAAATTATAACATTTGGTACATTATCTGCAAAGGCTGCGATTAAAGCAGTTGCTAGAGTAATGAACTTACCTTTTGAAATATCAAACAAAGTTAGCCAATTTGTTCCATCAGAAGTTGGTATGACAATTGATAAAGCTCTTGAAGTATCACCAGACTTTAAAAAAGTGTATGACGAAGATGCACTTATCAGACAAATTATAGATGAAGCAAGAAATATTGAAGGCTTAAAACAAAATACAGGTATGCACGCTGCAGGCGTTATTATTGCACACAATCCGTTAGATGAAATTGTACCTGTTCAATACGCAAAAGAAGGAAATGTAATTACAGAATATCCAAAAGAAGACTGCGAAAAAGTTGGTCTATTGAAAATGGACTTTTTAGGACTTAAGAACTTAACTATCATTGTTCAAACCTTGGATATGATAAAAAAACGTCACGGAATAGATATTGATATCAATCACATACCACTTGATGATGAACTAACATATCAAATGCTTATGACTGGAAGTACAGACGGCGTATTCCAATTAGAATCTGCAGGTATGAAACAATTAGTAAAAGACTTAAAGCCATCTGTATTCGAAGACTTAGGCGCTTTAGTAGCACTATTCCGTCCAGGTCCATTAGGTTCTGGCATGGTAAAAGACTTCGTTGAAAGAAAACACGGCAGACAAGAAATAAAATATGCTCACCCACTTTTAGAACCTGTTTTAAAAGATACTTATGGAACTTTAGTTTACCAAGAACAAATTATGCAAATCTTCCAAGTTTTAGCAGATTATTCACTTGGTGGAGCAGATGGTGTACGCCGTATTATGGCGAAAAAACATCCTGAAGATTTAGTTAAATTAGAAGGACCATTTATTGAAAAAGCAGTATCTAAAGGTATGTTAGAAAAAGATGCGAAAGAACTTTTTGACCAAATTGGAAGTTTTGCTAGCTACTGTTTTAACAGGTCACATTCTGCCTGCTATGCCTTTGTTGCATACCAAACAGCATATTTAAAAGCACATTATCCTGTTGAATATATTTCGGCAATGTTATCAAACTCAAAAGATGATCAAGCAAAAACTCAACTTTATATTTCTGAAGCCCAAAAACTTGGCATAAAAGTACTACCTCCAGATATTAATAAATCAAATGCTGAATTTACCCCAGATGGTGACAACATAAGATTTGGTTTAAACTCAATTAAAGGTATTGGAGACGCTGTACTAAAAGAAATAGAAGAAGAAAGAGAGAAAAATGGAGAATTTACATCTATAGTAGATTTTACCCAAAGAATAAACCCTCGCGTGGTAAACAGAAAAACTCTCGAAAACTTTGCAAAAGCAGGTGCAATGACTTGCCTAGAACCTTGCCGTAAAAAATTATTCAATAACATTGATAATATTTTGAATGCAGCAGCAAGAGAAAACGAAGCCAAAGAATTAGGACAAGTAAGCTTATTTGCAGGACTTGGCGGTGCAACTGGTGGCAATAGCTATCAAATGCAATCTTTTGAACTATACGGAGATGACGAAGAATTTACAGATAAAGAAATTCAAGAATTTGAAAAAGAATATCTAGGGTTCTACGTTACAAGCCATCCACTAGAATCTATTAGAGACAAATTACCATTCTTAACAACGCACAATATCAACGACTTAGAAGAATTACCAAATGATTCATTTGTAACTATTTGCGGCTTATTAACCTCTGTTAGACAAATACCTACCAAAAAAGACCCAACAAAATTTTTAAAAGCAGGTGTAATTGAAGATTTAACAGGCGAAATAGCATTTGTTGCTTTCCATAAAACACTACAAAACTACAATTCTTTAATAGAACAAGAAAAGAAAATTATTATGTCAGGCAAATTGCAAAAGAAAGAAGATAGTAGCCCACAAATAATTGTAGAAAGCATTAAACCTGTTGAAAATAGCAACATAGTTACAATAACTTTAAATAAAAATATCAATTTTGAAACGATTATTGCAATCAAAGATGAATTAGTAAATTTCAAAGGTTCAGACCCACTTATAATAAAAGCAGATAACAACGGAACTGAACAAAGAGTTTTAGTTTCACCGAACTTTTGGACAAACGCAACAAACGATTTAACTCAAAATCTCGAAAAGAAATTTAAAGATTTAATATCAATAAATATTAATTCGTTAGAATAACTACGCTTTATTAAATTCTGAAGGTATTTTGAAATCAATATTTTTTGCTAATAATGAATATTTAGGATATTCAATTTCAGGATTCAATCTAGCAGCATCAATTTTATCTGAAATAGAAACAAAAAGTTCTGCTAAACTTGGGTCAAATTGAGTACCAGTACATCTTTTAATTTCATTTATAGCAATTTCATGAGATAAAGCAGTTCTATATGGTCTAGTAGAAGTCATAGCATCATATGTATCTGCCAAAGCAATAATTCTACCAGCCAATGGGATTTGTTCACCAGCTAATCCATCAGGATAACCTTTTCCATCCCATTTTTCATGGTGCGCTTTCACCCATTCAGAAATGATTTGTAATTTTTTGATATTAATTACAATTTTTTCACCACGAACAGGATGCGATTTCATAATCAAAAACTCTTCATCAGTAAGTTTACCATTTTTGCACAAAATACTTTTTGGCATTGCAATTTTACCGATATCGTGCAACAATCCAGCAATTTCAATGTCTTCTCTATATGACTCATCTAAACCAAGCTCATTAGCAAGAATCATTGAATAAAGAGTAACCCTTAAAGAATGTCCATTTGTATAAGAATCTTTAGTATCTAAAGCATTAGAAATAGCTCTAATTGTTTTATAAAATAATTCTCTTAACTCATTATAGAAAACCTTATTATTACTAGCCATTGAATATTTTTCAAGACCACTTTCAACAGCAATTTTAAGTTCTTCTGGTTCAAAAGGTTTTAATATATATTGAAATAAATCACAATCATTTATAGCAGAAACTAAAATATCTGTATCAACGTGACCAGTTAACAAGATTTTTACAATCTGCGGATTTGTTTCTCTAACCTTTCTAAGGAATTCGGTACCTTCCATAACAGGCATTTTTTGGTCTGAAACAATAAGAGAAATTTCACTACCGCGTTTATTAACAATATCTAAAGCTTCAACACCATTTGTTGCAGTAATAATATTATATTTACCACGGAAAGTTCTTTTCAATAATTGCAAATTGTTTTCTTCGTCATCAACAATTAACACAGTATGTTTTTCGTCTTTTGAGAAGTTTAAAACTACTTCTAAACTTTCTTTTAATTCACAGGAACTCATCTACTACCACCAATAATAACTCGCTATATGAGTATCGACTAATATACATCTTTACTTTAATATATTATAACATTAATTTACATTTATTAACAACTAATAATTCCTAGCCTATTTAAAAGGCATGAAATATAATAAATACTATGAAACGAGAGGAATTATGTTAAACGGGAAAAAAATAGTTGTTGTTATGCCTGCATACAATGCAGAAAAAACTTTAGAAAAAACATACAAAGAAATTTACCAAGATATAGTAGATGAAATTATACTAACTGATGATAAATCAAGTGACAATACAAAAGATTTAGCAAAAGACCTAAATATAACAACAATTGTGCATAAAGAAAATCGAGGATATGGAGGCAATCAAAAGTCTTGTTATACAGCTGCATTAAAATCTGATGCAGATATTGTTATTATGCTACACCCTGATTATCAATACACCCCTAAACTAATACCAGCAATTGCTTCTATGTTAGCATTTGAAGAATATGATGCAGTTATAGCATCAAGAATGCTATCCAACGCTCTAGAAGGTGGTATGCCTTTATATAAATACATTGCAAACAAATTCTTAACAGCATTTGAGAACCTGTTTTTAGGTCAGCATTTAAGTGAATACCACACAGGATATAGAGCATTTAAAAAATCTGTATTACAAACTTTACCATTAGATGAATGTGATGATGATTTCGTTTTTGATAATGAAATGTTAGCCCTAATTACATATCACGGCTATAAAATAGGTGAAATAAGCTGTCCAACAAAATATTTTCCTGAAGCATCTTCAATAAATTTTGCACGTTCATGCAAATATGGATTTGGAGTATTAGCAGTAAGTTTGAAGTATTTTCTTGCATATACAGGAATATACAAGTCAAAAATATTTAAACCTAATGCTAAAAAATTAGATATAAACGCAGATTTGCCATATTACTATAAAAGAGAAGAAAACTAAATTTTAGTTGCAAGAGATGGAGCGATAGCGATAAATTGTCTAACTAACTCTTTATCCCATTGAATTCCAGCACCTTCTTCTAAAATTGCACAAGCCTTTTCAAAGCTCATACCTTTGCGATATGGTCTATCACTAATTAAAGCGTGATAAGTATCAGCAATAGCAACAATTCTAGCTGCTAAAGGAATTTCTTCACCTTTTAATTGGCAAGGATAACCTTTACCATTCCATTGCTCATGATGATATTTAACAATTGGAATTAAATCATGTAATAATGGATTTGGTTCTAATATTTTCTCAACACCAATTGAAGGATGTTGTTGAATAATCTTAAATTCTTCATCTGTTAATCTATCAGGTTTTGTAAGTACATTTTCAGGAATACCAATTTTACCAATATCGTGAAGTAATGCACCCAATTTAATGCGTTCAACTTCATTTTCAGGCATATTAATTGCTCTAGCTAAAGCAACAGAATATCTTGAAACAGAAGATGAATGGTCTTTTGTATATTCGTCTTTCGCATCAATTGCAGTAGCCAAAGAAGTTACAACTTCTATTAAATGATTTTGAGATACGATATTTTCATTTTGGAATTTATCTAATAATGCTTCTTCAAAATTAATTCCTAACTGAGAATGTCTTTTTGCCATAACTATAGCAAAAGAATTTAAAGCTGAATCATCCCAGAAATCATAATCCTGAGTAGAAACAATCGTTGAACGACCATTTTTATATCCTTTAGTTTTTGATACAAGAACAGCTTGTTCTGCTAATATTAACAATTTTTCTTTATCTTTAGAATCATCTGGATAAGTTGCAATACCAACAGCAACATTGTTAACTGGACCAATATCATCAACTAAACAACAAGATAAAGTATATGATAAATATTCTGCCATATATTTAGCTTCATCAGCATTCATATTTTTTAGAATAACAGATATTTTATCGCCACCATATCTAGCTGCAATATCTTGTTTTTTAATGTTTTCATTAATTTTATTAGCAACAACTTTAATTACTTCATCACCTTTAGAGTGACCATAATCCCTGTTGATTTGTCCCATATTATTAATATCAAAAATAAGAACAGAAACTTTTGAATTATTAGCTTCAGCTTCAATTAGTTCTTGAGAAAGAAGTTCATGGAATCTTCTATGTGAATTCAAATTTGTCAAACTATCTAAATAAGAAGATTGAGCAACTTGTTTATACAAATCAGAATTTTGAACTAATAAACCCATACTAGTTGCTGTTAATTGATATAAACTAATATGATTGTGAACATTATAATCACTTGCAAGAGCAACACAAATTGTTCTACCCTGTACCTTAATAGGTAATATCAATGAAGGAACAGAAGCTAAAGATGGAATCTTTAAAAACTCCGAATTAGATAATGTCATTACTTCATCATTTTCAATGGCTTTTACAATTTCATTGTTTTTATCGCTCATAAATACTTTATATGAGAATACATTTGATGCTTTATCTAAAAGTTTAACATCAATTGTACCTGATTGTTCGTTAATAATGCCTAATGCAGTGTAGTTACAATTTAATCTAGATGTAAATAAATTATGGAAAGCAGTTAATGATCTTCTTAAAGATGTATGATTTCTAACAATTTCATTAGTTTCCTTAATGAAAGAAGAATAATCAACAGCACCATAAGATTTTTCCACATGGTGACTAAATACAGCATGAGGAATTTTGCCAGAGTTCATCCCACTGCCCAAAATATTTATCTTCGCAACTAAACCCGATTTATCTATCGGATTTGTAGTTATTTGTTTTTGGGGAGAGAGATTTTCTTTATATAATTCTTTATTCTTATGTTCTTTTTGCATTAACCAATCCTGAATACAAGTTATTATAAATCTCTAAATCATAATTTTTGCCTTTTTTTAATAAAGATTTACAAAAGTATCTTAACATAAATTAAATTTTTTGTAAAAAAAATATATTGATTATATCCCCTAGATATTGTCACTAATGATTTTTGCAACTTTTAAAGCTGAGCCAGAACTTGATAATTTTTGCTTAACATATTTTAAAGAATTAATCATATCAATTCTATAATTATCATTTTCAACTATATTCTTGATATTTTCTGCAACTTTTTCACATTTAGCATCTTTTTGTATCAACTCAGGGATAACATCCTTATCCAAAATAATATTAGGTAAAGAAACTCTCTTAATACAACGGACAAGCCTATAAACGAAATATAAATAAGCTGGTCCTTTATAACTTACAATCATAGGAGTTTCATACAAAGAAGCTTCCAAAGCAACTGTTCCAGATGCTAAAATTAACGCATCAGAAGAAGATAATAGTTCATAATTTCTATTTTTTAAAACTTTAATATCTAAATCTTTATACTCTTCAAGCATTGGGAATATCAATTCATCTTTGATTGTAGGCGCTTGAGCTATAGCAAATTGAACATCTTCTCTTTGTGATTTAATAATTCTAGCCGAATCTAAAAACAACCTTAACAAATTTTTTATTTCAAAAACCCTAGAACCAGGAAATATTGAAATTAATTTTTTATTTTTATCAAAACAATTTTCTTCAAAAACCGCATTTTTATCAGGTTTTGGAGGAATTTGAGAAAGCAATGGATGACCTACAAATTCAACATCAACACCAACTTTTTCATACATTTCCTTTTCAAAAGGGAAAATAGTAAGAACCTTATTAATACACTTTTTTACGGTATTTAAACGCCATTTTCTTGAAGCCCAAATTTGAGGAGGAATATAATAATATAACTTAATTCCAGATTTAGATAAAACCTTAGATAAATTTAAATTAAAACCACCATAATCAACTAACAAAACCATGTCTGGTTTAAATTCATTTTTAATATAATCGGCAACTGTTTTACCTAAAAATATGTGACTTAATATAATTTTGAAATTGAAACCCATTGCAGACATTTTTGAATGGTCACAAAAAAGTTTTACACCTTCATTTGCAAGATTTTCACCACCAACAGCTTCGATTTCTATTTCAGGATTAATTTTTTTCAATTCCTTAACGACATCACAAGCATGTCTATCACCAGAATATTCACCTGTAATTATAAAAAGTTTTTTCATACAGCCATTACAACAATATTATTTTTATTTGCAAATTCAATAGTTTTCTTTTGGTCAACTAAAATAGTCTCATTAGCTTCAACAGCAATAATACTAGCTTTATGTTTTTTCATTGTCTTTAAAGTTCTCAAACCAAAAGCAGGTATATCAAAACGCTTATCTTGTTTTGGTTTTGCAACTTTAACAACAACTGCATCTTTTTTACCCAATTTACAGCCTCTAACAATACATTTATCAGTACCTTCGATTGCTTCAATAGCCATAATCATACGGTCTTTAATAACAACAGATTGACCAATATCCAAAGAACCCATTTCTTTTGCTATTTTATAACCATATTCAACATCAGCCAATTGAGCTTCTGTTGGTTGAACTTTACCTAAAACACCTCTTGATGCCATCAAATGTTTGATAAAAATTGTTTGGTCTAAAACAGTAACACCAATTTTTTCTAATTCTGCAACAAGAAATAGCATAATTGCATCATCATTTAAACGTTTAACTTGCTTTAAAAATTCAATTGCTAAAGAATCAAATCTAAAACGCTTAACAACCATGCTTTTAGAAACTTTACCAATAAATGTTAATTGTTTTATATTTTCTGTTTCTAATACATTTTTTATTTTTAACAATTCACCTGGCGCTAAATCATAAACTTTTGAACAATATTTTTTTAATTCATTTCTATTATCAGCACTAAGCGCAATTGCAATAACTTCAAAACCATTTTCTTTAGCGTTTTTTGCCAATTCAATAGGAAGTTGTCCATCCCCAGCAATTAACCCTTGTCTATTATCTAATTCTATTGACACAACTATTAATCCCTCTAATACATGTATTATACAATTATAATATCAATTATGATTTTACTTCAAGAGTATTTTTATACTCTATTAAACATTTTGATAATTGATCAGGACAACTTGTAGATTTTGCGCCACATTTTATACCTTGAAGTTTTGAAATAACTTCATCAATGTCCATTCCTTTTACAAGACTTCTAATTCCTTGAAGGTTACCATTACATCCTCCAAAAAATTCAACATCATAAATTTTATTATCTTCTATAACTACATTCATCAAGGCACAGCATGTACCACTTGTCATGTATTGGATTGTTTTTAAAGTCATAATCTTTTACCTTCTACATGTATATTTAAGATATGGCAATTTTAAAATTATACTAAATTTTGTTTTACTAATTCTTTTCTAATTTTATTCAAACCAGATTGAATAATTCTAGATATTCTTGAAGGTGAAAGATTAAACTCTTCAGAAATTTCTCTTAATTTTTTATCATTAAAGAATTTACATTCAATTAATTCTCTTTCTCTAGGAGGTAAATTCTTAATAGCAGCCTTAATGCTTTCACTCAATTCAGAAAAAATAACTTTTTCTTCTGGATTGCGTTTAAAATCACGAATTTGAGTAGGATTATCACCTTCTGCCATTTCATCAACAGATAATATAGTCTTATAAACAGCTTCTCTAATATTGCATTGATTTTCTTCATCAACAAATGTTTCGTTGCGATTTTTAAGCACATACCACTTATATCTGCGTCTTACTTCATTTCTTATAGCCCACTTAATAGCAGTAGATATATAAGATTTGTTGTAAGTATCAGGAGCTGTAGTAGCACACAATTTATGTACAACTTGAGTACCAATATTAACTAACTCGGAAAAGTCTATTAAATGTTTAGAAGATAACTTCTTATATTCAACTTTTGCGAGAGTGTCAATTAACTCTTGGTAATCTTTAATATTAAACTTATTGGCTGTTTTATTTTCTGAACTCATATCCGAAACAATATAAACTCTACATGACTTATTTTACATTAAATATAAAAAATTGGTATAAAACTTATTTATTTTTTATAAAAAAGAGTAAAAATTTATTAATATTAATTTTTGTAAAGACGTATTTTTTACTGCAAACAGTATTATAACAAGATTTTTGAGATTTTTTTATGTTTATTACAAAATATAATTAGCAATTTTTTATTATCAGTAACTTTTATGAGTGTGTGCATTAGCAAACGTTAGTAATTAAGATAAGTTATAAATAAGGAGTAAACAATGATACAAGCACCAAATACACAATATATTCCGGCTCAACAAATGATGATGCCAATGGGATATCAACAACAAGGTGTAAATCAAGCTATTCAATATCCAGTTCAACAACCAGGATATTATTATAATTACCCAGTTAATAGCTGTTACGCTCAACCAACAGCTAAGTCACAATTTAATGGTGTAAATATTGAAATCATTAATCCACAAGGTCAAGGCATGGTACCAAATGGAGCATATACAATGCCAGCAAACTATGTACCAGTTCAACCTCAACCAATGGTAATGCCACAATATCCACAACCATTCCCAGCTTCACAAGCAATCATTGAAGCTCCTGCAACTCCACAAGTAGCACAAGTTCCTCAACCACAAATTGAAAACCCAGCTGCTCAAACAGTAGTTGCTCCACAAGTAACAACAGAAGCACCAGCGCAAGCTCCTGCTGCTGCACCAGTAGTTGAACAAGGTGTTGCACAAAACCCAGCAGTTTCTCCTGAAGCTTTCGCAGGTAGATTAAATTCAACAGATTTAGATGCACAAAAAGTAGCAATTGAAGAAATTGCTGAAGCTGTAAAAAACAACGAAACTACAGGTCCAGTACTTTTAGACACACAAATTTTTGATGCATTAGTATCAATTATCAATAAAGATACAACAACTCTAGAAGGTCCTACACCAGAAGTGATTGAATTAAGACAAAAATCACCTGACCAATTATCAGAAGCTGATAAACAAAAAGCGTCAACACCTTCTCCATTAGAAAAAGCAGAAATCAATAAACAATATGCACTATACACAATTGCTTATATGCAAGAACGTTTAAACAACGAACTTGAAAAGAGAAATGGTAGCGCACTTGAATTAAAAGATTTACCTTGTATTGAAAATGTTGTTGAAACAGTTAAATCAAATCCAAATCCAATGTTGAGAATTAGCGGTATTGCTGCATTATCTCACGTTGCTAAACCTCAATACAAAGCTGATTTATCTCAAGTATTTGAATTAGCAAAAGCTGACGAAGATGCTAGAGTTCAAGAAGCAGCAACTAAAGCTCTTGAAGCATTAAAATAAACAAACTTATAATATCTTAATTACTAAAAAAGGGAAGTGAATAACTTCCCTTTTTATTTTGCAATTTTTTCTATTCCAGATATTCTAGGATCTAATATTCTTCTACCTACATTATCAAAATCTATTTGGCAAAATAGAATTTTATTACTATAATTTGCAAAACCTTCAATTACACCTTTACCATGTTTTGGATGGTAAACTCTATCACCTATTTTAAATGGCAGTTCACCTTGCTCTTGAGAAACCGCTGTATCCGTTTCATATACAGGAACATCTTTTGAAGATATATCTGAAATTTTTTCATTTATCTCAGGTGGTTTTGATTCTTCAACAACATCATCATCTGTTTCAAGTTCTACAACAAAATCTTTATCATCTTCAACTTGTTGATTTTGAGCCTGATTTTTTGCTTTTTCTTCAATTACATCAACTACTTCATCTAAAACTGAAGATTGAACATCTTCTTCATTAGTATTTTCTTCTTCAGAATTTTCAAAGAAAATTTCTTCTGCATTACTATTTTCTGAAATATTTTCTTCAACTATTTCTTCTATAATTTCTTCTTTCTCAACAGTTTCAGTATTTTCTTGTGGCAATTTATTTTCAACAACCTCACTAACTTCAGGTTCTTCATTCATCATTATTTTTTCAATTCTTCCTGAATGTTGAGGACTAACATTAACAGCATTTACATCACCTGAATTTTTAGAATTTGCAACAGGTTCAAAAACGCCATATGAAACATCTTTTGAAATTTGAGGAATATCTTCTCTTTGATTTAAACTAAATGGAACATTTAAAATATCGTCATCATCATTATTATAGTTTTCGTTCTTTTTAGGAGTATCAATTTCATCAAGGAAATCAAAATCAGAATCAGTTAAATCATCTATATCATTATCTAATTCTTTAAGTTGCTCGCTAGGTTCTTCAACAATTTCTTCTATATCTTCTTTTTCAAAATCGAACTCTTCTATAATGGTAGCACCAGAAGGAATTACTGTTTGTGGAGACGATAAAAATTTATCAACATCTTTTACTATATCATTTGTAACTATATTATCTTGTAATTGAGTTTCAAACACTTTTAATTCTAATTGCAAAGGCAAATAAAGTGTTGTTTCACCATACATAATCATTTCATCACTATTAATATGATTCAACAATATAGTATAATACTCATTTTCCTCAAATGATTTCATAGGTTTTGAAAGCAAATAATTTTTACACAAAGATTTTATTGTTGATGTGTAATCACCATCATAATTTGATGCAACAACAGGAATTATTTTGCTTTTCTTATACAAATCTTGAAGATATCTTTTATCTAAAGAAGCCCCATTTAATGATAAAAATAGATAACATTTATAATTAATCAATTTAGATATTGTTTGAACTACAAACTTATGCCAATTAGCATCTACATCAGAAGCATCAATTACAATAACATTTTGATTTAATAAAATAGTATTTAAAAGTTTTAATTGATTATTATTATCTGCAAAAAATCCATTTTGAGCATATAATCCCAATTTATTTTTCAATAACAAAAGACCAGAGCTTGGATTAGAAGCATATTCATTAGCCACAACATTATTAAATACATTAAAAGGAATATACTCATCACTTAGGGTTTTTAAATATTCTCTTAAATCAAGAACTATACTCTGAACGACAGCAACATCTTCAATCGGACAGCCTTCAACATCATATTTTAAAATATTATCAAAAGCATCAATATTCAGTGGTAACTTGACATCATTTGAAATTTTTATTTTATATGTATCTGGTAAATTTGAAAATTCGCCAGAAAAATCTATAACAACAGATTTTTGCTCTCTTTCACTAAGTTCCGTCATTAAATTATTAAAAATAGTTATTATGTTAATAGGTTTATCAGAAAAAACACATAAACCATCATCTATAAATGAAGAGCTTGCTTTAACGAAACAAGATTTATGATTTGACAACTTACCAAAATACAAGTCATCTTTATTTGACTTAATTAATTCAATAATTTCATCTGGAGTAATATAAATTATTTTTGATTTTCTAGAAGGGAAATGCCCATTATAATAAATCAAATTATCATCTTGGTCTATATTAAGAGCCAATCTTAATGTAGCAATATTTGTATCTACATCATCTGTTGATTCTATTTCAAGAACTTGTGAAATTAATTTTTGATTTACATCTTCAATTAATAAAAAATCAGAAAGAAGCAGATTATTCTCTGACGGATTATAAGCTATTGTCGCTATATTATTCTTAATTTCAAGAATCTGCATCCTCTACCTCTTAACTAAGACCTATATTTAGGCATAACAAAATCAATTTAATTATACAACATTAAACATTTATTACAAATCATACACAAATAGGAAAAAATAAAGGTCAACCTATAATAATAAGTTGACCATAACAACATATATAAATCTTTCCCAAAATAATTTTAATTAAGCGAATGTACCGAAAGAGTCTTCGATATTTTTGCTAATAACACCTTTTATTGACTCTATTTCTGTTTCAACTGAATTTTGTTCAGTTTGAATTTGTTCTAATCTTAATTCTAAAAGCTTATCTTTTTGTTGTAAATCTTTCATTGCTGCTTCATATTTTGCTTCCGCAGCAGCGTCATCAGATGTATCTAGAACATTAGAAATTTTTGTAGAACCTTGCCATACAATTTCTTCCCATCCAGATTCTGATTTAGGATTTACTTCTTGTAAGAACCATTTACCGGTTAATAACATATTTTGTAAATATTGAGCATCTGTACAAAATTCATCATATAAATAAGATTCATCATCATTTTTTAAAGATGGGTCAATATTTGTTTTATATTCTATTGAAACATTTTCTTCTTTATATTTTTCATTGTAAATATCTTGTAATTGATATAAAGACATAGCATAATATTCTTCTTTTTCTTCTTCTGTTGCGCCTTTAAAATGCTCGTCAACAAAAGCTTTAGGATCTTCATATCTTATAGTTGAAGTGGTTGAATCTTCATTTGTAGTTGTAACATCTAAATAATGCTTTTTAGGTGGAACTACAACATTACCATTCTCATCAACTATTCTCATACCAACACCTGAAAATGGATCTTTAGATGTTATATTCGCGTATGTTAATAATTGAGCTTGGATTTCTCCATCTTTATTATGAATATTTGCTTGAAGAATTCTATTGCTAATTGCCTCATTATACTCATCAGCAACTGCTTTAGTTTCTTTAGCCAAAAACATTCTTTGTTGTGAAATTTGTTGTGCCTCGTAAACAAGGTCGCTCATCCTTGCGGTAAGACATAAATACCTTCCTTGTGATGCTGCTAATCCCATATTTAACGACTCCTTATATATGTTGTTATTAACTATATCGGCAGGATTAACAAGCAACTTAAGCTTTTTATTTATTTATGTTTACAATATGTAACAATTGGATTAACCAATGTCCCATCTGCCACAAGTACCGCCCCAACGAGCTATAATTTTATCATTTTTATTATTCAATTCATTTGAAGTAATATCACCTTCTACAATAGTGATAACTTCGCAGTTATTTGAACAACCACTACATTGGTTTGTATATGAATTAAATGACATTTCACCTACACTAAAACCTTTAAATGTTGTTTTAGTTTCATTAAACTGATGATTTTCCATAGCAAGTAAAGCTGCACCAATAGCACCCATTGTTTGGTGATTATCTGGAACAACCACTTTTGTATTTAAAGCTTCTTCAAATGCTTTTACCATACCAGAGTTTGTTGCAACACCGCCTTGGAAAGTAACTGTTGGAAGAATTTCTTTTCCTAACGCTAAGTTACTTAAATAGTTACGAACTAAAGCTTGGCAAAGACCATATAATAAATCTTCAACAGGATAACCTAATTGTTGTTTATGGATTAAATCAGATTCAGCAAATACGCCACATCTACCTGCAATTCTAGCTGGAGAAGTTGATTTTAATGCCAATGCGCCAAAATTTTGAATAGGAACATTCAATCTTGAAGCTTGTTGATCCAAAAATGAACCAGTACCAGCGGCACAAACAGTATTCATTGCAAAATCTGTAACTATTCCATCACGAAGGATAATAATTTTACTATCTTGTCCACCAATTTCTAAAATAGTTTGAACACCTGGAACATAAGTACTAGCAGCAACGGCATGCGCTGTAATTTCATTTTTTACAACATCCGCACCAACTAAAGCACCTGCAAGATTTCTACCTGAACCAGTTGTACCAACACCTAAAATATTATATTCTTGTTTTGCTTGTTGAATAAGATTTTTTAATGAAGTTTGAACTGCAACAACTGGTTTACCAGCTGTTCTAGTCATAAAACCATCAATAAATCTACCATTTTCATCAACAATAGCTGCTTTAGTAGTCACAGAACCAACGTCTATACCTAAATATGAATTTAATGCCATTAAATTATCCCTCTTTCTCGTGCTTATTAAATATTACTAAAAACATAATTGAATGTAAAAAAATATAAATAAATGTAGATAAGATAACAATTTTTAGATACTCTTTACCTTAATTAATTAGGCAGTATAAGGTAATTTGTGTCTAAAATGGGAAAAATTCTAGGCAATTACCCAGCATACAAAAAACATGTTGGCGAATACAGTGAATGGAATAAAAACCAAGAACAGAAAAAAGGTTCTGTTCTACCTTCTAGTGCCAATTTAAAAGCAAAAGCAAAAACAATTGCAGAGCCAATTTTACTATTTGATAAATATGAGAGAGAAAAAGCCGAAGATGCAGAAACATTTTTCCAAACCTTCAACATTGAATTAATGTCAGTTGTAGGTGCAATTACGACTATTCCAATCGCAATAACAAAAACACTGCCTTTCCTTAAAAAACACGCAAAGAAAAATAATTTTTTTGAAAAAGTTGCCAAAAACATTGAAAAATATGCACAAAAAACAATAAAACTTGGAAGTAAATCTCTGCCTTTGCCTAAAGCACTAACAGCAATTTCAGGAATTGCAAGTGCATTAATTTTCGCAAAAGGAATTAAATATTCCACAGAATCACAACTTCGCATAATAAGAAAAGCAGGCTTTGATGCTTCTCAAGAATTAATAAACGACCCAAAATTGTTCACAATTCTAACACCTGAGCAAGAAAAAGAAGTTAATGAAATACTTACTCATAACAAAAAAAACAATAATGATTTTGTTGATAAATTAAAAGATAAAATAGATATAAATTCTTCCTTTGCTGCCGTAGGAGAATACAAGAAAAATCTGCCAAATTACCTTCAAAAGAAACAAGCTTATTTTGATGAACTGTCTAAGCCAAATCAAAATAACAACAAACAAATGTCACCGTCTGAACAAAAAGAAGCAGAAGAAAATCAACAATTATTTAATGGTTTAATTAAAACTGTTGAACATGATGTTTTAAAACCATTACAAAGAGTTGAAACAATATCAAATATTGCCTATTCTGCGCTGTTTATGGGTGGTTTTTTAGAATACCTAATTTCTGATAAACTTGTTGATTTAATGAAAATACAAAATAAACCAATAAGAATAATTGCAAAATTAGGAATTCCTCTATTAACCTACATGCTTTTAAACAAGAATATATCAGACATTGAAAACAAAGCTATTTTGGCAACTAAATATAAACACCTAAAAAAATACATAGAAGACCCAACTGGTAAAAATCATTCAGACGAAACAGAAAAATTAAGCCTGCCAAAATTTATAAAATCCGTAATAAAAGATATGAAGGACTACAATAAATTTGCTTCAGAAGAACTACCAAAAATAGAAGCTAGACTTGAAGCAAAAAAACAATTGAATGTTTCAAATGAACAAATAGAAGATGCAAAAGCACTGCAAAAAAGTACTTCAATGGTTCTAAACACACATAGAGAACATTTC
Source organism: Cyanobacteria bacterium SIG29 (assembly GCA_015152515.1). Lineage (GTDB taxonomy): Bacteria > Cyanobacteriota > Vampirovibrionia > Gastranaerophilales > Gastranaerophilaceae > Avigastranaerophilus. The sequence continues at coordinate 83,921 of SUTV01000001.1, forward strand.
TATAATCAAACCGTAGGAATTGAAACTTTATCAGAAGGCGTACTAAATCCACTTGATATAGTGACAACCGCTATAGGTGGCGTGCTAGGTCATAAATTAGCAAAAGCAAGTGGCAATAAAAAATTAGCAGGACTATTTACACTATTAGGTTCTCTAATTGCATTTATACCATCAGCTCTTGCAGAAGTAAAATTCACAAAAGAACAAAAACAAGCTGAAAAAATCGCAGCAATGCTTACATTGAAAGATATTGAAGATTACAAAAAATTTGCAAATAAAAAACAAACAGGAAATAAATTCACAATGCAAAACAATCTTCCTGAAATTTTTAAGGAGTTTATAAAATGATTTCTAAAATAGCTGGCACACAAGATATACAAAAAATTTCAACTGAAAAATCAATAAAAAAAGCACAAAAAGAGCAACAACAGAATTCAAGAAAAATCCAAAAGATAAATACTGACAATCACGCTGGAACAGAAACTCAACAAAACAAACCTCAAACATACAAAGATGTTGCTTCAAAAATTACTGCCCCAATAACACAAGAAGAAAAGCTTCCAACACCGTGTGAAAAAGAAAATATTCCAGCAACACAAATTAAGGAAGGAACTCTAGAAGATTATTATAATGCACAATTAGCTTTAGCAATGGTAAAAAAAGATTTTCTTTTAAGAAAAAATTAAATTGAAATAGCTACTAAATTTGTATAAAAAATTTTTTCTTCAAATTCTTCCGGAAGATTATGCCAATATCTAAAAGGCTCTGTTTCTAATGTTTTTACAAGTTCATTTGCTGTTTTTACATCCTTTGCCAAGTATGGATAACAAAATGGCAAATCATTTGCTTTTATTTGAACATTTAAAATATTTGTAGAATCTAGCTTATTCTTCCAATAATTAATTTTTTCAATTCTTTTTTCTTTGTCTTCAATAAAATTTTCACTTATTGGATTTATATACTTTATATCCTCAAAATCAAGTCTTTCTTCATTTTCACAAATTTCACGATAAGAAAGATTTTTCTTTTCATAATAATTTTCATCAATTTCAAATTGTTCATCAATTATTTTAGTTGTATATAAAAATGCGCCATCTCTTACAGTTGGGAAAAATTTTCTCAAAGAATTAAATGAAGCTATTCCTTTTGGTTCTGAATAAAATGAGTGTGCATTATCAACAATTAAATTTTTATATTTTAAACTAAGTTCATCAACAATATGAGAACAAATACCAAAAAAATTTGGATACAAAATAAAACTATCTTTTGGGAATTCACAAATAGGTCTAAACTCTTTATTTATATGATAAAAAACAATTTTACAATTTTCTTTTAGAATAGAATTTCTAATAGCAGGACAAAGATAATATGGAATATAGATTTCGTTTATAGAAAAAGCCCTTATAACATAACGCAAGCAATTTCTAGCAGTATTTAATTTAACAAGATTATACTTATTCATCTATATAAATTTCATCAATATTATGAAGTGTACCACCTAAAGGAGTAGGATAGATATTTTTTATTTTATTTTTAACAGCAGTTAAAGTTAATGGTGAATACAAATAAATAATAGGTCTTTGATTATAAATAATTTGTTGATATTCATCATAATATGCTTTTCTTTTATCAAAATCTATTTCCAAAGCACCTTTTTCAAAAATTTCATCAAGCTCTTTTTCCCAAGTTAAAATATCAGAAAACTTATCTGTTTGAAATCTCATATTAAATAAATGCAAATGACCTTTTGAATTCCAAACATTTAAACCACTATGAGGCTCAATAGGATTACCAGTTAATCCTAACAAAACCATATCCCAATCTGATGTTGTCATTAATTTACTAACCAAAGAATTAAACTCAATAGGCTTAAAATTAATTTTTATACCCAAATCACGCAAATCTTGCTTAACCATAACACCACAAGCTTCACGCTCTGTTTGACCAGCATTTGTATATAAATCAAATTCAACTTCATTACCATCTTTATCAATCAAATAACCATTTTTATCCCAATAAAAACCAGATTTAGCCAATAATTCTTTAGCATATTCAAGGTTTCTTTCATGCCCGCTAGCAATCTTTTCATTTAAAAAGATTGAAGATAAAGATTCAGAAGTAAACAAAGGCTGAGCAACACCATTTGCAACATTATTAACCATTGCATTTCTGTCGATTACATAATCCACAGCAGTTCTAAAATTCAAATCATTAAACCATTTTTGCTTAATAGGATTAACATAAAATTCGCCATTTTTATTTTTTCTAGAATTTAAATTAAAAGCGACAAACATTGTTCCAGTATTTGGACCAAGATTATAAATAGAAAAATCGCCCTTCTTTTCTTTTGATTTAAATCTAGGTAAATCTTTTCCTTTTATAGAAATAACATCTAATTCACCGGCTTCAAATTTTAGTAATTCATTGTTTAAATCACCCACAATTAAAACAATATATTTATCTAAATAAGGAAGTTTATTGTTTTCTTTATTAATTGTGTAATAGTTTGGATTACGCTTAAAAACAACCCTTTGAGCAGGCACATATTCTTCTAAAATAAATGGACCAGAAGAAACAATTTTATTTGGATTTATGGTTGTACCCATATATGAATCAAAATATCTTTTACCTTTTTTCAAAACTGGTTCAAAAACATGTTTTGGCGCAATTTGAGTTCCCATAAATCTTAAAAATGGTGCAAAAGGTTTTTTTATTTGAAATTGAACACTATATTTATCTATTTTTTTAACAACAGGATATTCACCTTCAATAACAACTGAATCTCTTAAAGAAGTATTTCCAAAACCTGCTAAAATTATTTCATTCCAAGTAAAAACAACATCATCTGCAGTTATTTCTACCCCATCAGACCACTTAACCCCCTTACGAAGATTAATTGTATAAGTTTTCTTATCTTTTGAAATTTTATAATCCTTTGCTAATTTAGGAATAACTTCACCAGTTATAGGATTTGTTGTTAGCAAAGAATCATACATCATATCAGCCATTTGAGAAGAAGTTGCATCCTTTGAAACCCAAGGATTAAATGTTTTTGGACCTTCTCCTATAGTTGAAGCTATTAATTTATTTCCATAAATTCCAATCGGAGCATTTGAAATTCTATAATCAATACCATTATATTGAATTGTTGAAGGCACTTGATATTCTAATAAACGATTTTCTTTTTTTATTTCATTTTTATAAGAAGATAATTGTTCTTGAGTGCTTCTATCAATACGAAAACAAGCACAACAAATAATAGTTATACAAACTAATAAATAAATTATCTTTTTAAATTTGTTCATAGTAATAGATTATCACGACATGTTTAAAATAAGAAATTACTTAACAGGCTCACCATATAGGCACCAAGTTTGAGCCCTAGTTATTTTAACATCTAAAAAATCACCAACATCTTTAGTTTCATCTTCAAAATGAACAATTTTATTATTATCAGCTCTAGAATTTAAGATAATTTTGCCATCTTTTTCTGTTTTGCTTTCAACTAAGACATTTAATGTTCTACCAACAAATTTTTCATTTGATTTTAAACAAACTTCTCTATTTTTTTCATTTAATCTATCCAAACGTTCATATTTAACTTCTTCAGATAAAAATTTATCAACCATTTTACCTGCTTTAGTAAATACACGAGGTGAATATGCTGCCGTATTAGAATAATCTAATTCTAATTCATCAATTGCATTTAATGTATCTTGAAATTCTTCTTCTGTTTCTCCAGGGAAACCTGCAATAAAATCACTTGTAATTGCAACATCAGGAAAACGATTTCTGATTTTTGAAACAATTTCATAATATTGAGATTTTGTGTAATGTCTATTCATTTCTTCTAGAATATGAGAGTTTCCAGATTGCATTGGAATATGGAAATATTTGCAAACCTTATCACATTCTTCTACAGCATCAATTAAGTCATCTGTAATATCTGATGGATAAGAAGTAACAAATCTAATTCTAAATTCACCCTCAATTTTATTTAAAGCTCTTAATAAATTAGCAAGAGTTGTTTTACCATCATTTAAATCTTTACCATAGCTATCAACATTTTGTCCTAATAAAGTAATTTCTTTAAAACCTTCAGATACAATTTTTTTAGCTTCAGTAACTATTTCTTCAAGTTTTCTGCTTCTTTCTCTACCTCTTGTAAAAGGAACAACACAATAAGTGCAGAAATTATTACATCCTTCAATAATTGGTATCCAAGCATTTACAGAATTTTTTCTTTTTATTTCAAAATCATTTTGGTCACAAACAACAGGTTTATTTGTGATTGCACAAACTTTTTCATCATTTTCTACGCGTTTAATTAAACTTGGTAACTCATAAATGTTGTGAGTACCAAAAATCAAATCAACATAAGGTGCTCTTTGTCTAATTTTATTTTTATCTTGTTGCGCAACACAACCACAAATACCAATTTTTAATTCAGGGCGAGTTTTTTTCCATTTACCCCAAACTCCAAGATGACTATATGCTTTATCTGCAGATAATTGTCTAATAGAACAAGTATTAATAATCAATAAATCTGCTTCTTTTTCATTATCAGTTTCAACATAATCAAAATGAGAAAGAATACCAGCTATTCTTTCTGAATCAGACTTATTCATCTGACAGCCTAGAGTTTCTATAAATAATTTCTTCATAGAAAAATTATAACCAAAACAAAATATTTTTATAAAGATTTTTTATTAGCAGGATTATATTTTAACAAATTCATTTTATTCAATTTATCCATAATTAAAAAATTAAATCTTTTTGCATCGTCACATTGATAATACTTACATTCTTCAATACAAATCAAATCCCATATAGGAAGATGACGAATACCACCATATTTCGCCATTTTTTCTTTAAACAAATATTCATTAACATAATCTAGAGCATATTGAGGCGGATCAATTTTTTTAGCAGTTGAAGAATAACATTCAAAATCAAAACTTTTAAAATGCATATGCGGATTATCTAAATCAAAATCTTCCTTCATCATTTTTTTAAAAGTTTCAAGTGATTTACCAGTAAGAGTATAATCAAAAAATAAATATTCTTTACCTGATGAGTTCATCTCCTCTTTAGTTAATCCTTGTTCAGCTAAAAAATCAACATACAAAGGAAAATCGGCTTCAAATTCTTTATATTCATCATCTTCACTAAAATGTCTTAATCCAGATATTGGAAGATATTTTGTTTCCACACCACAAAATTCTAATACTCGACCAACTCCACTTGGAGAAGTACCAATTGAAACAAATACATAATTTCCTTCACCAAAACGATTATCCAAATGTTCCTTTACCTTTAATCCTACTTGAAGCGTTTTTTCTGCACTTTCTTTAATAGAAAGGCTTGTATTTCTTAAGATTGCTTTTTCTGTATGAGATAAAGACTCATAGTCAGACACATTAAATTTTCTAGATTTTGATAATATTTTTTGAGATTCAAGTAATACTCTTGTTTCAGGACTAATTTCAAAACTATCCTTACCTTCAACAGCACCATTAATTCTAGTAGCAAGAATTCTAGAATGAATATTATTTACTTTAGAAACGACTGTTAAAATTGGTGAAACTTTCATATTAAAATTAACTCTTCTAAATATTTTTTTTGCTGAAAAATGAAGTGCGTGTTATACTTCATAAAAAAAGGAGATATTATGGCAACATTTGTAAAAGCAAGCCACTTATTAGTAAAAACAGAGGCTGAAGCATTAAAAATAAAAGAAGAAATCGCAGCTGGTAAAGATTTTGCACAAGCAGCACAAGAAGTTTCACTTTGCCCATCAGGACAAAATGGTGGTGATTTAGGCTATTTTACAAAAGGTCAAATGGTAAAAGAATTTGAAACTGCAGCTTTTTCAATGGAAGTAGGAGAAGTATCTAATCCAATTAAAACTCAATTCGGTTATCATTTAATATACTTAACAGATAAAAAAGATTAATGGACACAAAATTAATAGAACATTTAAAAGAATTTCTATCTAAAAATGATGTAGATGGAATTTTAGTTAATTCAACAAATGAATTTCTTGTTGAATATAATTTGCTTGAAGAAAACGCAAGATATCATTTAACAGACTTCACAGGCTCTACAGGCGACGTTTTGTTCACGGCAGATAAAATATATCTATTTGTAGATACAAGGTACCATGAACAAGCTGACAATCAGGTAGATAAAAGCTTAATTGAAGTTGTTAAAATACCTTTAAACAAATCTTATTTAACTGCATTAGAAGAAGTAATCCCAGCTTATTTTAAACTTGGTATTGTTTCGACTAAAACCTCAAAAAAATTCTATGATGTTTTAGAAAAAAAATTGCAAGCTAAAAATTCAACAATAAGATTATTCAACTCTGACCCTGTTATTGAATACAAAAAAGATTCAATAAAAAACATTAACTATAATGTTTTTAAAGTTGATACAAATATTTGTGGATTAACTGCTGACGAAAAATTTGAAACAATAAAAAAATATGCGGGCGAAAATTTCACAATAATAGTTACAAGCTTAGAAGATATTGCATATATAACTAATTTACGCTCATTTGATTTTCAATACAGCGCAATATTTCCAGCAAAAGCAATAATATCTGATGAAGGAATAAATATATACACAAACTGTGACCTTCCATATATTGGTGGACACTTTAAAACACAGCCATTAGAAAGCTTTGAAAATGACATTAAATCATTAGCAAGAAAAGAAATTTTTATAGATGAAACACAAATGTCTATTCACGATTATAAATTAATTAATCCATCTAATAAAATTTTACAAAGCCACTTAAGTTTATTTAAATCAGTTAAACATCAAAATGAAATTAATCATTTGAAAAGCTGTTTTGGACGTTCAGATAATGCATTAAGAGTTATTTATGAAATGCTAAATTCTGAAACAATATATTCAGAATATGATTATTATCAAGCAATAGTAAAATCACTTAAAGATAATGGAGCACTATCTTTAAGTTTTAATCCAATTGTTGCAGGTGGAAGCAATACTTCTATAATTCACTATTCAAGTCCATCAAAAGAAAAAATGATTGAAGATGGTGATTTATTATTAATAGATTTTGGTGCTTATTATGAAGGTGGATTAGCAACAGATACAACAAGAACTTTTATAAAAGGAAATGCAACCCAAGAACAGAAAACAGCATATACATCTGTTTTAAAAGCATTTTTAAATGCTTACTATAATAAGTATTCAAAAAAATCTTCATATTTTAACATTGATAAAATTGCAAGAGATACAATAAACAAATCAATTTCAAATGATTACCAATTTGCGCATGGAACAGGGCACGGCGTTGGAATTTCAGTACACGAAAATCCACCAAGAGTTTCTCCAAGCAATAGCGCAAAAACCAAAATTATTGAAAACACTGTTTTTTCAATAGAACCTGGTGTATATAAAGAAGGCTGGGGCGGAATTAGATTAGAAAACACTGTTTATGCAACTTATGAAGAAGATAAAATTGTAATAAATAATTTTTCACATTTCCCATTTGAGATTAAGCTTGTTGATTTATCAATGATGAATGATTATGAAAAATATTATTATATGAAATGGCAGGCAACCTCATGTGTGCAGTAAATGTAATTTCTAATAATAAAATTAAGGAAATAACAAAACTACATCAAAAAAAATATAGAGAAGACTCAAATCTTTTTATCGCCGAAGGATTTAAAGCTGTAGAAGAATTAATCGATAAAAATTGCGAAATTATTGATATTTATTCAACAAAAGCATTTGATTTTAAAACAACAATTATAGAAGAAAATCAAATGAAAAAAATTGCTACAACTTCATCACCTTGCGAAATTTTAGCTATTGCAAAACAAATAAAAACTCAAACAAGTGAACTAAAAAGCTTAAAAAAGATTATTTTATTAGATTCAATTAGTGACCCTGGAAATTTAGGCACTATTATTAGAAGCGCAAGCGCTTTTGGTATTGAAGGAATTATTTTGTTTGGTGATTGTGTTGAACTTTATTCCCCAAAAGTTGTTCGTTCTGCAACTGGAAACCTATTTAAAACAAAAATCACAACAGTAAAAAACAAAGAAGAACTAAAGAAAATTTTCCCTTCACACAAATTAGTTGCAACATCACTATCAAAAGAAAACAATATCTCAATAAAAGATTGTAAAAAATTTGATAAATATATAATTATGTTTGGTTCAGAAGCAACAGGATTATCAAAAGAATTACAAGCACTTTCAGATAACAACATAAAATTAGAAATGACAAATAATGTTGAATCTCTAAATTTATCAATAAGCGCATCAATTATACTTTACGAACTATTTACAATATAGCAATTTTCATTTTCATGCTACTTATATAAGTATGAAAATTTCTCCAATAAATTATTCAATTTATAACAAGCCAAATAATTTTCACAAAAAACAAACTTGTGAAAATAAAGTAGTGCAAAATTACACTCAAAATATTTATTTCGGACGAGATTTGGTAACTAATTATAATAGAGAAACTGTTATAAACTACCTAAATTCAAATCCAAAACCAATAGCACAAGGTACAGATGGAATAATTTACAAACAAGGTAATAAAGCAATAAAACTTGCAAAAACAAAAGAAACATCTTTTGAAGCTGAAGCAAATATTTTAAAACACTTACCAAAATCACTCAAAACATCACAAAGTTATATAGATTATTTTAAACATAACGGAAAAGATGTACTTGTTTCATCCTTTGTAGAAGGCAACCATAAAAAAGCGCTATCACCAGATGATTTAGATAAATTATTTACAGTTATTTTAGAACACGATAAATCAAACATAATCCACGGTGACCTTAATTTAGGTAATATAATGTTTACCCCTAATGGTGAAATTTCATTAATTGATTATGGAGCTTCAACAATTCCAGACTCAACACAAGTTGAACTCTATCCAAACTTTGTTGAAAATACTAACGCTTTAAAATTAGAGAATACAGGAATTAACGATTCTCTAAAAACTTGGACAGAAACAGGCGAAGCAAGAAAAAATTTCATTAAATATTTATCAAAAAAAGCAGACTTTTATTCTAAACACGCACAACTAACTAAAAGCGAAGAAGCAAAAGCTTACGAAGAAAATTTATCAATAGTATTAAAATCACCAAACAATGATGTAATTGAAACAGAATTAAAAAGAATTACAACACTAGATTTGCTTGAAAGCGCAGATACAGCAACAAATTATGACAATAATCCACACGAAGCAATTAAATTGTGGAATAAAACTGTTAATAGTGCAAAAGAATATGCAACATATACAAACGAAAAAATAAATTCATCTACAACTAATGTAGAAAGAACTTATTTTAAACACCAAAACGAAATAGCTAAATGCTTCCATCAAACATTAACCGATTGGAGAAACGGAACAATTAATTGGCTTTACCAAATCAAAGAAGAAAACTATATACCTCAAAGCGAAGCAGAACAAAGAATTAAGCAAAATTGGCAAAAAAGTTTGTAATGATTTGTAAATAATAAATTAAAATACTAAAGTTCTTCTTTTTCTTGTCGATAACAAAATAGTTAATTTTTGGAGAAGAAGAAATGATCAAAAGTGAAATTGCTGTGGATTTAGATTTGGAAATTAAAAATTTCTTAAATAATATAGAAGAAATGAAAAAAAATGTTGATTTATACGGAATGCTAGTTGAAGAAACTATGCTTGTAGCTGTGTAATTTTGTAAAGTTATCTATATAATCATTAAGTTTAATCGAAAAACTGTTTATTTAAAAAAATAAATGGGTATTTCATACTTATCACAAATTTGAGGTTTGTATGAAAAAGGAAACGGTATCAACTAATGATACTGTTAAAAAACTTAAAAGCCTTTTAAGTAGTTTTAACAGCATCAATTCGAATATAGATATTTACTCAAAACAAATTAAAAAAACATTAAACGAAAAATTTAAAACATAGGTAAAACATTTATTGTTTTTTTGCTATTATCTTATTGTATAAAACAATAAGAGAGCAGAGTTATGTTAAAAGAATATTTTTTGAATAATGTTATAACATCAGTAAATGAACTTGTTGAACAAGGTAAACTTGGTCAAATGACAAAAGAAGACAAGTTTTCATTTCAAGTTGATGTTCCAAAAAATACTCAATTTGGCGATTTTGCAGTTAATGTATCATCATTAGCAAGATTTGCAAAATTAGCGCCTGCTCAAATAGCACAAACCATTGCAGATAATATCAAAAAAGAAAATTTTGATATTAATATTGCTGCAGGTTTTATAAATTTCAAATTAAACAATAGTCTTTTAAACAATATTCTTATTGAAGTTTTAGACAAGAAACTTGATTATGCAAAAAATAATCAAGGTAATGGTAAAAAAGTTATTTTAGAATATGTTAGCGCAAACCCAACAGGACCTTTTCACATTGGACATGGAAGATGGGCAGCAATGGGCAGCGCCTTAGCAAATGTTATGAAATATTCAGGCTATGATGTGTATCAAGAATTCTATATTAATGATGCTGGTAGCCAAATACAAAAACTAGGAAAATCACTATACATTAGAATTCTAAGTGAATTAAATATTAATATTGGTTTTCCAACAGATGAAGAAGAAGCAAAAAACTTCTATACAGGTGAATACTTAATCCCTGTTGCAAAAGATTTTATAAAAGAAGAAGTTGTAAAAGCAGAAGAAATAAAAAACAAATTTAATGGTGAATTTGATGCAGAACTTCTAAAGTTTGTATGCAAATATGCAAGATTAAAAATGCTAAATTGGCAAAAAGCATTACTTGAAAATTTCAACACAAAATTTGATAACTATTTCAGCGAATTAACACTTCACGAATCTGGTCAAGTTGAAGCTTGTATTGAAAAACTAAAAGAACTTGGTGAATTATACGAAAAAGATGGTGCATTATGGTTTGCTTCATCAAAATATGGTGATGACCAAGATAGAGTTATAAAAAAGACAGATGGTGCTTATACATATTTAACTGCAGATATTGCATACCACTACGATAAACTAAAAAGAGGATTTGATACTTTACTAAATATTTGGGGAGCAGACCATCACGGATACATTCCAAGGATGAGAGCTTCAATTGAAGTTTTAGGCTACAACCCAAATTCATTAGAAGTTTTATTAGGTCAACTTGTAAACCTTGTTATGAACGGTGAACAAGTAAGAATGGGTAAAAGAACAAAAATGATTACCCTAGATGAACTAATTGAAGAAGTTGGTGTTGATGCAACAAGATACTGGATGATTATGAGAAGTATCGATACAACATTAGATTTCGATGTAGAACTAGCAAAATCAAAAACTGATGAAAACCCAGTATTTTATGTACAATACGCACACGCTAGAGCTTGTTCTATCTTAAGAAATGCTCTTCAAGAAAAATTTGATGTTATTAACAATGAAGTAAAATCAGCAAACAATAATTCATTAGACGAAATCATTAATAATCTAAAAAATACTGATTTTGATATTTTATGGACTTGTGAAGATGAAAAAACATTAGAAACAACTAAAAAATTATTATTAAAATTAGAAGAATATAAATCAGTAGTACAAAACGCAGCAAAAAATAGAACACCATATTTACTAACAAAATATTTACAAGAATTAGCTGCAAGTTTCCACCAATTCTATGCTTTTTCTAAAGTATTAGTTGAAGATGAAAAACTAATGTACGCAAGACTTTCAATAGTAAAAGCTTTAACAATTATTATAAAATCAGCACTAAACATAATTGCCGTAAATGCACCAGAAAAAATGTAAAAATTTACATCTAATCACTTGTGCACTGTGCCTTATTCTAATCTTTGTTGTATAATATAATATTATATTGCACCTATGTGCAAGTAGATTAGCGGAGGAAGTCTTTTATGACAGTAAAGGATTGGTTCGAAAAAAGAAAACAAATGCAAATTGCTAGAAGAAGCAAAGAAGCACAAATTGATGATAGTATAGGTAAGCTTTGGGTAAAATGCTATAATTGTGATTCACAACTTTTAAAAAAAGATGTAGAAGATAATCTTGAAGTGTGTCCAAAATGTGGTTATCACTTCAGAATAAACGCACGCACTCGTATTCATCAATTATTTGATGAAGGAAGTTTTCAAGAATTATTTGGAAATATAACAACTGCAGACCCAATAGAATTTACAGATACAGAAAGTTATAAAAAACGTATAGCCCAAGCAAAAGCTAAAACAAATATGAACGAAGCCGTTGTTGCAGGCATTGGTAAAATTGACGGAAACGAAGTTGCAACAGCTGTTATGGACTTTGAATTTATGGGCGGTTCAATGGGAAGTGTTGTAGGTGAAAAAGTTACACTTGCAATGGAAGAAGCACTAAAAAGAAAAATCCCTATGATTGCAATTACTGCGTCAGGTGGCGCAAGAATGCAAGAAAGTATATTAAGCCTTATGCAAATGGCTAAAACTAGTTGTGCAGTTGCAAAACTTAATGAAGCAGGTTTATTATATATAACAGTTTTAACTGAACCTACTTTTGGTGGTGTTACAGCAAGTTTTGCTACATTAGGTGATATCATTATCGCAGAACAAGATGCAAGAATTGGTTTTGCAGGTAGAAGAGTTATTGAACAAACAATAAGACAAAGCCTGCCAGCAGATTTCCAAACTGCAAATTACCTAATGAAATATGGACAAATAGATATGATTTCTTCAAGAGCAGATTTAAAATCTACTTTGGCGAAGTTAATCAACTTGCATAAGAAGTAGGAGAAGATAATGGCTATTTTAGAATTTGAAAAACCTTTGTACGAAATAGAAGAAAAGATAAAAGAATTGAAAAAAATAAGTGAAACATCAGGTATGGACGTATCAAAACAAGTAGAAACTTTTGAAAAACAAGCTTTAGAATATAAAAAAGAGTTATATGCAAAATTAACTCCTGCTCAACGTATTCAAATAGCGCGTCATTGCGACAGACCAACCTTTTTAGATTATATAAAATTAATTACAACTGATTTTGTTGAGCTACACGGTGATAGAGAAGGTACAGATGATAGAGCTATCATTGGTGGTATTGCTAAAATTGGCAATCAAAGTGTAGTAATTATTGGTACTCAAAAAGGGAAATCTACAAAAGAAAATCTAACTTATAATTTTGGAATGCCTCAACCTCAAGGTTACAGAAAAGCATTAAGACTTTTCTATCACGCAAATAAGTTCAATTTACCAATTGTAACCTTAATAGATACACCAGGAGCATATCCTGGAATGAAAGCTGAAGAAACAGCTCAAGGTACTGCTATTGCGGTAAATCTTCGTGAAATGGCAAAACTTGGTGTTCCTATTATCGCAGTTATCACAGGTGAAGGTTGTTCTGGTGGAGCTTTAGGTTTAGCTGTGGCAGATAAAGTATTTATGCTTGAACACTCATACTACACTGTAATTTCCCCAGAAGGTTGCGCATCTATTCTTTTTAGAGATGCAACTAAAGCAGATGTTGCGGCAGAAGCACTTAAAATCACAAGTGAAGACCTATTAAAATTAGAAATCATTGATGGCATTGTAAAAGAACCTTTAGGTGGTGCTCATAATGACTATGAATTAATCGGTAAAAACTTGCAAGAAACAATTCTAAGTGCAATTGATGAACTTAAAAAGGAAACACCTTCTAACCTAAAAGAAGGAAGATATAATAAATTCAGAAGAATGGGTGTATTTTGTCAATAAACGATAAAACATATTGGGAAGTATGCATAGAAATTAATCCTATTTGCGCAGACATTGTTTGCGACATTGTTCAGTCTAATTTTGAATGCGAGGGTATTGTTACTGCAGAAGAAAAATACAAAAATTTAGAATTAATTTCAACGACAGAAGATACTTTAAAAGCATATATTGTTGCAGATGTTTTAGATTTTGATGAAATTAAAAGCTTCTTTAAATCACAAAAACAAGACTTAATTGATAAAGAAGTTTTTACCTGTGATATTGGCAGTTGGGATGTATCAATTAACAAACAAGAAATTGTAGATTGGTCAAAAAAATGGAAAGAACATTGGAAACCTTCAAAAATTTCTAATAGAATTGTTATTTGTCCAACTTGGGAAACTTATGAAGCAAAAGATGATGAAATAATTGTAAACATAGACCCAGGAAATGCTTTTGGAACAGGTACACACGCAACAACACAATTATGCGTAAATGCCTTTGAAAAATATGGTGTAAAAGATGCAGTAATTGCTGATGTTGGTTGTGGCAGTGGCATTTTAGCGATTTGCGCTAAAAAACTTGGAGCAATAAAAGCTGATGCCGTTGATACTGATGAAACAGCAGTTGAGACTGCTAAAATTAATGCAAATGTTAATAAAGAAAACGATATTACATTTACAACTGCAACCAGTGATGTTTTACCTAACGATAAATATGATTTTGTTTTTGCAAACATATTACACAATGTTTTAGCAATGATTATGCCTGATTTAAAACGAATAATGAAAAAAGGCGGAAAAATTGTTTTAAGTGGAATACTAGATGGAAAAGAACCAGTTGTTCTAGATGCAATTAAGAATAACAATCTAAAAATGATTGAAGAAATGCGACAAAAAGAATGGATTGCTTTTGTTGTTCAGAAGGAGGACTAAATGTCAAAAACAGCGATAATTATACCAGCAAGATATGGCTCAAAAAGATTACAAGGAAAACCGTTATTAAAAGTTTGTGATAAACCAATTATTCAATGGGTATGGGAAAGAGCAATTCAAGTGGCTTCTGCTGATATGGTAATTATTGCAACAGATAATCAAGAAATTTATGATTGTGCAAAGTCTTTTGGCGCACACGTTGAAATGACATCTGAACACCACAAATGCGGTAGCGATAGAATTGTTGAAGTTGCTGAAAAATTCCCAGATATTTCTTATATCATTAATCTTCAAGGTGATGAACCAATGATAAATACAGACTGTGTTGAAGCAGTTATCAGACTTTTAAAAGAAGATGAAACAGTTGATATATCTACTTTATTATCAGAAATCAAAGATGAAGATTTAGATGATCCAAATATGGTTAAATGCGTAAAAGATATAAATGGATACGCGCTTTACTTTTCACGCTCTAAAATTCCTTATGAAAGAAATTTAGGAATTGCAAAATTTTATAAACATATTGGAATATATGGCTATAAAAGAGAATCTTTATTTAAAATGACAAAATTCCCACAACCCGAAATCGAACAAGCAGAAAGCCTTGAGCAATTAAGAGCTTTATATAATGGAATGAGAATTAAAACTGCTGTTGTTGATTATAAAGCAATAGGAATTGATACAATTGAAGATTTTAATGCATTTAAAAAATTAGCAGAAAGCAAATAAATGAATAAACTGGAATTAGCAAGAAGAAGAAATGAAATAAAAATTTTACTAGTAATTTCATTTACTATTTTTGCAATGGTATGCGAAATAGCCTTCGGATATATAACAAATTCAATGTCCTTAATAGCACAAGGCTATCACATGAGTATGCATGTTTTAACTTTAGGTTTAACCTATATAGCTTATGTTTTAGCAAGAAAATTAAAAAATTCACCTCGCTTTGAAAATGGAACATATAAAATTGGCGTGCTAGCAGGCTATACAAGTTCAATATTTTTAGGTTTAGCAGGTATTCATATTTTTATAGAAGCTAGCGAAAGATTTTTTAAACCTACATCAATTCAGTTTAATGAAGCAATTTATGTTGCTATTTTTGCACTTATAATAAACTTTATATGTATTACAATTATGGAAGGAAGTTTTCATCGACACAAACACAAGAAAACAAAAGACTATAATTACAAAGCGGCATATTATCACATTTTATCAGATATATTAGTTTCAATTCTAACAATAATCGCACTTGTAGTTGGAAAATTCTTTAATTGTGTTTATCTAGATTCATTAACAGGAATTCTTGGCGCAATATTAATTATAGTTTGGGCAATTAAACTATTGAAGAATACTACAAAAATACTAATTGATATGAAATAAATCACATATATTGTTCGTCTTGAAGAGCAACAGCACAAATAGAAGTTGATTGAATACAAACTTTTCTAACTGGACCATTTGTATTTTTTTCAATCAATCTTGGAGTTGGAGAATTTACCTTTAAAATTTGAGCCAATTCTTCATAAACATCAATAGGACTATCAACATAAAGAACTAAAGGAGCAGTAGTTCCTTTTAAAAATACTAAAACAGATGTTCTTTTTTTCATTTGTCCTTGTGAAAATGGCTGTGGCATTATCTTCTCCTTTTTCTTTAATAGTAATAAAATTAATATAAAAGGTCAATCATACATTTTAATGGTATTATTAAATCAAGAGAAAAAAAGGA
Source organism: Cyanobacteria bacterium SIG29 (assembly GCA_015152515.1). Taxonomy (GTDB): domain Bacteria; phylum Cyanobacteriota; class Vampirovibrionia; order Gastranaerophilales; family Gastranaerophilaceae; genus Avigastranaerophilus. The sequence continues at coordinate 100,292 of SUTV01000001.1, forward strand.
ATAAAACATGATAAAAGTAGGTGTTATTGGTGCCCTTGGTAAAATGGGTAAAGAAGTTGTAAAAGCAGTATTAAATGCTAATGATACAGAATTAGTTATGGCTGTTGATATTGTTTGCGCCGGTGAAGAAGTTGCAAATGGTGTTAAAATAGAAACCGACCTTAAATCTGCCCTTCAAACAAAAAAACCTGATGTTGTAATAGATTTTACTCAACCAGCAGGAATTTTTGACCATGTTTGCCTTTATATGCAAGAAAAAGTCAAATCTGTTATAGGCACAACTGGTTTATCTGAAGAACAAATTGAAAAACTAAAACAATTATCAAAAGAAAATAATACAGGTTGTTTAATAGCACCAAACTTTTCAACTGGTGCAGTATTAATGATGATGTTTGCTAAACAAGCTGCAAAATATTTTGATAATGCAGAAATTATAGAATTACATCACAATCAAAAGAAAGATGCCCCATCTGGCACAGCTATTAAAACAGCTCAATTAATGGCACAAGCAAACTCTAACTTTGCAACAGGCAACTGTCCTGAAACGGAATTAATAGCAGGTTCTCGTGGCGGAAATGCAGATGCAAATATTCACATACATTCAGTTAGAATGCCTGGTTATATAGCTTCACAAGAAGTAATTTTTGGCGCGTCTGGTCAAATTTTCAAAATCAAACACGACACAATGGAACGTTCTTGCTATATGGCAGGGGTATTACTTGCAACAAGACACGTTTACGAAAAAAATGATTTTATATATGGTTTAGACAACATAATGCAATAACTAAAAAAGCCCAAGATAGGGGCTTTTTTTTGAAATATTTTACAAACCACAAACAAAAATGTTATTATAAACAAGTTAAACACAAGGGGAATAAAGTGAAAAATAACATTAAAAAAGCTTTCACACTTGCAGAAGTACTTATCACTTTAGTTATAATAGGCGTTGTTGCAGCAATTACAGTTCCAACAATACATAATAACTCTATACAAAAACAAACAATAACTCAGCTTAGAAAAGTTCATTCAGAACTTGCTCAAGCAGTTACAATGTCATCTATAAAATATGGTTACCCAGATACTTGGGATTATGAATTAAACCATTACAATTTTTTCAAAAAATATCTTTTCCCATATATACAAATTTCTCAAGAAAAAGTTGGCAATGTAAAAAAATTAACAAAATATTATGAATTATCAGGCAGAGAAGAAAAATCACTATATGTTATGCAAACAAATAGCCAAGTGGTAAACCTAGCTTCAGGAAACCAAGTATTTATTGGTGAAATTTCTGGAATTATTAATACTCCAAATAGAAGATGCTATATGTTTGATGTTAATGGATACAGAAAACCAAATAAAATTGGCAGAGATTTATATATGTTTTGTATTGATTCAAAAAGAGGCGTTCTACCATTTTCTGCCGAAAATAATGAAGGACAATCTATTACATTAACAAGAGAACAACTTAAAAAAGGTAATACTTGGTCTTGCAACAAAAATTCTGTTGGCTTATTCTGTGCAGCATTAATTATGATGGACGGATGGCAAATGAAAGACGATTATCCTTGGTAGATAATTAATAAGCAATTTTACCCATTACAACCGAAGAATTAGCACCAGTACATTCTGGAATATTATTCGGTTGTTTTGTTATTGTGTAATATCCCAAATATGCAAAAGCAATCGCTTCTTTTAATTTATCAGGAATACCATATTCAGTATGCGTTTTTATTTGAATATTTGGCAAATATTGTTTCAAAAAACTAATTAAAGTCTTATTATAAGCACCGCCACCGCCTAAAACAACTTCATCAATACTTGTTTTATCAAATACAAAATTTTCATAAGAATCAGCTATTACTCTAGCGGTTAAAGCTGTAATTGTAGCTATAATATCTTCTTTTTTATCAGGAGCTGATAATAACATTTTTTCAGCATATTCATTATTAAATAACTCTCTACCCGTAGTTTTAGGAGGAATTTTAGAATAATATGGTTCAGCTAATAAAGAATTTAACCAATCTATATCAACATTTCCACTTTTTGCTATTTCACCATCAATATCAAAAGGCAGAGAATAAAATTTATTAACATAATAATCAATTAACATATTTCCAACACCATTATCAAAAGCAAAAATATCACAATCTTTTGATAAAACAGTAACATTAGAAATACCACCAATATTTTGAATTAATCTATTTTTATCTAAGCCAAATAAAATTTTATCTGCAAATGGAACTAATGGAGCACCATCACCACCTGCTGCAACATCTTTTGTTCTAAAATCACCAACAGTCATAACACCAGTTTTTTGAGCTATAACAGAAATATCACCAATTTGAAGTGTTGATTTAGATTCTATGTCACTAATTGTTTGATTTTGAGGAATATGACAAATTGTTTGTCCATGAGAAGAAATAAAATCTACATCTAAATGTTTATCAATCAAAACTTTAGCACATTTTGCAAACAACTCACCAACTACAAAATTCATAAAACAAACATCTTTAACATCACCTTTATTATTAGCCAAGTCAAAAAGTTTATTTCTAACATCTGTTGGATAATCTAACGAATAACAATCAATAACCTTAAATGTTAAATCTTCATAAATATGAACCAAGCAAGCATCAATCGAATCAATTGAAGTGCCAGACATCATAGAAATTATTGATTTATAATTTTTCATAAGAAAATTGTACTATTTGAAGTTAATAATTTCAATATTTACAGTATTTATTGTATAATTAAACTGTTATCGAGGGAGCGTTATGGCAACAGTATTTTCTGTAATTTTAGCAGGTGGTTCAGGTAGTAGATTATGGCCTCAATCTAGAGAAGCCTATCCAAAACAAATTTTTAAATTAGATGATGAATATACACTATTCCAACAAACATTTTTGCGCGTAGCATCAGTTATTGATGATAAAAATATTATTACTTGCACAAATATGAAACAATCATCTGCAATAAAAGAACAATTAAAAGTTATTCAAGAAAAATTCTCTCGCCAAAATGAATATAAAGTAATAACTGAACCTTTATGCAAAAATACAGCTCCAGCTATTGCTTTAACAATAAAATATATTCAAGAAAAAATTATGATAACAAATAATTCACCAATTATTTTAGCTATACCATCAGATCATATTATTCCCAATAGAGAAGAATTTTCTGAAATCATTGAAAAAGGTATCAAATTAGCGAATGAAGGTTATATCGTAGCTTTCGGACAAAAAACAAATAATATAGACAAAAATTTTGGATATTTTAAAGCAAGAAAAAATCCAAAAGTTACAGAAATAGAACCTAGCGCTTCAAAAGTTATAAAATTTATCGAAAAACCATCTAAAAAAGATGACATAAAAGTTTTAAAAGGAACTTTTTACACAAACACAGGTATTTATATGTTTAGAGCAGACACATATTTAGATGAATTAAAAAGATTTGCACCAAACATATACAAAACAATAAAAAATGGAAAACTAGAAAATTCAACACCATCAATTCAACTTAGTGCTTATGAAAATCTAGAAGACATCTCAGTAGATTACGCAATAATGGAAAACTCAAAAAAATTAGTAACCTTGCCATTTGAAACTCAATGGAAAGATATTGGATCTTGGGATGCAATTTATGAACTTTCTAAAAAAGATGAAAACGGTAACTATTTTACAGGCAAAACTATAGATATAGATTCTAAAAATTCTATGGTTTACTCAACATCAAAAACAGTTGCTACTCTTGGTTTAGAGAACACTATAGTCGTTGAAACAGAAGATGCGATTTTGGTTTGTGATAAAGATAAAACTGACAGTATCAAAAATATCTATAAAAAATTAAATGGCAAAAATGCACCTGCAAAAGAAATTCATAAAACAGTATATCGCCCTTGGGGATATTACACAGTTTTAGAAGAAGGCATTGGCTTTTTAACAAAATGCATTGTAGTTAATCCTAATGCAAAACTAAGCATTCAACTACATCACCACAGAAGCGAACATTGGATTATTTTAGAAGGTATTGCAACAGTTGTAAAAGGTGAAGAAACATATCGACTAGAAGCTGGCACAAGTATTGATATCGGTATTGAAGAAATTCACTCACTTCAAAATTTAGATAAAGAACCACTAAAAGTATTGGAAATTCAACAAGGTGATATTCTAGATGAAAACGATATTGAACGATTAGAGGACATATATGGTAGAGCATAAAAAGAATATAGCTATACTTGGTTCAACTGGTTCAATAGGCACACAAGCGCTTGAAGTAATTGATTTATTGCCAAATAAATTTAATATAATCGCGTTGTCAGCTGGTAATAATATAAAATTAATTTCTGAACAAATTAAAAAATATTCACCAAAAGTAGTTTGTGTAAAAGATTTAGAAGCAACAAACGAACTAAAAAAAGCATTTCCTAACACCCAATTTGTATATGGAGACGAAGGACTTTTAGAAATTGCAAATATAAAAGAAATAGAAATGATTTTAGTTGCGGTTTCAGGCAAAATCGGTCTTAAACCAACTATACAGGCAATTAAAAATAAAAAAGATATCGCATTAGCGAACAAAGAAACTCTTGTTATGGCTGGCGATATAGTTATGAAATTAGCAAAAGAAAACAATGTTCAAATTTTACCTGTGGATAGTGAACATAGCGCTATTTTTCAATGTATGAATAATAGAAACGAAGTTAAACATCTTGTTATAACTTCATCAGGTGGTCCATTTAGAAATGCAACAAAAGAAGAAATGGAAAATGCAAACTTAGATGAAGCACTTGCACACCCACGCTGGAAAATGGGCAAAAAAATAACTGTTGATAGTGCAACACTTATGAATAAGGGTTTAGAAGTTATAGAAGCACATCACTTGTTTAATTTTGATTATGATGAAATTAAAGTAATTGTTCACCCACAAAGCTATATTCATAGTGCAGTAGAATACAAGGATGGAAGCATTATTGCACAAATTGGAAACCCAAGTATGCACATCCCAATTCAATACGCATTAACATATCCAGAAAGAACAGAAGGAATTGAAACAGAAAGTTTTGATTTTATAAAAGCAGCTAAATTTGAATTTTATGAACCTGATATGATAAAATTCCCTTCATTAGCTTTAGCAATAGAAGCTGGTAAAAAAGGTGGAACTTACCCAGTTTGTATGAATGCTGCAAACGAAGAAGCTGTTTTTGCCTTTTTAGAAAAGAAAATTAAATTTTTACAAATTTACGAAGTAACAAAAAAAATATTTGATGAATATATTTCAATTGAAAATGCTACAATAGAACAAATTCTAGAAGAAGATGAAAAAATAAGAATTAAAACACGAGAATTAGTGAGGACTTTATGAAAATATTAGTTTTAAATGGACCAAACTTGAATTTATTAGGGACTAGAGAACCAGATAAATATGGAACTCAAACCCTAGCTGATATTGAAAACTTTATTAAAAATGAAGCCTCAAAAATCAATGTTGAAATAGACTTCTATCAATCAAACATAGAAGGTGAACTTGTAAACAAAATACAAGAAGCAAAAGGTAATTTTGACGGAATAATTTTAAACCCAGCAGCATATACACATACAAGCGTAGCCATTAGGGATGCTCTTCTTGCTGTAAATATTCCAACAGTTGAAATTCATCTTTCCAATATACATACAAGAGAAGATTTTAGAAAAGTTTCACTAACTGCACCAGCTTGCATAGGACAAATTACAGGTTTTGGCACAAATAGTTACAAATTAGGCTTAATCGCAATAACTGATTACTTACTTAAGAATTAAAAACGATTTTAATTTTCTTGCAGTATCATCCTTATCTGAAAAGATATGGAGTTCTTGAGAATCAAAAGAAGTTGAACCACCGCCATCAAAAGCCATAGCTTTTTCCATTCCCCACTTACGAGACAAATCAGCAACTTCTTCAAGTGTCATAGGCGATTCTTTTGTAACTATAAATAAATAAACATTACCATCTCTTATACCAATAGCTGTTCTTGCATATTTATGCAAAGATGAGGCAGATTCACTAATAATCTCTCCATTATGTTTTAAAATAAAAAATTCTTCTTCTAATCTCAATTCAGGAAACAACATAGGCCCTGCTTGAATAGAATGTTTAATCGTTAAACCTTTTGGAACTTCTTCATTATGTGGTGCTATATCATAAGATAGCTTACCATCGGCATCTTCTAAAATTCTAAACTCACTTCTATTTAAAATTTTATCTAGAAAAGGTTTCAACGCTTCATTTTGCATTAAATTTTCATTATTTTCAGGATTTAGAACAACTTGACCATCAATAACAACATAAGAAACCGTTTGTTGATTTTTAGGGTCAAAGAAACCAGCGTTTACAACTAATCTAGGATTTAATTTTTTATAAACTGAATTATTCGTTTCTAATTCACTTACAAAATAAGGTTGTAATTTATTTTTAGCTTTTGCTGTATTAATTTCAACAACATAAACATCATCAGGGTCTTGAATAATTTTGTATGGACAACCACCTATTTTAGCATAAGAAATAGACTGAAAAATCAAAAAAGAAAAAATAATACACAAAAATCTAATCATTATAAATCCTTTGATTTTTTAAGCACGAATATTAAAACAATAGCAGAAATAGGTACAATTAAAGAAGCAACTATTGGTGATAATATTGCCTTTTCTGCCAATAAATCAAAAAATGGAATTGTAATATAGTATAAGAAAATAACACAAACCGCAATTAACATACCAATAAACTTCTGTTCTCTTGGCTTAGAAAATCCCAAGATTGCTCCTAAAACTGCGAAAATCACACACATAAAAGAATGCGTAAAACGTTGAATATATTTATTTAACATAAATCTATATTCATCATCCATTCGTTCTTGTTTTAACAATTTAATATACTCAGATATTTGAGAATTAGTTAATTCTCTATCACGATATATAGAATACTGCATAAGCTTATAAGCATTTTGCGCACTACTACCTTCTAAAATAGGCAAATTTCGAGTTTCATCTATTTGACTAAAAATACCACTTTCTGAAATTAAGTATTTTTTTGCATTATTAATTGTCCAAGATTTATAATCATATTTAACGAAATCAGAAACAAATATACTAGATAATAAACTAGAACCCGTTGTATGGCTATCATAAAAATTCAAAACAATAACATTTCTAATATTATTTTCATCAAAATTAGAAACAATTAATATTTTATCCATAGAATCATCTTCATTCTTAACTGGAAAAACAAATTGAGATGACCTTGATTCACCTTTTATATCTTTTAATTTATTTGCAGAATATGGTAAAAATTTTGAACCAACAACAAACGTTAAGCCCATAACAAAAATACTTAACAACACAACTGGAGCAATAATCCTATGGAAAGGAATACCACAACTTCTAAAAATTGTGATTTCAGAATCTTTGCTTAATTTATCAAATGTAAGAATAGTTCCAAGTAAAATACCAACAGGTAAAGCGATATTTAACACTTTAGGCATTTCATAAATTAATATAGAAGCAGCCATTTCTATTGAATAAGTACCATTAATTGTCCTTTGAACCGTTTTTAACAACAATTCAGGCATTATCCATACAATCATAAATATAAAAATACAAGCAAAAGAAGCAAGAAAAACTTGGCTTAAAACATATTTATCTAGCAACTTTAACTTCATTACAGAGTAAAATCCTTTCCTAAATAAAATTGTTTAACAATTTCATCATTAGCAATTTCATCCCTAGAACCTTGATGTTGAATTTTTCCATCAAAAATTACATAAGCTCTATCAGTAATAGATAAAGTAGCCTTTGGATTGTGATCAGTAATTAAAACACCAAGACCTCTATCTGATAAAATTTTAATGTTATCTTTAATTTCACCAATTGCAATTGGGTCAATACCTGCAAATGGTTCATCTAAAAGAATAAACTCAGGACTAGCAGCTAAAGCTCTAGCAATTTCAACACGGCGTCTTTCCCCACCAGATAATGAAATAGCAGAAGTATCTCTTAATTTTCTAATTCTAAACTCATCAAGTAATTCTTCTAACTTTTTCTTTTTTTCATTAACTGTAAGCTTGTCATTAAGCTCAAGAACTAATTTAATATTTTCTTCAACTGTCAACTTTCTGAATATAGAAGTTTCTTGAGGCAAATAACCAATACCGTGTCTTGCACGCATATCCATAGTCATTTCAGTCAAATCAATATCATCAATAAAAATCTTACCAGAATTTGGTCTTACTAAACCAACAACCATATAAAAAGTAGTTGTTTTACCAGCACCATTTGGACCTAACAAACCAACAACTTCACCTTTATTAACTTCAATAGAAATATCATTAACAACAACTCTATCATTATAAATTTTAACAAGGTTTTGTGCTTTAATTTTCATATTATAAATCCCTATCTACACTATATATGGTAAATAAAACAAGGCTCATTGTCAAAAAATTAACATAAAAAAAGAAGCTTTTAAAAGCTTCTTTTTTCATTGTTATTAATTCTAATTAAGCATTAACTTTTTTAGCTTGAGCTTCATTAACTGGTTTCCAATTAGCAGCCATAATTTTCTTAAATGATTTTAAAGCAGTATCTTCTAATTCACCTAATTCTTCAGCTTTAACAATTAATTCTCTTAAAGGAAGCAATGCTCTTTGGTCACGAAGAACACCTAATGCAGCAGCTGCACCAGCTCTTACTAAATCATTTTCTTTTTCGTTTTGCATAACTTCGATTAAAGAAGGAACAGCTTTTGTATCATTTAATTTACCTAAAGAAGTAACAGCGTAAATTCTAACGTTTACCCATTCATCTTTTAACATGGTAATAATATGATCAACTGCTTTTGGATTACCAATTTCGCCTAATGCTCTTGTTGCATCACATCTTACATTAACTTTTTCGCTAGATAAAGATTCGATTAAAGAATCTGTAGCAACATCACCAATTTCTATTAAAGCATCTGTTGCAGTAATACAAACTTGTGGATTTTCATCATTTAATGCTTCAACTAATGGCTCAACAACTTCACGACCGCCTAAACGACCTAAAGCTCTTGCAGCACGAACACGAACGTCTACGTTTCTATCTTCGCGTAAAGATTCGATTAAAGGAATAGTTGCAGAAACTTCGCCTAATTCGCCAAGTGCTCTTGCAGCATATAAGCGAACAGAACCATTTCTGTCATTTTTTAATACATCAATTAATGGTTCAACAGCGTTAGCATCGCCCATTTCACCTAAAACTCTTGCAGCATTATATCTAACTTTTTCTGAATTGCTTGTTCTTAAATCGTTTAATAATTCATCAAAAGATTTTTTCGCTTGTTTTTTTCGAGAATTCACACTTATTGTCATTCTTCCTCCGACAAAAATTTTTACTTACTTACCATCACTTCTATATAAAAAAATTATTTTTAAATTTATTGCCTTTTTTTGAGAACATTGTAAACAAAAATTAAAATATTTTTTATATTTTTTATAAAATGTATTTTTTACACTTTATCTTCGTTCGTTCTTTTACTATATCATGTTTTTTCAAAGAATGAAATACTTTTGAAGATATTTTTAAAAAATTTTTTCGTTTGTTTTTTTAAAGATTAATCAGTTTCAATATTTTTGGGCTCATTTTTGTAACATTTTTTTACAAAAAATTATTTTTTTTGATGTATGCTTATAGTATATTGGGTGAGATTTTTTCGTTAATGGGGTTGTTTATTAAAAAGTTAGCAATTATTTTTGATGCTTGCAGAGGATATTCTCTGTTAATGTCATTAATGTCTTGGTTGGTTCCTTTTTTATATGCATTAATTAGTCAAGGAAGCTTATTTTCTGGGCTCATAGCCTTATTTGGAATTATACTTTTACACATGGCAACAAATATATTTGATGATTGTATAGATTACACAAGAGCAAAAAATTTAATTAAAAATGGAGAACAAAAAGAATTTAATTTTCAAAGTGTAAAATGCAAGTATATCTTCAATGGAACCTTATCTTTAAGACAATATTACTTAATAGCTTTTATATTATTTTTTATTGTTTTATTAATTGGAATTTATTTTTTAAGTGTAATCGGACTCAAATTATTATACATAATAATTCCAACTGCAATATTATGCCTTCTTTACCCAATTTTAGGCGGTTTAGGGTTAGGAGAAATAATTGTAGCAATAATTTTTTCACCATTATTATACTCTGGTGTTTATCTTGTAATGAAAAATTCTTTTTCGTCTAAAATCCTTATTTTGTCGGCTTCTACAGGATTTTTTATAGTGGCTGTTTTACACAATCATATGTTAATGGATTTCAAACTAGATGAAAAAAATAATAAAATAACATTATGCAGATTATGTGGAAATGAAGAAAATGCACACAAGTTATTAAGCATAATAATTTCACTTGCATATGTTAATATAGGATTTTGGGTAATTTTAAAAGAATTAAGTATAATATACTTAATGACATATGTAACTATTCCATTCGCAATAAAAGCTTGTAAAGATTTAAAAAACAAAGAAATTAAATTTGTAGATAAATTTTTAATAATAGAAAAGTTGCTTTCTATATTTACATTATTATTATGTATATCAATAGTGGTTGAAAAATGTATATAATCGAAAAATTATTTAAAATTTGTGCAAATCTATTAAAAAAAGAAAAAAACATCTATGTTCCAAAATACGAAGACAAAGGAAAACCAAAAGATGTTATTACTTGCAAACATAATTTTATGCCAATTGATTCTACTGGCGAAATTTTAGCGTGTTCTAAATGTGGTTATTTAATAACTAAAAAAAGATTAGTAAGGACTTCTTTTAAAAAGTAGAATATATTTATCTTCACCATAATAAAAATTCATAATGATATATTTAATTTCTACATCAACTTTAATAAGACTTTTTGGTGGAGAAATTCTACCAGAATCCTTCGCAAAATTATTAAATTTTTTCTGTACACCAGTTGTAAATTTTTGCCATTTTGTTAATTTCATTTGAGGAATATTTGCCTCATAAAAATTAATAGGTGTGCGTTCTTTTTTTGCAACTGGAATAATAAAGACAACTTTTCCATTTTGTTTAAAGAACACATAATCTTTACCTTTTAAATTACGAGGAGTTAATAAATAATATCCAGGTTTAATTCTAAAATCTTTAAAAAACATATCTGCTGATGTTCTAAATAAAGGATATGGAGACCAAGAATATCTAATATTATCTTCATCTTGAAATGGATCTATACCATTATACAAAGACGATTCAAAAGGTTGTGCATTTTCATACAAAGTATCATACTCAGCATTTGCAAATGTTGGCATTGATAACAAAATAGAAATAATTAACAAATACAAAATCTTCTTCATACTTAAATATTAATACATTTTAATGAATAATCAAGAGAAATTATCTTTATGATAATATAATTTCATAGACGAAAAGGAGATAACATGAAAACCGCGAACCAAAACATTAAACCAATAACAACAAAAATTAATGAAAAAGGAAATATAGAAATAGGCGGTTGCGACCTTATCGACTTAGCAAATCAATATGGAACTCCTTTATACATTTTTGATGAAGAAACTATTCGTTCTATAACAAAAAGCTACAAAGATGCATTTAAAAACTATCCTAATATGAAAATGATGTTTGCATCAAAAGCGTTTATGACAAAAGCTATTTGCAAAATTATGGAACAAGAAGGTTTTGGATTAGATTTATGTTCTGGTGGTGAACTATACACAGCAAAATCAGCTAATTTTGATATGTCTAAAACAATGTTTAATGGCAACAACAAAACATATGAAGAACTTTCTATGGCAATTGAATATGGTGTTGGAACAATTTCTGTTGATAATTTCTTTGAACTAGCATTATTAAATAGCATTGCAAAATCAAATAATAAAACAGTTAGAATATTGTTAAGAATAACTCCTGGAATTGAATGTCACACACACGAATATATTCAAACAGGTCATTTGGATTCTAAATTCGGATTTGATTTAACCCAACTTGATGAAGCAATCACACTAATAAAAGATGAATACACTAATTTAGAACTAGTTGGACTTCACGCACATATTGGCTCTCAAATTTTTGAGAAAAAAGTTTATTTTGATGAAGTTGAAGTTATGTTCAGAGAAATAAAAAGAATAAAAGATACACACAATTTGACACTAACAGAAATAAATCTTGGTGGTGGCTTAGGCATTAAATACACCGAAAAAGATGAACCAATTTCAATATATGATATTGCACAAACAATAACAGAATCAATCGAAATCAATTCTAAAAAATATGGAATTGAATGTCCATCTGTATTTATTGAACCAGGAAGAAGCATTGTTGGTACAGCAGGCGTAACAATTTACACAGCAGGAAGTTCAAAACAAGTTCCAAATGGAAGAAGATATCAAGCTGTAGATGGTGGTATGTCTGATAATGCAAGACCAAGCTTATACCAAGCAGAATATACTGTAGAAATAGCAAATAAACCAAATGAAACAGAAAAAGAAACAGTTACAATTGCAGGAAAACACTGTGAATCAGGTGATATTTTAGCAAAAGATATAACACTTCCAATAATTGAAGAAGGCGATGTTATTTGTTTCTACAATACAGGTGCATATGGATATTCAATGTCTAGCAACTATAATAGAGCATTAAAATCTGCTGCAATACTTGTAAATAATGGAAAATCTGATATTATAATTAATAGACAAACATATGAACAATTATGCGAGTTAGATGTAATACCAGGCAGACTAAATTAGGTTTTTAATGTTAGATACATTATTAGACATTTATAATAATTTTTTAGGAACAGCCGAGCTGATGCAAGGTGCTGCCAATTTTACCTTTAAAGATATAATCCAAGTTTTAATTGTAATATTTATTCTTGGTTATATTTATATGAAATTTATAAAAAATACTCAAGCTGAAAAATTAGTTCGCGGGATTTTATTATTCATTATTTCTGCGTGGGTATTCAGTGCAGTTCTTATTTCATTACAATTCCAAATTTTAGGACAAATTGCACAATATTTATTAACAGGTATTTTACTTTCAATGGTGATTGTTTTCCAACCAGAATTGAGAAAATTACTTGTTCATCTTGGTCAAAAAAACTTTGTAAGTGCAAACTTTTTCAATTTTAAAAACAACAACAAAGAACAAAAGACAAATGTAATAAAAGAAATAACAGAAGCGATTAAATATTGTAGCAGAGTAAAAAGAGGCGCCCTAATCGTTATACAAAAAACAGAGGACAAATCTTTATATAACGAAGTTGGCACAACAATTAACGCTGATATTTCAACAGAATTAATATTAACTATATTTTTCCCAAATACACCACTTCACGATGGAGCTATGGTTGTTTATGGAGATAAAATATTAGCAGCTGGTGTTCTTCTACCACTTACTGAAGACCCAAAATTGAGCTGGAGATATGGAACAAGACACAGAGCTGCAATTGGTGCAAGTGAAATTTCTGATTCTGCTTGTATTATCGTATCAGAAGAAACAGGCGATATTTCAATTGCAATTGATGGTATTTTAAGAAAATATGAAGATTTAGCTTCATTCAAAGATGATTTAGAGAAAATAATAACAATAGATAAATCTGAAAAAATTGAAAATGCATTTTTCTCTAATTTTATGAAATTAAGAAAGAAATAATAATGAACCCTATAAGAAAAATTGAAGAAGAAAAAATATTTGCAGTTTTAAGAAATCAATATTCAGAAGCAACAGAAGAAGTTATTAACGCTCTTAGCTGTGGTGGAATAAATATAGTTGAAATAATAATTGATTCTCCAGAAATGGTTAAAGTACTTGAAAAAATAACAAAACAAGAAAATAGACCATTAATTATGGCAGGTGGAATAATTACACAAAGACAAGCACAAATCGCAATTAAGGCAGGTGCTGATGTTATTGTTTCACCAGTGTTTCAAATGAATTTAGTTAGAATTTGCCAAACAAATGGAGTTCCATTAATTATGACAGCAACAACTCCAAACGAGGCATATGCTGCTTGGAAAGCAAGAACTCAATTAATTAAAATTTCACCTGCAAATCCAATGGGCGGTGCTGAATACATAGAAGATATTTTAAGACCAATGAATTTCTTAAATGTAATTGCATCAGGAAGTATAAAAATTGATGACATACAAGCATACTTAAAAGCAGGTGCGAAGGCAGTTGGAATAGGTAGAGCCTTATATAAAAATGCTTCTTATGAAGAAATAACACAACGCGCAAGAATGGCTTGTGAAAAAGCAAAAGGAATGTAATAAAACAAGGGGATATGATGACAAAATTAATTTTTGAAAAATCTGTTGAAAATACTCAAGGCGTAAAAATTACAGATGAAACTGTTGATTTTAGTTTTATAAACTCAAAATTTTTAAATCAAAATAAAGAAACAATATTACCCGAATTAACTGAGCTAGAAGTAATGAGACATTACAAAGAACTTTCTGATAAAAACTTCTGCATAGAAAAAGGGTTTTATCCTCTTGGTTCTTGCACAATGAAATACAATCCAAAAGTAAACGAATTATTAGCAACTTTAGAAGGTTTCACAGAACTTCACCCTCTACAAGATGATGAAGATTCACAAGGTTCTTTAAAATTAATGTACAACCTTCAAGAAGCACTAAAAACAGTTACAGGAATGGACGCAATGACACTACAACCTGCAGCAGGTGCTCACGGTGAACTTTGCGGAATGATGATTGTAAAAAAATACTTTGAAACAACTGGCGAAAACAGAAAAAATGTAATTATTCCTGACTCTGCACACGGAACAAACCCAGCAAGTGCAGCAATGTGTGGGTTCAACACTGTAGAAATAAAATCAAATGAAAAAGGTTTGGTTGATTTAGAAGCACTAAAAGCAGTTTTAGATAATAATACAGCAGCTATTATGTTAACAAACCCAAACACGCTTGGACTATTTGAAGAAGACATTTTAGAAATTTCTAAACTTGTTCACGAGGCTGGCGGTTTATTATACTATGATGGCGCGAATATGAACGCTATTATGGGCTATACAAACCCAAAACTTATGGGATTTGATATTGTTCACTTAAACCTACACAAAACCTTCTCAACTCCACACGGTGGTGGTGGCCCAGGAGCAGGACCTGTTGGTGTTGTTGAAAAATTAAAAGACTTTTTACCAGTTCCAACAATTGAATTTAATGGTGAAAAATATTCTAGAAACTATAATGTAAAACATTCAATTGGTAAAATGAAAGCATTTTATGGCAATTTTTCAGTATTAATAAAAGCGTACGCATACATTCTTTTAATGGGTAAAAACTTAAAAGATGCAAGTGCGAATGCTGTATTAAATGCAAACTATATGATGAACAAATTAAAAAAACATTATCTATTACCTCACGATAGGAAATGTATGCATGAATTTGTATTATCTGGTGATTGGCAAAAAGAACAAGGCGTTAATACTTTAGGCATTGCAAAAAGATTAATGGATGGAAACTTCCACCCACCTACAGTTTATTTCCCTTTGATTGTGCATGAAGCAATTATGATTGAGCCAACAGAATCTGAAACGAAAGAAAGACTTGACGATTTTGTTGATACAATGATTAAAATCGCACAAGAAATCAAGGAAAATCCAGAAGAAGTTTTATCTCATCCACTAACAACTCCTGTTAGAAAAGTTGATGAAACTTTAGCTGCAAGAAAACCTGATTTAGCATATAAAAAAGCTTAAAAATCCGTAAAATTATTTGTTAATTTGTTGCCCATTTTTATAAAATTAGTTTCAATATAAATATGAGCGATGATACGAATGATAAAGTAATTGATTTTACTAAAAAATCAATTAACATTGATGAAAATCAACCAAAAAGTTTTCTAAAAGAATTTCAATACGTTAAATTAACCAAAGACGATAATGGAAATTCTTTTAAGGAAGAATCTTTGCGTGAATATGCGCAAAAATGCTTCTATATAGTTACTATTATGAGAAATACAGGTCTTGGAGTTGCTTTATACAAATATAAAGTTCCATTTGACTACCTATTAACATTTTTAAATGAATTCAGATCAACTGACGCATTCGGTAAAATCATTGATATAGAACGATACATACCGGAAGATTTAGCATAAATGAATATCAAAAATTTATATAATGTAAAAAAACCTTATCAATATATCGGCGGGGAATATTTAAGCTACAACAAAGATTTTAACACTGCAAAAGTTAAAATAGCTTTAGCTTTTCCAGATAAATACGAAATTGCCATTAGCAATTTAGGACAAAAAATTTTATATGACATAATAAATTCTGACGAACGTTTTATGGCTGATAGAATTTATGCGCCTGATTTTGATTATAAAGAAACCTTAGATTCTTTATATGGTTTAGAAAGCAAAAAAAATGCGAAAGATTTTGATATTATTGGGTTTTCACTTCAATATGAATTAGCATATCCAACACTTTTAGAAATGCTAAAAATGTCAAATATTGAGGTTTTAAGAAAAGATAGAGATGAAAATTCACCAATAATAATGGCTGGCGGACCTGGAGCATTTAATCCAAAACCATTAGAAAATTTTATTGATTTATTTATGGTTGGTGATGGTGAAGAACTAATTATAGATGTACTTGAAAAATATTCTGAACTTAAAGAAAAAAGTTTAAAAAGAAATGAAATAATTTTAGAATTGGCAAAAATCGAAGGCATCTATTCTTCTGAACTAAAAAATAAAACAAAAAAAAGAGTTTATGATATTTCTAAAAATAATAAAGCACCACTAGCACCAGTGCCTTATTCTTCAAGCGTACACGATAGAACAATTATAGAAATCCGTAGAGGTTGTGGAAGAATGTGTCGTTTTTGCCAAGCTGGACACGTAAATTTGCCAATAAGAGAAAGAAAAGCTCAAGACGTTATTTCAATGGTAAAAGATTCTATATGTAAAACCGGCTATGATGAATATTCATTATTATCTTTATCATCAAATGACTACACAAATATCGAAAGTGTAATTGAAGAACTTTCTTGCGAAATGAACAAGAAAAAAGTATCTGTATCACTCCCAAGCCAAAGAATAGATAGATACAGTCAAAAATTAGCACAATTGGTTCGTGGAGTACGCTCAACAACTGTAACTTTAGCACCTGAAGCTGGTAGCCAAAGACTCAGAAATGTTATCAATAAAAATCTAACTGAAGAACAAATAATCGATACCATTTTAAACTGCTATAAAAATGGCACAAGCAACGTAAAATTATATTTTATGATTGGACTTCCAACAGAAGCTTATGAAGACCTTGATGAAATGGTTGAGTTATTTAGCAAAATCAAATATCGCTCTAAATTAATGAGAAAAGAACTTGAATTAAGAGATGCACTTAATTTAACTTGTACAGTATCAATATTTGTACCAAAACCGTTCACACCATTTCAATGGTGCGCACAATTTTCACAAGAAGAAATACGCGAAAGAATTAAATATTTACTTGATAAAGTAAAACCAATAAAAGGGATTAAAATCAATTATCATTCTAGCTTTACATCAAAACTAGAATGCGCAATGACAAGAGCTGATGAACGCTATAATGACTTTTTATATGCGCTACATAAAAAAGGGGTTTATTTATCAACTTGGGATGAAAATATAGATAAACAACTTTGGGAAGATACAGCACTTGAATGTGGAATAGATATTAATAAAGAAGCCCAACGAAAATACGATTTAAATGAAGATTTGCCTTGGGATGTAATAGATATTGGTTTGGATAAAAATTGGTTAATAGAGCAATATAACAATGCAATGGCATTTAAAAACATTACACCTTGCGAATTTAACTGTGTACAATGTGGAGTATGCAAAAACCTAAAAACACATAAAGTAATTGATAACAAATATATTTCAGAAACAAAAATAGAAGAAGAAACAACAACAAATCAAACACGGTTCTATACATATAGAATTAAAATAACTAAAAAAGACGAAATGAAATATATTTCGCACTTGGATTGGCAAAATACTATAATAAAAATGTTATTCCGTTCTGGTTTAAAATTATACTTTTCACAAGGTTTCAACCCAACACCGCGTTTTTCATTAGGTATTGCACTTCCACTTTTCGTAGAAAGTGAATGCGAACTAATAGATATTGAATTAATTGAAAACATTTCACCATTAGAATTAATAAAAAGATTAAATAATGTTTTACCAAGTAATATAAAAGTATTAGATGCAAAACAAATAACAAGACAAGATGGAGCCATTGATATTATTGCACAATGGGCAAGTTTTACTTTTGAACCACTTGAACAAGGTATTTTAAAATTTGAAGATTTGTTGTATATTAAAGATAGAATATCTTCAAGTAATGAAATATTTATAGAGAAGATAAATAAAAAAGGTATAAAAAAACTTGTAAATATAAAATCGTCAATCAAAGCTGTTGATGTAACTGACAATAAAATCACTATGATTTTAAAAGTTGGGCAGTCAGAAGAAATTCCTTCTGTAAAACCTGATGATGTAATTAAGCTTTACAACAATGATGTGATTTTTAAAATAAAAAGAACAGCTTTCTACGATAAAGATATGAACGAGCTTTAAGGATTTAAATTAGAAAAGGAAAAAAGATGTCAAAAGCGATAGTTGTAGCAGAAAGAGATAACATAGCCGCAGTAATCGAAGACGGAAAAATTAGTGAATTTTATGTTCACAAAGGCGATGTGCTTTTAAATGATGTTTATCTTGCAACAGTTGATAACATTTTACCAAGTATTGACGCAGCATTCGTTAATGTAGGTTATGACAAAATGGGTTTCTTACACGCAAACGATGCAATTGGTAAAGGTACTTTAAAAGAAAAACTTTCACCAAAACAAAAAATTATAGTTCAAGTAGTAAAAGAACCTGTTGGACACAAAGGACCTAGAGTTTCAACTCTATTAAGCCTTCCAGGTAGATTTTTAGTATTAATGCCACACGAAACAGGCATTAATGTTTCAAGAAAAATTGTTTCTAATAAAGAAAGAGCTAGACTAAAATCAATTATCAGTTTATTAAAACCAGTTGGCTTAGGTGTAATTGTAAGAACAGAAGCAGAAGGTCAATCAGACGCTGATATCCAAGAAGATTTAGAAATTCTATTAGAAAAATGGAATACTATTGTAACTGCAGCAGAAACAAGACCAGCTCCAAGCTTATTATATAGAGATCAAGATTTACTATATAGAGTTATGAGAGAAGCTTGTAGTGAAGATGTAGATGAAATCATTTTGGATACTTCATATGGCGTTCATAGAACTCAACAAATTCTTCAAAATTGGAATATGAATAAAAATATTGAAGTTAACGCATATAAAGGTTCAGAAACTCTTCTAGCTGCCGCTGGTGTTGTAAAAGAAATAAAACAAGCACTTCAAACAAAAGTAAACCTTCCAAGCGGTGGTTACTTATTTATCCAAACAACAGAAGCGCTAACTGTAATTGATGTTAACAGCGGTAAGTTTGTAAGTTCAAATACTCAAGATGAAACAATTGTAAAAACAAATCTTGAAGCAGTACATGAAATTGCAAGACAACTAAGATTGCGTAATATCGGTGGTATGGTAATTGTCGATTTTATTGATATGAACAATAGAAGAGATAAACTTGCAATTATGGAAGAACTTGAACTAGCACTAGAGAAAGATAAAGCAAAACCACAAGTTGGTCAATTATCAGATTTAGGCTTAGTTGAATTAACAAGACACAGACAAGGTCAAAGTTTATCTGAATTATTCAGCAAAAAATGCCCTCACTGCCAAGGTACAGGTTATATTGCGGATGATTTAACATTCTCTGCTCCAGTGGTTGAAGGTGAGATAAAAGCAAAAGCAGCAAAATTAAAAATTCCTGCACAGCAAATAAAAAATAAAACTCCAAACTATAAACAAAATAAAGTTTTCAATAATCCAAACAATAATCCACTAAATGAAAACGAACAAAAACAACCTCAACAACAAAACAACCATCAGCAAAATAAAAATCACCAAAATAAAAACCACAACAAACATGCTGATGTTGAAAAAGTACAAATTACTGAAGAAGAAATAAAACAACAAATAGAAACTCCAGTAAATGTAGTTGAAGAACAAGTAAAAGTTGTTGAAGTTGAAAAACAAGAAGAAAAACAAAATTCAACCGAAATAGTAGAGAAAGGTAAAACAGCGAAGAAAAAAGCTGATAAAAAACAAAAAAATACTAAAAAGGAAGAAATAAAAAAAGAGACTAAAGAAGCTAAAAAAGAAGCACAAGCTAAAGCTGTAGAAGAAGAGAAAAAAGAAACAAAAAAAACAGCTAGAAAACCGCGTGCTCAAAAGAAAACAACTAAAAAAGAATCAAAAGATACAAAAGTAAATGAATAATAACGAAATTACAAATATTAATATACCAGCGTTTGATGTAGGAACAACCGTTCCTACTCAAACGACTGATACTTTTAGCTTAGATTCTTTACCAATTAGCTTAATATCAATTTGTCTAATTAGTGCAATCGTTTTTGTTATATTATTAAACAAATTTTATGTTCAAAAAAACAATATAAATAGAAAAAAGAATGAAGAAACATTTGATATACAAGAAGAAAACAAAAAAATAAAAGAACCAGCTCAAACAAAAAAAAGAACAATTGAAATACCACAAAAACAAGTTGCAAAAAAATTATCAACTCCAAAAAATTTAAGTGATTGTATAACTCTATTCCTTGAAAACACTAGAACTAAGTAGATTCAATTATTTCTGCTATTTTAGCAATAATATCTTTATTATAATAATTTATTGATTTACAAAACGGAAAAACAGGCAAACCTAATTCTTTCTCAAATTTCAAACAAGTAGGTTTTATTTGAGATTTAGAAATCTGATCAACTTTAGTTGCAATAACAAAACAAGGCAAATTATTGTATTTAATCCATTGAGCCATTTGTTTATCATTTTCTTGTATTGGATGTCTTGAATCAATTAATTGAATTAAACTAACAATAGAATCTCTTTCAAGCAAATATTTTTCAAGATTTTTTTGCCAATCATTTTGCATTTTGCCTGAAACTTTCGCATACCCATAACCTGGTAAATCAGCCAAAACAAAAGTATCATTAATACTAAACAAGTTTATCAATCTTGTTTTACCAGGAGTATTACTTGTTTTTGCAAGTCCATTTATATTAACTAAACCATTAATAAAAGAAGATTTCCCAACATTAGAACGCCCAATCAAAGCGAACTCAGGCATATTTAACTCTGGACACTCTTTAATTGAAGGCGCGCTTGTTAGAAACTTTGCTTTTGTTATTCTCATCTTTTAATCTTTTTTTATGAATTACACTAGATAATAACTTATATACCTTTGGATTATTATATACAGTTAATTGAATATCATCATCAAAACTAATATCAACAGGCAATTTTTGCGCAAAAATATTCGTTTCAACATGCATAATTTTTATATTACGCTTTTGAATTATGCTAATTGGCGCAGCCAAAAAGATTTCAAATGTTTTAAAGATATCCATTCTAATATGATAACAAACTAGTACATGTATAGCAAATATTGTGAAGAATATTTTTGCTATTTAGTTAGCTTTTGTATACGAGTTTTTGCATAATTTAACTTTTCACTCTCCGCATAATTATCAGCCGGTAATAATTTTACAAACTTTTGATAATATTCAAGAGCATTTTGTGGTTCTGATAAATTATCTAAGCTTAAAGCCAAGTAAAAATATGCAATTACATTTTTATTATCTAGTTCAATAGCCTTGTATAATGGAGCAGTAGCCATTGCATAATTATTCATAGCTATATATGTTAAACCTTGATAATAATATAAGATAGAATTATTTTTATCTATATCTAAAGCAAGATTAATTACTCTTAATGCTTCATCATAATTTTGACTATCAAAAGCGGAAATTATTTGATTAATATATGCACTTGATTCAAGTCTATTTAAATTATCTAAAAGTTGCAAAGCATATGAATTTTCAGGACTCAATTCTAAAACTCTATTTAAATAATTTCTTGAACTTGCAATATCACCCTCTTGATAAAAGATAAAGGCAAAATAATTCAAAACATCAACATTGTCTGGATACAATGACATTGCCTTATTTAGATATTCAAAACAAGCTTGCTTATTTCTTGCCAAATAATTTGCTTTTGATAATGCCAAAATTACAGACAATTCTTCTTGATTAGCTGTTTTTAAAACTTCAATAGCTTGAGAATACAAACCAGAATTTATTAAAGAATCTGCTTCTTTAACAGGTTGATCTGAAAATTCAGCAAGTAAAATATTATATTGTTCAATTTGTTCTTGATTTTGAAGCTTATCACGAACAGCCTTTAACATTTTATATGCTTCAGTTGACTGATTATCATTTTTATATATTTGAACTAACAACAAATATCCAATTGGATTTTCAGGATAATTATCAATCAATTTTTGAGAATAAGCTAATGCCGTATTAAAATCATCAATTTCAAACGATTTTTTAGCTATAAGTTCATAAAATGTTTCATATGTTACATCTTGATTTGGATATAACAATTTTATAAGTTTTTTATCTGGGTAATTTTTATCTGCTAGCATTCTATAAAAATCAAATTTAGAAGAAATATCATCAGGAGCATTTTCTATATATATAGACATTTCTTTAAAAGATTGATTAACATTGCCTAACGCTTCTAAAAATCTTATTTTGCAAGGTCTATATTCATAACCTTTAGAATTATTATCAATAATATTATCTAAAATAGAAAGTGCGGTTCTATATCCTTCTTCACCATTTAAACCTAAAATATCTAAAGAACGATTAAAGGTATTAGCATTTTTAGCATTTTTTGATGCTACAGTAATATTTTGTACTGCTGCTTCATAATCATTATCAAAATAATTTAAATAAGCTAAAATAAGTTGAGAATAGAACTTTTCTCTATCATAACGAACATTTTTTTCAAAAGCCAATTTCATTTCTTTTAATTGAGAAAGATATTCTTTATCTAAACTATTTTGACTATATAAATGAAGAAGATAACTCATTTGATTACAAACATCAGAATAATGTTTATTCTCAATTAATAAGTTAATTAATTCAAATCTTAAATCAATGTTTTCTGGATCTTCATTAACTTTAAAATATAATTCATCTATTAAAGTTTGAACAGCTGAAAAATCTTGAACTGTTTTTACCGCAGTAGGATTAGAAGTAGAATACATAATTGCAGAACGACTAGGTTGCACTTTATGTTCATAAATTGCACTTGCATAAGCAAGATTATAAATTGAAGCAAAAACTACCAATGAAATTATTATTTTCTTCATACTAACTCTCCTACATTACAATATTATGGTAACTTAAGAATACACATTAAGTCAACAAAAAAGGAACTTATAAAAGTTCCTTTTTTATGTATTTAGATTTTATCGAAAATTACTCTTCTTCATCTTCAACAATTTCAATTTGACTAGCTGCCGCAAATACATCTACGAAAGTTGTTCTACCATCAGCAACATTTGTTACAGTATTCATTGTTTGTGGTTGACGAGGTAATTTATTTAACATTGCAGCTTGATCTTCATCAATATCAACTGTTTCTTCTTGTTCTGGTACAACAGGTGGTGGTGGAGCGATATATGGTCTATTGTTGATTAATAAGATTTTTTCTTCACCATTACCATATTGAATGTGATGTCTTTGTTGGAATTTACCATCTGGAGTAATAGTATCAGATGCAGTTACTTCGAAACTATCATTTGCAGTATTTGAAGTAAATTTACCATTTTTAACGTAGATATATGAACGTTGTGAATCATCACCAGGAATTTTTTCTTCAGTTGTGTATGGTAAACCAGCAACAACCTTATCAGCTGTGATTGTCATATCACCATTTTTAGCAACTAAACGAGATACTGATAATGTACCATCTGTTGAAATTGTTACATTTTTATCTGCAACAGCAACTAAACCATTGTTTTTGTTACCAACATTTTTTAAATTAACATTGATATCATTACCTGCATTGATATTTGTTTGGCTATCTTTTAAATCAATGTCACCAACAACATCAGTTTTAGCATTTAAATAAATTTTATTAGCTTTTGCAGTTGAATTCTCAACTAAAACTTTGCTGTCATTAGCATTAACTTTTATGTTATTTTTAGCTGTTAAATTTGCACCACTTAACCAAGCATAAGCACCATCAACAACGATATCATCAGCATTAACAGTTGATGTATGAACTTGAGCTCTATTTTTACCTTTTACAGTAACATTTTTTGCATTAACATTAGAACCACTTTGAATTGAAGCATAATTACCAGCATCTAAAGTTACATCTTTTGCAGAAGCAATTTTAGTCTTGTTAATTGCGATATCAAAATCTTTTGAAATAGCATCAACATTACCAATAGCATTAATATCAGAATTTGTTACTGATACTTTTTTACCTGCTTGAAGTTTAACGTTTCCGCCTTCTCTATTTGCTGCTTCTTGTGAAGCATTTGCAGTTACAAATTTAACACCATCCATAACGATATTATTTAAAGCAGTAAGCCAAATATTACCATCATTACCTGATACAGCTTTAACAGCTTTTAAATTTGCACCATAAAGGTTAATTTGGCTATCAACATTTGAAGACATATTTCTAGCATCAATATTACCAGCTTCAATATCTCCATTTAATGAAATCATCATTTTATCGCCAGCTGCTTTAATATTTGATAAATTTTTAACTGCACCATTGTTATAATATGCAAAATTTACACCATCAGCAGTTACTAATTTAACTTTTCCTAATGAATCAACATTTCCATTTGCATTTGGAAGTACGCTTGTTGAAATTTTTGAACCAGCATATTGTGTAATATTATCTGATACTAAGTTAACAGCTTTATCGCCGTGAATATTAGCACCTTCCATAACAACAATACCGTATTGAGAAGTTTTACCATTTCTATCTAATTGTAAGCTGTTTGTATTTTTGTCAAATGTATCGTTAAAAGTAGATACTGTAAATGAATTTAAGTTTACATTTGCACCATCACCAAATAATACGCCATTTGGGTTGATTAAGATAACTTTACCAGTTGCATCATATCCACAACCAGAACAACCAGAAGATGTGATTTTACCATAGATTTGTGATAAACCACCAGTTGCATCAACTCTGTTTAATGCAGTTTGGTTGTGTGCTGTAAATTCATAATTTACAGAAGCATCTTTACCAACGTTATAACTATTCCAATTCAATGTGCCTAAGCCACCTTGACCGCCATTGATTTGAATATTCATATTGTTATTTGTGCCAATAGTAACATCAGCATTTGTAGCACTATTTAAATTTGGTAATGCACCAGCGGCTACATCAGCAAAAACTGGTGAAACACCAAAAGCGGTAAAAATACTTACTGCTATAGCTTTGCTTAAAAGTTTTCTCATATTCTTCTTCCTTATATTACATGCTAACTATATTTTTAATTACAAAAGTTTAAACTTCTCTAAAAAAAAAAGTTGCCAATCAATTATTTTTTTGTAACAATTATTATTTCTATTGTTACAATTTAATATTTTATACAACAAAAGCACACTTAAGTTACAGATATTAAAGCGATTTTAATTTATTGTTACAAAAAAAGGAACCGATATTAATCGGTTCCTTTTTCAAACTTAAGAAATTAAATTCTTTTTTGTTTAGTTGTACCAGCTGAATAATTTAACAAATCTTTTGTTGAAAGTAATTCAGGAGCGTCTTCATCTTCAATTACATCATCATTTGGTGTATCAGGACACTCTTCACCTTCTCCTGGGTTTGGATTTGGAGTTGGGTCTGGTTCTGGATTAGGATCTGGATTTGGAGTTGGGGTTGGAGTTGGTGTAGGATTTGGATCAGCAGGTGTTTCACCAGGATTAATTACATCAACATCATCACCATTATCAACACCAGGCATATTTGGATCAGTTACATTATTATCAACCGGTCTTTTGTTTACTAACAAGATTTTTTCTTGGTTACCATATTGAATGTGGTGTCTTTGATTATATTTACCATCATCAGTTCTATCACCAGATTGAGTAACAACATAGTTGTCATTTGCTACATTAGAAGTGAATTCGCCACCAACTTCAATATATGAACGTTCACTAGCATCACCAGGTAATTTTTGTTCAGTTGTGTATGGAAGACCTGCAATTACTTTATTCGCATTAATTGTCATATCTTTACCAGAAATCAAACTAGATACTGATAATGTACCAGCTGTAGTAACTGTCATATCTTGACCAGCTTTAGCTACTAAACCATTATTTCTATTACCTACATTTGCAAGTTTAACATCTACGTTTCTACCAGCAATAATGTTTGTTTGGATATTATTCACATCAACAATACCTGTTGTTTTAACATCATTAGCACCTTGGATGTAGATTTTTTTACCTGCTAAGAATTTTGTTGAATCTTTAACATTAACATCACCTTTAGCTGAAGTTAAGAATACATTTTCACCAGCTTTAATTGTTGTTTTTTCAGTTGTTAAAGAATTTTCAGCATTAATTTCAACATTTTTTGCACCATTTAAGTTTAATAATGATATTGGTTTGAATTGAGATGTTGAAGTTAATAAAATGCTATCTGCAGTTGATGTTAAATTAACATCTTTACCAGCTGTAAATGTAGTACCAGCTAATTTAGCAGTAGTAATTGCATCTTTAGAAGTTAAATTAATATTATTTTTAGCATTCATAACTGAATCATTTAATAATAAATAACCATTTGATGCTGTTGCATTAATGTCTTTACCAGCTGTAATGTTAGCTTTATTGCCCCATACCATAGTGCCTGCTGAAACCAAATTAACATCTTCTACCGCTTTTACAGTAGAATTATTAACTTGAGCTCTTGTTGCACCATTAATATTTACATTTTTACCATTCAGAATTGAACCTGTTTGAACAGATGCAATTTTACCAGCAGTAACATTAATATCTTTAGCAGCTGTAATTGTAGTGTTATTTACATTAACATCATAATTTTGAGAAGAGATATCTACTTTACCTACAGTACCAATACCATTTTTATTTAATGATACTTTATTACCTGCAGTAATTTTAACATTACCACCATCTCTGCTAGCTGCTGCTGTAGAATAATCTGAAGTAGTCATTGAAGTATTTTCTGTAATAACATCATTTAAAGAAGTTAACCAGATATTACCATCATTACCTGATACAGCTTTAACAGCTTTTAAATTTGCACCATAAAGGTTAATTTGGCTATCTTTATGAGCAGAATAGTTTCTAGCATCAATGTTACCAGATTTAATTTCACCATTTAATGAAATCATCATTTTGTTAGCCGCAGTTTTCAAATTTGATAAAGCTTTAACAGCACCATTGTTATAATATGCAAAATTTACACCATCAGCAGTTACTAATTTAACTTTTCCTAATGAATCAACGTTTCCATTTGCATTTGGAGCAACGCTTGTTGAAATTTTAGAACCAGCATATTGTGTAATATTATCTGATACTAAGTTAACAGCTTTACCACCATAAATATCAGCACCTTCCATAACAACGATACCATATTTAGAAGTTTTGCCATTTCTATCTAATTGTAATTTATTTGTATTTTTGTCAAATGAAGCATCAAATGTAGTTGCTGTAAATGAATTTAAATTTACATTTGCGCCATCACCAAATAATACACCATTTGGGTTGATTAAGATAACTTTACCAGTTGCATCATATCCACAACCAGAACAACCAGAAGATGTGATTTTACCATAAATTTGTGATAAACCACCTGTTGCACTTACATTATTTAATGCAGTTTGGTTATGAGCTGTAAATTCATAATTTACAGAAGCATCTTTACCAACATTGTAACTATTCCAATTCAATGTACCTAAGCCACCTTGTCCACCATTGATTTGAATATTCATATTGTTATTTGTGCCGATTGTAACATCAGCATTTGTAGCGCTATTTAAATTTGGTAATGCACCAGCCGCTACATCAGCGAATACTGCAGGAGCAAAAGTTGTAGATGCTAAAACACCTAGTGCAACTGCTGCGCTCAAAAGTTTTCTCATGTTTTTTCTCCATTCTCTAATCTGATATATCTCTAATTAAATTAATCAATCCTGACTTACATGCTTAATTAAAAATGGTAAAAAATTAATTTGCTAGTATTTTTAAAAATTTTTTGTAAAGATATGTTATAAATTTATTTTTACATGAGCAAAAAATATCATGTTCAGATTTCATATGTTTAAATTATGCAATACTGTGGAATGATAGTATAATGTAAATATATATTATTATTTAAACTAATTGTCATAAATAAGTAGTAAATAGTAAAACAAGTAATAATTAAATATAGAGAGATGGAACAAATGAAAAATTCACTGTTAAAAACCTCACTATTCTGCATTGCGCTAATGCTTGGTGCTTCTGCATTTGCAGATCCAAACACTACAGGTTGGACACCATCACAAGTTCCTGCAAGTATGGGCGGATTTGATGCTGGTTCTATTGACCATAGTAACTTTATCCGAAATCAACAATACGAGAAAAAAGTTAGATATGAAGCGACAAAAGACCCTGCAATCATCGAAGAAGAAGTTCGTCAAAAAATGGACTTACTTAACACAGAACAAGTATCTTTTAAGTTAAAAGAAATCAACATTACTGGAAACACTGCTTTCCCTACTCACGTTTTAATGAGATTAGTTGATTTTAAAATCGGTCAAAAAGTAACAATTAACGACTTGATTATGTCAGCAAACGACATTACAGATTATTATCAAGCAAAAGGTTATATTTCAACTATTGCTTACCTTCCACCACAAAAAGTACAAAATGGTAAAATTGAAATTAAAATTTTAGAAGGTAAATATGGTAACGTTGAAATCAACCCAGGAAGATGGGAAAGAGCATCATATTTAAATAAACATTATTTAGAAGATAATAATATTAAACCTGGTAATGTATTAAATGTTAAAGATGTTCGTGCAGCATTACAAGAAATGAGTACAGAAGAATATATGCAAGGTTCTGTATCATTCGCTGATAACGAAGAATCAGAAGAATTTTCAGATGTAACATTAGATGTTAAAGATAGATTCCCTCTAAACTTTGACATCAGATACGATAACCAAGGTAGAGAAGCAATTGGTACACACAGAGGTGTTATTTACGCTGGTTTACACGATGTAACTGGTCACGGTGACACATTAATGGGTACAGTTTCAATGTCATCACGTTCTATTGGTGCTGGTGGTATTTACTCTATTCCAATCGCTAAAAATGATACAAGATTAAACCTAGGTTATTCTTATTCATATGTTAAACTTGGCAGAATGCTTAAAGAATACGACTTAGCTGGTAGATCACATGATATTTTCTTAGGCGTATCAAGAAGATTAGCTCAAGGTACAGATTACAGATTATATGGTGATATTACATTAGATTTCCGTAACACAGATATTTCATCAGATATTCCAATGTGGGACAGTGTATTCGGTAATGCATATCGTTCAAGAGTTATCAGAGGTAGCTTAACAGATGTAAAAGATGACTATTATGGAAGATGGTTATTTAATGGAAGCATTTCTGGTGGTATTCCAATAGATGCATCTGATCACCACAAAGATCGTGCAAAATCTAGTAACAACTTCGTAAAAGCAAACGTAGGTGCAGCTCGTTTACAAGTATTACCACACGGACATATGGCAATTTTACAAGTTAATGGTCAATACGCAAACAGACACTTATGGGCATCAGAAGCTATGCAAATTGGTGGTATTTCATCAGTTAGAGGTTACGAAGAAGGTTTCCGTATTGGTGACTATGGTGTAACAGCTAGCTTTGAATACAGAATGCCAATCCCAGGCTTCAAAGCTTTATTACCAAAGAAATATGAATTTATTAGCGACAGCATTCAATTAGCTGGTTTCTATGACTTCGGTTGGTTTGGTGATAGATTCCAAAGAGCTGCTGATACAAACAACTATTCAGACTACATCATGAGTGCAGGTCCTGGTATTGTTGTTAAACTTACAAAATACATCTCTGCAAACTTATATTGGGGCTTCCCAATCGGTCAAAAACTTGGCGACTACGCAGGCAGACCTGTTGATGATTGCAGATTCCACTTTACAGTTACATCAAACATCCTGTAAGGTATAAGATATAGAAAAAGAGGAAACTAATTAGTTTCCTCTTTTTTTATTTAAATAAAAAATTATAAAATAGCTTTTCCATCATACATATATTTTGTACGATAGTATTCATCTTCATTGTAATATTTCATTTCTCTTTGCTTTTCAAACTCACTAGATTGTTCTCTCGGTTCAATAAAAGGTTCTGACTTATCTTTTCTTTTCCAATTTATTTTAAACCCATCTAATAAGCCATATTCTGTCTCTGTTTTATAAGTACCTATATTTATTGCTTGAACAGAAGGTACAATACTAAACATAAACACAAATAAACATACTAATGAAATTGTCTTTTTCATAATTATCTCCTAATATAGATATAATACTATATTTACTCACCTGATTCAATTGCATTCATTTTTTCTTGCGAACTATTAATCAAAGCATATACTTGAGCAATAATATTATTCATATATTCATCATTTTTAGCAAATTCAACGGCGAAATTTTCTCTTCTGCTATGTGCTTCACTTGTTTCTGAGACTTTTATAGCATATAAAAGTTCTAATCTTTCATTCATAAGTGCTGGAATTGATTCTAAAAACTCAATTTTATAATTAATGTTTTCAGATAAAAAGTCCAAAGCAGAATTTGTTGCAGAAGCTAAAACTTCTTTAAACATTTGAGTATTTAATGGAACAGAACCATCTTTAATTTGAACTTGTTCCATATATTTAATAAAATTAGTAACCATTGGTGATGATGAAATATGTCTTGTTTTGCGTTTTACATATTTATTTATCTGATTACAAGCATCATCAAATGATTTATAATTAATATTACTTTTATTAAAGTAATCATTTAAGATTTCACCTAAATACATTATTTCTTGAAGACTATTAACAACTAATGTCGCATTTTCATCAACTAATTTTTTAGACTGTTCTAAATCAAAATTATCGATTAAAGCATTAACTGCATTTTCGGTCAAACCAGATTGTTCCAAGAATAAATTAAGAGTAACATTGTTATCACCTTGATTTCTTAACTGTTCAATCAAGTAAACCATACCCTCTTTGCTTTCCATTGGGCGACTTGAACCATCACTCATAGTAACTTTAAACATTGGCAACAAATCTTTCGTTTTAGAACCAATACCTTCGTGCTGGTTTTGTACAAGTTTATATTGTATTTTAGTTTGTTGAGCCACTTTTAAAGCAGCAAGCAAATAAGTCTTTAACACACTATATTCTTGTGATTCTTTATTACCTTTTTGTAAACACTTAACTGTTTCTTGAAGTAATACAGTAGGATTTTTAGTTATATGTTTTTCTATTACAAATTGATAGAATTCATCAACTAAATAATCAATTTTTTCACGAGGAGCTTCTTTTCTTTCTAAAGAGATAATTTCTTTTATTCTATTTGTTGCTTCATCTTTATATTTTGGGTCAATTGAAGATTCAACAAAAACTCGAATATTTTCTCTTAATTCAGCTTGTTGTTCTTTTATATTTTGTGCGAATTTATTTTGATTTGCGCTAGATGCTTCCCATTCATCAAAAATTCTATTTATCTCTCTAATTTGAAGTGATGCTTGACGACCATCAACCATTCCATTTGAATTTTGAATTATTGAAATTACTTTAGAATATGGATCTTCAAGAACTTTTAATGAGTTATCTTTGGCAATATGGTCACGAATTAAAATCAAATCATTTAACATTGTAGCCAATTCTTCTTTATTAGCCTCTGTATCAACACTTTGACCATTTGCTAAAGCGTTATAAACTTCACTATTAGCATATTTTCCAGCAAATTTATCCTTTTGTTCTAATAATTCAAGAACATACTGATTTCCTTTTATTGAATAAACTTGTTGTTTAAATGTTTCTAACAGTCTAGTAACTGTTTCAGAAATTTCAACATCTGTATATACAACAGGCTGAGGGAAAGCTTGTCTTACTTTATATTTAGTAAAGGCTTCAGCTTTGAATTTTCTTACATATTTTTGAACATCCATATCAGCAAGTTTTACATGCAATACTCTATATAAATCAGATGGTTTCATATCAGCAATAAGAACGCTATCACCTTCTTGTTCGTCATCTCCACCTAAGGTTTCTGAAATAAATCCAGTAGCAACAATTTCTGAAAAAGCTCTTGTTACAAGAGAATCATCAATTTGGAATTTTCTTAAATAATCATATGGATCTTTATAAATCAAACCAACATCTTCATGACTCAATGAATCAATAAACTGTTGAGAAAATTCAAAATCACCTTCTTGAAGACACTGAATATTTAACAACAATTCTTCATCACTTGTAGTTGGTAAATATTTATCAACTGCAGCGATAAATTCTTTCATTAATGGAGATGATGAAAGCATTGGGCTGTCTAAACTCTTAATTCTAATATTTTCATCAATATCTTTTAAAATTAAATGTTTAGCATTTTCTACGAAGAACTTTTTAGCATTTTTATTTTTAAATACTTTATCAGCTACTACATCAATTCTTTCTTTATAATATCTTTCTAAACCACGAAGTGAACCATCTAATTTTTTAGCTGATTCATCATCTAAAAAGATTTCTCTATTAATATCTTTTATTTGTTGTTCTGTTAATTTAACTCTGAATTTTTGTTCTAATTCCTTATATAATCCTGAAAATTCTTTTGCATTACTTAGATATATTTTCTCAAGATTTGTTTCACTTTTGCCCATAATTTCAGCAAAAACATCAACTTGTTCATCAAACATAGCATTTTTAATTTCTTCTACTTCAGATAAATTTTTAATGCCATAAACCATTGATCTAACTTGAGGATTATCTGTTGCAAAATACAAAGACAACTGATGTAAAACAATCTTAACTGGATCATCATCACTCAACTTATCTAAATCTTCTTTAGTTTTAATTTCAGTGCGAATTCTTTTTTCTAATTTAGAAGAATATGCTTCTGCTAAATCATCAATTCCAACTAAGAAATCAATATCAACAGGTTTACCTTCATCAACAGCTTTTTCAATTGCATCTACATATGTTGGAAGATCATGCATTTCAAAAATGTTATGGAACATTTTATACAATTTTTGATAAACATCAGTTGGAGTTCCTGGTAAAACAACATCACTAAATAAAGCAAATTCTTCTTGTTCTTTTCCTGCTCTACCTGTTGCACAATGCATAACTTTTAATGGTTGACCAATTCTGAATGCAGAATCAACAATAAAACCATCTTTCCAACCATATCCGCCAGCATAGTCAGTGTAATAATGTCCATTTCTACCATTCCAATAAGATTCATTTTCTATTGGACCCCAAGAATTATCTGTCCATAAAACATCTTCTTTTGTTTCTTTTTTAGTTTTTGAATCAACAAAAGTTTCTGAAGTAACTTGAGGAATATATTGTGCGTGGAAACCATAATCATCATCAGTCACACTTGTTGATAATATACCACTTCCATTACCTTCTTTAATTTGTTTTGCTGCATCATTAACATCATATTCAATATGATATGGTTTACCAGTCATTTGTTCTATAATTCTTATTTGCTCATTCGCTGATAAACCAGAAGAACCTTCTTCTCTCACCCAGAATTGACCATTTAACATACCAATATATGAATATTGACGTTCTAATTCATCATATAAATATTCATTAATATCTTTATATGTGTTTTTAGAATACTTTCTCATGTAAGGCAATGATTTTTCAATTTGATTAAAAATTTCAAGCTCTTCTTGTGTAAATTTACAAGCTCGCTCATTTGCTTTTTTTCTTTCCTTCAAATCCTCGATTTTTTCATTCTCAAGCATTTTTGCAGCTATATCATCAAATTTAGCCTGTAATTTATCTAATTTTTTTCTAGATAAAATAGAATGACTTTTTTCCATTTTATCAATAATTACAGATCTTGTAGAAGGAACACCCCATTTTTCATTAATATCTTGATAATCTTGAGCCAATTCAGAATATAATTTTCCACAATTTTCTATACCTGCAGAAATATTATCTTTTCCAAAACGTTCAACTAAGCCATTATATTGTTCTTCAGAAATTCCTGATTGTAATTGGTCAAAGAAAGAATTTACAAAGATTTGAGCAGCATGCATTGTACAATCAAATCCTAATATTCTAATTGCATCTTGTAAATCATCAGAACTTGGCGCACCATCTAATTTTTCTGCTTGTTTTTGTAAAGCTGCTAAAACCACATGTTTATCATTT
The DNA here is from genome assembly GCA_015152515.1 of Cyanobacteria bacterium SIG29. Lineage (GTDB taxonomy): Bacteria > Cyanobacteriota > Vampirovibrionia > Gastranaerophilales > Gastranaerophilaceae > Avigastranaerophilus. The sequence goes on from SUTV01000001.1 coordinate 134,765, forward strand.
TTAACAGATAAAACATCAGCAAATCTGCCTTGTGATTCTTTATCTCCATTTGCTATTGATTCAGCAACATTTTTAATCAAATTTGATATAAGAACAGTAAGATCAGAACCATATAAATCTTGCATAACTAAATTAAGCGATAATGGCAATTTTGTATTAATGAAGAAAATATCTTCTGTAATTTCATTTTCTAATTGTTTTTTTGTAGGGACATTACCATTTAATTCTTTAAATCTTGCTCTAACTTTTTCAGAATCAAAAGATGATTTTAATGTTGTTAAATATTGAACCATTCTTGTATCTTTTGGCGGTAAATTTACTAATTTTTCATATCTAACAATACCGTCTGGCATATTAACATCTGCTTCAACAGCAAGTCTATGAGCAGCAGCAGACTGGTATAGATTTTTGTAATATCTATACATACCTCTATTTGTTCTTAAACTTTTAACTTTTTGAATATCTGCATCTGCTTGAATATAATCATTTGCCGCTGAAATTATTTTTTTAGAATTTAGTCTTAAATCTTGTTCTTGTTTTTCTGTCATTGATGGAATTTGTTCTTTAACAAATTCAACTAAAACATCTTGTTTCAAATCATCTGACAACTGTTTAGGCATTCTTACTTCACGTTGAGAATCATCCCCCTTACACAAAGTAATAATATTCTTTGCCATTTTTGATACAACATTAGACTCAACACCAGAAAAAATTGAAGACAAAATTGTATTCATATAACCAATAATTTGACCTTGTTCTTCTGCCATTTTATATTTTGTAGAATTAATTTTTTCTGATAATTGACTATACTGTTTTTTTCTTCTTTCTACAGCACCTAAATATTCTTTTTCTTTAATTAAAGCCATTAATAAATCCTTAGATGGCTTATATTTATCATCTAAACCTTCGTACCAGCTAGCATCATGATAAATGTTATAAGTATCATCATCAAAAGCTGTATATGATTCTGTTAAAATTGAACCATTACCACTTGTATGAGCATTTTGCATCCAAATATGTGCTGAAGTATCTAATATTCTATAACCTTTAGCAATTGCTGAATCATAATCTAAAACAGGTTTTTGAAGTGAAACTTTTTTTCCTGAACCTAATTCTGTAATATCATAAACTTCCATTGTTTCAGAACTATCTAATTCTGACATTACAATATCCATATAACGAGTTTTGTCTTCATATGCAATAGCTTTACGACAAATTGAAATAGCCGCACAAATTCCTGATTGTCTTTGATTTACACCTTTAATTGTTAATACATCATTTTCTGGTGTTTGAACCAATAAATCATTTAACATTTCATCTATAACTAAAAGCTTTTTATCTTCTAATTGAGGATTGATTTCATAATCATCAGACAAGAAATATAAAAATTTATCTAAACATTCATTCTTTTGAGTTTCTGAAATTTCAGATGATGCAACAAAATAGTCTAAATTTTTAATTATTTGTGCTTTTGTTAAAATACTTTCTTCATCATCTATTGCTTCTAAACCCAATATTTTAGATGCAAAAATTTCTTTTTTAGAAAGAATATCTTTTTCTATAGAAGTCAATTCTTTTTTATCAGCAAAAACACTAGCAAATTGTTCTTGAAGATCTGCTACATCATCACTTTTTACACCATTAATAGCAGATAAAATAGTAGTTTCTAATATTTTAGACCAGTCAGTATTTTCTCTTTCAGTTGGTGTTTGTCCGCTTTTATCTAATGCTTCTTTAAATTCAGAATTACCTTTTTGACCATACACTAAATTATCAGCAACACCCAATAAAAACTCAATATTTGCTTTATCTTGAGAACTAGCTAAATTGTTTATTGACGCTAAAATGTTCATTTTTTGGTTTTCACCAATTGGTTTTGTTCCGTTTTGTAAAACTGCTACTTGTGCTTTATCTGTTCTAATGCTTTTAAAAGCTAAACTAAATTTCCTTGTGCTAGCGTCAATGTTATTAATTCTCATAAAAAATCCTTTTAATATCTCTCTAGTATTAATAATGAACGCTATTTTTTTTGTTAGAAAAATAAAAAAAATATGTGTTTTTTTTACAATAATTAACCAAATAAAAACAACTAAAAAAGTTGATTAAATAAACATCACAATATAAAGATTTTTTTAATGTTTTATATTTTTTGTTGTAAATTATCTACTAGTTTTATACAATAACAGCGTTATCGAGATAATGAAATGAAAAATATAAAACTATTAGATTGCACCCTTCGTGATGGTGGTTCAATAAACAATTTCATATTCGGAAGTGAAGCACTCATAGAGATATATCAATCTTTAAATGACGCAAAGATTGATATGATTGAATTAGGCTTTATTGATAACAATACAATTAACGATGTAAATTCAACAAAAAAACCATCCAATTCCCATTTTGACGAATTAAAAATACACAATAAACATTGTAAAACCTATGCAATGATAGATTTTTCAAAATATGACGATAATAACTTTAATATTACAAAAAGAAAAAATCTTGATGGCATAAGATTAATGTTTAAAAAAGAACAACTAAATGATGCAATTTATTTTGCAAAAAAAATCAAAGAATTAGACTATGAAATCAGCCTAAATCCTGTTTCTATAACACGCTATACAAAAGAAGAATTTATAGATTTAATTAATAAAGCAAACAAACTAGAACCTCAATTCTTTTATATGGTTGATACATATGGACTAATGAATGAAATAGAAACTCTTGAATATTTCAATTTATTAGAAAAACATTTAAATAAAAACATACAAATTGGCTATCACGTTCATGACAATCTACAATTAGCGTTTAAAAATGCAATCGAAATAATTAATCAAAAAACAACAAGAGAAATTATTATAGATTGTTCATTATTTGGAATGGGAAAAAGAGCTGGAAATATAAAAACAGAAGATATAGCTAACTTCTTAAATAAAAATTTCAAAAAAAATTATGATATTTCAATTTTAGAAAAAATAATCCAAAACAAAATAAAACCACTAAAATCTACTTATGAATGGGGTTTTTCGCAAATCCACTATATTGCAGGAAAAAACAAATGTCATTCTGACTATGTTACCTATTTAAACAAAGAAAAAAATATTTCATTAGATGAAATTGACCAATTATTAAAAGTCTTTGATGAAGATAAACGACTTTCTTTTGACGCAGAATATGCAAATTTAATTGCAAGAAATTTCACAAAATGATAAAATAAGCGCAATAAAGAGAGGTTTATATGACAAATAATGCTTTTTTAAAACAAAGAAATAAAAAACTTGGTGAAAAAACTGTTTTAGCTTTAAAGAAAAGATATTTTGATGCTTATTATGCACATACAAAAAAAGAAGCATTAGAAAAAGCTATTGAATTAATTAATGAAAATGACATTGTTTCTTGGGGAGGTTCAATGTCAATTATGGAAGTAGGATTAATAGACTACGTTCTTAAAAATAACAAAGTAATCAATAGAGATATTGCAAAAACACAAGAAGAAAAAACAGAATTACTAAAAAAAGCATTATTATGTGATACATATTTAATGGGAACAAATGCAATAAGTGAAGATGGACAACTTGTTAATATTGATTGTATTGGGAATAGAGTTGGTGCATTAATGTTTGGTCCAAAAAATATAATAATTATTGCTGGAATGAACAAGATAGAACCAACATTAGATGATGCTATTAAAAGAGCAAGAAACTTTTCTGCACCTGTAAATATGCAAAGAATAGCAGGAAATAAAATCAGGCAAACTCCTTGTTTTTCAACTGGATGTTGCCATGATTGCACTTCAAAAGAATCTATTTGTTCGAATATTGTTATAACAAGATTGTGCAACCCAGCTAAAAGAATAAAAATCATTTTAGTTGGAGATTCACTAGGTTTCTAAGCATATTTTTGTTCAACAGTGTACTGAGAAGAATAATATTTTTTAAAATCATAAGTATCTTGAGATGAAAGAATCAAAACTGTTGAATCAGGAAGATCATAATGATTTCCACTAGAAATTGATTTTTTTATCAATTTATCAATATCGTTATCTAAAGAACGAAAACCTAATTTATAATAAAATGGTATAGGATTTTCATTTGCTCTATATGGAGAAAATGTTCTTGCATATCCTTTTGATGCAACACACCAAACAGCGCCATCTTTTCCTTTTTTTTCACTTTCATCAACTGCAGCATTTATTAAAGCAGTTCCAATTCCATAATATTCATCACCAAGTAAAGAACGAATTTGTTTTATTTCTGGAATATTATTATCTAACTCTGGACACAAATAACCATTTTCAGGAAATATTGCATCACAATTCATATTCAAATAACCAGCTTCTCTACTTCCTACCATAATTTTGAAGCAAGAATAATCACCAACTTCTTCTTTTAATAAAGAAGCATTAACATAATTATTTGTTTTTTTATTTAATAAAGGAATATTAGCAATTCTTTTATATTTACCAAAAGAAGGTAAAAAGTTAGCTTTATATGCACTAGATGGGATTTTATTTTCTGATTTTTTTTGTTGTGAAGAAATGCTGTTTGAAGCAACAGGAACTGAAGAAACATAGCTGTTTCTTTTAAAAGTTTGAATTTGATTAACATTTGCTACTTGCATTTCGACTCCTATATGGATAAAACTTATAATAAAAAATTTTGCCACAAAAAGCAAAAAGGCTTTACATTAATTAGTAAAGCCTGCCTGACATTGTTACTCCCCATTTTCCGAGTGTCTATGTCAAAAAAAACATTAACTCATATTTTCAATTGCTTTTTGCAATAACTGTTTATGAGATTCAATCATTTTATTTGCAACTTCTAATTGCGATTTAGCTTGTTTATAATAAAAAGAATTTGCATCAAAATCCACGTTTGATAACTCAATCAAGCCACTGCGAACTTCACCACGCCCAACAACGGGTCTACCTGATTCTCTTGTTTCAATAAATTGACCATCTGCAACTTGGAATAGCATTTGAGGATTGTGAAAATTAATAATAGCAAGCTTATATAAAGGAGTTTTTATTTTTCCCCCGTCTGCTTTACCATATATAATTCCATCAGGTGAAAATTCAAATTCTTCAAATTTTCCTAAATATTTACCATTACTAGGGTCTTTCCACATTTGAATATTTGTAGTTGGAATGCTAGCCGCACCACCATCAAAAGCTGTATCAATGAAAGATTCTGCTTCAACTGGTTTTGAACCATTCATAATTTCACCTTTATCATTTAAGATATAGCCTTGAACAGCTTGACCATCATGGCTTCTATAAACACCCTCATCATCAAACTTAAACTCGCCAAGTCTTGTATAAGCAATTCTTCCTTTATTATTTTGAATTACAAAATATCCACTGCCCTCTAAATAAATATTTTCATCAGCAGTACCAGGAGAAGATTTACCCTGACCAAGATTTTTTAATCTATCTTCTTCCATTGCTCCATTTAAAAAGGTTTTAAAAGTAAATTTCTTTTCTCTGAAACCTGGAGTATAAGCATTAGCAAGATTTTCAGATAAGCTACTAATCCATAAATTAGTTATTTTTTGAGTATTTAAAGCATTTACAAATGCATCACGCATTACGATTTTCCTTCTATATTACTTAAAATTATGAACCCATTAACTCAATAGCATTTTGTAACAACTGTTTATGCGATTTAATTAATTGGTTTGCAAGTTCTAACTGCATTTGAGCTTGTTGATAATATGCAGTATTTGTATCAAAATCAACGTTAGAAAGTTCTATTAAACCACCTCTAACTTCACCACGCCCAATAATAGGTCTGCCAGATTCTTCAGTTTCAATAAACTGACCATCTGCAACTTGGAATAACATTTGAGGATTATGGAAATTTATTACTGCAACTTTGTACAAAGGAGTTTTTATTTTTCCACCATCTGCTTTTCCATATAAAATACCATCACCAGCAAATTCAAATTCTTCATATTTTCCAAGATATTTACCATTACTAGGGTCTTTCCACAACTTAATATTAGTTGTTGGAACACTAGCTGCACCGCCATCAAAAGGTGTATCAACAAAAGATTCAGCGTCAACTGGTTTTGCGCCATTCATAATTTCACCTTTATCATTTAAGATATAACCTTGAACAGCTTGACCATCATGAGTTCTATATACACCCTCGCCATCAAACTTAAATTCACCAAGTCTTGTATATGCAATTCGACCCTCATCATTACGAATTGCAAAATAACCACTTCCTTCTAAAAATATATTTTCATCAGAAGTACCAGGAGAAGATTTACCTTGACTAAGATTTCTTAATCTGTCTTCCGCAATAGAACCATTTAAAAAAGTTTTAAAGGTAAATTTTTGTTCTCTATAACCAGGTGTGTATATATTTGTAAGGTTTTCAGACAAACTAGCAACCCACTCACTTGTTATTTTTTGAGTATTTAAAGCATTAATAAATGCATCACGCATTATTGTTCTTCTCCTCTATTTTGTTTATCTTTATCTTTATTTTGTTTTCCGTTTTGTCTATAAAACAAATCGTTATATGGCAAATTTTGTTCATCAAATTTTTGACGAAGTGATGAAATATTATTTCGTAAATAATTTTCTACTTCTAAACTACCTGGAATAAATTCAGCAGTTACTTTGCCATTTTTATCAATTTTCAAAACAACAGAAACATCATTATCAAAAGTAATACGAACAGGCTTTTGAGTTGTTTGTGCTTTTTCAATTAATTCAGTTATTTTATTAGTAACCTCAACAGTTTTTTGTGTAACTGAAGTTTGTGCAACTTGAATTTGCACTAAATTTTTAAATTCACCACTTTGAGCATTTTCAACACTAAATTGAGCCTCTTGTGTAAGATTTACAAAGAACAAAGCATCTTCTTTTGTCATCATTAAAGAGTCATAATTATAATCAACAGGCAGTGAAGATAAATAATCAAAATCAGATACACCACCTTGAGTGCCTTGAGCTAATACATCAGAAAAAGGCATATTAACAGAAGTTAAAATTTCATTATCTTCAGGAGCCATCTGAACATAATCTTTATTTTCAATATTTTGATTTATTTGTGTATCTACTTTCATATTTCTTCCTTTTAGACTTCGCCTTCTTCTTCTTTTTTTTCTTTACTTCGTTGATAATATTTTTGAACAGCGACCTCAGATAATACTTTATTTTCTATTTGTTTTTGTTCTTCTTTATATGCATCAAGCATTTTTTCTTTATGTTTTTCTAGAACCTTAACTTCTTTTTCACATTCAACTAATTTTTCTTTCTCGATTTCTAATAATCTAATAGCCTCTTGTTTTTGTTGTTCTAGTTGCTCACCTTTTTCGTATAAGTGTTTTAAGTATTTATCATATGCATCCATCATTCTGAAATCAGTTGTAGTTCGCATAGTTTGAATAACACCAGATATTTCTTGATTATTTAAGTCAATTAATCTTTGTATTCTATCTACTTCATTTTTGGCTTTAATTACTTCTTGAAGTTGTTCTTCTTTCTTTCTAATTCTGAAATCTAGAACCTTTTGTAATCTGTATCTGAATGGCATATACTATTCTACTCATACCTATACCTTAAAATTATGTTATTTTTTTGCCTTTTAAAATACCTCTATTTATATGAGATTTTGTTCTTTTTTAAGGTTATTTTGAAAAAAGTCAAAAATTGTATAGATATTGTAAAGAAAAAGCTACTATAAACAATCTTGTTATATAATAATTGAGGATAGTTATAATATAATTTAGTTTTGGTAAAAGGGGATTTTATGCCAACAAAACACATTGATTTCAATATAGATGTTGCACAAGGGTTTGGAGTATATAAGAACGATATAGAAATGGAACTTTTAGATTATGTAAGTTCTGTAAATATTTCTTGTGGTTTTCATGCCGGAGACCCTTTATTAATAAAAGATTACCTATTGAAATGTAAAGAAAAAAACCTAACAATAGGCGCGCACATAGGTTTTAATGATATTTCTGGTCTTGGCTACAGACCAATGGAATTGTCAAATGATGAAATAGAAGCAATAGTTTTATACCAAATAGGTGCTTTAGCTTCATTTGCAAAATCATACGGATTAGTAATAGACCATGTTAGACCTCATGGTGCTATGTATAAAATGGCTAGTGAAAATTACGAATTCTCATTGGCAATCGTTAATGCCATTAAAAAATTCGACCAATGGTTAGCTTATACTTGTTTAGATAATGAAATTTTAACAAGAATTTCAGATGAAACAGGAATTGTTGTTAATAGAGAAGTTTTTGTTGATAAATACTACTCTCAAGAAGATTTCAAGCCTATGTGGGAAAACAAAAAAACAATTGGTGTTGAAGATTCTTTAAACAGAATTAGAACCATTTTATTTTCTTCACAAATTAAACTTGGCAGTGGAATCTTTATGCCAACAAATTGTAATACTATTCACTTTGATACAAAAAATCAAAATATTGTACAACTATTAAAAAGAAGTAATGAAATAATAAATCCTACCCCATTCAACTACAATAAAGCTGAAACATCAGGATGGGTATAGAAAGAAGACAATATGAATCTAAATAAATTTACATTAAAAATTCCAAAAGATGCTGGTTGGCTATTACCAGGATTAGAAATAAAAAGATGGTTTATCCTTATTATTACAGGCGCTATTATTGCAGCAATTGGTGTTTGTATTATTACAAACCTAAAACCAGTGTACATGTTAATAAAAATGATTTTAAAATTAACAAGAATGTTACCACCAGAAATTATTGGTTGGTTTTTAATTGCAATAGGTGCAATTTTCTTCTTTATCGGATGGTTACACACTAACTATTCAATATTAGATGTTAATAATGACAGAAATAGACACGCATTATTAGAAGATTTATACAAAAGAAGAAAACTTAATAGAGGACCTAAAATTGTAGCAATCGGTGGTGGTACTGGTTTATCAACAATGTTAAAAGGGATAAAAAAAATCACAAATAACATAACTGCAATTGTTACAGTAGGTGATGACGGCGGTAGTTCTGGTAAGTTAAGAGAAGAACTTGGTGTATTACCTCCAGGTGATATAAGAAGTTGTATTGCTGCTTTAGCTGATGATGAAGATTTAGTTGCTAAATTATTCCAATACAGATTTAAAGATTGTGCAGGACTTTCTGGACACAGTTTTGGTAATTTATTCTTAACTGCAATGTGTGCAATTACTGGAAATATGGTAAATGCCGTACAAGAATCTTCTAAAGTATTATCAATTAGAGGTAGAGTTTTACCTTCAACACTTGATGATATGAGATTAGTTGCAGAAATGGAAGATGGTTCAATAATTAAAGGTGAATCAAATATTCCTGAATCAGGCAAAAAAATTAAACGATTATTCACAGAACCATTAAGATGTAAACCATTACAAGATGCAATTACAGCAATTTATGATGCAGACATTATTATCTTAGGACCAGGAAGCTTATACACAAGTGTTATTCCTAACTTACTAATCAGTGATATTTCAAAAGCTGTTAGTGAAGCTAAAGCTAAAAAAATATATGTTTGCAACATAATGACTCAACCTGGTGAAACTGATGGATTTAGTGTTTCAGACCACTTAAAAACATTACTTAGCCACGCAAAATACAATAAAATTATGGATGCAGTTCTTGTTAATACTCAATTACCAATCGAACTTATTGCGCCATACAAAAATGCAGGTTCAGAACCTGTTTTAGTAGACGAAGAAGAAATTAAAAAACTAGGAATTGAAATCGTACAAAAAAATCTTATAGCAGATAAAAGTTTTGACGATGGACACTCTTCTTTTGTAAGACATTCTCCTAGTAGATTAGCTAGAATCATCTATTACTGGTACCGCAAAAAAGAAAAGGACAAAAATTAATGGCGGACAATATAAAAAAAGTTACAGCAAGAACTTTTCAAAAGATGAAAGAAAACAAAGAAAAAATCACTATGCTTACAGCATATGATTTTTCTACAGCAAAATATATAGATGAAGCTGGTGTTGATTCAATTTTAATTGGCGATTCATTAGGTATGACAATACTTGGCTATGATACAACAATCAATGTAACTGTAGAAGATATGTTAATTTTCACAAAAGCTGTATCAAAAGGAGTTAATAGAGCATTAGTTATCGCTGATTTACCATTTCTTTCGTATCATGTATCTAAAGAACAAACAATAATAAATGCGGGGAAATTAATCCAAGCTGGAGCTAATGCAGTAAAACTTGAAGGTGCTTCTGATTTTATATTAGATGAAGTGAAACATTTAACACAATGTGGTATTAATGTTGCTGGTCATTTAGGATTTACTCCTCAATACATAAACACAATTGGTGGTTATTTTGTACAGGGTAAATCATATGAAAATACTCTAAAACTTTTGGAAGCAGCAAAAAAACTTGAAGAAAATGGCGCATTTTGTTTAATTTTAGAAATGGTTCCAGCAGAAACAGCGAAATATATTAGTGAAAATTTATCAATCCCAACTATTGGAATTGGAGCTGGAAAAGATTGCGATGGTCAAGTTCTTGTAATAGATGATATCATTGGCAAATATCCAAAACCAGTACCAAAATTTGTAAAACAATACGCAAATGTTAAAGAAATAATAAAAACTGCGGTTAGTGAATATAACAACGAAGTTAAACAAAATATATTCCCAAATAAGGAAAATACATTCTATCTTACAGATGAGGAAAGAGAAAAACTTGAGCGCAATATTATTAAATAACATAAAAGATGTAAGAAATAACATAAAAGCTTGGAAAAAAGAAGGCTTCACAATTGGTTTAGTTCCTACAATGGGAGCTCTTCACGCTGGACACGCTTCTTTAATAAAAAAGGCAAAAGAAACTTGTGATAAAGTTATTGTAAGTGTTTTTGTTAATCCAATTCAATTTGGACCAAATGAAGACTTAGATAAATATCCAAGAACCCTTGAAGCTGATAAAAAATTATGTGATGAACTAGGTTGTGATATTATTTTTGCACCATCACCTAAAGAAATGTATGGAGCAGATAATAAACTATCAAATACAGAATTCACTTTTGTTTGCCCACCATACAATTTAGTAGATTGTTTATGTGGAAAATCAAGAGTTGGTCATTTTGATGGTGTTGCAACAGTAGTATTAAAATTGTTTAATATTACAACTCCAGATAAAGCCTTCTTTGGACAAAAAGATGCACAACAACTATTTATCTTAACCAAAATGGTTAAAGATTTAAATTTGGATTTAGAAATTGTGCCTTGTCCAATAGTAAGAGAAGACGATGGATTAGCTTTAAGTTCTAGAAATACATATTTAAGTGAAGAAGAAAGAAAAAATGCTCTATCAATTTCTAAAGCATTAAAAGAAATAAATTCACTGTATTTAAATGATGTTACAGATACAAAAATATTGTTTGATACAGCTATATCAATTTTAAATAAGAATATAGAACTTGAATATATTGAATTCAGAAACTTTGAAACTTTTGAAAAAGTAGAAAAAGCTTCAAAAAATACACTTGTTGCAATTGCAGCAAAATCAGGCAAAACAAGACTAATTGACAACATTATATTATAGGTTAAATGGCGTACAGGGAGAATAATAATTTAATACAATTAAATACATTCGCACAAATTTTATATGGTGTGAAATTTTTGCGTTTCGCATTTTTCTTTTACTCATTTTTATCTTTCGTATTTTGGTTCTTAAACTGTTTCGAAGTTGATTGGTTATGGAGATTTACTTGGTTATTCCAAATTCCATACATTATTGTTAGCACTTTCTATACACCACAAGGGGTAAGTGCAGACTTCTCTTTGGCTATCATTGGTGGTTCTTCACTATTATTAGGTTTTATTTTTGATTTTGGAGTAAATAATTTATACCAAAGAATTCTTTATTTAGAAGAAGAAGAAGAACGCAAAATCAAGAATAGAAGAATGAGAGAAAAACGCGAAATTAAGCGTCAACTAATGCCAACAGAAACAAGTGATATAAAACCATTTGAAAATTCTAAACTGTTATTCTTAATTACGCCAAATGTAAAAAAAATAAAAAGAAAAACAGACAAGTTAGAACTTACATTCCAAGAAGTAGAATTATGGAAACAAAGAATTAATAAAAAATTAATTGAAAATGTAGCATATTCAAAACCACTACAAAAAGGCTTTTACAGAAAAAATTTATTTTTAATGTATAAAGATTTTAACTACACAGATGATTTTATTTATTACATAAAACCAACTTTAGATTCAATTGTTATAGAATTTAAGAAATATGGAATTTCTGTTAATTTTACATATGTATTAAGCGCTTTAACAAATTTAGAAAATCTTGAAAAAGAATTAGATTGTATGGATACAATATTATCTCTAAACTTTGTTAATGAAATATTGGTTACAAATAGATTTAAAGTAACATATGACAACAAAGCGACTCAAAAATATGATTTACAATTAAAAGGTGAATACAATATTTCTAAAAACCTAACAGTAAGCAACAAACAAGCGCTATACGTATTATTGGAACGAAAGAAAAAAGGGGAAAATAAATCATGAAAATGAAAATAATTAGAATGGAACATAATAAACATCTTCCTGAATATAAAACAATTGGTTCATCTGGTATGGATTTATATGCTGCTATTGAAAATGAAATAACATTGAAACCACTAGAAAGAGCATTAATTCCAACTGGAATTAAAATCGAGATTCCAGTTGAGTATGAAGCACAAATTAGAGCACGTTCTGGCTTGTCTGTAAAACACGGAATTACCTTAATCAATGCAGTAGGAACAGTAGATGCTGACTATCGTGGAGAAGTATGTGTTGGACTTGTTAATTTATCAAACGAAGAATACACAATTAAACCTGAAGATAGAATTGCACAAATGGTTATTGCAAAAGTAGAAAAAGCCGAAATAGAAGTTACAACAGAACTTGCAACTTCAGTAAGAGGCGAAGGTGGTTTTGGTTCAACTGGTTTTTAATGGAATAAATGATAACCAGTAATAAAAGAACATACTAAAAAAATTGCTGAAAGGATATAAGTAACTTTATTTAATCCCTTTTCAGCACTTTTTTGTGATGAAAATAAATTTGCAGCACCACCAATAGCACCAAGACCATCACCTTTTGGTGAGTGTAATAATACTAGAATTATTAATAAAACTGCTGAAATTATCTGAATAATCCAAACTGTTGTTAGCATTTTTTATCCCTTTTCAATTACTTATGTAGTGAGTTTAACACAAACATAAGTTTTTTCATAACATCATCAAAACTAGAATTTAAAATTATAACCTTTTTTATTTTCGATTTTTCTCCGCTTACAATTTTAATTTTTGATTTATTAACATCAAACAAATCACTACAAAATTCTATTAATTCTTTATTCGCTCTATTTTCAATAGGCGGAGATGAAATTTTTATACGAACATAATCGTCAGTATAATCAACGACTTTACTAAAAGACGAATTTGGAACAAGTTTTACACAAAAAACTATTCCATCTGTTGTATCTAATAAATAATTGGGCATAAACTTATTATACACTAATTGAAGTATAAATATGGAAAATTTAAAAAAATAAGTGTAAAATTAATACAAACAGGTAAAAACAATGGACAAAGAAAATATATTTTCAGGCTTAGAAAAACTATTAAAAGAACAAGGCCGAAGTGAACAAGATATACAAGAAATTTATAAAGCATATAAGTTTGCAGAAAAATTGCACGATGGACAATATCGTGTTAGTGAAGAACCATATATCATTCACCCTGTTGAAGTAACAAAAATTTTAGCAACATTAAAAGTAGATACACACACTTTAATGGCATCAATACTGCACGATACTATTGAAGATACAGGCATAACCCCAGAACAATTAGGTTCTGAATTTGGAACAGACGTACTTGATTTAGTTCTTGGTGTAACTAAATTAGATAAGTTCCAATTTAAATCAAAAGAAGAACGCCAAGCAGAAAGCTTTAGACGAATGTTTATTGCAATGGCAAAAGATATTCGAGTAATCTTTTTAAAGCTTGCAGATAGGCTTCACAATATGCGCACACTTAATTATATGGCGCCAAATAAACAAACAAGAATAGCACAAGAAACATTAGATATTTTTGCACCTTTAGCTAATAGATTAGGTCTTGGTAAATTAAGAGCAGAATTAGAAGATTTATCATTAAGATACATCAACCCAGAAAAATATTTTGAAATAGCAAAATTAGTAGCACAAAAGAAAACAGAACGCGAAAATACTGTAAAACTTTTAATTGATGAAATTTCTGAAAGCTTATCAAAAAACGAAATCAATGCAGAAATAACTGGTCGTGCTAAACACTACTATAGTATCTACAAAAAAATGCAACGATTAAATGTAGCATTCAATGACCTATACGATATTACAGCAGTTAGAGTTATTGTTGATACAGAAAGACAATGCTACGAAGTACTTGGTATTATTCACTCATTGTTCAAACCAATTCCAGGAAGATTTAAAGACTATATTGCTATGCCAAAAGGCAATGGTTATAAGTCATTACACACATCAGTAATTGGTCCAAAACAAAAACCATTAGAAGTACAAATTAGAACAAAAGCCATGCACGAAGTTGCAGAATATGGTGTTGCAGCGCACTGGAAATATAAAGAATGTGGTTCTATAAAAGCATCATCAGAAGATGATATTAAATTTTCTTGGATGCACCAAATGATAGAACTTGAAAAAGAAACATCTAATGCAAATGAATTCGTTGAAAAGGTTAAATTAGACTTATTTGGAAACCAAGTATTTGCATTTACTCCAATGGGAGATATTATCGATTTACCACTTAATGCAACTCCAATAGATTTTGCTTTTAGAATTCACTCTGAAGTTGGATATAAAACAACAGGAGCCTTAATAAACGGCAGAATTGCACAATTAGATGCAAAACTAAAAAATGGTGATATTGTTGAATTATTTACATCTAAAACAGGAACTCCAAAACTTCATTGGCTTAAATTTTGTGTAACAAAACAAGCACAATCAAGAATTAGACAATGGTTTAAGAAACACAATAGAGAAGAGCATATTGCAAATGGCAGAAATATGCTTGAACAAGAAATTACAAAAGCAGTTTTTGATGAACACATAAAAAGTGGTCAATTACTAGAAATTGCAAAAATTCTAAACTATGTTTCTCTAGAAGATTTATTTGCTGCAGTTGGCAATGGTGAAACAACCTTAAGCAAAGTTACAAGCAAGTTGAAAAAACAAATAGAAACAGAGCCTGAACAATTCGTATCAAGCAAGAAAAAAAGCCACTATAAAGACGAAATTATTGGTCTAGAAGGTATGTTATATAGCTTTGCAAAATGCTGTTCGCCAGTTCCTGGTGAGCATATAGTTGGCGTTGTTACAAGAGGAAAAGGCGTTACAATACATAGAATTGATTGCCCATCTTTAGACACAATCCCAGAAGAACGCATGATGAAAATTAGTTGGAGAAATAACGAAACACCTAATAAAACTTATGTTACTTCTATTAGAATAAATTGTGCTGACAAATTAGGTATGCTTAAAGATATTTTAATTAAAGCTTCAGACTGTGGAACTAATATAACATATGCAAATGTTAAAACAAATTATGCAAAAAAAGTTGGTATCATAGAACTTGGTGTTGAAGTTAACGGTATCGAAAAACTAAACACTATAATAAATGCATTCCAATCACTACCTGATGTTCATTCTGTAAAAAGAATACAAATGAATTCAAAAGTTAAAATGGCACCAGAATTAAAACCTAAAAATAAAAACAAAAAATAATTTATTTTTTAGATAATCGTTTTTCAAAATCAACTAAAGCTTCAAGTCCAACAAGCTGTTCTAAAGCAGCTCTGTTTTCTAAAAATTCAAGTTCTAATTGAGCTTTATTATCT
Source organism: Cyanobacteria bacterium SIG29 (assembly GCA_015152515.1). GTDB lineage: Bacteria > Cyanobacteriota > Vampirovibrionia > Gastranaerophilales > Gastranaerophilaceae > Avigastranaerophilus. The sequence continues at coordinate 150,690 of SUTV01000001.1, forward strand.
TTTGCACTTCTATAATAAGCATCAGCAACCAATAATTGTGCTTTATTATCATATATATCGGCATTGTAACGTTGTTCTCTAATTTTCAAATTCTTTTCTGCCATCATCAAAAGGTTATATGTTGTCATATAATCAAAATATTTATCAACAACCTTTTTTTGCATATTATCAACTTTAGTTATCAATACAATCATATCTGCATCAGTAACCTTTGTATATTTATAATTTAAATCCTTATCATTAAAAGATAATGAATTTAAGAAGTGTCCACCAACTAAAGCAGCTGTTGCACTAAATGGATCACCCAAACCAGCCCCTGCAATAGATGAAGCTGTTGATAATGGTCTTATAATTTTTTTAATAATTCCATTATCTGGCTTATCAGCATCAGGATTTGATAGTTTATACAAAGCAAATCTGATTGTTTCACTTCTCAATGCAGCACCAGCCCATAGAATTTGAACATGTTCAAGCATTTCTTCTTTTTCAATGGTAAGAAGTTTAGAAATTTCATTAGATAAATCTTTTAAAGAACTATCAGCATAAGTTGAATTTTTTAAATATGATTTTTCATAAGCAGCAACTTTGGCTTCTTGCGTTTCAGATATATCTGTTACCCTATATTCTTTTTCAATATCATATGTTAATCCCAATCTATAAGCTGTTTTTTTAGGCACCATAACATCTTCAGCTTGAACTGAATTTATAAAAAGAAATATTAATGATATTAATAATAACTTTTTCATTAAAGAGATACCTTTTCCATATTTATAAGCTGATTTTTTAATGCATATTGAGATAAAATCAAACTATCAACAGCTTTTTTCCCTGCAAGTCTTTCTAATGACATATAATATTTTTTTGCATCTTGTTCTTGTCTATACTCTTGCAAACGCATTTCTTCATATAATGCAGAAGATACAACCACCTCTGTTAAATCGTTCGATTTCAGTGCATCTGAATAATTTTTGTTATACAAAATAATCTTTGAACGCGTATCTTTTAATTTATTCAAAGCACCTTTGTATTGATAATAAGAAGATATAATTTTTTCTTGCAATTCTTCAATTGTACCTGCTAATTGAATTAGCTCTGTATCTGTTATAGGCGCAGAATTAGCAGTACTTGCGTCTCTATTCAAATAATTATTAGCTAATCTACCAGCAGAGAATGAAGCAGATTGTAATGCCGCATTTGAACCAGTAAACATCGGAATAAAACTTGCACCATAAATTAAAGAAGATAAGCTCTTAGCCATAATAGAAGAATGTAACCTTCTTTGAGTTTCCGGCGTACTAAGTTTATTCATAGTAAATTTAATCAAAGCATTATTATCAATTGTTGCACGCCACAAAAGTTCAATATCTTTTATTTCTTCTTCTTTTTGCGCTTTTATTAAATCTTCAAGAACACTTCTATCTTTAATAACCAAATTTTCATTAATGAAATTTTCAGTATTTTTTAATTTTAGTTCGTTTTTATCAGTAGGTTCAAGCCTAATAACTTCAGCAAACACGAAATTTGACTGAGTTAAAAACAACAATAAAAAAATTAATAATATATTTTTAATGCGCACTATCTATCCCCTTATAATATTTTATATCATATAAATAAACGGCTTTCAAACATATTAAATTTCACGATAATTTAACTGTCTTTTATGTTTATCTCTAATAGATTTTATAGCCAAATCACCAGCCATTAAAGCACCTTTACCATATTTGTTTTCTACCTTATCTAAAATTATAGACAACTTCTGACATTTATCATTTTTCTCATCTGAAAATAATTGCAATTGATTTTTTTCTTCAATGTCAGACAAAGAAAAAGCTAAAACCCCACTTGAACGATAAATAATACCTTTTCGATAAATTTTTTCAAACAAAGAAAAAACTTTTTGGGCTAATACTATCTCAGAATCGGTCATAAAATCAATTTTGTCTTCTAAATATTGAATTTGAAAATCCTTTGTTCTCAACATAACTGCTATAGAATTTGTTTTTAAACTATACTCTCTTAATTTTTTACAAACATTGTGTAAATGAAGCATAATTTCAGTTTTAATATATTTTTTATCAGAAGAAAATTCTGGAAACGCCCTTGTTCTTTGAATAGATTTTGGTTTTTCTGCAATACCAGTTAATGGAATAACACTTTCGCCAGATAATTCATACTTTAATTCCATTCCTCGTTTACCATAATTAGTTTTATAAAATTCATCATCCTTTAACAAGATTTGATTAGCATAAAAAATACCGAACTTTTTTAAACTTCTAGTAGTATTTGTACCAATTCCCCATATTTCCTCAATAGGAACTCTTTCTAACTCTTGATGAATAAAAGATTTTTCAATAACATAATATCCTTTAGTACCCTTAGCCTTATGGGTTGCTAATTTTGCCAAAACTTTACTTGGAGCAACGCCAACAGAAACACTCAAACCTATTTCTTTTTCAATATCAGTCTTGATTTTTTTAGCAAATTCTAAAGATGATAACCCAAATGCCTTTTTAAATTCTGTAACATCTAAAAAAGCTTCATCAATTGAATAAATATCAACTTTATCAGTATATCTATAAAGTAACTGCATCATTCTTGATGAAATATCTTGATAAAGTGCAAAATCAGCGCTTAAATAAACAACATTACTAAATTTATTCTTAGCCATAAAATAAGGAATTCCCATTGGAATACCCATTTTTTTAGCCTCGTTTGAGCGTGCGACAACACAACCATCATTATTACTTAAAACACAAATAGCCTTTCCTTTTAAAGAAGGATTCATTAAAACTTCGCAACTAGCGAAAAAATTGTTTCCATCAACATGTACTATTATCTTTTGTTTCATAGTTTAACCTAAAAAAATATCAGCGGGCTTTAGGGGGAGGAATTAACGCCCGCTATTTGAAGAATAATTTAATTTTGAATAATTTAAAACTTCCTGACTATTCCTTGTGCAACACCAAAAATTATGAGTTGCTCTTTTGGATATAAATTTGGATAGTTAGCATTTGCTGGTTCTAACCAAACCTTACCTTGTTTATTTCTATATGTTTTTAAAGTATAACCACCATCAATATAAGCAATAACGACTTCGCCATCTCTAGCAGTATTTGTTTTCTTAACGATAACTTTATCGCCCTCAAAAATTCCCAAATCAATCATAGAATCACCAGAAACAGTAAAAAGAAAGGTTGAAGGATTATTTATATCAAAGCTATCATCTAAAGAAACTCTTTTTTCTACATAATCTTCTGCAACAGAAGCAAACCCAGCTTTAACGACAGAAGAAAATAATACAGCACCAAATAATTCTTTATTAATATAAAAATGATTATTTCTTTCTTGAATTAAGTTTTCTTCCTTTAACTTATTGAAATATTGCCACACAGAATTTTTATGTTTAAAACCAAATTCTTTAGCTATAATATCAAAGCTTGGAAGCACTTCTTGACCATATAATTCTTTTAATTTTTCAAAGAATATTTTTTGTTTTTCAGTAAGCATATTATTATTATAGACAATTGTCTATAAATGTCAAGTGTTAATAGACAATTTGTTAAAAATTGGCTCATATTGTATAATTAGACTATAGAAAAGAAGGAGTTTTATATGGCAAAAGATTGTAGTTTCGATATAGTTTCAGAATTTGACAAACAAGAATTAGTTAATGCTGTTGACCAAGTAAAAAGAGAATTAACAACTCGCTTTGACTTAAAAGGCTCTAATTCTGATGTAATTTTAGATGCTGATAAATCAATCACAATTACAACAAATGACGAAATGAAATTAAGAAATATATTAGATATTTTACAATCAAAAATGATTAAAAGAGGGTTAAGTATTAAAATTTTAGATGCTCAAGCAATTGAAAACGCATTAGGTGGCAATGTTCGTCAAGTATTCAACCTTAAAAAAGGATTAACTCAAGAACTAGCTAAAAAAATTGTTGCTGATATTAAAAACACAAAATTAAAAGTTCAAGGTTCAATACAAGGTGAACAAGTTAGAGTATCTGGTAAAGATAAAGATGACCTTCAAGCAATAATAAAAATGCTTAGAGAGAATGAAGATAAATACGAAGTTCCTCTACAATTCCAAAACTATAGATAATGAACTTTTTTATTTTTCACTCGTTATATAAAATACAAGCGAAAGAAAATATGAAGAAAAAAATCAAATTAATTTTTTGTTTATCATTTGCACTTATCTTTGTAAGTGCAAATGTTGTATTGGCAGATTATGGGTACGAAAAAAGTATAAGTATTGGTGGAACAAATAATGTTCATTATGACTACAAAGTAATTGAGTCACCAAAAGAAGAAAAAAAAGAAATACCAGAAGAAGTTATACAAATAAAAAGAATAAATGTTTGGGATATTTATAGACCATACCATAATCCAATGTATTATCATTCTCATTCGCCAATGGTTTATACATATTCAGGCACAGGTATAAAATCAGGTCCTGGAGGACAATTAATACATCCTTCTATGGAAAGAAACATGCACAATCCTCCACCAAGACCTCATTATAGACCTAATGAATTTATACAAATAAATAGACCGCATAGAAAATAACAAACAAAAAAAAGAGAACCCATTTTGTGAGTTCTCTTTTTTGTATATACATAAGAATTAGTATCTGTAGTGTGCGAATGCTTTGTTAGCTTCAGCCATTTTGTGAGTATCTTCACGTTTTTTGCAAGCTGCACCAACACCATTTGAAGCATCCATGATTTCGTTAGTTAATTTTTCAACCATTGATTTACCGCTACGTTTTTTAGCTGATTCAATCAACCAAGTTGAACCCAACACCATACCTCTGTCTGCTTTAACATCTAGAGGAACTTGGTATGTAGAACCACCGATTCTTCTAGCTTTAACTTCCAATAAAGGAGTTGCATTAGTTAATGCTTTTTTGAATACTTCTAATGGTTCATCTTTAGTTTTTGTTTTAATATTTTCTAATGTTGAATAAAAAATTCTTTCTGCAATTGATTTTTTACCACGTCTCATTAATCTGTTAATAAAGCTAGCGATATCAACGCTATTATATACAGCATCAGGAGCAGGTATTCTTCTTGCAGGTTTACTACGTCTTGACATTATAAATCGCCTTTCCTATTTTTTCTTAGCTCTTTTAGCGCCGTATTTAGATCTTGATTTCATTCTATTTGCAACGCCTGCTGTATCTAATGTACCTCTAACAATGTGATATCTTACACCTGGTAAGTCTTTAACTCTACCGCCTCTGATTAATACAACAGAGTGTTCTTGTAAATTGTGTCCGATACCTGGAATATATGAAGTTACTTCAAAACCGTTTGTTAATCTTACCCTTGCAACTTTTCTCAATGCTGAGTTTGGTTTTTTAGGAGTTGTTGTATAAACTCTTGTACAAACACCTCTTCTTTGAGGGCAATTTGTTAACGCCGGTGATTTAGTCTTATCAGTTGATCTTTTACGTTCTTTACGAACTAACTGTGCTATTGTTGGCATGTTTTCTCCTTGTTTATTTTCTTTTGGCTAAAACCTTCTGCCGCCTCCTCGCCGTCATCCGGTTTCATCCTGTGGTTCGTTCAGCACAAACTTAACCACTCTTCTTACTTTCTTTTATATTGATACTACAAGCAAAAATCAAAGTCAACAGTATAGAATGCCAAGTTTAAAGATAAATTAAGAAATTTAGTTTTTATTTTTTAATGCATTTTCTAAAGCAATTTCCAAAGATGCAATTTTTCTTTGTAATGCTTCTTTATTATCAGTATCTATTTCGTTTTGAACTGAAAGCTTTTCTGTTTTTCTTGCATAAAATTCAATTTGATCTTTATATCTTTGACCCAAAACAAGTGAATATACAAAACCAGAAAAAGAACCAACTAAATATGAAACTAAAATTACAGCAAAAGTACTAACAACCATATATCCTGTTGAATCAAAGGTAACAGTAAATCCTGCAGTTGTTTTAGATGCATAATTTGCAATTAAGAAATAAAGTAAAATACAAAAAAATACTGATTCAACTGTCATTAATATAAACTTATTTTTCATTTTAAATTACTCCTTAAATATTTTAATACTTTTTGAATATCTTCATCTTGATTTATTTCAAGCTCAATTATATCATCACTTTTTAAAGACGCAAATTTTAGCTTATAAGATTGTAAAACTTGCTCTGTAGTTTTAACTTTAAATGGAGTTTTATTATACAAACTATCATTAACTATTGGATGATTAATATAGTTCATATGAACTCTAATTTGGTGAGTTCTTCCAGTTTCAAGTTGCAATTCTATGAAAGAATAACCTTTAAATTGTTCTAAAACTTTATAATGAGTAACTGACGGCTTTCCACCTTCAACAACAGACATTTTCTCTGGTTTAGAAGGATGTCTTAAAATAGGTTGATTAATAGTACCTTCTACACAATCAAAATTACCCTGAACAATAGCTAAATAATTCCTTTTTGCAGATTTATTTTTTATTTGTTGTGCCAAAAATTCATGTGCTTTATTATTTTTAGCCACCATTAAAAGTCCAGAAGTATTTCTATCAAGCCTATGAACAATCCCAGGACGCAAAACCCCATTAATATCTGATAAACCATCATATCCATATTTATACAACAATGCATTAACTAAAGTGCCTGTTGTTTCTTTAGTTGTAGGATGTGTAATCATATTTTTAGGTTTATTTATAACCAAAATATCATCATCTTCAAAAACAATATCTAATGGTATATTTTCAGCTTGAATTATCACATTAAATTCATCACTTAATTCAACACAAATTTCATCATCATTTTTAACTAAAAAAGATGATTTAACATTTTCGCCATTAACAAAAACTTGTTTCTTCTTTATTAAATTTTGAACTTGAGAGCGAGAAGAAAACTCTTCCATTTTTGACAAAAAAGTGTCCAATCTCAATTGTTCACTCAACGATTGGACACTAAAAACATATTTTTTTGACATTTTTAATCTCTTGAAAATAATGCTAAAACTAAACCGAAAGCACCAAACACTATCATAATATCTGCGGCATTAAAAACTGGGAAATTTGCACCATTAATGCTTATGTAGTCAATAACATATGTATATTTAATTCTTGCCAACATATTCATTGTTATACCAGCACTTAATAATGCCATACCTGAAATTAAAGTTTGTGTTAATCTTCCTGAGAATAAAAGCACTATAAACGCAATTGCAGCAACAGCAATAAATGAAGAGAAAATAATAACATCAGGTTGATTTGCGAATAAGTTAAACGCAGCACCAGTATTATGTACTTCATACAAAGTCAAATAAGCGTTTCCCACTTGTTTTGTAGGTGACATATCAATAGCATTTAAAACGATTTTATCCACACCAAAAACAACAAGTGAAAATACAACATATAATGCTAAATATTTCATAATATTAAAGAAATCAAAAACTGGTTTTTTCTCTTTTACATAACGAGTTGCCATATTAATTCTCCTTTTTATTTATTACATTATTTTTATTTATTACATTCACTCTAGACATTACAATTGCCATCCCTGTCATATCAATAACAACAGAAGGCATTTCAATGTGTGGTCTTGTAATACCCAAAGAAATTGTCGCATATTCGTTACAACCCAAAGTATTAGCCTTCAATATTCTTGCTAATTCATTAGATTTTACTGCGCGCAACACATCTTTTTTATTTGATTGAGGAAATTTTATTTGTTCATTTACAATAGAACCAACAACCAAACAACCTTCTGGAACTTCTACTTTTACAGAAACCTCATAATCACTACCTTGAGCAATCATTTGAGGAGCATTCATTGTAACATTTACTTTTTTTGCTTCACCATATTTCAAAGCAATATTTTCTGATATCAATTCAGCTGCTGTAATTTTCCATTTTCCATCTTCTTTTCTTAAATAATTTTTAAAAATAAGTTCAGATGAAACCTGACCATAACTATCTATTTTAGGAATTTTAGAATTTGTTTCACCAGAAGCAATTTCTTTTGCAGTAACAACAGCGTATAAATCATTTGCTTCTATACTTATGATTTCAGTATCATAAGAAACATTTCTATATGCATCAGAAGCTTCTTTCATCAACTTAAAAATAGTTTCTTTATCAAAACCATCATTATTAACAAAAGAATCAGAATACATTTCTTTTAATTTTTTTATATCATTTTTTGATGAATATCTATTATATTTTTTATAAAAATTTTCCACTTGAGCTTTTGGTGAACGTTTAAACTTATTATGAATTGATATTTTTTTAATAATATCAAGTTCTTCTTTTTCAAAATCATCTTCTTGTGCTTCTACAACAACATTTTCAGCATTTGGAACAGTTGTAATTGCATAAGATGGTGAAAACGCCCCACAAGCAAAAAATAAAAGTAAAACTAAAGAATATATTAATTTATTATTCATATTTCTTCCTATTTTTCATTATTCCTATACATCAAACAGAAAATAAAATCTGTACTAACTAATAATAAGTTTATAACATATAACCACAAAACAATATCCACAGAATTAAGTATTTTATTTATAATTCCAAAAATATAACCAAGAATTATTAAAGTTAAAAACAAACGACTTTTTCCTTTAACATTCTTTGTTTTGTATGTTTTAACAACAGCAAATGGCCAACTAGCACCAAAACAAATCAACATGCCAGCTTCATAAAAACTCATTGATTTTATTTGGAAACTTTGAACTAAAAAATCTATCATTACAAAACCCTTTTTGATAATTGTAGCATAAAATATGTTTTTGATAGAATAAAGAAAAGAGGAATAAAAATGCTATTAGTTATTGATATAGGAAATACAAATATTACGCTAGGAGTTTTTGACAACGATAAAATTGTACAATCTTGGCGATTAGCAACTTCAATAAATAGAACTGAAGATGAATATGGAGTTTTTCTTAAAAATCTTTTAAAAGAAAATGATTTAGATAAAAACATAACAAATGCTGTAATTTGCAGTGTTGTTGTTCAACTTACTGAAAAAATAGAAATAGCATTAAAAAAATATTTAAAATTAAATTCCTTCATAATTACACACAAAATAAAGACAAATGTAGTTTTAAAAACAAATAACCCATCTCAAATAGGTGCTGATAGAATCGCTAACGCTGCAGCAGCTTCTAAGCTATATTCTTGTCCAACGATTGTTGTTGATTTTGGAACAGCAACATCTTTTGATATTGTAGATAAAAACAATGAATTTATTGGAGGAATAATTACTGCAGGAATGAAAATTCAAGCAGAAGCCTTAAGTAGTAAAACATCAAAACTTCCAAAATTAAATATAGAAACACCAACTCATACTATTGGTAGAAATACTATTGAAGCAATGTTATCAGGAATAGTAAAAGGCCACGCAACTATGATTGATGGTTTGGTAACAGAATGCGAAAAAGAATTGGGTCAAAAAGCAACAATCATTGCTACAGGCGGTTATTCTTCTGTTATTTGCAATTTACTAAACAGAAAATTTGACCATATTAATCCTGATTTAACACTAATTGGTTCAAAAATATTATTTGATTTAAATAACTAAACTATTTTAAATTGTTATAAATTAAATCTGTTAATTCACGAACTGCACCACGCCCGCCATTTTTTGTTGAAACGAAATGACACAATTCCTTTACTTCATCAATAGCATCATATGGACAACTTGCCAAACCAACTTCTTTTAAAACTGGAACATCAGGCAAATCATCTCCCATATAAGCAACTTGAGATAATTCAAGATTGTATTCTTCAAGCAGTTGTTTAAGCGCAACCATTTTTTCTTTTTGTCCCATAAACAATCTTGTCATACCCAAATTTTCAAAACGATGTTTAACAGTTGCATTATTTCTAGCTGTAATAATCGCAGTAATAATACCTGCTTTAGTAATTCTTACGATACCTTGACCATCTTTTACATTGAATGTTTTATATTCAACACCATTTTCATCATAAGTAATACTACCATCAGTCATAACACCATCAACATCAAAAACAACCATTTTAATATTAGAGGCTTTATTTTTTAATTCCAAACTATACATTTATGCAACTCCTGCTTTTAATAAATCATGAATATGTATTATTCCAACAGGTGAATTATTTTCATCACAAACAGCTAAAGAAGTAATACAATATTTTTCCATAAATGCCAATGCTTTTGTTGCCATATCATCACCAGAAATAATTTTTGGATTTTTAGTCATAATATCTTTTGTTGTTAGAACACTAACATCAGGATATCTTAAAAGAACTCTTCTAATATCACCATCTGTTAATAAACCAGTTAATTTATTTTCATCATTTACAACTAAAGCACAACCCAATCTCTTTTTAGAAATCAAATCTACCGTTGATAAGAAAGTATCATTTTCATGAGCAATAGGAAGAAGTTCTAAATCTTTTAACATTAAATCTTTAACAACATATAGAACACCTTTTCCTAAAGCACCTGATGGATGATATAAAAGAAAATCTTCTGTTGAGAAACCTCTTTGTTTTAATAAACATACTGAAATAGCATCACCCATAGCTAAAGTTGCTGTTGTACTAGCAGTAGGAGCCTTACCAAGTGGGCACGCTTCTTTATCTACTGAAATATCAAAATAAATATCTGCACATTTTCCTAAAGTTGAGGATTGTTTTCCTGCCAAAACAATAAGTGGAACTTCAAATCTTTTAATTAAAGGAAGCAAATTAAGAAGTTCAAGTGTTTCTCCACTGTTAGAAATAGCAATAACGACATCATCTCTTGTAATAATACCAGAATCGCCGTGTGTAGATTCCGCTGGGTGTAAGAAATAAGATGGTGTACCAGTAGAAGATAAAGTAGCTGCAATTTTTCTACCAATCAAACCTGATTTTCCCATACCCGTAACAATTACTCTACCTTTTGATTTTATAATTACATCAACGGCTTTTTCTATATTTTCATTTATTCTATCTTTTAATTTTAAAATCGAATTAGACTCTATATCAAAAACTTCTTTAGCTAATTCAATTAATGTAGATTTTTGTATATTTTCCACTTTAACACCTTCCCTATGCTAACATAGATATTATACAATAATAAAAAAAGACTGCAAAAATGAAACAAAAATATTATAAAAGCAAATTTTTACAAAGAAATAATATTCTTTTTACAATAATAATTATTGTATGTAATGTGCTTTCAATTGCGATTTCTGATTCAGATAAGAACTCTCTTATTGGCTTAAATATATTTTTTAGTTGTCTGCTGTTTTTCCTTTATAGATTTAGACTTAATTCAATTGTTAATAAACATTGGCTAGACATAAAAAAAGAATTAATGTATATAAACTATCCAGTTACAATTGGTGTATTTTTTGCTCTTTTATTTATAATATTTTGTTTTGATTTATACCAACTTTCAACAATAAACAAAGATGCGCTAAATTCTACATTCATATTGACCTATTTTATGAGTACAATTTCAGTTTTAATGCCATCTATGTTTTTGCTTGTATATATGTATTTATTTAATCCCGCAATAATATTACCAGCATTTGAAAAAAGAAAAAGAACAAGAAAATCTGACTTGTTAGTAATGATATTATTCATTTTATTCTTATTGTTTTCAATTACTCAATTTGTTGAAAAATCAATTAGCAAAATGAATATATTAAAAAAAGAAAAATATAAAGCTGTAAAATTAACAGTTCAATATCCTGACCAACATTTAAAATATACAAACTTAAGCGTTCCAGTTATAAATAAACTTAAAAGAGAAAAATTAAACCTTCCATTTTCATATACAAAAGAAGGTTACAAATTTAGTTCTTATGAAGCTGCCGAACAATTTTGTAATTCAATGAATGCAAAAGTTGCTTCACACAAAGAAATTTATAACATTATATTCCATCGTTTTGATACTTTTGGTGAAAAATACTATTGGACAAGTGATAAAGCAGGCAGAAACAATTTGGTTCTACACTTTAAAAATATGTCCTATGAAATAGTAAAAAAACCATCAAATGTGTCAGCAACAGTTTATTGTACTTCAAAAGCTAGTGACAAATATAATATATTTGATGAAAAATATTTCTTCAAAAATAAACCAGTTGAAATTGAACTTGAAAAACAAAAAGTAGGCGAAAAGAAAACTGTTAAAACAGAATCATCTTCCTTCGAAAAAGCAAAATACACTTATAAGAAAAATCAATATCCTCCAAAACCGATAAAAGATAATATGCCTACACATGTTAATTTTAATGTTAAACATGTTACTCAAGATTATTTTAGAGAATTACTAAATGAAGGATATACATACAATAGCGAAGATCAAATGAACTCATATTATAGTTCAAACGAAAGAAAACTACGTCAAGCTGTTTCTAATCATTATGATAAAAAGCATATTAAACTTTGCTATTTCCCATTCATTGAATCAGAAAACATATCTATCACTGATGAACTTCAAATTTGGAGACAAAACTTCTGTTCACCATCATTCGAGGTCATAAATGAAACACCAGAAATCAAATCTGCTTCAGCAAAAGAAGCATTCTGTTATGCAAACGGCGGACGTTTACCAAACATTCCTGAATTAATGGGCATAATTAGAACTCACAATAATGCACAAAGTAATACTCTATTTTGGGTAAAAAACAAAATAAATAATAAAAATGGTGTTGCTGTAGAAGTTGATGGACAAAAAGTTCACATCAATACTTCAGCACAAAATGCTTATACTTATTGTATAAAACCATCAGTTGATCAATCAAAAATTATTTCTAACTTTAAATCTAAATTTAGTGGAATAAATGGAAACAGCTATGCAAGAAGCATTTGTCCTAGCTGCAAATATTATGAAGTACCAGATACTGTTTTAATAAAATACTAAGGAGCAATAATGGAATTTAATTTATCTATAGAAGAATTAGAAAAAAGAACTCATAAAGATTATTTAATCAAAAAAACAATGCTTAAAGAAGATTCTCAAGAATATAATGAGTTAAAAAAAGAAGATAAAGAAGCATTAAAACACTTAGTAAAAGCAGCAAATTATGCAAATCTAATCTATATGAAACAAGATAACGAGCTAAATCTTCCTTTTTTAGATTTTCTAAATGAAGAAATAAAAAAAGGCAACAAACAAGCAGAATTAACAAAAATATTGTTTGATGCTCAATTAGGCGTTATAGGTATAGATTCTGAATCAAAAAAAGTAATTTTATTAAAAGATGCAACTGAACTAGAAGGTAAAGCATTTTATCCAGCTGACTTATCAAAAGAAGAATTGCACACAATATTAAAATCAATGCTTAAAAATGGAAAAATAGAAGAAGTAAAAAATATTCTAAACCAAAGAACAATTGTTAGAAGAAATGGCGAAGAATTAATTTCAATCGACTATACAGAAGCATTCAAATATGAATTTAATAAAATAGCTGATGAACTAGAGCTAGCAGCAAAAGTTTCTTCAAATAAAGATTTTAATGAATATTTAAAACTACAAGCAAAAGCATTAAGAGAAAATGACCCAATGCTAGATGCAAAAGCAGATAAAAAATGGGCAACCCTGCAAAACACACCTTTAGAATTTACTATTTCAAGAGAACAATACGCTGACCTTTTAACTGGTAGTGTGATTGAAGATGAAGAATTAAAAAATTTATTAGAAGAAAACAATATAACAGCCATTTCAAAAGACTCTATTGGAATAAGAGTTGGAATAGTAAATGCAAAGGGAACACAAGATTTATTAAAAGTTAAAAATTATCTTCCTTTAATGGCAGAAAATATGCCATTAAAAGAATTGTATGAACAAAATATCTCATCAGAAGATGATAACTTACAAACAATGGTAGACGCTGATATTGTTTCACTAAGAGGAGATGAAGGTTCTTATCGTGGTGGTATTACAATTGCACAAAATTTACCAAACAATGATAAATTATCACTTACAATTGGTGGTGGAAGAAGAAATGTTTACCATAGACAAGTTAGAACAAGCAACACTCCTGAAGCAAAAGAAAGAAGACAAAAAAGACTTGATGCAACATTAAACAAAGATTTGCACAAATTTTACAATCCAGAAGCAGATCATTGGTTTACAATTGGGCACGAAAATGTACATTCTCTAGGACCAAAATCAGGAACTGAAGCACTTGGCAAATACAAAAATATTATTGAAGAAAATAAAGCCGATATGGGCGCTTTAGCACTACTTCAATGCCTAACTGACGCTGGTGTTTATAGCGAAGAAGAAAAAACTCAAATTTTAGTTACATTTGGTGCTAATTGTTTCTTAAAAGCAAGACCTGAATTATCTCAAGCACATAGAGTTAGAACCGTAATGCAAGCTTATTTCTTTATTTCTGAAGGAGCTATATCTGTTAATGCTGATGGAATAATTGATATAGATATAGAAAAAATGATTCCAACTGCAAATAAAATGCTAACAGAAATTATTGAAGTACAACTTTCAAAAGATTTTAATAGAGGCGAAGAATTTATACATAAATATTTTAATTGGACTGATGAAATAAACGCTGTTTCTGTTAAATTAAAAGAAATTGATAAATCATTAAATGGAAAACTAGAAACACCGCTTGCAGATTATTTATGTAAAGAATAAATGTAAATAAGACAATCAATCAGTTGTAAATAAAAAACCATTATGATAGAATTTTGTCATGGGTATTTATGTGAAGGGGCCGTTTTTATGAAAATTCAAGCCGTTAATAACGCTATTACTTGTCAACCATTGCGAAATGTTGATTTTGGTCGTAAAAAAAACGCGCCTATTATTATTGTTGAACCTGTTACAACTCCAGCTGGTGATTCTTTTACTCCACCACCTACTGCTGAACAAAAATATAATTTTGCTTGTCTTTTAGCAGCTTATTACAAAACCCAATACGAAAATCTTTTAAAATCTGGTTGTTGTGAAGCTTAATTTAGTTTTTTATGGAAAATAAAGCAAAATATTGGTGTGCATTTTCTAAACTAACCAAAACTGGTTCTGCTTTTGTTAATAAAGTTTTTGAACATTTTGGTTCTATAGAGTTAGCTTGGCATGCTCAAGAATATGATTTATGGAAAATTGAAGGATTAAGACGCCAATCACTTGAAAATTTTCTATTAGAAAGAAATTCTATAAATCCAGATGAATGTTATAACTACATAAAAGAAAGAGATATCGATTTTATTCATATTGAAGATGAAAGATATCCTTATTTATTGAAACACATTGATAACCCACCAACAGGTCTTTTTGTTGTTGGCGATTTATCTAGCTGTAATTTAGAAAAAACTCTTGGCGTTGTAGGTTCAAGACGCGCTAGCGAAAATAGCAAATCTACTTTAAAAAATATTCTATCCGGCTTACACGATACAGATGCTTGCATAGTATCAGGCATGGCAGAAGGAATTGATACAGTTGCACATAAAAGCGCAATTGAAAATAACATAAAAACTATTGCAATTATTGGTGGCGGTTTTGATAAAATTTATCCAAAATCTAATATAAAACTATTTAATGAAATAAAAGAAGGTGCTGGAGCGGTATTAACTGAATACTGGCCAGATGTTGATGCAATTAGTTGGCATTTCCCTGCGAGAAATAGAATTGTTTCAGGAATTTCAAAAGGAGTTTTAATAGCAGAAGCAGCACTAAAATCTGGAGCTATGATAACTGCGAATTTAGCGCTAGAACAAGGAAGAGAACTAATGTGTATTCCTGGTTTAGTTTCAAATCCGAATACTGAAGGTATTTATAAATTATTAAAAACAGGTGCTGCAATAATAACAAGTCATAATGATATTTTAGACACTATGAATTGGGAAATTAAAACAACAAATAAAGAAAATATTAAAATAAATAAAGATTTTACACCTGAAGAACAATTAATTATAGATTGTATTCAAAAAGATATGCTAACATTAGATGAGATTATTATTAAAACAAACTTGAATATTAATGATTTAATGGTAATATTAACGAAGTTAGAGTTAGATGGCACGATTTCCCAAACTCAAGGGGATAAATATATTTCACTATTGTAGAGAGAAAAATGGCGGATAAAAAAGAAAAAACGTTGGTAATAGTTGAGTCACCTGCAAAATCAAAAACTATTAAAAAAATATTGGGTGACAGCTTTCAAATAGAAGCAAGTTATGGACATATTAGAAATTTACCAACAAAGGACCCTAAAACAGATAATCTTGGCTTTGATGTTAATAATAACTTTGAACCAAAATTTGAAATTATTCCAAATAAAAAAGATGTAGTAAAAAAATTAAACGACTTATCAAAAAGGTTTGATAAAATTCTAATTGCATCCGACCCTGACCGTGAGGGAGAAGCTATTGCATGGCATGTAAGACAAATACTTACTGTTTCAGATGAAAAAATTAAAAGAATTGAATTTAACGAAATCACACCAAAAGCTGTAAAATATTCAGTTGAACATCCTCGTGAAATTAATATGGATATGGTACAAGCTCAACAAACAAGACAAATTTTAGATAAACTTGTAGGTTATAAATTAAGCCCAGTTTTATGGAAACAAATGGGGAATTATAATCTTTCTGCTGGTAGAGTTCAATCTGTAGCTCTTCGAATGATTTGCGAAAGAGAAGATGAAATTGAAGCTTTCACTCCTCAAGAATATTGGACTATTCACTCTATTTTATCAAAAGAAGGTAAAACTTTTGAAGCAGAATTATCAAAAATCAAAGGTAAATCTGTAGAAAAAAATATTAAAAATGAAGAAACAGCTAAAAAAATTGTAGAAGAATTAAATTCATCTAAATTTACTGTTGAAAAAATAACAAATAAAACTACAAAAAGAAAACCAACAGCACCATTTATAACCTCAACCCTGCAACGCGCAGCAAGTACAAAATTAGGTTTTGGCGTTCAAAAAACAATGCAAGTTGCACAAAAGCTATATGAAGGTATAGAAATTGATGGCGGTGCAGTCGGTTTAATTACATATATGAGAACCGATAGCGTTAGAGTTTCTGATGACGCTATGGCAATGGCTAAAGATTATATACTTGGAAATTTTGGTGAAAAATATTATCCAGAAAAACCAAATTCTTATGTAAAAGGGAAACAAAATGTACAAGATGCTCACGAAGCTATCAGACCATCTTATCCTGACAAAACACCAGATAGCATTAAACAATACTTAGATAATGACCAATATCGTTTATATAAACTTATTTGGGAAAAGTTCATGTCATCACAAATGTCTAATGCAGAAATTGCAAATAAAACAATTGAAATAGAAGCTAGTGATTACACACTTAAAGCAAGCACAAGCAAAACAATGTTTGATGGTTTCTTAAAATTATATAACGATAGTGAAGATGAACAAGAAGCCGAAAAAGAAGCAAAAATTCCTGATTTAGAAAAAGGTGATGTTGTTGATTGTAATAAAATAGAGCCTAAACAACATTTCACTCAACCACCACCACGCTATAACGAAGCTTCTTTAGTAAAAGCGTTAGAAGAACACGGAATAGGTCGTCCTTCTACATATGCAACAATCATTACAGTTATTCAAACAAGAAAATATGTAGAGAAAAAAGATAAAGCATTGCACCCAACAATTTTAGGTCGTGCGGTATCAAAACAGCTTGTTGAACAATTCTCTGACATTATGGATTATAAATTTACTGCAGGTATGGAAGAAAAACTCGATATGATTGCAGAAAAAAAGGCAATTTGGAATATTGTTTTAAAAGAATTCTACAATCCATTTATGGAAGAAGTTAATGCCGTAATGAAAACAGCACAAAAAGTAAAAATAGAAACAAAAGTTGTTTGTCCAAACTGCGGAAAACCAATGTTGGTAAAAAGTGGAAGAAATGGTTCACAATTTTTAGGTTGTTCTGGTTATCCTGATTGTAAAACAATTATGTCTTTAAATGTTTTAACAGAACAAGATGCCGAAGAAGAACAAACACAAACCCAGCAAGAAATTGCAGAAGAAAAATGTGACAAATGTGGTAGCGATATGATTTTCAAAACAGGACCATATGGCAAATATCTACAATGCACAAATCAAGAATGTAATAACAGAAAGCCATACCACAAATCAACTGGTGTAACTTGTCCAAAATGCGGAGAAGGTGAAATCGTATTTAAAAAATCTAAAAAAGGAACTATTTTCTTTGGTTGTAATAAATATCCAAAATGCGATTATGTTTCTTGGTATGAACCAGTTAAAGAAAAATGCCCAACTTGTGGTGGTATGCTAGTTAAAAAAATATCAAAAACCTCTAAAAAATTAGAATGTACAAATAAAGGTTGTTCATATACTAAAGAAATGGAAGAAGAACAAAATGTATAAATTTGGACTTATAGGTTACCCTCTATCACATTCAATGTCAAAAGTAATACAAGAAGCCGCTTTTGAATCTATTGGTGTTGAAGGAACATACGAAATTTTGGAAACAGAACAAGAAGATATCATTACTAGATTAAAATATCTTAGAGCAAATGGTTTTCAAGGTTTTAATGTTACTATTCCATTAAAAGTACCTATTACATTGTTCTTATCAGGTGTTGATAATGTAGCAAATGTTGTTGGAAGTGCAAATACAATTAAAATTCTTCCTGATTCACAATTATATGGTTATAACACAGATGTTTATGGCTTTGTAGAAGCAATACCAGAAGACATTAGAGCACAAATAGAAAATAGTGAAATTGCAGTTTTAGGTAATGGCGGAGCGGCTAGAGCAGTTGGTGTTGGTATATCAATTTTAAAAGCAAAAAAAATAGATTTTTATGTAAGAAATATAATAAATGCAGCTGAAATGGTTGAAGCATTAAGAGAAAACTTCCCAAATGTTCAAATGAATTGCAAACAAATTGAAGGAATAAAAGATTTATCTCAATACAAAATGCTTATAAATACAACACCTATAGGTATGCGCAGTAAAGCAATGGGCTTATCGCCAATTGACGAAGATGTTGTAAAAACAATGAATAAAGATGCTGTTGTATATGATATTGTTTATAATCCATTAAATACAGAATTGATTAAATACGCAAAAAAACACGGAATCAAAACCATTCAAGGCTTAGATATGCTTATTTATCAAGGTGCAAAAGCATTTGAAATATGGACAGGCAAAAAACCTGATGTATTAAAAATGAAAATTGCAGCCCTTGAAGCAATGGTAGATTAAATATCAATTCCACTCATCATAGAAATCAAAGTAGATATTGTACTATCCATAGTTACACTATCAGCTGTTCTTTGTTGTAAAAATGCATTAATCTGTGGCATAAGCTCAATAGCAATATCTAATCTAGGATTAGAACCAGCATTATACATACCAACATCAATCAAGTCTTTATTTTCACGATATAAAGCCATTAATTTACGCATTTTATAAGCAGCTTGTTTATGTTCTTCTGAAACAATTTCTGTAAACAAACGGCTAATACTACCAAGCACATCAATTGCAGGATAATGATTCATTTCAGCAATTTTTCTTGATAAGAAAATGTGACCATCAACAATACCACGCACTGTATCTACAACAGGGTCATTAATATCATCACCTTCCATCAATACAGTATAAAGTGCAGTAATAGAACCTCTTGGGCTATTACCACTTCTCTCTAAAGCTCTTTGTAACCAAGAGAAAATAGAAGGTGGATAACCTTTAATTGTAGGTGGTTCACCAATAGATAAGCCAACTTCTCTTCCTGCCATAGCGCAACGAGTTACTGTATCCGTCATCAAGAAAACTTTTTTACCTTGATCTCTAAAATATTCACAAACGGCAGTTGCACTCATTAAACATTTTTGTCTAATTAATGGAGGTTGGTCGCCTGTTGAACATACCAAAACAGATTTTTTCATACCCTCTTCACCAAGAGAATTTTCAACAAACTCTTTAACTTCTCTTCCACGTTCTCCGATTAAAGCAACAACGTTTACATCTGCATCAGAATTTCTTGCAATCATACCAAGCATTGTACTTTTACCAACACCACTACCGGCAAATAAGCCCATGCGTTGACCAGCACCTAAAGTAAGCATTGAATCTATTGCCCTAACACCAGTTGAAAACATTTGAGTAATAATAGGTCTATCAAAAGCTCCTGGTGGTGGATTATCAATATTTACCCATTGAGCACCGCGTGTATCCATTGGTTTTCCATCAATAGGTTCACCTAGTGGACTAATTAAACGACCAAGTAAAAAATCACCCATTGGAATACTAATGGCTTTTCCTGTTGTTGTAACTAAACTGCCTTGTCCAATTCCAGCACCATCATATAAAAGCAATAATTGAGCAGCATCACCTTTAAAAGCAACTACTTCTGCAGGTTTCTTTTCTCCTGTATATGTTTCAATGAAACATAAATCACCAATTTTAAGTCCAGGTAATTTTACTTCAACAGTCAAACCCAACAATTTAGATACACTACCCTTATAAGAATAAAGCTTTGTTGAATTAATAACTTCAAAAGCCTGCTTTTTAACAAATTCTATTGATTTTTCTCTACTTTGATTTAACATTTACCTACTCAAAATTATAATTTACTGATTCACCAATTGTATCAACTGCTTCAACTCTAATATCTGTGATTAATTCAGAATATGAAATAACAACAATAGTTGGAATATGTCTTTCTAATAATTGATACAATGGTAATCTTATTCTTGGTGAACATAAAATAACTGGTTGAACATTAATGCTTTGATGAGCTCTAATTAATGTTGAAGCAGCAGACTCAATTAACTCTTGAACTTGAAGAGGATTTAACAAGAACATTGTACCAAGTTCTGTTCTTTGACAACTATCATCCAAAGTTTTTTCCCATTCAGGTGATAGAGTTAATGCATATAAAATTTTGTCTGGAGTACAATTTGCAAGACAAATTTGTCTACCTAAAGCAGCTCTTAAACGTTCTGATAAAATATCAGGTTCTTTTGAAAATCTTGCATAATCACACAATCTTTCAAATATATAAATAATATCTTTTATAGAAACTTTTTCTCTAATTAAGTTTACAAAAATCTTTCTCAAATCACTTGTTGAAATAATTGTTGGAACTAAGTCATTAACAAGTGTAGGGTCTTGGCTCTTAACAAGTTCCATAAGCTTAAGAACATCTGTTTTTGTCATAATTTCATCTACATATTTTCTTACGCAATCTTGTAAGTGAGTAATAATAACGTCAACAGAATCAACAGCCAATACATCAGTATGACCTTTCAAAAATTCAGTATCCATCCAATAAGCTTGTGTTTGATATGTTGGGTCAACGCCTATGATAGCATCTTTTGGAACTTCTTTTCCTGTAACATCCCATTGATCAGCAATAACCATACTCTTTTTTGGATAAACAGTACCTAAAGCAACTGTATTTCCACGCACAGAAATCATATACTCATTTGAACCAATAGCAGATGAGTCCATAATTCTAATGTTTGGAATAATATAACCTAATTCATCAGTTACACGTTGCCTTAAAGCAGCAATTTTTGGAAGCAACAAACCATCTTGTTCTGGGTCAGCAATTTCTAATAATCCAGTACCAACTTGTAAGTTTAAAACATCAACCCCAAGTCTTTCATACATTCTATTAGGATTTGTTAAATCACTCATACTTTTCTTAACTGCATCTAATTGACCAAGTTGAGATTGAACGTCTTTATTAACAGATACAATTAAAAATGCAACCATAATTACAATTGCATAAATAGTAAAAGTATACCAAGGTAAACCTGTAATAAAACCTGTTACAGCGATTAATAATAAGAATACAACTGTAAAAATCAAGCTTGAAGGCTTGCTTAAAATTTGTCCGGCTAAATCTCCACCTAATGAACCGCCAGAAGCAGTAGAACGAGTCATAACGATACCGGCTGCAACCGCCATTAATAAAGATGGTAATTGAGAAGCCAAACCATCACCAACTGTTAATACAGTATATTTTTGAACAGCTTCACCAGGTTGCATACCATTCATTAAAACACCAATTAACAAACCACCAACAATATTGATGATAACGATGATGATACCTGCCATAGTATCACCTTTTACGAACTTCATCGCACCATCCATAGAACCGTATAAGTTAGACTCACGAGCTAAATCTTCACGCCTTTTTGTTGCTTCTTCTGGTGAAATCAAACCTTGGTTAAAGTCACCGTCAATTTGCATTTGTTTACCAGGCATAGCATCTAAAGCAAATCTAGCAGCAACTTCGGCAATACGTTCAGAACCTTTTGTAATTACCATAAACTGTACAATTGTAATAATAATAAATATTACAAAACCTACAATCAAGTTACCACCAGTTACGAAATTACCAAATGCATCAATAACTTCACCGGCTTCACCTTTTGCAAGAATCAACCTAGTTGATGCAATTGATAATACAAGTCTGAACATTGTACCAATAAGAATAATTGATGGAAATGATGCTAATTCCAAAGGTCTTTGAATGTACAAAGAAATCATCAAAAGCAAAATACCAAGTGTAATATTAAAACTGATAGCGAAGTTTACAACTACAGGAGGAAGCTCAATAATAAGCAAAATAATCAGCAATATAACAAATATTGCTAACCCAATTTCACTTACAATAGAAGGTTTAGTACCTTGTGGCTGAGCCATTTTTCCTAATTATCCTCCTTATTTGCACATAATGCTTCTTCTATTATTGAAACTTGTGTTTCTATAGTTGCATCAATCAATCCATTTGAAGTTTCAATAATAACACCACCATCTTTTATAGAAGAATCAGGAACCACAGTTATTTTTGCTTCAAAATAATTATTTTTAAATATTTCTGGAACTTTTTCTCTAACAATTTCAACATCTTTTGCCATAACTTTTAAAGTTATTTTATTTTCTGTTTTATTCACTTCTTCAACAGCTTCTTTGATTATTGATAAAGTAGCTTGAGTATCTGTTTGTATTTCTTTTTTAATAATTTTTTTAGCAATTTCAAGAGAAATATCCATAATACAACCAGATACTTTATCAAAAACCTCGTCTTTATAATTATAAAATTCTTCAAGTCTAGATTTTAACTGTTGAATATCTTTTTCTGCTTTTTTTATACCCTCTTGATAACCTTCTTGTTTTGCAGCTTCTTTTATAGATACAGCTTCTGCTTGAGCACGAGAAATAAGATTTCTATCTTGAGAACGCCTATAACCTCTGCGCCTTGTTCCTTCTCTTCTTTCTTCCCTCTGTTCAAATTTGATATTTTCAAGTGTTAAATCAAACTCGTCATTATTTTTTTTGTTTGGTTCTTCTTCTACAGCTTTTTCAACATTTTCTGTAACAGTTTCTTCAACTTGATTATTTTCAGGCACAACAACATCTTCCACAATAACTTCTTGTGGAATTTCAACAGTTTCTTCAACTATTTTATTAACGTTTGTGTACTTTTTCTTTATAATCATTAACTTTTTCTTCTACACTCGTAACTAACGCTTGAATAATATGCGGACTAAAAACATCTCCAGCAGGATATTTTGCATCTAAAATAAAATCTTTTACAGATTCTCTTTCTTTCATTGCAATTTTACTTAAAACATCTGGCGGAACTGTTGCTAACATCTTACGATATTTTTTCAACAACAATGGAACATTTACTATATCAGAAGTCGGAATTAATTTCTTAATTTCTTCAATTGATTTTATAATAACCTCGTGGTCAATTTTATCTTCAAGATTACTCATTTTCATATAATTAATAACATGAGTAACATCTTCTTTACTTAAAGAATTAAGTATTGCATTTGCTTTATCTTGTGGAAGTTTTTTCATAACAATAGCAAGTGCAGCAAGCTTAAGAGTCTTTTTATCTGCATCAGATGCTGCGTTATTACCTGTTTTTTGAACATTAGCAATATTTTGTTCTTCTTCATTTTTTTGAACCATATCATTCAAATTTGAAATATTTACGGCTTGATTATATTGCTCTTGACTTAATGCACCTTTTTTAACAAGTTTTTGTAATTCATCTGAATAAACCTGTTTTACCTTTTCTTCTACAAGACTAATTATAGAATCTTGAGGCATATTTTTTATAATTGCCAACTTTGCAGTATTAAAAATATTTGCAGCAATTATTTGTAAAACAGCATCTCTATTTTGAGCAGGAATTTGACCATTAATTAAATCAATAGATTTATGAAAAGTCCATTCTCCAATAAACTGAGTAACAAGACTTGCTTGTTCTGCGTTAAATTTAAGCTGTGCATCATTACTTAACGCTTCCCCACACATATAACAGAATTTTTTTACTGTTTCTATAATATTTTTTTTATCAGCATCACTAAGTGAATTTGGAGCAGCAATTGAATCCTTCTGATTCAATATTTCCATTGCCTGCCTTGATAAATCAACAGCAAATGCTTTATAATCAAACCCTTCTATAGGCATTTTCTACTCCACTACGATTTTTCTATCCAACTTTTTAACTCTTTTAAAGTTTTTTCATCATCAGACTGAGCCAAATCTGAAGAAACTTCTTCAACAACCTCATCTAAAGAAATTTCTGGTTGTTTTTTCTTTTCAATTTGTAATTGTTTTTGTTGTTCTAAAAGTTCTTGAGTTAATATTGTTTGTTTTTCAATTAATTCAGCAGCTTTTAAATTAACATCTACTATTTGTTTTTCTTGTTCAACAGTTTTTCTTTGCAATTGTTTTAACGCTTCTTCTTGTTCTGATGAAGAATCTTTTAACTTTCTATGAACAAAAATAAATCCAATAATCAAACCAACTAACAATAATGCGATTGCCAACCACCAAGGATTACCAGAAGCATCAGGTCTTGGTAAATTAACTGGTCTATCAGAAGCCAAATATGGATCAATTGCTTCTGCATAAGCTATTGAAACATCTTCAGGTGCAACTTTAGGAGAAGCGGCCTTCGCAATTTGTGCTTTCAAATCAAATTCGCTTAAATTAGCCGGCATTGCATCAGCATTCATTGTAACAGCTATTGATATTTTTTCTATAATGCCAGTTTTATAATATCTAGATGTATGAGTTTTTCCTACACCAAAGCTTGTTTCTCTTGCTGTTCTTTCATAATTTTTATTTTGAGATGAAGTTGAAGATGAATTTCTCAAACCATTTGGAAGATACACACTAACGGCATCAGAGCCTTTATTTGTATCATGAGAATTATCACCAAGTCCTTCTCTAAAAGTTTGTTCTGTTATTGATGTTTTACTATTTGGGTCATAAGAAATACTTGTTTCTTCAACAGGAACTTGATTTAAGAATGTACTAACAGTAACTACATAATTACCTTTGCCTAAAAGCATATCTAATTGAGCAGCAACTTTATTTTGCATGTACATATCATTTTCTTGTAATTTAGAAACTTGATCATCAATAGATTTAACCAAACTACTATAAACATTACCGTTTGAATCTGTTATAGAAATATTTTCTGCAGTTAATTCTGCAACACTACCAAGCAATAAACTTTTAATAGATTTTATAACAGAATTATCTAATCTTACACCACTTGGAACAGTCAACATAACAGTTGCATTAATTGGTTTTTTATCAGCTTTAAACATGGTATTTTCAGGGATTGTAACTAAAACTGAAGCATTATCAATATTAGGCAACTGTCTTATTAATCTAGCCAATTCGCCATTTACAGCTCTTGCTAATTTAATTCTTTTATCTTCTCTAGTTGAAGTAAAGTCATTTTTATCAAAAATTTCCAAACCAACATTTTGGTCAACTAAGCCACTTTTAACAACAGATAATAAAGCACTATCTCTATCAGTATTTGTGTATTTACCAGCTTCCAAAAATACTGTTACTTTTGAACCTTCTTGACTTCTTTTTGCCGCAATACCATTTCTTGCAAGCAAAGTTTGTATTTCAATAGCTTTACCTTGATTATCTGTCGTGACTATATCAAACTGTTCTTTTTGAACTTTTTCAATTACTTTTGCAGATGATTGATTTTTACCACCTGATGATATAGAAACTGTTAATATTACTAACAACAAAAGTACAACTGCCCCGCCAATAACGGAGTATAATACTACTTTGTTTTCTAAAAGTTCTTTAATATTCATAAATCCCTAATCTGTACACTACCATGCACCTGATATTATACTATTTTTTTACAATTTGGGTAACTGCTTAACACTATTTTATTATATTGAAATATTCATAACTGTATTATATGCATTAACAACTTTTGAAGTTACTTGTGTAGCAAGACTAATGCCTATTTCAGCCTTTGCAATAGCAGCAGTAACATCGTGTATATCTATATCAGAATTTCCCATCATTTGTTGAGTTAACAATTGATCAGGTTTTTCAACTTCATGATTTAAATTACTAACAAGTCCTGATAATACAGTTTTAAAATCAGTACCTTCAGATTGTTTTAAATTACTAACTCCAAAACCTTTTTGAGAAAACTCATCAATAGGCATAGAAGCGTTCATTTTTGAGAAAATATTCATACTTGGATATATTTTGTTGTCCATCATTTATATGCCTTTCTTACAAATAATTTGCCAATACATTTTTCACATAATTTTGAGTTTCAGAAAATGGAGGTACTCCATCATATTTATCAACATTTCCTGGACCTGCATTATACGCTGCCAAAGCTAAAACTATGTTGCCGTTATATTTTTCCATCATACTTTTTAAATATCTTACACCGCCATCAACATTTTGTGCTGGATTATATGGGTCAGAAACTCCTAATGCTTTTGCCGTTTGAGGCATTAACTGCATTAAACCTTGAGCACCTGCTGGAGATTTTGCTTGTGGATTGTATCCAGATTCTTGTTTAATTACCGCATTAACTAAATCTTCATCAATTCCATGTTTTTTTGATATTTTTGAAACCATATCTTTAATATGAGCTTTTGATGGTTTTGTATTATATGCCACAGGAACATAAGGTATAAAATCTTCTTCTTGAGCTTTTTGTAAACTATCAATATCAGCTACACTTGGCACATTTGGAGAAAAAATATTAGCTTCAACTTTTTTCTGTGTAAGTGAACCAAATTTAACAGGCTTATCTGGTTTATTAACATTAAATCTTGTATGAACATTTAATGAAGAATTCATAACATCTTCAAAAGTTTTAAACTCAATACCTTCAGATGATAAATCTTTTGTTCTAGTGCGTGTTTGAACATAATTGTCAATTTGGCGAGCTCTTTCCAAAGCTTGCGCCTGACCTGACGAATTTAATAAATTTTGTATCATCCCTGTAAACACCACTTACACACTACCCTTTATGTTAACTTCCGATTGTTGTTGCCTTATCTGCCATTGCTTTTGACATTGTAAGAATAGCCAAACTAGCTTCATACGCCCTTTGAGCCATAATTGCATCTGATATTTCTACCAATGGGTCAACATTAGATGTTCTAATATAACCATTTTCATCTGCATCAGGATGTCCAGGTTTATAAATTCTATCACCTAAAGTTGGGTCTTCGACTACACCTGCTAAAGAAACGCTACCAGTTGAATATGGCAAAGTACCTGCTCCAAATGCAGTTTCTTTCATTTGATTCATCACACTTAAGAATGATGTTCTATCAGTTGAAACAACCAAAGGAATTTTTCTAACATAATTTGGAGTGTCAAGATTTGCGATATTTTTAGAAGCGAGATCTAATCTTGCACCGTGTACTTTTAGGCCATCACAGCCCACATTCATTGCATCAAATACGCCCATTAGCCGTTACCCATATTAATTACTGTTTTCATTTCTGTGATTAAAGAATTTACTCTTCTTGTTGCAACTGTGTACATCAAAGAATTCTTTTGAATTTCTGATAATTCTGTTGCAGGATCAATTTTTTCATCCGAAGTTTCAATTGTAACTGGAGAAGGTCCAAGTTTTGCTGCCAATTGAGTTTCCAAAGGATTAGCAATACCGCCCAAATATTGAGAAAAAGATAAATCTTTTCTTCTATAATTTGGAGTATCCATATTCGCAAGATTAGAAGCTAAAGCCTTATGTCTTTCAGCTATTAAATCTAATGCACCTAATGTTCTTGATATTGGATTCATTTATCTTCCTTCTATTGATTCAATTGCAACGCTTTTGCATACATATCATTTACTGTTTGCATAACTTTAAAACTAGCTAACATTGAAGCATTTAATCTTAAAATAGAGTTAACTTCGTTCAACATATCAATGTTAGTAAGCTCAATGTTTCCCTGTTTAAACTTTTTATGTTTTTTAATCAAAACAGGTTCACCAGATTCAGCAGTCAAATAATATTTATTATTATCTGCTTTTTTCAATCCTTCAGGATTTTGGAAATTAACCAAAGGAATATATCCTAAAGTTTCACGAGTCATTCCATCGTGAGAATATACTTCTACTTCACCATCAGGTTTAATAGAAAAATTATCAAAGTTAACTGGAACTTGTATTCCATCACCTACAATATAACCATCATTTGTAATAATGTAGCCATTTTTATTAACTTTAAAGCCACCTTCTCTTGTGTATGTAACATCACCAGTTGGAGAAGTAACAGGAATAAAACCAGCACCATCAATAGCAACATCAAAGATATTATCTGTTCTTTGAATTGCACCTTGAGAAAAATCTGTTCTTTCAACACCTGATAAATAACCATTTTCATCTAATATTTGCTCAAAACGAACAGCTTTGTAGCCATGTGTATTGTAATTTGACACATTAGAAGAAATATACCCCATTTTTTCAAATTGGAGTTCTGAATTTATAATACCTCTATTAATTATTCCGTGAATAGTTGTCATTAATTACCTTTCTAGCTACCTAATGTTGAAATAACTTTTTGTAAGTTTGTATTTTGAATTTGGAACAATTGACGATTTGCGTCAAAAGTTTTTGTATATGGCATTGCTTGCATAAATTCAGACTGCAAATTTACATTTGAAAACTCACTATAACCTTGTCTCACATTTGGAGCCAAAACCGCTACACCATCTTGAGTAACAACAGATAAAGTGCCTGCAAGTTCAAATTTTCTATTTTTATTATCTAAAACTCTAACAACACCATTTAAGTCGATAGAAATATCTTCTAATTTTTCAGGAAGGATAGGCAATACCAATGGTTGTCCAGCATCATTTAAAACTTTTGCACCATCTAAAGTTAATAATTGACCATCTTTTGTAAGTTTAAAACGACCATCTCTAGTCAATTTAATACCATCTTGTGTTAGTACTTGGAAATATCCTTTTTCTGCCAAAGCAATATCTAAAGGATTTTTTGTTAAACCAAGTCTTCCAACACTATCATCAATAGTTGTAGATATAGCATCTTCACCAATAAATTCAGCAAATGATGAAACAACAGGAATTTTTCTTTGATAACCAATTTTATCAAAGCCAACAACATTCTCGTTTGTAATGCCCATAAGAACTGTTTGCATTCTCATAGCACGAATGTTTTGAACTATTCCTCTATCAGTATAAGTTACACCACCATTTATCATACAACTTACCCTTTTTACCTCTATTTAATGATATAATATTGGAAGTCAAAAGTACCCATATTTATGGTTGAAATATAGTATTTTAAGGACTGCTTTCTCCTCTATATGTATGATTTTTTCTTTTCTGAAAATTTTATATGTTATTATGTTAAAAGTTAAATTTGTCGTGGTTTTAAGGCATGAAATTCAGAAATATAATTCTGCTAGTTTCAATACTTTTTCTTTTTTGCAACAAAGCTGATGCAATAAAAATTGGTTTGCAAACAGAAGCAAAACAAGTAAAAATTGCTTCTTCTGTTAGTGCTGAAATATATGACGATTATAGAAACAAACTTCTATATGAAATAAAACCAATGAAAATATATGAATTTAAACCAAACGGCAAAGAAATAGCAGTTATGATAAATAGAAAGCCAGTAGGTTTAGGAACAAACCAAGTAAGAATTGTAACTAAAAAAGCAGGTTTTTTATGTTCAAAAAGGGCTTGGTATAGAGGAGATTTTGTCATAACAAATATGGGAAATGGAGCAACATTAATCAATGACATTCCTTTAGAAGAATATTTAAAAGGCGTAGTTCCATCTGAAATGCCTTCTAAATGGAATATGGAAGCTTTAAAAGCTCAAGCAATTGCAGCAAGAAGTTATGCCGTTGCAACAAAAAATGCAGGCAAACATGGTTCAAAAGGATTTGATTTAGTTGCAACAACAGCAGACCAAGCCTATGGTGGTGCAAGTGCAGAAAAAGAAAGAACCTCTAAGGCTGTTGATGACACAAGAGGAATTGTTTTAGTTCAAAATCAAAAAGTTATTCCAACATATTACCATTCAAGCTCTGGAGGAAAAACAAAAGTATGGAGTTCTGGCAGTTCATTTTTACAATCAGTACCTTCTTTTGATAACGAAAGAAAGAAAAATGGACACGGTGTTGGAATGAGCCAACATGGTGCTAATAACTTAGCTGCTCAAGGATATAATGCATATCAAATTTTAAATTATTTTTATAAAGATTTTAAATTTGCGAAATTAAGCAATAATTGGGATTTATAACATTAAATACATAATTAATGTTATGTATAGAAAATATTATTAAATTTTAGTTCGACCATAACGAAATGAGCAATAAAATATTGATATACAACATCAAAGCGAGGACTGTTTGAGCAAACTTGTTTGCGAGTTCCGCAGCTAGGGTATATCAATTAATTTTATTAGCGAATGTAGTTTCTGGTCGAGAGTTGTCTTTAAATTCTTTTCGCTCGTTGCTGTCGTTTCTGTCGGCTTCGCCTGTCGTCACTTCGCACTCGCTAACCAAGTTTCACTTGTTCAGAATTTCGCTTCTTTGGATACTTTCTTGTCGGAACAAGAAAGTATCATTATAAAAATAACTTTCTTTTATCTTAATGTACTTTTCTCATTGCAGAAAAGTACCAAAAGGCTAGCAACCTGATATTTCGTTTCTATTTCACTAGCTTCAACCAAAGAAGTGCTAAGCGACGCACTTCTCTACATTGTTTCAGCAAGTGAACTCACGAAACTACATATATGGTTGCAATAAATTGTACTTTTCAAGTACTTATAACATTAATTATGTACTATAAATTATTCTTTAATTCATCCGGAATATACTTATTCCAATCTTTTTCCAACTTATCAATAAAGTGATGCGCATCTAATACATCATCATAAGAAATTGGCATAGGACATGGTTGAAATTCTAACGGTTTTTCATCTTTGATATCAACACTTCCAATACCTAAAAAAGCAAGCCCAAAACTCTTACCACATTCAGCGCAAACTACCTGCAGGACAATTAAACTTTTTTCTTCTCTTTTTATAAAAAAAGAATCTTCTTCAAAATCATGCCCGCAAGCGCTACAACACATATTCGAAAATAATGCTTTTAATTTTGATTTATTCATATTTACCTCAATATTATAACCCAATGTTTAAAAAATAATCACTTTGGGTACTATATTAGTGTGCGTTACATAAATAAAGGAATTTAGTTATGGATGGTCTTTACTTATTATTATTCGGAGCTTTGATGTATTTCTTACTTATTGCATTACCTTCTATGTTTGAAAGACGAAGTAACGCTCATTAAAAAAGTTTTATAATTTTTGCAGAAAACGGAACACGGCAGATTTGTCGTGTTCTTCGTTTTTACATACTTCCACAACTTATCCTGATTTAATAGACAAATTGTGAAATAAAAAGTTCCTTATTTTTCTTCCCAAATAGTAGCTTCTTTTGTATCTTTTAACACAATAGAAATACTATCAAATAAGTTTCTTACTTTATCTGCAATAGCCCAATTTTTTTCTTTTCTTGCATTATTTCTATACTCAATAATTTTTTCCATTAAAGCATAGCCAACAAGAAGCTTATCTTCAGAACTTAAGAAATCCATATCTTCAACGATAGTTGAAAGTTTAGCTTGCAAATCTTCTTCTGACATTTTTTCTTTTTCAATATTAAAGCCCATAACAGCAGTTAAAGTTAATAAAATTGAAGCATATTTTTGAGCATTTGCCTTATCCTTATCAGCAACAGCTTTATTAGCATTTGTAGCTGTATCAAAAATAACAGCAAGAGCTTTAGAAGTATTTAAATCATTTTCCATAGCCTCTTTAAATGCTTTTACTTCATCACTTTCAGAAATATCAGGAAGATTTTCTTTTCCTACAAATCTAACAACTTCATTAACAGCTGTTTGAATTCTCTTCCAACCAGCTTTTGCACCATCTAATGCTGTATCACAAAATTCTACAGGCATTCTATAATGATTTGTTAAAATAAATAATCTTAAAGTATTAGCGTCATAACTTTCTAATAAACTACCAATAGTTACAAAATTCTTTAATGATTTAGACATTTTTTCTTTGTTAATAGTAACGAAACCATTATGTAACCAATAATTCACGAATTTACAACCATTAGCACACTCAGATTGAGCAATTTCATTTTCATGGTGTGGGAAAATCAAATCAGCACCACCAGCATGAATATCAATTGTTTTACCTAGATGTTTTCTGCTCATTGCACTACATTCAATATGCCAACCAGGACGACCTTTGCTCCAAGGACTTGGATAACCAAACTCTTCATCTTTTTTCCATAAAGCGAAATCTAAAACATCTTCTTTTATAGAAGAAGCCTCAACTCTAGCACCAGCAACTAAATCATCAATAGGTTGTTTGCTAAGCATACCATAGTCTTTAAACTTTTTAACTCTAAAGTACACATCACCATCAACAGCATATGCATAATCATTTTTAATTAAATCTTTGATAATAGAAATCATTTCACCCAATGTTTTTGTTGCGAATGGTTCTATATCCGGTTTTAATACATTCAACTTTTTCATTGAATCAGCAAAAATATCATAATAT
Organism: Cyanobacteria bacterium SIG29; assembly: GCA_015152515.1. GTDB lineage: Bacteria > Cyanobacteriota > Vampirovibrionia > Gastranaerophilales > Gastranaerophilaceae > Avigastranaerophilus. The sequence continues at coordinate 183,580 of SUTV01000001.1, forward strand.
CTTCTTGAAATAACTTCTGCAGTGGTATTTTCTTCTTTTGCTTTTTTAAGAATCTTATCATCAACATCAGTAACATTTCTGCAATAAGTTACATCATAACCAGCAAATTTCAAATAACGATATAACATATCCCAAGTTATGTAACATCTAGCATGACCTAAATGAGGGTAATCATAAACTGTAGGTCCACAAACATACATTGTAACCTTATTACCTTCAATTGGTTTAAAATCTTCAACTAAATTTGTAAATGTATTGTGTAGCTTCATAATAAAAAATCCTTTTTCTTCATTTTACTACAAAGAAAAAGGATTTTTATAAACTATATACGAATTATGCTTTATAAAGAACTAAAGTATTAAATTCTTCTGGTTCAATAACAGTTGGTTGAACATCATAAATACCACGAGCATTTTTTACTTTCTTTTGTAAGTAGTATTCACCAGTCTTTTTATCAAGTGAAACAACATATTGTTCTTTATCTTTAACATCATTTATGAATTTAGCATTATAGAATACCATTCCTTCTTTCAAACCATGTTTCAAACCACTCTTTGGATTTGTAGGATTGTCAAAAAGAACAATTCTATCATTTTTATCAGAGATAACATTAGCATTAACGTCACCAGCTTGAGGTGTTTTAGGAGCACCAACTCTATCCATAAGCGCATTTTGAGGCGAATTTGAACCTGTTGAATTATGGAATGATAAAACAATAGAACCTTCGTCATTATATCTTAATAATGCTTGTACCTTTTCTGATGGTGATTTAGCATCTCTATCAAGAACTTTCATTGTAACAGTTGAACCATCATTTAAAGCAGATAACTTTTTATGAGTTCTTAAACTAGCAATCGAATTCATATTTTTATAGAATTTTTTAACGAACGCATATTCCGGTTTTTCAAGCCATTCCCAATTTATAACATTTCTGTTTTGTTGGTGATAGTTTTTAGCTTTTGTTTCAAAACCAGTCAAACCAAGTTTATCGCCAGCAAAATCTGTTGGACTTCCAGGTAATGTAATTAATAACTTATAAATTGAATAAAATCTATCAAACGCAGGAGTTAAAACATTTTCTAAAGTTTTTGCTTTAACTATTTCTGCATTAGGAATAGAACTTCCATTAAATTCTACTTGGTCAAATACAGTTTGAATTGCAATTTCTAATGGTCTTGTACCAAAAGCAGTAGCATCAAAATTTTTACCTTTGTGTGAGCCACTAGCCAATTCGCTAACAGCTTGTTTTAATTCCGCTAATGCAGCTTTATCTTTAACAACAGTTTCAAACGCTTCATTTAATCTAGCACCCATTGCAACAGCCATAGAATTCACATCATCATAATTAATTGAATTTTGATTTTTACCTAAAACTTTAGCTGCAATTTTTTGATGTTCAGGATTTGAAAAATCAGATGTAAATAAATCTGGATTTAAAGATAATAAATGCAACATACGAGGTTTATCGTGGTTACCTACGAAAGTGTAAGAATTTACTACACCATCATCAGGACTTTGGAATAAGAAACCAGGATTTTCACCCCAACCTTTATCCATTTTATCAAGTAAACGGAAATTCTTTGACTCATTTGCCTGCCAACCATTTGGATCATCAAAACCTTCAAGTTTTAACGGAGCAAACAAATCTGGTAATAATGAGAAGAAGAAATTATAGTTAGCAACAGAAGTAATACCTGTTTCTTCTAAAAATTTTCTTTCAGCATCAGCATCACTTGTAAATATAGATGCACCTTCATCTTTAAATAAATCATACAAGTCAGTAATTTCTGCAGTTGTATAAGCGTGTGGATTTTCTGCTAAAACAACATCATTATATCTTTTCCAGAAATCAATAACATTATTCCAAGCATCGGTCATACTATCAACATCAGCTCTAACTGAGTCAATAGACGCAATATCTTTAGCCGCGTCAATTCTCCAGCCTAAACCAGATTCTGTTCTATCTAAAATCATTTCTGAAATTCTAAAGCTATTTTCATCTCTGTTTTCAAAACGCTTAGCAACCTTTTCTTGTAATGAAGCAATTTCATCATCAGAAATAGCAGTCAAACCATCTTTTATAACTTTAACTACTTTAGTAGCTTCTTGTTCTAAAGTTTGACCTTCATATGGTATACCAAGAGATTGCATTGTGATAGCTTCTTCATTAACTTTAGAAAAATCAAATTTACCATCTTCTGAAATAGAAACATTAGCGCTTGGCGCAATTGCTTTTAACAATAAATATTTTGTTAAATCTGGCACAATTTCATTTAAAACATATTTGCCATAAGGTGTAACTTCATTATCTTCAGAAATACCTTCAATATCATTAACAATTTGTTTAATTATAGGAGCAACATCATCTTTATATATAGCATCCATTTCTGAATAAACAGCTTCATATTTTTCAGGAAGATTTGGATTATGAGCTGAATATGTATCAAATCTAGATACACCAAGCTCATCTTCTGTATTTGCTTTTTTAGCAATATATGGAGAAGTTAAAATTCCTAAAAGATTTGTTGCCACAGGTAATGTTTCTAACGGAACATCCATTGCGTGTTTTAAAATATAGTCTTCTGTATAGTAATCATTTCCTAAATATGATTCTGGATTAATATCAGAACGAGTATCAGCATCATCAATCAATCTAGAATGATAATCACCATTTATTACAGCGTTAATTACTTCTGAATCAACAACATCTAGAGTTGATTTAGGTAACTGACCAGCTGCAACTAATGCTTTAATTTTTGTAGAATACATAGATGGACTAACTGAACCTAACTGATTAGAAACATATTCTAATTGAGTATCACTTGATAATTTAGTCCAATATTTTCCAGAATTTAAAGCATAATCTCTAACAGCTAAAGCACCTTTCTCAAAGTCTTCTTTTGCTGATTGTTTCATATATTCAGGTAATTTAGCGAATCTTTCATTATCCTTGTCAGCTCTATAAAAATTCAATTTGGCAATATCTACATTGCCATCCCAAACTTCAAGCCCACCTGCTGCACTTTTATTTACAACATTGAAATTTGTAAAATTAGCAGCTTGTTTAATAGTTTCAATATCAGATAAATCTATTTTGCCTTGTTTTTTATAAATTTCACTCATATTTCTAGAAAGCTCTGATGGGCTAACTTCAAAATAGAATGGATATACAGCATCATCATGTCTCGTAATATCATAAATATTATCTGTATTTTTATTATCATATGTTGTTAATCTAGCAGGAGAATTTGAAGCTTTTTGTTCATCACTAGCTAATCTATCATCATAGAATTGAATATATGTTGGTTTAGATGCATCATATTCTGGATTTTTTGTTTGTAAACTACCAGCAGAAGTTATAACAAATGGAGCGTTAATAACTTTCATTCTTGTGTAATCACATTTATCAGGAAGTACACCTAAAGAAATTTTTTCTTCTGCTCTAAATAAATTTTTAGAGAAGGAATCAGAACCTTTTCTTAATAATTCAGATAAGTGAATACCGCCAAAACCTTCATTAACTAAAGCAGCATCAGCTACCCAGTTAATACCATGTTTGCAAAGTTCTTCTTGTAAAGTTTTAAATTCTTCTTCTGTACCTAGATTTGGAGCAACTCTATATGCATTTTCTGTCCAATATAAGTGAGATGAAATAGAATCTTTTGTAAAAGGAGTACCTACAATTCTTTTTACACCTTCTTTTTCAAGTTCTGGTAATCGTTCGATAATACCATAGAAATTACCACCCAATTTATTTGCATGGTTTCTAACACTTGCTAAAGCTTTTGCTCTTAAACTATCTGCATATGTTGGTTTGCCATCTTGATTAATAATTCCAGGATAATATTCATCTGGCATTATTAATTGCATTGGTCCATTTTTATTAATTGTTGCACGATTGTTTAAAACAACGTTATATTTATTGTCTTGATTGTTATCAAAAATACCAATAACACTACCATTATCAAAAGCATATGATTTTTTGCCAGTTGTTTTATCTGTTAATTTAAATCTATAAGCAAAACCTTCTTTAGATGTAATATCAGGAATTGAATCAACGTCTACATCTATTTTGCCTTTTTCTAATGGAAAAGAAGTAACTTTATCTGAAACGCTAAAATTTCCTTTATTATCTTTTTCTAGATTATAAAGCTCTACTTCACAATTATACTTTTGAGTATCATATAAATAAAAGAAGCTATGTGTTTGATATCCAAATTTATCAAGCTTTTTATTATGCCCAGAAAATGTTAATTTTTGAGGATTTATATTACTTCTTTTAATATTCACTTTTTACTCCTTTTCATGCAGAAAATCTATATTAGTCTTAATTCACCTAAAAGGTTTTTCTTGCTTTATTAGACATAATTTGTTAAGAATTTTTTACATTTTATTAACAATCACTATTGTAAAAAATTTTAACAATAAAATAAAGAGATAACAATTCCGATTTTTTCATGTTTTAAGACTAAAGTGGAGACAATATGACCAATATTATAAATTCCCATTTATCCAATAATAATAACGCTATCCCAGCCAAACGTATAAATTCTGACAATAAACCTGTTAGAAATGTTGGTGTAATTAGCGTGCCAGATCAACTACCAAAATATACAATAGATAAGGCATTACAAGAAAAAGATACTTTTAGAAAAAATGTACTAGCCGATAGTTATCAAAGAAGAAATAATCAAAAAAAGAAAAAAAATATTTTCAAAACACTTGTATTCATAGGACTTAGCGCAATTACTATTGCAATGTGTAAAAATATTTAAACCACATAACAAATTTTATTTTTTTCATACTTTAGAAAAATACAACTTTTCATCTCGGAGAAATAATGTCAATTAAAATCCATCAAAATATCCCTGTTAATACATATAAAATACAAGAACACAAACCAAGTTCTTACTATTTTGTTGAACAAAAAAATGACACATTTACTCCATCTTTTACAAGCACAAAAAAATCATTCTTTAGTAAATTATTTGAAACAAAGGCACCAACACCTACAAAACATATATCAAGAGATGTTAAAGTTACACAATATGCAAAAGACTTATCAGTTGGTTTAAAAGAAAAACTAGAAGTAGATCTTCCACCAGAAAATTTCGCAAATATTTTAACTCCAGATGAATTTAATAAATTACTTAAAACTTTTAATGAAAATAGTTTTAATTCAAAGCCAGAAAATATAATGTCTGGCGTATATGTAGCTGATTTAGATTATGTGACTAATTTTTCAACTGGGAAAGAAAATATCTTTGATATTCTAGCAAGAGTAAAAGAATTAGGCGATACATATTATGCTTTACATAAAAGACCTTTTATTTTTGCTATTACAGATAGAGATTCTTTAGAAGGTATTCAACACGTAATTAAAATGGTTGCAGAAGACCCAGATACATACGAAAATATAAAAATTTTACCAGCAGTAAAATTATCTTTTGCTCACGAAGCCCCTACTTCTAAAATCGGTTTCGAAAATAGCGAAATGTTAGTTTATGGAATAAATCCATTTGATGATAATTTAATTAATTTTGTAGATAAAGTAATAGCAAATAGAAAAGAAATGGTCGTAACATTCATTAAAAAAGTTCACGAATTATACCCAGAATTTTCTTATAATGTTATCGAATTTGCAGAACAAAATAGATTAAAATACTCAAGAGATTATTCAATATCTAATCTTTATTGGCGTGCAAGAGAATATGCTGAAACAAAAGGTGATACAGCCATTAGAAGTACAAGTATTCCACCTCAAAAAATATTAGAAGAAGCATCTTCTATTATTGACGAACTTGATGAGATTTATACAGGTTCTAATCAAGGTTCAAAACCAATTTATGGAACACTTCTTGATGAAAAATCTGATGTAAACCAAAGTATTAAAGATGTATTTTATCAATTCTCTACTCACAAAGAGAAAGAGACTGGTAAAATTGTATCTACTGCTGAAAACTTAATCGAAGAAATGATTGATTGCGTAGATAAAAATTCTGGTGGAAAAGCTGTAATGGCGTTATCTGCTCCTTTTTATCTTTCTCATTATTTTGAAAAAAGTAATTCAAAAGAATTTAACAATGTTGTTAAATTTATAAAAAAACTACAAAAAGGTTCTAAAGGAATGTTATGCGCCTTCGAATCAGTAGTTCCAAGCTATAATATTGATAAAGGTCTTGATAAAAATAGAGTAGAAGAATTTAACAACTTCATTAGAAGGTCAACTGATTTATATGAAGTTGGCGGAAGTTTCGCAGACGCTTTTTACAGACCTAAATTTTAGAATTTAATTTATAGGTTAAAATAACATCATTTCCTTGTTCTGAAACATAAAGAACATCGTCTTTAATGTACATAAAATATGGTCCAGCAACTTTTTCCATAAATATACTAACTTCACCACTTTTGGTTATTTTTAGAATATTATCAGCATCATAATTTGCAACATAAATGTTATCATAATCATCAATTGCCAAACCAATAGGACCATCAAGCAAATAATCTTTTGCAAAATTTGTTCTATTTTTATTTTTATCAATTTTTACAATAGCATTGTCTGTATAACTAGCTACAAACAAATTTCCATCAGAATCAATAACCATGCCAGCTGGTGAGTTAAAATCATCAATTATTACTTTTTTATGTTCTTTTGCAGTTGAAATTTTAGCACGTTCAATTTTATTTTTTTGAAGTTCAAACATTTCTTGTGCATCTTTTTTCAACTGTTGAGCAACATAATAATAATCATAATCTTCAGGAATATAAGAAACATATTTAATTGCTAAAGCATAATTTTTTCTGTTATAAGAAATTTTTGCAACTTGCAAAATAGAATCATAGTCATGCGGGTTTAATGCTAAAAGTTTCACATATGAATTATAAGCTTCATCATATTTTTTTTGAAAAACATAAATAGAAGCAATATTATAATAAGCATCAGCTAACGCTGGATTATATGATAATGCTTTTTTAAACACATCAATCGCTTCATCATATGATTTAGATTTTACTAAAGAAACACCTTTTTGATACTCTTTATTCGCAAGTTCAATATTGTCTTCATAAATTTCTTCATCATACGCAAATGCTGTAATTCCAGCACCTGCAAAGATTACTAACACTATAAAAAATAATATTTTTCTTATCATTACACCAACGTCTTTAAAGGAATACTATAATCAAATTGTACAGCTTCTTCCAACTTAAAGGCAACATTTAACAATTTGTTTTCATTTAAACAATTTGCTTGTAGTTGTAAACCAATAGGCATACCAGTTTTATCTAATCCAACAGGAATATTCATCGCTGGAATTCCTGCCAAATTCGCAGTAATTGTTGCAATATCTGTTAAGTACATGCTTAATGGATCTGAAACTTTTGAACCAATATCAAAAGCAGTATGAGGGCATGTTGGTGAAATTAATACATCTACTTTTTCAAATGCATTATCAAAATCTTGTTTTACCAATCTTCTTAATTGTTGAGCTTTTTTATAATAAGCATCATAATAACCAGAACTTAGTGCGTATGTTCCAAGCATAATTCTTCTTTTAACTTCATCACCAAAGCCTTGAGCTCTAGTTTTAACATACATTTCATATAAAGTTTCAGCATCTTGCGCTCTATAACCATATTTAACACCATCGAAACGCGCCAAGTTTGAACTTGCTTCAGCTGTTGCAATTACATAATATACAGCAATTGAATACTTAATTAATGGCATTGAAATTTCAACTATTTCTGCGCCTAAAGATTTATATGTTTCTATTGTTTTATTCATTGCATTTGCAACATCTTCAGTTAAACCTTCAGAACATAATTCTTTAATATAACCAATTTTAACGCCTTTTAAGTCATTTCTTAAATCTTTTGTAAAATCAGGCGCAACTTGATTTAAAGAAGTTGAATCTTTTTCATCATGACCTGCGATTGTATTTAATAATAAAGCACAATCTTCAACAGATCTGCCAAATGGTCCTATTTGGTCAAGTGATGAAGCAAACGCAATTAAACCATATCTTGATACTCTACCATATGTAGGTTTTAAACCAACTAAACCACAATAGCTAGCAGGTAAACGAATACTACCACCAGTATCTGAACCAAGCGCAATAGTAGCTTCGCCAGCTGCAACTGCAGCAGCACTACCACCAGAACTACCACCAGGCACTTTATTTAAGTTCCAAGGATTTCTAACAATTTTTGTAGCAGAGTTTTCATTACTTGAACCCATCGCAAATTCATCCATATTTGCTTTACCAATAATTGGAATTAAATCTGCTTTTAATTTTTGTGTAACTGTAGCATCATATGGAGATACAAAATTAGCTAAAATTTTGCTTGATGCAGTAGTTTTATATGATTTTAAATTTATATTATCTTTTAAAGCTAACGGAATACCAGCCAAAGGTGCTAATTCTTCACCATTTTTTATTTTTTCATCAACTTTTTTAGCAGTTTCAATTGCATATTCTCTTGTTAAAGAATTATATGCACCAATTTGTTCTTCAACTGCATCTACTTGATTATAAACAGCTTCAACCAATTCAACAGCACTAACTTCTTTATTTAATAATGCTTTTCTTTGTTCTGATGAAGTTTTTGAAATTAATTCACGAATATCCACGTTATTACCTCTCATGCTCTTTTGTAAATATTATAAATTAAAGAAACTTTTTTGTAACTTTTTTGGCATAATGTTATTATATTTAAACAAACAAAAAAGGATTTATATCTTGGCAATTATTTCAGATGACGACAATAACAAATATGAAAAACCAATAAAAAATGAAGATACTACTGCGCAAGAAACTTCATATGATATGTCATTTGAAGCAAATATTCGCCCAAGACATTTTGATGATTATGTAGGTCAAAGCGCATTAAAATCAACTTTAAAAATATCTATTGAAGCGGCTAAAAAAAGAGAAATTCCATTAGACCATATTCTATTTTATGGACCACCAGGCTTAGGTAAAACCACCTTAGCCTCAGTTATTGCAACAGAAATGGACGCGAACATAAAAATAACTTCAGCCCCATCTTTAGAACGCCCACGCGATATTATCGGAATTTTAATGTCTTTAAAAGCTGGTGATGTTTTATTTATTGATGAAATTCATAGACTTAACAAAATTTCAGAAGAAATTTTATATCCAGCAATGGAAGATTTTTACCTAGATATGACAACAGGTAAATCTCAAACTTTAAAATCAATCAGAATACCAATACCAAAATTTACATTAATTGGCGCAACAACAAAAGCTGGCTCTCTATCAAGCCCATTAAGAGATAGATTTGGTATTATTCACAGACTTGAATTTTACACACAAGAAGAACTTACAAAAGTTATTCAAAGAACAGCTAATATTTTAGAAATTGATATTGAAGAAAAAGGCGCACAAGCTATTGCAAAACGTTCTCGTGGAACACCAAGAATTGCAAATAGACTAGTTAAAAGAGTTAGAGATTACGCTATTGTAAAATCAAATGGCATTATTGATGAAAAAACAGCAAATAATGCACTAGATATTTTACAAATAGATAAATTTGGCTTAGATAATACAGACCGTTCACTATTAGATATCATTGCAAATAAATATAATGGTGGACCTGTTGGTATTGAAACTTTGGCAACAGCATTAGGTGAAGATGTTAAAACAATTGAAGATGTTTATGAACCATATCTAGTTCAACAAGGCTTTTTACAACGCACACCAAGAGGCAGAAAAATAACACCTTTTGCTTGTAAATGTTTTGACCTTAAAAATATAGATTTTCAACAATCTTTATTTTGATAAAATATTCACAATATCTGCGTGATTATATTTTAATGCAATATCAAGCGGGTATAATCCTTCGTTATTTTGTATTTTTTTGTCTGCTTTATTCGCTAACAAAACTAAAACTGTTTGAGTTTGTCCATTTTGACAAGCAGTAAACAAAGGTGTTTCACCTAAATTATTTTTTATATTAATATCTGCATCATGTGCAATTAAATTCTTTAAAATTGATGCATTACCATTTTGTGCCGCATAATATGTTGGTGTATTTCCTTTATTATTTTGCAAATCAATATTTGCTCCAACAGAAATCAAATAAGATGCCATATCTTCTTTTTGTGCATAAACAACATTTTTTAATGGTGAATCTCCATACATATTAACACTATTTACATTAGCTCCATTTTGAACCAATAATTTTGCCATATCCATGTTTTCATTCATTGCTGCATAATGCAAAGCAGTATTTCCAACATCTGTTTTTAAATTTACATTTGCACCTTGCTCAACCAATCTAGTAGCAAAAGGTAAATTATTTTGAATACTTGCCATAATTAATGGAGTAAAGCCATATTTATCTTGAGAATTTATATTAATAGTTGAATGTAAAAACAAAGTAAAAGCTTTTAAATGGTCATCTTGAACAGCTTTAATATAACCATTTACATTGTATTTATAACCAGTTCTTTTTACTTCTTTTTTATAATTATTATTGCCAGCAAAACATACATTCATTGGCAAAATTAAAGCACATAAAATCAATAAAATTATTTTCTTCATTTAATAATTATAATTTTTTTTTATAAATTACGCAATTTTTGATTTGAAAAATATTTTATATAAACAGGTTGACAAAAAATAAAAAAGTGTTAATCTAAAAGAGAAGTTATAGGGAAACTCCTCAAACGAGGGACTATGCCGTAGCTGTGAGGGAAGATTTAAAATCTTCTGGAGTCAGAACACCTATTACTGTCTGGTATTACTTGCGAGCACGAGGTGAATTTTATGAAGAAGATTTTTATTTTTGCTATGGCTATTTCAGCCATTCTTAGCACTGCGCCAGTTATGGCTGTTGAAGAAATCACTCTTGATGAATCACCGTCATTAATGTTATTTGGTGATGTTGAGGAAAAAGAGCTCTATTCTTACAGCAACTATGCTGAATCTATTGAATCAGCAGGAGCAAGCGTTGATGTTATAACAAGAAAAGATATAGCAAAACAAGGAACACCACAACTTTCTGATATTTTAAATCAATCAGGTAGTTTGTATGTTCAAAACTCAAATGGTTCAGATGGTTCAGTCTCCTCTATCAGAATGCGTGGTACAGACCGCGTAAGAATGACTATTGATGGAGTTAGAGCGGATAGAACATCAACAACAAGTCCAGGTGTTGAACCACAATTTATTTTGTCTGATGACATTGAAAGAGTTGAAATCATAAGAGGACCTCAAGGAAACGTAGCTGGAACAAACGCTTCTGGGGGTCTGATTGCATTACAAACAAGAAGAGGACGTGGTCCATTATCTATTGAAATGGGCTCAGAAATGGGAAACTTAGGCACAGTCAAAGAACGTTTTGCGGTTATGGGTGGAAACCATTCATTAGACTACTATATGGGTGTAACTTGGTTTAAAACTGATGGCGGTATGAAAACAACAGACATTGGGAAAATAAAAAATGATGATTACAACAATTTAAGCGTTGTAGCAAACATTGGTAAAAGAGTACTAGATGAGAAAGCTGAAGTTCGTAACATTTTTAGATTTGCACGTTCTAGAAAAGAAGTTGGCTATGGTTGGGGAGGTTATCAAGACCCTAATAACCATACAAAAAACTACGATATTATGAATGTAACAGCGTTTACACATAATCCAACAGATAAATATAACTATGATGCCAGATTTAGTGTATATCACAATGATTACAACTATTACAATATAGAAGATTATGTTACTAGCGGAACAACAATGTCTAAATACAACTCAACAAGATTGAACGCTCAAACGCAACATAATTATAAATTGTTTGACTGGAACACTTTAAGTGTTGGTTACAATTTAGAAACTGAATTTATTGATGTTAATGAATATAGTTATTCTAGCTGGGGAAACAGCAAAGAAAGTTTTTCAGGAAACACAATCCAAAATGATATCTTTGTGAATGATTCTATCAACATTAAAGATAAATTATTTATCCGTGGTGGAGCTAGATTAACAAATCATTCTGATTTTGGAACATATGTAACACCAAATGCATCTGCAGCTTTAGTTTTACCAACCTTTAAACTAGAAGGTGCGAAATCTAAATTCAGAGCATCTTATGGTCAAAGCGTAAACAATCCAACTCTATACCAAAGATTTGCAACTGGAGCTTACATGAGACCAAATCCAAACCTAGATGCCGAAAGATTGGAAAGCTGGGATGTTGGTTTCACTCAAAGCTTCTTTAACGATAAATTATCTTTCGATACAGGATATTTCAATAGTAATTATGAGGATTATATTGGATATATTTCAGATTCTAACTGGATTGGACAATATGTAAATATCTCAAAAGCGAAAGTTCAAGGTGTTGAAAGTAAAATCACTTGGGCTCCAAAGCCTTGGATTAAAGCAATTGCAAGCTATACATATACAGATAGTGAAGATAAATCCACAGGACACGCACTTCAAGGCGTACCAAAGAACTCATTAAAAGGTACAGTTTATTGGACACCAAATGAAGTAGTAAATCTATTTGCAGGTGTTGAAGCTAATGAAGGTAGATACATGTCTTCAGCACAAAATGCTGATAAAACAGGAAGCTATGTTGATGTAAAACTTGGCGGTAAAGTTCGCTTAATAAAAACCGAAAATACAGAAATCTCTTTGAAAGGTACAGTATATAATCTACTTGACCAAGATATTTCAATGTATAAGAGTGGAAACATTTCATACTATGCACCTGGTATTCACTTCAGAGCAGGTTTAGCAATGAAATATACACTTCCTGAAAGAAATAAAAAGAAAAAAGAAATTGAAAATCTATGATATAGTTAAGTTATGACTAAATCAAAAAAAATAACAATAATAATTATTTTAGCAATTATTTTACTAATTTCTTTGTACCTAGCTATGTATGCTGGGTACAAAGATTTTGGCTGTAATATGCTTTATAAAGCATTTAACTTAAGCGAAGATACAGATAGTATGATTTTAACAGTTCTTCGCTACCCAAGAGCACTTAAAGCATTAATTGCTGGTTGTTGTTTAGCACTAGCAGGTATGTTTATGCAATCAGTATCTAAAAACCCATTAGCAGAACCATACATTACTGGTATTTCTGCTGGTGCTGGGCTTGGAATTGTTCTATCAATCCTCTTATTTAACAGTTCAAACTATTCTATTTTTGGCTTCATTGGTGCTTTAATTTCATCAGCGTTAGTTATTATATTTTCCGGTTTAAGCAGGTTTTCAATTACTAAACTTATCTTAATTGGTTTATCAATGAATATTTTTGTAAGTTCATTAATTTCACTGATAATTTTAGTAAACCCATTAAAATCTTATATGATGATGTTAATTTTATCAGGCGGGGTAACAAATAACGAAATCATTTCTAACAAAATGCTCGTTATTGTTTTTTGTTTATTAATGTTAGCGAGTGCAATATTCATACCAAAACTAAACTATTTAAGATTAGACAGCGAATTACTTGAAACGAACAAAAACAGAAAATACTTATATACAGTAATTGTAATAATAATTGCATCATTTTTAACATCCCTAAGCGTATTCGCTGCAGGCATTTTAGGTTTTGTCGGTATAATCGCGCCACAAATTTCAAGAATGCTTTTAGGGCAAGATTATAGATGGTTATTTATTGCAAACACTTTAATTGGTGGAAGCTTAATTCTTTTAGCAGACTTTGCAGCTAGAACTGTAATTTATCCACTTCAAGTGCCATTAGGTTTAGTTGTTGCATTTATTGGCGCACCTATCTTTGTTTACTTCTTAACAAGGAAAGGAGATATGTTCCGTGATTAATATTAAGAATTTATCTCTAAAAGTTGATAAGCTTACAATTTTTGAAAATGCAGATATAAATATTCCAAAAGATAAAATAACAGTCCTTGTTGGACCAAATGGAGTGGGAAAAACAACTCTTTTAAAGATAATTTCAGGAATTATAAAACCGCAAACAGGTTCAATAGAAAAAAACTGCAGGGAGTTATTCTACCTTCCACAAAGAATAAAATATCCTTCTGGAATAACACTTCAAGAATATATTGAATCATCATTTTACAAACAAAATTGGAAATGGTTTTTATCTAAAGAAGAAAAACAAAAAATTGATGAAACACTTGAGCTACTTGAGCTTACAGATAGAAAAAATACACTAATTGACAACCTAAGTTCTGGGGAACTCCAAAAAGCGAATATTGCACTAGGACTAGTTTCTAATGCTGATGTATTTTTACTTGATGAACCAACATCAAACATGGATTTAATTAATCAAATAAAAGTTTTAGATATAATCAAAAAACTAACTACAAAAGGAATTTCTTGTTTGATTGTATTGCACGACATCAACCTATCAGCTAGTTATGGCGACTACTTTATAGGTCTAACAAAACAAAACAGAATAATATGCGAAGAAAAAAATAAATTTTTCACACCAGAAGTTTTAAATGCTATTTTTGGAATTAATTTTAAGGTAATAAACAGCGATGAAGATTTCCATATACAAATATTTAATTAGCGCTGTTTGCCTAACTTTGGGGTTAGCTTCGTATGCCACAACATACGCAAGTTTATCACCTGTTCCAACAGAAATTATTTATGCACTTAATGCTGAAGAAAATCTAGTTGGAGTTTCTACAACTTGTAACTTTCCAGAAGAAACAAAAGAAAAACCAATTATTGGAGATACTTATTTTGTTAATATGGAAATGATGGTAAAGCTAAAACCAGATTATCTTTTTTCAATGTCATCGGCAAAACCAATGCTTGGGCAATTATCACAAACAAAAACTAAGCCAATTTATTTTGAATTCACAAAAATAGAAGAAATTTATGATGCAATAAACTATATTGCAAAGCTTACAAATACAGAAGAAAATGCACCAAAATTAATTGAAAGTATTAAAACAAAAGTTGAACAAAACAGAACAAAAAATCCAAAAAAAATTCTATACATTGTTCAAACAGAACCTTTAATTACAATCGGAGAAAAAAGCTTTATAACTGATATTATAGAAAAATCTGGACACAAGTCAGTAACAGCAGATATTGACCATTATTACCCTAATATCACATTAGAATATGCAATGAAAATGAGCCCAGATATTGTTATAGTATGCTTTCCAACAGAAATGAATAAAATAAAAAAACTACTTCCAAATTCAAAATTCATTTATTTAACAGAAAATGAAAGAGATATTATAAATCGCTCTGGTCCAAGAGTTTATGAAGCCGTAAAATTATTTGCTAATTTATAATTTGAACCTCTTCTAAATTTTCAACGACATATTCACTTGTTTTTTTCAAATTCGAACTATCAATTTGCCCAGTTGCAACAAGTATTGTTTTTTCAATACCTGCATTTTTTGCACTTATATAATCCATTGGTGCATCACCAATCATAACAGTTGTATTTGGGTTTGCCGATAATAATTCTAATGCCATTTTTGTAGGGAAACCACTTTCTTTTGTTTGAGAACAAGACTCTCTACCAATTACAACATCAAAAAGATTTTTCCAGCCAAAATGTTTTAAAGTTAAAAGTGTTGATTGAGTTGAATCAGATGTAACAATCCCAATTTTCATGCCAGTTTTTCTCAAATTTTTAATAAAAAGGATTGCACTTTCTATTGGTTTAGTATACTTTTGCATATCTTGATAAAAAATTTCACTTACTTCATCAAAAATTTGTTCTAACTCAATATCAGAAATATACACATCAAAAGACTTTAAATCTTGTCTAAAAATATCAATAATTTTAGAGCGGGAATACATAGCTGTTATGCCATCAGAAAGCATTTTGCAATTATTTGGATTATAACCAAGACACAAACATAATTTTTCAAAATATTCTTGTTTTAAATGATATTTTTTTATGATTTCTTTAACACGAAGCTCTGTCATTTGCCCCCAAAAATAATGAAGGTCAATAAAGGTTCCATCTTTATCAAACAAAACAGTTTCTATATTATCAATTTTAAATGTTTTTGAAGAAAGACTAATCATCAATCATATTACCTAAAGATACATCTATCAAAGATTTTGCTATTTGAACAGCTTCATTTAAAGCTTTTTTATCATCTAATAAATTTTCCATTTTCAAATAATCTTTAACAATTTTTCTAGCAAAAGAACCAACTGCTAAACAATGAGGTTTAACTCCACATAATTTTGTTAATTCAGTAGATTTTGTATTTGTTCCGCCAGACATCATAATATATGCATTCATTTTTGCATTTTGAAATAATTGAGCTGTGGCAACAGCTTGTAAAGTTGTGCCATATTCATCATCATTTCCACTCATAGCAACGCCATCTGCCTGAATAATAGTTGTAAAAGGTTCTCTTTTTAACAAAAGTCTTTTTACGCGTTCTTTTAATTTTTTATCGCCTAACTCTGACCTATCTAAAGAGATACAAAGCATTCCATCAAACATTGAATTTAATTGAGCCCATTTTTCATCAACATCATTTTCATCTGTTGAAATAGCGTGAAACTCAATGCAATCAATTCCCTTTTCTATAATAGGTGGCAACACTTCAGAATAATCTTTAATTTCTGAATTCATTGTAATTGCATTTACAGGACATTGTAAAACACACTGATTACATCCCAAACATCTCGTTTTTACAACATCTAAAGTTTTTGTTATTGCCTCATGAGGACAAACAGCACGACAATTACCACATTGTAAGCATTTATCCTTATCAATATGTGCCTTCATAACATGTGGATCGCCAGCAATACCAACACTAACGCATAAATATCTATCATTTTTTATTCCAGAGCGTGCAAGACCTCTTTTCGCAGCGTCAACAATTTCTGGCTTTGCACACACATCAAAAAATTGGCATCCTGCTAAAGAATATATAGCAACAAGTTTTTCGACTTCAAGTTCATCTTCATTACCTGCTCCACATACAAGTTTAAAGCCTTTTTTTGCTTCTAACAAATCTTTTAACATACAAAACACCTTCTTTTAAAAGAATTTTATTACAAAAAAATCGCTTCAACAAACTAATTTTTAAACTTATTTCTTTACCAATCAGACAAACTTCCTTGTGAAAAATCAAGTTCATCAACAATACTAATTGCATAATCAATCAAATCAGATTGTTGGATATTTGAGTTTACTTTAGGCAAATAACTTGTTCCATTTATTCTATCAAACTCTTGCCAAAATGCTAATTGAGTTAATTCTTTCAATGGATTATCAGATAAAACATTCTTTAAATAATTACCTTGAGTAGAAAGTAAAATATCTAATTTTAATCCTTGTTCAAATTCAGGATTATATTTTAATAACTCATTTCTCACATTTTTAGTAGTTTCTCCATCCATATGAGTTTTATATTCATCATATTTTTTAAAAGTTGCTTCTGTTTGAACTTCATAACCTTTTGGTAACGATTTCAAAAGATTTTTAATTGAAACATCAATTGAGTCATTAGATTTTAGTATTTTTTCAATATCATTAGCAGCAATAATTTTATCAGCAACTAACTTATTTAAGATTGAGAAATTTGCAGAATTTTCTAAATTTTTATATTCTGAACTTTCTAACAATTTTCTCATTTTCATTTTTATTCCATTCGGGAATAACTGTCTATATTCTTTAGAATTTGGATCACCTTCTAAAACTTCAAATTCAGGAATAGAAGTACTAGATAAAAGCAACTTTGCAAAATCTTGTTTAGAAGATTCTGAATTAATTGATAATGGATTAGCAAGACTTGCAATTTTATTTAAAAGTTGAAAAGCATTTGGATAACAAGCATTAATATCAAATTTTTTAAATTTAATATCAGCTCTTATTTTGTCACTTCTTTCTTGGACTTGTTTTTTATAATTTTCAAACTCTTCACCGCCAATATTTTTATAATTATCAAATCGTTCTAAAGCGACTTTAATTTCTTTACCTAAAGATTCTTTGTGTTCAGGGAAATTATTCCAAAAATCTTTCATTAAAGCACTCATTTTTGAATAGAATTTTATATCATAAACATCTAACTGTTGATTTTGAATATTATATTTTGGATTATTATAGTTTTCTATCATAAATCTAGATAAATCAAACCTAATCTTTTCACAATGGTTCCAAGCATCAATCATAGAAAACTTAGATTTTTCTGTTTTTGATAATAAAAGTTGAATTCTTTCATTAACTTCTTCTGGTGACAAATCAACAAAATATCTATTACCAATTTTTAAAGATTCTGTATCGCTATTTCTTAATTCGCATCCATAAGTTTGCCCATTTGGGGCATTAATACCTAATGGAAGGAAGAAAGTTCTTCTTGCTTCTGTGTATGCATTTAGCGTATCTTTTAATCCCATTTTTTCAGCTTCTGGTGTAATAACATCAGATAATGCTTGAATTACAGTTTTATAAGAGTCAGCTTTTCCATAAATTTGTTTTACAAGAAAAGTAGTAACATCTTCCTCACAAGTTAATGTTTTAATACCACGAGCTTCTAACTCTTGCATATGAGAGAAAAACTCACTTTTTGTTTTTATTTGAGATAAAGATTTTAAAGATTTAAAATGTTCTTCATATGGAAATTTAGCTTGAATATCTTGAATAGTTTTACAATCTTCTAAATCAACAAATGCAATTCGTTGAAGTTTTTTCAAACCTTGCTCTTTTAATTTTACAAATTCTTGCTCTGACAAAACATATTGTTGATTTTCTATAAAATTACGCATTGTTGTTGGCATTTCAGTATCTTTAAATTCACTAAAAGCAGCATCAACACCTTTTGCTCCAAATGACACATAATAATTAGATGGATAAGAAACAAACTTTGAAGTTTTTTCTACATTTACTATTTTTTTTTGCTCTGCATTTTTCGCATATGCTTGATTTATAAAATAATTATTTTTTATATTTATTGCAGAAATTTTCATACACATTCCTCACTATAAAGTCCAATCAATTTTATCTACAGCATCTAATTTCATTTGTTGTACTTTTTCAGATTTAAAATTTTTAATCACCAATGAAACTAAATCTGTACCATTTTTTTCATCATATTTTTTCCAGAAAGATTCTAATAAAGTTGTTTTTAATTCATCACAAACATCTTTATCACATAACAATTCATAATATGAACCTTCATTCAATAACAAGGTTAAAACATCAGACATATTTAACTCATTATCTTTTAATGGAGAAAATTCTAATAAAGCATCAAGAACACCTGTTTCTTTTCTTTTTGAATCATCTGACATTCTAACATTAAACTTATTGAAAAGTTTATCAGCTTGAGACATATCAAACTTATTTTTTAAAGTAATTCTAACTGGATTATTATCTGTCGGTAGTAATATATTTGTTTTACCTGAAGTTACTTCATCAAATAAAGCTTTTGTTTGTTTTAAAGATAAAGAATATATTTCAGCTGGTTTATTTGAAGAATTTTCATAAACAGAATGTAAAAATGCAAATCTAACAGCTTTTTTTATTACTTGATAATCATTTTGTTCTGAAAGTTGTTTCAATAAATCATTAACAAAAATTTGAATACTTTTCTTATCTTTATTTAAAGAAGAAAATGCATTGTCATCAAATAATTCATCAACTAATTGCAAAATCATTTTTTCAGAACTTTGTAAAGAAATAGGAAGCACATTTGCTACAATTTTTTCTTTAAATTTTTGTTTTTGTTCTTCTATATAAGTTCTTGGTTTCTGAACTCCCTCAATTTTTTGAGGTTCTTCAATACCATTAGAAAAATTAACTTTTACTTGAGGAATATTAACAACTTGTACTTCTACAGGCTTTTCACTAGAAACTTGTCCTTTTGAGTTTTGTTGTTGAACTTGAAGGTTAGAAAATCTTTTTTGAAATTTTTCAATTTGACTAGAACTAGATTGAGCAGTTAAAAGTATAGCTACATTTTCAGAATATAAAGCATCTAACTTTTGATATGATTCTTTAACTTCATCTAATGTTTTAGCATATGCAGTAATTTTTTCTAATTTTTTTTCTAAATCTAAAACAGAGCAAGATGATAAATCAACATTAAAATATTTAATTAATTGAGAATCTACTTTCTTTAATTTTGCTTTTATTTCTTGATAAATTACATCTATTTCATCTAACACACTTCTTTTGGCAACTTCTTTAACCATTGATTCTTCTGTTTGTTTGTGTATTTTTTCAATATTTTCTAGTGTTTCAGTAATATAACTAGAAGAACTATCTAAAACACTAATAATTTGACTTGATAATTCATCTTTTTTTTCAAATTGAGAAAGAGCCTCTTCTTCAATTTTTTCTAAAAGAAGAACCAATTCACTCATTGAAAAATCACCATTTTTTATTTTTTTAAAAGTAGAAATCTCTTCATCTGATAACATTTTATTTTCGTTTAATTTTGATTTAAAATAACTTACCTGTTTTCTAATATTAGCCAACTTTTCAGTTTCTAAAACAAATAATTTTTTAATAGACTCAATATCTTGTTTTGGAATAATAATTTTTTCTTGTTGCCATTCTTTTTGATCTTTTTCAAAAGTTGTCATCCTAACATTTAATTTTTCACTATAAGAAATCAAAACAGATTCAAATAAATCAAATTCAGTTTTTAACTCATTTATTGAATTTTGAAGTTCTTTATTCATTCTGTTTTGTGTAACATCAATAGATTTATCAGAAGTTTGAATTTGCATTTCTTGTGCATATTTATTTTCAAAACCTTCAAATGGAGAAGTAGATTGTATTTTATCTTTCCACATTTGCAATTGTTCTTGTGTTGGTTCACCATTAAAAATAATCAATTCACCATTTAATGAATCAGCTCTTTTAATTGCGTTTATAAAATCATACGCAGCACCAGCATCAATAGGATCTTGTGTCGTCATAATAATAACTTGTCCATATGGACCAGTATATTTATCATGTTTTGAACCACCTGATTTCTTGTAGCCAAAATACTCACAAATATTTATCATATGTGATCTTTTGATATTGTACATACAAGAAGAATTTCCTGATTTTAATTCTTCAATTTTCTTTTTGATATTGCCACCAGCCCCAAAAGATACAATATCTTTTGTCAATGGAGACAACTTTGTGTTGTTTCCGAACCTACTATTATTTACTTTACTTTCCGAATTGAAATAATTTGTAGGGGAAGACATTTTTAAAATTTTCATGTTTCACCCTTTTCCTAAATTAAATAATTAAAATTGAGTTTCGAAATTTACTCGTTTTTGAAGAAAATTAATATTTCTTTACAAATTTAAGCAATTTTTGAAGTTGAGAAACATTATAAAAACAAAAGGAAAACAACTATGAGCAAAATCATTCAATTTGAACCATCAAAAGCACAACAACTACAAAATAGAACAAATAATTCTCAACAAAAAAAATATACTCCAATTCAAGAACAAAAAATGGACACCTTTGAATTGGAAGGTTTTGACCCTGATTTTTTTGAAAAATTAGAACAAAAAGAAATAAAACATATTGCAACAAGCGCAATGCTAAATGAAGCTGAAAAAACTCTTTTTGAAGCAATGAAATCAAAACAAGAAGTAACAAAATTAATAAACAAATTATATAATCCTAATTGCCCAGATAGATATGGAACAAAAGAAAATCCAATATTTTTAGAAGAAGATTGCATGGGTAGATTTGTAATGAGTGAATGTGACAGAAAAGAAAACGATAAAAGAGTAACAACCTTTTTTGAAGCAACAGGAGAAATCCAAAGCATACTAACTCATACAAGCAAAAAGACACAAACAAAAGTTGTATTTTTTAATCATTCTGATAACTATATGGAAGTAAGAAAACAAACTTCACCAAATTTATTTGGTAAATATACAGAAGAAATTTTCACTTATAGAAATAATAAACCAGAAGCATACATAACTTATCAAAAAAGTATATTTAGTGATTCAGAAGAAAAAGAGCATTATATTTTTCAAAAATAATCACAAATTATGCAACTAAATCACTGTATTCGCTATATCTATCATCTGTTGGATATGTGAAAATAATAGCGCCTGTTGGGAACATATCTCTCATATATTCATATGTAGCTTCTTTATCTATTCTGCCATTTGTTCTTACAGGTGGGAAGCCTTTACAACCCCAAGTATGTTCATTAACAGTATAGTGAACAACGGTTCCTTTTTCATAAGCATTATCATTAATGCCTTCTTCTAAACCAATAAGTCTTAATGCTTTTTTACCCATTGAATTTGAATAATATTCTTTTCCAACTTGTTCAAAACCAGAAAGAGTAGCATGAGAACCGTGTTTATTTGCGGTCTTAATATTATCCATATTTCCTGAACCAGTTTTCATTACACTTTGTCCAACTAATTCAAAATTATTTAAATCAAGTAAATAATATCTTTCTTTATTACTGCTTTGTGTTGTATCAAAAATTCCTAAATAACCTGTTGCTTTTTGTTCATCAGTTAAATTTTCATATCCTTCTAAAGCCATTAAGAATACATCATAATTTAAACCTTTTTCATCTAATCCCATATTTTTATATAATTGTTCAGGATTACCCAAGCTATTAATTGAAAATTCTTTTTCTATATTTTTAGCATTTTGAGCATTGATTTCAGCATTTAATTTATCAATTTTAGCTTGAATTTCGCTTTCTTTTTGTTTAGCTTTAGCAATTTCAGATTCTTGAACAGATTTAACATTTTCTTCTGCTGTTTTAAACGCTTCTAAAGCAGCTTGTGTTTCAGGAGCACAATTAGCAAGTATTTCAGCTTCAATTTCGCCCCTTGTTGTTTCATAAGCAGCTAAAGTTTCTTCTTCTTTAGTTAAAGTTTTTTCTAATTGTGTTTTAGTTTCTTCTAATGCTGCTAATTGAGCTTCATCTTCTTTTAATTTGTTTTCTGCAGAAGTTAATCTTGAGTTTGCAGCGCTTAATTTATCAGCTATATCTTTTTTAACAGCTGGGTCCTCTGATGTTTGAGATTTTAAATCAGAAATAGATTTTTTTATTGCATCAATATCACTTTTATCTGAAGTAATAGTAGCTTGTTGAGAAGTAATAGCATCTTCATTTTCACTAATTTTAACTTTTACTTCATTTACAACTGCTGTTTGACTATCAATATTTGCTTGATTTTCTTGTTGTCTAGCCAATAAATCTTCTGAAATATTTTCATCATTTTCTAAAGCTTGTTCATAAGCTAATTTTTTAGCGTCACAATCTTCTTGTGCTGATTTAATTGCGTCTGTATTACCTGATTGAGCATCAGTAACATTTTTTTGAGCTTCTTTTAAATCAGCTTGAAGTTGGTCTATGCTAACAGATTCAGTTGCATTTGAAGAAGAAGACTCACCAATATCTATAGATGAACCACCATTTTTTGAGCCATTGCGTCCACCAGTTCGTCCTGTATCTTTTGCTCTTTCTGGTTTATGAGATTCTTCAATAGGTACAACACTATCTTCTAAATCAGGTGTTTCATTTGATTCTTCTGGTGCAAATGTACCATCTTGAATAGAATTAAGTGCAGAAACAACATCATAAACAGAAATATCTTGATTCATACCATCTAAATCTTCTACAGCATCAAGAAAAGCATTTATTTCTTCCATACTTAAAGAACCATTAGAATCCACATCAACGATATTCATTACTGTATTATCTTGAAGTAAGTCATTAAACATACCCGCAAACGCTTGATTATCTTCACCATAAGAATCATCAGAAACAAATTGACCATCTTCAAAAATAAGTTGAGAACTATCAATAGAAGATCCAAAAGAATCACCATAACCTGCTTCAGTTAAAAATTCTTCTAATTTATCAGGATCAGAGAATATGCTAAAGTCAGTAATGCTAGGGTTTAAATTCATTACCATTCTTTGAAAATCTTCATTATTTGTAAAAAAATTAACAAACACGAACTATAATCCTCTTACTTATATACATATAAAAACATTTAAAATAGATAAATTATATATATTTCGTATATATTTACATTTGTTTACAAAAAAATTTCACATTTTATTAAAAGTTAAAAAATTCGCTTTTAAAATTCTTAATATTATGAGGAAAAATGTGCAAATTAATTTATGTTTGATATTTAATAGACATGGTCTTATATGTGTATTAAAAAATAGGAGAGAGCAACATGAAGGTTTCTGCAGTTCAGTCCTATGTTACAAATTTTCGTGGCATAGAGAGAAAAGAAGATCCAAAAACTTCGAATTTCGCGATTAATGGAGCAGGTAGTGGCATAGGTAAAAATATGCTAAGACAATATTTACTTGCTAAATTAGCACCAAAAGGTGTTTGGAATAAATGGGATGAATTAGGCGAGATTTATAAAACTCAAAATCTAGTAACTTTAAACTTAGGTTCAATGGGATTAAAAGGTGACCAAAAAATCCAAGACCTTCCTGATGAAGTTATTTTAGAGCAAATTAAACACGGAAATATTTTAGGTGATTTACCAGATTCTATAAGATTAAGCATTGGAAGATCAGGAAAGAAAACCGAACTTCAAGATACAAGAGAAATTTTCTTGATTGCAGAATCAAAAAGAAATTACGAAGTAATTAAACTTGAAGCAACAAGACAACCTGTAGATTGGTCTCAATACAAAGCGCAAATAGTTGTTGATACAACTGGTGCAAATACTACAAGAGAAAAATTGATGAAACATCTTGGCGGAACAGTTAAATACGCTGTTTTATCAGCACCTTCAAAAAATTCTGATATGCTAACTGTTGTTCCAGGTATAAACAATGAAATGCTAAATGAAATTGAAGAAAAAGGAAATATTGTTTCTGCTGCAAGTTGTACAACAACCTGTATTTCGCCATACATCAAATTATTTGAAGAAAAATTTGGAATAGAAAGTGGATTTATTGATACAACACACGCGGCAACTGGTTCACAAAATATTGCAGATAAAGCAAACTCTAAAGCTGAATCTAAATCAAGAGGTTCTTTAGATGCAATGATTCCTACAACAACAGGTGCAGCAAAAGCAATTGGACTTGTTATTAAATCAAAAGAAGGCGGAAAAATTCCTTTAGATGGACTTGCAACAAGAGTTCCAACTGGCGATGGTTCTATGGCAATAATCACTCTAAAATTAAAAGAAAAAACAACTATGGATGAAGTTGTTAAAGTGCTAAAAGACGCAGAAAACGACCCAAACTACAAAAATTTAATTGCAAAAGCACCAAAAGGTTCAACTTCAAAAGATGTAATTAATCGAATTGAAAGTGGATTGTACATTCCAGAAGCTATTAAATTAACAAATGGTGACTTGTTATCTATAAAAGTTTACTATGATAACGAATTTGGTTATACAAGAAGCTTGGCTACATTAACTGGAAAAGTTGGTGAAAGAATAATAGCTGAAAATGAAGCAAATTCGCCAAAACAAAAATCAATGCACGAAAGACATACTGGGTATGGTGATTCAGTAGATGAAACAAACCCAGCCTTCGAAGATTATATGAGATCACGCTCTGGCGAAGATTTATAATTTTAGAATAAAATTCAAATTAAAAGAGAGTCATAAATGACTCTCTTTTTTTTAAACATTTAAAGATAAAGATTAAGCTATACTTTCAACAAATTCTAAGATTTCATCGATATTTCTATCTTTATCATAATATCCCCATTGTTGTAAAAGTTCTTTTTGTATTGTCCCAATTTTTTTTCAAATCAAAGTACCTATAGGTTATATATAACCTACAAAAAATTCAATAAAATCAAGGGTTTTCAGGGGAATAATCAAACTGACTGTTATAATCAAACTGGTCGTTAAAATACACTTCACCACATGCAGAATAATAAAAAGAGAGAGTTAAATAACTCTCTCTTTTTATTATTCTGGGGCGGAAGGATTCGAACCTCCGAGATGCCTGGACCAAAACCAGGTGCCTTACCACTTGGCGACGCCCCAATAGCTTTCAACTCTTATATATTATTAAGAGCATACACAAAAGTCAAGAGATTTTTTAAATTTTTCTATACTTTTAATTATTTTTATGGCTTAATTAGTATAAACATACACGACAAATAAAAAGGAAATTGAATATGCAAGCAAGACGTGCTGCCAGAGAATTAGCTTTAATATTATTTTCTCAAATGAACACTATCGAAAATTTAAATAATTGGGATTTTCAAGACATTGTTCTTAAATCAGTTAGAACTCTTACAAACAACTCTGCTGATGAACTTAAATTAGCTTCTACTGCTATTCTTGAAATGAAAGAATTCATTGAAAATTATGAAGCTAATCACCCAACAAACTTAGAAAGACCAATCGAAGTTTCTAATGTACCTGTTGCTATCCCTATGACTTCTGATATGCAAGGTAGATTAGATGATTTATTAAATATCGCTGAAAAAACTATGTTGGCTTTAGAAATCGCAGAAATGGCTGCTTTAGAAGAAAATTCTGATGTTAAAGAATACATTATCAAAATAGCTAACTCTTTCAAAGCTAACAAAGAAACTATTGACGAACAAATCAAAAAATTTGCTTTCGGTTGGGACATAAACAGATTAGTTAAAATGGATAAAGATATCCTTAGAATTGCAATGTGCGAACTTTTATATGTTCAAGATGCACCAGTTAAAGTTATTATTGATGAAGCTTTAGAATTAGCTAAAAAATATTCAACTGATGACTCTGCTGCTTTTGTAAACGGTATATTAGGCAAAGTGATTATTGAAAACAGTTTAAAATAACTCTAAGGTTTAATTATGTTTAATTTTTTCAAAAAGAATAATTCCGAAAACGACTCAATTGAACAAAAAGAAGAAAGTTCAAAGTCTTTTTGGAATTTTTCTTTTGAAGGACTTAAAAAAACTATTTCTAACACAACTCAAAATCTTGTTAATGATGTTGTTTCTAGCATCGAAGAAGAAGAAGAATTTGATGATTTCATTCTAGATGATATGGAAGACCTTTTAATTAAAGCCGATTTAGGCGTTGGGCTTGCTTCTTCCATTACTGACAAATTACGCAAGCAAACTAAAGTTAAGCCATCTCAAATAAAACAATTTTTAAAAGAAGAATTTACTCAGATACTTTCAACTGCCGGCAGTTCTGATTTAAATTACACAGAAAATGAATTAAATATCTATTTCATTACTGGTGTTAATGGTGCTGGAAAAACAACACTAATAGCAAAACTAGCTAACAATTTCCGTCTATCAGGCAAAAAAGTTTTATTAGCCGCTGGCGATACATTTAGAGCCGCTGCTGAAGAACAGCTTGATATTTGGGCACAACGCGCACAAGTAGATATTGTTAGAAAAGATGGTATTGATTCTGCTGCCGTTGTTTATGACGCTATAAAAAAAGCTCAAAGCGAAAATTATGACATTTTACTTATTGATACAGCTGGAAGATTACAAAATAAACGCAATTTAATGGATGAATTAAACAAAGTTAAAGCCGTTATTGATAAATTAGCACCAAACTGTTTAAAAGAAAGTATGCTTGTATTAGACGCAAATACAGGTCAAAATGGTTTATCTCAAGCAAAATTATTCTCTGAAGCTGTTAATCTAACTTCTGTTGCGCTAACTAAACTTGATGGAAGTGCAAAAGGTGGCATAATCATTGCAATTGCAAAAGAATTTGCTCTTCCTGTTAAATTAATAGGTGTTGGTGAAAAAATTGAAGATTTAAAACTTTTCAATCCAACAGACTTTTTAGAAGCTCTTTTCCAAAAATAAATTAGCTTATAAAATCAACCATTGCATTTATAAAGGTTAATGGATGTACAGGGCAACCAGGAATATACAAATCTATCGGATATTTTTCTAAAAATTCTCTATTTAATTTTGTAGAATTTTGATAAATACCACCAGAAATTGCACAAGCCCCACATAAAACTACTATTTTAGGGTTCGGAGTTGATTTATAACAATCTTCCAACGCATATGCCATATTTTCTGTAATAGGACCGGTTATAACAATACCATCTGCGTGTCTTGGTGAAGCTACAAAATCAATACCAAAACGGCCCATATCAAAATTCACATTAGAACAAGCATTCAATTCCATCTCGCAACCATTACAACCACCAGCAGAAACTTGTCTTAATTTTAATGATTTACCAAAAACTTTTTTGATTTCTTTTCTTACTTCAAATGCAGTCTTATTATACTCTTCAGGGTTCATATTAGGAGTTACGATAAGTTTTTTTCTATCTGTTGAAGCTAATTTATAATAATTAGAAAATTTAATGCTACTACACTTTTTCGCGCAAGCACCACACAAAGTACATTTACCCATATCAATAGATAATGGATTATTTTTTATTGCGCCTAAAGGACAAATACTTTCATCAACTTGCACATCAGTTATAATAGGAAAGCCTCTGAATTGCTCTCTCATTGGCGCATTTTGAATATCTTTTATAAATTGTTGTCCTTGATATATTCTTAATTTTAAAGTATCTAACATAACTTATTCCTTATAAATCATTTCCGCAATATGAAAGATTAAAACTCTTATTACATAATGGGAAGTCTGAAATACCATTATTTCTCACCGCCATAGCCAATGCAAACCAATTGTTGAAAGATGGATCTTTTATTTTGTATCTTGAAAGATTTCCATTATCATCAGTCAAAGCGATATGAACTACTTCGCCTCTCCAACCTTCTGTTAATGAAACAACAAAACTATTTGGTTTTGGCTGTGGAACATAAACAATATTCATTTCATCGGCATATAATTCTAATTTAGATAAGAATTTTTTAATAATATAAATTGATTGTTTGATTTCTTTATATCTTAAACGAGTTCTTGAATATACATCACCATCTGCTTTAGTGCTTCTATTTTCAATATCTTGATACCATTTATCAGGGAAATCAAAACGAGTATCAATATTAACACCAGAAGCTTTTGCAGCCATACCAACAAGACCTAAACTTCTTGCATTTTCTTCACTTACAACACCTGTTTTTTCAAGTCTTGAAGCAACTGTTGGTGATTTCAACATTGTTTTAATTGTTCTTTCAACATCAGCAGAAACTTTATTTAATGTTGAAATGATAGTATTAGACAATTCTTTATCAATTGCGAAATTAACACCACCTGTTGTAATCAAACCGCGACCAAAACGGTTGCCTGATATTTCAAGCATAGTATTAATAACTAAAGTTCTTGTTGCACCAAAAATAGAAGCACCCATCAAATATGCGATATCACCAGCAATTGCACCTAAATCACCAATATGGATTGCACATCTTTCCATTTCTAACGCAATCAATCTAATTAACTGAGCCTTGTTTGTAATTTCACACTCACCTAACGATTCCATAGCATTTGAATAAGCCAAATTATATGCAATTACGCTATCGCCACAAACAGATTCTGCTAATTGGTTAGTTGGGACTGATAAAAATAAATCTTCAACGCCTCTATGTTGCCAGCCCAATTGGATTTCTAAATCATATATTTTTTCACCGTGACACATAAATCTAAAATGTCCTGGTTCAATAACACCTGCGTGAATTGGACCAACTGCCACTTGGTGAACTTCATCACCCTTCATTTCAAAAAACTCATACTCTTTTTTATGGTCGCGCATTGGTTTCAACCAAGGATGTCCAACTGGTTCTATTCCAAATTCTTCATAAAATTCGCGTTCAAAAACATGGAACGCAGGTACTTCTTTGGTTATTGATTCATAACTTTTTTTATCTGCTTCAAAAATAGAAGATGAAATATATAATTTACCTTCGCTATCATCAGCCATTACAACAAATAATCTTGTTTTATCAAATTCTTTTTTACCAAAGAAACCGATAACTCTTTTATTTAAGTTTATTATTTCAAATCTTAAATCTTCAATATTCAAAACAGGAATATCTGCTATATTAATTCTCTTTTTATTTCCACTAATTAACCAATTCATAATTAAACTCACAGTCCAAATATACTTAATTGTATTAACTCATCAAGATTTAACGGAATATAAATTCCTAAAATAAAAGCCAATGCTAACAAACAAATTTGAGGAAGATACATAGAAATTGTTAGTTTATCAACATTTTGAACCAATGCATCTTTCTTTTCTTGTGCAATATCACCATATGACATATTTAAAACAGCTTTTGCCAAACCATATAAAACAATAGTTAATAACAATAAGAACAAAATACAAAAGAAATATTGTTCTTTTTCAAACATAGCTTTAACCATTAAAAATTCTGATATAAATAAAATTGATGGCGGAAATGCTGTAATACCAACCATTGATAAAATCCATAACCAACCAGTTTTTTTATCAACAGTTAAAAGCCCATTAACCTTCTTTATTTTTTTAGTTCCATAAATTTCTAAAATGTTACCAGAAGTCATAAAGAAAGAAGCTTTAATTAAAGAGTGACCAATTAAGTGCACCATTGCAGCAAACAAGCCAACACCACCAATTGCACTACCAATAATTAAAATACCCATATTCTCAATAGATGAATATGCCAACATTCTTTTATAGTTATTAATATGATAAATAAATACAGCAGCAACAAACAATGATAAAAATCCCATTACAAGCATCATTATTTTTGCATAATCAGCACATCCTGCTGTAACTACGATATTAAATACTTTTAAAATAACAAAAAATGCTGAATTTAAAAGCGCCGCAGATAATAAAGCTGAAGCTGGTGATGGCGCTTCTGAGTGAGCATCTGGCAACCAAAAATAAACTGGAGCCAAACCCATTTTTGTTCCAATACCAAATAATAAAAATATAAATGACAGCTTTAACCAGAAATGATTAAATGTTTTGGCATTTAAAATCAAATCATAAAAATTTAAAGAATTTAAATCACCTGTCGCAATTGTAAGTAAAATAATACCAACAAAAGCAAGCGCAATACCAATTGAGCAAATAAATACATATTTCCAAGCTGCTTCAATAGAATTTTTAGTTTTTGAAAAATATATCAAATAAGCACTAGCTAAAGTTGTTGCTTCAACTAAAACCCAAGATAAACCAAGATTGTTACTTACAATAACACCTGTCATTGCCATTACAAAAACTAAAAGCATATATGTATAATGTCTTTTTCTTCTAACATTAACTTCTTCTAATTTCATATATCTTTTGTTATAAAAAGCAACTGCCAAAAATACAACAGATAAAACAACTAAGAATAAAATATTAGAATTGTCTATATGAAAATATTTTCCAGCAAATCTATCTGATTCATTAAAAAAGTAATAACCACTAAGTATAGTATGCAAAACTGCATAAGCTATAACAAAGAAATTATTCAACTTTTCTTGTTTAAATAAAAACAAAAAAATACAAGCTAATATAGGGAATACTAAAAGCATATTAATTATCATATTCACAATCCCTCAAATCTGATAAATGTGATACTTCCATATCTTCAAATTCAGTATTTATATGTTTAACTAAAAGTCCTAATATAAATACCGCAATAAATAAATCTAATAAAACACCCAAATTAACAATCATAGGCATTTCTTTCGCAACAGATAAAGATAACAAGAAAATACCATTTTCCATTGTAATAAAGTCTATTACATTTGAAATTATTTTATGTTTAATAGTAATTAAAATTAAGCTGATAATTATAACGGCAATTGAAACTCCAAAATACAATGGATTAATCATTTTCATTGCAGGCATATTCATACTTGAAACTAAAAAACCAGCAAACAAAATCACTGTTGCAATAAATAAACTATAAAAATGGTGAATATTTGCTTCAGTATCACGATATTCTTTTGTTCTTTTAATTAATCTGCCTAAAAAAGAAGGAATAACAACTGATTTAATTAATAAAGTTTCAAAGGCAATAAATAAAAAATTTAATAAAGAAAATTCGTTCATACCTAATACGCAGATTAAGAACAAAAGCATACCTTGTAAAACCAAAATATTAACATGAGCCGCCAATCTACTTGTAGCAGCCACATATAACATTGTAAAACCGAATAATATTATAAACGCATTTTCCATATTCTAACCGCCATAAATTCTAATTGTTATTAATGACAAAATTACTAAAGCAATTGCAGACATAGCAAAAACAAACTCAATTACGTGAGACATTCTAAATCTTGCAATAGCAGATTCAACAGTACCAATTGCAAACGAAATAGCAAATAGTAAAGCGAAATAATATAAAGCTGATAAGCCAAATGGTAAGCTAACAGGAATAACTAAAGCAGAAATAATTGAAGAAATTAAAACCATTTTTATAGCGCTCGCCCAACTCAAAAAAGCCAAGTCAGCACCTGAATTATCCAATACCATAACCTCATGAATCATTGTTAATTCCAAGTGAGTAGCTGGATCATCAACAGGAACTCTAGAAGTTTCTGTCAACATCATAATAAATAAAGCCACAACAGCCAAAACAATAATACAAACACCAATAATATCTGTGTTATGTAAAAATACATTTAAACTTTGGAAAGTAAATACACCAACAACTGCACAAATTGAAGCCATTACGATAAAGAATGCTGGTTCAATCAACGCAGTAAAGCAAGCTTCTCTTGATGCGCCCATACCTTCAAAACTACTGCCTGTATCCATTGCACTAATAATAGAGAAAAACTTTCCAAAGCCCAAAATATACGCAAAGATAATGAAAGCAAAATCCATAGTTATTATGCTAAAACCAGATACAGTTGGAACAAATAAACCTGCGGTTATTGATGTTGCAAGAGCAATAACCGGCGCAATTTTAAACACAAACGAAGTTGTTGAACTAACAACTGGTTCTTTTTTTAATAATCTTACAAAATCATACCAAGGTTGTAATAATTTAACACCCTTTCTTCCACCCCAAAAAGCTTTTGTCTTTTTAATTATGCCAAGCATTATAAAAGGTAAAAATAATATGATAAATAAATTCATTATAATTAAAAGTATAATCATCCTAGAAATACCACTCCTACTAAAGCCAAGATTAAGAAAATCAAGCCATATAAAATATAGTGTTGAATATTTCCATCTTGTAATCTTTCAAACTTAGATAAAAATTTCTCGTCAAATTTAACTATTGGATTAATCAAATAAGCTTCTTCTACATCTTCCACAGTTGAATTATAATGTGCCTCTTTAGGGAATAAACCTTTTGGTTTTTTAACATCAAAAATCTTTTTAAATAATGGAGTCATAATTGAAGAAAATGGGCTTACAAAAGATGAAGCAGTATATTGAATATGATTATTTCCTTTATCATAACCACAACCCCAAGTATTAAACTCAACTGTTTTTTTGCATAATAATTTTTTTACAGAAAATACTATAAAAATCACAAACAATAAAATACATACGCAAATAAATACCTTAACTAATATTGCCAATACAACATAAAAATCATAAGGTAAATTTTCATATTTAATCATTTCAGAAATACTTGATGCTACTGGTAAAAAGAATAATGGTGATAAAACACCAACAATCAATGTTAAAGCAGACAATATACCCATTGGAATTAACATTGATTTTTCAACATCAGTTTCAACATGTTCACTATTTTCACTTCTAGGAAGCCCCAAGAAAGTAATTGAAAATATTTTTGTAAAACATAAAATTGCCAAAGTACCAACTAAAGCCAAACCTGCTGCTGACAATGCTATTAATATAAACAAACCTGATGTATCAAGTTTTAATGAACCAAATAATCCAATGTAGATTAAAAACTCACCAATAAAACCATTAAATGGAGGCACAGCGCAAATTGCAACACAAGCAGTTAAAAAGAAAATTGCCGTTTTAGGCATTTTCTTAACCAAGCCACCTAATAATTCAATATTTTTTGTATGTGTTTTTAAATAAACACTTCCCGCACCCATAAACAATAATGATTTAAATATAGAGTGATTCATTATATGAAATACTGCACCAGAAAAACCTAATAATGCAACTATTGAATTATTATAAAATAAACCTAACAAACCAACAGCTATACCAATTCCGGCAATACCAATATTTTCTACTGAAGAATATGCTAGAATTTTTTTAATATCTCTTTGATTAACAGCATAAATAATACCATATAAAGCAGTAACAACTGCAATACACAACATAAAATAAGAAATCAATTGAGTTGGTTTATCAATAATCAAAATTATTCTTAAAAGTCCATACAAGCCAGTTTTAATCATAACTGCAGACATAACTGCAGAAATATGACTTGGAGCAGCTGGGTGAGCATCTGGCAACCAATTATGCATTGGGACAAAACCAGCTTTTGTACCGAACCCTAAAAATGCGAAAAAGAAAACTAAATCTTTCAATATGGGATTTTCTATAAAAATCAATTTAAAATCTTCAAAATTATAACTTCCTGATTTAACAGACATTAAAGCAAATAAAGCAATAATGAATATTACTGAAATATGCATATAAATTAAATATTTAATTCCAGCAGAAATAACTTCTTTTTTTTCATCTTCAAAAATAACAAGGAAAAATGACGATAAAGACATTATTTCCCATACAATTAAGAAGAATAAAGCATTTTGAACAACTGTAACCGATAACATTGAAGCAGTAAGTAATGGTAAAAAGAAACAATGAGAAGCGAATTTTTTATTTTTACCAATATATGGTTTCATATAACCATTTGCATATATCATTCCTAAAAAACTAACAATTGAAATTAGAATTATAAAAAAGGAAGATAATGGGTCAATTATAAAAGGAACTTGTCCAAAAACGCTGCTCCAATTTGGCACAAATTCAAGATTAACACCATATAAAAGAACTTGAAAAGCAGGTATAATCGTTAATATCGATGCAAATAACGACATTATTACAATTACTTTTAACTTAATATTTTCACTACAAAAAAGTGAAGAAACCCCACTTAAAACAAATAATAAAATCCCTATTAAAAATATTTCCATATTTCTCTAACTATTTTGTTTCGACTAACAAGATAATTATCACTCTAAAAAATTATAATTCAAGAAGTTTTATCAAAAGAAAAACACACATATTACAGTTGTTAATATCCCAATAATAATAAGCGCCAAAGTTGCCATAACAACTTGTTTTTCGCGTTTTTTCTCAATACAAGTTGATGTACCTAAAACATGGCTTGTCGCACCAATAGATAGTCCTGTTGCAATATCACTTTTTATTTTAAATAACTTTAAAATTTTATGACTAAATATAGCCCCATATATACCAGTTAAACAAACCATACAAGCAGTTAATTCAGGAATACCACCAATTGTTTTAGATATTTCTATAGCAATTGGCGTCGTAACTGTTTTCGGAATTAACGAAGTAATTAATTGCCAATCAAAATGAAATAATTTTCCTAAAATAAAAGTTGTAATTATCGCGGTAACTGTTGCAATTACAAAGCCAAAATAAACAGCCCTTTTATTTTTCAACAAAATTTTGGAGTTATCTGATAACGGCATAGCCAAAGCTATTGTAGCTGGACCTAATAACAAAGTTAAAAAACAAGCCGATTCATTATAATTCTTATAATCAATTTTAAAAACGCACAAAATTAAAATTAAAATCAATCCAGTTATAACCATTGGCGGAAATTTAATAAATTTAGCTTTTTTAACCAATTCAAAAATAACAATCGTAGATATAAGCCCCCAAAGATTAATCATTTTTTAATTTCCTCATTCTTTGAAGTCTTACAAATTTAATAACATTTTCAACAAACATTGCAGTTAGCAATAAAGTTATAGTAACAGTTACAACAACATTCAACAAAATAGGAATTAAATTTTTTTCAATAATTCCATAATAAGCAATAATCCCAACTGCTAAAGGCACGAACAATAAAGGCATATATTTTAATAACAAAGAACAAATATCTTTTATCCAATCACGCTTAATAATGTTTGTTTGCAACAAAATAAACAAAACAATAATACCTAAAATTGGGGATGGGAATGCAAAATTAAAAAATTTCACAAAGAAATTGCACGCAAATTGAATTGCGCACAATATCATAAATCCTATTAAATATTTCATAATTTTGCTAACCATAAAATTATGTTAGCACGAAAATTTATTTTACTGTAAAAGTAGCACTAACAGTTGCAACAACTTTCTTTTCTATAGAAGATGTATCATTTATACCATAATCATTTACTTCAGTTGAATCAACTGGAACAATTTGAAATACACCCATTTTAGCACTATTCATAGCACCAATTTTTCCATTAGTACCAGAAATCATACTTTCAGCTCTCATTTTTGCATTTTTAGAAGCTTCACCAACCATTTTTACTTTTATATCATCTAAATTTGAAACAAAATATTGGATACTTTCAGCATTCAAATTAATATCTTTATTAACTAATTCATCAACTTTTTTAGACATTTTATTAAATTTAGTAATGTCATTTGATTTAACAGTTACACTTTGGTAAACACTATAAGTATCAACTTCATTCGTCATATTACCATTTGGAAGTCTTTTATAATTCTCATAACTGTTAATAGAAGAAAAAGAAATATTTTTATCTTCAATTCCATTTTCCAATAAAAATTCTTTAATGATTTTTGCGTCAGAATTTATTTTTGCATAACCTTCTTTTAACAACGCTTTTTTAGTTCTAAAATTTATTGTCCAACTAGCACTATCAGATGTTACATTTTGACTAGCACTACCAGTAACCCTTATAGTTTGATTTTGTAATTTTTGAAATTCTACAACAGCACCAGATAAAATATAAGTTGAAACAATACTACCTAAAGCAACTAATACACCCAACAAAACTACTTGATAATCTTTTATTTGCATAACTTTGAACTCCTTTTAATACAAACTTAAAAATTTTTATTTACATTCTTAACATTATTTATAACGATAAGCAATTTAAAAAGTTCAGTTGTTTTATGGATATATCAAAGTATGAATAAAGGAGTTTAGGTATGTATAATGTAAGTTTTGGTGGTACAGTAGCAGGTCACGCTTGGAACAAACAAATTGGTAATTCAAATACAAGAGAACTAGCTGAAGCATTAAAAAGAGGAATGAAAGAAGGTGCTGAAGCATTAGGCCTTGATAAAGTATATTTAAATGGTGGTTTAAAAATGACAGGTGCTCAATTAGAAAGAAGCAACCCTGGTCTTTTTGACGCAAAAACAAAATTAATTCTTAATGAAGCAAAACCAAGAATGGAACATTTCCTTGATAAAATGTATAAATTAAATTTAAAATCAAACTTAAAAGAACTTAGTGATGCAGCTAAAAATACAACAATTAAAGCAACAGAAAATTTTGGTGGCAAAAACATTGTAACTATTGGTTTAAACGTTTTAGGATAAAAAACATAATACAAAATAAAAAAGAGGTCTTTTTGACCTCTTTTTTTGATTATTTTTAAGTGAATTATTCTTCTGTTGATTCTTCAGCTTCTTGTTCATCACCTTCGAATTCTGCTACATCTTCTTCATCCATAGCATATTCTTCTTCTTCACGAATTTCTTCTGCAATTTCATCTACTTCATCTTCAATAGCATCTTCTTCATAATCATCTTGAGCCATTTGATGTGGAGCATATTCAATTTTTGCAGCTTGAGATTCACTCTTAATATCTATTTTCCAGCCTGTTAATTTGTGAGCCAATCTAACATTTTGACCATCACGACCAATAGCTAAACTTAATTGATCATCTGGAACAATAACAAATGCTTCTTTAGAATATTCATCATCAGCTAAAATATCAACAGATACAATTCTTGCTGGTGATAAAGCATTAACAATATATTCAACAGGATTTTCACTATATCTAACAATATCAATTTTTTCATTTTTCAATTCGCCGATAATAGTTTGAATTCTGCTACCTCTTGGTCCAATACAAGCACCAACTGAATCTACATCAGGGTCATTGCTTAATACTGCAATTTTTGTTCTATATCCAGCCTCACGAGAAATTGATTTAATTTCAACAATTCCATCTTCAATTTCTGGAACTTCAAGTTCAAATAATTCTCTAACGATTTCTGCATGAGCGTGAGAAACAATAACTTGAGGTAATCTTGATGTTTCTTTAACGTTAAGAACGAATACTCTGATTCTATTACCAGATTTATAATATTCACCTGGAATTTGTTCTTTTTGAGGCATAATCGCATCAGTTTTGCCAATATTAACAATAACATTTCTATTTTCAACTCTTTGAATAATACCTGTTGTTAA
Organism: Cyanobacteria bacterium SIG29; assembly: GCA_015152515.1. Classification (GTDB taxonomy): domain Bacteria; phylum Cyanobacteriota; class Vampirovibrionia; order Gastranaerophilales; family Gastranaerophilaceae; genus Avigastranaerophilus. Next base: position 221,753 of record SUTV01000001.1, read on the forward strand.
AGTACCTTTCTTTTCAAGGAATTCATTTAATACAAGATTTCTTTCAGCTTCACGAATTCTTTGAGTAATAACTTGTTTAGCACTTTGAGCAGCAATACGACCAAAGTTTTCAGGAGTTACTTCAATTTTAACTTCGTCTTCTAATTCAACTTCATCATCAAGTTCTTGAGCGTCTTCTAAAGAAATTTCCAAATCAGGATCTTGAACTTCTTTAACAACTAATTTTGTTCTAAATACACCAATTTCACCTGATTGCTCATCTAAAATAGCTTCTACATTAGGAACTTCTTTTTGATGTAAGTGCTTTTTATAAGCAGTAACCATAGCATCACATAAAGATGCAATAATAACATCTTTAGATATGCCCTTTTCTCTTTCTAATTCTTCACAAGCTTCAAATAATGCTGTTCCGATTTTAATCATTGTGCTCTCTCCTATATTTCACTTGAATATAATCTTGCTGATATAATATTTTCTTTTTTAATTAAAATATCTTTTTTATCTTTATACGCAAAAACAGTTAAACCTTCCTTTTCATCAAAATCAACAATTTTTGCAACAAATTGTTTTTCACCAGATTCATCAACTGCTTCTTTTAATTTTAAGTTGATATCTTTTCCTCTAAAAATCAAATACTCTTTATCTGAACGAAGTTTTCTTTCTATTCCAGGTGTTGAAACTTCTAAATAGTATTTAAAAGGAATAAGTTCTTCTAAAAAGTCTGATAGACTTCTTGAAACATTTTCGCAATCATCTAAACTAACATTGCGCTGTGTAGAATAAATAAATATTCTTAAAAACCATCTATGATTTTCTCTAACTAATTCCACTTCAACAGGAATAAGTCCAAAACGCATTAGTGTATTATCAATTAATGGCTCAAGCTTTTCCATAAGCTCTCTTTTGTTAACGTACTCAAATGGTGCATTGTCGTTTGATTGAGATTTATGATATTTATCTCTCTTCATTTTGACCTTCCTTTCCGCAACTAAGACCCTATAGTAAATAAAAAAGAAACGGAAATCCGTTTCTCTAATCAACATAATTATATATTAACATAAGATTTTTATTTTTTAAACAATCTTTTTTTTAGTTTAATTAAAATTAACAAATAAAATAATTTTATGTTATTCAACTATTATTTCTTCATAATATTTTTTATATTTATCTAATAAAAAAAGTGGTACATCATTAAAAAATTGATATAAGCCAATTTGTTTTGCTTTAATATCAAAATATTTTAATAAATACAAATATCGTTGTATCAAATCTAAATTATCCTTATGTTCTTGAAACCAATTATTTTCTATATCTGCTCTAACAGCAATACAGCCTATTTTTTTCGCCAAGTTTAAAAACTCAATTATAAATTCTTCTTTATCATTAACATTAGGAATAATTATATATTTTAACATCACTTGAGCTGGTTCATTGGAATTTTCATTTGCACTACAATATTTTTTCATTGTTTCAACAACAGAATCAAATTCATCAACATTTTTAATCTTTTTATATAATTCAGAATTTCCTGCATCAATAGATGCAATTACCATACATCGAGTTTGTTTAATTGCTTCAGATATTGATTCACTATATTTTATTGCAGACGTGTGTATTCTCATTGTATACTTTGGTTTTGAAAGAAATAATTTCATTATCTTCTCAAATTCAAAATGCAATGTTGGTTCACCACCCCCAAACTGAATTACACAATTTTCGTCAACTTGTTTTTTATCAATTAACTTTTTTATAAAATCATATATAGAAACATCAGGAGAATTATTACATTTCTCTTTATTATGGTGTGTTAGGCAATATATACAGTTTGAATTACATTTCCTATTTGCAGAAATAGCAATTCTATCTATTTTTTGATTTTTTTTCCAAACTTTTTTTTCTAATTGAAAACAATTTTTACAACGATTTATGATAACACCTTTTTCAAATGATTTTTTATCATTTTTTTTTGTTTTCATTAATGTATTATAATTTTTTTCTATATCTCCTAAAATTGGTGTAATTGGGATATCATTACATCGTGAATGGAAATATGTTGCACAGTAAAATAAACCAGTATAATCAAAATGTATTCCACCTTGAAAATCCTCACAGCAAACATATTCTTTACTTTTTTTTAAAAAATCAAACATCAACAATCCTTATTATGATTATTTTAATTAATAATAACCAAAAACACTAAAAAAATTCAAAAAAATAATATATTTTTAATATAAATTGGGTTAGCATAATGCTAACCCAATTTACTCTATTTTTAATTATACAATTCTTTTTTCTTTGGTTTTCCTGCTTTTTGTTTACCCTTTTGAGCATAATTAAAATCGCCCAATTGCTCTTTAATATATGAATCTATCTTATCTTTAGGTAAAGCTTCAGCTTCAAATTTTTGGTATTCTCTGTATCCAATTCTTCTTAAATCTTGTTCAAACTGCGCATCTAATTTATTTGAGATAGAAACTCTAGCAGTTCCATTTGCTGATTTATTTTGAGTTGCCAAACCACCATATTGTTTTGCTAAATCTCTTAAAGATTGTCTAACACTTTCGCCACCTTTTCTAAATGGTATTCTATATGTAGAACCAAAAGATACATTCATTACTTTTCTCCCTTTCTTGATTTTAAAAATCAAAAACTCATAATTATTTTTTTTTGCTATTTCATGCCATAATGTATTTATGAACGATAAAATTATTATTAGAAAAGCAAATCAACATAATTTAAAAAATGTAAGTTTAGAACTACCGAAAAATGAACTTATTGTATTTACCGGTATTTCAGGAAGCGGAAAAAGTTCGCTTGCTTTTGATACAATTTTTGCAGAAGGTCAAAGAAGATATGTTGAAAGTTTGTCAAACTATGCAAGACAATTCTTAGGTCAACTTGATAAACCTGATGTTGAAAGTATAGAAGGTTTATCTCCAGCAATTTCTATCGACCAAAAATCAACAAGTAACAATCCACGTTCAACTGTTGGCACTGTTACAGAAATTTATGATTACTTAAGATTACTTTTTACAAGAATCGGAACTCCATATTGTCCAGAATGTGGTAGTGAAATAGCACCTCAAACTATTGATGAAATTATAGATAGAATTTTTAAACTACCAGAAGGAACTAAAATACAAGTTTTAGCTCCAATTATCCGTGGTAAAAAAGGTGAATATATCAATTTACTTGAAGAACTTCGTCAAGAAGGCTTTGTTAGAGCAAGAATTGATGGTGAAATTTTCAATTTAGATGAAGATGAAATAGAATTAACAAAAACTCAAAAACACACAATCGATATAGTTGTTGATAGAATAGTTATAAAAGAAAGTGCAAAATCAAGATTAACCGACAGCGTTCAAATAGCATTAGAAAAAGCTGATGGACTATTAATTATTGATGTTATCGGCGATAAAGAAATGATTTTTTCTGAAAAACTAGCTTGCCCTACCTGCAACTTAAGTTTTGAAGAATTAGCACCAAGAATTTTTAGTTTTAACAGTCCTTATGGAGCTTGTCCAACCTGTTCAGGACTTGGCGCACACTTTGAAATGGATGCTGATTTATTAATTCCTGATAGAAAAAATTCACTAAAAGCTGGCGCAATTTATCCTTGGGCTAAAACAGGAAACCAATATTATCAAGATGTTTTATCATCAGTTGCTGACCACTATGGCTTTGATATGGAAACTCCATTTGAAGAACTTGATGAAAAATATCAAAATATTATTTTATACGGCAGCAAACGAGAAACCATAAAACTTCGTTTTAAAGAATTTGGTGGAACAAGATATGTAACTCAAAAACGCCCATTTATAGGCGTAATACCATATTTTATGAACAAATACAACGAATCAAATTCTGATGAAGTTAGAGATTCTATCCAAGAATATATGTCACAAATTCCTTGTAATGACTGTAAAGGAGCAAGACTAAAACCATTTTCTTTAGCAGTAAAAATTGCAGGTAAAAATATTTATGACGTTTGTACAATGTCGATTAAAGACTGTTATAAATTTTTCTCTGATATTTATTTAGAACTTGATGATTATAAACTAACAATCGCAAAACAAATTTTAGAAGAAATCAGAGCAAGACTTAAATTTATGCTTGATGTTGGATTAAGCTACCTAAATTTAGCAAGAATGTCTGGCACATTATCTGGTGGTGAAGCGCAAAGAATAAGACTAGCAACGCAAATAGGTAGTGGATTATCTGGTGTTTTATATGTTTTAGATGAACCATCAATTGGTTTACATCAATACAATAACGATATGCTAATAAAAACACTTATAAGACTGCGTAATTTAGGTAACACATTAATTGTAGTTGAACACGACGAAGACACAATTAGAAATGCAGACCACATTGTTGATATTGGTGTTCATGCCGGCATAAAGGGTGGTAAAATCATAGCACAAGGTTCAATAAATGATATTATAAACGCTAAAAAATCTTTAACAGGTCAATATTTAAGCGGAGAAAGAACTATTCCTATTCCAACTTCAAGAAGGAAAGGAAATGGAAACTACCTAGAAATTTTAAATGCACACAAAAATAACTTAAAAAATATTGATGTATCAATCCCATTAGGCAAAATCGTAACCTTAACAGGTGTATCTGGCAGTGGCAAATCAACACTAATGAACGATTTACTATATCAATATTCAATCCATAAATTAAATAAAAACAAGCCAAAACCACAAGGCGTTGATGAAATTTTAGGTTTTGAAAATATAGATAAAGTTATTTGCATAGATCAATCACCAATAGGCAGAACTCCTCGTTCAAACCCTGCAACATACACTGATGTTTTCACTCATATAAGAGAACTTTTTGCAAAAACAACAGAAGCAAAAATGAGAGGTTATACAGCAGGAAGATTTAGTTTTAATGTAAAAGGTGGCCGTTGTGAAGCTTGTAAAGGTGATGGTTTAACTAGAATAGAAATGAACTTTTTATCTGATGTTTATATTAAATGTAATGTTTGCAAAGGTCATAGATATAATAGAGAAACTCTTGAAGTTAAATATAAAGGAAAAAGTATCTCTGATGTTTTAGAAATGAGTATATCTGAGGCTTTAGAATTTTTCGAAAATATACCAAAAATAAAATCTAGACTTCAAACATTAAATGATGTTGGTTTAGGCTACATGAAACTAGGTCAAAGCTCAACTACACTATCTGGTGGCGAAGCTCAAAGAATCAAATTAGCAAGCGAACTAAATAAACGCTCAACTGGTAAAACTCTATATTTACTTGATGAACCAACAGTTGGACTTCATTGGTATGATTTAGATAAACTAATTAAAATAATTAATAAATTGGCAGATGCTGGCAATACAATTTTAATAATTGAGCATAATTTAGATTTAATCAAAACTTCAGATTATATTATTGATTTAGGTCCACAAGGTGGCGATGAAGGCGGAATGATTATTGCACAAGGAACACCAGAAGAAATAGCAAAAAACAAAGATTCTTTAACTGGTTTATATTTAAAAAAGATATTAAAAAAAGAGTAACGAAATAGTTACTCTTTTTTTGTTTTAATTAATTTTTTACGCTGTAGTAGAACAAACTTTACCTGGTTTTTTATTAGCCTTATGTTCATCTGCTCTAGAACACAAATAAGCTTGAGAATCAGCGTCTTTTTTGCAAGATTGAACAATTTTGCCAACAACAGCACCTGCTAACCTACCAACAGTAGTTACAACACCAATAATACCAGCTGTTGTAAGAGCAGCAATTGCAATACCTTTGTTTTTACTACCTAATTTTTCTAAACCATTTTGAGCAGCTTGCGTAAATGTAGATTTAGCATTTTTTGCAACATAAGCACCAGATACAGCTAAACCAGCTACGGTTCCATATCTTTTACCTTTTTGTACCGGTGTGTATGTTGATACAGGGGAAATTTTCATTGCCATATTTTTTCTTCCTTTACTACAAAATGAGAAAAAAACATAAATAAAAAAAATTGCCTACATATAATATCTTGTAAATATTTCTTAACAAAAAAAGAGGCAAGTTATAAACTCGCCTCTTTTAATAATAGTCTTTAACTATTTTTGAATATCTTTTACGCTTAATGCGATTCTATGTTCTTGTGGTGTGAATTTTTTAATTAAAACTTCAATTTCATCACCAACATTATATATATTGAATGGGTTTGCATTAGCTGGTTCCATTTCTGCAGATGGTAATAATGCTTCAACACCAGGGTAAATGTTAATAAAAGCACCAAAAGAAGTTACTTTATTAACTGTACCTTTAATAACTTGTCCTTCAGAAAATTCATTTTCAATTGATTCCCAAGGATTTTCACCCATTCTCTTTAAGCTTAAGCTGATACGTTTCATATCCATATCAATTTTTAAGATTTTAACTTCTAATTCTTGACCTAAAGAAATAACATCTGATGGATGTTTAATTCTTTGCCAAGAAATTTCAGAGATTGGTAATAAACCATCAACACCATTGATATCTATAAAGCCACCAAAATCAGCGATTCTAACAACTTCACCTTTAACAATAGAACCAACTTCTAATTGAGAAATAATTTCATCAACTACTTGTTCTCTTTGTTCTGCAACAGCTTGTCTTTGAGATAAAATTAATTTGTTTCTTTTTGCATCAGCTTCTAAAACTTTAACTTCGATATCTTGACCAATTAAACCGTCAAATGGAGCGCCAGTTCTTAATTGAGAAGCTGGAACGAAACCTCTTAAATCAGAAGCTTCAACAATAACACCACCGCGTACAATAAGAACAACTTTTGCAGTAATTGTTTCATTATTGTATTTAGCGTTTTGAAGTTCTTGCCAAGCTTTAGCACAAGATAATTTTTTCAATGATAAGAAAATTCTACCATTTTCATCATCGCCTTCTTCTTTTAAGATGTAGAATTCTTTTACATCATTGATAGTTAAATAATCAGAATAATCTCTGTCATTAACTTGGTTGTTTGTGATTTCTCTATTTGGTAAAAAAGCTTCTGTTTTTGCACCGATATCAACTAAAAAACCATCGTTTTCTTGTTTAATTACGATACCTTTTACTACATCAGCTACTGAAAATTTGTAGTTGTAGCTTTCTTCAAGTAATCTCACGAATTCGTCTTGTTCATTTAAAATGTTTGTCATTTTTCTATATGTCCTTTCTTATATTTTTTCTATTTCTTCTATTACTTGCTTAATTATATTTTCTGGAGTAGAAGCACCAGCTGTTACCCCAATATTCTCAGCTTTATTTATAAAAGCTTCAAATTCTTTTAAATCATTGGCTGTTTCTATATGAATTGTCTTTGTAATTTCACTTAAAATTTCAGCCAAATGAGTAGTATTTGCACTATTTTTACCACCAACAACAATCATTAAATCAGAAGACTTCGCAAGCTCTTTTGCTTCTTGTTGTCTTTTTGATGTTGATTTACAAATAGTATTAAACACTTTTAATTCACTAGAAATTGGAACTAAATATGAAACAATTTCTTGTAAAAATTCTAATTTCTGAGTTGTTTGTATAACAACACCAACTCTTTTTATTTCTTTAATTTTATTATCTAAACTTTTTAAAGCTTCTAAATCAGGAATTACAAACACATTATCTGAATAAAGTTTAGCATTTGCATTAATTGCAATAACTTCAGGATGTTCAGGTTTTCCAAGAATCAAAACTAAAAATTCTTCTTTAGCTAACTGAATGGCTTTTTGTTGAACCTTTTTAACATCAAGACAAGTTAAATCAATAACTTCAAAACCCTTTTCTGCAATTTCATCAATTTTTTGAGGAGCCATACCGTGACTTCTAACAATACAAATACCACTTTCACAAGTTGGTAACTCATCAACAGTCTTAATTCCCATTTCATCAAGTTCATTAATAACATGAGAATTGTGAATAAGCTCGCCTAATACCCATACCTTTTTGGACGCATTTTCTAATTTAATTTTTTTTGTTGTTTCGACTGCTCTCTTGACTCCATAACAAAAACCTGCATTTTGAGCCAGTACTATATTTTTCTTCAGTGTCCTAAACTTCCATTCATTGAACTAGCAAGATTATAAATCTCACAGTAATTTGTTTATAACATGAACAAAATATTCTTGCAAGACAGGAATATGAATACCAATTCGAGAAAATAAATACAAACAAATCATTATTAAATTTATAACAACACCAACTGTAAGTTTTTCTTGTTCATAAATAAACTTAGGATTTTTTGCTTTTAAATATATACATATATATGAATCTGCTACTAATAATGGGAAAGTCAGAAAAGGTAGCACAAACCATAATAGAATAGGTATAACCAAAACAAATGTAATAATAGGATGTTCATCTGACGAAAATTCAGATAACGAAACATACTCAAGCAAATATGGCTTATGAATAAAGACATAAAGAAAAATCAGAAATAAAATTATTGATACAAACGACAAATGGCTTACAAAACTATAAACTTTAAATGTTACAGACTTTTTCGCAAATTTTATTAATGAGTTCAATATAAGTTCTTTTGTAATCATAAATTTAAATATCCTAATAAAACAATGTTACAACTTTATCTACAATCATTCAACATAAATTCCTTTTGGCATTGATTTATATTTTTGCGTTATACTTTAACTATAAAAAGGCAAAATCATGTATAATCCAAAATCAACAAAAGCAGAAGAATTTATTTCTCATCAAGAAGTTTTAGATACAATTGAATATGCTCAACAAAACAAAAACAACAAAGAGCTAATCAATAAAATAATGGAAAAAGCAAGGCTAAAAAAAGGCTTAAACCATCGTGAAGCTAGCGTTTTGCTTGTAAGTGATTGTAATGAAATTTTCTCTCTTGCAAAAGAAATTAAAGAAGATTTTTATGGAAATAGAATTGTTCTATTTGCACCATTATATTTATCAAACTACTGCATAAATGGTTGTACATATTGCCCATTCCACGCAAAAAATACCCATATAACTCGTAAAAAAATGACTCAAGAAGAAATTAAAAACGAAGTTATTGCACTTCAAGATATGGGACACAAACGCTTAGCATTAGAAGCAGGTGAAGACCCTGTTAATAATCCTATTGAATACATTTTAGAATCAATCAATACAATTTATTCAATTAAGCACAAAAATGGTGCTATTCGTAGAGTAAATGTTAATATCGCGGCTACGACTGTAGAAAACTATAAAAAATTGCACGAAGCCGGTATTGGAACATACATTTTATTCCAAGAAACATACAACAAAGAAAGCTACGAAAAACTTCACCCAACTGGTCCAAAACATAATTATGCCTACCACACAGAAGCTATGGATAGAGCAATGCAAGGTGGAATTGATGATGTTGGAATTGGAGTACTATTTGGTTTAGAAAATTATATGTATGAATTTGCTGCTATATTAATGCACGCAGAACATTTAGAAGCGCTTTATGGTGTTGGACCACATACAATCAGTGTACCTAGAATAAGAAAAGCTGATGACATTGACCCAACAACATTCGCAAATGGAATAGATGATGAAACTTTCAAAAAAATTGTTGCAGTAATCCGTATTGCAGTACCATATACAGGTATGATTATTTCAACAAGAGAAAACAAAGAATGTAGAAAAGATTTACTAGAGCTAGGTGTTTCTCAAATTTCCGGTGGTTCAAAAACCAGTGTTGGTGGTTATTATGAACCAGAAAAAGAAGATGAAGATTCATCTCAATTTGAAATCAATGACAATAGAACACTAGATGAAGTTGTTAATTGGTTAATGGAGCTTAACTACTTACCAAGTTTTTGTACAGCTTGCTATGGAAATAATCGTACAGGCGAAAGATTTATGGAATTATGTAAAGACCAACAAATTCATAATTTCTGTCATCCAAACGCAATTATGACTTTAAAAGAATATTTAACAGATTATGCTTCAGACAAAACAAAAGAAACAAGTAAGAATCTTTTGCTGAAAGAAATAGAAAAAATTACAGATGAAAAACGAAAACAAATCGTTATTCAAAATCTTGAAAAAATAGAACAAGGTTTGCGTGACTTCAAATTTTAATTATTTACTTTTATCACGCAACATTTTTGCAGTGCAACCAGCACCACTCATATCTTCATAAGAATTCTTTTTACAATATGTTTCTTCTGGGAAATATGTTCCAGGGTCACCCATTGCAAGCAACTTACCTTCATTACTTACTTGGAACATAAACAAATCTCGACCAAGTCTATTTGGTTTTTTATATGGTCCATTAACATCAACTGAAATAATAACTCTATTATTGATGCTATCAATACTAGGGTTTTCAATCATAATAAAAGTACCATCATTTAAAATAAATTGACCATCATCAAAAAAATAGTAATTCAAATTTGAATTTCCATAATAATTTTTATAACGATCATAATCTTTATTACCATAATAAAAATCAGTATTACCGAAATCTTGAGCTATATTAAAATGTTTTACAAATACATCTTTAAAAGTACGCCCTTCAAAATTGCCACCTTTTGGAACAACACCATTATCAATATAATAATATTCTAATGCTTGAGCGATTATAGAATGACTCTTTTTCAACATAGAACGAATTTCTTCATCTTTTGAATTCGCTATAACAGTTGGAATTGTAATTGCCGCAATTACACCAATAATAACAAGAGTAATAAGTACTTCTGCTAATGTAAAACCTTTTTTATAATTAATAAGTTTATTTTTCATCATAACAAAAGTTATAATAACATTTATTACTTGTATAAAGCAAATATTTAAAATTATATTCTGTTTGCTTTTAGTCCATTTTGTTAATAAAATAAATACATAAATAATGATTGGAGTAGAAATGAGCGAAGATAAAATTATAGTTACAATTTCTGGAAAAGATGGAGTTGGTATCGTTGCTGAAATTGCAAGCGTACTTGCGAAATATGAAGTTAATATTGAAGATATTAGACAAACAATTATGCAAGGTTGTTTTATGATGTTCTTACTTGCTGATATCAGCAAATCAAAATATCCGTTTAAAGAAATCAAAGAAGCAGTAACTCAATCAGGTCAAAAACTTGGTATGGAAATTTGGATTCAAAAAAAAGAAATCTTTGATAAAATGCACACAATTTAAGGATATTTAAAATGACTTTTTTTAACGAAAACTCAATTATTGAAACAATTAATATGATAAAAGTCCACAACTTGGACATTAGAACAGTTACCTTAGCTCTTAGCTTGCGTGATTGTTGTGGTGAAAATGTTAGAGAAGTTGGGGACAAAATCTACAACAAAATTACAAAATACGCTAAAAATTTATATTCATACGCTTCTGAAATAGAAGATGAATATTCAATTCCAATCATAAACAAAAGAATTTCAATTACTCCAATTTCTTTAGTAGGTGAATCTTGCAAAGACATGGACTATGTTTACCTTGCAAAAGTTTTAGACGAAGCAGCTAAAGAAGTTAATGTAAACTTTATTGGTGGTTTTTCTGCATTAGTAGAAAAAGGTTGTACACGTGGTGATATTGCATTAATTGAAAGCATACCAGAAGCACTAAAACAAACTCAGCGAGTATGTTCTTCTGTAAATTTAGCTTCAACAAAAGCTGGTATAAATATGAATGCCGTTAAGAAAATGGGCGGAATTATAAAACAAGCTGCAAATTTAACTGCTGATGCTGATGGTATCGGAGCAGCTAAATTAGTATGTTTCTGTAATGTTCCAGGTGATAATCCATTTATGGCTGGAGCATTCCACGGATATGGCGAACCAGAATGTGCTTTAAACATTGGTGTTTCTGGACCTGGTGTTGTTAGAGCTGCTGTTGAAAATTTACCAAAAGACGCGGATTTTGGAGAATTAGCAAATAAAATAAAACAAATTGCCTTCAAAATCACTTCAACTGGTGAATTAGTTGGTAGAAGAATGGCTCAAAAAATGAATATCCCATTCGGCATTATAGATTTATCTTTAGCACCAACACCAGCAATTGGCGATTCAGTGGCAGGTATTTTTCAAGCAATGGGATTAGAACACGCAGGTGCTCACGGTACAACTGCTGCTTTAGCAATGCTTAATGACGCTGTAAAAAAAGGTGGCATTATGGCTAGTAGTTATGTTGGTGGTCTATCTGGTGCATTTATTCCTGTATCTGAAGATGCCGGTATGATTGAAGCAGCAAAACAAGGTGTTCTAACTTTTGATAAATTAGAAGCTATGACTTGTGTATGCTCTGTTGGTTTAGATATGATTGCAATTCCAGGCGATACACCAGAAACAACTATTTCCGGTATGATTGCAGATGAAATGGCAATTGGTATGATTAATAAAAAGACAACAGCTGTTAGAATTATTCCTGTTCCTAACAAAAAAGTTGGAGATTATGCTGTTTATGGCGGTTTATTAGGTGAAGCACCTATTATGAGCGTAAACAAATTATCATCAGAAACATTTATTAATAGAGGCGGAAGAATTCCAGCACCAATTCACAGTTTAAATAACTAAGGAGAATTTCTTGTTTTTCAAAATAAGAAGATTTTATCTTTTTCATAAAATGTACGAAAAAGGAATAAATAGAGAAAACATTGGCGAATACCCAAAGGCTTTGCACTATTTATTCTTTGCTTTATCTTTAAAAGGAAGTTCAATTAAAACATATAAAGCTATTGCAAGAGTTTATAGAAAAAACAGACAATATTTAAATGGCTTAGATTTTTATTCAAAAGCATTAAATATTCACCCACAAAATGCAGAACTTTATGCCTTAAAAGCTGATTTACATAGAAAGAACAAACAGTTTGATTTATCTATAAAACATTATGACCAAGCAATAAAATACGATTGTAATAATGTTCAATATTATATAAATCGAGCTCAGATAAAATTCTTATCTGATGATGTTGAAGGCGCAATAAATGATTATTCTTCTGCAATAAAAAGAGATGAAAATAACTCAAATTTATATTCACAAAGAGGATTTTATTACCTTTTAAATAATAATTTTGACGAAGCAAAACAAGACTATAAAAAAGCGAATGAACTTACTCCAAATAATAAACATATAAAAGAAATACTTGAGATTATTAGTTAATATGAAAATTTTTTATATTGAATTAAATCAAAATATAAAAAAAGATAAAAAGAAACTGCAATCAGCGTTAGGTCATTACCTTACAAAAAATATTGCAAAAACAGTTTATGGCGTTAAAAATTCTGAATTTATAATTGAAAACTCTAAACCAAAATTTAAAACCAACGAAATTGAATTTAATATTTCTCATTCAAATAATATTGTGACAATTGCGTTTGACAACTATCCACTAGGTTTAGATGTAGAACAAATTAAAAATAGAAACTTAAAAGCGCTAAAAGAAAGATACAACCTTCAACATTATGAAGATGAAACCTTCTTCCAATTTTGGACTCAATATGAAGCGAAAATAAAAATCCAAGCTGAAATAAACCAAAAATTTTGCTTTAAATTAAAAGATGATTATATGCTTTCTTTATATTGCAATAATTTAGAAAAAAAAGAACTTGAATTATTTGAAATTAAAACAACAGAAGAAATTCTAACAACTGAAAATCTTGAAACCTTAATTTTTAACAAAGATTTCAATATTATTCAAAAACAAATTCCAACGCTAAAAACACCGTTAGAAATTAATGTTTAACTTTCAACTAAAGTTTTTAATGGAATAGAAAACCAAGAACCACGATTTGGTGTAAATTCTAATTTCTTGTCTAATAATATATCACCAGCAAAAGTATTATCTGGGAAGTCTATAGCGCTATCACATATAACTTCAAAGTTATACAATTCCATCAATCTTTTTGTTGATGGTAAATCTACATGGTTTTCATCAGCATTAGTATCAATCTTTTTTCTAATCAAATCTGATAAATCTTTAGCACCATAATCTTCTTGGTTTTGCATAATATGTCTATTTAAACCTTGAGCAAATGGACCAACCAAATATACTTTATTAATACAATCATTAATTTTGTTTATTGAAATTAAAGAAACTGAATTAGCATAGTCATTAACAGCAATAATTCTTGCTCTTTTAATTTGTTCATCAGTTAAAACATCATGATTCATTGAAAATGCATATTTATCTGGATTATCAGACTCAATTTCTGCAAAATATTCACAATCTTTCAATTGTTGATATAATTTTTTATCATCTTTTGAAACATACATTTTATCATTAGCTACAATTCTCGCATCACCAACTTTTTGTACTAAAGTTAATAATTGTGCTTTTTCTTCTTTTGATATAGGCAACTCTAATGCATTAAGAAAACATTTTATATGAGATTTTACACTAACACCTTGTCTTCCTAATTTTTCTAACACAGGGAAAAATTCTGCAAGTCCTACACCATTTTTGATTTCATCAAATTTTTCTTTAGGATTATCAGAAGCAAGAATTTCATCAAATGTTTTTGTAATTTTATCGTAAATTAAAGTATTACCTGTTAAATAACTACTACTTTCTGAAGTTTCAAATTCAACATATGGGTCGTTTTCTGAACCTTTTACCTTAATATCAACGCTACCGAAGCCACCACCAGTCATTACACCCATAATATAATCACCAGATTTTAACTCACCACGTTTGGCTAAAATTTTAGCAATAGCAAGCCCAGCACCACCCAAGTCTTTAGTAACAACAAGTTCAAAATCATCACTAGCATCCAAACCTTCTGCCCTACGACCTTGCTCTTTTATTTCTCTTTCATATTCTTTAAAATCTACATTTAGAATTGATTCACCTTTATCATTTCTTAAATTTGGAATAAAAGCGATTCTATCATCTTTACACATAGTAAATGTAGTACCCGGAACAAAAACTGCTACACTAGAAATCTTTTTATCTGCTTCGTCACTACCATTTTTATCAGTAGCAAAACGAATTTTACCTTCACTTGCCAATCTTAAAACATCTTGATGGGCATTATAAATAACATCATCAAGTTTAGAAATAAAATCTGCCTGTCCGCCATCTACTTGTCCAGTTTTTTCATCAAATGTTTTAAATCCTTCTGTAGTGTGATTTAAAAAGCCATTTCTTTTGTATAAATCTCTTCCATCATCAGATTTAACAAGAACCTTACATGTTCCTTTTGGATTACTGGCACCAATATCAACGATAATTTTATGACCAAAGCTAATAGAAGCCGGATTAGCAGCAATTTTCATACTCAATCCCTTTCATGTATAACTGTTATAACACTATTAGATATTCATCACTATAGTTTTTTATAAAAAATTTAATTAATTTAACTTTTTTTACCACTCAAACTATGTAACCAATTAAATAAAAACCATAAATAAAAAATTTGTCATTAAAATTTGAAAATTTTAATTTAATTTGATAGTCTCTTAATAAAAGAGGTAATTATGATAAAAATTTTATTTGTATGTTTAGGAAATATTTGCAGATCGCCAATGGCTCAAGTTGTATTTCAAAATATGATAAATGAGCGAAATATTGAAGATGATTTTGAAATAGATTCAGCTGGCACAGAAGGTTACAATGAAATGTGCCATATGGGAATACATAGAGGAACAAAAGAAATTTTAAGAAGAAAAAATATCCCATTTGAAGAACACTATTCAAGAAAAATTCGAAAACAAGACTATGAATATTATGACTACATTATTGCAATGGATAGTGAGAACATAAGTGATATTGAAAGCATTGTAGGAAAAGATTATGAACACAAAATATCACGATTATTGGATTATACAAAATCACCACGCAACATAAAAGACCCTTGGTACACAGGAAACTTTGATGAAACTTATGATGATGTAGTCGAAGGTTGCGAAGCACTTTTAGAGGCAATTTATAAATAAAAAAAGTTAAGTTTAAATCAACATAAAATCACTTTAAGTTAAATTATCAATTTTTTCTAGATAATTTAACAACAATTGTTGTTCTTTTTTCAATAAATCAAACAATACAAAATATGGAATTATTATATTGCCACTAAATTCACCTTTTTTAAATTTAATATATAATTCCTGACTATTTTCTTGCTTTAACATTTCAGATACAACATCAGAAATTTTTTTATCAGAACCCATATTTAAACGCTCATTGTTAATAATGGCATCTGAAATATCTGAAGCGACAGAAGATTGTATAAATTCAGAAATAATAGAAATAAACTCAGTATAATACTTAAAATCTATATTATTAAGCATCCTTATAAATTCATCTCTTAATTTATGCTCGTATTTATAAAATGATTTGATTGAACTTTCATTAATTGGCAAAGACAAATCAAGCGAAGTTTCATGCAAATCATATAACTCATTTATTTTAAAATCTTTTTTAAAGTCAATACCATCTATAAACCTATTATTAATAGGGGTTGTAACACAATGAAAACATTTAATATAATCTTGAAAATATATTGAAACTATCTTATGTTGCCTTAATATTTTCATTTTTTCTTCAAGTTTTTCTTTGTTTTCATCACGCTTGTTAATAATTTGCTGTATTAAACAAACAGTTAAAATCAGTCCTATACACTCTGTTGCAATATTACAAAAATAACCAGAAAAAAATGAATGTTTAGTGTACAAAAAAGCAAAATCAATGTGTACAAACACTATAATTAATAATAATAAAACAATCCCTATTTTTAATATTAAGTCTAACTTTTTCATAAAAAAAATTTTATCATAAACTTTCTACAATTAATGGATACAAAACAATAAAAAAGACGATAACTTTTGTCATCGTCTTTTTTATGGTGGAGGATAGGAGACTTGTCTTGCTCGTTCGCGATAAACGGCATTTCAGCCGAAAACTCATCGTTTCCGTCTTTCAGCCTCTGCTCACTCGCGCCGAACTCATTAACGGAGTTCTCGTCTCTCTATACAAAATAAAAAAGACGATAACTTTTGTCATCGTCTTTTTTATGGTGGAGGATAGGAGACTCGAACTCCTGACATCCTGCGTGCAAGGCAGGCGCTCTACCAACTGAGCTAATCCCCCATTTGGGCTCATCTTCGAGGTTATGTTCTCGGCTTTCAAATTCCTTAAAACCATCGCCTCTCCGACTTACAAGATTATATTAACATGTCATAAAAAAAAATCAACTACTTTTTTAAAGTTTCTATAAGTTTTTTTATTTTTTCTTTTTCTTCTTTTGCAACAAGCAACTTTTCAGTTGATTTCAATATTGAAATTGCCATTTTTTTATTTCCATTAGAATTTAAAAATTCAGCATATTCTTTAGCATAAATAACACTAGCTGGCGCTAATCTTTTTAATACAGAAAAATTAGAAATAGCATTTTCTACATCATTACTATTTACAGAACACATTGCCATATAATATCTATACTCAGGATTAGAAATATCAATTTCTGCTGCTTCTTTAAAATATGCATACGCATCAATATAATTTTCTAATTTATAATAAGCTTTTCCTGTGAATTCATAATACAACTTATTTTGCGGAGATATTGAAACCGCTGTTTTAAATAAATTTAAAGCTGATTCATACTCTCCCTTTTCAAAATGAATTCTACCATTTATAAAATGTGCTTCAGGTGTATTAATATCCAATTTTAAAGCACAATTAATATTTTCCTTTGCTTCATCAAATTCATTCAGCTCAAATTTTATTTTAGCTTTTAAAATATATGCTTGAATATATTTATCATTAGCTAACAAAATTTTTTCTATTAATTCTAATGCCTTTGAATATTCTTTTATTTCATAATATGTTTTTGCTAGCAAATACTTATACTCTAATGACATCGGATTTAAATCTACAGCCTTTTTAACTGACTGGATAGCCTTTTCTCTTAAATTAAGTTTTGAGTAATAATATCCTAATGAATAATATGTAAAATCATCCTTATCATTCATCTTTTCAATTTTTTCAATATATTTTTTAGCAAGAGCAAATTCATTATTATTTACGAATAATAATACTTTCAATGCAATAGAATCAGTATGGTTAGCATTTAAACTTAAAACATAATCAATTAAATTTGAAGCCAATGAAAACTTTTGATTTGTATAATATAAATATGCCAAAGTGTAATTATACAAAATATTTTCAGAATCAATAGTTACGGCTTTACAATAACTTTGTTCAGCCTCATTTAAAAATCCTTTTAAAGAATATATAACGCCTAATTTATAATAATACTCTGCTTCTCTGGAATTTAATTTTATAGCGTAAGAATAATATTTGATAGCGTCCTCAGAATGTTTGTTTTGATAAGCTATTTCCCCTAACAAAGCAAAAACTCTATCATCATCACCATATTTTAACAAATCAAGCAACAAAGTTTGACACTCATCATACATTTGCTTATCAAAAAGCAATTTTGCAAGATTATAACCAGCATCAATATTTCCATCTTGTGCGCTATATGACTTTTTAAAAAATTCTTCTGCACCTTTAAAACAAGACATTTTAAAATATGCTAAACCAACCAAATACAATGCTACACTTGATGTGATTTCTTTTTTTGAAGTTTTATACAATGTAATTACTTGCTCAAAACTATTTTCTTTCAACAAAATATTGAATAAAACTTCTACAGTATCATCAATTTCATATGTTGCATTATACAATTCATCTAATATTTCTTTTGCTTTTTCTATTTCATTCAATTTTACACATAATTGAGCATATTGAAGTTTTGCAGCATAATTTTCTGGACTTTTAACACAAATTTGTTCATATAAAGCTTTCGCTCTATCATATTGACATAATAAGGAATACAATAATGCTAATTCTTTTAATATTTCAGAACTTTCATTATCAATAGCAAGCGCTTTATAAAAGTAATCCATTGCCTTTTTATAATCGCCTACATTCTTATATTCAAATGCTTTTTTTATATAATCTGTCAAACTATCCATTCTTTAATTATATTTTTATCAATCAAAATAGTAAAGACATTATTGATAATTTAATATAAAATGTGTATATGGAAAAACAATTTAAAATAGAGTCAAAATATAAACCTTCTGGAGACCAACCAAAAGCCATTGAAAAACTTGTTGATGGTTTAAATAAAGGATATGATGCGCAAACTTTATTAGGAATAACAGGTTCAGGGAAAACATACACAATTGCAAATGTTATAGAAAAAATGCAAAGACAAACACTTGTTATTGCACACAATAAAACACTTGCAGCACAACTATATAATGAATTTAAAGAACTTTTTCCAAATAATGCGGTAGAATACTTCATTTCATATTACGACTATTATCAACCAGAAGCTTACATACCTAGAAGCGATACTTACATTGAAAAATCTGCAACAATAAATGATGAAATTGATAGGCTTCGCCACAATACAACAAGAAGCCTGTATGAACGAAATGATGTTATTGTAGTTGCATCTGTTAGTTGCATATACGGTTTAGGCTTGCCAGAACAATATTTAAGTAGCGCATTAAAAATTGAAGTAGGCGATGAAATAGATAGAAATGCATTTTTAAAAGAACTAGTTAAAATTCAATATAATCGAAATGATGTAGAATTAGAACGTTCTACTTTCAGACCTCGTGGCGATATTATAGAAATAATGCCTGCTTACGAAAAAATGATTACTAGAATATACTTATTTGGTGATGAAGTTGAAAAAATTGTCAGAATTAATCCAGTTTCTGGTGAAATTTTAGAAGAACTTGATTCAACTGTAATATTTCCTGCAGTTCACTACATTTCTGATGAAAATGAAAAAGAAGGCACTATCGCACTTATTAGACAAGAAATGCAAGAACAAGTTAAAAAATTTGAGTTTGAAAACAAATTAATAGAAGCTCAACGAATTCATCAAAGAACAAATTATGATATCGAAATGATTAAAGAAATGGGTTATTGTAGCGGAATTGAAAATTATTCTAGAATTATAGAACGAAGAAAAGCTGGAACTCCACCATCAACGCTATTAGATTATTTTAATGACGATTTTCTTTTAGTTATTGATGAATCACACGTTTCTATCCCACAATTAAAAGCAATGTATAATGGCGATCAAGCAAGAAAAAATGTACTTGTAGATTATGGTTTTAGATTGCCAAGTGCAAAAGACAATCGTCCATTAAAAATTGAAGAATTTTGGTCAAAAGTAGGTCAAAAAATATTTGTTTCTGCAACACCTAGTGACTTTGAAAAAGAAACATCTTCTCAATTAATCGAACAAATTATTAGACCAACAGGACTTGTAGATCCTGAAATTTTTGTGAGACCAACAAAAAACCAAGTTGATGATTTAATTGAAGAAATAAAAAAAGTTACAAATAAAAAAGAACGAATTTTAGTAACAACTCTTACAAAAAAAATGGCAGAAGACTTATGCGACTATCTACAACAACTCGGAATAAAAGTAAGATACTTACATAGCGAAATAGTTTCTATTGAAAGAGTTGAAATTTTAAGAGACTTACGACTTGGAGTTTTTGATGTATTAATTGGCGTTAATTTGCTTCGTGAAGGTTTAGACATACCTGAAGTTTCTCTAGTAGCAATTATGGATGCAGATAAAGAAGGTTTTCTACGTTCTGAAACAAGCTTAATTCAAACAATAGGTAGAGCGGCAAGAAATGTATGTTCTAAAGTTATTATGTATGCAGATAAAATAACCGATAGTATGGATAGAGCCATTAAAGAAACTGAAAGACGCAGAGCAATACAACTTGAATACAACAAAATAAACAACATTACACCGAAAACAATTAAAAAACCAATTGAAAATAATTTACTTCAATTAGTAGCTAGCTACCGAAATATTGAAGACATTGTAGCTGAAGAAATGATTGAACATAATATCAGCAAAAAAGATTTACCAAAATTGCTTGATAAACTTGAAAAATCAATGAAAAAAGCCGCTTCTATACTAGATTTTGAAAGAGCGGCTGAAATCAGAAATCAAATTAAAAAGCTTAAAAATTTAACTTAAATATCTTCCTTTACAACAACTGGAATAACTTCATCATACATATCTGAACAATATGAATACAAAGTTAAGAAAGATATAACAAAAGATAAACTATAAACAATGTTTAAAACTGTATCATTTTCAAGCATATTAATAAACAAATAATAGAATAACACTGTTAATAAAAATAGAGTAAAGAAGTATTGAAGAATAAAAGATAAAAACTGTACAGAAAAATTTCCACCAGCTTCTATTATGATATTAAATTTGAATATATCTGAAAATTTTCCTCTTGCTGAATACAAAACAGCTGGTATAAACACAAATGGAGAAAGAAATAAAGTTACACAAATATAAATAACCCACATAATAAATGGCTCAAGGATTACATTTTCAATAATATAATTCATTATATAAAGATAAATCATTATTAAAGGTAATGAAATCAAGCTTGTTACTATTGAATACTTAAAAAAGCTTGGCAAATGAAACAAACTTGGCAAGAATGGTGATTTATTATTGATATTTTGGTGCATTAAAAACCCTGCACAACCAAAATAAACAAGAGAAAGTAGTACAAGCATTAAAACATTACTACTTGAATCTAGCTGGTCTATTATATTATTATCTAAAACCATAAAAATAGGAGCAGCCAATATAGGCAATTTTAATGCCCACCATTTATCACTAGAAATATTTCTTATTGCATTAATTATTGAAGCCATAATTCACCTTATAATTTATCTACGAACTCTTCGCCTTTTATATTAGCGATAATTTGAGTAACATCTGCATCTTCTAAAGTTTCTTTTTCTAATAATTCTTTCGCAATTGCATCAAGTAAATCTCTATTATCAGATAAAAGTTGTTTTGCTACTTCATATCTTTCATCAATAATTCTCTTAATTTCTCTATCTAAATCAGCAGCGAATTCTTCTGAAAAATCTCTTGTTGTACCAAAATCTCTGCCCATAAATACATGTTCTTGTGATTTACCATATGTCATTGCACCCATTTTTTCAGACATACCCCATTGTGAAACCATCTTTTTAGCAATAGATGTAACTTTTTCTATATCACTTGAAGCACCTGTTGAAATTTTATCCACGCCATATACAATTTCTTCAGCAACTCTACCACCCAATGTCATTGTAATTTGGTCTAATAATTTAGCTTTGCTAACATGTACTTTATTGTCTTCAGGTCTTGTCCAAGTTATTCCTAATGCATATCCGCGTGGAATAATTGTAACCTTATGCAATTCATCACAATTTTTCAATAACTTCGCTAAAAGAGCATGACCAACTTCATGATAAGAAGTTATTTCCTTATCTTCATCAGTCATAACTTTACTTTTCTTTTCTATACCAGCAATAACTCTATCGATTGCGGCATCAACTTCTTCCATATTAATAGCTGCTTTATTTTTTCTTGCCGCAAGTAAAGCTGATTCATTTAACAAACTTTGTAAATCTGCACCTGTAAAACCTGGAGTGCGTTTTGCTAAAACTTTTAAATCAACATCTATATCTAATGGTTTTCCCTTTGCATGAACATTTAATATTTGTTCTCTACCTTTTACATCAGGCAAACTTACCATTATTTGTCTATCAAATCTACCTGGTCTTAATAAAGCATTATCTAAAATATCAGGTCTATTTGTAGCAGCTAAAATAATAATATTTGTATTACCATCAAAACCATCCATTTCTACTAACAATTGGTTAAGAGTTTGTTCTCTTTCATCATGGCCACCGCCAAGACCAGCGCCTCTTTGACGACCTACAGCATCAATTTCGTCAATAAAAACTATACAAGGTTGATGTTTTTTTGCTTGTTCAAATAAATCTCTAACTCTTGAAGCACCAACACCAACGAACATTTCAACAAAATCTGAACCACTAATTGAAAAGAATGGAACACCAGCTTCACCAGCAACAGCTTTTGCCATCAATGTTTTACCTGTACCAGGAGCACCAACCAAAAGAACACCTTTTGGAATTTTTGCTCCAAGTTTCATATATTTTTCACCATTTTTTAAGAAATCAACAATTTCTTCTAATTCTTGTTTTTCTTCATCAATACCAGCAACATCTTTAAAAGTAATTTTTACCTTACTATCTAGCATCATTTTAGCTTTACTTTTACCGAATGATAACGCTTGTGAACCACCACTTTGAACCATTTTTGCCAATATAATAAAAAATACTATTATTACTAAAATTGGAAGAGCAGTTCCCATTAAGCCCATAAATGATGAAGATTCATTTGCTTTTTTAATTTCTACATTTACATTATTTTCTGATAGTACAGGATATAAAGTAGTGTCATTAACAGGAATATTTGCTTTATATCTTAATGAAGCAGTTACAGTTTCCTTTCCATCAATAATTGTTTTTATATCATCATTAACTGGAACAGCAGTAACTGTATCATTTTCAATAACAACTTCTTTTATTTCAGAATTTTTTACTTTTGATAAAAATTCTGTATAAGAAAGTGTTTTTGTTGAGGTTGTTGGTCCTGCAAAAAGCATAGACGCCAATGCTAAAACTAAAATACCAACAACTAACCAAATTCCCATTGATTGATTTTTATTCATTTTATATCCTTTACCTAAATATTTTTCTTAAATTATAACACCTAGTTTACTCTACCGTAAACATCTTCATAACGAATAATATCATCTTCACTGATATAATCGCCTTTTTGCACCTCAAGAATTTTAACAATTTCTTTTGTATGGTTTTGAAGTGAATGTTTTGCTTGAAGAGGGATATCAATACTTTGTCTTTTTTCCAAAGTATGAACTTCTCCTTCTAAAACAACTGTTGCAACACCTTCTAAAACAACCCAATGTTCACTTCTATGATTATGAGATTGTAATGACAATTTATGTCCTGGTGATACAGTGATAATTTTTGATAACCAACCATTACCACCATTTAAACAAGTATAAAAGCCCCAAGGTCTAAAAACTGTTTTATGAGTTTCTGCAACTTCATTTTTATCAGATTTCAATTTTTGTACAATTTTACCTATTTCTGAAGTTCTATTTTTATCACATACCAAAACTGCATCTTCTGTTTCAACAACAATAACATTTTTCATGCCAGCAACGGCAACTAATTCTTTAGAAGAATAAACCAAAGAATCAGATACTTTATCTAAAATAACATTACCTTGTATAACATTTTCTTTTGAATCTTTATTAGAATTAGAATAAATAGCCTGCCAAGAACCATTATCAACCCAATCGGTATCTAATTCAACAAAAGCGATATTTTCTGCTTTTTCTATTACAGCATAATCTAATGAAATTTTTTGAATATTTTCAAAATATTCATATTTTATTTTGTTATTTTCATCAAACATATCTTTAGAAAAACCAACACAAGCTTCTGGCGCATAATGTTCAATAGCTTTTTTCAACACAGAAATTTTAGAAACGAAAATACCACTATTCCAAAAATAATTACCATCTTCAACGAAAGAAGTTGCAACTTCTAATGATGGTTTTTCAACGAATTTTTCTACTTTTTTTCCATTTTTAATTTTTTCGCCAGCCTTTATATAGCCAAAACCAACTTCAGGATAAGTAGGTTTAACGCCAAGCGCTACAATATAATTATTTTTTGCACACAATTTAGCGTTTTCAATCGCTTCAATAAATTTTTCTTTATCATTTATAGAAAAATCACAAGGTAAGATTACAACAGTATCATCCTTCTTACCTTCTAAATATGTTAATGCAGCAGCAACTGCACCTGCTGTATTTTTAGACATAGGTTCTGCAATTACAATTGGATTTTTACACAAAGCCATTAACTGCATTTTAGTATCATTTAGTAATCTTACATTTGTAGTTGTAACAATATTTTTTTCAAGAGCTAAACTAGAAACAACCTCATAAGTATTTTGAAGCAAAGTTTTTTTATCGTTAAGCTTCAATAAAGATTTTGGTGATGCAGACCTTGATATAGGCCATAATCTTTCCCCTGAACCACCTGCCAAAATTATACACTTCATTTAGATACTCCTATACCTATATAAATATACTAACACAAACCTTTTTCACGACAAATTGCAAAGATATGTAAATATAGTTATCATTTTTCGACAAAAAAATTAAAAATAGTTATAATATTCTTATGAGCTTTCATGCTTAATATAGAGGGGATTGTTTACATGGGAATATCTGTGGTAGATAGTATTGAGAATAAAGAGTTTTCGCCTAAAGAAATTAGGGAAATGCTTGGCATTGATAATTCGAGAATTCAAGAATTATGTAAAATGGCTGATATTAAACTTAAAAAGAATAATAGAGGCTTAACTTATTTTACAAAAGATGATGCAACTACTCTTCGTGAATTTTCTTCAAAAGCTAACACTGCCCTAACTGTCCCATCTAAAAATACTGTTTTAAAAGGCACAAACTCTATATCAAATGCTTCTATTGTACAATTAGTTGATACATTAAAAGGTATTGAATCTTCTATTACAAATAGAATTACATCTTTACTTGATGAAAAACTTGATGGTATGGATGATGTTGTAATGGAATTAATCAGAGTTAAAACTGAAAATGAAACAATGAGATTTAAAATCAATGAATTAAATAAAGAAAACTATAGATTGAAAAAAGAAGTAAACTCTTTCAAAAAAGTTCCATTTGGCTTCTACGCTAAAGCTTCTTCTGAAAATAGCTTATTCTAAAGAAGTTCAACTTTTTCAATTCTGTTTAATTCATTCCAATAGACATTAAGATTATTATTTAAATTATGATATTTTAATTGATTAGAAGATGCACAAATAAGTGCATCTTTTAAATTTAATATATTTTTATCTACTAAATTTTTAACAATATCAGCTAATAACATAGAACTTCCAGCAAATACTCCATCTGCATTTACAAGCCTGCCATTTTTATTAAATATTAATTGCGAAGCAAATATGTGTTCATTTTTTTCACTATGTGCCAAAGGTAATGCATCACTAATCAACAATATTTGACTTAAATCTTTTTGTTTAAAAGTCAATTTTAAAACATCATCATTTATATGCATAGAATCAGCAATAAGTTCTACATAAATATTCTCAACTAAAGCACTAACAACAGTTGAGTCATCCCTATGAGAAAAATTACCCATAGCATTATACAAATGAGTGACTTGATTTACATTTGATAAATCAGTTGCTAAAGTATGACCAGCTGAAACCTTAACACCTTTTGAATGCAAATATTTAGTAAATTCGCCATTGTTATCAAGTTCTGGAGCTAAAGTTACTATCTTTATAATTTCATCATCAATTTGTTTATATTTTTCTATTTCAAGTGGAAGAATATATTCTTTATTATGTATGCCAGCTTTATTTGAATTTATAAATGGACCTTCCAAATGAACACCTACAATTTGAGCCATTTTTTTTGTTTGTAGTGATTTAGCTTCTTTTACAACATTAAGACGCTCTTTTATAACATCAATTTTATCAGTCATAATAGTAGGGAAATAATAACCAACACCATAATTTAACAACTTTTTTGAAACTTCAAGCATATCTAAAGTACTACAAGTCATAAAATCAATGCCAAAGGCACCGTGTATATGTTGCTCAACTAAAGCTTGTGAAATCATAATCTACCTCAATGAAGCAATAGCTTCCTTCATATTATCACTTGAAAATACATAATTACCTGCAACTAAAGCATTAGCACCAAGTTTTTTGCAATATTGTGCAGTTTCTGCATTAATACCACCATCAACTTCAATAATTAAATCTTTATCTGTATATGCTCTTATTTCAATAATTTTATCAGCACAATCTTTCATAAATTTTTGACCACCAAATCCAGGTTCAACAGTCATAACTAAAATCAAATCAACTAAATCTAAATAAGGTTTAATTTCATTTACAGATGTGTTTGGTTTTATTGATAAACCAACTTTAATACCATAAGACTTAATTATATTAATAACTTCAAAAGTTTTTTCTTTTGTTGCTTCATAATGAAAGGTAATAATATCAGAACCTGCCAACGCAAAATCTTTAACATATTTAGCAGGATTATCAATCATCAAATGTACATCTAAAGGAATTGATGTAATTGGTTTAATTGCTTTAACAACAGGAGCACCAATCGTCAAATTAGGAACAAAATGTCCATCCATAACATCTACATGCACCCAATCTGCACCATTTTCTTCAAGGCGTTTTATTTCAGCCTCTAAATTAGCAAAATCACTTGATAAAATTGATGGAGCTATAATCATTTTTTATTCCTTCACTATATTTAATTTTTTCAACGCATTAAATGCAGCAATTTTTTCTGCTTCTTTTTTTGTCTTTGCTTCACCAGAACCTAATACATCTCCCTGATAACTCACACTAACAATATATGTTTTATCATGAGCCTGACCAAATTCTTCAACAAGTTCATATTCTGGTAAACTTTTTGTTTTACCTTGAGTATATTGTTGTAAAAGTTCCTTTGAATTATACATAAATAAAACCATTGAAACATCTACATTAATTTTCGAATAAACATTACATATAAAATTTTTAGCCACGTCAAAACCCAAAGATTTAAAAACAGCACCAAAAACAGCCTCCATAGCACAAGCTAAAATAGACTCTTTTTTTCTACCGCCATCTTTTTCCTCATGTACACCCATTTTAATAAACGGAGCCAACCCAATTTCATTAGCCAATTTTGCTAAAAATTCATCACTAACTAAATAACTTCTAATTTTAGTTAATTTGCCCTCATCATAATTTGGATATTTGTCATATAAATCTTCACTCATAACAAGACGAAGAACACTATCACCCAAAAATTCCAAACGTTCATAGTCAGGCATATTTTCTTCATTATTTTCATAATTGAAAGACGGATGAGTCAGAGCCATCTCTAAAAGCTCTACATCCGTCTTTTCTATATCGAAATTTTTAAGAAAAATTTTTAATTGTTTTTTTTTAGCCGCAAATGACATAAACAACTTTCTTTAATAATTCAGTAATCATTGGCAGTGTTAAACCTGAAAGAATAAAGAATTTAATGTAATAATAAGCAATTGGAACAGAGAATATATAACTATCTGCTCTGTCTAAAAAGCCACCATGTCCAGGAAGTGAATGACCAGAATCTTTAACGCCAGCATCACGCTTAATCAAAGATTCAGACAAATCACCCAATTGTGCCATTATTGTAACGAACAAAGAAAGTACAAATGAATGATATATAGAAACACCAATCAATTTACCTATAATCAAACCTACAATAATTGCACAAATACCACCAGCAACAGCACCTTCAACAGACTTTTTAGGACTTATTACAGGTGATAACTTATGCTTTCCAAACCTTGTACCAAAGAAATATGCACCTATATCAGTTACTAAAATAACAAAGAAAATAAAAATTAAAAAATATAATCCTTGTTTAAATGTTATTCCGAATAAAGATACATCTGAGCCCATATTTCTGATTAAACAAATATGACATGGCAACCAAGCAATCAAAAAGCCCAAAATTGTTGTTGCTACATTTGCGATATATGGCTGTCTTCCTCTAAATAACACAGCTAGAAATGAAAGAATTGTTCCAGCCATTAACGAAAATGGAATCAAATTATGATAACTACTTGCTGTAAGAAGAACCATAGTAACAGATACTAACAATATAACCTTAAAAAACGGTAAGAAACCTTTGTTTTTTAAGATATCAACATATTCTTTTGATGCAATTACTATGAAAAACAGCAATAAAGCCAATAAGAATTTACCGCCAAGTAATATACAAGAAAGAACTAAAGCACCAATGATAGTACCTGTAATTAATCTATTTTTTGCTATGGTATCTAAAACTGCCACTATACTGTTAAAACCTCTTTTTCTTTTTCAGCACAACCATCATCAACCATTTTTGTATATTTATCAGTTAATTTTTGGATTTTATCTTGGTTGTCTTTTACAGCATCTTCTGGAAGATTTTCAGCTTTTTCAATTTTTTTCAATTCATCAGTCATATCTCTTCTGATATTACGGATTGCAACTTTTGTATCTTCACCAATTTTTTTAACATCTTTGCAGATTTCTTTTCTTTTATCTTGTGTTAAAGGTGGGAATGGAAGTCTTAAAACAATACCATCTGAGTTTGGAGTAATACCCAAATCAGCTTTAATAACAGCTTTTTCAACTTCTTTTAAAATAGTTTTATCATATGGTGCAATAACTAATGTTGTACCATCTTGAACACTAACTTGAGATAATTGTCTTAATGGAGTTGGAGCACCATAATATTCAACTAAAACTTTATCTAAAATCATTGGATTAGCTCTACCTGTACGAACAGAAGCAAATTCTTTTCTCATTTGCCCAATAGCTTTTTCCATTTTATCTGTACCTGTTGAAAACATTTGTTCAACTGTCATATTAACCTCCTACGTATGTTCCTATTTCTTCGCCTTTTAATATTTTTAGAATGCTTCCTTTTGCAGCAAAATCAAATACCGTAATTGGTATAGAATTTTGTTTACACAAAGCACAAGAAGCTGTATCCATTACTTTTAGACCTTTAATAATAATATCGTCATAAGTAATTTTGCTATATTTTTTAGCATTTGGATTAACTCTAGGGTCATCTGAATAAACTCCATCAACACCATTTTTAGCCATAAGCATAACTTCAGCGCCAATTTCAGATGCTCTTAAAGCAGCTGCCGTATCTGTTGTAAAGAATGGATTACCTGTACCAGCAGCAAAAATAACAACTCTTGATTTTTCTAAGTGTCTAATAGCTTTAAATCTAATATATGGTTCAGCTATTTTATCCATATCAATAGCTGATTGAACTCTACAATGAACATTTAATTTTCTTAAAGCACTTTGAAGAGCCAATGCATTCATTACAGTAGCAAGCATACCAATATAATCACCTGTTGCTTGATCCATACCATATTTTGCTGAATTTTTAACACCTCTAAAGATGTTTCCACCGCCCACTACAATTGCAATTTGAGCACCAGTTTCATAAGCTTGCTTTACTTCATTTGCAATCATTTCTAATGGGTTTTGATCAATGCCGAACTGTTGTTCGCCTAAAAGAGCCTCACCGCTAAGCTTAAGCAGTATTCTCTTGTATTTTAAATTTTCTCCCATATAAACCTATTCAAAAATCTAATAAAACCTATAATTATTATACATTAAATCCTATTTACATGTATATACATTAAAGAATTGTATACTTTTCCTCTAATTTTTTAAATTTATAATGTGCCATTAAACCCTGTAAAACACCCATCATTGTTACAGATACAGCAAGTGCAACCCAATATCCCTTCAACATATAACCAAAATAATAAACTAATATCACAGCAACTGGCATGCCACATAACCAATATCCCATTAATACAGCAAAAGAAACAAATTTTGTCATTTTAAAGCCTTTTAAAACACCACCCATAATAATTTGATATCCATCAAAAATCTGATACATAGCAGCAATACTTACTAATGGAACTGCAATGTCTAAAACTTTTTTATTATCTGTGAATAATTTTATTATTTGAGATGGGAAAACAGCTAACACAATAGCTGCAACTGTCATAAATCCAACACCAATAATCAACGCTGCAGTTGTAAATTTCTTTATCTCTTCTAATTTATTTGCGCCATAATAATATGAAACTTTTACGGATAATGCAATTGAAACAGACAATGGCAACATAAACATAGCTGATGATATTGTAATTAATATATTATGAATTCCAGATAAAATGCCTGACTCTCTTCCAACTAAAATTGTTATTATATTAAATGCTAAGAATTCAAACATTAAAGCAACCCCAATAGGTGTTCCAACTTTAACTAATTGTTTCATATAAGATAAATCTATTTTCGATTTAAAATTAATAAATCTAAAAATGTACAACAACATAAATAAACCAAGAAATGTTCTAACAACCAAAGTAGCTAGTGCTGCACCTTTTACACCCATAGCAGGAATTGTTCCACAGCCAAATACAAACAAAATATCAAAAATCAAATTGATAAATACACTAAGAATTAAAAGCATATTAGGGAAATTAACAATTTCATAAGCTTGCAAAAATTGTTTTCCACCCTCAAAAATAAACATTCCAAACATAGATAGAGATGCAATTACAATATATTCTTGGATTAAAGGAATTAACTTCTCTTCAAAACCCATATGAGGAATTAAAAATTTAGTCAAATAGCAAATAAATGCAAATAAAATTGCCATTAATACTGAAAAAATCATAGAAGAAAGCAAATATTTTTTAATTCCTTGTTTTGCCCCTCGTTTATTTGAAAGTATTATTGAAATTGCAATTAAAATACCAATACCAAAAATAAAAATTGAAAATAATATCGAATTTGCAATACTAACAGAAGCCAATGCATCAATACTATATCTTGCAACAACCAAAATATCAGTTGCGCCTACCAAAGTATGACCAATTTCACCAATTAAAATAGGCAAAGAAAGAATTAATAAATCAGTAAAATAATGTTTATTCAGTTTTTCCATTGTTTATCAATTTTTTATTTTCTGCTTTATTAATACGCATATCATTTGCTCTATCGTAATGTTCAACAAATTTCATGCCAAGTTCTTTTGTTTTATTTGTAGCATAATCCAATAAATCATACATTTCATCAGGAATATTATGCTTATTACTTATATACCAACCACCTTCAACATCAAGAACAACACTATTTATTCCTGCTTTAACAGTCATATCAAACCATTTATCGAGTTCTTCTTTGTTATCATTATAACCAGGATAAATAATATATTTAGTCTTAACCTTATATTTGTTTTCAGTTTGATTTGAAGCATATCTAGCTAAATTTTCCCAAACCTTATTGAAATGATTAACCCTTTTAATATTTGTATAAGTTTCCTCACATCCAGAATCAACAGATACAACCAAAGTTACTTTTCCTTCTCTTACACCACGTTCTATTGCTTGAGAATATTTAACACAAGAAGAATGAACCCTGATATTATCGCAACCAGCGTCTAATAATAAAATCAACAATGGTTCAAACTCAGGCAACAAAGTTGGTTCACCACCACCAAATCCAATTTCTCCGCCACCACGAACTTTTCCCATATCAACAAGTTTTTTAATAACCGGATACATATTATAATTTTCTCTGGCATTAAAAAAGTCAGATTGTTCATTAGTGAAACAATACTTGCATTTACAATTACATAAAGTCCAATGATTAAACACCATATAATTAATATAGTCTTCATCATCCCATTCTTGTTCTTTTAAGAAGAAACAACCTTTACATCTATCTAGAATAATCCCTTTTTTATTAAGTTCACGCATTTTGCGTTTTTCTTTAAAGAACTTATTCCAATCAATCATTTCGCCTTTATAATTATCAATTAAAATTTGTCTTCCACCACCATCATGGCAATTAAAACAACACATTTTAATATCTTCATAATCAACATTAAAGCCGTGCTGAACATATTCACAACTAACATATTTAGACAACTTTTTATCTTTTTTAAATAAAGATTTTATCTTCTCAAACATAACATACCTCATCAAAATAATTTTATATTAAAAAACTACATTCTTCAAATATTGATGAAATAAGAATAAAAAGATATAATAAGTTCGAATATAGAAAAAGAAAAGGAAGTTTTATGGAAAACAACAAAAATATTTTAGTTTTAACAACACTTAGCTGTGCAATACTAGGTTTTATCGTTCCATTGATTGTTTGGTTTTTAAATAAAGATAACACCGAGTTTGTTGGCAAAAAATATTTAACTGATTTATTAAACTTTGAATTAACTTTGTTTATTATTGGTCTTATTCTTACAGTAATTAATGTAGTGCCATTATTAGGTCAACTTATATCTGGTTTAGGATGTTTAATTGTTATGATTGCAAATATTATTATTGTAATTATGGCAACAATTAAACTTACAAAAGATGAAGAATATAAATTCCCAATGGCAATGGAATTAATAAAATAAATAACTAACTAAAAAAGACACCTTATAAGGTGTCTTTTTTTTATCCATTTAACCAATTTTTAAAAAAGGTCAAGCCAGCACTTGAACTTTTTTCTGGGTGAAACTGAACAGCTGTTACGCTTCCAGATTGCACACTAGCACAGAACTTTCCATTATAATCAGTATATGAACTAATTATATTTTCATTTTCTGGAACAACATAATACGAATTCACATAATAGAAATAATCTTCTGGCAAATATTTATTAATAGGGGTTGGTATAACTTTATTCCAGCCAATTTGTGGGATTTTGCCCTGAGTAAATTTTTTAACTTCACCTTTTAAAATTCCCAAACCAGCGACATTAGGAGCTTCTTCACTTTTTTCAAATAAAATTTGAAGTCCAATACAAATACCTAAAAAAGGAATTTGATTTTCACAACACTCTTTTATAACAGGAATTAATCCTTTTTTATCAAGATTGTTCATTGCTTGAGCAAAGTGCCCTTGACCAGGGAAAATAATTCGCTGAGCTTTTAAAATTTTATCTTTATCAGAAGTTATTTCAAAAGGAACATTAAGAAATGTCATCATATTTGCGACACTTCTTAAATTCCCTGCATCATAATCTACAATTATTGTCTTATTCAAAATAGAATCCATCTTCTTTTAAACGTCTAATTACTTCAACCATTTGCTCATCAGAAGCAACTATTGACATTCTAAACCAACCTTCACCATTTTCACCAAAGCCATTACCTGGAACTAATACAACACCAGATTTATTTAATACAGCATCAGTAAATTCTTTTGAAGTTTTGTATCTAGGAGGGATTGGTAACCACAAGTAGAAAGTTGCCTTTGGTGGATTTAACTTATCCATATCCCAACCAAGCTCTTTAAAACCTTGAACAACAATTTTTTGTTTGCGTTCAAAACCTTTATTAGCTTCAATAATATATTCATCGCCTTCTTTAGAATTTAAAATTGCAGCAGCAGCCATTTGAATTGGTTTATAAATACCAGTATCAATTGTTGATTTTAATTTAGCAAATACACCAACTGCTTCTTTATTACCGCAAACCCAGCCTATTCTCCAACCAGTCATAGAATATGGTTTAGAGAAGCTAAAGAACTCAACTGCAATATCTTTAGCACCTTCAACTTCAAATACACTAGGAGCCTTTGGTGCACCTTCAAATACCATATCAACATAAGCAGCATCTGACATTAATAAAATATTATGTTTTTTACAAAATTCAACTGCGTGTTTCATATAATCTAAAGTACAAACAGCACCTAATGGATTATTTGGATAGTTAATAATTAAAGCTTTTACTTTTTTCAAAGAATAGCCATCTTTTTCAAGTTGAAGTGCTACTTCATCTAAATTAGGCATATAATTATTTTCTGGAGTTAATGGCAAGCCATAAGCTAAACCACCAGAAACTTTTACCATTTCTTTATAAGAAGCATAACCTGGATCAGGAATTAAAATAATGTCTTTATCATCACCAGTTGTTGGATTTACTAAAGCTCTAATCATATTCGCAATACCTTCTTTAGAGCCAATTAATGAACAAATTTCTGTTTTAGTATCAAATTCAGCACCAAAACGATTTTTCATTCTTTGTGCAATTGCTTCAACTAAATATGCTTCACCTTTTGGAACTGTATAAGTATGAGTTCCATCTGTATTAATTGATTCAATTAATTTATCATTAACAAATTTTGGAGGAGCTTGCACTGGTGCGCCCATAGATAATGAAATAGGCTTTCGACCCTTAGCAGTCAACTCAGGTGTTAATCTTAAAGTTTCTTGTTTAATTTGAAACATAATATATGTTTCTAATGACTGTACATAGTCGTTAAATAGTTCTTTCATTTTTCTTACTCCAATGTTTTATTTACATTCTGATTGCCAAGCCCAAGCATTATGATTATGAATACTTTCTTGAGCTTCAACTTCTACTTCATAGAAAGTGATTTTTTCATCTTCTTCTAATAAGCAGATTACATCACGCAAAACATCTTCTACAAACTTTGGATTTTCGTATGCTGTTTCGGTTACGTATTTTTCATCGCATCTTTTAAGTATAGAATACACCTGACTTGATCCGCAACTCTCAATTTTATCAACCAAGTCTTCTATCCATATGATGTCATTTTCATTATAACTAACTTTTACTTTTACCATTGTTCTTTGATTGTGAGCGGAATATTTTGATATTTCCTTAGAACAAGGACAAAGTGTAGTAATTGGCACTTTCACGCCTAATATAAATTTATAATCGTCTCCTGTTAAATCACCCTGAAAAGAGCAATCATAACCCACAGGAAATTCCATAGCACTAATTGGTGCTTTTTTATTAATAAAATATTTGAATTCAAATTTTACATGCGCACATTCAGACTCAAGCTTATTTTGAACTTCTTTTAATAAGCCTTTAATATCTACGCCCAATAAATTTTTAGTAGAATAATCACTTAAGACTTCAATAAATCTAGACATATGAGTACCACGATAGTTATGTGGCAAAGTAACACTTAAACGAGCTTTAGCTGACACAACTTGACTATCGGCATTCTTTCGTTCAATAGTTAATGGCACTTCAACACCATTAACACCCACTTTTTGAATGTCAATTCCTCTTTTATCACCTTGATTTTGAATGTCTTTTAATTCACTATTCATCTATATTTTTATCCAATGCATCCAAATTGTTATTTTCCATAGCAAGAAGCAATTTTAAGGCTGCAACTCTTTGTGTTTTTGGAGGAGCTGCTCTTAATAATTCAACTGCTTTCAACATAACAGGATCAGCATCATACCAACGATTACCTTTACCAGCAAACTGTTGTGTTATTTCATAAATTCTTTCAATAACATCTTGTGCTACTTGTTCTTGCAAAGAAATAATAAAATCAGCCGCAGCATTTTTCTTATCATCTGTTTGTAATCTTAACAACTCTAATGCTTCTTTAAGAATTGGGTCATTATCGTACCAACGTCTTGAACTTCCAGTCATTTAAACTCCTTGTTTTTGTTGTATTAAATTCGTAATTATATTTTTAGTTTCTTCAAAAACTTCTTCAATAGAATTATTTGCATTAACTAACTTTATTCTATCAGAATATTCATTTTTTAGCTCTAAATATCCATTTCTAACTTTTTTATGGAATTCAATACCAATAGATTCCATTCTATCCTTTTCACTACCAACACGCTCTTGAGCAACTTCGGTAGAAACATCAAACAGTAAAGTTAAGTCAGGATAAATACCATTTACGGCAATTTTATTAAGTTCTTTTAATAGCTGAACATCTTGTCCTCTACCATAACCTTGATATGCAATTGTAGAATCAGTATGCCTATCACAAAGAACTATTTTGCCTTCTTCAATAGCTGGTTTAATAAAGGTTTCAACATGTTGAGCTCTATCTGCTAAAAATAAGAAAATTTCACATCTATCAGCAACAACGCCATCATAATGCAACAAAATTTCTCTAATTTTTTTACCCAATTCCAAAGAACCAGGTTCACGAGTTACAACAACATCAAATCCTTTTTGTTCTAAAAAGGATTTAATATTATTCAATTGCGTTGTTTTTCCAGAGCCATCGGCTCCTTCAAAAGTTATAAATAAGCCTTTTTTCATATTATAGAACGTCCCAACCTGTATATTTTCTTAATACTTTCGGAATTGTAACTGTTCCATCTTCATTTTGGAAGTTTTCCAAAATAGCTGCGAAAGTTCTACCAACCGCCAAACCAGAACCATTCAATGTATGAACAAATGCTGGTTTTCCTGTTTCCTTGCTTCTATATCTGATATTTGCTCTTCTTGCTTGGAAATCTCCAAAATTTGAACAGCTAGAAATTTCTTTATAAGCATTATATGAAGGTAACCATACTTCTAAATCAAAACATTTTCTTGCGCTAAAACCAATATCACCAGTTGATAAAGCAACTCTTCTATATGGTAATTCTAACAATTCAAGAACTTTTTCAGCATTTCTTGTTAATTTTTCATGTTCTTCAGGGCTTGTTTCTGGTGTACAAAGTTTAACTAATTCAACCTTATTAAATTGGTGTTGTCTAATTAAACCTCTTGTATCTTTACCAGCGCTACCAGCTTCTCTTCTAAAACATGGTGTATAAGCTGTCATATATTTTGGTAAGTCTTCTTCTGAAAGAATTTCATTTGAATAAATATTAGTTACAGGCACTTCTGCTGTTGGAATCAAATACAAATCTTCTTCTTCGCACTTATACATATCTTGAGCGAATTTAGGAAGTTGACCTGTACCAGTCATAGCCGCAGCATTTACCATAACAGGTGGCATAATTTCTTCATAACCGTGTTCTGTTGTATGAATATCTAAAAAGAAATTGATAATTGCACGTTCTAATTGAGCACCTTTTCCTCTATATAAAGAAAATCTTGATTGAGATAATTTAACACCACGTTCAAAATCAACAATGTCTTTTTCAACACAAATATCCCAGTGTGCTTTTTGTTCAAAATTAACTTTTTTAGGTTCGCCCCATTTTTTTACTTCAACATTATCATCTTCTGAATGTCCAACAGGAGTTGTTTCATCAGGAATATTAGGTGTAGATAATAATAAATTCTTTTGTTCAACATCTAGTAATTGTTCTTGTTCTTCAAGAGTTTTAATTTCATCACCCATCTCTTTTACTTGAGCTTGAATTTCATCTGTATTTTGACCTTGTTTTTTAAGCATGCCAATTTCTTGTGAAATTGATTTTCTTTTTGCTCTCAATTCATCAGCCTGAACTTGAACTTTGCGCCTTTTAGCATCAATCTCCAAAATACCATCTATAGAAAGTTCTGGGTTTCTTCTTTTTAATAATTCATTAACTTTTTCAGGGTTTTCCCTAATCATTCTTATATCAAGCATTACTCTCACCTCATATCCTTATAAAAATATTTTATTAAAAAAACACTTAAAATAAAAGCAATTTTTTTGTTATAATTGATTACGAGGTGAAAAAGAGTGGAAAAAACATATACAAAAAAAATATTATTTATCGGAATGCCAGATATGGCAATCATTTGCCTACACAAACTTGTTGCAAAAGGAATTAATATTGTAGGTGTTGTTCCTCCTGGAGCTGATGAACCAACAAATAAATTAATGGTAGATACTGCTCAAAATTTAGGTCTTGAAATAATTCAATACAATATAAGCTTAAATGAAAAAGGTTTTCTACAAAGAATTAAAAATCTAGATGCTGATTTAGGTGTTGTTGCTTCGTTCAACAAAAAACTTCCAAAAGAATTACTTCAACTTACAAAAGATGGGTTTATAAACTTACACCCATCTAAATTACCTGATTATAGAGGCGCAAACCCTTATTCTCATGTAATTATTAATGGTGAAGAAGAATCAGCTATAACACTTCATTATATGGATGAAAACTTTGATACTGGAGACATAATTTCTCAATATCGCTTTGATGTAGACTTAAATGAAACAATGGGCACCTTGTTTTATAGAACAAATGATATGTGCGCTTCTATGCTTTATGAAGCACTTGATTACTATGAAACCCACACTTTTCCACGAAAGCCACAAGCAACCGAAGGTGATTTTAAATTAGCCCCAGCTTTAAGTTTCCAAAAAGGAAATATTTTCATAGATTGGTCAAAATCAGCAGAAGAAATTGAACGTTTTATAAGAGCATTAAACCCATTCATAGGAGCAATGACATCATATAAAGGCAATTTCTTAAGAATAAATTCTGCTTACGTTATAGAGAAAAAACATAATTTAGCACCAGGAACAATTTATGATACTAAAAATTCACTTCAAATAGCTTGCGGTGAAGATATTTTAGAAATAGATTCTGTTCAATATGGCGCTTTCTTCATATCTTCAGGAAGAGAATTTGTAAATAGAATAAATCCAAAAAAGGGAGAAATTTTACAAAGTGAATAAATTACATTTTCTAACTGCAGGTTTACCTTTAGCCAGTGAAAACAAAGGCTATAAAAAAGGCTTAAATATATTAAAAGAAATGGATTTAGATGGTCTTGAAGTTGAATTTGTTCACGGCGTTAGAATGAATGAAGCAAACCAAACTCTAGTTAATGCTTTTGCAAATGAAAAAGATAAACTAGTAACCTGTCATGGTCCATATTACATAAATTTAAATTCTCAAGAACCAGAAAAAATAGATGCCAGTGTTGAACGCATTTTAGAAACAGCTAGAATGGGTAAAATAATTGGCGCATATAGTATAACTTTTCACGCTGCTTTTTATATGAAACAATCACCTGAAGAGGTTTATAAAACAGTTTATAATTCAATGGAAAAAATTTGTTCTACACTTGAAGCAGAAGGAAACAACATTTGGGTAAGACCTGAAACAACAGGAAAAGGTACTCAATGGGGAACATTAGAAGAAATCGTTGCGCTATCAAAAGAATTTAAGAATGTATTACCTTGCATAGATTTTGCACACATTCACGCAAGAAATAATGGAATATTTAACACCTATGATGAATTTTCTAAAATGCTAGAATTTGTTGGAAATGAGCTTGGAACAGAAGCGCTTGAAAACTTCCATGCACATTTAGCAGGCATTGAGTATAGCGTAAAAGGTGAAAAAAATCATTTAATTCTTGAAGAAAGTGATATGAACTATAAAGACCTTTTAAAAGCATTTAAAGAATTCAATGTAAAAGGTGCTTTAGTTTGTGAAAGCCCAAATATAGAAATAGATACAAAAATATTAAAAGATTATTATTTAAGTTTATAAAAAAAAAGACCGCCGAAGCGGT
Source organism: Cyanobacteria bacterium SIG29 (assembly GCA_015152515.1). GTDB lineage: Bacteria > Cyanobacteriota > Vampirovibrionia > Gastranaerophilales > Gastranaerophilaceae > Avigastranaerophilus. Next base: position 261,504 of record SUTV01000001.1, read on the forward strand.
CTTTTTAATATTTTTTATTTTTTAGAAATCACATAAATTAAATGATAACCAAATTGAGTTTTAACTGGTTCTGATACTTGACCATTTGGAAGATTAAAAGCAGCTTCTTCAAATGGTTTTACCATATCACCACGACCAAACCAACCTAATATACCACCTGATTTACCAGATGGACAAGTTGAATATTTTTGAGCAGCACTCATAAAATTTTGGAATACTTTTTGTTTAGTTTCACCAGCAACAATTTCATTTCTAATTTTTATAGCTTGCGCTTCTGTTGGTACTAAAATGTGTAATGCTTGCACTTGATCAGCAGCTTGAACAGAATTAGTAAAACCACCAAATAAAATTGCAAATGTCATAATCAATAACGAAAATAATTTTTTCATAAATTCTCCTAATTATTTTAAATTAATAAACTGATTTTCTCTTGTAATAGCAACAACACCAGAACGAACTAACTCTTTAACTCCTAACGGTTTTAAAAGAGCAAGAATAGTTTTAACTTGTCTTGAATCTCCACAAAATTCAATTGTATATGTATCTGTAGAAACGTCGATAATTTTGGCGTCAAAAATTTCTGCTATTCTTAAAATTTCACTTCTAGCATTATCTTTTGCTGTAACTTTACAGAATAACAATTCTTTTTCAATACATTTTTCTGCTGATTGAGGAAGTTCAACAACCTTAATTGTATTAACTAATCTATTTAATTGTTTACAAATTTGTTCAATTACAAATTCATCACCAACAGTCACTACAGTAATTCTTGAAAAGAAAGGATCTATTGTTGTTGCAACAGATAAACTTTCGATATTATAACCTCTTGTAGAGAATAAATCACATACACAAGAAAGAATACCTGGTTCATTTTTTACTAAAATAGATATTGTATGTTTCATAATTATTCTCCCACTTCTGTTTCATTTGATAATAAAACTTCATTTAATGGTCTTCCTGCTAATACCCAAGGATAAACCATTTCAAATGGTTCTACTACAAAGTCCATAATAACTGGACCATCATAAGCAATAGCCCTATCAATAGCAGAATCAATATCTTCTTCTTTTTCTATTCTAATACCTAATATACCGTACGCTTCCGCAAGTTTCACATAATCAGGTGAAGTTATTGGTGTTTGAGAATAATGTTTATCAAACAATTTTTCTTGCCATTGTCTTACCATACCAAGATAACCATTATTAATAACAGCTATTTTTACCGGTATTTTATAATCAACACAAGTCATAAGTTCTTGAATATTCATTTGAATAGAACCATCACCAGCAATGTTGAAAACTAATTTTTCAGGAGCCGCAATTTGAGCACCCATAGCAGCGGGGAAGCCAAAGCCCATAGTTCCCAATCCACCAGATGTTATTAATTGGCGTGGTTTAGAAAACTTATACAATTGAGCAGTCCACATCTGATGTTGACCTACTTCTGTCGCTATAATCGCATCTTTATCTTTTGTTTTTCTGCATATAGCTTCAATAACATCTTGAGGGCTCATTTTTCCGTCTTTAATTGCCTTTAAGCCCACATTAACTTTCCAAGAATTTACTTGATTAACCCAAGCATTTCTTTCTTCAAGATTATAACTATATTTTTCAGTATTAAACTCATTCAACATAAGATTAATAACATTTTTAGCGTCACCTACAATAGGAATATCAACGTGAACATTTTTACTAATTGAACAAGGGTCAACATCAACATGAATTACCTTCGCATCTTTACAGAAACGCTTTAAACAACCTGTAATACGGTCATTAAATCTTGTTCCAACAGCAAATAATACATCACAATTACTTACAGCTTGGTTTGCCCAATAAGTACCGTGCATACCCAACATTCCTAATGATAATTCATCACCACGAGGATAAGTACCAATACCCATTAAAGTTGTTGCAACTGGAATTCTTAATTTTTGAGCCAGTTCTCTAATTTCTTGCCAAGCATCAGAATGAATAACACCACCACCTGAAATAATTACAGGATTTTTTGCTTCACATAATAATTTTAAAGCTCTACGACATTGAATTGGATGTCCTTCATAATTTGGATTATAACCTGCCAAATCAACTTTATCAGGATATTTAAATTCTCTAACAGAAGTTAAAACATCTTTTGGCAAAGAAACAACTACCGGTCCAGGTTTTCCTGTTCTAGCGATATGGAATGATTCTTTAATTACTCTTGGTAAATCAGAAACATTTTTAACCAAATAATTATGTTTACAACAAGTACGAGTAACACCAACAATATCAGCTTCTTGAAAAGCATCATTACCGATTAACTTAGAATCTACTTGTCCAGTGAATACAACAAGTGGATAACTATCATAATAAGCATTTGCAATACCAGTAACTGCATTACAAGCCCCTGGTCCTGATGTTACAATTGCAACTCCAGGTTTACCAGTAATTCTTGCATAGCCTTCTGCCGCATGTATAGCTGCTTGTTCATGTCTAACTAAATAATGTTTAATATAATCACATTTATATAATTCGTCATAAATATGGAGTATAGAGCCTCCAGGATAACCAAAAATTTTATCGACGCCTTCTTTTCTAAGGCATTCCAAAAATATTCTTGCTCCTGACATTTTTTCTGTTTTAGTTGTTTGCTCGGCAGTCATTTGTTTCTCCATTCAATTTATTAATAGGGAATATTACTAAAATTCTAACTTAAGGATAGTATTTGTGCAAACCATTTTATATTTTTTTTGCATTATTTTCAATATTTGACTATAATTTTTGTAAGATTTACACTAGAATTGCTATTAAAAAAGAAAAAGAGGTAATTATGGCAAAAATTTATTACGCAGCAGACTGTAATCTTAGTCTATTAAAAGGCAAAACAGTTGCAATTATTGGTTATGGAAGCCAAGGACATGCTCATGCACTAAACTTACACGAAAGCGGAATTGACGTTGTAGTAGGTTTATACAATGGTTCTAAATCATGGGAAAAAGCAGAAAAAGCTGGTTTAAAAGTTGCAACAGTTGATGAAGCAGCAAAAATGGCTGATATGATTATGATTTTATTACCAGATGAAAAGCAAGCAGACATCTACAAAAATCAAATTGCTCCAAACTTAACAGCTGGTAAAACATTAGCATTCGCACACGGTTTTAACATTCACTTTAATCAAATCGTGCCACCAGCAGATGTTGACGTAGTAATGATTGCTCCAAAAGGTCCTGGACACACAGTAAGAAGCGAATACACAGAAGGAAAAGGTGTTCCTTGTTTAGTAGCAGTTCACCAAAACGCAACAGGTAAAGCTTTAGAAACTGGTTTAGCATATGCTGCTGGTATCGGTGGCGCTAGAGCTGGCGTTTTAGAAACAACATTCAGACAAGAAACCGAAACAGACTTATTCGGTGAACAAGCTGTTCTTTGTGGTGGTGTTACAGCTTTAATGCAAGCAGGTTTTGAAACTTTAGTTGAAGCTGGTTACGATCCACAAAACGCTTACTTTGAATGTATCCACGAAATGAAATTAATCGTTGACTTAATTTACCAAGGTGGTTTTGCTAAAATGAGATATTCTATCTCTGATACTGCTGAATTTGGTGATTATGAAATCGGTAAACGTATCATTACAGAAGAAACTAAAAAAGAAATGAAAAAAGTTTTAACTGAAATTCAAGATGGTACATTTGCTGGTAAATGGATTACAGAAAACAAAGCAGCTGGCAGAGCTCACTTCTTAGCTACAAGAAAAGTTAAAGCTGAACACCAATTAGAACAAGTTGGTAAAGAATTAAGAAAAATGTATTCTTGGAACGACGAAAAATAGTTCTAAAACAAATAAAAAAAGAGAGCCAATCGGCTCTCTTTTTTATTGATTAAATACTTGTAATTGCACCCTTATCAGAAGATGAAACAACTGTTGCATAACGTTTTAAATAACCTTTTTTCACTTTTGTTGGAAGTGGAGTAAAGTTTTTCATTCTTTCATCTAAAATTGATTGTTCAACGTGCAACTCTAATTTTCTATTTGGAATATCAATATGAATTTCATCACCATCTTCAATAACGCCAATAACACCACCAGCTGGTGCTTCTGGACAAATATGACCGATACAAAGTCCTCTTGTACCACCAGAAAATCTACCATCAGTAATTAATGCAACGTGTTTACCTAAACCTTTACCAACAATAGCAGAAGTAGGAGATAACATTTCTCTCATACCAGGACCACCCTTTGGACCTTCGTATCTGATAACAACAACATCACCTGCTACAATTTTATCGTCCATAATTGCTTTCATTGCATCTTCTTCACTATTAAAAGTTTTTGCTTTTCCAGTAAATACTAACGCTTCTTTTTCAACACCGGAAATTTTTACAACAGCACCATCTGGAGCCAAATTACCATGTAATACTGCAAGACCTGGATTTGAAGTTAATGGATCAGAAATTGGCCTAATAACTTCGTTATCACACCAAATATCACTTTGAGCAATTTCTGATAATTTAATACCAGATACGCCAACTGTATCTTTCATTTCTACAACATTACCATAAATTGTTTTTAATACTGCAGGAATACCACCTGCATTATCTAAATCAGCCATTGTTTTTAAAGCTGATGGGTCTAATTTAATAATTTGTGGTACTTTAAAGCTTAACTCTTCAAAATCTTTTAATGAAACATCAACACCTGCTTCATTTGCAATAGCCAACAAGTGAAGGATTGAATTTGTAGAACCACCTAAAGCCAAGTCAGCAATAATTGCATTTCTAATTGAATCACGAGTAATTATTGAAGATGGACGAATATCTTTTTCTACAAGTTCATTAATTCTTACACCCGAATCAAATGCGATACGTTTTGTTTTAGCACTAACTGCAGATGAAGTTGCACAATATGGCATACTCATACCCATAACTTCGGTTAAACAAGCCATTGTATTAGCTGTATATAAACCTTGACAAGCACCTGCTGTTGGGCAAGAAGTAATTTCCATTTCCTTTAGTAATTTTTCATCAATTTCGCCTTTTGTATATTTACCAATTGCTTCAAAAGTACCTCTTATCATTGTTAATGGAGTATTATGACACATACCATCAGACATTGGTCCAACAGTAACAACAATACAAGGAATATCTAATCTAGCCGCTGCCATAATCATACCCGGAGTAATTTTATCGCAATTTGTTAAAAGCACTAAACCATCTAACTTATGCGCTTGAGCAACAGATTCAACACAATCTGCAATCAAATCTCTTGATGGAAGTGAATAATTCATACCACTATGACCCATTGCAATACCATCACAAATAGCAGGAACACCAAAAACAAAAGCTTGACCACCACCAGTATGGATACCTTTTTCAATTTGGCGTTCGATTTCTCTCATTCCACAATGTCCTGGAACTAAATCTGTAAAGCTACTTGCAATACCAATAAATCTTTTATTAATTTGTTGTTCACTAACACCTGTACCATATAATAAAGAACGGTGTGGAGTGCGTTGCAAACCTTTTGTTATTTCATCACTTCTCATAAATTTTCTCCCTAGTGTGTATATTCTTATATCTTACCAAATAGAATTAATTTTGTTAAATAAAAAAATAAAAGGTAGGCTATAACCCACCTTTTATTTCTAAAACATAAAAATTATACCAAACCAAATTCTTGATGTTTAGAATATATTTTTTCTGCCATTTCATCTAATTTAGCATAATCTTGCGCTTTTGCTTTTCCTTTAACTAGAATTGGTTCAATAATATCCAATTTTAAAGGAGCAAGCATATCTGTCATTTTACCGAACAAATCGCCACCCCAACCATAAGAACCAATAAAAGAAGCAACTTTAGCTTTTGGTTTTAATACACTTGCTAAATACACAGTATTAAATGCAGCAGGATGAGGTCCAGCTAATACCATAGAAGTACCTAAAACAATTGTAGTACCATCAACTAATGCAACTGCTAAATCACCAAGATTTCCATCAACCATATCATATTTAATTGAAGGAATACCTTTTTCAGCAAGTTTATTTGATAAATAATTTATCATTTCAGTTGTTGAATTATACATAGATACATAAGGCAATAAAACTATATTTTTACCTTTTGGAGAAGTCCAATCCTCATATAAATCCAAAATATATTCAGGATTTTTATGAATTGGTCCATGACTAGGCATAATCATATCAACCTTTAAATCACGAATTTGTTGAAGATATTTTCGACAAAGAAACGCAAAAGGCATCATAATTTCTGCATAATATTTTTTAGCACTACGTTCTAATTCAGCACTAGGAACAGCAAAAACATCATCAAAAATAAAATGCGCACCTAAAAAGTCACAAGTACAAATAATGTTATCTTCTTTTATATAAGTAAACATTGTATCTGGCCAATGCACTCCTGGTGCTATTTTAAATTGAAGTGTTTTATCTCCTAATGATAACTCTTCATCATTTTTTATAATTTTAATTTTTTCTGTAGGAACTAAAAGCATTTCTTTTATGTTATTAGCGCAAACTGCATTTGTAACCAAAACTGCTTCTGGAAATTTTTCAAGCATAGCTGGAATACTACCAGAATGGTCTTGTTCACCATGATTAGCAATAATATAATCAACCTTTGTAATTCCATTTTCATCAAAAGATTTTAAATACTCTTTTGTAAATTTTGGATACATAGTATCAATTACAGCTGTTTTTTCACTACCAATAACAATGTAAGAATTATAACTTGTACCATGATCTAATGGGATTAATTCATCAAAAATCAATCTATCATCATCATTCATACCTGCATACAGAATGTTTTCTTTAATTGATTTATATTTCATAATTATTGCTTTTCAAATAAATCCTTTCCAACACCACATAATGGACATACATAATCTTCTGGTAAATCTTCAAAAGCTACGTTTCCATTTTCAGCTGGTTCATAAACATAATGACAAACTGTGCAAATATAATTTTCCATTTTCTATCTCCTTTTCTCTAATACTAACTTTTGTAATAAATCAATTTTGGCAATCTTTACAAAGCCCGTGGAATACAATATCATATCCATCAATTACAAAACCTGTTTGTTTTTGAGCATTTTCTAACAAATTTGGTGCTACATTAGCATCAATATCATAAACTCTTCTACAATTTGAACACATAAAATGATAATGAGTATGAGTATTATGGTCAAAATGCTCGCTATCTTCTAACCCTTCAATTCTTTTAATAACACCCATATCAGCAAGTTTTCTCAAATTACGATAAACTGTAGCAATACCAATATTAGTATCTTCATTTTCACTTTTTATAATTTGAAATAAAGCTTCTGCTGTAGGGTGAACAGCATTTTTTGTTAATGCATCTAAAATAATTTCGCGTTGTTTTGAATAATTCATAAATTGATACCTATTATCATTTTCTTACTTAATTATGTACAAGAAAAAACAAAAAATCAATAATAATTATCAAATTTATTAATTTTTCTTAATTTTTTTAAGAAGCCAACAAATATTTTCTGCCAGATTTTCCATATTTTGCATAGCTTCTTCATCATTTAACACTTCATCTTTAGCTTTTCCAAAACCAAGATTCCAATAAGTAGAGCCAGTTATCAACATTTCTGACATTAAAAACATATGATGAAGAGAAGCTTGGATAGATGTAGCACCACCACGCCTTTGAGCAATAACGCCTGCACCAATTTTATGTTTAAATAACTTATCGTTGCCCAATGCAATAACACCAGCTCTATCAATAAAAGCTTTTAATTCAGGAGTCATATCAGAAAAATAAGACGGTGTACCCAAAATAATTGCATCTGCATTAAAAACATCTTCTAAAATATCATTTAAAATATCGTCATTACATACACATTTTCTATTTTTTAAAGTTTTACAAGCCCAACAAGCACGGCATCCGTGTATATTTGTACCACCTACTTGAATTAATTGGGTTTCAATTCCATGTTTTTCAACTACTTCAAGTACTTTTTTTAACATTGTTTCAGTATTTCCACCCTTACGAGGGCTACCATTTATTGCTACAACTTTCATGCCAACTCCTAATTTAAATACATGTATATTATAAGATTCAAATTAAGAAAAGAGAATATACCCTGTTTGCTATAAAAATTTTCCATATATTTTTTTAAACTATTCGTATGAAAAAACATATATTAATTTTAATTTTTATACTAACACTACCTGCTTGTGCAAAAACAATTACAGGCGAAATTTCTAAAGAATTAAATATAGATAGACATCAAGTAATTGATTCACAAAATAATATTCCGATAGAAGGAGTAATAATTAAAATACCATCTAAAAATTTTCAAACAAAAACAAGAAAAGATGGAACTTTTGATTTAAAAACACAAATAAATTCTCCAACAATAATGACAGCAGAGAAATCTGGTTATAAACCTTATTCTTTAACCTTGAACGAAATTAAAAGCCCAATCCAAGTTTCAATAGAAAAAACCACTCCAAAAGATATTATTGTTGATACACAAATGATACATATTGGTGATAATTCATTTTCACCTAGAAGCGCAAACGCAGATGATTTCAGCATTTTTTCTTCTGGACCATTTTATTCTAAAGATTTCAAGATAAATCTGCTAAAAAAAAGTGAAGAACTATTTTTAGTAATTGGTTCAATCATTGGAATTGATACACATCAAGCTCAAAAACTAGGACAATCAAAAGTTTTAACAGCACACTCATCTCCACCAGAAATTTTTTTCAATGGAAACAAGATAGCAGAAATTAAAATAAATGGAGATAATCAAAAAATAAAAATTCCATTTAATTTAATAAAGCATGACAAAAATAATAACTTAACTATAAAATCAGGTAAAAATTTATTCAAAACAACATCTATTGACTTTGATGATATTGAATTTACAAACATATTTTTCGAGATAAAATAGCCCTTATTCAAAAAAACTTTTTCTGATATAATATCTAGCTAAAGGGGTAGATATTATGCCATTTGAATTTAAAAAATTAAAAATTTCTGATGTAGTTTTGGTTATACCAAAAGTTTTCAATGATGACAGAGGTTTCTTTTTAGAAGGATACAAAAAATCAGAATTTATACAAAACGGAATTGATGTAGATTTCAATCAAGATAACCACTCTAAATCAACAAAAGGTGTTTTAAGAGGATTACACTATCAAGCTTCACCTAAAGGTCAAGCGAAATTAGTTCGTTGTATTCGCGGTGAAATTTTTGATGTTGCCGTTGATATAAGAAAAAATTCACCAACTTTTGGTCAATGGGTTGGAGAAAAACTCACAGAAGAAAATAAGCATATGTTGTTTATTCCAGAAGGTTTTGCACACGGATTTGTAGTTTTAAGTGATGAGGCAGAACTTTTATATAAAGCATCAAATGAATTTTCTAAAGAACACGATAGAGGTGTTTTATGGAACGACCCAGAAATAGGTATCAACTGGCCTATTGACTTTGAACCACTTTTAAGCGACAAAGATAAAATTCAACCAAGATTAAGAGAGATAAAGGATTAAGGACGTATGAAAATTTTAGTAACAGGCGGTGCCGGTTTTATTGGAAGCTGTTTTGTAAGACATATGCTTAATAAATACAGCGATTACAAAATTTATAATTTAGATGCTCTAACATACGCTGGTAACATAGAAAACCTAGATGATGTTAAAGATAATAAAAATTATACTTTTATTCACGGCAATATTTGTGATAAAAAATTAGTTCGTGATTTAACAGCAGAAGTTGATTGCATTGTAAACTTTGCAGCAGAAAGCCATGTTGACCGTTCTATTACTGGTCCAGAAATTTTCATTGAAACAAACGTACAAGGTACTTTAAACCTTTTACAAAGTGCTAAAGAAATAGGCATTGATAGATATTTACAAGTTTCAACAGATGAAGTATATGGTTCATTAGGTCAAACAGGTTATTTCTATGAAACAACACCATTATCACCAAACAGCCCATATTCTGCATCTAAAGCAAGTGCTGATATGTTAGTTAGAGCTTATCACGAAACATATAAAATGCCTGTTTTAACAACAAGATGTTCAAATAACTATGGTCCATATCAATACCCTGAAAAATTAATACCATTCTTTATTTCTCAATTATTAAACAATAAAAAAGTACCTGTATATGGTGATGGTATGAATGTTAGAGATTGGTTATATGTATATGACCACTGTGCTGCTATTGATACTGTTTTACACAAAGGTAGAGTTGGTGAAGTTTACAACGTTGGTGGACACAACGAAAAAACAAATATGGAAATCACTCGCTTAATCCTTGAAGCTATGGGCAAAGATGATTCATCTATTGAATATGTAAAAGATAGACTAGGTCACGATAGAAGATATGCGATTAGTAACGATAAAATTCAATCAGAACTTGGTTGGGAACCATCTTTAACTTTTGAAGAAGGTATTAAAATCACTATTGATTGGTATTTAAAAAACCAAGATTGGATAAAAAGCATTGAAAACAAAAAAGCAGGAGCTATTTAATAATGAAAATTTTGGTTACTGGCGCAAATGGAATGTTAGGACAAGATTTATGTCCAATATTAGAAGATGAAGGTTTTGAAGTTGTTGAAACTGACATTGATACATTAGATATTACAGATATCAAAAATGTAGAAAAAGTTTTAGGAGAAGAAAAACCTGATTATGTAATTCACTGTGCTGCATACACAAATGTAGATAAGGCAGAAGAAGATAAAGAAACTGCACATAAAATCAATGCGTTAGGAACAAAAAATCTAGCTCAAACTTGTAATTCACTTGGTATAACTATAGTTTACATTTCAACAGACTATGTTTTTGATGGAGAAAAAGAAGGCAAATATCTACCAACAGATAAAACAAATCCTCAAAGCGTTTATGGTGCAACAAAATGCGAAGGCGAACAAGCTGTTCAACAATGTGAAAAATATTACATTACAAGAACAAGTTGGCTATATGGACATCACGGTAAAAACTTTGTTGAAACAATGATTAGTTTAAAAGACAAAGAAGAACTAAAAGTAGTAGACGACCAAGTAGGTTGCCCAACTTGGACAGTTGAATTATCAAACGGTATAGTGAAAATCATTACAGAAGAAATGCCTTATGGTATTTATCAAGTTTGTGGTAGCGGTCAAACAAGCTGGTATGGGTTTGCTAAAAAAATCTTTGAGTTATGCAACTTTAATGTAAATTTAAAACCTTGCACTACACAAGAATTTCCAAGACCAGCAAAACGCCCTAAAAATAGCATTATGGAAAACGGCAAACTTTGCAGAAATTGGGAAGTAGCACTAAAAGAATATTTAGAATTGAGGTGTGAAGAATGAAAGGTATCGTATTAGCAGGTGGTGCTGGAACAAGATTATATCCATCAACAATTGTTGTATCAAAACAATTATTACCAATATATGATAAACCAATGATTTATTATCCAATTTCAGTTTTAATGCTTGCTGGAATCAAAGATATTTTAATCATTTCAACACCACAAGATTTACCTAATTTCAAAAAATTATTAGGTGATGGAAGCCAATTTGGAGTTAAATTTTCATATGTAGAACAACCTAGTCCAGATGGTCTAGCACAAGCATTTATTTTAGGTAAAGAATTTATTGGAAATGATAATGTTGCATTAATTTTAGGTGACAACATTTTCTATGGTCCACATTTTTCTTCAATGTTAAAAAATGCAGTAGAAAGAACTGAAAATGAAGGTGGTGCAACACTATTTGCATACCAAGTAAAAGACCCTCAAAGATTTGGTGTTGTTGATTTTGATAAAAATAACAAAGTTGTTTCTATTGAAGAAAAACCAAAAAATCCAAAATCAGAATTCGCAGTAACTGGATTATATTTTTACGATAATAAAGTTGTTGAATATGTTAAAGATCAAAAGCCATCAGCTCGCGGAGAACTTGAAATTACAGACTTAAACAATACTTATTTAAACAAGAACAATGTAACTGTTGAATTATTAGGTAGAGGCTTTGCTTGGTTAGATACAGGAACACATAATTCTTTATTACAAGCGTCTGAATTTATAAAAACAATTGAGGATAATCAAGGTATAAAAATTGCTTGTTTAGAAGAAATCGCTTATAGAATGGGTTATATAACAAAAGACAAGCTAAAAGAAATTGCTTCTAACTATAAAAATAATCCATACTATCAATACGTTGGCGATTTAAAAGATTAATAAATAAATTAAAATACTCCTAAAAGGAGTATTTTATTATGCGTAATAAAAAGAAATCATTAATCAAAGCGCTAGAAAAAAAATGTACAAAAAAAGTCAGAATTTGCACTATGAAATTCTGCGCTATTGGTTGTTTTGTAGAAGATTTTAATGATGAAGATATAGTTTGTTTAGAAAATGTCACTGTAAAATTTACAGACGGCTGTAAAGATACAGACCATCGAGAAAGCATTTGTATTTGTGATGATCATATAATTGCATTTGAAGTAATTGATTAAATAAAAAAGTTGCCAACGAAAGGCAACTTTTAAAATTTTGAACAACTATAAAATCCAACTATTCTACAAAACCGCTCTTAATATCAGGCTGTTCATTAAAGTTGAAAATGAAGTGCGTATATCTTTCCATACGCAATTTGAACCAGCCCAACATTGTATCAGAGCCATATATTTTTATAGTACGCATACGATCAAAGTTCTTATTTGAGCGGTTATAAGACTCATCAATATATGTTTGGCACTTACAGTTAAGTTCTTCAACCAAATCATACAAGGTCTTTAACCAAGCAGCTTGAACGTGTAAATCGTTAACTTTGTACTCTAAAATCATCTTTTCCTGACTTTTCTATATTTCGGGGAGCATTAGGGGAGAACAAGAGAGAAAAATCTCACATAACTACTATATATATGCCAGTTTGTTCCTTTTTCTAAACATGAAAAATCTATTTTGATTAAGATATATTAAAATTTTATTAATTTAAAACAGCAATTTTTCCTGAATTTTAAATAGTTCTAGAGTATTTTCCATCAACATTGCAATTGTCATAGGACCAACCCCGCCAGGAACAGGTGTTATATAACTTGCATTTTCGCTAACAAGTTCAAAATTAACATCACCTTTTAACCCATTTTCTGTTCTATTAATACCTACATCAATAACAACTGCACCTTTTGAAACTTGATTTACAATATTTGTAATTCCAACAGCAGAAATAATAATATCATTTGATAAAATTAATTCTTCTAAATTTTTTGTTTTACTATGAGCCATAGTCACAGTTGCATTTCTATTTTGCATTAATAAAGAAATTGGTTTTCCAACAATATTAGAGCGACCAATAACTAAAACTTTTTTACCCTCTAATGAAATATCATACTCATCTAAAAGTCTAACAATACCTTTTGGAGTACAAGGAACAACACAAGGGAAATATCCTAAAGATAATCTACCAAAATTATGTGTTGTAAATCCATCGACATCTTTTAATGGTTCAATGGCTTCTAAAATTCTTTGTTTGTTTAAATGAGCAGGTAAAGGAAGCTGAACCAAAATTGCATTAATATTTACATCTTCATTTAAAATGTATATTTGCTCTAAAAGATTTTCTTCTGAAATATCTGCAGGCAAAGTTAAAACAACAGAGTCAAAACCCAATTTAAGTGCCATTTTTTGTTTATTTCGAACATAAATTTCGCTAGCCGGATTATTTCCAACTAAAATAACTGCTAATTTAGGTTTTCGTTCTAATAAATCAACTTCTTTTTTTATATTATCAATTACTTTTTCAGCAATTTTTTTACCATCAATTATTACAGCCATTACATTTCCTCATTTTGTGGAATATTCAATCTGTAATAAAGTTGTTCTATAGCAGTTTCAACAACAGATGAATCTTTAGAAATTCTATTATGTTTTAATTCATCGTCTTTAGGAATTGTACCTAAAGTTGTTAAATCATATTTATTTAACATTTCTAATAAAGGTTCAATTTCTTGCTTATTCACTTTATTTAAGATAACACCCAATTGCTCGCCAGCTGCATATTTTGCGCTATATTCTTCAATTCTTTTTGCCAAATGAATTGCTGCTTCATTAGGTCTTGCTACAACCAAAGTTACATCTATTGGAATATCAACTAATTGATGAAGATATTTAAGGTCAAATTCACAATCAAAAATAACATAATCATATCTAGCAATAAGCTTTACTAAAGCGTCATTCAATTGTTTTGTAATAGGACATCTACAATCTTTTGAACCAATCAACCAAGAAACTATAATATCTGTACTATCATCAAGTGGTTCAAGAATATCTTCTAAAGCCCATTCAATAAACTCTTGTTTTGACATATTTTCAGGAATGCCAGTTTTATATTCGTGCTTTCCACTTCTAATTCCATAAATAGTTTGACGAATATCTTTGCCAAAACTATGACCAAGTTCAGCCGTTAAATCATTATCAAATAGCAAGATAGATTTATCAGGATGTTTTTTTCTTAAAACACGCCATAAAGCTTTAACAATAGTTGTTTTACCATTTCCGCTTTTACCTGTAACTGCTATTGAAACTGTCATTAAAAATCTCCACTACCCTTTTAATATTATAACAAATTTAAAAATTTATGCACCTGTGGGATTAATCGCACATTTTCATATTTATTAGCAAATTTATAAAAAGTATTGTGAATAATTTCAGGTTTTACATTTAAACCATTTTCATCCATTTTTGGCTGTAAAATAATTAAAAGATTATCTTTTTTTGCCAAGTTGATAGTATTATCAATTTCCATTTCTGTAATATTTTCATCAAATACTACTTTAATATAAATTTCTTTTTTAGCATTTAATGCTACTTCAATGAAATCATTATGAACAGTAAATAAATCACCATTTCCAGAAGTAGATGGAAGTTTTATATCCATAGAAATAATATCAATTTTATCTATAACTTTTTCTAAATTTTTATATAAAGTACCGTTTGTTTCTAAAAAAATTTTTTTATTAACCAATGGCAAAAATTCTAATAAAAAATTAATTTCAAAAAGTGGTTCACCACCAGTCAAACTAACACTGTGAACTTTATCATGCTGATTTACAATATTAGCAAGTTCTAAAGGAGTATAATCATTCAAATCAGAAAAGAAATCTGTATCACAATAACTACAGCTTAAATTACATTTAGTAAATCTAACAAAAAGTTGATTATAACCAACATAAGGCCCCTCACCTTGAGCTGATTCAAATATTTCTTTAATGAATATTTTATTTTCCATTTTTCATCTCTTTTCTCACATCAAATGATGATAATTCTTTTAATTTAGAATACAAGTTTTTTTCCTCTTCAGAAAGTTTTTCAGGTAATTTAATTACTATGGTAATAATCATGTCTCCCTTTTTAGATTTTACCTTATTTTCTATACCTTGAGAAGCCAATCTCAACTTTTGACCAGATGAAGTCATAGGAGGAATTTTAACTGTAATATTTCCATCAAAAGAAGGTACTTTAACCTCTGCACCTAAAACAGCCTCAAATGGAGTAATTGGAAGATTACATAAAACATCTAAACCATCAATTTCAAAATACGGATTTTTTTCAAGATTAATAATCAAATACAAATCGCCGTCTTTACCGCCATTTAAACCTTTATTACCCTCTTTTTTAACCCTTACTTTTGAATCTTGTGATACACCTTTGGGAATTTTCACATTAATTTTCTTTTGAAGAGAAATAACACCACTGCCCTTGCACATAGTACACTGTGCACCATTTATAAATTTATGTCCGCCACAATTTGGACAAGGTTCTGTATGTAATATATTAACTTTTCTATTTGTTCCTTGAACTGCTTCAAAACAAGAAATTGTTACATCAACATTAATATCTTCACCATTTATAGGCTTTTTAACTTCATTCTGAACATTAGGGTTCTTTGTAGTATGAAAAAGATTATCTAAAGCGTCATTAAATGTTTTTCCAAAAGATTGTGGTTCTTGTGAATGCTGTTTAGCTTTTTTTATGTATTCTTCATACTTATTTTTTCTTTTTGTTTCAAATTCTTTTTTAATTTTCTCTTTATAAAATCCACGCAAAACATCATATTTTTTACGAGAAGTTTCATCTATCAAAATATCATATGCTTCTTTTATTTCTTTAAATTTTTCAACATCACTATTTGAAGACGCAACATCTGGATGATATTTTATTGCTAATTTTCTAAAAGATGATTTAATTTCTTCGGCTGTTGCTTCATAAGTAATATTTAAAATTTTATATAAATCTTTGTTATAATAATTCGCCAAAATCTGCTCTCCTAATATAATTTTTACGGAAGAGAAAAAAATAATCAACATATTTTATAATTAATATACTTTTATTTACAAGAAAACCGTATTAGAATATAAACAATAGATTAAATAGGTTAGGGGTGCGTACATGGAACTAGAAATCATAAAACAAACAGACGTTGAAGTTGCTGAACTTATTGAAAAAGAACTTAAAAGACAACAAACAACAATCGAATTAATCGCTAGCGAAAACTTTACATCAAAAGCAGTTATGGCGGCATGCGGAAGTGTTTTAACAAACAAATATGCAGAAGGAAAACCACACAAAAGATTTTATAATGGTTGCGAAAATGTTGATATCATTGAAGAATTAGCACAAGAACGCGCTAAAAAATTATTTAACGCGGAACATGCCAATGTGCAACCACATAGCGGCGCTCAAGCAAACATGGCAGTATTTATGTATGCTGTTAAACCTGGTGATACAGTAATGGGCATGGACTTATCAAATGGTGGTCACTTATCACATGGTTCACCAGTAAATTTTTCTGGTTTATATTTCAACATTGTTTCATACGGAATTAACGACAATGGCGAAATTGATTATGACAATGTTAGAGAGCTAGCACTTAAACACAAACCAAAATTAATTATTTGTGGTGCAAGCAACTATTCAAAAATTATCGACTTCAAAAAATTCAAAGAAATTGCTGATGAAGTTGGTGCTTTATTATTAGCAGATATTGCACATATTGCAGCATTAGTAGCAACAGGCGAACACCCAAGCCCATTCCCTTATGCCGACTTTGTTACAACAACAACTCACAAAACATTAAGAGGTCCTCGTGGCGGTATTATTATGTGCAAAGAAGAACACGCAATGGGTATTGATAAAACAGTATTCCCAGGAATGCAAGGTGGACCACTTGAACACATTATAGCTGGTAAAGCAATTGCGCTTAAAGAAGCTTTATCTGATGATTTTAAAACATATGCAAAACAAGTTAAAGCAAACGCAAAAGCGTTAGCTAATTCATTAATGAATGAAGGGCTTGATATTGTTGGCAATGGAACAGAAAACCACTTAATGACATTAGATTTAAGAAAAACAGGAAAAACTGGTAAAGATATTGCAAATATGCTAGAACTTGTTGGTATTACAGCAAATAAAAATACAGTACCAAATGACCCACAAAGTCCATTTGTAACTTCTGGCGTAAGACTTGGTTCACCTGCTGTTACAACAAGAGGCTTTAAAGAAGAAGATATGAAAGAAGTAGGCAAAATTATTGCTGAAGCAGTTAAAATATCTGATTCAAAAGATGAAGAGAAAATAAAAGAATTAAAAGCTCGTTCTTTAGCTCTTTGCGAAAAATACCCACTATATAAGGATTAATCATGACAGTTCTTCAGTTATCGGAAGCGAATGTAATAGGGACAGTAATCGCCTTTATTTTAGGTCTATTCATTGTTCCATTAGTAATATCTTTTTCAGAGAAAAAAGGTCTTTTAGACAAACCAAATGAAAGAAAAATTCATTCGCATCCGATACCTAGACTCGGTGGCGTATCTATTTGGATTTGTACAATTCTATCCTTTTTTGCATTAATTTTATTAAGCTATTATCCATACCGTTCTTTATTATCAGGATTATTAGTTGGTAGTTCATTAATGTTTTTATTAGGATTAGTAGATGACATTTTTGGATTAAGCGCAAAATTCAAATTTCTTATTCAAATATCTATTGCAACCATAGTTTTTTGTTTAGGTGTAAAAATAAGTTCTATATTTTTACCAATCATAGGATTAATAGATTTACCACTTTGTATTTCATATATATTGACAATTGGATGGATTGTTGGAATTAGCAACGCCGTTAATTTCATTGATGGGGTTGATGGTTTAGCAGGTTCTGTTATAACTATAAGTGCTGTTACAATCGGATTAATAGCTTTAGGATTAACACCAACAGATGTTGTAATAAGTTTAGTTGGATTTATTTTAGCTGGTTCAATGCTGGGATTTTTAACATACAATTTTAATCCTGCAAAAATATTTATGGGTGATTCTGGTGCTTTATTTGGCGGTTTTTTACTAGCAACATTATCTGTAATGTATTCTATGAAAGCAAATGATTTTAAAATGTACACGCCTTTATTAGTTTTAGCTGTACCAATAATAGATATTACTTTTTCTTCAATAAGAAGAATTTTAAAAGGAACGTCACCTTTTGTTGCTGATGCAGAGCATATCCATCACAAATTATTAAATTTTGGATTATCACAAAACCAAGCCGTATTTGTATTAGTGATTTTTTCATTAATTATGGGTTGGTTAGCAACATACATTGCGGCATATGACACTACAAAATATTTCGTATATGCTGTTATAATATCTATAGTAATGATAATATTAAACAGATATGCAAAAACTGGTGAAAACAATAAGGAATAGTAAATGACAGTAAGAAAAGTTGTTAAATATGGAACCCCATCTTTAAGAGAAAAATCAAAAGAAGTACATAAAATATCTAAAAAAGTTCAAATATTAATTGATGACCTATACGATACAATGTATGCAACAAATGGCGTTGGTCTTGCTGCACCTCAAATTGGAGAAAATTTAAGAATTTTTGTTATTGATACAGGAATTGATGCAAAATCAATGAACCCTATCACATTTATAAATCCTAAAATCATTAAAAAAGAAGGTGCTGTTAATTCTTACGAAGGATGTTTAAGTTTTCCTGAAGCATATTCTAATGTAAGAAGATACAGTTATGTAAAAGTAAAAGCATTAGATATTAAAGGTCGTCCATTTATTATCGAAGCAAAAGATGGTTCTCTTTTAGCAAGGGCTATTCAACATGAATTTGACCATCTTGATGGTGTGTTATTTATCGACCACTGCAGAAACAGATTTGAAACAGATAAAATATTAGCAGACAAAGGACTTTCTCCTACTGATCCTAATTATTTACTTGATGAAAAAGAATTAGAAGAAGAAATTCAAAAATTACCACCTGTCGAGGAGAAAAAAGTTGATTAAAATTATTTATATGGGCACTCCCGACATTGCAGTAAAAAGTTTAGAAAAATTAAATGAAGAATTTGAAGTAATTGCAGTTGTAACCCAACCGGATAGACCTAAAGGCAGAGGAAATAAACTAACACCTCCACCTGTTAAAGAATGTGCCATAAAAAATAACATTCCTTGCTATCAAACAGAACGCATTAGCAAAGATGAAGAATTACTTACAAAATTAAAAGAATTAAAACCTGATTTTTTTGTAACTTTTGCATTTGGACAAATTTTATCTCAAGAAGTTTTGGATATACCAAAATTTTCAACTATAAATTTGCACGCTTCTTTATTACCAAAATATAGAGGCGCAAACCCTATTCAAAGATGTATTTACAACGGAGATTGTAAAACAGGCATTACTACAATGCTTACAGTTCTTGAACTTGATGCAGGCGATATTTGTGAAACAGAAGAAATTACAATCACAGAAGAAATGACAAATATCGAACTTAAAGAAATTATTTCTGATAAATCACCATCTTTATTATGTTCAACACTAAAAGGACTTTATTCTGGTGAATTAATTCCTCAAAAACAATGCTGTGATGGTGTAACTATTGCTAAAAAATTCAATAAACAAGATGGTTTAATTGATTGGACAAATAGCGCAAAAAATATTCACAATCAAATTCGTTCAATGGTAGATTTCCCAACTGCTTATACTTACTTTAATGAAAAACTTTTAAAAATTATTGAATCAAAAGTTATTTCAACAGAGTGTAAAAATGGAATTTGTGGTGAAATTATAAATGTAAATAAAAATGGAATTGAAATTATAACAAAAGAAGGCACTCTTTTAATCACAAAAGTAAAACCAGAAAGCAAAGGAATAATGAATGCATTTGATTTTGCAAATGGAAACAAAATAAAACCTTCAATGAAGCTAGGAGAATAAAATGCAACAACGTGGAATTAGAGGTGCAATAACTATTGAAGAAAATACAATTGAAGCTGTAAAATCAGCAACAATTGAACTAATTTCAGAATTAAAAAAACAAAATAATTATGATGAAAAAGATATTTCTAATGTTATTTTTACTTTAACAAACGATATAGATTGTATTTATCCAGCAAAAATAGCACGCGAAGAATTTGCAAGTTGGAAATATGTTCCAATGATGTGTTTTAACGAGTTAGAAATAAAAAATTCTTTAAGAAAATGTTTAAGAATTCTTATAACTATCAATTCTAATCTTGCACAAGATGAAATAAAACATGTATATTTAAAAGGTGCAGCAGATTTAAGAAAAGATTTAAAATGAAAATATTAATTGTAGGCTCAGACTTAAATTCTCTTTTACTTGCTAAATATATCAAAATGCAAGATAATCAACATGATATTTATATAACAACAACCGATAATTCTGACCCACAAACATATACAGCATTAAACATAAGAGAAAATGACATTGCTTCAATAATAGATTTTGTAAAATATAATGGAATTGAATTTACAATTGCATTATCAAATTATGCGATTATCAACGGTATTGCTGATGCTTTCAAAAAAGAAGAATTTGTTATTTTTGCACCATATTCAGAAGCTGCTAGAATTACATTCTTTAACAGCATTGCAAAAAAAGTAATGTATAAACTTAAAATTGCAACACCAAGATTTGGTATCTTCGACAGAGAAAATTTAGCAACTGATTATGTAAGACGATTAAACTTTCCAATTGTTATCGAAAATGATTTTACGCTAATGGAAAGAGAAAACGATATTTGTACTTGCTTCTCAAAAGCTAAAGATAAAATCCAAAAAATATTTGAAGAAAATAACCAAAAAATTGTAATTGAAAACTACATAAACGAAGATCCGATATATGTTTATTTTATAACA
This sequence comes from Cyanobacteria bacterium SIG29, assembly GCA_015152515.1. Taxonomy (GTDB): domain Bacteria; phylum Cyanobacteriota; class Vampirovibrionia; order Gastranaerophilales; family Gastranaerophilaceae; genus Avigastranaerophilus. The sequence goes on from SUTV01000001.1 coordinate 282,691, forward strand.
GATGGTTATAACGCTCTTCCTTTAATAGATTTAGAAAGAATTTCTGGAAAGAACTACACAAGCATAAACGCTCCAACAAAAAAAATTTCAGAAGAAATATACATAAAATTATTACAAAATGTTATTTATCCAATCATAGACGACATAACAAAATATACAGATAATTATGTTGGAATTTTAGGATTAAAGATTAAACTGATACATAATGATTTTTATGTACATGAAATCTATAATAATTTCCAATATTATGATTTACAGGCATTCTTATCATTATTAAACGAAAATCTCTTAAATGTTTTATATGATTGTGCTAATGGATGCCTTGCTGATAATTACAATTATATTAAATTAGACGATAAATACTCATACACAATTGCAATAGATAAAAATAAAATAAATAAACAAGAAAATTGTGAAGAAGAATTCTTTGAAAGCGAAGATAATCAAAAATACATAATCACCACAAAAAGCGCAACAATGAATAAAGCACATGATGATTTATGTGAGTACATTGAAACAATTGCAGACGAAGATATAATAAAAAACATTACAAATAGTTTTAAACAAAGAGAGCTAGCTTTATAATGAAAAACAATAAATTTTTAAGACAATGTATCAGCTGCCGAAATCAAAAAACAAAAGAAGAACTTATAAGAATTACTAAAAATAATCAAAATAATTTAGCACAAATAAATATCAATAATGAAATTGAAGGTCGTTCTGTATACATATGTAAAAATGAACATTGTATTGAAAATGCCTTCAAAAAGAATAGAATTGAAGGTTTGCTAAAGTGCAAGTTGCCCGAAAACATTAAATTAGAGGTCTACACTATACTTAAAAACTAATTTGTGTTACAACTATTATATGGTTGTAAATAAAAACGGAAAACAATAATGACAGTTGAAAATAAAAGAGTATATGAACTTGCTAAAGAATACGAAATGAGCAATAAAGATTTTATTGAATATTTAGATACACGCCTAAATATTAAAGTAAAATCACATTCAAGCAATTTGACACCAGCTCAAATTGACAAAATAAGAGCGTCTTTTAATAAAGGTGCAAATTCAGAACAAAGTGCAAAAAAACCAAAAGCCTTCATTATTAAAAAGGCAAAAGCACCTGTAAGCGAAACTTCAACTGCTGAAAAGAAAGAAGAAACAAAAACAGAAAAACCAACTGTTATTGTTGAAAAAAAGGAAATTAAACAACCAACAACTTCCGTAACTAAAGAACAAAAACAACCAGAAGAAACAACTGAAGATAATAAAGGGAAACAAGATGTTCCTCAATTCCGTTCTTTATTAGAATACAACAACCGTAACAGTCAAAAAAGACGTCAGGAAATGATGGCTGCACAAAATAGACAACGTGCGCAAGAAGTCAACGAAAAACAACAAAGAGAAAGGGATAATAGAGAAAATAGACCATCTAAATTCCCGCCAAGACCACAACAAGGTCGTCCTGATATTAAAGGCGAAAGACCTGATAGAAATGGTCAAGAAAGAAAACCATTTGATAAAAACAGACCTGATTTTAGACAAGATAGAGGTCCAAGACCAGAACGTAGCGAAAGACCAGAAAACAGAGAAGAACGCCAAGAAAGAGCCGGCGGACAAGATAGAGCGTTTACTGCTAAAAAACCATTACAACATCATGTAATTCCACAAGATATTTATGATGGTAAATCTTCTCAAAATCATGCTTCTAAGAAAAAAGGGCCTAAAGATAAAAAGAAACAATATAAAAATAAAGAAGAAGAACAAGAATTAATCAGCTTAGAAAAAGCTATTTCTCAAAAACACAAGAAAAAATCAAAAGACGAAGGTGTTACAGAAGCAGTAAAACAAGTTGTAATTAATGAACCAATTACAGTTGGCGAATTAGCTGTTAAAATTCAAAAATCGCCTGCTGAAATTGTTAAATTTTTAATGATGCAAGGAATTCTAACAACAGTTAATGAAATAATTGCAGTTGAAACACAAAAGAAAATTTGCGAAAACTTTGAACTTGAAGTGCTTGAAGAAGATTTAGAAGCATATATGGAAGAAGAACTTGCAAAAGAAGAAAAACAAAATGCAATTAAAAATGTTGATGAATCATTACTTGAAACAAGAGCACCTGTAATTAGTATTATGGGTCACGTTGACCACGGTAAAACAACATTATTAGACTCAATTAGAGCATCTAAACACAAAATTGTATCTACTGAGGTTGGTGGTATCACTCAATCTATCGGTGCATATAGCGTATATTTAGATGACGATAAAGATAAAAAGATTGTATTCGTAGATACTCCTGGTCACGAAGCTTTCACAGAAATGAGAGCTAGAGGGGCAAAAGCTACAGATATAGCTATTTTAGTAGTTGCTGCTGATGATGGAATTATGCCTCAAACTATTGAAGCGATTAACCACGCAAGAGCAGCTGAAGTACCAATTATTGTAGCTGTTAACAAAATTGATAAACCAAGTGCTGACCCTGATAAAATCATGCAACAATTAACTGAATATGGTTTAGTTCCTGAAGAATGGGGTGGCGATACTATATGTGTTAAAGTTAGTGCGCTTCAAGGCAAAGGTATTGACGAATTATTAGAATATATCTTACTTTTAGCTGAAGTTCAAAACCTAAGAGCAAACAAAACAGCAAGAGCAACAGGTGTTGTAATCGAAGCAAAACTTGATAAAGGAAAAGGTCCAGTTGCAACATTATTAGTACAAAATGGTACTTTAAATACAGGTGATTGCGTAATTGTTGGAAGTGTTTGCGGTAAAGTAAGAGCATTAATTTCAGATTCTGGCGAAAGAATTAAAGATGCTGGTCCATCTACTCCTGTTGAAATTTTAGGTTTAACAGAAGTACCTCAAGCTGGTGACGCTTTTGAAGCAGTAGAAAACGAAAAAATAATGCGTGCTATTTGCAACGAAAGAAAAGAAAAAGAAAGAAATACTAAACTTGATAATATGAGACCTGCTCACATCAGAAATGAACAAGTTGGTGGAAGCGAAGATGAAATTAAGAGATTAAACTTAATCATTAAAGCAAATACTCACGGTAGTGCTGAAGCGGTTTCACAAGGTATTGCACAAATTGAATCAAAAGAAATCATCACAAAAATTGTACACGTTGGTGTTGGTGATATTTCTGAAGCTGATGTTATGTTAGCTAGTGCAAGTAACGCTATCATTTTAGGATTTACAGTAAAAGAAGATTCAAACGCACAAGCTGCTGCTGAAAAAGAAAACGTAACTATTAAAAAGTACAATATTATTTACCAAGTTCTTGAAGATTTAGAACAAACTATGTTAAACCTACTTCAACCAGAAATTAAAGAAGTTGCATTAGGTCAAGCAGAAGTAAGACAAATCTTTACTGTTGGTAAAACAACAAAAATTGCAGGTTGCTATGTAACTGAAGGTAAAATTGGCAGAAACAAAACTGCAACAGTATTCAGAAACGGACAAGAAATTTTCAAAGGTCAAATTGACCAATTAAAGAGATTTAAAGATGACGTTAAAGAAGTTGCAACAGGCTTTGAATGTGGTATTTCATTTGCTAAATTTAATGACCTTCAAGAAGGCGATATAATCAAAGTTACAACAACTGAAGAAATTGAAAGACAAGTATTAGTTTAATTGGAGTTGTCATGTCTTTAAGAAATGAACGTGTAAGAAAAACTTTAATGAAAGAAATTGCAGATATAATTCAAAAAGAATTAAAAGATTCTAGAATACATGGTGTTGTTTCTATTACAGATGTTGAAATGGCTCATGATAATTCTTTTGCTAAAGTTTATTATTCTGTTTTAGCTGCTGATAAAGACAAAGAATTAACTATTAAAGCAATTAACGAAAATACATCAAAAATCAGATATGAAGTAGGTAAACGCATTCGCTTAAGATTAACACCTGAGCTAAGGTTTATTCCTGATAATTCATTAGAACGCGGAACACACGTTATTGATTTAATTAACAAAATTTCAAGAGGCGAGATTTAATTTTAATGTTCGGATTTCTGAATATTAATAAACCATCTGGAATAACTTCTCACAAAGTTATATCTGTTTTGCGTAAAATTACAGGTATAAAACAAATTGGGCATGCTGGAACGCTAGATCCTTTGGCAAGTGGTGTTCTTCCTATCGCAATTGGTAAAGCATCCAAATTAATTGATTACCTACCATCCGATAAAAGCTATCAAGTAGGAATGTATTTAGGTAAAATTTCAGATACTTATGATACGGAAGGCGAAATTAAAGAAACTGGTTATAGACAAATTTCTCTTGATGAAATCAACCAAGCATTAAATAAATTTAGAGGAACAATAAAACAAATACCACCAGCATTTTCTGCTGTTCACTACAATGGCAAACGGTTATACGAATTAGCAAGAAATGGTAAAATACCAGATGATATTCCATCTAGAGAAATAACCATTTACAAAAATGAATTAATAAGTTTTGACTACGAAAAACAAACTCTAAAACTAGATATTTCTTGTTCAAAAGGCACATATATTCGTTCTATAGTTAACGATTTAGGTCAAGAATTAAATTGTGGTGCTGTAATGTTTGAACTTATAAGAACAAATTCAGCAAATATGGATTTAACACAAGCACTTGAATTAAATGAAAATCTAAAAAAAGAAAATATCATTGAAAACCTAATTGCACCACAAAATATTTTAAAACTTAATAAAATAGAATTAACAGAAAAGGACTTTGAAAAGGTTTTAAATGGCAATAAATTCAAAAATGGTTATAATATTCTAAATGAAGTTTTACTCTTAAAAGAAGGCAAGGTAATTGCCTTAGCGCAAGCAGATAAAGATTTTATTCAACCAAAAAAGGTTTTATTATGAAAAAATTATTTTTAATTTTAATATTATTACTTATTCCAAATGTTTATGCTGAAAATTGCAATATAAAATGTCCATCTGAATCACTAAATATAATTGAAGGTGAAACTATTTTAAATAAAGTTACTGGCATAAACTTTTTATCTAAAAAAATAATTGAATTAGCAATTCAAAAAGAAATTAATGATGAATTAGAAAAATCAAAAATTGACGCTGTTTTAGATATTTTTAACCTTAAAAGATTAAAAAATGGCGAATTCAAATCTTTAAAAATTAAAACAGACAATTTCAAATATCGCGCATTAAGTATGAGCAATTTTTCTGCTGAAACATACTGCAACTATAATAATTTTATTTATAAAAATAAAAAAATTTATTTCCCAACAGATATTCCTTTTAAATTTGAAGGTGAAATTACTAACACTGATATTCAAAATGTAATTAACTCATATGAATTTCAAAAAGAATTAAAAAGAAACAATATTATTCAAACTCCTAATATTATAATTCAAGATAATTATTTACATTTTACAATTCCTATAAAAAGCTTTATTTCCTTTGATATTAAGTTTAAGGCTAATGTTGAAGTTTCGAATAATAAAATTGTATTAAGAAATATCACTTTTAACTCAAATAGTAATATAATTAATAACGATATACTTGCCCCATTATTAAACAACATAAATCCAATTGCATACGAATTCAATTCTGTTAATGGGAAATTCTTCAATATAGATATAACAAAAGCAATAATTCTTGAAGATAAAATAAAAATAAATGGTATATTAAATATCAATCAAAACTACGGTGAGAGAAATGAGTAATTTTTCAAAAATAGTAATAATAATTTTAATAATACTATCTTTTTTCTTTATTGAAGAAAAATACGGAAAACAAATTAATTCTTTATTATCTTCAATAGGTACAATGCCTAAAATTGAAATGCCTAATAAAAACGAAGAAACTGAACAAGTAAAAAAACCAACAGATATTTCAAATCAAACAAATGAAACAAAAAACAAAACTGTTGCAAACATTTATTTTTTAGCACTTGATTCAGATGATAATGGCATTTACAAAAAAGTTGAAAGAGAATATAACACAAAAGAAGATAAATTAACTTTTGCTATTAAAGAATTACTTAAAGGACCTAATTTTGTTGAAAAATCAATGGGAGCATATAGCGAAATTCCAAAAACAACAAAATTAAATAAAATAAAGTATGAAAAAAATAAAGTAATTATAGATTTAAGTACAGATTTCCAATATGGCGGTGGAACAGATAGTATTTATTCAAGAATGATGCAACTTATTAAAACAGCAGTAAATAATACTAACAATAAAAAAATATATTTATATTTAGATGGCAAACAAGTAAATATTCTTGGTGGAGAAGGTATTATGGTTTCTCAACCATTAACAGAAAAATCTTTGGAAATCTAGCAAAAACGAAAATACGTTAGATTATTTCCAACCTTAATATGTAATAATTACATTATCACGGGTAGGAATTAAATAATTATGGAAAATGAAAGAGTTTTATTTACCATTCGAGAACTTGATGTTCGAAGAACTAATGATGGAAATTTTTGCTTAAAAATGAAAATTTCAGACGATATAATGAATTTATTTAATAAAAATAAATTCAATTTAACAGAAAGAGAACAAGAAGTTTTAAATCTTTTATCAAAAGGTTTGAAAAATAATGAAATAGCGAATGTTTTATGCGTTAGTGTTCATACTGTAAAAGCACATGTGGCAAGTATTTTGCAAAAACTTGAAGTTGAAGATAGAGTTCAAGCCGTAATCAAAGCAATTTCAGAAAAACTTATAGTTTGATGATTACAAAACCAAGCTTATGTGGTAAAATTTTCATGTAGATTATAAAGGGACTATATCTTGTTTGAAAAGTTTACAGAAAAAGCAATTGAAGCAGTAAAATCAGCTCAAATATACGCTATTGAACTTAATCACGAAAAAATCTATCCTGAACATTTATTACTATCTTTATTAAATGATTCAAATAGTTTAATTGTTAAAACCTTTAATATCTATAAAATAGAAATAGAAGACCTAAAAAAAGAGATAAAAGTCTTATTAAATAAACGTGCAGTTATTAAACCAGTTGAATTTGTTACTTTTAGTGATTCATCTAAAGATATTTTTGAAAAAACATTAGAAATTGCACGCATTTTAGGAAATTCATATGTAAAACAAGAACACTTATTTTTAGCCATTTGGGATTACCCAAAACTAGAATTAACAAATGTTTTAAAAGAAAAAGGCATAGATGTAGAAAAACTAAAAACAATGTTTTACAATGTTTTATCTGCACATAAGCCTAAAAAAATCAAACATCCAGAAGCTATTGAAAAAAGAAGACGTGTTGATAAAGCAGAAAACATAATTTCATTAATCGAAAGTTCTGATAGCAGAAAGATTTTTGACAAAGCTATTGCAAAATTATCGACTTCAAGCTATGAAATTCTAGGTACAGAGCAAATTATGCAATCAATTCTAGAAGATGTAGAAGAAAATTCTGAACTATATAAAACACTATCAGATTTTGGTATTACAGCTGATAGCTTTACATCAAAATTAAACGAATTATCTTCAAGACAAGCAGAATACGAAGATAAACAAATTATATTTACACCTAATGCCTTAAAAACATTAATGATGGCACTAGATATTGTTCGAGAAGAAGGAAATGCTTCTATTCTTCCAGAACACATCATATTAGGCATCTTAAAATCAAAAAAAGGTATTGCATATAACATTTTAAAAGAACTAAATGTTAATGAATACTTACTAGAAGAAAAAATCTTACAACCTATTGAAAAACAAAAGAATGAAACGCTATACATTCTACGACTAGCGAAACAAGAAGCTAGAAGGATTGGCAATAGTGTTGTAGGTAGTGAACTTATACTTTTAGGAATAGTTTTAGAAGCTAATAGTATAGCAGCTGATGTTTTAAGAGATTTAGGTGTTATCGTAAAAGACGCAAGAGAAGTCATCGAAGAATTAATCGGTACAAATGATGACTACGCAAATGCAGAAATTACATTTAGCCAAAGAGCAAAATTAATCCTAGAAGAAGCGTGGAATATAGCAAAAGCGCAAAACAAAAACAGAACAACTGCAGATGATTTATTGATTGCTATTTGCAATCAACCTGATTCTGTAGCAATGAAAGCATTAAGTAAATTAGGGGTTGATGCTCTTGAAATCAAACAAGGAATTAAAAACAGACTTGAAAGCTTCAGAATTTGAGCTTTTAGTTCCAGCGAATAACAAGGAAATAGCAATCAAAGCCATAAAAGCAGGTGCTGATGCTATTTATATTGGTTATTCTCGTTTTGGTGCAAGAGTTCAAGCTGGAAATTCAATGAAGGATATTATTGAAATCATTGAATTTGCGCATCAATACCGTGTTAAAGTTTATATTACAATCAACACTATTTTAAAAGATGAAGAACTAAAAAAAGTTGAAAGATTAATTTGGCATTTATATACAATTAAAGCTGATGGAATTATTATTCAAGATATGGGAATTTTAGAATTAAAACTTCCTCCAATTCCAATTATAGCAAGCACTCAATGCCATAATAACACTCTAGAAAAAATCAAATTTTTAGAAAAAACAGGTTTTAAAAGGGTAATTTTACCTAGAGAAATCAGTTTAAGAGAAATCAAAGAAACCCGTAAAAATACAAATATAGAGCTTGAATGTTTTGTGCATGGTGCCTTATGTATGTCATATAGCGGACAATGTTATTTAAGCCACTCTATCGGAGGAAGAAGTGCAAACAGAGGGGAATGCGCTCAACCTTGTAGAAAAAAATATTCTCTAAAAGATGCCGAAGGAAAATATATTTTAAAAGATAAGTTTATACTTAGCCTAAAAGACTTAAATTTATCTGATAGATTAGAAGACTTAATTTTGGCAGGAATAACCTCTTTTAAAATAGAAGGCAGGCTAAAAAATGAAGCCTATGTTGTAAATACAACTACATACTATCGACAAGCTTTAGATAAAATTTTAAATAACTATGGGCTAAAGAAATCATCTTGTGGCTCATCTACATATGAATTTGAACCTAATTTAGATAAAACCTTTAACAGAGGTTATACAAATTTTTACCTAGATGAAAAGAAAAAAGATATCGGCTCAGTTAATTACAATTCTTCTATTGGTGAATTTATTGGTGTTGTACAAAGTGTAAAAAAGAACTTCTTTTCGCTAAACACAAATATTTTAAATAATGGCGATGGTATTTGCTTTTTTAATGAAAACAAAGAACTTCAAGGCACAAATATAAATAAAACAGAAGGCAATATTGTTTTCCCTGCTGATATTAAAGGAATAAAAGAAGGAATAAAAATATATAGAAACTTTAATAAAGATTTCGACAACAAAATTAAAAATACAAATATTACAAGAAAGCTTTCAACAACAATAAAAGTTAGAGAAACAAAACAATATTATATGTTCTTTTTAACAGATGAAGAAGGTAATACAGCGACACATTTAATTAATAAAACCTTTGATTTAGCTATAAATAAAGAAAAAGCTATAAATACTTTAGAAGTACAACTTTCTAAAGCTGGCGATACTGAATTTAAAATTACAAAAGCAGATATTAAACTTAAAAAAATTCCATTTATAAAAGTTTCTAAAATAAATGAAATCAGGAGAATTTTACTTTCACAATTAAGAAAAATAAGAAGAAAAAACTATAAATATTGTTATAGAACAACACCACTTATAAAAACAGAATATCCAACAGAAACTCTTGATTATAAAGCAAATATCTATAATGAAAAGGCTCTTCACTTTTATAAATCAAGAGGATGTATTGTGCAAGAAATGGCACTTGAAACTCAATCAAATGTAAAAGATAAAGAAGTAATGACATCTAAATATTGCATTAAAAATCAACTAGGTTTATGTCCAAAACAAAACCCGATAAAAAAATACGCTGAACCATTCGTTTTAATAGACGAATTCAACAAGGAATACCTTGTTGAATTCAACTGTAAGGAATGTGTTATGAATGTAAGAATTAATTAAGCTCTTTTTAAAGATGCATATGCTGGGTTGTTAGCAATTAAACCTTCGATTGTTGTCATTTGGTTGCCATCTTTAACATATAATTTTGATAAATAATTTAATCTTTTTACTAATCTAGAATCGCTTACTTTTAAAGAAGGGTTTTGAGAAGTGAAGCTCATCCATGTTTGAACTTCAGTTGTCCAAGCTTGAACTTCTTCTTCGTATGTTTTTGTATTTTGGTGGTGAACACTTTCGTGAGCAATTAAACAAGCGATTGCTTCAACAGGAGCTGTTTTGTAGTTTGCACTAATTAAAATAACTAAACCACCATTAGCTGTTTTAGCTGTAACAGCTTCACATGTACCATAACCCATAACTTCTAAATTTCTGAACATTATTTTAATAGGTTTATTTGTAGAATTTTGTCCTTGGATAACATTTAAAACTTTTGTATTGTTCATTGCAGCTAATCTATTTAAAGCTTCAACCAATACAGGTTGTTTTGTACTCATTGAAAAGTCTGCTGCAACTGCAACATTTGAAATGCACACAAAAATTAACGCGCAAAAAAGCACAACTATCTTACTTAAAAGTTTCATAACAGGGAATCCTTTGAGAACAACTACATCTTTTACATTTATTTTGGGAATTGTATTAACCTTACAAATATACATTTCGGCAATTAAAAAAATAACTTTAGTAATTTCTTTAATTTTTTCTTATTTTCGTTACATTTCTTAAAATAATTCCTTAAAAAGCAAGTGTTTACTTGATTTTATTATTGTATAATTTTAGAAAAAGGAGATTATTTATGTTTGATGTAGGAATTATTGGAGCTGGACCAGCTGGATACACAGCAGCAATAAGAGCAAGCCAAAGAGGTTTAAAAGTTATTCTTTTTGAAAAAGAACATGTTGGTGGAACCTGCTTAAATAAAGGATGTATTCCTACAAAAACAATTCTACATTCTTGCAAAATTTTAAATGAACTTAAAAGTAGCTCAAAACTTGGAATTAATGTAGAAAATGTATCTTTTGATTTTAATAAAATTCAAGAAAGACAAAAAACTGTTTCAGAAAAAATTAGAAAATCTCTTTCTACATTAATAAAAAGTTATGGGATAACAATTGTAGAAGAAGAAGCAAAAATCACTGCACCTAATAAAATAAATGATTATGAAGTTAAAAACATCATTATTGCAACTGGTTCAAAACCAAATTTAATAAACTTTAATGGAGAATATTCAAAAGATTTAATCATGACTTCTGATGATATTTTAAATACAACAGAATTACCAAATAGCATTTTAATAGTAGGTTCTGGCGCTATTGGTATTGAATGGGCAAGAATTTTATCATCATTAGGAGTTAAAGTTATTGTTGTTGAAATGATGAACCAATTAATTCCAACAGCAGATTATGAAATATCAGAAAGAGTTGTAAGGCTATTTAAAAAAAGTAGAATTGAATTTTATACACAAACAACCATTGAATCAATAAATGGCAACATAGTTACACTATCTAATGGAAAAACGATTGAAGTAGATAAAGTTTTACTTGGCGCAGGAAGAAAAACAGATACTATTGAAGTAAATTCTAACTTCCAAACAAAAGATAAAAACATTTTTGCAATAGGCGATACAAATAGAATTTCAATGCTAGCTCATAGCGCAATGAAACAAGCTGAAGAAGTAATTGAATACATAACAACTGGAAAAGAAATTCATTTCGATAAAAACTTAGTACCTGCAGTAATTTATGGAACACCAGAAATTGCTCAAATTGGTAAAACAGAACAAGAATTAAAAGAAAAAAATATTGAATATAAAAAATCCTTCTTCCCTATATCTGCATTAGGAAAAGCTTATGCAGAAGATAAAATTGAAGGATTTATCAAAATTTTAGCAACAGAAGATGAGATTTTAGGTGCTCATATTATTTCTGAAGAAGCCAGTGCAATGATTCAACAAATAGCAATTGCAATGGCAAACAAGCTATCATATAAAGATATTCAAGAAGTAATTTTTGCTCATCCAACTTATTCAGAAGGAGTGCTAGAAAGTATGTTAGGACTTGATAATATAGCCTTACATATTCCACAACAAACAATAAATGCTTAAAAAAAAAGAGGTTTTAAGCCTCTTTTTTTATAATATTTTTTGAAAACTAATATTATTATTTAGTTCAATATACGAATGTAATTTTTCAATCAAAGCTGGTGAAAAATTATAATTATTATCAGCTGGAATAATTTTCACAAAAGAATTATATCCATCTTGTGCAGAAACTGATGCTATAAATTCTTTTGTATATGCTTTAAATAATACACTTCCTGTTTTAAATTGGATTTCTTCAATTAAATAATTATGTTCATTAATAGCTGCTAATAGCAAATAAAGTAAATTTTCAGAATTAGTTTTATATGATTTTGAAAAATCCACATTATTAACAACTTGTTTATTTGCAGGCGCAACTACTTCTTGAGCAAAAACTGGTTGAACCATATAAAACAAAGATAATATAAATAACGAAACAAATATTTTTTTCATTAATTTTCCATCCAAGATTTACCTGCATAAATATCAACCTTTAATGGCACTAAGAATGGTTGATTTAATTCCATAGCACTTTGAACAAGTTGTTTAACTTCTTCTATTTCAGTATCAACTGTTTCAATAACAAGTTCATCATGCACTTGTATGATTATTTTAGAATTAATGTTATTTTTCTCAAAGTCATTTTGAAGCCTTACCATTGCAAGTTTCATAACATCTGCAGCTGTTCCTTGAATTGGAGCATTAATAGCTGCCCTTTGTGCTGCTTCTTGGATTTTACCATTGGTACTTAATAGACCAGAACTCAAATAACGTTTTCTTCCATATAAAGTCTCAACATAACCATGTGCATATGCAAATTTAATAGTATCATCCATATATTTTTTTACATCAGGATAAGTTGCAAAATATCTATCAATAAAATCTTGCGCTTCATAAGGAGAAATACCAAGACTTGAAGCTAACCCATAACGAGATTGACCATAAACGATACCAAAATTTACAGCTTTTGCTTTTGAACGCATATCTTTTGTTACTTGTTCTATTGGAACATCAAAAACCTTACTAGCAGTTGCACTATGTACATCTTCATCATTACAAAAAGCTTCAATTAAATTATCATCTCTTGAAATATGAGCCAACAATCTTAATTCGATTTGCGAATAATCGGCTGAAATAATTAAATTATTTTTATCTTGAGCAACAAAAGCACCTCTAATACGATTTCCTAATTCACTTCTAGCAGGAATATTCTGCAAGTTTGGGTTAGAAGATGATAATCTACCTGTTGTTGTAATAGTTTGATTAAAACTAGCATGAATTCTGCCATCTGCAACACTAATCAATTCAGGTAATGTCTCAACATAAGTACTTTTTAATTTAGCTAAATGTCTTTGTTCTAAAATATCTTTGGCTACTTGATGTTCTTCTGCTAGAGTTTCTAAAACTTTTGCATTTGTAGAAAAACCAGTTTTAGATTTCATGCCTTTAGCTTTCAAATTCATTTTCCCAAACAACATATCACCTACTTGTTTTGGAGAATTAATATTAAATCTTTCACCAACTGCTTCATAAATTTTATTTTCTACAACATCTAATTTTTCGTTAATTTCTTTTTCAATAACACTTAGATAATCAACATCAATGCTTGCACCGTTTTCTTCCATTTTCATTAAAACCAATGACAATGGAACTTCAATGTTATAAAGTAAATCTAATTCTTTTTCATCTAAATTTTCTTGCCAGTATTTTGTTAATAACAAAGTAGCGAAAGCATCATCACAAGCATAAGAACCAGCTTCTTCTATTGAAACAGTTTCAATTGTCAAAGATGATGAACTATTTTTTAGCAACTCTTCATACTCAACCATAATGTAATCAAGATAATCACTAGCCTGCTGTTTTAAGCCATGTTTTCTTGATGAATCTTTAATATAGCTAGCTAACATAGTATCAAAAATCACATTTTTTAATGGCATATTATGTCGTTTTAAAACTTGGCAATCAAATTTAGCATTTTGAAATGTCTTTGCTATAGTTTCATCAGCAAAAATAGGCGCCAATTTTTCACTTACAATATCAATATCTAATTGTTGCCCAACTAAATGAAAAACAGGAATGTAATATGATTTAACCAAATCATTTTTAGAATTATCTATTTTAACTTTATTATTTTTTGCTTGAATTTGCTCACAATATGCAATTGAAATACCAACTAAATCACATTCCAATGGATTTATACCTGTTGTTTCAACATCAACTGAAAAGATTGTTTGTTTTTCTAATTCAATAACTAAATCATCTAATTTATCTTGTGTATCTACTATATTTTTTTCGTGGTTGTATTCTTTGTGTGATGAGCTAACAAGCATATCACCAATTCCAAGTCCCAATTGCATTTGACCAGTTTGTGATACTTCAACATTATTAGCACAATCTGGCGCAACCTTTGCACTCAATGACCCTATTTTAAAAGGTTTTAAAATATTATCAGAATTTTTTAAGAAATTATAAAACTGATTTTTTTTGAAAAATTCAATTACTGCATCATAATTTGGCATTTCCAATTTTGCACAATCAAAATCAAATTCTATATCTAGATTGCGCTGAATAGTAGCTAATTCTTTACTCAAATAAGCTACATCTTTACCTTCTGTTAATTTTTTATTTAAAGCTTTTTCACTTACTTCATCAATATGTTCATAAATTTGATCTAACTTATCAAACCTTGATAACAACTTACAAGCGGTTTTATCGCCAATACCTTTAATACCTGGAATATTATCTGATGTATCACCACTCAATGCTTTATAATCAATAATTTGATATGGGTAAACTCCCATTTTGTCATAAACTTTATACCAATCAAATTCAACTAGTTCACCTTTTGAAGGCATAATAACTTTAATAAACCCTTCTCTATCAACTAATTGAAAAGAATCTCTATCACCTGTTAATATGTATGTTTTATGTTGTTTTTGCTTTGCTTTTGTTGCAATTGTTCCAATAACATCATCAGCTTCATAACCTTCTTTTGTTAAAATCGGAATATTTAAAGCTTGCAAACCTTCAACAATTAATTGAATTTGACTTCTTAAAGTATCAGGCATACTCTCACGATTAGCCTTATATTCACTATACATTTCAGTTCTATAAGTTTGTCTTGAAACATCAAAAGTAACTGCAATAGAATCAGGCTTAATTGATGAATTTTGCAATAAATCAAAAAGAGCTTTAAAAAACCCAAAAACCGCCCAAGTTGGTTGGTTATCAGATGTTTTCATGCCAGTTCTTTCTAACGCAAAAAAGTATCTATACGCTAGTGCGTGACCATCAATTAATATAAAACTCTTATCCTGCATACAAAATTCCCCAAATCTATTACTATATTTTAATAGATTTAGGCATGCTTAACAACGAATGTTAATCTAATGTAAACTGTTGTTGATATTGCTCTATACCATCAATTTTATGTTGTTCTTCTTTTAACAAGACAAAATTTTCCAATACTAAAACATCCAAATCAGTATACATAAAGCATTTATAAGCATTTTCTGGCGTATTAACAATTGGTTCACCACGAATATTAAAAGAAGTATTCACTACAACACTACAATCAGTTAATTTTTTAAATTCATTAATTATATTCCAATATCTTGGATTAACTGCTTTAGACACAGTTTGAATTCTTGCAGAATAATTAACATGGGTAATAGCTGGAAGAGTTGAACGATATGCTTTTAACTTATATTTCTATTAAAAAATTTTTCCTTTTCATTATTTTTCATCTTTTTCTAATTCTGCCAACATTTCTTGCGCTTCTTCATGCTCTGGGAAAATTTTCATAATTTCTTCTATATAAAATTTAGCGCCAGTCTTGTCACCTAATGCTTTTCTACATTTTGCCAAATTCAAAATAACAGAAATGTTATTTGGAACAGACAATTTTACCAAACCGAATAAAGTTTCAGCCGTTGAATACTCACCCATTTCATAATTAATTTGAGCTAATAAATTTGCAACTTCAACATTTGGATTGAAATTATAAACTTCCTCTAAAAATTGTTTTGCATTTTCATAATTTTTTTCAAGATAAAAAACTTCACCTAAATGAAACAAAACTTGAAGATTTCTAGGTTCTTGTTTGAATGCTCTCAACAATACTTCTTTAGCCTGTTTAATCATATTTTTAGCAATATAGTTTAAAGCAATACTAACAAGCATAAAAGCAGGCAAATATTCCATCTTTAAAAGTTTATTATAATATTTTTTTGCCATTTCAAAATCAGACATTAAAAAATTATAATTTGCATATTCAAAAATAAGATTTATATTATCTGGTTCTATTTTTAAAGCCTTTAAGAATAAATCTGTAGCTCTATCAAAGAATTTTCTTTGCATATAAATAATAGCCAAATCCTTATATGCTAAAACAAAATCAGGATGAGTATTTATCAATTGTTTATAGATTTCTTCAGCTTTATCAGTATCATTTGATTTAGCACACAAAACAGCATATTGATATAAAATATCTTTTTTGCCAACACCAGATTGAATAAGTTCAAAATACAAAGCTTTTGCTGAATCAATAAAACCGCGTCTTGAATATAGTGAAGCCAAATGCAATTTTAATTGAACAGAATTCATATTAAAAGTTAAAAGTTTTTCAATTATTTTAGAAGCCTCATCTAATTTTCCCAAACCTTCTAAAGCACAAGCCAAATTATATTTATGAGTTTCTTTAGATGGGTCACGAGAAACTAATTCTTCAAATAATGGAACAGCCTGCTCATATTTCATCAACTTCAAGTAAGAAATAGCACAAGGAAGCAAATAATTAATTTTTCTTTCTTTTTCCAATGCTTTTTCTAAAAATTGAACCGCACCTGCAAAATCTTCTTTTGAAAAATTAACCATACCTATGTTATACAATAAAGATTGGTCTTCGCTATTTAGAGAATATGCCTTTTCATAACATTTTACAGCATTATCCAAATCACCCTTTGTAAAATAAACTACACCTAATTTATTGTGATATTTAGACTCATTCGGTTCAAGTTTTAAGGTCTCAAGCAAATATTGAAGAGCCATATCAGGTTTGCCACTTTCCAAAGAAGCTGTTGCTAAAATATCATAAATTTGAACATCTTCAGAATCTAAGAAAAGCATTTTTTCTGCATATTTTAAAACTTCATCATATTTAAATTGTTTCATCAAACAAATAGACAAAGTTTTATATGCGTTAAGATATTCATCACGCAATTGAAGAACCTTTAACAACAATTCTTCTGATTTGCTTAATTTTTCTTGTTCTAGATAAATTACGGCCAAATAATATAAAGAAAGTGCATCTTCATAATTATTAGCAATTAAAAATTCAAAGTTTTTTTGTGCCTCATCCTTACAGCCCAAATTAACATTACAAAGACCTAAGTGTTTTTGCAGTTCAACATCATTTTCAGCTTCACTATAATTTTCCATAATTATAGATTTAGCCTGTTCATAATTTTCTTGCTCAATTAATTTTACAATTTCTTCTTTATTCATCTTACAAAGCCCAATGTAACTATTATAAATTATATCAAATTAACTAAAAAGAACAATATAATTGAAAAAAAAGCAAATTTATGCTGTAATTAATAAATTATATAGGTTAAAAGGGAGATTAAAAATGTTAGAGAGAACATTTATAGCAGTTAAACCAGACGGCGTAAAAAGAAATTTAATAGGCAAAATAATTTCAAGATTTGAAGAAAAAGGATACAAGATTATCGGTTTAAAAATGCTTCTTCCAACCTTAGAATTAGCAGAAAAACACTATGCTGAACACAAAGGAAAACCATTTTATCCTCGTTTGATTAGATATATTACATCAGGACCAATTGTTGCAATGGTTGTTGAAGGAGACAATGTAATTGCTGTATCAAGAAGAATGATGGGTGCAACAAGACCAGAAGAAGCTGAAGCTGGCACAATTAGATTTGATTATGCTATCTGTAAAGAATTCAATATTATTCACGGTTCAGACTGTCTTGAAAGTGCACAAAGAGAAATTTCTATCTATTTTAAAGATGAAGAACTTTGCCCTAATTGGACAACAACATTAGAAAAGATTATGGATGATGAGAAATAAATATTTTTCATTTGAGCTTTTAAAAGAAGACAAAAAAACAAAAGCAAGAGCAGGAATACTGCACACTCCACACGGTGATATTGAAACACCAATATTTATGCCAGTTGGGACACATAGTGCTGTTAAAATGCTGACAATGCACCATTTAAAAGAGACTCAAGCACAAATAATTTTATCAAACTCTTTCCACCTATTTTTAAGACCAGGAAACAAATTGATAAAAGAATTTGGAGGACTTCATAAATGGATGAATTGGGATAAACCAATTTTGACAGATTCTGGTGGTTTTCAAGTTTTTAGTTTGGCTCATTTGAATAATATTACAGAAGATGGCGTAAAATTTAAAGACCCTAAAACCGGTGACAATTACTATATCAACCCAGAGATTTCAATGGAAATCCAACAAGATTTAGGTCCTGATATAGCAATGGCATTTGATCAATGTGCACCATATCCTTGTACTTACGAAGAAGCTGTTAAAGCTATGGATAGAACTCACCGCTGGTTAGAAAGATGTTTTAAAGCACATACACGAGAAGACCAAGCTTTATTCCCTATCTGTCAAGGTGCTTTCTTTGATGATTTAAGAATAAAATGCGCAAAAGAAGTTTCTCAATATGACGCCGTTGGATATGCAATTGGTGGTGTTAGCGTAGGAGAGCCTACTGATGTTAAAAACCACTTTGTTGAACTTACAGCACCATTGTTACCACATAATAAACCTCGTTATTTAATGGGAGTTGGAACGCCTATTGACTTATTAAATGGTGTAAAATATGGCGTTGATATGTTCGATTGCGTACTTTCTACAAGAAACGCAAGACATGGTTCCTTCTTCACATACGAAGGTAAAAGAAATATTAAAAATAAACAATTTGAAAAAGATGCTTCACCACTTGATGAAAAATGTGACTGTTATGCTTGTCAAAATCATTCAAAAGCATACATCAGACATCTTTATAAAATGGGAGAATCTAACGCACAAATTCTTTTATCTATCCACAATACTAGATTCTTACTAAAATTCATCCATGATATGAGACAAAGTATTTTAGAAGATAGATTTGAAGAATTTTACAATCAACACGCACCTTTAGTTTAATAAGAAATAATATCTTCTGGTGATAAAATATCTACAAGCATTAAATGTTCTTGCAAATCAATCATTGCAAATATCAATTTTTTAATGCGTGTTTCTTTGTCATCTTTTTCAATACCATTTATTTCAAACAAATCAAACTCACTTGCAGAAAAATGAACATTCATATATCCTTTTTCAAAAGACAAAGCAAATTCATAATTTGGATATTCTTTAGAAAAAGTTATTAAACGTTCCATAAAAGAAGGAGTAAGGAAAAGCCTTAAATCAATTTGATTAGTAGTTTCTACTACATATAAATCATTAAATTCCTTACTTTCTAGAACAGCAATTTCTTCACATCCTTTTATTTTTGTTTTACTATACATTCTTTTTCTAATAAATATTTCAGCATTAGAACTAATTTCCAATGGAATTCGATAAAATAAAGAATTACACCCTTTTCTTATAACATTTTTATTAGAAGTATAAAGAGTTACAGAAACTCCACTTAAGATAAATTCACATAAATCAATGTCTAAACCTTTATACTTTAAATGAAAAAAATCTTCAAAAGTATCAGGATAAAAACCACCTCTATTAACAAGAAGAGATAAATTTTTCATATAGTTTTTCATTTCAAAAATTTGTTTTTCAGAAGAAACATATTCACAATGAGAAAATAACGAAAATAATTTAGGAAAAATTTTCTTCTTTTTTATATTATTAATACGTTTCTCGGCAACTGCAAAAGAAAATGTATCACTAACTCCATAAAAGAAAATTAAAATAATAGAAGCCGCAAAAGAAATAAATATGAAAGGAATATAAGGAAGAAAGACTTCTGTCTTAAGAATAACAGAAGAAAATATAATAATAGGGAAACAAATAAAACCAATAAATGCAGCAATAGAAAACAATATAGAAATATTTCTAGAAAACCTTTTTTCTGCTTCATTATTATTAAGCTTTGCTGTTTCTTCAATAATAGGGAAAATTTCTTCAACACAATAATTCGCAAATTCTTCAGAAAACAAATCAGGATACATTTGAGAATATTTTTCATCAGAATACCTGTTTAAAAATTTTTCTCTATACTCATAATAATAAGAATTAAAATTTTCAGACATATTACATTCCTATATTTTCATCAAATTTCATAATATCTATAATTGAAAGAATACTAACAATTTCTAGTAATATAGCTCTATAATTCGCAATATTTGTCGCTGATTCAAGCAATGGAACTTCGAACCAATCTTTAGATGAAGAAACACCAATATGTACCATGCCATTTTCAAAAGAAACAACAATGCCAGAGCCAATCTTTTTATTTCTTAATTCCAATAACCTTTGCATAAAAGCAGGTGTTATCAAATATCTTGCTTCTATCTGATCATACGAATACACATCATAAACTTTTTCAAATTCTGGGTCTTCTAAATTAACTTTTTGTTTTGATAAAAAATCAAAACAACCATTTAATTTAATTACAGTTTTGCTTGAAAACTTTTTAAAAGATTTAAAACGAATAAGCAAACCATCAAAAATTTTTTCAGTATGTCTATTTTTTCCAGAACCGGTAACCCTCTTTAATCTAATCTCATCAATATGAACGTATAAGCCATTATAATATCCGCCTAAAGAATCATCACAACTAAAACGATTATAATTATCAAATAACATTAGTGTTGATACATAAGAATTCAATGCGGTTGGATGATAAGAATCTTCTACAATCTCAAATTCACCAATAAAAGATAATATTTTAGGCAAAATAGCCTTCTTTGCCTTTTTTTTAAATTGTTTAACAATAAAAGAACAAATAGCTATTACAAAGCCCCAATATAAAACTACAAAGGTTAAAATATTTTCCATATCATGGGAATTTATATTTTTAAAAGAAGATAAATTTAAAACAACAATTGTTGCAAATACAATTACAGAAATAGAAAGAATAGCAATAATTAAATTTAGTACATATTTTCTTTCTTTTTCAATCGATTGCATACTAACTTTGATTTTTTTTCTGCAAAACTCATAGAATTCAGAAGAAAATGCCTTCTTTTGGATATCAATATAGCGTTTATCCATTCATCAAACCTTATAGAAATTTACTAGCATCAATTGGTTGCTTACTTTGAACATCAGTTTCAAAATAACTCAAATTCGCAGCTTCACCAGCAAAAGAAGCAAATAATGTACCAGGAAATATTTCAATTGAATTTTTTAAGATTTTAACAGATGAATTGTAGAATCTTCTTGCAGCTGCAATATTTTCTTCAACTTCATTATAAGTTTTCATAGCTTGTGTCATTGTAGCATCAGATTTCAACGCTGGATAATTTTCTACATTTAACATTAAATTTTTTAATTGCACATCTAATTGAGCTTCAGCTTGGAATTTTTCTTTAGAACCAAGCATTGCATTACTAGCTTGCATTCTTAATTGTGTAATTTTTTCAAATAATTCTGTTTCATGTTCCATAAATTTTTTAGCAATTGTAAGAACATTCGGTATTAAATCATATCTTTTTCTTAATTGAACATCAATTCCAGATAAAGCCTCTAATGCAGTATTTTTATTTCTAATTACAGTTGCATAATAAGAATACATAACAACAACTACAATAACAGCTATTAATATAAATAAATTCATAATTTAATATCCTTTTCATTGCCTAACTTTTCTATAATACCATTTTTTTTAAAAATTCAAACCTAAAAAAAGAGGAGATTTTTCTCCTCTTTTTTATTACTTATCATAAACTATTTTGTAAGCATTTCCATTTCATCAGATGATGTATATACACAATGACAACCACAATCAACGTGAATAACTTCACCAGTTACTCCTGATGATAAATCTGATAATAAATACAAACCAGTTTTTCCAACATCTTCTAAAGATACATTTCTTTTTAGAGGTGCTTTTAATACAGCAGCTTTTAACATTTTACCAAAACCATCAATACCACTTGCAGCAAGTGTTTTAACAGCACCAGCAGAAATACAATTAACTCTAATACCATATTTACCTAAATTATCAGCTAAATATCTAGAAGCAGATTCTAATGCAGCCTTAGCAACACCCATTACATTGTAACTTGGAACAACCTTCTCTCCACCAAGATATGTTAAAGCTAAAATAGAACCACCTTCGTTCATAATTGGTTGAGCATTTCTAGCTAATGTAACTAATGAATAAGCACTAACGCCCATTGCTATATCCCAGCCTTCTTTAGATGTATTAATAAATTCACCAGTTAAATCTTCTCTTTTTGCGAATGCAACAGCGTGAACAACAAAATCAATTTTTCCATATTCTTTTTCTACTGCATCAAAAACAGCTTTAACTTCATCTTCTTTTGTAACATCACAAGACATAATAACTTTTGCATTCATACCTTCAGCAATAGGACGAACTCTTTTTTCCATAACTTCACCAGCGTATGTGAAAGCTATTTCAGCACCCGCATCATATAATTGTTTGGCTATACCATATGCTATACCATGAGTATTAGAAACGCCAAATATAACGCCTCTTTTACCTTCCATTAAATTCATAATTAGAACTCCTTTTACTAACCGTTTGATGATATTTTACAATCAAAAAAATCATTTATCAATAAAAAGGGCTTCTATCTATCTAAAGCCCTTTGTTTTATTTATTTTCAACGATTTCTTTTACTTGCTCTTTTAACTGTTTTTTATTATGTAAAATCGAAGTTATAAATGCTGTTGTAACAATAACAAGACCAACTCCACCAGTTATTATCTCTGATACTTCTATCCTTGTACTTATATACATAATAATAGCCAAGAAACCAATTGCCCAATGTGCACCGTGTTCAAGATACAAATATTGTTTTAAGGTTTTCATATCAACCATAAAAATAGTTAATGAACGAACAAACATAGCGCCAATTGCTAACCCAATTGAAATAATAATAATATCTTTACTAATAGCAAAAGCACCAAGTACTCCATCTAAAGAAAATGATGCATCAATTAATTCTAAATATAAAAAGCCAATAAAACCAAGTTTAGCTGTTCCACCCATTAAGGCAGCTTTTCTTTCTGCAATCATTTCTAAAAGGTTACTAATACTATCAATAACTAGATATAAAACAATACCTGTAAAACCTGCCATTAAAACAGCTACCTTTTGTTCTTCTGGAATAAAATTTTGTAAAATCATCAATGCAACTAAAGAAACAACCACATCAATATATTTTACACAATTTAATTTTTGAAGAGGTTTTTCAATACATCCAATCCAATGACATTCTTTTTTATCATTGAAGAAATAAGTCAAGAAAATCATTAATAAGAAAGCACCACCGAAGGTTACAAGTGGAGCATGCACTTGGTGCAAATAATGAGCATATTTATCAACATCATATACTGCCATTTTCGCAACGCCCACAATAGATACACCTGCAAAAGCTGCAACAACTAAAATTGGGAATAAAAATCTCATACCAAATACTGCTATCGCAATACCCCAAGTTAAAAATCTATGACGCCATTTTTCATTCATTTTTTCTAACTTCATAGCGTTAATAACAGCATTATCAAACGACAATGTTACTTCTAATATTGATAAAAAGGCTACGATAAATAAATTAACAAAACCAGTACCTGAGTGAGAGTGTTCTGCCCAAAAATAAGCAAGTATTACACCCACTATGGTTACCAAAAACGAACCTCTAAAATATTTCAACATAATCTACCTCAAATATATTTATATTCTTGATTGTATATAAAATAATATTATATTAAATCATACAAAAAGTGGTAATAGAATTTATTACCACTTTTGAAATTCAAATTCTGTTAATATATTAAACTACAACGTCAAAACATCTATCAACATCAAAATCATCACTTGTAGAACTAGAGCCAACATTAGAAGCACAATATTCTTGAGCAGCTTCACTTGCTTTTTCTGCAAGATTTTTATACTTAGTCATTAAATTTCTTACTGCGTTTGGATCATCCATTTCACCATAATCTGGGTCACAATCACTATAATATTTAACGAAATAATCATACATTGTATCGTATGCCACTTCTTCTTTCGTCTTTGGAACAACATTTTGTGCTTTTCCAAAACTTGGAGCAGAAAAACTAATTTTTTGAATTTGCATAATATAACCTCATTTAACACATATAAATTACAATACTAGAAAACATATAAATATTTTTTTTGCTAGTTTTTTAAATTTTATAATGACTTTTAAGAAGAAAATAAAATTATTTCTTATATGATAGTTTTTTTAATATTTAAAACAAAAAAGAAGCAGAATAATTATAAAATTATTCTGCTTCTTAATATAATTAGTTTTATTTCAAAATTAGTCTTGTGCGTGACCAGCTGTTCCTAAAACGTTAGTCATTTTATGTTTAACCATTTCTTTTACAGCTGTTCTTCCTGGTCCCATATATTCACGTGGGTCAAATTTTTCAGGATGTTCAACAAAAAATTCTCTGATTGTAGAAGTCATTGCTAATCTTAAGTCTGTATCGATATTAATTTTAGCAACACCATGTTTAGAAGCATATGCTAACATATCTTCTGGAACACCTTGAGCGTTTGGTAAGTTACCACCAAATTTATTACATTTAGCAACGAAATCAGCAGGAACAGAAGAAGAACCGTGAAGAACGATTGGGTAATCACCAAAACCAGCTTCTTTTAATGCATCTTTAATTTCTTTTAATCTATCAAAGTCTAATTTTGCTTCGCCAGCAAATTTGTAAGCACCATGAGAAGTACCAATCGCGATAGCTAATGAGTCACAACCTGTTTGTTTAACAAATTCAACAGCTTCTTGAACGTTAGTATATTTAGCATCTTTAGCATCAACATTAACATCATCTTCAATACCAGCTAATTTACCAAGTTCAGCTTCAACAGAAACTCCTCTTTCGTGAGCATATTCAACAACTTTTTTAGTTAAAGCAACATTTTCTTCGAATGGGAATCTAGAACCATCAATCATAACAGATGAGAAACCACCATCGATACAAGCTTTACAAATTTCGAAATCTGCACCGTGATCTAAGTGAAGAGCGATAGGTACTGTAGTTGTAGCTAAAGCAGCTTCTACTAATTTAATTAAATATGTTTGATTAGCATATTTTCTTGCACCAGCTGATACTTGAAGAATAATTGGTGATTGAGTTTCTTCAGCAGCTTCTGCAATACCTTGTAAAATTTCCATATTGTTTACGTTGTAAGCACCAATAGCATATCCGCCAGCTAATGCTTTTTTAAACATTTCGTTTGTTCCAACTAATTTTCTTTCTGCCATTACTAGCCTCCTCTTGTTTAACATGACGATAATAATTTACACCAAACATAACTTCTTTACAATAATCAACAAACTATAGAGTTATGAAAATTTGAATATCGGGTATTCTATTAAAAGTGTACAATTGCAAGTTTGTAAAAAAAATGTTACAATCGTAATCACAAAGTGAATGGAGGACTAAATGTCAAAACAAGACAGTTCAATTAGTTTTGGAGTAGGAATGCTAATGGGCATTGTTGGTGGCGTTATTGCAGCAATTTTGTACGCACCTAAATCAGGAGAAGAAACTCGAAAAGATGTTGAAAATGTAATTACAGACCTAGCTCAAAAATATACACCTGAAATTTCAGAAGCAAAAAGACAAGCCCTAACTTCTATTGATGTTATTCGCTATCGATTAGAACAACAATATAACAAACTAAACGAGTCAATTAAAGCTAAACAACTTGCGAAAGCTAAAGAAAAAGAGCTTAATGACTACGAAGTAAACTAGGAGATTAAAATGACACCAGTATTAGAATGTGTTTTTGCCATATTTTTAATAGTTATGATAATTATCTTTGTAGTTTTAACTATTTTCCTAGTTAAATTCATACAAGAAATTACTTTAACAGCAGCAAGTATAAAAGAGCTAACTGATTTAGCTACTAATGAACTAAAACCGGCTTTAAAGTCATTAAATAATGTTTTAGCAACCATAAACAACGTATCAAACGCAACAAACAAACAAATAGATCTTGTTAAAAAGATTCTAACAACAATACTAGGAGCGTCTTGTGTTGCTTTAGGTAGCGCAAAAGATAAAGGTTTCTTTGGCGGACTTATAAGTGGTTTTAATCTATTCAAAAAAAAAGGAGATAAAAAATGTCTATAGGTAAATTTATAGCTGGCTTTGCTATTGGTGGTATAGTTGGCGGTTTAATTGGAGTACTTCTTGCACCACAATCTGGCGAAGAAACTCGTGAAAAACTAATTGATAAATCTAAAGAAATCTGCGAAAAAGCTCACGAAACAGTTTCTGAAATCCAAGATAAAGCTGATGGTATTGTAAATGAAATGCAATCTAAAGGTGACGAATTAATCGCAAAACTTCAAGAAGTTATCAATAAACAAAAAAATACAGAAGAAGCTTAATTTTTAAAATTTAAAAAGAACCTGCAATTAGCAGGTTCTTTTTTATTGAAATTATTTTTCGTTCATAAGATAATATTTCCGTTAGAACAATTAAGAGGATATTCAAGATGACAGAAACTATGATTTCAAATGTTACTTTAAAACTTGATAACACAATCCTTGCAAAATACAGCGAAAACGGGAAAAAAGCTGTTGCTGATATTCAAGGAAGAGCTGGTAAAGCAGGTCAATTCTTAAATTGGATTAATGTTTTACCTCAAAATCAATTAGATAATATCGATAATCTTTTTGACATGGCTGAAAAAGCAAAAGACAATAAATATACAGACCTAGCTATTTTAGGTATAGGTGGTTCAAGACACACAACTGAATCTTTAATCAGAATGATTGGCAAAGAAGCAAACATTCACTTCTATTCTTCAGTAGATTCAGAAAGTTTCAGAAGATTTATCAATACTTTAGATTTATCTAAAACTCAATTTTTAGTAGTTTCTAAATCTGGTGGTACTATTGAAACAACAGTTGCTTACGAAAACGCTAGAAAAGTAATGCAAGAATACCTAGAAATAGAAGATGTTTCTGATAGATTTATAGCTATGACAGATGTTTCAGCAGAAAAAAGCAACTTAAGAAAAATGGTTAATGCTGGAGATATTAAATTATCTGGATTTGTTCATGATGACGTTGGTGGTAGATTCTCTATTTTTGATGATGCTACAATCTTTACTTTAGCATTTGCTGGTGTTGATAAAGCAGATGTTATTGCTATGTTACAAGCATCATTAGAAGCACAAAAAGAATTCTTAAATGATGACATTAATTCAAACATTGCATTACAACAAGCAGCTTTCAATGTTAACTCTAAATTAAATGGAAAACAAAAACACTTTGTTGAATACTTTGGTGATGCTTTCATGGGCACAACTTTATGGGAAAAACAATTAAAAAATGAATCATTAAAAGCTAGAATTTCAACAGATACAAATGTTGGACCTGGATACTTACACTACAATGCAGAAGCTGATTTAGATAGTGCAAATACTGATTCATTCTTCACTTTTGTATATGCAACTCCTCAAGAAAAAGTTACAACTGCTGTTTTAACTGGTGTTGTTGCAGCATATTCTAATATGCATCCAGTTTCAGTTCTTGAATTAAAAGATTTATCTTTAACAACTTTAGCTAAATTTATTGAATTCAAACACTTTGAAACTCTATATACAGGTAATATGTTAAGACAAATCGAAGGTGATATAACGTCTATGGACACTGCTTTACCTGAAGTACTTCAACCAAATGTAGAAATCTACAAAAAAGAAGTTAGAAAAGCAATGGCTCAATAGTTAAATAAACTTAAATAAAAAAGAGAGAAACTAATTTCTCTCTTTTTTTTATTTTTTTAAAAGTAAGGTAGATAATGAATTTTTCATAATTCCAAAATCTTTCCCAATCGCATCTTTTTTCGCAACACAAATTACAGAAAGATATTTATTTACATTATTTATTTTATTTTCTTTCAACAATAATCTAACATTTTCTCTCATTAGACGTTTAATTCTATTTCTAACAACAGCTCGTTTGTGAATTTTTTTACTCACAACAAAACCAAACTTAGTATCTAAATCCGATTTTGTTTTTTCTTTTCCAAAATAAATACAAACATTTTCATCAGAAACAGCATTATTTAATCTATAAGTTGCTATAAAAGCAGAATATTTTTTTAATCTATATTTTCTATTAAGCATTTTTTAAACCTAAAAAAGGGTTGTATAAAACAACCCTTTTAAATATTTTATACTAATTAAAAAATTAAGCTCTTTCTTTTGCAGTAATAGCTAATTTGTGACGGCCTTTAGCTCTTCTTCTATTTAAAACTTCTCTTCCGCCTGGTGTAGCCATACGTGCTCTGAAACCGCTAACATTTTGTCTTTTTCTTTTAGTTCCTTCCAGCGTACGTCTCATTATATTTCTCCTTGAATGTGTTATTTTTCGTTATATCATAATAAATAAGACATAAACTAAAGTCAATCACAAAAATAAAAAGGTTAAATAATATGAACAAAATAGGTTTTATTGGTGGCGGAAAAATGGCAACAGCCATTATTAAAGGAATTATTAACTCTAATTGGTGCAGTTGCGAAAACATATTTGTTTCAGATAAAAATACTGAAGCATTAGAAGTTTTGAAAAAAGAATACAAGGTTTCAACAACTCAAAATAATTTTGAAGTAATAAAAAATGCAAATATAATTTTATTTGCAGTAAAACCTTTTATTTTAAAAGATGTTTTAAACGAAATAAAACCATTTTTAACAGATAAACATATAATATTTTCAATAGCAGCAGGTGTTTCAATTAATTCAATAGAAGAAATTGTAGAAAATCTTCCTGTTATAAGAATTATGCCAAACACTCCAGCATTAGTTAATGAGGGAATGAGTGCAATTTGCAAAGGAACATTCGCAAATGATGAACATGCTCAAATTGCGCTAGACATTTTTAACAATGTAGGAAAAGTTATAAAAGCTGATGAAAAATATATTGATATTATTACTGCCATCTCAGGTAGCGGACCAGCTTTTTACTATTATGTTATTAATGAAATAGCAAAAGCAGGTGAAAAACTAGGTCTAGATTATGAAACCTGTTTAAAATTAAGCGCACAAACAGCTCTTGGTAGCGCAAAAATGATTATGGAAACAAATGTTTCACCAGAACAATTAATCATTAACGTAACAACACCAGGAGGTTGCACCGCAGTTGGCAACGATGTATTAAAAGAAAATAACACATCTGATATTCTTTTTGATACTATAAAAAATACAGCACAAAAAGCACATGAATTAGGAAAGAATTAACAATGACAAAAAGAGCATTAATTAGCGTTTGGAACAAAGACAAATTAGTTGAATTTGCAACTGAATTAACTCAAAAATATGATTATGAAATTATCGCAACAGGTTCAACCTTTGACCTTTTAAAGCAAAACAATATCAAAGCTAAAGAAATCAGTGAAATTACTGGCAAAAGACAATTAATAAACGGAAAAGTAAAAACACTATATCCTGATGTTTTTGCTGGAATTTTAGCAGACACTAATAATGAAAGCGAAAAAACTGATGTAGAAAATAATAATATCAATCTATTTGATATGGTTGTTGTTAATTTCTATCCATTTGAAGAAGCTGTTAATAAACAAGTTGAAGAATTAGAATTAACAAACACAATTGATATTGGTGGACCTAGCATGTTAAGAGCTGCTGCAAAAAACAACAAAAGAGTTCTAGCAGTATCTTCACCTAATCAATACAAAGAAGTTTTAGCTGATTTAGAAGAACATAATGGCAATTCATCACTAAAATTAAGAAGAGAATATGCTCTTAAAGTTTTTGAAAAAACTCTTGATTTTGATACAAAGATTCTTCACGAACTATCAAACAGATATGAAGAAAACACAGATAATTATTTTTCTTTCAACATAAAAAAAGAAAAAGATTTAAGATATGGTGAAAATCCACATCAAAAAGCTAGCATTTATTATACAAATGACACTATTGATTATGAAGTATTAAACGGAAAAGAACTATCATATAACAACATTTTAGACACAACTGCTTGCACAAATATTTTAAGTGAATTTTATGATGTATGCGCAAGCGTAATTATAAAACACAATTCACCTTGTGGCGTTGCACTAGGCAAAGATATAACAGAAGCTTGGACAAAAGCACTTGATTGTGACCCATTAAGCGCATTTGGAGGTGTTGTTGGATTCACTCAAGTAGTAAATGAAGACTTGGCTAAAATGTTAACAGCTATGTTTTTAGAAGTAATTATAGCTCCAGATTATACTCCTAAAGCTCTTGCTGTTCTACAAACAAAAAAGAATTTAAGAGTAATTAAATTAAATACTTCTTTAGAAGAATACAAAAATCATCAAAGTAAAGAAGTTAGAATAACTCCATTTGGAACTTTAGTTCAAAATACAGATAAAGGCGAACTAGATAAAGACAACTTCAAAGTAGTAACAAAAGCAAAACCAACTACAGAAATGGTTGAAGATATGATTTTTGCTTGGAAAATAGCAAAACACGCAAAATCAAATGCAATTGTTATCGCAAAAGATTTTAAAGCAATTGGTATTGGACAAGGTCAAACAAGTAGAGTTGATGCTTTTGAAATCGCTTTAAATAAAGCTTGTGATGGTTCAAAAGATGCTGTTGCAGCATCAGATGGATTTTTCCCTGCAATAGATAATATTCACGTTGCAGCACAAGGAAGAATTGCAGCAATAATTCAACCTGCAGGAAGCATAAAAGATGAAGAAGTTATTGCTACTGCGGACAAATATAATATTGCAATGATTACAACTGGAATAAGACACTTTAAACACTAATTATGAGAAAAAAAGAAATTAAAACATTATCAATAGGACACTTCATAATAGATTCATACTCTGGTTTTTTAAACCCTATTATGCCATTTATAGCAGCCAAAATAGGCATTACAATGGCTATTGCAACAGTTTTAATTTCTATCTCAAATTTAACATCCTCACTATCTCAACCATTTTTCGGTTATATAGCCGATAAATGGCAAAGAAGATTTTTTATCTTTTGGGGAATGTTAATGGCTTCCGTTTTTCTATCTTTTTTGGGAATAAGCAATAATATATTTGTGCTTGCATTATGTATAATTCTAGGACACATGGGAGTAGCCTTTTTTCATCCACAGGCAACAAGTATAGTTTCAAGTTATTCTAAAAATTCTGAAAGCAGTAAAGATATGAGCTTATTTATTGCACTAGGTACTTTTGGATTTGCGCTTGGACCTGCTATTTCATCAGGAATAACTCAACTTTGGGGTTTAGAAAAACTTCCATTTGCCTGTGTCACTGGGATATTAATGGCTTTTATAATACTTAAAAACATACCAAAAATTGACGCTAAATTAATAGAAAAACCTCAATTTACTGTACTTGAAGCACTAAAAAGAATTTTTAAAAACAAACCCGTTTCAGTACTTGTAGGTGCATCAATAGTAAAATCTTTTGTAGTATCTTCGTTTCCAATAATTTTACCATTTTATTGGAAATCTATTGGATATAATGTTTCTAAAATAGGAATTATTCTACTAATATTTATGCTTTCAGGTGCATTAGGCGTTATCTTAAGTCCAAAACTAGAAAAATATGTTGGCGTTAAAAATGTATTTTATATTTCATTAATTTCAGTTGCACCATTAGGAATTATTTTTTATTTATCTAACGGAAATGGAATTATAAGTCTTATATCTTTCTTTTTAATAGGTTTTGTTAGTTTATTGGCATCACCTGTCAATATGGCATTAGCACAAAAACTCATGCCTGAATTAAAAAGCATGATTTCAGGCTTTATTGGTGGATTCAGCTGGGGTGTAATAGGAATATTACTTCCTATCGTAAGCATATTATCTGAAAAAGTAGGCTTTATGAATGTTCTACTTTTAATGACTTTTATTCCTGCAATATTTGCATATTACATTAAATATTTACCAGAAGAAAATTAACCTTCTACATTAACTGTTTGAGTCTTAGGTTGTTCTGTATTTTGGATATATAAAAGAGCTTGTGCATCATACAATCTTCTTTTTGCTCTATTCCAGAAAGATCTTCTTTGTTGATGTGTACAATCTGCTAAATTATCAGGAGTATCTGATTTTGGAGAAGCAGCCATTCTTTCCATTAAATTTACACGATTATAAAATTTTCTATTTGTAGATTTAAAAGCCTCTTTAGGGTCAATACCTGCTTCTTTTGCAATACTTGCAGCTGTATAAAAAATATCACCCATCTCTTCTTCCATATGGTCAAAATTTTGTTGAGTTCTATTTTCTTGATATTCACGTCTCGCAAGTTTAAATTCTTCATATTCTTCAGCGAAACATTCACCCCAAGATTCTTCTGTTTTCACAAAATTGATTTTTCTTGTTACATCATCAATTTTATCAAACGTATCAAAAACATCATTATTATTTGGATTAATACCCCTCATTAATTCCAATGGAGCTACTTTTGCTTTCTTATTCATTGAAAATGGTTGCAATAATGTAGCAATATCTGTATATGGATTAGGACTTCCTTTTCTACTCTTCATTGATGGTGATGTCATATATGATGTATTTAAACTAACTTGCATTACTTTCTCCTTTTCTAATTTGAAAACTTGAAAAAATTTTTTTTGCGGAAAATAAAAAGCAAATTATATTAAGTTATGTAAAATTAACACTAAAGAATATCAATCATAATTTTTTAGGAATCTTAAGATGTTAGAATCAAAATAAAAGGGTAGATTATGAATATTTCACAAGTAAGTTTTGCAGGCTCTAGAATAGACAATTCATATGCAATTAACGCAAGAAATACAAGAAACGAACTAAGAAGACGCAGTGGATTTGAAGATACAACTGATACTTTACAAATCAGTAAAAAACCAAAAACCAAAAATCCATTTAAAACAGCTTTTGCTTTATTATTAGCTGCAAATATAGCAGTTGGTGCTCATTCTTGCTCATCTACTCCAGCTTTAACAACAGAAGTTGAGGTTGAACCTGGAACTTCAATTGTTGAACTTGCAGAACGTTACGGTGTAGACCCAATAATTATAAAAAGTCAAAATAACATTGATGGCGATATAATTCAAACAACAACTACAATTACAATTCCAGCAGATTTTGAAACTCCTGTTGAAGAAGAAATTAATGATTTACAAGAAAATTTATTTAAAAAGAATATAGATAACGAAGAAAGAAAAAAAATAGAAGCTGAAATATCTGAATTACTAGAATTACAACAAATACAATCAGAAATTGCTGTAGCATATACAGATGGTGATTATGCGTATTTCACAATAACTTTACCTAATGATGAAACAGCAACACCAACACAACAAAAATATAGATATGGCATTAATGTTGAAGAATTCAAAGATATTTTTGGCATTAAAGACGGCGTAATAAAAAAACATAATGATATGAGTTTCTTCTGGGATAGCGATGAAACTGGCGGTTTTATGAACTATACAGGCAACACATTAAGCGATGGTGAAACAATTAAAGTTCCTGTTTCTGCTGTAAATCTTAAATATATTGAATCACTTAATGACTAGTCTATAAAAATAGACCCTTGTCTTAATATCTTATATGTATCATCACATATAAGAACAACTGTTGATTCTTTACCCTTACAAGAATATCCATAATCTTCAAAAACATAATCTACAAATTTTCCAATAGACATTTTTGCTTCTTCATATGTTTTTGATGAAGGATGTTCTGATAAATTAGCGCTTGTTGTAGCTAAAACGCCACCATCAATTTTAGAACATAACTCCTTAAAAAAAACATTATCAGGAACTCTTATTCCAACAGTATTTTTTCCAGATGTAATATAATCAGGAGTTATATCTGCTTTTTCCAATACTAAAGTCAATGCCCCAGGGAAATATTTATCTATCAAATTTTGAGCATTTTGAGAAATTTCTTTTACAAAAGGAGCCAACTTTTCTACTTTATCAGACATTAAA
The DNA here is from genome assembly GCA_015152515.1 of Cyanobacteria bacterium SIG29. GTDB lineage: Bacteria > Cyanobacteriota > Vampirovibrionia > Gastranaerophilales > Gastranaerophilaceae > Avigastranaerophilus. The sequence goes on from SUTV01000001.1 coordinate 316,893, forward strand.
ATTAATGGTTTTGACCTATCTCTACCTTTAATTTCATAAATTTTTTCAACACCTTTTTCACAAGTTGGCAAGCAACCAAGCCCCCATACAGTATCAGTCACAAAGGCAATTACAGTTCCTTCTTTTAACTGCTTATTTAACAAATTTACGTCTAATATATTGTTTAACTCTTTCAATTAATTCACCCACATATTCAATTTTTAAAACAGCAGAAATAATCAGATAAGTTAACATTGATAATGCAAAAATTCCGAATGTTTTAACTGCTAACATTAACCAAGATATATTTTCATTTGGCAAATTAATATATAGAATATAATTCAAACCAAATGCAATGATTGCTGCAACTACCATTTTTCCAATATTTATAAAATATTTTTTATATTCTAAATCAATTTTCTTTAATAAAATTACACCCAACAAAGTAGCATTAAACAAAGTTACCAGTGAAGTTGATAAAGTAATAGCTGCAATTCCTAATTTATTTATAAATAAAGAATTTAAAATGAATTTTAAAATTATAGAAGAAAATGCAACTAAAAATGGCGTTTTAGAATCATTGAAAGAATAGAAAATTCTTGTAACAGAATCTCTAAATACATAAGGAATTATTGCAAAAGATAAGAAGATTAAAGCTTGAGAAACCATATATGTTGCTTGAGAATCGAACTCACCACGTTGGAATATCAATTGAACAGCATCATAAGCAAGCATAATAATTCCGAACATAACAGGTATTGCTATAAAATTTAATAACCCGATTCCTTTATGAAAATAATATTTAATGTCATCATATTTTTTCTGACCCACTAATTTTGAAAATATTGGGAATAATGGAACTAAAAATGCAGTTACTAAAATACCAACAGGAAATTGAAATACCCTATTTGCATAACCAATAGCAGTCCAAGCACCTTCTCTTAATTGAGAAGCAAAAAACATATCTACATATACATATATTTGTCCAATTGTAGAACTTAATGCAGCTGGGAATACTAATTCTATAAGATTTTTTAATTCTACATTATTTTTAAAATCAAAATTAGGTTTTATTTTATAACCCAATTTCTTAACAGCAGGTAATTGAACTAAGAATTGTAATATAGCACCAATTGCAGTAGCAACAGCTAAAGAAATTCCTAATTTATCACCTTTTGTAAATGCAATAATTGAAATTATACTTAAACTCATTAAAACAGGTGAAATATTAGGAAGTAAAAAGCATCTATATGTAATTAATAAACCATAATAAATACCAATAATACCTCCAATTAATATAACAGGAGACATTATTCTCAAATGAGTAGTTGATAAAGCAATCAATTCACTATTTGTACCGTGTATAATAAAACTCATTATTTGCTCAGCAAATACAAATACTAAAATAGATAAAAGAGCAAATACAATAAATGTTCCTGTTAGAAAAGTATTAAATAATTTTTTAACTTTTTCTGAAGGTTCTTTATCTTCAGGATTTACTAATTTAGCAAAAACACTAACAGTTGCACTATGAAATGGACCGCCAACTCCACCCATTAAAATAATAGCCAAAGATGGGATTTGATACGCATAAAAATACGCATCAGAAATAAACCCTGCGCCAAAATAATTAGCTATACATATATCGCGTAAAAACCCTACAAATTTTGAAATAATAGTAACAAACGCAATCAACCATGCTGCTTTTAAAATTGAAGATTCTTTACTCATCACAAGCCTCCGAATCTTTTACCAATATAAAAGCATCAACAAAATCTTCTGCTTTTGCCTTATCATCTGCAATAGTAAAGGTAATTTTATTTTCACCCTCATTTAAATATTTTGAAATATCAGTTATTACTCTTTCCTTTTTTAATTTTATTATATGTTCTTTACCATTAATAACAACATATAATCTATCTAAATCATAAGGATTTTTAACAACCAAATAAACATCTTTAAAATTACAATTAAACTGTTTTTCTACCGTTTTATAATCTGCAAAGATTTTAAATGGAATTGTTGCAAGCTTAATACCCTTATAATAATGCTGTAATATTCTATCATAAGTAAAGCCTAAAGAAGCCATTTTACCTGCACCCCACTGACTTAAACCAACGCCATGTCCAAAACCACCACCAGAAAACTTATATACAGGTATTTCAGCGTCTATATAAGATATTACAAAGTTTGCGCTAGGTAATGAAATATTATTTTTTTGAAAACATCTTCTAATAACTAATTCTTTTTGAACAATAAAAGTATTTTTATTAGTTTTTACTTCAAGCTCAATAATTTTACCTGATTTACCTCTTTTTAAAGCAGTTATGGAAATCAATTTGCCAAAATCAGAAGAATTTTCTAAAACAGGTTGTACAAAACCAGTTTTAGATTGAGCCACAAGAGTTTTAGCCAAAACTTTTTCTAATTCATCAACCGTCCATTCTTTTGACCATCTATAATATGGCGAATTATCATCAAAAGCTTCAGGAGATGATGTATAAAATAATTGTGCATTTTCTTCTACATCTAAATTTTTAAATTCTTTATTATCTGGAACCGCATTCAAATAATGAATATTTTTAGAAGGAAAAACCTTTGTTTGAGGATCTGAAAAGGCATATTCATAACTTTCGGTATAACCACCAGCTGTAGAACTATACAAAGCCAAAATAGGACTATCTTCATCATCTAATGCAACTATACCATTTGTTTGCACTATCGCTTCATCAGATAAAACGTCTTCTGTATTAGCGCCAAAATATACTTGGCAAGCAACAGAATCACATAAATCAAACTCTTTATATGCTTTTATTCTTGGTGTTACTGCATAATTTCTTGCCGCAACTGTTTGTGCTTTTAATGCTTCTAAACCAAAACGCACAGGCATTTCATTAGGAACAACACCTCTTAAATAATTTTGTAAGCTCAAAATATTTACTATTGAAAATTTACTTTCATCTTTAGCACTTCTTACTATTTCAATTACGCCGCGATATGCAGCTTGCAATCCTTTTCTTTTCAAACCATTAATTTCGATAAAATTTTCATTTCTTGACTTAATAACAATTGGACCAGTCAAATTTTTTGCAACTAAAATACCATCTATATAAAGTCTAAAAAGATTATTTTCTGAAGTAACTTTTAACTTTTGAGCTTTTTCAGAAATAACAGCAGAATAACCAGATGATATATCTAAAACATCTAAAGAATTTGCATTATTAAAAGAAATACTATCAAATAAATATGTTTTAAATGAAGTATCACTAATGCCAACACGAACAGGAATAATAGAATCTTGCGCTTGAACTGGCAAAATTAACATAAATATTGATATTAATATATATATAAATTTCTTACACATGTGTTTTCCCAATAAAATTATTATAGTCTAAAGAGGAAATAAAGGTAACAATTTAGCAAAATCGTTATATAATAAACATATGAATTCAACACCAAACTCTCAAAGAATACAAATAGGCTTTTTCGGAAGAATAAATGTTGGTAAATCAAGCGTAGTAAACGCTATTACAAATCAAGATTTAGCCGTTGTTTCTGCTATTAAAGGAACAACAACTGACCCTGTATCAAAAGCAATGGAACTATTACCACTAGGTCCAGTTAATATTATAGACACGGCAGGACTTGATGATACAGGCGAATTAGGTTTACTTAGAATAAACAAAACAAAAGAAGTATTAAATAAAGTTGATATTGCAATTTTAGTTGCTGATGCCCAAACTGGTTTAACAGAAATAGAAAATGAATTAATTAATACTTTTAAACAAAAAAATATTAATTACATAATAGTGTTCAACAAATCAGATTTAATACAAATCCCTCAAATTCACAATGAAAATGAAATATATGTTAGCGCACTAAAGAAAACTAATATATTTGAATTAAAAGAACTTATTGCTAAATTAAACAATAAAAAAGAAAACGAAAATTTCTTAATTAAAGACATTATAAATAAAGATGACATAGTTATTTTAGTAACTCCAATTGATGAATCCGCACCAAAAGGTAGATTAATACTGCCTCAACAACAAGTTATAAGAGAACTTCTTGAAGTTGGTGCAATAACAACAATAATAAAAGAAACTCAATTAGAAGAAACTTTAAAAAAAATAACTCCAAAAGTCATAATTACTGACTCTCAAGTTTTTGGCAAAGTTAATAAAATAACACCACAAAATATACTTTTAACATCTTTTTCTATACTTTTTGCAAGATACAAAGGAATTTTAAAATACGCAGTAGAAGGCGTAAAAAACCTTGAAAATTTGAAAGATAACGATACTATTTTAATTTCAGAAGGTTGCACACACCATAGACAATGCAATGATATTGGAAGTGTAAAACTACCAAATTGGATTAAAAATCATACAAATAAAAACTTAAATTTTGAATTTACATCAGGAAATACATTCCCAAAAGATTTATCAAAATACGCAATGATTATCCATTGTGGCGCTTGTATGCTTAATGAAAAAGAAGTATTAAATCGATATGAAGAAGCGCATAAACAAAATATTCCAATATCAAACTATGGTATAACAATTGCATATATACACAATATTTTGAAAAGAAGCATAGAAATCTTCCCTGAAATACATTCAAAATTAAACTAAATTTGCCATTTTATTAAGTTTTGTAAACCATTTAAAGCCTTGTAATTATTGGGTTTCAACTTTTTGTATATACAAAATAAATACATCAAGTCAATTTTGTTTCACATATATACTTTATATATATACGAGAGATAAACAAAATTGAGGATAATATGAGCAACGGAGTTAGCCTTTTTTCAAACATTTCATACAATCAAGACTATGCAAAAAATAGCAAAGCAGGTAGCTCTGATTATGATTGCGAATTTGATTTTTGCGTAGGCGCTGAAGATTGCGACATAGACACTAATTCAACTCTTGATTGCAACGGTTAGAAAGAAAAATAAAGAGGATAAAATAATGAACGGCAACGGTTTTAACATAGAAGATTTTGATAAATTCTCAATAGATTTTGCAAATTTTGATTTTGCAGGCAACGGTTTTTCTGGAAATGGCATAGCTGGTAACGGTATCGGCGGAAATGGTTTTTCTGGAAACGGTATAGCTGGCAACGGCATTACTGAATTTGGTGGCAACGGCGAAGAGCTATATGCTTGCCTTAATTTAGACTAATAATTTCAAAGGAAAAATAAATTTTATAAAGTAAATCTGACTATTCGTATTAAATTTAATCCCAATCGCAAGATGGGATTTTTTTTTAGCCTTTTACAGCACCTTCATTTTGACCTGACACAAAATATTTTTGCATAACAATAAAAAATATAATTATTGGAATAATAGAAATTATAGAACCTGCCGCAATATATCGCCAATTTGCACTAAACATTCCTTGCAGGTCATTAACTCCAACCGGAAGAGTATATAAAGATTTATTAGTCAAAACAATACTTGGCCATAAAAATTCACCCCAAGAACCAATAAAAGTAAAGATTGCTAAAACTGCTAAAGTTGGAGCTGTCATTGGAAGCAATATTTTTTTCCAGATATTAAACACACTGCAACCATCAACAAATGCAGCTTCTTCCATTTCTTTTGGAATAGTTAAAAAAGCTTGTCGCATTAAAAATATTCCAAATGCATTAACTGCAAATGGCAAGATTAATCCTAAATAACCACAAACCAATCCGTAAGAATCCACCAAGTGCAATTTCAAAACTATTAAATATACAGGCAACATTATTGCTTGAAATGGAATCATAATTGTTGCCAAAACCAAACAAAAAATAAAATTACGACCTTTAAACTCCATTCTAGCCAATGGATATGCGGCTAATGAAGAAAAAATCAAATTTAAAATAACGGTAAATAACGCAACAACAAAACTATTTAAAAAATATAATAAAAATGGTATCTGCTTCCAAACGCCAGTAAAATTTTCCCAAGTAAATTGTTTAGGAATAAAATAAGGCGGATATTGAAAAATATTTTCATCAATACCTTTTAACGCTGTTGAAATCAACCATATAAAAGGAAATAATGACAAAAAAGACATTATAATTAAAAAACTATGAACAGAAAAACCTTTTAAAAATTTTTTAATCATAATTTATACCTCTTATTTTCAAAGAAAGTAATATTTATAATTGAGAAAATCATAATAACAGCTAACAAAACAACAGAAGCAGTTGCAGCCATAGATAAGTCTAAATTTTCAAAAGCTCTTTCATATATATAATAAACAATTGTTTTTGTTGAATTTAACGGTCCACCTTTTGTCATAACATATATTTCAGCAAAAACTTTTAAAGCAGATATCGAAGAAATAGTAACAACTAAAGCAATAACAGGCATTAAATGAGGGATTGTAACAGTTAAATGTTTCACAAATTCATTAGCACCATCAACTTCAGTTGCTTCGTATAAATCTTTTGGCACACCTATTAATGCAGAAAGATAAATCATCATATAATAGCCGATACCTTTATAAATAGTAACTATAGCAACAGATAACATAGCAAATTTTGTATCTGTTAACCAACCAATAGGAGATATTCCTAAAAATTCAATTATATAATTTAAAATACCTTCTTGAGAGTATAACCATTTAAAAGCAATAGCAACAACTACAATCGAAACAACAACCGGTAAATAAATTAAAACCTTATATATATTAATACCTTTTATTTTTTGATTTATAAAAATAGCAACAACCAAAGGCAAAATAGCCAAAACAGGAACTACCATAATCAAAAACATAAATGTATTAAATAAAGTTTGGTAAAATTCTTTATTTGAAAATAACATTTTATAATTTTCTATTCCTGCAAAAAACGGAGAATAAATATCCTTTGAATAATCATAAAAACTTAATATTATAGTTTGAAAAAAAGGAACAAAAAAGAATATAACCAACATTACGATTGCAGGTAATAAAAACAAATATGGAATATATTTTTTATAAAAAGTATTCATTTTCATTTAAATTATAAACTGTTATGTCAATATTTGCACCTAAAATGTTTTTATTAATATATAGGGGAACAACTATGTCTTTTTTAAATAAGTTTATAAACTTCATAAACTCAAAAAACAAAGCAGTTACAAATGCTTTTTATAAAAATTCAACAACAAAACATTCTATTACTGGATGTTGTACTTTAAAATTATCTACAAAAACTGAAGAAATAAAAAAAGAAATTCACGCTGAATTAAAAGCAAAAATAAAGAAATATATTACAACTCCTGAAAAATTACTTCAATACTATCAATTAAAAGGTATTAAAGTATATAGAATTAAAAATGCAGAAAATATATTATCTAAATTAGGCGAAGAAGAAGGTTTTATTACCCCATTAAAAGGAATAAAAGCTATTCTGATAAATTGTTTAATTACAAAAGAATTCAATTTCTCAACAAAAGAAATGTTAATTTTTGATACTGGGAAGCTAGATATTTATACTCTATCAAGAGCTTTATATAAATATTATGGTTACAAAAAGAACTTACCAGGATACGACTATAAATCTCAAGAAGTATTTAAAAACATTTATAGCAAGAGAAAAAACTCTAACAAAGCATTTGAAAACTGTTCAATACAAGATATTCTAGCGTGCAAAGAAGCATTAGCTAGAGATATAGAATCAATTAAATTTACAGTTGAACTATCTAATGAATATCAAAATGCAAAAGCAGCTTTGAAAAAATTAAAAGAATCTAGCGCTAATATTTAAGCTAATTCTCCTTCATCAACTGTTAATGGCAAAGTTACAGTAAAAGTTGAACCTTCATTTTCTTTGCTTGTTACAGTAATTTTACCTGCGTGATGTTTTTCTATTGTCATTTTAACAAGATGAAGCCCCAAACCTGTACCTTTTACTGTATGGGTAGCATTTTCAACCCTGTAAAATCTATCAAAGATTTTTTCCAAATGTTCTTTTGCCATTCCAATACCAGTATCACGGACAGAGAAATAAAAATTTTGTTTATCTTCTGTTAAACCAGCAGTTACGAAAATATCTTTTCCATCTGGCGAATATTTAATAGCATTAGATAAAAGATTTCTAATAACTCTATCTATACTTTCAACATTGATAGGAACACTAGGAAGTTTTTCTTCTCTTTCATAAGAAATTTTAATATTCTTTTCATCAGCAAGAATTTTTATTGAATTAATATTTTGCTGAAGCAATTCGGATAAGTCAGAATATTCTTTTCTTAAATGAACATTACCAGATTCTAAACGAGAAAAATCTAAAATGTCATTAACCATTGAATGAAGTCTTTTTGCTTCTGTATCAATAGTTTGCATAAACTCTTTTTTAGTTTCTTCATCAAAATCATCTCCATTATTACACAAAGTATCAATATAAGTTCTTAAAACTGTAACTGGTGTTCTAAGTTCGTGAGAAACATTTGATATGAAAGTATTTTTTAATTTATTTACTTCCATTTCACGAGTAATATCTAGTAAAACAATAATATATCCAACATAATCTTGTTGTTTTGAAAACATTGGAGAAATCATTGCTTTAATAGTTTTTTTACCAGCTTCAATGTTAAATTCTATTGGTTTTTGTTCAATAATGTTTAACGGCGTATCTTTAAATTCTTCAATTTTATCAAGGAAACATTTTTGCCCATGACAATCAATAAAATCTTGAATTTTTGTATTGATAAAATCTTTTTCTTCAACTTCTAACATTGATAAAGCAGAAGAATTTGACAATACCACTTTATCAAAATTATCGCATACAACTACCCCATTTATAATGCTCATCAATACAGCTTCTAGTTTATTTCTTTCAAGGGTTAATTGTTCAATATTTTGTTCTTCATACATAGATAATAATGAAGACATATCGTTAAATGCTTGAGTTAATTCACCCATATTTTCTGATTCTAATTTATAACCAAATTGACCAATTGCTATTTGACGAACACCTTTATGTAATTTTTCCAATTCTTTTGACATCAAAATAAAACTTAAAAACAAAATTAAAGTAAAAACAGACCAAGTTAAAACAAAAATGCCCACCATAGATTTCTTTGCGTTCATAGCAAATAATTTAGATTTTTTTGCATTCATGCCAACAGTAACAGCACCAATAATTTTGTTATTAGAAAAAACAGGAGAACTAACACTAACTGTCAAATCATCGTCCAATACTGGATAATCAGATTTTGAAGAATAAATTAAATTATTTTTACTATCTTTATATTCTATATAAGAGACATCATCATTTTTATTGAAAAATGGCAACAACCTTCCAGCTAAAATCCTTGATTTTTCGGGATTATCAACATTTTCTAATCCGGTTGTTTGAAGAGCAATTGCCTTTGTCATCAATTGAGCGAACTGTGAATATGATTTATCCATTTTCATTTGGATATCATTTACTACATAAAATCCACAAATGCCTATCAATAAAGAACCAACGACCAAACTAGACAATATAATTTTGGAGTTTTTATTCAAATTTAATTTTTTAATTTTCATATCAAAAAAATTATATATTTAAAAGATTTTTTTGTAAAATTAAAGATTTTTTTAAAAGATAGGACTTGACACTCTACGCCAATATTTTTGGGATATTCGAGGATATAAGACGGTTAATTTTAGTGTAATGTTAACAATTGTTTAATATTTTTTTTAAAAAAAGTTTTTTTTCTTGACTGGCATGTTTTAGCAAGTATGATTTTATAATGGCTATGAGTGCCTTTGTGCAAAAATTTGGTAATCAAAAAATAAATTATATATAGTTGTAGTACACCACATAATGAGAGGTGAATGAATGTTAAAGAAACAATATTCTGAGAGAGTAACTCCGATGAGCTTGCCAAAAACAAGATTGGATGACTTACCGGACTTAATCGAAATTCAGAAAAAGTCATTTGAGTGGTTTTTAAAAGAAGGTTTGAAAGAAGAATTTCTTTCATATTCTCCTATTAAAGACTATACTGGAAGATTAGAATTACACTTCCTGCCGAACTATACTTTCGATAATCCGAAGTATTCATTAGAAGAGGCTAGAATCCACGATGCTACATACGCTAAACAATTAAGAGTAATGGCTCGTTTAGTAAATCGTGATACAGGGGAAATTAAAGAACAAGAAGTTTACATCGGCGATATTCCTACAATGACAAACAAAGGTACATTTATCGTAAATGGTGCTGAACGTGTTATTGTATCACAAATCGTACGTTCTCCTGGTATTTACTTCAAGAGAGAAATCTCTCCAACTGGTAAACGTTTATTCAATGCAACTTTAATACCAAACAGAGGTGCATGGTTAAAAATAGAAACAGATGCTAATGATATTATTTATGTAAAAATCGACAAAAATAGAAAAATCTTAGCAACTACATTATTAAAAGCTTTAGGAATCACAGTTTCTGAAATGGAAACATTATTCACTCACTTTGAATTCTTAAAGAAAACATTAGAAAAAGATACAACAGAATCAACAGATGATGCATTAATTGAGGTTTATAAAAAATTAAGACCTGGTGATCCTGCATCTGCTGCTGGTGGTCGTTCAATTATTGAAGCAAGATTCTTCGATGATAAAAAATATGACATCGGTAGAGTTGGTCGTTATAAATTAAACAAAAAATTAAATTTAAACATTGCAGAAACACAAAGAACATTAACAATCCAAGACTTAGTTGCTGCAGTTGAATATTTAATCAACTTAACTTATGACGAAGGAAGCTGTGATGATATCGACCACTTAGGAAACAGAAGAATCCGCAGTGTTGGCGAATTATTACAAAACCAATTTAGAGTAGGTTTATCAAGAATTGAAAGAATCGTTAAAGAAAGAATGACTCTTCAAAATTCTGAAACACTTACTCCATTAAACTTATTAAATACAAAACCATTAATCGCTTCATTAAAAGAGTTCTTTGGTTCATCACAATTATCACAATTTATGGACCAAACAAACCCACTTGCTGAATTAACTCACAAAAGAAGAATTTCAGCTTTAGGACCTGGCGGTTTAGTAAGAGAAAGAGCTGGATTCGCAGTTCGTGACATCCACCCATCTCATTATGGTAGAATTTGTCCGATTGAAACACCAGAAGGACCTAACGCTGGTCTTATCGGTTCATTAGCTACTCACGCTAAAGTTAACGATTATGGTTTCATTGAAACACCTTACTTCGTTGTAAAAGATGGTGTTGTAACAAATGAAGTAAAATATATGAGTGCAGACGAAGAAGAAAACTTCCGTGTAGCACCTTCTGACTTAACATTAAACGAAGACAGAAGTATCAAAGCTCAATATGTACCAGTTCGTTACAAATCAGAATTTACAATGGGCGAATCAAAACGTGTAGACTTTATGGGTGTTTCACCTATTCAGGTAATTTCAGTAGCCACATCAGTAATTCCATTTATTGAACACGATGACGCAAACCGTGCATTAATGGGTTCAAACATGCAACGTCAAGCTGTACCATTATTAATTACAGATAGACCAGTTGTTGCAACAGGTCTTGAAAAAAGAGCTGCAAAAGACTCTTGTATGGTAGTTGTTTCAGATGTTGATGGTGTTATTGAAAAAGTAGTTGGTGAAGAAATTTGGATTAAAGACAACTCAAATAAATTACACAAATATCAATTAATGAAATATGTAAGAAGTAACCAAGATACTTGTATTAACCAAAAACCTATCGTAAAAGAAGGCGACAAGGTTAAAGCAGGTGATGTAATTGCCGATGGTGCTTCAACTCACTTTGGCGAACTTTCATTAGGTAAAAACGTTTTAGTAGCGTATATGCCTTGGGAAGGTTACAACTTCGAAGATGCTATCTTACTATCTGAAAGATGCGTACACGATGACATCTTTACTTCATTACACATTGAAAAATTAGAAATCGAAGCTCGTCAAACAAAACTTGGACCAGAAGAAATTACAAGAGAAGTTCCAAATGTATCTGAAGAGTCATTAAGACACTTAGATGAACGTGGTATTGTAAGAATCGGTGCAAGAGTATATGCAGATGACATCTTAGTTGGTAAAGTTACACCAAAAGGTGAATCAGAACACCCACCAGAAGAAAAACTTTTAAGAGCAATCTTCGCTGAAAAAGCAAGAGACGTAAAAGATAACTCATTAAGAGTTCCTCACGGTGAAGGCGGACGTGTAGTTGACGTAAAAGTATTTGATAGAGAAAAAGGCGACGAACTTTTACCAGGTGCTAACACACTTATTAAAGTTTATATAGCTCAAAAACGTAAAGTATCAGTAGGTGACAAACTTGCTGGACGTCATGGTAACAAAGGTATCGTATCAAAAGTTCTTCCAAAAGAAGATATGCCATTCTTACCAGACGGAACTCCAGTAGATATTGTGTTAAACCCACTAGGTGTACCTTCTCGTATGAACGTAGGTCAAACATATGAATGTTTACTTGGTTTAGCATCATATTTAACAGGTGACTATTACGAAGCTCCATCATTCGATGAAATGTATGGCGAAAACAAATCAGAAATCGCAACTAAATACGAATTACTAAGAGGTATTAAAGAATCTGGTTGTGACTGGGTAGGCGAAGACGGTAAAGTAACATTATATGATGGTAGAACCGGCGAACCATTTGATAGACCAGTTTCAGTTGGTATTACATACTTCTTGAAATTAGTTCACTTAGTAGATGATAAGATCCACGCAAGAAGCACAGGACCTTACTCATTAGTTACACAACAACCTTTAGGCGGTAAAGCTCAATTTGGCGGACAAAGATTCGGAGAAATGGAAGTTTGGGCTTTAGAAGCTTACGGTGCGGCTTATACATTACAAGAAATGTTAACAATCAAATCAGATGATGTTAATGGTCGTTCAAGAGCTTATGAAGCAATCGTAAAAGGTGACAATATTCCAAGACCTGGTATTCCTGAATCATTCAAAGTACTTGTAAGAGAATTACAAAGTATTGGTTTAGATATATCAGTATCTAAGAAAAGCGGTGAAGAAGTTGATTTAATGTCAGATACTGACGATTTAAGAAAGGCAGCTCCAAAGAGAATTCTTTCTGATTTAGATTCTGAATTATTAAATATCAATTTCTTAGAAACACCAAGCGCGTTCAAGGAATAGTTAAAGTTTAAATGGTAAGTAAGTGTTACCTAAATAAGATTAAGTAACACTTACGACACCAAGATAAAAACATTAAAGGAGATAGAAAATTGTCTACAAGCATAGATTATTTTGATTATATACGAATCAGTATTGCGTCACCTGAACGCGTATTGAAATGGTCGTATGGTGAAGTAACAAAACCAGAAACCATTAACTATCGTACGCTTAAACCAGAAAGAGATGGTTTATTCTGCGAAAGAATTTTTGGACCTACAAAGGACTGGGAATGTTACTGCGGTAAATATAAAAGAGTTAGACACAAAGGTATCATCTGCGAAAGATGTGGTGTTGAAGTTACTGACTCAAAAGTTAGACGTCATAGAATGGGACACATTAAGTTAGCTGCACCTGTGAGCCATATTTGGTTCTTAAAAGGTATTCCTAGCTACTTAGGTTTACTATTAGATATGACATTAAAAGATTTAGAACAAGTTATTTATTTCAATAACTATGTTGTAATCGATCCTGCTGATAGCGAATTCAAAAAGTTCCAATTACTTTCTGAAGAAGAATATGAAGATTTCATGTTAGAAAATGAAGAATCTGAACTAAAAGTAGGTATCGGTGCTGAAGCTATTAAAGAACTTCTTGACGAAATTTCTTTAAATGAAATGGCAGAAGAAATCAGAAATGAATTATCTGGTTTATCTGGAAGCGTACAAAGAAGAGCTAAATTAATTAAAAGATTAAGATTAGTTGAATCTTTAATTGAAAGCAATACAGAACCAACTTGGATGATTATGGATGTATTACCTGTAACACCTCCAGATTTAAGACCAATGGTTCAATTAGACGGTGGCAGATTTGCTACATCAGACTTAAACGATTTATACAGACGTGTAATCAACAGAAACAACCGTTTACTAAGATTATTAGAAATGGGCGCACCTGAAATTATCGTTAGAAACGAAAAACGTATGCTTCAAGAAGCTGTTGACTCTTTAATCGACAACGGTAGAAGAGGAAGAACAGTAGTTGGTCCAAGCAATAGACCATTAAAATCTTTAAGCAACATCATCGAAGGTAAACAAGGTCGTTTCCGTCAAAACTTATTAGGTAAACGTGTTGACTACTCAGGTCGTTCAGTAATCGTAGTTGGTCCAAAATTAAAATTAAACCAATGTGGTTTACCAAAAGAAATGGCAATCGAATTGTTCAAACCATTCGTTGTAAATAAATTAATCGAAAGAGGCTTTGTTCAAAATATCAAATCAGCGAAGAAGAAAATCGAAAGATCAGAAGCTATCGTTTGGGATATTTTAGAAGAAGTAATTGATGGACACCCAGTTTTATTAAACCGTGCTCCAACTCTTCACAGATTAGGTATTCAAGCATTTGAACCTGTATTAGTAGAAGGAAGAGCTATTCAACTTCACCCACTTGTTTGTACAGCTTTCAACGCTGACTTCGACGGTGACCAAATGGCTGTTCACGTACCATTATCAATCGAAGCTCAAACAGAAGCTAGAATGTTAATGTTAGCAACTAACAACATTTTAGCACCTGCAACAGGTAAACCAATTATTGCAGCTTCTCAAGATATGGTTTTAGGTATGTATTACTTAACTCTTATGAAAGAGGAAGAATCAGATACACAACTTAAATACTTCTACAGTTTTGAAGATGCTATCTCTGCTCACGAAACAGGCGTTATCAAATTACACGATAGAATCGTAGTTCGTGATGAACAAGGAGAAAGACTAGAAACTACAGTTGGAAGAATTATCTTCAACGAAACAGTAAGAAAAGCAATCTTTGCATAAGAACAAGTAAAGGTGAAAATAACATGGATACAATAGTACGTAAAAATACAAAAAAATCGTTTGATTTCATCAATGAACAGGTGAATAAAAAATCGATTAATAAATTATTAGCTCAAGTATATCTTGAGTTCGGTGGTGCTAAAACAGCAACATTAGCTGATAACCTAAAGAACTTAGGATATAAATACGCTACAAAATCTGGTACAACAATTTCAATTTCAGACTTGTCAGTACCAGCTGATAAAAAAGTTCTTTTAACAGATGCTGAAAAAGATATCGAAAAATCTACACATAGATATTTAAAAGGTGATATCACAGAAGTTGAAAGATATACAAAAGTTATCGACACTTGGTCTGAAACAACATCTAAATTAACAGAAAAAGTAGTTGAAAACTTTGACAGAATGAACCCAGTTTATATGATGGCATTCTCTGGAGCGAGAGGTAACTTATCTCAAGTATCTCAATTAGTTGGTATGCGTGGTTTGATGGCTGACGCACAAGGTCAAATCATCGACTTACCTATTAAATCAAACTTTAAAGAAGGCTTATCAGTTACTGAATACATTATTTCTTCATATGGTGCAAGAAAAGGTCTTGTAGATACAGCGTTAAAAACAGCTGACTCTGGTTACTTAACAAGACGTTTAGTTGACGTTGCTCAAGATGTAATCATTCGTGACCACGATTGTGGAACATCACACGGTATTTTAATGTCAGACATTTCTGACGGAGAAAAAATTGTTGCTCCATTAACAGAAAGATTATTAGGAAGAACAATTGCTGAAGATATTAAAGATAAAGAAGGCAATGTAGTTATTCCAGCAGGTACAACAATAGATAGAGACGATATTAGAAAAATCAAACCTTTAGATTTACATCAATTATTAGTTCGTTCTCCATTAACTTGTGAACTTGAGTATGGTATTTGTCAAAAATGTTATGGTTGGGCAATGACAACTCAAAAAACAGTAGATATAGGTGAAGCTATTGGTATTATCGCAGCTCAATCAATCGGTGAACCTGGTACACAGTTAACAATGAGAACATTCCACACTGGTGGTGTATTCAAAGGTGCTGGTGCAATGAAAGAAATCATTGCAGATATCGATGGTAAAGTTGCAACAAAAATCTTTACAAGAGACTTAAGAACTAGACACGGTGATAACGTAGCTATTACAGTTCAAGAATCTGATATCGAAATTAAAGGTACAAAATCTAAAAAATATCATATTCCATCAGGTGCAATCTTATTTGTAAATGAAGGACAAGAAATCAAAAAAGGCGACAAAATTGCCGTATATGAACCTGCTTCAGGTGGAGATGGTAGCCGTTTAACAGAAAAAGCTACAAAAGATATTACATCTGACTTATCAGGTGAAATCGTATTTGAAGATTTCGTAGCAGATGAAAAGAAAGACAGACAAGGTAACATTTCTAGAACATCAAGCAAAAATGGTATCGTATGGGTATTAGGTGGCGATGTTTACAACTTACCTGGTGGTTCAACAATTCTTGTTGAAGATGGAAAAGAAATTAAAGAAGGCGAAAAACTTGCTGAAATTAATTTAGTTTCTGAACACGGTGGTGAAGTTAGACTTGGTGATAACCTTGTTGTAGAAGATGTTAAATTTGAAGGTAAAAAAATCAAGAAGATTGTACAAGGTAAAGAACTTACAATTGTTATTGCTTCTATCACAGCTTCAAATGCAACATTTGAACAAACTAAAAAAGAACAAATCTGGACAGTTGGCGAAACTGGTGAAAAATACATCGTTAAAGCACCAATCGATACAGTTGTTGAAAGCGGTATGATTATTGCTGAATTACTTGATGAAGAATATACAGTTCCATCAAGCGGTGAAATCAGATACAACGGTATTGAAGTTGATGAAAACCAAATCATCACAAAAGCTGGCGAAGTAATCTTCATTCCTGATGAAATCCACCAAGTAAACAAAGATTCAGCTTTAAAAATGGTTGAATCAGGTACATTTGTTACAGCTGGTACAGAAGTTGTTAAAGACTTATATGCACACATTGATGGTATTGTTGAAATAAAAGAATTCAACGATATGATTCACGAAGTTGTAATCAGACCTGGTGAAATCTACAACTTATCAGGAATTGGCGACTTAAAAGTTGATGAAGGTGAAGTTGTAAAAGCTGGTTGCGAAATTGCTCCAAAAGTAAAAGCTAAAGTTGATTCTATCGTTACAATACTAGACAATGAAAAAGATACTCTTGAAATTGATGATTTGGAAGAAGATTTAGGTGTAGTTGCATTAGATGAAAAAACAATTTCTAACCAACCTATTCAAATCTTAGTTAGACCTGTTCAAAGATTTAAGATTGAAACTAAAGATGTTTCTATTAAATTTAATTCAACAGATGAAGCTATCGATTTAGTTCCAGTTACTCAATTACAATACAAAGATGGTGCTAGAGTAAGAAACCTTGATGGTGGTGTATTAACAAGAACAAGCTTAGTTTTACAAATGGGCGGTTACTTAAGCCACTTAAAAGGTCAAGTTGAATTAGATGCTGACAATAACTTAAAAATTGTTGTACTTGAAACTTTAATTGTAAGAAGAGAAGTAGAAAGCACATCAAAAACATCAGCTTCTATGCAAACAGAATTACTTGTTAAAGATGGACAAATTATTGATGCAAAAACACCTGTAGCAAAAACTCAAGTTTTAGCTATCAGCGATGCTATTGCAAGCATAAAAGATAACAGCCAAGATGTTAGAAGATTATTATTAGTATCAGATAACTACGAAACAAAAATCAGTTTAAAATCTAAACCAATTGTTAAAAAAGGCGAATTAGTGAAGATGGATGCTGTAATTTCTGAAGGCGGAGAAGTTTCTTCAATGTCAGGTTATGTAGTTGCTGCTGATAAAAACTCAATAACATTAAGAGTTGGTCGTCCATACTTAATCAGCCCAGGTACAATGTTACAAGTAACAAACGGTTCATTAGTAAACCGTGGTGATATGATTGCTACATTAGTATTCGAAAGACAAAAAACAGGTGATATCGTTCAAGGTTTACCTCGTGTTGAAGAATTACTTGAAGCAAGAAAACCAAAAGATTCAGCAGTAGTTGCAGAATATGCTGGTACAGCTGAAATTGAAATCGAAGATGACGTTCCAAGATTATACTTAAATGGTGAAGCTGGAAGACAAGAAGTTAAATACTCAATCGACTCTAATATTATTGTTGGTAATGGACAAGAAATTAAAGTTGGTCAAGCATTAACAGGTGGTCCACTTAACCCACACGACGTTATCAGATTAAACGGTGTTGAAGCAGCTCAACAATACTTAGTAGATGAAGTACAAAGAGTTTACCGTTCACAAGGTGTAGAAATTGCTGATAAACACGTTGAGGTTATTGTTAGACAAATGACTAAGAAAGTAAAAATTCTTGAATCTGGCGAAACAAAACTTCTTCCAGGCGAATTTTTAGAACTTAAAGAAGTTCTTGCTGAAAACGAAGCAATAAAAGCATTAGGTGGTCAAGAAGCGACTTATGAATCAGTTCTACTTGGTATCACAAAAGCAAGCTTGAACACAGAAAGCTTCATTTCAGCAGCTTCATTCCAAGAAACAACAAGAATTCTTACAGAAGCAGCAGTTGAAGGTAAACGCGACTTGTTACGTGGTTTAAAAGAAAACGTTATTATCGGTAGATTGATCCCTGCTGGTACTGGTTTCTACCACTTAACAAATGCTTCAGAAGAAAAAGACAGAGAAGCACAAAAAAGAGCAGCAGAAAAGAACAATGCTAGAAAACCTTCTGCAATTTTAGAAGAAATCGAAGGTATGTTTGGTGCTCCTGAATTAACCGACTATACAATTGAATAAATTCATAGTTGAATAAAAAATAATAGTAGTTTAGCGAAAGTTAAACTACTATTTTTTTTGGAGAGACTATGAAAAATTTTATTTTAATTATTTTATTATTTTTCTGCACAATTATTAACGCAAATGCTGATGAAATAAAAGATATTCAAACTTTTTTTAATGAATATATTAATTGCGCTAATAATTACGAACAAGATTTTTTCAACTTTTACACTAACAATGCAAAAATAATCAGGGTAGTTGAAAAACCAGATGGAACTTATACAAGCGTAAATATTCCAATTGATAAATATAAAAAAGAAGTAAAAAAATCAACAAAATTAATGCGTTTACGCAAATACAAAAACAACTATTACAATGTAAAAATAACCCAATTAGGCGAAGATTATAAAATTTCCGCTTTAAGAATGCCATCTACAAGTAATTACAAAATTCCAGCACATTTTATTGTTGGAAAAGACAACAAAGGTGAATGGAAAATTAAAGAAGAATCAATGAATACTAAAGTCCAAAAGTTTTTGGAAAGTAATTAAATAACATTGTTATTATCATCAATTTGAACAATAGTTGGTTTAAATGTTTTAGCTTCATCTGGTGTCATTTGAGCGTATGAACAAATAATGATTTTATCACCAACTTGAGCTTTTCTTGCAGCTGCACCATTTAAACAAAAATCTTTATTTCCTCGTTTCCCAGCCAAAATATATGTTTGAAATCTTTCACCATTATTTATATTTAAAATATCGACTTTTTGACCTTCAGAAAGATTAGCTTTATCTAATATATTTTCATCAACAGTAATAGAACCAACGTAATTAAGATTTGCGTCAGTAACTGTTGCTCTATGTATTTTTGAGTATAAAAATTCTAATAACATAACAATTATATTTTATCAAAAACAAATTACTTTGAAGCAATTTTGTTTAATTTCTTTAAATAATTTCTGATTTCTTGAACTTGTTTAGGCTTAATATACTTAAATTGACCTTTTTTCAAACCTTGTAAATCAACTGGTCCCATACTTAAACGTTTTAAAGAAATAACACTATGACCTAAAATATCAAGCATTTTTCTAATTTGTCTATTTAGACCTTGATATAAAACCATTTCTAAAACAGTATTTTTTCCTTCAAATTCTACAATTTTAGCTAAGGCATATGCAATTTGTCCTTTTTCAATTTCAATACCTTTTTCCATCAAAGTAAGATCATTCAAATTCAATTTGCCAGTCGCACAAACTCTATAAACCTTCGGAACATGAACTGAAGGATGTGCAAAATCATTAATTAAATCACCATCATTTGTCATAATCAAAAGACCTGTAGAGTCTTTATCTAAACGCCCAACTGGCTTTAAATTTTGGACTTCTTCTGGCAAAATATCATAAATGGTTTTTCTACCTTTTTCATCATCCATCGTAGTAATATAACCAGCAGGCTTATAATAGCGAATATAAGTAAGTTGTTGAGGCTTAACTATTTTATTGTGAACCATTACCCTATCTTTAGTTGTAATAATTTTTCCAAGCTCAACTACAACTTCACCATTCACTCTAACTTTGCCGGACTCAATATACTCATCAGCCTTGCGTCTTGAGCAAAATCCGCAAGAAGCTATATACTTATTTAATCTAACATTTTGTACTTTTTGTTTTTTCATATAATTATGATACAAGAATCAAAAATAAATTGAAACATATAACATCTTTTTTGTATAATTTTGTTGTGATTGGGAGAGAAAATGAGTAAAACAGATAGACTTTATATTCTTATAACTTGCTTAATAATTTTTGTATTATTATCACTTCTTATATTATACTGTCCAGCAATAAACAAAATAGAAGTTGAAGCAATACGCTTTATACAAAAGATTTTTAAATGGGTTAATATAAATGTCATTTTATTTATTACACATTTTGGACACGGAATTAATTGGATTATATCAGTACTTGCTAGCATATTAATTCTATTAATTTGTAAAAAATTCAAAGCAACACTTTTTTTCATTTTTACAATTTTATCAAGTCAATATATTTATTCTGCAATTAAATTAATAATAGAAAGACCTCGTCCACCATTTTGGATAAGATTAATTGATATGCACGGTTATAGTTTTCCATCTGGTCATAGTACTTTAAGTATGATTACTTATGGGTTTCTTATATATCTTGTTTACAAACATGTGAATAATTCATTTGCAAGATCTATTTTAATTTTTTTACTAAGCTTGTTAATTATACTAGTAGGATTTAGCAGAATAGTATTAGGAGTTCACTATCCAACAGATGTTATAGGTGGGTTTACACTTGGAATAAGTATAATTTGTCTTTTAACAATTTTATATGATATTGAAATTAGAAACCCTTTTAAAGGATAATAATTAAGTTACAAAGTGAAACAATTTCGTAATACTAGGGCATTTCAGACTTATTTATAGTAAAATTTTATTATTATGTTCGACAATTTATCAGATAAATTACAAGAGATTATTAAAAAAGCATCGGGGAACACAACTCTTACAGAAGAGAATATGAATGACGCGTTAAGAGAAGTTCGTAGAGCTTTATTAGACGCTGATGTAAGTCTTAAAGTTGTTAAAATTTTTATGACTTCTTTAAAAGAAAAAGCACTAGGCGAAGATGTTTTAAAAGGTGTAAACCCATCACAACAATTAATAAAAATAGTTCACGATGAACTAGTTAATATTTTAGGAAATGAAAACAAACCACTTATCTTAGATGGTCATCCATCTCTAATTATGATGCTAGGTTTACAAGGCTCAGGTAAAACAACCTCTGCTGCAAAATTAGCTATTAAATTAAAAAAAGAAGGAAAAAATCCTCTTTTAGTTGCAGCTGACGTATATAGACCAGCAGCGATTACTCAATTAAAAACTCTAGGCGAACAAACACAAACTAGCGTATTTACTATTGATGGAAGCACAGATGTTCAAAATATTGTTTCTAGCGCAATAAACCACGCAAAAGAAAATGGATTTAATGTTGTAATTATAGACACAGCAGGTCGTTTACAAATCGACAACGAAATGATGGCAGAACTATTACTTATAGATAGAGCATTCAAGCCACAAGAAAAACTTTTAGTTATTGACTCAATGTTAGGACAACAAGCAGTTAGCGTTGCAGAAAACTTTAACATGCAACTTGACATCACAGGTATTGTTTTAACCAAATTAGATGGCGACTCTCGTGGCGGTGCTGCGTTAAGTGTTGTTCAAGCAGCTAATAAACCAATTAAATTAACAGGTACTGGTGAAAAACTTGATGCATTAAATGATTTCCACCCTTCAAGAATGGCAGATAGAATTCTTGGGATGGGAGATATTGTTTCTTTCGTTGAAAAAGCTCAAGAAGTTTTCGACGAAGAACAAGCAAAAGAATTTGAAAAGAAAATGGAAAAAGCAGAATTTTCTTACAATGATTTTTTAAAAATGCAAAAACAAATGCAAGCGTTTGGATCCATTGAAGGTATGCTTGGAATGTTACCAATCCCTGGATTAAATAGAGATGCAAAAGAAACAATTGCAACCGAAGGGCAAAAACAAATGAAAAAAATCGAATCTTTCATCTCAAGTATGACTCCGGATGAAAGAGCAAACCCTTCATTAATAAACACTTCTCGCAAAAAAAGAATAGCAGCTGGTTGTGGAATGCAACTGCATGAAGTTAATCAAATAATTATGCAATTTGACCAAATGCGACAAATGATGAAAGGTATGTCAGATTTAAAAAAAGGAAAAATCAAATTACCTAAAAATTTAAAAGGTGCGCTAAAGGGGAAATTCCCTTTTTAAAAATAGTTAAGGTGGATATATGTTAAAAAAAGCAATGATTATGGCAGCAGGCGTAGGTTCAAGACTAGAACCATTATCTAGTGTTGTTCCAAAACCACTAGTACCTCTTGCTAATATGCCAACAATGGACATTTTAGTTAAACACTTGGCTTCTTTTGGTATTAAAAATATAATAGCAAATACATTTCATAAAGCAGAAGCTATTCAAGAACACTATAAGACCAACGATTTCGGAGTAAATTTTGAATTTATAAAAGAAACAGAACTATCAGGAACTGCTGGTGGAGTAAAAAGATGCCAATTCTTTTTTGAAGAAGGACAAGACTTTTTAATCATGTCTGGTGATGGTTTAACAGATATCGATATAAATAAAGCTTACGAAAGTCATAAAAAATCTGGTTCAATTGCAACAATTGTATTGAAAAAAATAGATGAAAAAGAAACATTTAAATATGGAATTGTTGTACCTGATGAAAATGGATTTGTAGAAATTTTTCAAGAAAAACCACCTATCGGAGAAGCTAGGTCAAACTTAGCAAATACAGGTATTTATATATTTAACTATAAAATTTTTGATTTTATTCCAGAAAATACCTTCTATGATTTTGCAAAAAATGTATTTCCTGCAATTTCAGTAAGTGGTTTAAGCATCAATACTTATGAACACAAGGGCTATTGGTCAGACATTGGCTCACTTGACCAATATCACCAATCAAATATCGACTTACAAAATCATGTATTAAATAGCTACAAACCTAATGTTACAAAAACTTTTTGGGGCAAATACACAAAAGGTAAAAACCTAGAATTAAATGATGGCGTAGCAATAAAAGGAAATTGTATTTTTGGTGACAATTGTAAAATAGGCAAAAATGCAAAAATAAAAAATTCTATAATTTGGGATAACGTTACAATTAAAGACAATGTAACAATAGAAAATTCTATAATTTTAACAAACTGCGTTATTGAAAATTCAATAAAAAATCAAATCATTAGCGAAAATACAAAAAAAGAACATTTAATCACAGTATAAAAGGACACGAATATGATTATAATAATGGAGCCATCAGCTACAAAAGAACAAATTGACATAGTTGTTAAAGCTCTTCACAACAAAGGTTTCAAAACAGTTTTAAATCACGGTGATGTTATGACCGTTATCGCTGCAATCGGTGATAAAAGACTTATCGAACCACATTCTTTTCAATCATATGAAGGTGTTAGAAGTATAAAACTAATCCAAGAACCATATAAATTAGCTTCAAGAGAAGGAAAACAAGAAGATACTGTTATTGAATTTTCAAACGGAGTAAGAATTGGTGGATTAGAAAAACCTGTTTTAATGGTTGGTCCTTGCAGTGTTGAAAAAGATTTAGATGGACTTTTAAAAGTTGCCGAAGCTGCAAAAGAAATGGGTTGTCATTTCCTACGTGGTGGGGCATTTAAGCCAAGAACTTCTCCATATGATTTTCAAGGTCTAGAAGAAAAAGCACTTGAATACTTAGCTATTGCAAGAGAAAAAACAGGACTTTTAGTTGTTACTGAATTAATGGATACTCAAGATATCGATTTAGTATCTCAATATGCAGATGTTATTCAAATTGGTGCTAGAAATATGCAAAACTTCAAACTGTTAAAAGCAGTTGGAAAATGCGATAAGCCAGTTATCTTAAAAAGAGGCGGGGCAGCATCTATTAGAGAATTTTTACTTGCAGCAGAACATATTATGTATCACGGCAATGATAAAGTTATACTTTGCGAAAGAGGTATAATGGGCGTAGATAACACTGCTACAAGAAACACCCTTGATATAGCTGCAGTTCCAGTTATTAAAAAATATTCTCATTTACCAGTAATCATTGACCCAAGCCATGGTACTGGCAGACGTTACTTAATTGAACCAATGTCTAAAGCAGGGTTGATAGTAGGTGCTCATGGTGTTATGATGGAAGTACATCACGACCCTGAAAATGCATCTTCTGACGGCGCTCAAAGTTTAAGTATTCCAATGTTTAAAGAAGTTGCAAAACGTTTAAATAAACTTATCGGAAGAATTGATTACGATAATAAGCATATGACAGTATAAGGATAAAACTTGTATAAATTCGACTTTGAACCAGATGATTTTCAAAAAGAAGCGTTTGATTGTATAAACAATGGAAAAAGCGTTGTTGTTTGTGCTCCAACTGGTGCCGGAAAAACTTGTATCGCAGAGCACGCAATACATAGAGCACTAAACGAAGACACAAGATTATTTTATACAACACCACTAAAAGCATTATCAAATCAAAAATTTTATGATTTTGGTCAAAAATATGGCGAAGGTAATGTTGGTCTTTTAACTGGTGATACATCTATTAATAGAGAAGCTCCTATTGTTGTTATGACAACAGAAGTTTTTAGAAATATGCTTTATAATACCAATTTTGGTAATACAAAAGATAATCTAAAAGATGTTAAATACGTTGTATTGGACGAAGTTCATTACATGAATGATGAACAAAGAGGTACAGTTTGGGAAGAAAGCATAATATACTGCCCAACAAATGTACAAATTATTGCATTAAGCGCAACAGTTGCAAATTCACAACAACTATGTGACTGGATAAACACAGTCCACGCTGGAACTCAACACGTTTATACTGATTTTAGACCAGTACCTTTAAGACATTATTATTTTGATTCTTCAAAACCTTTTGACATCCTTCCGCTTTTAACACCAGAAGGTAAACTTAATCGTAAAATTAAACCAGAAAAGAAAATGAGTTTTCATTCTCGTCAATCAAAAAAACAAAATACGGTTAAAGATGTTGTTAATGTTTTACATAAAAAAGAAATGCTTCCTGCCATTTATTTCACTTTTTCTCGAAAAAAATGTGATGAAAATATGGAAAAATGCGCAAATATCAATTTAATTACAAACGAAGAAGCAAAACAAATTAGAACCGAAATTCAAGAATTTTTAAAAGAACATACATATCTAGAAAACAATAAAAATCTTGAATATTTATATAATGGCGTGGCGTCTCACCACGCAGGATTATTACCTGCTTGGAAATTATTGGTAGAACGATTATTCCAAAAAGGCTTAATAAAAGTAGTATTCGCAACAGAAACACTAGCTGCAGGAATTAACATGCCAGCAAGAACAACTGTTATTTCTGCAATTAGCAAAAGAACCGATTCAGGTCATAGAATGCTAACAGCTAACGAATTTTTACAAATGTCTGGTCGTGCTGGTCGTAGAGGAATGGATAAAATAGGCTATGTAGTTGTAGTTGGAACTCAATTCCAAACACCAGATGAAGTAGCAGATTTAGTTAGAAGTTCATCTAACCCATTAGAAAGCCAATTTTCACCAAGTTATTCAATGGTATTAAACTTACTTCAAAACCTAGAACTAGATCAGGCAAAAGAACTTATTTTAAAGAGTTTTGGATATTTTTCATCAAATGATAGACTTAAACCAATTATTACTCAACAGTTAAACTGCGAACAAACATTGGCAAAATTAAAAAGTGAAAAATGTCCACACGGCTTATCAAATGAAGAATTTATTGAATTTAATAAATTAAAAGAAAAATATATAGTTTATAGAAAACTAACAAGAACCTTAGAAAAACAAGCAAAACAAAAAGGCAAAAAAGATACTCCTGAAGTGCTTGAATATAGTGCAAAAACACGCGAAATGCGAGAACAATTACAAAAATATCCTTGTGAAATTTGTAGAGGCTTCAAAAAACATATGAAGAATCTTGAAATCATTGAAAGATATGAAAAAAGATACAAAGAAGCTTGCAAAAATGTAGCAAAACAAAAAGATATTTACTGGAATAAATTTTTGGCACACAAAGATATTCTAGAACGCATTGGATACATTGAAAATGGCGTACCAACAGATGCAGGTGTAACATGTTCTATGGTTAGAGCTGAAAATGAATTGTTCTTATCAGAAATTATTTTAAAAGGCGTACTAGATGAACTTCAACCTTATGAACTTGCTTCTGTAATCTGCGCATTAGTAACAGAAGACTTGCGTTCTGATGTTTATCCAAACCAACCAATTAGTAAAAATACAAGAAAAGCATTAAATAGAATTAAAGAAATCAGGAAAAAGATTGCTATTCTTCAAAGAGATTACGATATTACAACAGAAATGTATATAAATTCATACTATTCTCCACTAATGGAACAATGGGTATTAGAAACACCTTGGGAAGATATAGCAAAACAAGTTGATTCATCAGAAGGCGATATTGTAAGAATTTTCAAACGAACAGTAGATGTTTTAAGACAACTAACAATTCTTCCAAACTTAAGCGAAGAATTAAAACAAAATGCAAAAGATGCAATTAACGCTATTTTAAAAGAACCAGTTGATGTTGACTAACTATAAACAGCCTTTATACCTTGTAAATTACAAATAAGACCATCTAATGCTTCTTTGTTTCCTTTTCTAATTTCTATAAACTTTAGCACCATTTCACGGCTAGCATCAGAATCTAATAAGTCAATCAATCCTTGCATTTCTTCGTCAGATAAATTCAAACGAGCTTTTAAATCAGCCATATAAGACATATCAGCTTCAGTTTTAGAAGATAAAAACATAGAGCCTTTACCTGTTAATAGCCAATTAATATTAACTTTATAATTTTCTATTAATGCAGATAAAAATTTAGGTCCTGGTTGCGCTTCATTTCTTTCATAACTTCCAATTGTTCTAACTGGAATTTCCAACTTTTTAGCCAATTCTGATGAAGTTAATTTTAAAGCACCCTTTAATTCTTTAACTCTTTTTCCAATATTCATAATAATTCCATTCATATTTTGTTACATAATATTGTAATTCATATTGCAATTTCTTACATGATATTGTAATATGATTACTATAATTTATATTATACTGTAACTTCCAACAAATGATATTATACAACAGTCTACATTTTATTGCACTATTTTTTTGTATTTTACATTATCAAGAAGTTACAAAGTAAAAAAGGAGTGGGTAGGTAAAAATGGAGAGACATTTGCGTCTTGTTGTTTCTCATAATGTAGAGTGCAACAAAAAAGGGAAATCAATTAAAAACTTTCCAGATATTATTAACTATTTGGGGAATATTTTTATTTCAAGAAACGAAAAAATTTATATTTTAAAAGATATTCTTAATGACTTGTATAGAGATTATGAAATTACAACAGGAATAATTGATGAACCATATTTTATTAAAACGGAGAAAAAATTACAAAGAATTATCAGAGAGAAAAAAGTAGATTATTACTACAACCTTTTAAAAAAATTTAGAAAAACAAAATAATGACTAATTCAATTTTTAATATAAAAACTCTTCTTTATAACAAAGAGTTATCTTACAGTTCATTAAATGAAATCAGTAAAGCTTTTGATTTAGCAATTAAATTTCAAACAGAAAACCGAAAAATTATCTGCGATAAATTTTTCTATACAAATAGCGTAAAATTATCGGTTAAAGCGATTGCGTGGAATAAAAAAAATTATAAAAATTTTATAGAAATTAACTCTGAAATAATTTTGGAGAATAATTTATTTAAAAAAACAAAAATTAAAGAAATAAGAAAAGCTTTAGTTTTTGATATTTACAAACAAGTTTTCGAAAAATTATTATAAAATGAGTTTTTCATTTTCCTCGTGCTATAATTCAAATATGGGAAAAAAGATTATATCAACAAACAGAAAAGCTTTTCACGAATATCATATCTTCGACAGATTAAATGCAGGTATGGTATTAACAGGAACTGAAATAAAATCATTAAGAAAAGGAGCTATAAATTTAAAAGATAGCTTTGTTAAAATTGAGAATTCAGAAGTTTTTTTATATAACTGTCACATTAGCCCATATGAGCAAGGAAATAGATATAACCACGAAGAAAAAAGAACAAGAAAACTTCTTTTAAACAAAAGAGAAATTGAGAAATTCATTGGCAAAATCAAAAAAGATGGTTATGCAATTGTTCCTTTAGAAGTTTATTTAGAAAATGGCTGGGCAAAAATTGAAATTGCACTAGCAAAGGGTAAAAAACTATACGACAAACGTGATGACTTGGCTAAAAAAGCCCAATCACGAGATATTGATAGAGCGATGAAAAATAGAGGTTAATCTATATATTTCCCATCAAAAAGTTCTTTTACCATAGCAGCTTGGCTTGAAGAATCAACAACTTTTACTTGTTGGTTTTGTTCTTCTTTTTTTGCCTCTACAAAATTCTGATATTCTTCTTCATCTTGTTTGCGAATATCAGTTTCTATCTCTTGTTTTTTAACAGGAGGTGGTGCTACAACTTTTTTTGACAAATCAATGCTATCACTTGTAACAATTTCAATTTCTATATTTGAAACATTCAGATAACGACAAACCGCATCAAATAAAGCTTGTTTTTTAGAACCTTCTTTTGCTTGTTTTATAAACATTTCTTTTGTAAAAGCAACAACTACTTTCTTATCTGTAATTTCTACTGGTCTAGCTAAACTTGTATAAAAAGCTTTATTTGGAGGGCTATCAATACTTTGCAATATCGATACCCAAAGATTATGCAAATCTGAATTTCCAGCACTTGGAGCAAGTGAAGCAGGTTTTGATTGTGGTGCTTGAACAACCTGTGGTTTTACCTCTGGTTTAGGAACATTTGTTTGAACTTTTTCAACATCATTCTTCACAACCATTTGAGGTGCAACTGAAACTTGAGGAGTTGATGTAACCTTAATGTTACCACTTGCAAGTTGAGCTTCTAACTTTTCAATTCTCTTTAACAAATTTTCAACAGATGGTAAATTTTTATAATTAGTCAAATCAACAATACACAACTCTAACCATAAAAATCTATTACTTGCATCTTTAATTTGAATAGAATAATAAGCCAATTTATCAATTATTTGAATAATTTCAGATACACTAAATTTATCTGCTTGAGCTTTTATATTTTCATAATTAACTTCATTTACTTGAGTCAAAGAATAAACTAGCTCTTTATCAGAACAATTTTTAACAATCATCATATCTCTAAAATATTGAGTTAAATTTGAAACAATTTGAACTGGTTCATTCCCTTTTGCATAAATAGAATCAATCAATGGAACGGCATTTGAAGAATCAGATTGAATAATATAGTCAGTAATTTTAGATAAAGTTTCATAAGAAATTCTACCTAAAATCTCATTTACATCATTCACATCAATTTGTTTTGAAGCACCCAAAACTGAAATTTGATCTAATAATGAAAGCGAATCTCTCATTCCACCTTGAGAATTTTTCGCAATTGTATATAACGCTTCTTTAGAGATATTAATATTTTCTTTTTCAGAAATGAATTCTAATCTTTTTACAATATCTTCTGTTGTAATTCTTCTATAATCGAATCTTTGACATCTAGAAATAATTGTATCCAATACCTTATGTGGTTCAGTTGTTGCAAGAATAAAAATAACATTTTCTGGTGGTTCTTCTAATGTTTTCAATAATGCATTAAAAGCAGTTGTTGAAAGCATATGAACCTCATCTATAATATAGATTTTATACTTACCATTTACAGGAACATACTGAATTTTTTCTAAAATTGCTTGAGTATCTTCAACGCTTCTATTACTTGCCGCGTCTATTTCAACAACATCAACAGGAACAGAATTAAGAATATCCAAACAAGCAGGACATTTTCCACAAGGTGTTAAAGTTGGACCTTCTTTGCAGTTTAAAGATTTTGCCAAAATTCTAGCAGATGAAGTTTTACCAGTACCCCTTGGACCACAAAGTAAATATGCATGCGCTATTCTATCAAGTTCTATTGCTTTACTTAAAGCATGGACTATATTTTCTTGACCAATCAAATCATGAAAGGTTTGAGGTCTATATTTTCTATATAAAGGTACGTATTTATTATCCAATTGCCTGCTCCAATAATATTTGCTAATATCAATTATAGCTTAAGTTATAAAAAAGTGTGTAAAATGAAAACAATTAAACCTAAAAAGTTACAAAAGGGTGATACAATCGGAATTTTAGCTATATCAGGCAAAATTAACGATTTTAAAAATATAAAAAAAGCAAAAAACTTTTTTGAAGAACAAGGTTATAATGTAGTAATTTCAAATACTTGCAATTCTTCCCACCGATATATGGCTGGCACTAGCGATGATGATTGCGTAAATGAATTACACAATTTTTTTGAAAACAAAAATATTGACGCAATTGTATGTGCAAGAGGCGGATATGGAACATTAAGACTAATAAATAAAATTGATTGGAACATAATAAAATCAAATCCTAAAATTTTTGCAGGATACTCTGACATAACTATTTTATTAAACATGATTTATAAAAAAACAGGCTTAATTTCCTTCCACAGCGCTATGCCAAATGGTGATTTTGCAAGTGTAATAGAAACTTATACAAAAGAAAGCTTTTTTAACTGTTTAACAGGAAACTTAAAAGAAATAAAATCTAATGGAAAAACATTTTTTGAAGGCGAAGCAAATGGTAAAATTTGGGGTGGAAATTTATCAACACTAGTTTCTCTTTGCGGAATAGATTTTATTCCTGATGAAGATTTAATTTTAATTTTAGAGGACTTAAATGAACCTGTTTATAAGATAGACAAAATGATAACTCAATTATTTAACATTGAAAAAATTCGTCAAAATGTAAAAGGAATAGCTCTTGGCGAATTTAAAGATTGCAATAAAGAAGAACTTGATGAAATCATTAAAGAACTTGCAAACAAAATCAAAGTCCCTATTTTAGATGGATTTAAAATAACGCATAATAAAATCAAAGATACTATTCCAATTGGAATTACAGCAAAATTAAATACAGAAAGTAAAACTCTAAAATTTATGGAAGATAGCTTACTTTAACAATATTTTTTTCATAATCAAAACCAGTTACTAAAAAGTGGCTATTTTTATCAAGCAAATATTCATCTTCAAACCATCGTTTTTGATCAATATTAAATAATTTTTCAACATCAATATATTTTGAGCCTTTTGGAAATGAAATTTCTAAAATAGGATTACCACATGAAAATCTTTGTGCAACTTCTAAACTTTTACTTGTTGAAGAAAAAGATTTATCTTGGTAAATACCACCTATCGTAGTCAAATTAGCGATATCTTCTTCTGAAAGATTTCTCTGTAAAGCTCTATATAAAACCATATTTTGAGTTGTTCTCATAGTAGAACTTGGAGTAGAAAAAACTCTTTCTAATTCATCACACATTTCAAGCATTTCTTGATGCAAAGCACCATTATACATATGTTTACCTTCACGCAAATACATATGAAGTGCATCTGGATGATATTTAGCATATTTCAATGCTTTCATATCTTCAGCAGAAAAATAATTTTTTAGTTCACCTGCTTCATCATAAACATGAACTGTATTTTCTTTAATATTTAAAACATAAATTGACGGTTCTTCACCATTTTGCCCATCATAACTAAAAACTTTTTTTACAGGTTGATATAAATCTTTAAACCCAACAACTGGTGTTTTTATTTCATAAGCCGTTCCAAAATCTGTTAGATATCTTTCAAAAAGTTTTTCATCATCTTGCAATATGTTTAATAAAACTTTTTCTTGAACATTAATCGGTTTTTCAATTGGTTGCCCCCAAACCCTTTTATTTGAAGATTCAAAAACATCCTTGTCTAACCCCTTAAAGGACATATTACTCGCTTTTTTTAAAGGGGAAGAATTTTTGATATTAAAAATATTACCAATAGACGAAATATTCATAACACCATAAAACATCTCAAACTCAAAAATTGCCTATAACTTTATATTTTGGCTGATTATCAAAAACGAAAAATAATGTATAATAAATTTTATGAAAAATCTTTTTGAAATCAAAAAATTAAATATGCACTACCCCATTGTTGATGGATTAATGGGGAATGTAAAAGGTTATATTTACGCACTAAACAACATAGATTTAGAAATAAAAGAAAACGAAATTTTAGGATTAGTTGGCGAATCTGGTAGCGGAAAATCAACCTTAGGAAATTGCATATTAAAATTACTTGAACCAACAAGTGGTGAAGTTATTTTTGAAAACGAAAATATTCTTTCTAAAAAGAAAAAAGAGCTTAATGATTTTAGAAAAAAAGCCCAATTAATTTTTCAAAATCCATATATGAGCCTTAATCCAAGAATGAAGATTTATGATATTTTAAAAGAACCATTCATCATAAATAAAATCAAAAATTATGATAAAAAAATAAAAGAAATAATAAAATTAATTGGTATGGATGAAGAAGTTTTATCTCGTTATCCTCATGAATTTTCAGGCGGTCAAAGACAAAGAATTGCAATAGCAAGAGCAATTATTTTAAACCCAGAATTTATCGTAGCAGATGAGCCAGTTAGCGCTTTAGATGTTAGTATTCAAGCACAAATTATAAATTTACTTATTGATTTAAAAAACCACTTAAATCTAACAATGTTATTTATTTCACATGATTTAAGCGTAATAAAATATATTTGCGACAGAGTTGCAGTTATGTATTTAGGCGAAATAGTTGAAATAACAAGCAAAGAAGAATTTTTCAAAAACCATAAACATCCATATTCACAAGCATTATTGAACGCTGTGCCAGTTATTAACGAAAACAAATCAAAAAAAATAATTTTAGAAGGCGATTTGCCATCACCATCTAACCCACCAAAAGGTTGTAAATTTCATACAAGATGTCCTTATGCAATGGAAAAATGTTCTACTCAAATACCAGAATTAAAAGAAATTGGAAACAATCATAAAGTTAGATGTTTCTTATGTGATTAAATTTTTACTAGAGAAAATTTTTCATTTATTGTAAAATACACATATGGCAAACTTGAAGCTATATTTAAAACAAACAATAACTTATCAAGTCTCTCTTATGATTTTAAGAAATGTAAGAGAATTTTTTGAAACTTTTGGCGATATAGCATACAGATTTTTTTTAGTTCTAAAATATTTGATTTCCTTCCAAATAAATTGGAAACAAGTATTTGAACAATCTTCAAAATTTGCCGTTGATTCTTTACCAATTACTTTATCTATCGTGTCTATGACTGCTATTATTCTTGCAATGCAAGTAGCACCTGAAATGGTAAAGCAAGGTGGTAAAGACTATATTGGAATGTTAGTTTCTTTAACAATGATAAGAGAAATTGGCGTTATCATGTCAGGCTTTGCAATCATATCAATGATTGGCTCATCACAAGCAAGTGAATTAGCAACAATGAAAGTTACAGACCAAATTGATGCAATGAAAGCATTAAAGGTTTCACCTTTCAAATATTTATTCCTACCAAGAATTTTAGCTGGAGCTTTAATGATGCCATTTGTTGTTATTCTTTCTTCAACTATTGGAATTATAGCTGGTGGTTTAACAGCAATGAGTGCAGCTAAAGATGTTACTTGGCTATGCTATATAACATCAGTTTGGCAAGGACTTTACATAAGAGATATAAACATTATGTTGTTAAAAGCATCTTGTTTTGGTATGGCAATAAGCTTAATTAGTTCAAGTTGCGGTTATGACGCAAAAGGTGGCGCAAAAGGCGTTGGTATAGCAACCACAAAAGCTGTTGTATGGTCTTTTGTGGCAATAGTTGTTATAGATTGTATTTTTGCAGCAGCATTTTATTTCTAAAAAGAAGGATATTATGTCAATAAAAGTTGAAAATTTAACAAAAGAATTTGATGGCAAAAAAGTACTAGATAATATTTCTTTTACAGTAGAGAAAGGCGAAGTCCTTTCTATTGTAGGATTTAGTGGTTCAGGTAAAAGTACTATTCTAAAAATTTTATGTGGATTATTGAAACCAGATTCTGGAATTATAGATATAGGCGATGGCGATATAGCAATGGTATTCCAATATTCTGCGCTTTTCGATTCACTAAATGTATTTGATAACATTTCTTTCGCACTTCAAGAAAGAAAAGAATTTAAAAATAAATATACAAAAAATGAATTAAAAGAAATTGTAAAAAAGAGTTTAAACACAGTAGGTTTATCTGGAATTGAAGACAAACTGCCACACGAATTATCAGGTGGTATGCAAAAAAGAGTAAGCCTAGCTAGAGCGATTGTAACAAAGCCACAGTTTATTTTATATGATGAACCAACTGCTGGTTTAGACCCAATTGCTTCAACAGTAATTGAAGACTATATCCTTCGATTAAAAGAAGAGACAAAAGCAACCTCAATTGTTGTAACCCACCAAATGTCTACAATTACTAGATGTTCAGATAAAGTTATAATGCTTTATGACGGCAATATAGTTTTTAGAGGCACTCCACAAGAGCTTCTAAAACAAGATACACCTTACACAAAACAGTTTGTATCTGCTACAATAGAAGGACCAATGAAAATGGCTGCTTCTGGTTTTTAATTTTTTGTTATAAAATATTCACAAGAAAAGGATAATTATGAAATTCTCATCATCATTTAAAGTTGGAATACTTGCTCTTACAGCATTAATCATATTGTTATTTACCATTTTATGGGTAAATGGGAAAGCGATTTCTAGCGCAGAAAGAATGACTGTTAATTTTAAAGATGTTAATGGAATGCGCGCTGGTAGTGGCGTTCAAATGATGGGTGTAAGAATTGGACAAGTTGAAGAAATTACTCCAAAAATCAACTTTGACAAAAGTTATGTTGAAGTGAAATTTGTTATTACAGAAGATGATATTGTTATCCCAAAAGCTTCTGAAATTTCAATTCAACAATCAGGTATTATTGGTGAACAATTTTTAGAAATTACTCCACCACGCGAAAAAACAATATATATTCCTGAAAATAACAAATCTTTAATTCTTCACGATGAAGATAAAGTTCAAATGAAATTAGATGGTAAATATTATGATGTTGGTTTAATTAAAAAAGTAGAAATAGTTGAAACAAACTCACTTCCAACTTTAATCAAAGAAAATATTTCCACAAAAAATGCTTATAAAGTAAAATACATAATTGATTTACCTGGTTTAATTCTACCAGAACAAATTAGTGGAAAAATCGTAAAAGATGAAAATGATAAAAAATTAAGAATTTTCCCAAAAGAAGATATAGAAATTCCTTATCCTAAAACAGATTCAACATACACTGTTATTGAACCAATGAGAATAGCTGACTTTTTAGCATTACAATATCGCAGTGCTGAATCTTTAGTTGAAACAAACGAAAGAATTGCTTTACTACTTTCTGATGATGTTATTGAAGAATTAAAACAAACATCATATAACTTAAATGAATTGACAGATAAAGCGACTGTAACAATGGCTAAAGCTCAAGAGTTAATTGATTTATCTAAAACAGAAATTGAACTTATTGCGAATAATGTAAATGAATTAACTGAAAATATAAACAAAATTGCTGGTGATGAAGATTTTGTACAAAGCGTTGCAAATGCCACAAAATCTTTTGAAAGACTTTCTAACAATGTTTCTGGTTTATTAGAAGACCCTAAAACAAAGTCTACACTTGCTAATTTAGATGTTACTTCTAAAAATATTGCAGAATTATCTAGTTATATTAACGATATGTCTAAAGATGCTCAATTAAAAGCACACGTTAAAGAAACTGTTACTAAATTAAATAAAGCATTAGACGAATTAACTATTACATTAGAGACAGTTAATTATGCAACAGAAGACGAAGAAAAACTTAAACAAACAATGGATGATATAAATAAAACTTCTGAAAACTTAAAGAAATTCTCAGAAAAATTAAACAAAAGATTTTTATTATTCAGACTAATGTTCTAGGCATATTATGAAACTATTTATATCTAAATTACACTATAAAAAAGATACAAATATTTTAGAAAAAGCGATAATTTTCTCATTAAAAATTATCGGTTTGCCTTACACAATAGTTACAAATATAAGAAATAAAATGTATGACAAGAAATTATTACCTGCATACAATTCAAAATCTTTTGTAATTTCCGTTGGGAATATAACAACAGGTGGTGTTGGAAAAACTCCTTTTACACTTGAATTAGCAAAATATTATTTAAGCTTAAACAAAAAAGTTGCAATTTTATCAAGAGGATATGGCGCTAAATTATCAAATAAAACACCACAATTAATATCTGATGGAGCTGGCGCAATGTTTCCTGCGACTGTTGCAGGTGATGAACCTGTTTGGCTATCAAATAATTGCAAAGGCGCAATTGTTGTAACTTGTGCAAGCAGAATAAAAGCAGAAAAATTTGTTAAAGCAAAATTTAATCCAGACATAATAATTCTAGATGACGGTTTTCAACATAGAAAAATGAAACGTGATTTAGATATAGTTCTAATTGATGCAAAAAATAAATTCGGAAACAAATTAGTTTTACCAGCAGGTCCTCTTCGTGAAACTTTAAACAACATAAATCGAGCAGATAAAATCGTTGTTGTTAATAAAAGCAATGATACAAAAGGCGCCTTAAAATATTGTGATTATCTAAAAAACACAATAAAAAAAGATATATTTATGTGTAAACTTGTTCCTGATAGAGCGTACAATATTCTAAATGATGAGCCTTTAATAAAAGGAAAAAGAATCTTAGCTTTTTCTGCTATCGGACAACCTGATAGTTTTTATGATTTTTTAAAAGAGGATTATAAATTAGTAGCAGTACTTGATTTTGAAGATCATCACGGCTATGACACAGACGATATTGCAAAAATTATAAGTTTTGCACAAGAAGAAAACATTGATAGCATTGTAACAACAGAAAAAGATGCTGTTAAATTATATGACATTATAAAAGATGTCGATATGCCTGTTAATTTTTATGCACTAAAATTAAAAGCATTTATGGATATAAAGGATGTTTGTGGGAAATGAAAAAAATCCTTGTTGTAAGATACCGTTTTATTGGCGATATGATTTTGACAATTCCCTTTCTTAGAAATTTAAGAAATGCTTATCCTGATGCACAAATAGATATGCTAGTTGCACCAAATTCTGGCGAAGTAATTGAAAATTGCCCATACGTTAATAATTTTATTTATTTTGATACTAATCGCAAACACAAATATGAACAAGGAAAAGGAAAACGAAAAACTTTTTGGCACTATGTTTCTTTACTAAAAAAAGAGAAATATGATAAAGCCTATGTTTTAAAACGTTCTTTTTCTAGTGCAGCTTTATGTTTACTTGCTGGCATAAAAGAAAGAATTGGTTACGATAGCGAGAATCGCGGTTTTATGCTCACTCAAAAGGTCAAATATGATTCTAAAAAACACGAATCACTTTGTTTCCTTGATGTTTTAGAAGCAGAAAACCACACAATAAAAGATACTCATCTTGAAAATTGGATAAAAGAAGAAAATA
Source organism: Cyanobacteria bacterium SIG29 (assembly GCA_015152515.1). GTDB lineage: Bacteria > Cyanobacteriota > Vampirovibrionia > Gastranaerophilales > Gastranaerophilaceae > Avigastranaerophilus. The sequence goes on from SUTV01000001.1 coordinate 354,822, forward strand.
CACAAAAAGTTCTTTCCTTATTTAAAAAATACAACCTTCCAAATGGAATTAAAACCGTTGCAATAAATGCAACAGCAACAAATGAATGGAAAGTTTGGGATTTAGAAAATTATATTCAAATAATCGAATATTTATCAAACGAAAAAGGAATACAAACCATTTTTATTGGTGCTCCATCAGATAAATCAATATACAAAAATATAAAATATAGTACTGAATTAAGAATAAAACCTATAAACCTATGTGGAGAACTAACAATAAAGGATAGTTTAGCACTATTAAAAGAAGTTGATTTTTTAATTGGAAATGACTCTGGAAATTTACATATGGCTTCATCAGTTGGCACGCCTGTTATTGGTTTATATGGTCCAATGCCTTATGAGAAATGGAGAGCATTAGGCGAAAACAACATTTTATTAAAAGCAGATTTACCTTGTATGCCTTGTAACTTAAAAGGTAAATGCGAACATAATAAAGCTTGTATGAAATCAATTAGTATAAAAGCAGTAAAACACGCTATAGATAAACTTATAAGCCAAATGCACCAAATAAGCCAGCATAATAACTCTTATATCCAGTAACTGCAACGTACAATACAATTAAGCCTACAAAAAGCATAGATACGATTTTAACTGCTTCTGATAAAACATTAATTGCAAGGTCAATTTGTTTTTCATAATCAAGAGAAACAACTGCAAACATTTTTTCTAACTCACCAGCTTTTTCACCAGCTGAAACTTGAGACATTGCAAAAGATGAAAATAATTGAGAAACACCAAAAGCAGTGGTTAATTCACAACCATTATATATACGTTTAACAGCTAAAGAAATTTTTGTTTTCATAGATTTCACACTAATCACATCACTTGCCAGTTCAACACTTTGAGGCAATGGCACCCCTGAATCATAAGCTAAAGATAAAACAGAAAAGAAATTAGCAAAAGAATATGCGCGCATTATAGATTGAACCATTGGAATTTTAACTACAATATCAATAACTTTTCTTAAAACCTTTTTATTAAAATATATATAACAAATCACACCAGCTATAAATGCGAATATTAATACAATTTTAACTACTGCAAAAATAAACCAAGTCATAATAGTTGCAGGGCATATACCGTTACCAAATGAAGCAAATACTTTTAATATAAAAAATTTAAAAAAGAAAAATACAGCAACGGCCAATGATAAAATCATTGTTGGATAAGTTAATGCTGATATCATTTTAGATTTAAAATTTTCTTCTCTTTTTAAATTATCAATTGTTTTAGATAAAACTTGTTCTAATTTACCAGATGATTCGCCGGCTACAATCAATTTACAATAAACAGCGCCTAAAACATTACCATAACCACTAAAAGCCTCTTCAAGAGAATAACCTTTTTCAATTTTTTTTATAACTACACTACATAACCCTTTAATTTTTTTATTATTTGAAGCATTCATAACAGATTCAAAAATCTGATAAACTGAAAGTCCAGACTTAAACATATAATAAAAAGAATTAAAAAATTCTATTTTTTCCTTCAAAGTAAACATTGTTTCTTTTGATATATTCTTTGAATAATTAGAAGATTTTATTTGAGCATTCGATAATTCTTCTTTTATTTCAAGAACAACTAAACCTTCTTTTTCAAGCTTAATAGCAGCATCAGAAATATTGCTTGCATTAATAGAATTTGCAACAACGTCTCCATTTTTATTCTTTGCTTTATAAAAAAACCTAGCCATAAAGACATTATATAGTTTTCATCACGACATTACAATTAGAAAAGAAAAAAAGAATTTTTTATGATATTATGAATTTATGAAAACTTATGTTTTACCATTAATACTAACTTTATGTTCTGGGATGTCCACCCTAATCGGCGGATTTATTACTTTTTTTGTAAAACGAAATAATTTAAAAGCATTATCTGTTGGCTTGGGTTTTTCAGCAGGCGTTATGATTTATGTAAGTTTATGCGAACTTATGAATGAATCACCTGTAATGTTAGGAGCGTTTTATGGTGAAACAATGTCAAAAGCACTTGCTTTTGGTGGTTTTATGTTTGGTATAGTTACTGCAATTTTAATCGACTTTTTTATACCAGACCACATTGAATCAGATTTTTTAAACTCTTCAAAAAAACATCAAGAACATCACAAAATTAGAAGAGCAGGTTTAATAACAGCAATAGCAGTAGCTCTTCACAATTTTCCTGAAGGGGTTGCAACATTTTTAGTTTCTAGCCAAGATTTAATGTTGGGTATTCCCGTTGCAATAGCAATTGCAATTCATAACATTCCAGAAGGTATAGCTGTAGCCCTTCCAATTTTCCACGCAACAGGAAAGAAGCGCCAAGCAATTTGGTATTCATTCCTATCTGGTATATCTGAACCTATTGGAGGTTTATTAGGTGTTTTATTATTAAAAACAATGCTTCCAGAACAAATGATTGGATTTATGCTTGCAGCTGTTGCCGGCATTATGGTTTATATTTCTTTTGATACATTATTACCACTTGCAAGAGAATACGGAGAAAACCACCACGTAATTATTGGTATAGTATCTGGTATGTTAATTATGGGTTGTGGTTTAGTTTTTCTATAAAATATATTCCAAAATATAATCATCCATCACAAAACCACTACCAATATCATTAACAACAGAATCAATAGTTTTAAAGCCCCATTTTTCATAAGCTTTTATAGTGTTTATATTGTTTTTATTAACTGTTAGAACAATTGATTTCTTATTAAAAATTTTAGCTAATTCTTTTATTTTTTGAAAAGCCTTATGACCATAACCTGAATTTCTAAAATTCTTTTTAATATACAACTTTGATAAAAATAAATAATTTTCTTTATTAGAACATCCAAAATATCCAACAATTTCATTTTTATCTTCAATAAGAAAATAACAATATTTTTCATTTTCAATTTGATTTTTTATTGCATTATAAGATTGAAATTTTTCAACCATATAATCAATTTGAGATAAAGTCAAAATACAAACCCAGTATTCATGCCAGATTTCACTTGCCAAAAGAGCCAATTTTTCAATATCTGCATTTTCTTTTACTTCAATAAATTTCATAATTTCTTCTCAAAATAAACTTTTTATTTTTTATATTATAACAAGATTTATAAACCGTTACAAATTGGCGAATAGCTTATGTTTATAGTACAATATCATAAGAAAAGTAGAGTTGGGGTTTAAAGCATGACAACACAAACAAATAATTATGATGCTGGGAATATAAGAGTTTTAGAAGGATTAGAAGCTGTTCGTTTAAGACCTGGTATGTATATTGGTTCGACAAGCCAAAGAGGTTTACATCACTGCGTTTATGAAATCGTAGATAATTCAATTGACGAATCATTGGCTGGTTATTGTAAACATATTAAAGTTACAATCAACAAAGATGAAAGCGTTAGCATTGAAGATGATGGTCGTGGTATTCCAGTTGCGATAAAACCAGAGACAGGCAAATCAGCTTTAGAAATCGTACACACAGTACTTCACGCTGGTGGCAAATTTGGTGATGGTGGTTATAAAGTATCAGGCGGTCTTCACGGCGTAGGTGCTTCTGTTGTAAACGCTTTATCTGAAAAGATGGTTGTTGAAGTATCAAGAGATGGCTATGTTCACCGTCAAGAATATATGAGAGGTGAACCAACAGGACCTGTTGAAAAAATAAGAGAAACAGAAAAAACAGGTACAAAATCAACCTTCTGGCCTGACCCTGAAATTTTCAAAGAAACAACTGTAATGGATGCCGAAGTTATTTCTAATCGTTTAAGAGAAATGGCATTCTTAAATAAAGGTTTAAAAATTTCATTTACAGATACTAGAACAGAAAAATCTGAAGAATTTTACTACGAAGGTGGTATCGGAAGTTATGTTGAATTTTTAAACAAAAACAAAAATGTAATGTTTGAAAAACCTGTTTATATGGATAAAACTGTTGATGGTATAGCAGTAGAAATAGCAATGCAATATACAGACGCTTATAACGAATCTGTTTTAAGCTTTGCAAATAACATCAACACACACCAAGGCGGTACTCACTTAACTGGGTTTAGAAACGCTATTACCCGTGTATTAAATGATTACGCTAGAAAAAATAATCTTCTTAAAGATTCTGACCCTAATTTTACAGGTGAAGACGTTAGAGAAGGTTTAACAGCTATTGTCAGCGTAAAACTTGGAGAACCACAATTCGAAGGTCAAACAAAAGAAAAACTTGGTAATACAGAAGCTCAAAGTGCGGTTAATGATGTTTGTAGAGAAAAATTCCAAGAATGGTTAGAATTCAATCCAAAACATGCAAAACTAATCATTGAAAAAATTCTTCAAGCACAAAGAGCACGCGAAGCAGCTAGAAAAGCTAGAGATTTAACAAGAAGAAAATCAGCTTTAGAAAATTCAACTCTACCAGGTAAACTTGCAGACTGTTCAAACAGAGAACCTGAAAAATGTGAATTATACATTGTAGAGGGTGATTCTGCTGGTGGTAGTGCAAAACAAGGTAGAAACAGAATGTTCCAAGCTATTCTTCCTTTAAGAGGTAAAATCTTAAACGTAGAAAGAGCTAGACTTGATAAAATTTATGGAAACAACGAAATCCAATCTTTAATTCAAGCGATTGGTATTAACATAAGCAAAAATGAAGATGATGTTAATCTTGAAAAATTACGTTACCACAAAATTATATTTATGACAGATGCTGACGTAGATGGTGCTCACATTAGAACATTATTATTAACATTCTTCTTTAGATATGCAAAACCTCTAATTGATAATGGTTATGTATATATTGCTCAACCACCATTGTATAAACTTACAATTGGTAAACAATCTGAATACTTATATGATGATAGAGCTTTAGACAAAACTCTTAGAGAAAGAGGTACTGTCGGTTTAACTCTTTGTGATAACTCTAAAGATAAAGTTATAGCAAACAATGAATTAGTATCATTAATTGGCAATATGTCTGGTTATTACAATTCATTTAACAGCCCAATTATTAATGCTGTTCCATCTGTTGTAATTAGAGGACTAGTTAGAGCTGATATAAAACCTGAAGATTTTGAAAAAGTGGAAAGAATGGAAGAAATTCTTTCATACTTACAACATTATGTTAAAGACCACGCAGAAAACTATGGTATTGTTGAAGCAAAAGATTACAATGTATCATTAAAACAAAATCTTGAAACTGGCATATATTCAATTAAAGTTGAATTAGGTGAAGGCATTGATCCTATTTCTATTACATCAAACTTCATTAAATCAACTGAATTTAACAGAATAAAAACAACATACCCGCTAATCAGAAACTTCCTATTTGAAGAAGAAAAATCTTTATTCTTAAATACAGGAAGCGAAGATTTAACTGTTACATCATTTACTGAACTTCAAAGAATTATTGAAGAAAGAGGTAAAAAAGGTGTTGGTATCCAACGTTTTAAAGGTTTAGGCGAAATGATGCCTCAACAATTGTGGGAAACAACAATGGACCCAACAAACAGAACATTATTAAAAGTTACAATTGAAGATGCTATGCTTGCAGACCAACTATTTGATGTTTTAATGGGCGATAATGTTGAACCAAGACGTGAATTCATTGAAACAAACGCAGTTTATGCAACTAACATTGATACATAATGAGGTAAATACATAGTGGGTTTTATAATAAAACTACTAAAACTAAAGATTACAAAGGTGCTAATATTTCTACTTACAGTAGCATTTATTGCATCTTTGTATTTTTGTCGAGATTGGTATATCACTCAATACCATAAGGCTATTGGTTTTTACTATGTAAGCAAAGGCGATAAAGCATATAAAAAAGAAAAATATCAAAAGGCAATTGATTTTTACAAAATCGCACTAAAACATTATCCGGGTCATTCAAATGCTAGCTGTAACTTGGGTAATATTTATGTAAGTTTCGAAAATTATTATGAAGCAGTTAATGCATATGAAAACGCTCTAAAATATAGTCCTAACTATATGGTTTGTAGAATGGATTTAGGAATAATTCTTGCTGAAAAAATGGCAGATTACGATAAAGCCATTCAAGAATATGGAAAAATTGTAAATTCAAATCCTTTTACAATAAATATTCCATTCATCTTTGATAATAAAAAATCAACAACTGCAAATAGAGGTATTGCTTATTATAATATGGGATTAGCTTATAGAGGAAAAGCTGTTTATATGGGTGAAGACACACTAACCTCTGTAAAATATCTAAAAAAAGCAAAAGAATCATATTTAAAAGCAGAAAAATATTTAAAAAATAATTTTGATAATACCTACAACCTAGCATTCACCTATCATTTATTAGGCGATTATAATAATGCGGCATTGAAATACTGTGATGCAATAAATATTAAACCAGATGTATATGAAGCACATTATAATTTTGCACTTCTTCTTCGTTCAATGAATATGAATCAAGAAGCACTTGAAGAATTTGAAAAAACAACAATGTTGCTTGATTATTATAGCAATGATGACAAAACAAAGTATGTTTTTGGCATAATAACAGAAATTAAAAGAAGAATTATTAACGAAGGCAAATACGATTACCTAAAAGAAAGAATAGACATTACTTCATTAGGAAAAGACGAAATTACATATTCTAAAGGTAAAGTTGTTGCTTCAAAGCAAAAAGAATTTAAAATGAATGAACTGCTAAAGTGTAATTGCAGAAGTAAATTTGAAAACAAGTAAATATGCAAAATAATAAAGAAAACATAGAATTTTTAAACGAATTATCAAATATTTTAAGCAAAAAGATATCTCCAATCACAACGATATCTTCAATTTCTAAGTTATACAAAACATATTTAAACATTGAAAAAATCAATTTTGTCATTTGGGACAATAACAATATGATGTTAAAAGATTTTGTACAAGATTGGAAATTTTTTGACGAAAAAAACGAATCAAAAGAAATAAATTTTACATATACAAATCTTTCTGCAAAAAAAGGTAAAACTTTTTATTTCAACGAAACAGAATATAGTTGCGAAATTTCAAAAGAAGAAATAAAAGAAATCAATGAAAATCTTGAAGATGAAAATCATATAATATACCCAATGACATCTAATGGTGATGTTTTTGGATTGATAAAAATAAAAATAGAAAAACAAAACTATACAAGAACATTTTTTGAGATAACAAATATTGCATCAAAATTAATTTCTAGCGCAATAATTAACTATATTTTAAATGAACAAATGGAAATTAGTTTGAATTTCTATAAAGCAATGAAAGATATTGCAAAAATTATAGAAAGCCAATATGAATTATCATACATAATTCCGTTAATTGGCGAAATGATTGATAGATTTATGTCTTCTCATTTGATTTATATTTTTATTTATAAAGACGAAAAATATAAACTTGTGTGGCCAAGTGCTTGTAAAGAAAAATCCATTTACAATTTATTAGAAAAAATAAATCATAATACAGATTTTATCATTTCTGAAAATGGAAAAACTGGCGCATTTCCAATAATCAATGAAGAAAAACATATTATTGGCGCAATTGTAGCATATAGCAATATAGATAAACTTCTACAAAAAGATATTGACTATCTTCTACAATTAACAAGACAATCAGGAATGACTATACAAAGAGCAAATGTATATGCTGAAGTTTTAAAATATGCAACAATGGACGCATTAACCGGATTAAATAATAGAAGACAATTTGAAATACGTTTAAAACAAGAAGTTTCTAATAGCAAAAGAAACAATACTCCACTATGTTGCATGATGTTAGATGTTGATTACTTTAAAAAAGTAAATGATACTTATGGTCATACAGCAGGTGACTGCGTATTAAAAGCAGTATCAAACATTATCAAAAATGAAATAAGAGAATACGATATTGCTTGTAGATATGGTGGTGAAGAATTTTTCATAATACTTCCACAAACAAACATAAAAGAAGCAAGTTTAGTTGCACAAAGACTTAGAAAAGTCATTGAAGAAGCGAAAATGGATATTTTAGATGCTGGAATAGAAAATATCCCTTACCTAAAAGTAACGATAAGTGTTGGTGTTTGCGCATTTGAAAACTCAATGAACGCAAATGATATAGCAATAAAAGTAGATAAAGCATTATATGATGCAAAAGAAACAGGAAGAAATAGAGTAATTATTGCCGAATAAAAGGAATAAGAATAGTTTATGAAATTTTTAAAATATACTTTAGCAGTTTTAATTATTGTTGTACCTAGTATCATTACTATTTTAATATATAACGATAAAATAGCTCAAGATTCTCCAACTTATTACAAACAAGGCATTAATTTTTATAATGAAGGTGACTATCAAAACGCATATTATAATTTTGGAAAAATAAGCAAAATTAGTCCATTACACAGTATTGCAACATATAAGCAAGCAAAATCGGCCCAAAAAGTGGGTGATTATTCAATGGCTGCTTTAAAATACAAATTATTTTTAGATAAAAATCCAAACTCAATTTTTTCACAAACAGCTCGTTTTAATCTAGCAAAATGTTATTTCTATTTAAAAAAATATGAAGAAGCTAAGATTCTCTTTGAAGAATCAAAAAATAAAAACGACGGCAAATCTTATGGCGAAGACTATTATTTAGGGTTAATTGAAAAATCTAAAGATAAACTTAAGGCAATAAATCATTTTATAGCGTACTTACAAGAAGATAGAGAAGATAAAACAAATGAACTAGCAGCTGCAGAAGAATTATCTTTATTAAACAAAAATCTTAACCAAGATGAAAAAATGCTGTTAGGAAAAACTTATTACAAAAATAAAAAATACTCTAAAGCATTAGAATATTTTTCTACAATTCCAATGTCTATGTGCTGGGACTATTTAATTTTATCAAACCACTTTGCAGGCAATAAAGTTATTGCAAAAAAATTAATTGAAAATGGCGCAATTAAATACGCTCAAGATATAGAAGAAACAAACCTTCATAAAATATATGATATTTATACTTCTTATATGTCAGGTTCTAAATTAAGAAATTGGACACAAATGCACAATTTTGTTCGATTAAATAATTTAAAAGGCGAAGACTATGTTTTATATAAACTTGCTGACTTAACAACAAAAGAAAAATCATATATTTTATATTCTACTATTGAAAATAAATATCCAAATTCAATTTTTGCACCAGAATCCCTATGGAATGTATTTTGGACAAAATACAAAAGAAAAGAATACAAAACAGCAGAACAACTTGCTATTAAACACCTAAAAAATTATAAAGAAGTTAATTCTACAACAAGAATAGCATATTGGCTTGCAAAAACAGAATTAAAACTAAATAAAAATTCAGAAGCTCACAACCTACTATCTAAAATCGCATCAAAATATCCTGATGATTATTATGGATTAAGAGCAGAATTCCTTTTAAATAAAAACAACAATTTTTGGACAACAAAAATTGGAAATAAAATTCCAATAACAAAAACAGAAATTGAATTTCCTATATCATTATCAGAACAAAATATAAAAGATTTAAAATTAATAAATACCTTATTTGATATGGGCGATTATGAAATTTGGCTGGATGCTAATTTTGATAATAAAATTGTTGAAAGCTGGTTTGAATTAAGAAAAGGTAAAAAAGCACGCTCTGCTGTAATGGCGCGTGATGCGATAAAAGAAATGGATGTTAAACCATCCTTCTTAAGCGCTGCATACAAACTAGCATACCCAAGACATTGGGTTCAAGAAATTAATATAGCTGGCGAAAAATTAGGTTTAGACCCATATTTTATTATCGCGTTAATCAAAGAAGAAAGCCATTTTGATGAACACGCAAAAAGCAAAACAAATGCATCTGGATTAATGCAATTAATGCCAGCAACTGCTAATTATATGATTGGCAAATTATCTCTTGATATTCCAGTTCTTGCAAATCTTGAAAATCCAAGAACTAATATTTATTTAGGTTGCAACTATTTAAAATATTTAAAAGAACGTTTTAATGATGACCTTTTAGTAACTGCTGCATATAATGGTGGCGAAGGCTCTGTAAACAAATGGGTTAAAAACTATAATACAAAAGATTATGATGAATTTATAGAAAATATTCCATACGAAGAAACAAGAAACTATGTAAAAAAAGTTTTCAGAAGTTACCATTTGTATAAAAAGATTTATAAATAATAAAAAATTATATGAAAATAAAAGTTAAAGATGAGAATATTTGGGAAATAATTGCAGAACCAACAATGCAGTATAAATTATTTATACTTATTAATTTTCTTGTGTGCATTTTTATTTTCTTAATAATATCTATAACTAAAATTTATCAAATTCCAACAGTTACTTATCTAGTCTGCTTTCTTTGCGCTGTTTTTTATCCATATCGTGAAAAATTAATTGTTAATAAAAAAGAAAATCTAATAAAAATCACAAATTATTCTATAATCTCTTATTTATTCAAAAAAAGTAATGAAAAAGAATATTCATTATCTATGTGTATTGATAATAAATTAAAAAATTCAAAACTTTTACATATGCCTTTTCAGATAAAAGAAAAAGAAGAAATCTTAAACTTATTAGAAAATTTTATAAAATAATTAACAGCCCAAGCATAACGAAGCGAACAATAAAATATTGATATACGATTGCAATGCGAGCACAGTTTGAGTGCAATAGCACGAGTTTGCGAGCATTAGGTATATCGATTAATTTTATTAGTGAGCGCAGTTCCGCTTGGCAGTTTCTTTGGTACTTTCCTTTGCTGACAAAGAAAGTACATACAAAAAAGTTTTATATGATACTTTTCTCATTGCAGAAAAGTATCCAAAAGACTAGCAACCTGATATTCCGTTTCTATTTTACTAATTGCAACCAAAAGCTTTGTAACTCGGCTTTCAGCCTCAAACAGACAAAGCTAAAAAACGTTTTAATAAGCAAAATTACGAAACTCCATATATGGTTGCAAAATTATAATTACTACAAAAAACTATGTAAAAAACATAAAAATATTTGACATTTTGAAATATAAAATATTGTAAAATCATGGTATGATTTTAAATTGATAATTATTATCGTTTCCCCCCTATTTCTCTCTAATAGAAACAAAAAATATATCAAAATATATAACTTTGATATATTTACAAACACAAAAAAAAGTTCTATTATATATAAACTTAAGGTTTTAAATTGATGTGTTCATGAAAAGCCGAAATGGGGAAAAAGTAAGGAGATTTTATGAATAGGATTGTAAAAAGGGACGGAACTATCGTCACTTTTGACGCCAACAAAATCGAACAAGCGATTTTAAAGGCAGCAAAAGTAACAGGTGAATTTTCGAAAAGCGAAGCAGCAAAAGTTACAAAAAAAGTTATCTTAATGGCGCAAGAAATTGCGAACAAAAAAGAATCTAACTTAAAAGCACCAACAGTTGAAGAAGTACAAGACGCAGTTGAAATTGCATTATATTCTTTCGGCTACACAGCAACTGCTAAAGCTTATATTCTTTATCGTGAACAACGTGCTAGAATCAGAGATTTCGCTGCTGGTCTAAATAATGACATGGTAGATGATTATCTTGAACAATTAGATTGGCAAGTAAACGAAAACTCTAATATGTCTTATTCTATTCAAGGATTGAATAACTATATTGCTTCAAATGTAAGCAAAAACTACTGGTTAAACAAAATTTATCCAGAAGAAATTAAAAATGCGCATACAAATGGTGATATTCATATCCACGACTTAAATATCATTTCAGTATATTGCGTTGGTTGGGATTTAAAAGACCTATTAATGGAAGGTTTTAAAGGTGTTAAAGGAAAAGTTTCATCAAAACCACCAAGACACTTTAGAACAGCTCTAGGTCAAATGGTAAACTTCCTATATACAATGCAAGGTGAATCAGCAGGTGCTCAAGCATTTTCTAACTTTGACACTTTGCTTGCACCATTTGTAAGATATGATGGATTAAGTTATGAACAAGTAAAACAAGCTATTCAAGAGTTCGTATTTAATATGAACGTACCAACTCGTGTTGGTTTCCAAACCCCATTTTCAAATGTAACTATGGACTTAACTGTACCATCATATTATGCTGATCAACCAGTTATTATTGGTGGCGAATTTATGGAAGAGACATACTCTCAATTCCAAAATGAAATGGATATGATTAACAAAGCCTTCTTCGAAATTATGATGGAAGGTGACAGTCAAGGTAGAGTATTTACATTCCCAATTCCAACATATAACATTACAAAAGACTTCAACTGGGAAAATGAAAACCTTGAAGGTTTATGGGAAATGAGTGCTAAATATGGTATTCCAAACTTCTCTAACTTCATCAATTCAGATTTAAACCCAGAAGATGCACGTTCTATGTGTTGTAGATTAAGAATCGACAACAGACAACTTGAATATAGAGGTGGAGGTTTATTCGGTTCTAACCCATTAACTGGTTCAATTGGTGTTGTTACAATGAACTTACCTAGAATCGCATACCTTGCTAAAGATAAAAATGATTTCTTAAAACTTTTAGAACAAAGAATGGAAATCGCAAAAACTTCTTTAGAAATCAAGAGAAAATTGTTAGAGAAACTAACAGATGGCGGTTTATACCCATATACAAAATTCTACTTAAGAGACATCAAAGCAAGATACAATGTATATTGGAAAAACCACTTCTCAACAATTGGTTTAATTGGTATGAACGAAGCTTGCCTAAACTTATTTGGTAAAGGTCTAGAAACAGAAGAAGGTCATAACTTTGCACTTTCAGTTATGGACTTTATGAGAGATAAAATCCAAGAATACCAAGTTGAAACAGGCAACCACTACAATCTAGAAGCAACACCTGCTGAAGGAACAACTTACAGACTTGCTAAATTAGACAAAAACTTCTCTCAAAAGATTATTTGTTCTAATGAAGAAGCATATCAAGAAGGTGCTGACCCATATTATTCAAATTCAACACACTTACCTGTTAATTATACAGATGACATCTTTGAATTATTAGATTTACAAGATGAACTTCAAACAAAATACACAGGTGGTACAACTGTTCACATCTTTGCTGGTGAAAGAATAGCAGATACAACAACTATGAAAAATCTAGTTAGAAAAGTATGTACTAACTATCGTTTACCATACTTTACTTTCTCACCAACCTTCAGTATTTGCGAAAATCACGGATATATCAAAGGTGAACACGAAGTTTGTCCTGAATGTGGTGGCGAATGTGAAGTTTATTCTAGAATTGTTGGCTATATCAGACCAATCAAACAATGGAACAAGGGTAAACAAGCTGAATTCAAAATCAGAAAAACTTTTAATTTAAAAGAAATCGAATGCAGATGCAATTCAAGATAGGTGGATTACAAAAAACTTCACTACTTGATTACCCAAACAAAATCAGTGCGATTGTGTTTGCAAAAGGATGCAACTTTAACTGCGGTTATTGCCACAATCCAAGCTTATTAAACTCAAAAGAAGATATCTACTCAATAGATGTCTTCTTTGAGTTTTTAAATAAAAGAATAGGAAAATTAGACGCCGTTGTTATAACTGGCGGTGAAGCAACTCTTCAACCTGACTTAATTCCATTTATAAAAAAAATTAAGGAACTAGGTTTTGCAATCAAATTAGATACAAATGGCTATAAACCAGAAGTATTAAAAGAAGCACTTCCTTTAATAGATTACGTTGCCATGGATATAAAGGCTCCATTAGCAAAATATTCACAGATAACAAAAAAAGATATTGATACAAACAAAATATCTCAAAGCATTGATTTAATAATGAATTCAAATATAGATTACGAATTTAGAACAACAGTTTTAAAATCACAACTAAATTATGATGATTTTAAAGAAATATCTAAATTGATAAAAGGTGCAAAAAAATACTATTTACAAAAGTTTGAAGCAAAAACAGAAATTAATGATGAAACATTAAAAAAAGAAACTAGCTATTCTAATGAAGAATTTAAAGAAATTATTGAAATTTTAAAACAAAATATCAACTTTGTAGAATTACGAAATTGAATTTAAATGACAAAAAGTTTTAAACTCTGATTTCTCTTTATTAACAAGTTCTATCATATTATTTAAACGCAATTCTTTTGCAAGATTTAAAGCTTTCGCGTATAAATCATTTGTAATGTTTACATTATTAGAAGAATAATTATTAGTAATTCTCATAAATTCTTCCATATAATTGCCATAAGCTACATACAATTCAATAATTTGATATTTTAATTCTTGTTGTTTTGCAAGCATAATAGCTTTTTCTAAATACATTTTAGCAGCAGTAAAATCACCTTTTAAAACATAAATTTCAGCAATTATTTTTTGGAAATAAATAATAAAGAAATAATTATTTATTTTTGGACTTTGTGCTATTTCTAATGATTTGTTTGCAGTATTTAATGCTTTATCAATATCACCCATTTCAAGAGTACTTTGAACTATTAATAACCAAGATAATAAAGCACCTATAGCCACTTTTTCTTTAGCAAAATAAGTAATTTGTTCATTATAAATTTCTAAAGCTTTTTGTGTATTACCTTCATCTTTTAAAACGCTACCTAAAATTAACTTAATTATATTTTTAGTAAAATGTTCATTAATATTATTTGTAAAAGCAGCCATTTCAAATAAATCTACTTTTAAATCTTTATTTTCATTTAAAAATACTCGATTAATTATATTTATTAAATTCCACTCAGCCAATAACTCAGGCTCTATAGTTCTTTGTTTGCTTAAAACTGATAAATTGTGCAAGCTTTCATTAGATTTATTAATTTCACCAATTATTGTATAAGCAAAAGCCTCAATCAAGCCTATTTGAATCATATAATATTCAGAATTATAATTATATTTTTCCAAGAAGTTTTTCAAATCTTTTACAACAGAAAATACTTTGTTGTTTCCTTGCATAGCATACGCTTTAGCCAAAATAGTTTTAGAAGTCAACCAAGCATCAACAATCAAACTCTTTAATTGAACGCTAATATTTTTAGAAACAAGTGAAATTTCCAAATCTCTAATTATGTCTTCATTAACAAGGTTTATGATTTGCTCACAGTTACCAATACTAAATAATGCTTTTAATTTTCTTGTTTTAATTAACGCAATCTCGCAATCAGATACTTTTAAATTAGATTTTTCTATATTAGAAATTATTGTATCAACAGCTTCTGATGCTCCAAAATAATTTCCAGCAATATAACAACTTTTAACGAAGTAACCTGAAATATCTATAATTTTATTTATATTACCTTCTTTTATTTCTAAATCTAATACATTTGAAAGATATGTAATAGCTTCTTTTGGAGACTTTTCACATAACAATTTACCTATTTGTTCATAAATTTCAGATTTTAAAACATCTGAATTCAACATAGGCTGTTCTTCAAGAATTTTTAAGCACTGCTTTTGAGATATTACATACAAATTAGTATCACCCATTTTAGCAGACAAACCAGCGGTATTTTCCCAAATCAAAAATGCCTCGTTTTTAGATAATGCTTCAGTACAAGAAATTAATTTTTGAAGATTACTTGATAAAATCAAAGGTTTCAATGTCCAATACAATTTTTCAGAATTTTCTTTATACAATAAATCAGCCTTTGCTTCTTGATAAATCAATTTCCAAATAGTTAAACTTTTAAATTCACAAGTATAATTATCAACACTTTGAATAAATTGTTCTTGAACCAAATAATTAATTAATTGTTCAGCTTTTTGTACAGGCATTGAAACAGATAAACATAATATATTTGTAGAAAATCTAAAGCCCATAATTGCAGCCATAAACAAAACATTTTTTACAACTGGTGATAATGAATTTAACCTTAACTTAATCAATTCCTCAAAAGAAACAGGGTCAATTTCTGGCTTATTATCTTCATTTATAACAATTGAATGACCTTTTAATGAAATATATTTAGTATTAAAAAGTAAAGCAATTTCTTGTTCAATACGAAGAGCATTACCTTCAGATTTTTGTATCAACTCATCTAAATAATATGAGTCCATAATTTCTGAAATATCAAATGTCAAAGAAGTAGAAACTGTCTTTAACATTTCTTCTTTTGATAATTTTTCCATTTTTACCATTTGGAAAAATTTATCATCTAATTTAGAAACATCAAAATAACTTTGAATAGCCTTATCTTCTTGATATGCAACAAGCAATTTTAATCGATTATTAAAATAACCTTTTTCCATCATATAAACAATAAAATCGTATGAAGCACCATCTAATAATTCAAAATTATCAATTGTAATTACTAAATTATTATTTAAAGAAAAAGATTTTATTACCTTTTCTAATATCTCAAACATTTTTTGTTTATTTTCAAGAATAGAATCAAAAACATCATTTTGAGATGGATAAAAAATATTTAAAAATAAATTTAATTCATTTGGTTCTAAGAAACTAAATAAATTATAATAGCTACTTTTTTTGAAATTTTTTACAAAAGCTTCAATTGATTTTGTATAAGGAGGAAAGCCCATTATACGAAGAAAAGCATCTTGGAAAAACCCAAAACTAGTAATTTGTACAAGTGGAGTACAACTTCCATATAAAAAGACATAACCTTTTGCAGAAAGATAATTACTTACCTGTTTCAAAACAGCAGTTTTACCACAACCTTCTGGTCCTTGTATAGCAACTACTTGCTTAATAATAGAACTTTGAATAGTGTTAATTACTTTTTTAGCAATATCTGGTTGAACATTTAATTTTAAAAGTTCATCTTCTTCAATTGGTGTTTCAGGCTCAACATTTACCTCTTCATTTAAACTTTGTTGAACATTGTCATCCACATATTCAATTAATGGTTCAACCTCTAGGTTTCCATCAATAGACATATCTTCATCATTTGAAACTTGTTTATCAACTTCAAAAACAAGTTCTTTTTCTTCTTCTTCAGGTGTTGTTTTAACATCTTCATCTAATAAGAAATATTTATGTTCTACCTTTTCTTTAGAAACGACCTTTTTAACATCTTTAGAATAAACTGATTGAGTTGAAGAAAAAGCTCTTACAACTTCTTGAGAAGACAATGTTTTTTTAGGCTGTACTTTTTTTTCTTCTTTTACTGGAGTTTCTTCAACAATTTCAACTTCTTTTTGTTTTTCTTCTATAACTTGAGGGATATCATTTTCAACAGTTTCTTTAACAAAAGAATGATGGCATTTTCTACATTCTTTAGATACATATATATTACTAGCCCCACAAGAAGGACAAATTTTAATAAGTTCAAAACCACAGCTAGAACATACTTTAGAACCAAAAGCATTAAGAGTTTTGCAATTTGGACAATGAATGTTTACTTTAATACCGCAATTTGAACATCTAATAGAGTCATCTGGAATTTGCGCACCACATTTACGACATTCCATAATGCATTCCTAACTTTTATTACCGTCAATAAAATTACTAATCAACTTAGAAAGTTGCATTAATCTTTTACTAATTTCAGGTTGAGACAAGTTAAGATTTTGCGCTATTTCAGCCTGTTTCAAGCCTTTTAAATATCTCATCATAAAAATATCTAAATAACACTGTCCAGGAAATTCTTTATGAATAACACAAACAGAATCTGCTATTCGCTGAAGGCAATCCTTTGTTATAAGAACTTCTTCCACTGTTTCCTTTGGGTCTGGGAAATCTAGAACAAATTCAGGACCAAGAACATTAGTTTTTACAACGCTTGAAGAACTAAAATCGGGTACTTTAATTTCTTTTGTAGGAACAAAACCATCATTGGTTCTTCTTACTCTACCAGAATTTTTAAGAACACTCAAAATAGAGGTATGAACTACTTTAGAGACATAACTTTCAATTTTTTGAATATTTGATGAAGAATTAAAAATCATATAAGATTTTTGAAATGCTTCACTGCAAAAATCTTCAAACAAATCCTCATTGCCACGGAAATTTTTATTTCCCCTGACAATTTTTTCTATTAATGATCTTTGTTCCTCAACTAAAAGCACAGACTTTTTCTCTAATCTCGCCTACCCATTGTATATAATAACATAAATTACAATTTTATTACTAGTTTTAGGTAATAAATATCTGCCTTAAGCGCGCCATCATTGAGAATTGGGCTTTTTTCGCCTTCAAAACTTTCATTAATACTTTGTAACACAACATCATCAACTTGTTTTGAACCACTTGATTCGGACACTGCAATTCTTTTCAAATTGCCATCATTTGCAACAGCCATTTTTACAATAACTGTATTACTTGTAGGATTTTCAGTAATATCAAGAATATTTTTTCTTAAATTCAATTTAACAAGATTATCTAAAGATTGCAGATAAGATTTAAATGTAACATCTGCAAATAATTTTGAATCACATTGCCAATTTACTGAACGCAATGTAACAATATTAGCGTTTGGTGAAAAAGCGTTAGCAATAGATGCTGAAACATCTTTAGGATTTACCTTAGAAACTTCAGCAACCGGAGTTGGTTCAACATTTTGAGGTGGTGGTGGAGGAAGTTCAGTTTCTGGAGCTGTTTCCACTTCTTGAGGTGGTGGTGGAGGCAATTCAACACCAGTTTGAGTTTCAGCAGATGGAATTTCAATATCTACAGATGGAGCATTTTCAGAAGATGCAACATCTATAGCACCTTCACTAGATGTTTGAGAAGTTTCAAACATATCATCTATTTGCGGAACTTGAGAAGATACTTCTATATTATTTTCTGTTGAAACAGGAGTTTGCTCATTTTGAGATTGTTTCTTCAAGAAGAAAAATGCACCTGCGCCACAACCAATTAAAGCCAATAAAACAACTAAAGAAATTATTATTGATTTTATTTTAGAAGAATTTGAACCATTTTCTTCATCGTCATCTTCATACTCTTCATCATCTTCATACTCTACTTCTTCATCAGTTTCATCTGCAGTTTCAGAATCTTCATCAAGAACATCATCTAAATTTGTATTATCTTCTGTATTATCTATATCTTCTTCTTGTTCTTCATCATAATCACTAGCGATAATATCATCATCAATATCTTCTAATTCAATATCCTTTTGAACTTCGACATTTTCATCATTTGTATCAACGTCATCATATTCTTCAAAGTCTATATCATCTTCAGTTTCTTCATCATATTCGGCTTCATCAATTTCATCATCAACTCTAACTTTAGATAATGCTTCAATAGCGCCATCTCTTAATTCTTGAATATTATCATCATCTTCAAGCTCAATTGATTCTTCTTCATTTTGAACATATTCTATAGGTCTTTCAGAACCATTATTAATTTCTGTATAATCTTCTATTTCTTCTTGAGGATATGTTTCAAATTCTTGATCTAATATATCATCTTCAATTTCTTCAATTTCCCCGTCTTCTTCATTTAAAGTCTCTTGAGGAACATTTGTCACATAAGAATATATTGGTTCGCCATTTTCATCATAATCAACGATAACTTTTTGAACACTTTCATCATTTTCTGCAATAGCTTCTGCAACTGTTGGTTCAACTTCTTCAACAATTTCAACTACTTCATCATCTTTTATTTGTAATTCTTCTTGTGAAAATGGTTCAGGCTCATCATCAACAAGGATAACCTCATCAGAATCTTCATCATCACCTTCAACCTTTTCATCTATAACTTCTAACTCATTACTTTCTTCGTTTTCTTCATCTTGAGTTTCAATAATTTCTAAGTCTTCTATCTCTTGAACTTTTTCATCATCATTTTCAATAATATCGAAATTAGAATCAGATTTTTCAATTTCAAAATCATCTTCTTCATCTTCTTCAATTATTTCTAAATCATCAGAAACACTGATAACAGATGGTGTTTGTTCAATTGGTTTTTCTTCAACAATAGATGTATCAATAAAATCTTCTTGAATATCAAATAATTCATCTAAAATATCAGAAACAGTTTCACCTTTTGTTTCTTCTTTTGTTACTTCTTTTTCAGCAACTTGTGATGAAGCCTCATCAATTTCTTCTGGTTCATCATCACCAATATATATTGTTTCTTCTTTACCTTGATATTTAGCATCTTCTACAGCTTGAGCACCAATCACATCAAGAGTTTCATCTTCAAGCACTTCTGGATATTTAACAATGTTGCAATTTACCATTTCAAAACCAGTAAAGCAACAAAATTCAACTCTACAACGAGGACAATCAAATAAATGTCTTAAAAGTTTATTTTTAGTTTGAACATCTAATTCATCATCAACTAAACTCAAATAAGAAGACATAAAGAATTCATGTTCTTCTTCTGTGAAATTCAATTCTTTTGGAGTTGATATTTTAGCTAAGAAGCCATCCAAAGACATAAGAGTAGAAAGTGCAACACTATAATAATTTGAATCAAAAGATTGTTTTTCAAGAACACTAGTATTCGCAAAACCCAATAATTCAGCCTTAGAAAGATTTTTATCTAATTTTATAACAGCATAATAATCAGGTTGTAATTCATTATCAATTTGAACTTTAGGAACTAAAAAAGAATCACCATCTACAATAACGCGAACATCAATATGCCAATTATTAATATAAAAATCTGTAATTTCGTATTGTTCACTCAATACAGGATTTCTAAATAATGTCATTGCTTTTTGAACTTCATTACCTGTTTCAACCAAAACATTAACAAGTCCAATTAAAGCTGTAATAGATGCATAGGCTCTTTTTCTTTGATATTCATCTTTTAACAAAGACGCATATATTTTTGCATAACTACGAACTTTTTCATCTATAACAATATCAACATTATTTGTAGTGGCCATAATTTACTCCCTTACTCTCCTATATTATATGAGTACAGTTCCTTTTTTTTTATTCCAAAAAAACAAAAATAATTTTAAATATGTTATAATAACAATGTCTCTTTAAAAATAAATTTTATTTTAAATCATATTCATTAAGTTTTGTTAACAGAAAAGTCTAAAAAGAACAATTTTTATCCTTCATACGGTTTATGGAAGTGCAAAGGTAAATTCAAGGAGGTAATTATATGATTAATTCAGTAAGTTTCGGAACAGGCGCAAGCACAGGTTTAAGCGCGATAATAAACAAACCACAAAAATATAGAAGCCCAGAAGCTAGCACATCTGCAGCAACTGGAATTAACAGTGGCGAAAAAAAGAAATCAAATAAAACATTATTAAAAGTATTAGTTGCAGCAGCAGCAATCGCTGGTGGCTTAGCAGCTGGTAAACATTTTAATATTTTTGCAGCAAAAGAAGGCGGAAATGCAATTTTAGAAGGTGCTAAAAAATATGCAGACCAAGCTGGTGGCGCAATTATTAAATATGCTAAAAAAGGTGCAGGCTACGTACAACAAGGTTTCAATTTTGTAAAAGGCAAAGTACAAAGCTTAATTCACAAAGCTCCAGAAGTAGCCGAAGAAGTAGCTGACGCTGTAGTATAAAAAGCAAATTTAAAATAATATAATTACCTAAAAGAGAAACCAATTATGGTTTCTCTTTTAATTGTAACATTCTAATTAAATAGTTTTCTATTATTTATTTTTTATCGTAAAATAAAGATGTAACATTAAGTTTACAAAGTAACAAATTTTATTTTTACCATCCTTTATATGATTGAAAACAAAATAAAATATTATATAGGAGAAAAAAATGGCTATCGACAAAACTCAAGCACACAGACCAAGCCCAGTAAGAACAGCGGTTAAAACAGTTGCAGCAGCAGGCGTTGCAACAGGTGCGGCTTTATATCTTGCTAAAACAGGCAAATTGGACAAATTTGTTGGTAAAAACAAAACTGTTGATAAAGGTATTAGTGGCTTAAAAACAGCAGCTGACAAAATTTCAACAAAATTAAATCCATACATCCAAAAAGCAACTGAAAAATTCGGTCCAAAAATCAAAGACCTTAAATCAAAAGCTGAACCAATTATCACTAGTGTAAAAACTAAATTACAAGGTGTAAAAAAATCAGTTACTGAATTTGTAAGCAAAATCGTTGAAAAAATTACACCAAAAGCAAAAGTTGCAGCTGAACAAACTGTTGAAGCAATTTTTTAATTAAATAAGAAATAGAAATAAAAAAAAGAAACCAAAAATGGTTTCTTTTTTTATTCATAAATACAAAAAGAACCTAATATCTTTATAAAATCCACATATTGCATAAGTTCTGATAAAGATAATTTAACTTTTTCATCATTTTCAAAGCCATCAATTTCCATGAAAAATAAATATTCACCAAGTTTTCTTTTTGATGGACGAGAATCAATATATGTTAAATTTATAGAATGTTTTGAAAATATTTGCAAAACATCACAAAGCGCACCAGACTTATTTTTTGTTGAAAGAATAATAGCAGTTTTTCCATTTTTATTTACAGTTTCAAATGATTTTCTAGATAGAACATAAAATCTAGTTTTATTATCATTTTCATCATTCAAATCACGAGATAATATATTTAAATCAAATATACTAGCACAAGTCTCATTAGCTATTGCAGCAAGTGATAAATCATCCAATTGAGAAACTTTTTCTGCCGCATAACTAGTTGAAGAAGTTTCCTTTAATTCAACATCTTTAAAATTTTCTTCCAAATATTTGCTACATTGAGCAAAAGCTTGTGGATGAGAAATAATTTTTTTAATTTGAGATTTATCATTTGTTTTTGCCAAAAGCAAATGTTTTATAGGTAAACAAACTTGCGCTTGTATTTTTATACTCTCATCCTTATTTTTTAATAAATTATCAATAGTTTCTCTAACGATTCCTTCAATTGAATTTTCAATAGGCAATACACAAATACCATCATTATCTTGTTGCAAACTTTCCAACGCCATTTTAATAGTTTTTTGTGGCATTTTATTTTCAACCTCAATTTTACACTTTTCAAGAACGTTCAACATTGCATTGTGTGTATTTGAGCCATCTGGTCCAAGATAATATATATTTGTCATTTGCGAAACCTTTAATTATTTAATACAATAATTGTACACAAAAATTTAAAAAAGGAATAAAAAATGTCAGAAATAAAATTTGGAACTGATGGTTGGAGAGCAATTTTAAACGAAGATTTTACATATAAAAATACTGATAAAGTTATAAATGGAATAGCTTCATATATATACAAATATTCCTCTTTTAATAAAAAAATTATTGTTGGATACGATCCAAGAAATCAAGCAGATAATTTTGCTTTTTATATTGCAGAAAAATTATCAAGTTTCGGTTTTGATGTTGAAGCAAGTGATAAAATTGTAGCAACACCTGTTTTAGCATATGCTGCATTAAACAAAAATGCCTATGCAATTATGATTACAGCTTCTCATAACCCACCAGAATATTTAGGTATTAAATTCATCCCACCTTATGGTGGTCCTGCTGAAGATAGTATGGTTAAAGAAATTATTGATAATTTAGAAACACAATTTAAAGGTAAAACAAAAAAAGAATTCAAAAAAGTTTCATTTGAAAATGAATACATTACTCACATAAAAAGTTTAATTAACTTTGACATATTAAAAAAAGTACAAATAAACTATGATGGTCATCACGGTGCAGCTGCACATTTATTCAAAAAATTATTAGATGAAAACAATATAAAAAACGACTGCCAAAATATAGAAAGAGATATAAATTTTGGTGGTCACATGCCTGATCCCAAAGAAAAATATTTGCCAGAATTAAAAGAAAAATGTATTAAAACAGGTTTAATTGGTTTAAGCAATGATGGTGATGGAGATAGATTTGGTGTTTTTAACGAAAAAGGCGAATTTATAAGTGCAAATGATATAATTGCTCTTTTAATAAAACACTTAAAATCAAAAGGTATCAATGGAATTTTAGCAAAAACAGTTGGTGCAAGTTCTTCACTAAATTTGTATGCGAAACAAAACGACATTGAAGTTATAGAAACACCTGTTGGATTCAAATGGCTTGGTAGTGCAATGAGAAACAATGATGTTTTAATAGCCGGCGAAGAATCTGGCGGTTTAAGTATAAAAGGGCATATTCCTGAAAAAGATGGAATTATAGCAAACTTGTTAATTATTGAAATGCTTGCTATGTCAGGCAAAAAACTATATGAACTACAAGAAGATTTATATAAAAGCTTAGGTAGAAAATTTATTAATGACAGAATTGACTTAAAACTAAATTCAAAAGAAGAACAACAAGAAATAATCGACAAATTTAAAACATTTAATAAAATTGGCGAATATGAAATCATAAACAAAAACACAATGGATGGTTTAAAATTAACACTAAATAATGATAATTGGATTTTAATAAGAAAAAGCGGCACAGAACCGCTATTAAGAATTTATTTTGAAACGAACACAGAGGAAAAATTAAATGAATTAAAATTGCTAGTAAAAAATCTATGTTAAAAATAGAGACTAGCTACCTATCTATATTTTGATGGAGAATGTAAAGTTTTACATTACGCTTTATAATTAAATACTTGATTGCCAAAAAGTTTAATGTAAAATAACTATATTGCAAAAGGTAAAATAAATTATCAAATTTTGGCAAAAATATTTTTTTGAGGCTTTTCAAGAAGTATGAATTTCCTGTTAGAAAAAGAAACGAAACAAACTGATAAAATTCTTAAACCTGATTTTTCAACAAGGTCTGGTAGAGAATTTTTGGCGATTTACTTATATTCAAAATTCAAACAAATTTTAAATTATGACAAAAACAGTAGCGCGCCAATTTTTAAAAGCATTCATCCTGATTTCATTCAGAAGTTTACAAGACGCTTAATCAATACCCCAGAAAAACATATTTTGATTGGAATTAGTGGTGAGTCGGCAAGTGGGAAAACGACAATTTGCAACACAATCAAACAAGCAACAGAACGCCTAGATATGCCAATTGAAATTTTAAGTGCCGACAACTATTTTAAAGATATTTCCCAATTAATAAAAAAATACGGTTCATTCGATAACCTATTAGCGTCAGGATATGATGTTGATTCTCCAAATAACTTTGATATGGAACAATTATTTATCGATTTAGAACTTTTATCAAAAGGACAAGATGTTAGAATTCCTGAATATTTAGTAAATGGAACAGGTATTGTTGTTCCTAATGCTATTCCTAAAAAAGCTAAAAAAGTTATTGTTGTTGAAGGTATGGCAACAATGTATAGCCCTGTTTCAGAATTATTTGATGTTAAATTATACGTTGATATTGATCCTGAAATTCAAGAAAAATGGTTTTTATATAGAGCACAAACATCAAGAAATCAAAACGAAGAAAATGCACGCAAACAACTAGCGTATGTAAGAGAGGCTTCTAAAAAATATATTCTTCCGAAAAAAGATGCTAGCGATGTTATCATCAACGGCGCTTCTTCTCTAAATTATTTTTCACAAATTATTGAATATATTTTTACAATAACAAATAACTTTTCTAATCCAGAATAGTTAAAGATAGGACTAAGCCCTTCTTCCGAAGGACTTTTTTATATTATATGAGAAGAAGAATTAATAACTTTTTTAAACTGCTTTTGGTGGTTTTGAAGGTCTAGAATTATCTGATATAAAATTTAGACACGGATTTAACATTGCACCAAGTGCAGAAAAGCCTACAAGGCCTAAAGCAAATTTTTGCATATATTTAAGTTTTCCACCTTGTTTTTTTACTACATTTTTCATAAAGAAGGTGTCTGTAGCCCAAGATATTGCTGCTGTTCCAGTAAGTGTGCCAGCTGCTATTATTGCACCTTTACAAGCATCTTTTTTATAGTTTTTATTTCCTATATTTACATAAGGATTTCCAACAACAGTATTCATATATCTTTCCAATTCGCTACAAAAGTACTAAAATGCATAAAAATTTATTTTGACACTTATATTGAAGCATATTTACAAATTGTAATTATTTCTTCTAATATTTGTTTTGATGTCATTTTTTCAATATCAAACCATCTTATGTCTTTATTTGCATTAAACCAGCTGATTTGTCGTTTTGTGTACCTTCTTGTATTTTGTTTTAAAAGATTTACTGCTGTATCATAATCAATTTCGCCTTTAAAATAAGGCAACAACTCTTGATACCCAATAGTATTTATTAAAATATTATTTTCACCATACTTACAGAATAAATTTTTTGCTTCTTCCTCTAAACCTTCAGAAAGCATAATATCTACACGCTTATTAACCCTATCATATAGAAATTCTCTATTTTCAGCATTCAGTCCAAACCATAAAACATTATATGGATTTTCCTTTTTCTTTTGTGCTTTACTCATAGGAATACCAAGCGTCAAACAAACTTCTAAAGCTCTTATTATTTTAACTTTATTATTAAAATGAATTTTTTGAGCGATGTCATAATCTTTTTCAAGTAACAAGTTATATAATTCTTCGCATGTTTTTTTGTCTAATTCTTGTCTTAATTCTTCATTAGGAGCAACTCTTGGAAGGTCAAAATCTTGCAATAAAGTTCTAAAATATAAACCTGTACCACCTGCTAAAATTGGAGTTTTTCCTCTTGATAAAATATCTTTTATTATTTCATTTGCACTATCACAAAAATCAGCAACACTATATGCTTCAGTAACCTCAATAATATCCATCATATAATGAGGAATATTATCTCTTTCTTCTAAGGTTGGTTTTGCACTTCCAATATCTAAACCTTTATAAATCTGCCTAGAATCAACAGATATAATTTCACCATCTAATTCTTTAGCTAGTGAAATACTAAGTGCCGTTTTACCAGACCCACTAGGTCCTGTTATTGCTATTACTTTTTGATTTTTCATTATAAAAACACAATACCAAAAGAAGATAATAATTTAAATATAATGTCATTAATATTATTAAAATTACAAACCAAAATGTATTTGTTCCAGTAATAATAGATAAAAAATTTAAACCAAAATACAATATAAAAGTAATAAAAATGATAAACAAACAATTAAAAATATTTTGAAAAAAGAATTTTAATGTTTTCAAAAAGCAAATAAAAATATTATCTTTTTCAAAAATCAAAACGGTAAAATACAATACCCAAAAGAAATTCAAAACAAAAGTAGATACAACCATCGCCCAAACCCAGCTAACAAATGATAATTTGTCTGTTTGAGGCATTGAATTCAAATATGCAAAAATTTCAGCATTTGTTTTTGTTTCAACCATTTTAGATAAAGATAAAAATATTGTTGGTTCTCCAAAGAAATAAAAACAAGCTTTAAATATTAAATAAATTACTCCAATAAAAAAGATAAAGCATAAAATATTAGAAAATAAGAATCTAAAAAAGTTTTCTCCAACACCTATAAAAAACTTTTTAAAATTGTTTATGGATTTTTCTGTAATAGTTTCTTTATCATCTTCTTGATTGTAACTTAAAAGCGCAAGTTTATTTATATAAAACCAACCAGCTGATATAGCAACCGTCATCAATACAATAGAAATTATCATCATTACTTTTGAAATAAATTGAACACTTGGCGAGACAATAAAAGTAAGTAATGTCATTAACAATAACAAATAGAACAGCAACGGCTGTATAAAAAGCATATTATTTTTTAATATATTAAATGGTTTATTTAACATAATTTGAATTATAGCACGCATTTAAAAAAACATATATTAGTAACGAAAAGTAATATTATGTAGAAAGACGCTATGTTTTTGGTAAAATGTTATGAGATAGAGAGAATACGGGATAATCTAATGAAAGAAAGAATAGTACTACTATCTATAATATCGTCTTTATTGGTTCTTTTGTATGTTTTCCAACACCACATGAATACACCATGTGCATTGATGACAATATTGATTTTTATGGCAGTTTATACAGCATATATGCAGATAGCATTTAAACATAGAGTCAGAAAACAAAGAAAAAACCCTGTTGAAAAAAATTATAATTATACACCATATGTAAGTATATTAATTCCTGCACACAATGAAGCAGACGTTATAGAAAAAACAATTGAAAATATTTCAAAAATTGAATATCCAAAATATGAAATTATTGTTATTGATGATAGAAGTGAAGATAATACAGCACAAGTTCTTGAACAGATTTGTTCTAAATACACAAATTTAAAATATTTTTCAAGAACAAAAGAGGATTTCCCAGGAAAATCTGCAGTGTTAAATGATGCATTAAAAATAGCAAAAGGTGATGCAATTCTAGTATTTGATGCTGACGCAAGGGTAAATCCAAACTTTTTAAAAGAACTTATTCCAGCTTTAGAACCAGAACAAGTTGGTGCTGTTCAAGCAAGAAAAGTTATCATTAATAGAGAACAAAACTTCTTAACTCGATGCCAAGATAATGAAATGGCAATTGATACTCACTTCCAAGTTGGCAGAGACTCTGTAAAAGGTGCAGTTGAATTAAGAGGCAATGGTGAACTTATTAAAAGAACAGCCTTAGAAGATGTTGGTGGTTGGAATATTTATACAATTACAGACGACTTAGATTTATCTACAAGAATGCAAATAAAAGGATGGGACGTTCGTTTTTGCCCTGAAGTTTGCGTTTATGAAGAAGGTGTGCCTTCTTATATTCCATTAGTTAAACAAAGAAGAAGATGGATTGAAGGAAGTATTAGAAGATATTTAGAGCACTTTTCTGATGTTTTAACGTCTAAAGACATGTCTTTGCGTGTAAGTTTAGATATGACTGCATATATTACTGAATTTATTCTTCCAATTTGGATGGTAGCAGAAATTGCATTCCAATCATACAGATACATAAAAGACGATTCTAACTGGATTTTATCTTCAATGGCTTTATCTTTAGCTATGTGTGGTTTCTTTATAATCGCTCTATACTATAGCTTAAGAAAATATGTAAAATTAAAACCATTAGAAAATATTGTTCAATCAGTTGCAACATCATTATATATAGTTGTACTTTGGTTCCCAGTTGCAGTATTTATTGTTTTCAAAATAATTTTTATGAAAAATAATATGGACTGGGGAAAAACAAAACACGGCACCGCTAAAGTTACAACTGATTTATTAGAAGAAAATAAATTAGAAAATAAAAAAGAAGCCGAAGAATTAATTAACGTTTAAGAAGGGAGAAATCACAAAGTGGATTTTACAGCAATTACAGTTGATATATTAAAAGGATTAAATTTTCTTACAGGTAGCTACGGACTAGCTATTATTGCATTAACAATTATAGTAAGAGCTATTTTATGGCCTTTAGGCGTTTCTCAACAACGTTCTATGAAAGCAATGCAAACACTACAACCTAAAATAAAAATGCTTCAAGAACGCTACAAAAACGATCCTCAAACTATGCAAAGAAAAATGATGGAATTTTACAAAGAAAATAAATTCAATCCAATGGCTGGTTGTCTTCCTTTGTTAATTCAAATGCCTATCTTCATTTTACTTTATACAGCGTTAATCAGCCCACAATTCATCCAAGAAGCAGGCAATTCACCATTTTTATTTATTAAAAGATTAGATACAACTCTTCGTGGTAACGCTGGTGTTTCTTATGATAATGTTTTCAGCGTTTCTCCTAACGATAAATTTACTGTATTCAAAAAAGTTACAGTTATGATGGGTGATGAAGAACTTGATAACGTTAAAATTACAGGCAAAGAGCCTATTAAAGTTCAAGGCGCTATTGTTCCAAATGAAACAGTTGATTTAAAAATTGATTTAGATAACTTCAATCTAAAATATAGCCAATTAGAAAAAGTTACTTCTGCAAAAGTTGATGTTCAAAACATTAAAACAAGAGAAGTTGAAACAGTTAACTTTGAAAAACGTGATGGCATTATGGCTGCATCTGTACCTACAAATGCGCCTCAAAACCAATTTAACATTGATGTTTTAATTCTAATTTTATTATTTGCTGGCACAATGATTGCTACTCAAAAAATAATGATGGCTACAAACCAAAATACACAACAAGACCCAATGCAAGCTCAAATGCAAAAAATGATGGGTACAATGATGCCAATTATGGTTCTATTTATGTTTGTAATTGCACCAATCCCAGCTGGTGTACTTTTATACTTGGTAGTAAGCAACATTATTCAAATCGTTCAAACTATTGTTATTAATAAACAACTAGAAATTGAAGACAACCTAAAAGCTGGCGCAAAAGATTTATCTAATGCAAAAACAATCAATCCAATTGAAACAAAAACTATTGAAACAGATAAAAAATAATGTTATTAGAAGAATTTAATTATAATTTACCTGAAAGTTTAATCGCACAAGTACCAGCACAAAAAAGAGAAATGTCTAAAATGCTGGTACTTGATAGATTAAAAAAAGATTTTATCCATAAACACTTTTGCGATATTACAGATTTTCTTACAGAAAATGACTTTTTAGTTTTAAATAACACAAAAGTTATTCCAGCTAGACTTTATGCAACAAAAGATACTGGTGCATTAATTGAAATTTTTCTTGTAAGAGAAATAGAAAAAGATGTTTGGGTTTCATTAATCAAACCTTCTAAAAGAGTTAAAGAAGGTATGATTTTAAAAGTTTCAGAAGATTTATCTATTGAAGTTTTAAAAAAAGATGATGACAAATGGCAAATTCGTTTGATATATGAAGGCAATATTTTTGAAATTTTAGATAAAGTTGGAAATATTCCACTTCCACCATATATTGAACGTAAAATGACAAGTGAAGAATACAAAGCACTTGATTTTGATAGATACCAAACTGTTTTTGCACAAAAAGAAGGTGCTGTTGCAGCACCAACTGCTGGACTTCACTTCACACAAAAAATACTTAAAAAGCTTGAAAAACAAGGCACCAAGCATTGTTTTGTTACTTTAAATGTTGGTCTTGGAACATTTAAACCAGTAAAATGTGAAAATATTTTAGATCATAAAATGGATTCTGAATGGTTTGAAATAACAGAAAAATCAGCAAAAATGATTAACGAAGCAAAAGCTCAAGGCAAAAATATTGTAGCAGTTGGAACAACATCGGTTAGAACATTAGAAACTGTTATGAATAAATATGGAAAAATTCTACCAATTCAAGATAGTAGTGAATTATTTATATACCCAGGATATGAATTTAAAATTGTAGATAAATTAATTACTAATTTCCATTTACCAAAATCTACACTTTTAATGCTAGTTAGTGCTTTAGCTACAAAAGAATATATTTTTAAAGCATATGAAGAAGCAATCAAAAACGAATATCGTTTTTACAGCTACGGCGATTGTATGTTAATAAGGTAAAATAATGTTTATATTTTCATTAATTTTAATAAGTGTATCTTCCTATTTATTAACTTCTGCACTAACTAAAAAAAATACAGGAGTTTTATATTTCTTTTTAATTGCTTTTGCTCAAATTATATTAATTTTTGAAATTTTATCTTTATCTAATTCAATAGCAAAAACACCTTTTTTAATTTTAAACGGATTTTTTTTAATTTGTTCAATTATTGTTTTTTATAAAAGAAAAAATTTATTTATACCACAAGGATTCAAAGAAGAATTTAATAGAATTAAAAACACACTAGAATTAGATAAAAGCCTTTATTTTTTAAGCATAATTTTTATTTGTTTTTTAATTTTATCTTTTATAAATATATTTTTAATCCCAATTAGCTTTGCAGATGTACTAAATTATTATCTAACAAGATGTACAACTTGGATTCAGAATGGAAATATAAACCACTTTATAACAATGGACCCAAGAGAAATTATAATGCCTGTGAATATGGATTTTCTATACACTTGGCTATTATTATTCAACAAAACAGAAAAAGGAATAGGTATTTTCCCCTTCATTGCATTTTTAGGTGCAATTTATACCGTATACAATATACTAGGTGATTTTAAATTTTGCACAAGAAAAAAGCTATGGAGTATTTTCCTTTTTTCATCATTTGCATTAATTGGACAAATGGCATATATTCCATCAGCTGACCTTTTTATTGGAACTCTACTTTTAATAAGTATTTACTTATTAAACCAATATTTAAAACAAAATGATAAAACAGCCTTCTTTTTCTCAACTTTAGCTTGCGCTCTTGCAATAGGTTCTAAAACAACAGCAATAATAGCTCTGCCAAGCCTTGCTATTATTTTAGCATACTTAACATATAAAACTAGAAAAAATGAATTTATAAAAACTACCTTCAAATATATAGAACTTTTATTAATTAATTTCATTATTTTTTCTAGTTACAACTATATTTTAAACTATATTCAATTTGGAAACTTTTTATCTTGCAAAGAAAGTATCTTAATGAATGGTTTTAGAGGTGGAATTCATAGTTATATTTGCACTCTAACAAAATATTTCTTTGCAATATTTGATTTTTCAGGAATAATTGGAATTGATTTTTATAATGAATTTATAACAAACCTACAAACAAAAACTTTAGCGCTTATCAATGCAACACCATTTAGTTATATGAATGGATATTATGACAAAAACTTTTCTTTTAATGAATCAACTCATATTACAGCTTGTGGCTTAGGTGCATTAGGATTACTAGCCTTTTTACCTTCATTAATAAAAAGTTTTAAACAAAAAAATATTATTTTCATATTCGGAATAACTTTTATTTTTAACATTTTAATTTTTTCAAGAATAATGTTTTACACCCAATTCAACTTAAGATATTTAATAACCTTTATAACGATAGCCTCACCAATTTTAATACTGAGCTATATAAAATCAAATAAAAATGTATTTAAATGGCTATTACTATACTTTATGAGCATATATTTATTATTAATTCCATCTCATAAATTAATAACAAATATTCAAAACAATATAAAAACTGAAACTTCTATTGAAAATAAAGAACTATTTAATATGTGCAACGAAGAAGAAAAAATATACGAATATTTTTCTACAAAAAGCAACTCTACCCTAGCAATAATGACAAAAAAAAGTTCATATATTACAGAAAAATTAAAATTAAAAGGCCATAAAATTACAAAAATATTAATTGAAGATATTGAAAATTATGATTTATCTGAAATAGACTACATTTTAACAGAAAATGAAAGTGTCCTATCATACACAGTTAAAAATTTAAACAATCCAAATTGTGAATATTATGACCAAAAGAAAAATAAAATAAATGCTAATAATCAAAATTTAGCAGTTACATGTGAATGCAAAATACCTTTTAAATATTTAAAAGATTTAGGGTTCCAACCAATAAAAGACATCCATTTTATTGAATATAAAATATTAGAAAAATAAAATCTCATACATTAGTATGAAATTTTGTAAAAAACCCTAAAGTTTAAGTTATAATATGACGATAGAGGAGCTATAAGATTTTGTATAAAATCAAAATATAAAATATAATGGTAAGATAGTTCACGTTTCGGAATTTAATCTGAAAACACAGATAAGGATTATAAATGACTGAAGAGAAAAAAGAGAATAAAAATGTTTCAGTTTTTGCACGTAGCGAAATTTCACTAGAGTCTGACCCTCTTGAAGAAATTTTTGCACTAAATTTAGGTGACTTCATCTCAGAACACTTAATTTCTGATGATTTAGTTTCTAAAATTAGCCGTACAAATGTGGATAAACTTGAAAGCATAAAAAAACAACTAAAAGAATTGATTTCAATTTATTCAATTGATAATACATTAAAAATTTTAGGCTTCAGCAATAAAGAAGATTATGTCATTTATAATGCCATTGCAAAAACAATTAAGCAAATGTTAGAAATTGATGCTTGCCATGTATTTTTATCAAAAGATAATGCAATGGGCTTAAATACAACTAAAAATGATTTATTATTAGTTGGTTCATCTTTACAATTTAATGATGATATTTATGAAGCAGAAATTGGATACAAATTTAATGACGACAATTATGTATCTACTGCATACAGAACTAAAAAATCAATTGAAATTGCAGATTGTTCTAAGGATGAAAACTTTAAAGCAATCCTATTATTAAATGAAAATAAAGTTAAATATTATTTAGCTGTTCCAATGTTCAACAATATGGAAAAAGTTGGTGTAATTGTTGTTGAAAACTACACAGATAAAAAACTTTCAAATGAATTCATTGAATTATTATCTGTTACAGCAAGATTATTTGCGACATCAATGTCTTTAGAAAAACTTACAGCAGAAACTGAAGAGTTGATTAATCTTCCAGATATTACTATTTCTCAATTACAAAATAACCGAGCAGAATTAACTGCATTAATTGGAGATTTAAGTAGCGAACAACAATGGTTTGTTGAAAACTTAGCAAAAGCTGTTGATGCAAAAAGCAATTTTAAAAACAATTACTCTCAAGATGTAGCTGATTTAGCAAAAGAAATTTCAACAGAAATTGGCTTAAATGAAAAAACAAAAGATTTAATTTATTATGCAGCACTTTTAAGAAATATCGGTAAAATAACTTTACCAGAAGAGCTGTTTAATAAAAAAGAAAAATTATCTAAAGAAGATTGGGAAAAACTCCAAAACCATCCAAACGTTGGTGTAAGTATTTTAATGAGTATCAATTTCTTATCAGAAGTTGTTCCATACATTAACTACCACAAAGAACGCTGGGATGGTAAAGGTGAACCAGAAGGCTTAAAGGGTCGTAGTATTCCATTTGGTTCTAGAATTATTGGTATTGCAGATGCATATTGTGCAATGACTTCAGAAAGAACATACAGAAATGCCCTTTCATCAGCAAAAGCATTAGAAATTATTCAATCTGAATCTGGTATAAAATGGGATCCTGAATTAGTAGAAATTTTACACGGAATAAATAATAAATAATTATTTATTATTTTCAGAAACCCAAAGACCATGTAAATTACATAATTCACGCGCAGTGAAACCATCATAATGGCAACAAGTTTTGACATCCATTTTTGGTTCTTCATCAGGTGTTAAATATTTGCGTTTAACATATTTTTTATCAGGCGAAATTGCTTCGATAAACATAATGTAGTGTTCTTTCATCATTGGATGAAGAATCGAACCAACCCTTATTGTTTTATGTTCACCATCTATTGTGACAATTGGAACATGTTTTTCATTATATTCATCATCATTATGCTTTTCTACAAGTTGTTCCATTGGTAATGAACAACAAGTAAGCTGTCCTTCCCCACTATGAATTATTTCAATAACTTTTCCACAAACATTACACTTGAACAAATCTAGTTTTTCTGACATAAAATAGCCTCCTTTTTTCTAAAATATAGAGAAAAAGGAGGATTATAAAATCACCTATATTAATATCCTTATCGACTATAAATTAATTCAATTATTTTATTTTCAAAATCCTTAATTTCACGTTGTTCTTGCGTAAAATTTTGAAGAATTATAGCAACAGAATATGTATTTCCATCTTGTGATTTTACATAACCAGAAATCGCACTAATATTAGATAAAGAACCTGTTTTTAACCTAACATCTCCTCTTAAATCTAATAAACGATTTAATAAAGTACCATCACCAGGTTGTGCCATTAATTCTTTATAAGAATCAAAATCCTTTTCTTTTGAAATTTTATTTAAAGTACTTGTCATCCAATCAACAGAAAATAAATTGTTTCTTGATACACCACAACCATCTTTAATTACAACATCATCAGTTGAAACACCATTCTTTTTATAAAATTCTTTAAAAGCAACACTTCCAAGAATATCACTGCCTGTCGCGTTATATTTATATGCACCAGACAATTTAAACAAAGTTTCTGCCATCAAGTTATTACTTTTATGCAAAATTTCAGGTAATGTATTTTCTATTGGATTTGTAATTTCCGTTAATAAAGTAACATTATCAGGAGTTATTTTAGAAGCATATAAAACACCTGAAGTTGTTATTCTGTTTTGTTCCATAGCTTTTTCCACATTATGAATGAAATATCTACGCATAGAACTAATTGGTATTTCTAACGATCTTGGTTTTACTACTGAAGCATAAATTTCAACAACTTCAGGACTTGTCCAATTATAACGATTGATTTGAATAAAATCCTTTTTATTATTTAATTCTATATTACTTACAATAGACATAGGATATGTTGATTTTAATTCAGTATAAATCCTACCATTATCTTCTTGTAACATTTCAACAGTAACTACATTAGAATCTAAATTATAAGAACTTACTTTCGGCGTATAAGGATTTATTTCATCATCCCACATCCAACCAGTTGCCATCTCTTTTTTATCTAAAATACTATCGTCAAAATAAATATTATTAAATTTAGTATTACCACTCTCTCTTAATTTATGGAAAGCCAAATTTAATTGAGAAGAAGTTAATAATGGGTCAGCACCTAATTTTATATACAAATTATTCTCATTATCTTTTAAAAATTGTGTTTTAAATTGATAATCGCTACCAAGCATATTTAAAGATGAATATGTTGTGAAAATTTTTAATGAAGATGCTGGATGCAACAATTTTTTAGAATTTTGTTCATATACAACACTACCATCACTAACATTTCTAATTGAAATAGCCAATGTTGATTTTTCATCTAAAGAAGATTTTTTTACTAATTTATCTAACTTACTTACTGGAAACGCAAAACTTGAATTTACAGTAAACATAAAAACCATAATTAACGTTAAAATTTTAAATAAATTTTTCATTATTTCTCCAATATTTGATAACTTCTTTTTGTATCTTTTAAAATAGGAAGTTGTTTTCTATACTGTTTCATTTCTTCTAAATCAATTTCAGCATATAAAACTTTTTCTTCTTCTTCTAAACCATTTATTATTTTTCCCTTATAATCAATTGCCATTGAATTACCAGAGAAATTAAAACTTTCATTAATTTTACCAGTTAAACAAGAACTTATAAACATAGTTTGATTTTCAATTGCTCTAGCTTTTGCCAAAGTAACATATTCATCAGTAAAAGCTTGAGGCCAAGCTGCCATATTTACCATAATATCAACTTCGTTAAAAGCATACAATCTAAACATTTCAGGGAAACGAAGATCATAACAAATTGATATCCCAATTTTACCAATATCAGTTTTTACAATTACAGGAGTATCTCCTTCTTGCAAATAACTTCCTTCTGATTGTCCACGATGAGAGAACAAATGAAATTTGTCATAAGTAGAAATCAACGCGCCATTTCTATCAAATATCAAGCAAGTATTTCTATCTTTTTCACCATCTTTACGCAAAACAGCACTTCCACCAATAACATTCGCATTATATTTAATGGCGATTCTTTTTAAAAATTCATAAGCTTTTGATGTCAAAAGTGGTTCACTAGACTTATTAAAATTTTCACAACTCCAACCAATAGTCCAAAGTTCAGGGAGAACAATTAAATCAGCACTAGAATAATTACTTTCATTTAAAAGCTTTTCTATTTTTAGAATATTTTTATCTATATCCCCTGCAACTGCTTCAAATTGCACAATAAGTAACTTGGTTTTCATATTCAAATTGTATTACAAATTAGCTTACTTATCAATTGAAACCATTATTTTCTATTAACAAAATAAAAAGCCAATTCTTCATAAACAGCCTGTTCTTTAACATAAGCCATTAACATTTTTTTAGAATCTTCTATTTTTTGAATATCTCTAAAAATTATATTTCTCAATACATCATTAGAGGAATTTGCTTTTACCAATTGCAACAAATAATATTGAATTGAATCTAAAATACAAACTGAAGTTAAATCTTTTTCAACTTGATAATTATATAAAGCTTGAGCAAAATCCAACGCATTATCTTTATTAAAATTAGGATAACTACTAAAATATTTTGTTAAAAATTCAACTTCATAAGTCAAAGTTTTATAATCAGGGACACAAAAAGCTTGTGAACGAGAAACAATAGTTTGCAATAAATCATCTTTATTATTAGTTAAAAAGATAAATGTAACTTTTGATGATGGTTCTTCTATTGATTTTAGCATTGCATTAGCTGCTTCACTATGAAAGCAAGTATGATTTATTCCAGAAGGATACCAAACTTTTCCTTCATCTTCTTCTTGTGGAGTTTTAAATTCAATTGTTTTAAACTCTTGATACTCAACCATTTCTTCTTGTTTTAAATGTTTCATCTCTGCATCGCAAAAAATTAAAACCCTATGATAATCTGAAGAAGTAATCAAAGAATCAAGAATATCATTTACTTGCTTTCTAGAAATAACTGTATGCGAAGTATCATTTTTATTATCTATTCTAGAAATTGTCATAATAGCTGGATGTTTATTATCTCTTATCCATCTGCAATTTTGACAATTACAATCGTCCTTGCCATCTTCTAAACAATTCAATTTTCTAGCCAATTCTAATGCAACTGCATATTGCAAATAACGATTACTACCGTGCAAAATAATAGAATGAAACAATCTATTTTGTTTAATTGCAGTATCAAAAAAATTCATCAAATATGGATATTTATTATCTAAAACTTTATTCATATCAGCTCAACAACACCAATTCTAACAATATTTCAGGAGATAATGATTGTCCTGTTTTTAATTTATATTCCGCATCAATCAAATTTTTTCTTATTTGAATTAATCTATCTAATGAAGTCTTGTTTAATTTTTCTCTTGTTTTTTTTACAACAAATTCATGCAATTTTAATTTTGCAGCAATATCCTTTTCACTCAATCTTTTTTCATAGTTTTTTATATAAATAAATCTTTGAAAATTAACTTGCAATGCTGCAAAAATTTCTAATGGATGTCTTTTTTCTGTAAGTAAATTATATTGTTTTAAAATTGCATTTTTATTACCTTGCAATACAAAATCTGCAAGCGCAAAAACATCTTCTGATGAACCACAATATTTTTTTATTGCTTCTTTATCAACCGTTTTTTTAGGATGAAGCGCAACAGCCAACTTTTCAAACTCAGAATCTATCAAAGTTAAATTAACACCAATTTGTTCTATTAAAAAAATAACAGTATCTGAACTTATGGTTAAATCTTTATCTTTTGCCATTTTGATAATTAAAGAAGGTAATTCTTTATCGTAATTTTTATATTGAGCAAATTCTCTTACTTGTGAATACTTAGAAAGTACCTTATATAATTTTTTCCTGCTATCTGGCTTTTTATTTTCATCTCTTGGAACCTTACAAACAAAAATTATATTAACGCTATCGCTAATACTAGAAAGCGCATAATCAATACTTTCTATTTGCTTGTCATCAAGACTAATTTTATTTCCTATTAAATATTTATCTAAATGAATAAGACTTAAAGTATTTCCGAACATTAAAGGAGCTGATTGCACACATTCTAACAAAGTATTAAAAGAAGGATTATCAACAACTTTATATGCCATTGACAAAAAAGAAGTATCAAGAAGCTCATTTTTAAGCTTCTTGATTTCTTTATCCATTAAATATTCTTCTTGTCCGTAAAATAAAAATACAGCCATATTTTCTATTAATTTTCAATTAATAAACTTGCACCGATTACACCCGCAGAATTTCCAAGTTCTGCATGAACAACTTGAACTGCAGCACCTTGAATTGGCATAGAACGTTTTTTTAGTGTTTCTCGAATTGGAGCAAATAAAAATTCACCAGCATCAGCAACACCGCCACCAATAACGATTTTTTCAGGATTTAACAAGTTTACAACACTTGATAAGCCAATACCAATATATGTTCCCATTGTTTCAAAAATTTTCTTTGCAACAACATCACCTTGTTTTGCAGCTTCACAAACATAATATGGAGTAATTTCATTTTTAGCCAATTCTCTATATTTTGTTGATTTACCACCTCTAACATATTC
Organism: Cyanobacteria bacterium SIG29; assembly: GCA_015152515.1. Classification (GTDB taxonomy): domain Bacteria; phylum Cyanobacteriota; class Vampirovibrionia; order Gastranaerophilales; family Gastranaerophilaceae; genus Avigastranaerophilus. The sequence goes on from SUTV01000001.1 coordinate 394,487, forward strand.
TTCTGCCATAGCAACAATAGCCGGACCAGATGCAAATGCTTCAAGACATCCTTGATCACCACATCCACATAATGGACCATCATTCATTTGTAATTTAATATGACCTATTTCGCCAGCTGCATTGCTTGCGCCACGAACTAATTTACCATTTACAATTAAGCCAGAACCAATACCTGTACCAACTGTAATACAAATCATATTTGTTGCGCCTTTACCTGCACCATAATTTAATTCAGCTAAAGCAGCACATCTAACATCATTATCAACTTTAACTGGAACACCAAATTCTTTTGAAACGATTTCTGCGATTGGAATATTTATCCAACCAGGAATATTTGGAGCAATTCTTACAATACCGTTATCACAATCAATTTGACCTGGGAAACCAAAACCAATACCATCTACATTTGAAATAGTAACTTTAGCTTCCTTCATAACATCATGAATTGCTTTTATCATATTAGAAATTGTATATTCATAACCCATTTCAGCTCTTGTAGGAACTGTATCAGAATAAACAATACTACCTGTTTTATCAACTAAGGCAACTTTTACATTTGTACCGCCAACATCTACCCCGATTTTGTACTTTTTAGACATAATTTATATCTTAACTCCTTGAAATTACTACCATAAAAAAATGATAGCATAAAAATGCTATCATCTTACAATATTAATATAATTTTAAACTTTAAACAATTTTATCAATCAAACCATATTCAACTGCTTGCTGTGCAGACATATAATTGTCTCTTTCCGTATCTTTATAAATTTGTTCAACAGTTTGACCTGTATGTTCAGCTAAAAGAGTATTTAATTCTTTTTTCATTCTTAAAATTTCTTTTGCTTCAATTTCAATATCAGTTGCTTGACCTTTAGCACCGCCTAATGGTTGGTGAATCATAATTCTAGCACTTGGAAGCGCCATTCTTTTTCCTTTTGTACCACCAGATAACAAGAATGCACCCATTGAAGCAGCTTCGCCCAAACAAATTGTACAAACATCAGCACGAATATGTTTCATTGTGTCATAAATAGCCATGCCGGCAGTAATAACACCACCAGGACTATTAATGTACATCATAATATCTTTTTCTGGATTTTCAGCATCTAAAACTAATAATTGTGCAACAATTGAATTAGCCATTTCATCATCTATTTCTTCACCTAAGAAAATAATTCTTTCTCTTAATAATCTAGAAAAAATATCAAAAGCTTTTTCACCATGAGTAGATGCTTCTATAACAGTTGGAACATAACTTAAAATTGTTCTTCTATCCATATAACCCTCGTTTCTATGTAAATATTATATGATAAATTTTTATTTTTGTAAGTAATCTTTTAAAAGGATATATAAAGAATAAAAACATAACAGATAATAACTTATACTTATTCATAAAATCTGTTAAAATAAAGATATGTTTATTGATGCTGATTTAATTGCATTTGATTTTATGACAGATGTTAATGGAATAGAAAGACATTACCCAAATCCATTTTACCCATCTGGAGTTTATGACGAAGAAAAACCAACATATAAAAATGGACCAGAGTCTAGTCCATACCCAACTTTAAGATTGCCATACGCAATCTATGATGAATGGGGCAATGTTGTACCAGATGGATTTTATATGGTAACTCTTTCTCCAGACATGAAACATTTAGACCTTTATGAAAGTAATAAATTAAGAGCACAAGTTAAAATAATAAAACTTGTTGAAAAAATGTACACAAATGAAGAGCTTGATGAAGAAGCAGAAATTATAAGTAGATTGCAAAAAGCTCAAAGAGAAAAAAAATTAAAAAAACAAAGACAAGCAGAAGAAGATTTAATTGCTTTTAAAGAACGTGCCGCCGCAAACTCTTATGCAAAGATTGAAGATTCAGGAAAAGGGTATTATATTCTTAGATATAACTACAACGGCAAAAGAGCAACTGGCATAATTCAAAAATAAAATAATATGATATTATAAGTTATATAGGCAGATAAGGATTTAATAGATGTACAAACCAACAAGAAATGTTTATACAATCAAGACTTCACCTTATAATGACAACGAAAAACTTGAAAACCTTTTAAATGAAATGTCAATAGAAGGTTGGGATGTTTATTCTCTTCAAGAAATTGAAAATGATGATGGAATTTTTTATAACATCATTTTTATAAAAGAAGTTGAAACCGAAGACCCAACACTAAATAACAATGCTGACTTATTAAATTTCAAATCACGCATAGAAAGAATTATCAACCCTGAACTTGACCCATATGAATTATGCGTTGATATTCAAAAGAAAATTAAAGAAAAAAGACAAAGAATTGCGCAAGTTAAATCTTTAATTGATGAAACAAGTGAAGATTCTAGAACTTTATTAAACGACGAAATCTCCAAACTTATTGGAGAGCTTGAAGATTTAAAGAAAAATTTAGCAAAAGTTATAAACCCAGATATTATGGAACAAAAACTTGGCGAACAAAAAATAACTCTTGCTATTTCAGAAGAACTTATTGATATTTTGGATGGCGAAAATGAATACAATATGCTAACTCAAATTGTATTAATCAGACAAAACCTAACCGAAAGTCTTGGCTATATTATTCCAAAAATCAAAATAGAAATTGATGATTCACTTGAAGAAAATGAATTTTCAATAAAATTAAGAGGCATTCCTGTTATAAATTCAAGAGCATACTATAACCACACTATGTTTTTTGCTAATGAATTAAACATAGAAACTTTGCCAGAAAATTCTTTCAAAGAAAAAGATATAATTACAGAAGCTGATATTGTATGGATTGATGAAGAAAAGTCAAAAGACTTCTGGGCAAAAGGTCTTGATACAACAGATTACATTGCAAGACTTGTTGAATACACAGTAACTAAATATATTGATGATATATTCGATTATTCTGATATTAATAGATATATTGAAATAGTTGGAAATCAAAATTTATACTTAGTTGAAAATATCATTCCTGATTATATGTCAGTTGCAGAATTAAAATATATTTTGACAAACTTAATCAAAGAAAATGTATCTATCAAAGATATTATTTACATTTTTGAAAAAATAAATGATTTTGCTGACGAAACAAACAAAGAAGAACTTTTAGAAAGAGTAAGAGTTTCCCTTGCAAGACAAATTAGCAAATCTATTGCAAATGAAAAAGATAAAACAATCTATGCCTACGAACTATCAGATACCAGTTTAAAAATGTTTTTAGGTGAAAAAAATGAAGATGAAGTTATTAGAATTGAAAGCAACAAAATTGAACAAGTTGTAGATTCTCTAAAAGAAAAAGTTAAAGAATTTACTCCAAATACAAAAGAAATAATACTTGTTGTTCCAATGAAAATAAGACATATAATTTATCTAATATTATCTCAAATGATTCCAAATATTAGAGTAATTGCAAGAGAAGAACTGTTATTTGAATATCCACTACAAATAATAAGCATTATATAAAAAAAAGGGGAAATCTATTTGATTTCCCTTTTTTCTTTTACTTTTTCTGAATTGTTTGAGTTTATTTTGAAGTATTTTCTCCTTTTTGAGCTTTAGCATCTTGTGGAGCCTTAGCTTCTTTTGGTGCTTTATTTTTATTAAAGAATTTAGAACTTAATTTATTAGCTAATGGAGTAACAACAACAGGTCCTAAATATCTGTAAATTAAACCAAATACTACAAGAGTTTTTAATTTGTTAATACCTGGAAGAATTTTATTCATTTCTGTTTTTGCACCCAATGCATTATAAACATCATCAATGGTTCCTTTTAAAGCTTCTTTTGCTTTTTCAACATTGCCAGAATTTGAATTAATAGCTTTTTGTGCTTGTGCTTGAAGTTCTTTTAATCTATCTGGAGAAATTTCTAAAGATTTTAACTCCCCTGGTTTACCAACTAAAGTTTTTAATTGAGTACCCATTTTTTCTACAACAGCTTGAGCACCATTTACTACATCATCAAGTAATTCATTCTTTGAAGTTTCAGCAAATTTTTTACCTAAACCCTTATAAAATTCTTGTGTAGCAGGTTTTGCGAAGTATTTATCTGCAACTTTAGTTACAACCTTAGAAACCTTATCATCTAAGAACAATGCACCAGTTGAAGAAACACCTAATACCAATGCGTCATTAATTACCATTTGTGGTTTTTGTTCTTTTTCAATATTTTTATTTTTCACTGAATTCAATGCATAAAAAGTTGATAAAATAACACTTTCTGCAACCATCAAATATGTAAATGTTCTATCTGATTTTGCTAATTTTCCAACAATTCCTTGGAATTTAGATGAACCTGCAACCTTTTCATAAAAACCTTTAAATGCTGGTGAATTATTAGGGTTTGCATTTTTATTATTTACTCTATTATTTGTATATTGTTGTGTTGAAATACTATTTATTCTCATATTTTGCTACCTCCGCAAAATTTCCAAATAAAGCTTTATCACTATTTCCTTGGAACATATTCATTTTCAAACTATCATATGATACAGTTTGTTTTTGTTCAGCTTGATTTGTATTTGTTGTTTGTTCTTGAGCTTTTGGCTCTTGTGGTTTTTTGCCACCTTTTTTAATACCTAATGCTTTTAAAATAACAGGAACTAATGCAATAGTAATTGCGGCTCTTATTGGTAAAAATGCTGGTTGGAATAATTTATCTAAAACATTTTTTGCTGTGCCAGAATAATTGTTTAAAACTTTTTGAGCTTCAGCACCTTTTGCAAATTTTTCATAAACTTCTGGAGCTCTTTTTGATAAAGTTTCACCAAATGCTTTTTCTGCACCTTTACCCATATTTTTAAATATGCCTAAATTTAATTTTCCGCCTTTTGTTAAATCAGCGATTTGACCTTTTAAAGTTTCTTCAACACCAGTTGTTCTTGCTAAATCATCACCATATTTAACTAAAGCTTCAACACCTTCTTTCACAGCTTTTTGTGAAGATTGTTTTAAGCTTTCAGGTATTTCAAGTGCGCCACCATCTTTTGCTTTCTTAATTAACTTAGAAAGTGGTGTTGCAACAAGAGCCGACATCGCAAGACCTACAACACCTGTTGAAACAGATTTAACTGCCTGATATGTACATTTACTTTTTTCTTCTTCAGTTCTTGCAGTTGCCATAATTGTAAATGGTCTTAGACCGCAAGTAATCAATATGGCAAATAATGCCTCGGCAACAATTGGATTCTCCATTACCTTAGTAGCGGCAGTGTGTAAAAATGGAGCCCCCTTAAAACTCACACGACCATCAGAATTACTCTCGATGGTCGTGTTTATTTGTTCATAATTATTTTGTTTTAAATTTGCTCGTTCTTTCGCATACTCTCTCTGTCTGCCCGTAGTACGCTCACTGGTACTACTATTGAGATATCCAACTGTAGGTTTAATAGAATTAATTTTCATAATATCTTTCCATATATTCTACATGTGCTTTAAGTTTCGACAAAAAATTTTTTGCTATTGGAAAATTAGATTATAGCAAATATTTTTCATGCACAATCACTTATTTTTTTAAATATCATATTAAACATCAACAAATATAAGAAAAATCAATATTTTTTTTGACCATTACAAATCTTAACATTGGCAAATTAAATGCAAATGTAATTTATATTCATATCTTTCATAAACTCGCGTTCAAACTGGTTTCTAGCGTCAAAAAACACCAAATCTTTTACATTTAATTTTATTTTATCAAAATCTGGTCTTCTAAATTCATTCCATTCAGTCAATAAAACTAAAGCATCAGAATTTTCTAATACACTATACGCAGAAGTTTTATATTCAACCTTATCCATAAAAATTTGCCTAGCGACATCCATTGCCTGCGGGTCATATACTTGAACTTTTGCGCCATGCTCTAATAACTTATTTATAACAGTAATAGAAGGAGCCTCTCTCATATCATTTGTTTTTGGTTTAAATGATAATCCCCAAATAGCGAAAATTTTACCTTTTATATCTCCATCATAATATTTCAATATTTTATCCACAAATAATTGGCGTTGTTCCATATTCACATTTTTAACAGCTTGAAGAATATGACTTTGACATTCATTTTTTTCAGCAACTGAAATTAAAGCGCTAACATCTTTTGGAAAACAACTTCCTCCAAATCCAATTCCTGGAAATAAAAATTTATTTCCTATTCTATTATCAGTTGTAATACCAACTCTAACCTTTTCTATATCAGCACCAACTTTATCACAAATATTAGCCATTTCATTAATAAAAGAAATTTTTGTTGCTAAAAAAGCATTTGCTACATATTTTGTCATTTCTGCTGATTTAACATCCATAAATATCATTCTATTTGCAGTTTTAAAATATGGAGAATAAATTTCCTTCATGATTTCAGTTGCTTTTTCTGAATCAGAACCAATAATTACCCTATCAGGAGATAAAAAGTCATCAACAGCAGCTCCTTGCTTTAAAAACTCAGGATTTGAAACAACATCAAAAGGAACTTGTGTAATTTCTTTTATAATGTCGGTTAATTTTTCAGCTGTACCAACTGGAACCGTTGATTTATTAACAATAACTTTATACTCATCCATATATTTTGCTATTTCTTTTACAACGCAAATAACAGCATTTAAATCACAAGAGCCATCTTTATCTTGAGGAGTTGCCACAGCAACAAAACAAACCATTGAATTTTTAACTGCATATTCTAAATCAGAAGTGAATGAAAGACGATTTTCTCTAACATTAATTTTAATTAATTCTTCCAAGCCAGGCTCATAAATCGGAATTATACCTTGTTCTAATTTTGCTATTTTTTCAACATTATTATCAACACAAATAACGCTATTGCCCATATCTGCCAAGCAAGTACCAGCAACCAACCCTACATATCCTGTTCCAACTACACAAATTTTCATTTTTTATTACTCCTCAAAGTATTTTACCATAAATAACAAAATTTATTTTCACAGGTGTTATAAAAATATGAGAGTAGGAAATATTAACACTTATTCAAACACATCTTTTAAAAGTGCAAATGTTAATATAAATGCATTTTCAGATACTCACGGAGAAATATATCTAGCAAATAATGCTTTAGAAGAAATTCGTATAAGACAAAAAGACATATTTCTTCCTAGACAAAAAGGGAACGCAAACATTACAACAATTTGCGGGGATTGGTTTATGGATGGTTCAAGAACTGGCTATTTATCAAATCCAACACAAGAAAATGGAATTTTTCAATTAAAAATATTCAATAAATTTATAGAACAACTAAAACAAATTGCCCCTAACAATATCACACTCTTTACCCCTGGAAATCACGAATTTGATGGTGGAGTAAATCTTCTATCAAGAATTTTTCAAGATATTGATGCACAAGTAATTATGTCAAATTTAGATTTTGAAAATTCACCAGCTTTTGAAAAAAGCATAATCGAAGAAAAACTAATTTCACAAAAAATAATAGAAGTTGATGACGATAAAAATCCTGATTTAAAACATAAAATTCTATTTTTAGGAATTTCACCGGTTAATTTAGTTTCTTATCAAAAAGATTTAGAAGGTGTAACACTTATAGATAATAAAAACAAAGGACAAGTTTCTGTTCAACGCGAAGATTATGAAAAAACACTAGATTATTGCAAAAATAAAATTAAAGAATTTAAAGATAACAATCCAAAAGGCATAGTTATATTAATGAGCCATACTGGTGTTAATTTTGCTGATAATTTAGCAAAAGAATCAACTGTAAATTTAATTTTTGACGGACATGAACACAAAGAAGATATTAGAGTAGTTAATAACACACCAATAATCCCACTATCCCAAAATTTTAAAAGAATTGTTAATACACAAATAAAAATTGACGATGATGGGAAAATAGACACAACCAACATAAAATTGTTTTACCCACTAACAAACAAAGCAAAAGGTCCTTTATATTCTTTGTATCATCAACTTTTCAAACAAGATATAAAGCCTAGTTTTTCAATTCAAACACCAAACCCTAACCTTGAAATTTTAAGCACTAAAAATATTAGATGTAGCAACAACTTTCTTGCAAATTTTATTACAGACTCTGTATTAGAAGAAATACAAAAAATAGACCCTTCTATAGACTTTTTAGCAATAAATTCTTCTTCAATCAGAAGGAATTTAAGATGTTCAAAAGAAAAATCAATTTCAAACTTTGATATATTAAACGTTTTATCTGGATTAAAAGAAGAAGATGGACAATTAGTAACAACAAAAGTTTCAGGAAAAGAACTAACATTTTTTGTACTAGATAATATTATGTTTAACGATAAATCACCGTCCAAAAACCCTTTAATTCAATATTCTGGATTAATTGTAGATAGAGCAAAAATGTTTGAATTAGCAGAAAAGAATGCACCTTTAGAAGACTATACATCTTGCATAATAAACGCTCAAACTAATGAACCAATTTCACCAGAAAAAGAATATACAATTGCAAATACTATAAAATACTTTAACAAATCACAAAACCCACAAATTAAAGAATATAAAGAAGTATCCAAAGAATTCGGATACGGCGTTCATGAACTATTTAAAAAACATTTTACAGAATCAAATGGAACGCTATTTGCGAAATGTGATGTTAGAATATAATTTTTATTAAGTTGGCTCATTAAGTGTTTCATCTAAATATGCCAATTGCGCACTTTGAACCGATTGCTGTGCATATTTTTCAGCCAAAGTGGAAACATTTACAGTAAATTGGTCATAATCAAAATCTTCAGGATTAGATAAAATAATACCTATTTTATCGGCAAGTAACCTATCAAGTTTCATGCCTGATTCACCAGTACCTTTGTTCCAACCATAAGCACAAAATTGAGTTTCACTCATTTCACTACCAGGTTTTGTTAATGCATACCTAATAAAATCTAAATCTGATTGTTTTAATGAAAAAGAAGAATCAACACCTGCAAGCAAGCTGTTTAATTTATCTAACTGAACTTCTTCGTTTAATTCTTTAGTTTTATTTCCTGGAGTTGCTGTAAACCATTTTTTAAAAGTATTACGAATTGCAAGTTTAGTATCATGATCAGCATTTTTATACACTGATATTACATCATTTAAAATTTGTTCACCTTTTTCTATCTTCTGTTCTTCAGTCATATTTTCACCAAAAACAGAATCTGGGTTCTTATGCCAACTACTTAATTGTTCAATATATTCTGGATATTTATCCAAAATAGAGGATAAAACAACAACACTAGCAGCTGCAGCTTTATCGGGATTTGAATATAAATTATTTGTTGCAACACCTTTTGCTTCAACACCTAATTCTTTTAATAAATCCTTTTGTTGTTGATTCAATTTATCTGAATTCATGAAATCATATATTTTCATTTGGGTTAAACCAGAAGATGCTGAACCATTTCCTCGAACATAAACATCAAACCATTTTGCGACATCACGCAAAAGTTTTTTCGCACCAGTATTTTCAGACACATAACCATCTTCAAGCCCCATACCTGTTTCTTGACTTGCTAACGCTAATGCTATACAAGCCAACGAATCATACTGTTCATCTGTTAAACCAAGTTCAGATGATATTTTATCTTTATTATCAATCAACCCTTTTAAAAATTTTGCACCCTGTTCATTTTCATCTAAAGGCGCCAATTCATAAGTTTCAGAGAAAGAACTTCTTTCTCCTTCTAATTTTTCTGTCTCATATAAAAAACTAATTTCAGATAAATCAATATTTTCATCTTCTTTAGATTTTATTTCAACATTATTTATATTTAAATTGTCAACATTGCCAACTCTATTAAGATTTGACATTAAAACATACCTTTATATAATTCTACATATTTGTTATCGACAAAAAATTGTTTTTCTTTAATTTTTCAAAATCAAATATTTATATTTTTTAAAAAATTAACTATAATAGTTAAATATAGATAAACATAGGTGGTATTTTGACATTTTCTTTTCTTCATTGCGCAGATATTCATTTGGGAAGACCTTTTTCAAATATTACAGGCAATACAAATATATGTAATAAAGCTGTTGAACAAGCATTTAACAATTTGATTGACTTTGCAATAGTAAAAAATGTAGATTTTGTTTTTATTGCAGGTGATACTTTTGACTCTGAAGAACAAGATTTTGAATCAAAAATCATATTAAAAGAAGGTTTGAAAAAACTTGATAATGCGAATATTAAAGTTTATCTAATATGTGGCAACCACGACCCATTATCATCCTATAATAAAACAACCTTCAATTTTGATGAAAATTCAAATATAAAAATAATAGGACTTAACAGCGATTTATATTCAGATTTTATATTAGAAAATAAAAATAATGAAAAAGTAGCTATTCTTCACGCATTAAGTTTTAAAGAAAACTACCTAAAAGAAAATCCAACAAAATATTTTACCCCAGCTCAAGATTTATTTGACATTGGACTTTTGCATTGTGATTTAGATGGAAGTAAAGATAGCCCTTATGCTCCTTGCGCAAAATCAGACCTTGAAAAACTAAAATATAATTATTGGGCATTAGGTCACATTCATATTCCAAATGACTATTACTCTGGAACTATTCAAGGTAGAAATACAAAAGAAACCGGTGAACACGGAGTAAAATATGTAAAAGTAGAAAATGGCGTTATTGCCAAAAACACATTTGTTGCACTTGATGTAATTAGGTTTGAGGATCTTAATATTGATTTATCAAATGCACTAGAAATTACAAGTGCTTTAACAATCATTCAAGAAAATATTGAAGAATTAAAAATTGAAAACTGTGAACTAGCATATTTAAGACTTAATCTAACAGGTCTAGTTGATTTTTATAATGAAATCAATGAAGAATTTTTCACTGTATTAAAAGACAAACTTCATAATAACTTCAATAACAAAATTAATATTTCACAAATCAATAATAATACATTTTCTAAAATAGACGATGAAGCATTGCGCGCTGATGATGGAATTTCTGGCGCATTATATAAAGTTATAAACAATAATGAAAACATAGATAAAACCTTTGATAACGCAGAAAAAGAACTAAAGCATTTATTAAAAGACTGCAATTTTAGTGATGAAGAATATGAAATGTTTAAAGCTGAAATCAAAATAAAAACAAAAGAAAAATGCAAAAATCTTTGTTCACTAGTATATGAAAGCCATAAGGATTAAAAATTAATGAGTAAATTTATAATCGAAAATATTTTAATAGAAAAAAGCGACAAGGATATTACGACAGGTCAAAAATACTCATTAATAGAAGGTTTTAATTTAATCTGTGGAAACAATGAAGCTGGAAAAAGTTCATTAATGAACTTTATTAGAAATTGCTTTTTCAAAACAAAAGGTATAGATACCGGTAAAATTTATTTTAAATTATTTGATAAAAGCTATCGAGCAGATATTAAAGATGCTAGAAGCACAGAAGACAGATGTAAATTATTTGATGAACAAGGCAATAGCTGTAGTTACAATTTAATAGAAGAAAATGTAAAACAAAAATATTTCGAAGAAGGTTTTACCATTAATCTTGATGATTTAATGGCTATTCAAAATAAAACAACCGAAGAATTTATTAACACAATAAAAGACCCATCTGGAGATAAATTAAATCATCTATTAGAAGAGATAAAAGAAGATATTTCAAATAATCTTGGTGCTAATGCAAAACTTAAAAAAGCACCAAAAGAGCTTTTAGATAGAATAGAAAATTTAAACGAAAAAATCAAACTTCTATCTAAGAAAGAAGATAATTATCATCTAAATAATGAGCTAATTAAAACCCTTCAAAAAGAAATCCAAGAAATTGTAAAAAAAGAAGAAACTTTAAAATTATTCAAAGAAAACAAAAATCTTTCTCTTGAATTAAAAGAATTTATTAAAGAAAAAGAAGAAATCTCAACAAACTTTAATTTAAAACTTTTTGAAGATAAAGAAAGATATTTTGATTTAATTCAAACACTTGGAAGATATCCAAAAAATCAAGAATTAATCACAAATTCTTCAGAAAAAATTGAAGCATTAAGAAAAAAGATTTTAGATGAAAAAACAAGATTAAACATAGATTATGGACTTTCTTTAGAAGAAAAAATAATAAATTCCATAACAATTGACTACGATAAAATTAAAAAAATAAAAGATTTAATTGAACAATTAGAAGAAATAAATTCAATTATAAAACTTGAAGAACAAAAAATTGAAACACTTAATGATTCACTTATTGAAATAAAATGTGAAATTGAAAACTTACTTCAAAATAAAGAGAACAATAAAGATTTTGAAATTTTAGATAACGCAATAAAAGAACTTAACGATGGACTTGATTTATACCATTTCCTAACAAACGAAATAAATAATGCGACTAAAGAAAGTATTATTAATGCAAATTCAGTAAATAACAATAATAAATTAAAAGTTATTTTAATTATTTTGTTTATATTAAGCGTTATTTGTTCAGCAATAAGCTTTTACCAAAAAATCCAAACAGCAGGCATTTTTAGTATTTTAATGTCAATTTTAACATTGTTTGGTTTCGCATCTTTGAAGCTAAGTAGTTATGAAGATAAAATAGATGAAGAAAAAATCAAAAAAGATGAACAAAGAAAACAGATTTTAAACAATTTAAAATCAATTGTAAAACCATACTACAGCGAAATTGATAATATTGAATTTTCTTATCTGCCAAGCAAATTAGACAATATCAAACAAAATTTAATTATAGAATTCAAAGATTTAAAATCAAATAATGACTTATTTTTACATAAAACATCTGAAAGAAATATAACAGATGAAAAAATAAACAATTCAAAATCAAAAATAAGTAAACTAAAGGAAGAAACAGAAAAATTAACTGAAGAAATCAAAAATTTATCTAATAAAAATATCACAAACGAAAATATTATTGGAAAAAAATATCTTGATGTAATTGAAATAATTAAATCATTAAAAGAAAACCTTGAAAACGAAAAGAACCTTTCTAAAGAACTTGAAGAAACAAAAAAAGATAACGAAGAAATTTTATCAAGAGTTAAAAATTTCATTATAGAAAATGATATAAATATAACAATTAGCGATAACGCAAAAGATATTACTATGCGCTTAAACCAATACTATGATAGAAACAGCATAGTGAAACAACAAATTGATAACTTGAGCACACAAATTTCTTCTATTGAAAAGAAATTATCAGAACTAGGTAATGTCCAAGAAATTTTCGAATCAGAAGATGATTTAAAACTTGAAAGAGAAGAAAAAGTAAAACAAAAAAATGAAGCAGGATACAAACAACGAGATTTAGAAAAAGTTGAAGGTATATCTGAACTTAAAACAGAAAAGAATATTTTAACTGAAGAATACAGAAAACTAATTAAAAACTTATTCATTAATAAAATGAGCGTTGAATTAACAAATACAGCAAAAAGTGAATTTGATAAAACTCAACCTGATTTAATTAATGCTCAAAAATATCTTGCAATTTTAACTGATAATAAATACACAAAAATCAATTTAGAATTACAAGAAATAGAAAATGAAAATGGTTCTAAAATCAAGAAGTGGGAACACTTATCACGCGGAACTAAAGAACAACTATATCTTGCATTAAAGCTTGGCTATGCTTCAAATTATGCAAAAGATAAATCAACATTAGAAGATAATGGCAAAGCAAATTTACCATTAATTGTTGATGATGCTTTTGTAAACTTTGACCTAATTAGAACCAAAAATGCGCTTAAATGCTTAATTGAATTTGCAAAAACAAATCAAGTTTTATTCTTCACTTGTCATAGCGAAATAATTTCTAATATGTTAAAAGAACTAAACGAAGAAAAAACCAACATAATTCAACTGTAATCATGTTTGAATTATACTTTTTATATGAATTTTTATGATGAAGAAATAAAAAAACTTGTTGAAAAAGATAATTTTAGACAAGTTAAAGACATAGAAGAAAAACACGGCAAATTCTTATCTGTAAACGGAAAAAATTTGCTGAATTTTTCATCTAATGACTATCTAAATTTAAGTACCGATAAAGATTTAATTAATGAATTTATTGAAAAATAT